>NZ_SPQO01000009.1 GCF_004570325.1 Mycobacterium sp. PS03-16 | reverse complement strand
CAGGTCTTCACCACCAACGACGCCCGCTGCGCAGCCCTTGCCCCCTGGCTCGACTACTACAACAATCAACGCCGCCATTCAGCCCTCGGAGGACAACCCCCGACCAGCCGACTGTCACCAACCTGACCGCCGAGTACACCTAGAGCGGTGGCGTCAGCTGGCGCGGCGGGTGCGGTGATTGGGGCCGCCGCGGCTACGCATCGTGGTGCCCGATTCGCGCAGCATGCTGTGGATCGATCCGTACGAGCGGCCGGTCGATGCCACGAGCGACCGGATGCTCGCGCCCCCCTCGTACGCGGTCCGCAACTCGGTCAGCAGATCTTCCCGGGACTTGTTGGACTTCTTCATGACATCTCCCCGCTAGGAATGCCCCGACTGCCCCGACGTACCCCAGCGTAGAAACGGTTAATCCGCTGGAAAGGTCAATTTCGTGAAACGATTCGCAATTCGACTCTAGGTCAGGCAAACCTATGCTCACCCGGGCCCGGCGGGGCTCAGGCGAGCTCGATGAGGTCCCGGTATTCCTCGGACCAGAAGTCCTCGGTGCCGTCGGGCAGCAGCACCACGCGCTGCGGGTTGAGCGCCTCGGCCGCGCCGGGATCGTGGGTCACCAGCACCACCGCACCGACATAGCTGCGCAGCGCGTCGAGGACCTGCTCGCGCGAGGCCGGATCGAGGTTGTTGGTCGGCTCGTCGAGCAGCAGGACGTTCGCGGTCGACGCGACGAGCCCGGCCAGCGCCAGCCGCGTCTTCTCGCCGCCGGACAGCGTGCCGGCCGGCTGGTCGAGCTGCGCGCCGCTGAACATGAAGGCGCCCAACAGGCCTCGCAGATCCTGCTCACCGGTGTCGGGTGCGGCGTGGCGGATGTTCTCCCACACCGTCGCGTGATCGTCGAGCGTGTCGTGTTCCTGGGCGAAGTAGCCCATCTTCAGGCCGTGACCCGGTTCCAGGCCGCCCGCATCGGGGGTCTCCACCCCGGCCAGCAGCCGCAGCAGCGTGGTCTTGCCGGCACCGTTGAGGCCGAGCACCACGACCCGCGATCCCCGGTCGATCGCCAGGTCCAGCCCGGTGAACACCTCCAGGGAGCCGTAGTTCTTCGTCAGCCCCTTGGCCACCAGCGGTGTGCGGCCGCACGGGGCGGGGTCGGGGAACTTGATGCGAGCCACCTTGTCGGCCACCCGCTCTTCGTCGAGGGCCGCCATCATCCGTTCGGCGCGGCGCAGCATGTTCTGTGCGGCAACCGCTTTGGTGGCCTTGGCGCCCATTTTGGCGGCCTGCGCCCGCAGCGCGGAGGCCTTCTTCTCGGCGTTGGCGCGTTCGCGCCGGCGGCGCTGCTCGTCGGTGGCCCTGGCGTCGAGGTACTTCTGCCAGGTCATGTTGTAGACGTCGACCTCGCCGCGGACCGCATCGAGGAACCACACCCGATTGACGACGGCGGCGAGCAGTTCCACGTTGTGGCTGATCACCACCAACCCGCCGGTGTGGTTCTGCAGGAAGTCGCGCAGCCAGGTGATCGAGTCGGCGTCGAGGTGGTTGGTCGGCTCGTCGAGCAGCAGCGTCGTCGCCGAGCCGGAACCGGAGTCGCTGGCGGCGAACAGGATGCGCGCCAGTTCGATGCGGCGGCGCTGCCCGCCGGACAGCGTGCGCAACGACTGAGTGAGCACCCGCTCCGGCAGGCCGAGGCTGGCGCAGATCCGGCCGGCCTCGCTCTCGGCGGCGTATCCGCCCAGCGCCGAGAACCGTTCCTCGAGTTGGCCGTAGCGGCGCACGGCCTTGTCGCGGGCGGCGTCGTCGGCCACCTCGGCCATCAGCACCTGCTGCTTCTCCAGGTCGGAGAGCAGGGTGTCGAGACCGCGCGCGGACAGCACCCGGTCGCGCGCGAGCACGTCGAGGTCGCCCTCGCGCGGGTCCTGGGGCAGATAGCCCACCTCACCGCTGCGGGTCACCGCACCGGCGTAGGGTTCGCCCTCCCCGGCCAGGATCCGCATGGTCGTGGTCTTGCCCGCACCGTTGCGCCCGACCAGGCCGATCCGGTCGCCGGCCTGGACGCGCAGTGCGGCGCCTTCGGCGTAGAGCAGCGTACGCGCCCCGGCGCGGACCTCGAGGTCCGTTGCGGTGATCACGGGCGCGACTCTCCTGACGGGTACGAATGCATGTGGGCACGGCAGCGCCCGACGCCGCGATGAGCGGCTTGTTCGAGGTTAGTCGCAGGCGGGGCGCCGACGCCAACCGATAACCGCTGGGGTGGCCGCGCTCACTGCCTCTCGTCGGTGAAGACGGCGGGTCGCTTCTCGGCGCGGGCGGCGACCGCCTCCTCGAAGTTTGCCGTCAGCAACCGCACGTAGAGCTGTCCGAGCCCTTCGGCCTGCATGTGGGCTTCCAGGCTGCCTGCGTCCAGCCCGCTCCACAGCGTGCGTTTGGTCAGCTCGACGCCGGGCCGCGAGTACGCGGCGATGCGCTCAACGATGTCGTAACACGCCTCGAGCAGGTCGTCCTCGGGCACACACCGCGACACCAGCCCGATGCGTTCGGCCTCCTCGGCATCGACGTCGCGGCCGGTGAGCATGATCTCGAAGGCCCGCGATGACCCGATCGCTCGCGGCAGCAGATAGCTCAACCCCAGCTCGCTGGCGGTCAGCCCGTTGTTGATGCCCGCGGCGCGGAAGTACGCGCCGGATGCGGCGACCCGGATGTCGGCGGCCAGCGCCAGGCACAGACCCCCGCCGATCGCCGCCCCGTTCACCGCGGCGATGACGGGCTGATGCATCTTGCGCAGCGCCAGGATGACGTCGTCGAGCACTTCCATGGACCGCAGCGCGTAGCTCGGCCGGGTGAGCCCGGCGACATGCGGGACCGAGCCCGCGGACTTGTGGTCGGCCCCGGAGGAGAAACCGCGACCCGCCCCGGTGAGCACGACGGCGCGCACGTCGTTGTCATAGGTCAGTTCGCCGAGCACCGCCCGCAGCGGCACCATGACGTCGAACGCCATGGAGTTCATCCGCTCCGGGCGGTTGAGCGTCACCAGCGCGACGTGCGGGCGCGGCCGCTCGACGAGGACGTATTGATCGTGTTCGGTCACACACCGCACGCTATCGCGTGCGGCACGTCACTGCGGCTGGCCGTTGTCCTGCGCGGCGATCGCGGCGTCGACGTCGAATTCCTTGACCTTCTGCACCAGGTCCTCCAGCGCCGCGGGTGGCAGCGCGCCGGCCTGGTTGAAGACCAACTTGCCCTTCTTGAAGGCCATCAGCGTCGGGATCGACCGGATGTCGGCGGCCGCGGCCAGCGCCTGCTCAGCCTCGGTGTCGACCTTGGCGTACACGACGTCGGGGTGCTTTTCGGCCGAGGCGGCGAAGGTCGGCGCGAACTGCTTACACGGGCCGCACCAGGACGCCCAGAAGTCGACGAGCACGATCTCGTTCTCGGTGATCGTGTCGTTGAACTCTTCGGCGGTGATGTCTCGCGTGGTCATGGTCCTCCTAACGCGGGTACGACGGCAGATGTTCCCGGGGCGCCGAGCGCGCAAACGGCCGCCGCCGGGCCCCGCTCAGGCTTCCGGCGGCGCGGCGTCGTGGAGGGGTTTCTCGTACCAGTGGTCGGCATAGGGCTCGTCGCTGAAAGGGGCGACCTCGCGGTAGCCGGCACTGCGGTACATCCCGATCGCCTCGATGAGCTCGCTGCGGGTGTCCAGCCGCATCAGCCGCACACCGTGCGCCCCGGCCCGGGCTTCGAGTTCGGCCAGGAGGCGCCGGCCCAGCCCGAGTCCCCGCACCGAAGGCGACACCCACATCCGCTTCACCAGCCCGACCGCTTCGGGGTACCACACCAGCGCCCCGCACCCGACGGGGTCGTCGTGCAGGTAGGCGACCAGCAGCAGGCCGTGCGGCGGGGTCATCTCCGCCTCGGCCACCGGGCTGAGCGCCGGGTCGTAGCCTTCCGAGAAGCGGTCCGCCAGTTCGGCGTAGTACGTCCGCAGACACGCCTGCGCGTCCGCTTGATCCGGATCGCGCTGGCGCACAACGACGGTCGATGCGGTCAACAGCCGCTCGACGTCAGCCATCGCGGCCACCAGCCGATCCCGCTGTTGCGGGTTCAGCGGCGCGAGGATGGCCGCGGCGGCGTCATCGGAGCGGCGGTTGAGCGAGGCGAGCTCGGATCGACCCGCGGCGGTGAGCCGGGCGGTGCGTACCCGCGCGTCGGCGGCGCTGGTCTCGGTGACGATCAGCCCGCTCGCCTCCAATGCCCGCAGCAGCCGGCTGAGGTATCCGGAGTCGAGGTCGAGCCGCGCCCGCAGCGCCCGCAGATCGCATCCGTCGGCGCCGATCTCCCACAGCAGCCGGTTCTGCGCCAGTGACCGCTCCGAGGCCAGGAACTGCTCGTGGAGGGCGCCGATGCGCTGGGTGACGGTGCGGTTGAAGCGGCGCACCTGCGCCACCTTGTCCCGAGTCATTCTCTGACCTTAGTCAGAGGAATGCGTGCGGGCCAGGTTCGCCGCGCGATCCACATTGGTCAGCAGCTCTGCCCGGCGCCGCGGCCACCACAGCACCTCGAATCCGAGAAGCGCGAGGTAGATGACGGAGGCGACGACGTTGCCCCACGAGCCGTAGGCCGCGTCCCAGACCGCGGTGCCGACGGCGACGATCAGGAGCACCGCGATGAGCCGGCGCAGCGGCCGGTCGCGGTCGGCGGCCTCATGCAGGCCGCGGCAGTAGCCGAGCAGCGGTGCGGCCAGCGGCGGGTCGATAGCGTCACCGCGTCGGGCCGCCGACACCACCGTGACTCGCTGCGCCCCGTCGAGGTCCGCGGCGCCCGGCCAGTACCGCGCCATCCGGCGGGCGGCCAGCACGCCCAGCATGGCACCGACGATCACGAACACGAGGGCCCCGACCGCGGGCACACCGGAATCCAGCCACGCCATCACACCGGCGAACAGGCCGGTCGCGGCACCCACGGTCAGCGCTCTGCGGGCGAACCCGCCGCGCCACACCGGTGCCGGCACGGTGATCACAGCGTGATTGTGGCCTCTCGGCCCTCCGCTGTGGGGCTAGACGGTGAAGCCCAGCGCGCGCAGCTGCTCGCGGCCGTCCTCGGTGATCTTGTCCGGACCCCACGGCGGGTTCCACACCCAGTTGATGCGGATCTCGTTGACCAGGCCGGCGCCGACGAGCGCGGTGCGCGACTGGTCCTCGATCACGTCGGTCAGCGGGCAGGCCGCCGACGTGAGAGTCATGTCGATCAGCGCGACGTTGCCGCCGTCGGCCTGTTCGACGTCGAGGCCGTAGACCAGTCCGAGGTCGACGACGTTGATCCCCAGCTCGGGGTCGACGACGTCGCGCATCGCCTCTTCGAGGTCGGCCAGCAGTTCCTCGTTGGGGGCTGCGGTGTCGCTCATGTTGTCTCCTGAGTTTCCGGGGATGCCTGGGCGAGCGCATCCTTGAAGGCCATCCAGCCGAGCAGCGCGCACTTCACGCGCGCCGGGTACTTGGCGACGCCGGCGAAGGCGATGCCGTCACCGATCACGTCCTCGTCTCCCTCGACGGTGCCCCGTGAGGACACCATCTCGGTGAACGCGGCGACGGTCTTGAGCGCGTCGCCCACCGTCGCACCGATCACCTGGTCGGTGAGCACCGAGGTGGCCGCCTGGCTGATCGAACAGCCCTGACCGTCGTAGGACACGTCGGTGACCGTCTCGCCGTCGTCGCTCAGCGCGACGCGCAACGTCACCTCGTCCCCGCAGGTCGGGTTGACGTGATGCACCTCGGCGCCGAACGGTTCGCGCAGTCCGCGCGCGTGCGGATGCTTGTAGTGATCCAGGATGATGTCCTGGTACAGCGATTCGATCTTCACGCGAAGAACTCCACGGCCCGCCGGACACCGGCCACCAGCCGGTCCACCTCGTCGAGCGTGTTGTACACCGCGAACGACGCGCGGGCGGTGGCCGCGATCCCGAAGCGGCGGTGCAGCGGCCACGCGCAGTGGTGACCCACCCGCACGGCCACGCCGTCGTCGTCGAGCACCTGCCCGACGTCGTGGGCGTGGACGCCGTCGATCACGAACGACACCGGCGATCCGCGGTCGGCCATCGTTGTCGGACCGATGATCCGCACCCCGTCGACACCGGCCAGACCGTCCAGTGCGGCGGCCACCAGCTCGCGTTCGTGCTCCTCGACCGCGATCATCCCGATGTCGCCCAGATACCGGGCCGCGGCAGCCAACCCGACGACCTGCGACGTCATCGGCGTGCCGGCCTCGAACCGCTGCGGGGCGGGCGCGTAGGTGGCGCCCTCCATCGTCACGGTCTCGATCATCGAGCCGCCGGTGAGGAACGGCGGCATCGCCGCCAGCAGGTCACGCCGGGCGTACAGTGCGCCGATCCCGGTGGGCCCCAGCATCTTGTGGCCGGAGAACGCGGCGTAGTCCACGCCGAGCGCGGCGAAGTCGACCGGCTGGTGCGGGACGGACTGGCAGGCGTCCAGGACGGTCAGCGCGCCCACGGCGTGCGCCCGCGACACCAGCTCGGCGACCGGGGCGATCGCGCCGGTGACGTTGGAGTGGTGGCTGAACGCCACGACCTTCACCCGCTCGTCGAGCGTCAGCGAGTCCAGGTCGATGCGGCCCTGATCGGTGACCGAGTACCACTTCAGCGTCGCCCCGGTACGTCGGGCCAGTTCCTGCCACGGGATCAGGTTGGCGTGGTGTTCGAGTTCGGTGGTGACGATGACGTCGCCGGGCCCGACCGCGTGACCGTCGAACCGGCTGTCCCCGAGCGTGTACGCGACGAGGTTCAGTGCCTCGGTGGCGTTCTTGGTGAACACCAGCTCGTCGGGACCGGCGCCGACGAACGCGGCGATGTCGGCACGGCCCTGTTCGTAGGCGTCGGACGCCTCCTCCATCAGCTGGTGGGCACCTCGGTGCACTGCCCCGTAGGAGGTGGTGAGGAAGTCGCGTTCGGCGTCGAGCACCGGCAGCGGACGCTGCGACGTCGCCCCGGAGTCCAGGTACGCCAGCCGGTTACCGCCCCGCATCACCCGCTGCAGGATCGGGAAGTCCGCGCGGACCTTCTCCACGTCGGCCACGTCCAGGCGGTGGGCCGCGGTGGTCATGGTGCCCCCTCTACGCTCCGGCGGCCGCGGCCTGCTGGGTGAACCGCTCGTAGCCGTTGGCGTCGAGTTCGTCGGCCAGTTCGGGGCCGCCGGATTCGACGATGCGACCGCCCACGAACACGTGCACGAACTGCGGCTGGATGTAGCGCAGGATGCGGGTGTAGTGGGTGATCACCAGCACGCCGCCGTCGTTGTCGGCGGCGTAGCGGTTGACGCCCTCGCTGACGACCTTGAGCGCGTCGACGTCGAGGCCGGAGTCGGTCTCGTCGAGGATCGCGATCTTGGGCTTGAGCAGCGACAGCTGCAGGATCTCGTGGCGCTTCTTCTCGCCGCCGGAGAAGCCCTCGTTGACGCTGCGCTCGCCGAACGACGGGTCGATCGACAGCGATTCCTGCGCGGACTTGACCTCCTTGACCCAGTGCCGCAGCTTGGGCGCCTCACCGCGCACGGCGGTGGCGGCGGTACGCAGGAAGTTCGACATCGAGACCCCGGGCACCTCGACCGGGTACTGCATGGCCAGGAACAGCCCGGCGCGGGCGCGCTCATCGACGCTCATCTCGAGCACGTCCTGGCCGTCGAGGGTGATCGACCCGGAGGTGACGGTGTACTTGGGGTGGCCGGCCACCGCGTAGGACAGCGTCGACTTGCCGGACCCGTTGGGCCCCATGAGCGCATGGGTCTCCCCCGAGTTCACGGTGAGGTTGACACCCTTGAGGATCGGCTTGGGCGTCCCGTCCTCGGCGCCGGCGACGCTGACGTGGAGGTCTTTGATTTCCAGTGTGGTCATGACTGATGGGTTCCTTCAGTGAGGGCGAGCTCGCGTTCGATGGCTTCGGTGAGGCGGTCACGGACGGCGGGGACGGCGATCTTGGAGATG
The DNA here is from genome assembly GCF_004570325.1 of Mycobacterium sp. PS03-16. Lineage (GTDB taxonomy): Bacteria > Actinomycetota > Actinomycetes > Mycobacteriales > Mycobacteriaceae > Mycobacterium. Next base: position 185,396 of record NZ_SPQO01000009.1, on the reverse strand, counting down.
ATCTCGCCGAAGAAGCCCCGCACGATCAGCCGCCGCGCCTGGTCTTCCGGGATGCCGCGGGCCTGCAGGTAGAACATCTGCTCGTCGTCGAATCGACCGGTGGCACTGGCGTGCCCCGCGCCGACGATCTCGCCGGTCTCGATCTCCAGGTTCGGCACCGAGTCGGCGCGGGCGCCGTCGGTGAGCACCAGATTGCGGTTCGCCTCGTAGGTGTCGGTGCCGGTGGCCGCGGCGCGGATCAGCACGTCGCCGACCCACACGGTGTGCGCGTCGGGCTTGTTCGACTTCGGATCACCCTGCAGCGCACCCTTGTAGAGCACGTCGGACTTGCAGTTCGGGTGGGCGTGGTCGACCAGCAGCCGGGATTCGAAGTGCTGACCGTCGTCGGCGAAGTAGGTGCCCAGCATCTGCGCGTCGCCGCCGGGCGCGGTGAACCGCACGGTCGCTGTGGTGCGCACGACGTCCCCGCCGAGGGTGACGTTGACGTGCCCGAGCACCGCGTCCTTGCCGAGGCGCGCGTGGTGGCTGCTGACGTGCACCATGTCGTCGGCCCAGTCGGCGATCCAGATCACGCCCACACCCGCGGCGTCACCGACGATGATCTCGACGTTGTCGGCGTAGGTGCCGCTGCCGCGCAGGTCCACCACGACGATGGCCTTGGCCAACTCCTCTATGCGGATCTGCAGGTGCCCGTAGGCCACCTCCCCCTCACCCGGACCGGTGATCACGATCTCGATCGGCTCGGCGACCACGGTGTCCCGCGCGACGGTCACCACCGTCGCCGACTCGAATGACGAATAGGCTTGCGCGGCAACACGATCCGCGGGCACCCCGCCCTCACCGAGGCGCGTGTCGTCACGGCCGACGGTCTCGACGGTGACGCCGGGCCGTTCGGTGACCGTGACACCGGCCTGTGCGCTGGGGGTCGCGGAGCCGTCGTGCAGCCCGCGCAGCCGGCGCAGCGGGGTGAACCGCCAGATCTCGTCGCGGCCGCCGGGCACCTCGAACGCGTTGACGTCGAACGAGGTGAAGATCTCCCCCTTGTTGAGCGCCGAGCCGGCGGGCGTCCCTTCAGCCGCTGTCTGCAATGGCGAACTCACTAACCCACCGCGCCTTCCATCTGCAGCTCGATGAGCCGGTTGAGTTCGAGCGCGTACTCCATCGGCAGCTCCTTGGCGATGGGCTCGACGAAGCCGCGCACCACCATCGCCATCGCCTCGTCCTCGGTGAGTCCGCGGCTCATCAGGTAGAACAGCTGATCCTCGCTGACCTTCGACACGGTCGCCTCGTGGCCCATCGTGACGTCGTCCTCGCGGATGTCGACGTACGGGTAGGTGTCGCTGCGGCTGACGGTGTCGACCAGCAGCGCATCGCATTTCACGCTGGACTTCGAGCCCGCCGCGCCCTTGTTGACCTGGACCAGGCCACGGTAGGACGCGCGGCCACCGCCGCGGGCCACCGACTTGGACACGATGTTGCTCGAGGTGTTCGGCGCCAGGTGCAGCATCTTGGCACCGGTGTCCTGGTGCTGACCCTCGCCCGCGAACGCGACCGAGAGCACCTCACCCTTGGCGTGCTCCCCGGTCATCCACACGGCCGGGTACTTCATCGTGACCTTGGAGCCGATGTTGCCGTCGATCCACTCCATGGTGGCGCCGGCTTCGGCGCGGGCGCGCTTGGTCACCAGGTTGTAGACGTTGTTCGACCAGTTCTGGATGGTGGTGTAGCGGCAGCGGCCACCAGGCTTGACGATGATCTCGACGACCGCGGAGTGCAGCGAGTCGCTCTTGTAGATCGGCGCGGTGCAGCCCTCGACGTAGTGCACGTAGGCGCCCTCGTCGACGATGATCAGCGTGCGCTCGAACTGCCCCATGTTCTCGGTGTTGATCCGGAAGTAGGCCTGCAGCGGGATGTCGACGTGCACACCCGGCGGGACGTAGATGAACGAACCGCCCGACCACACCGCGGTGTTGAGCGCGGAGAACTTGTTGTCGCCGGCCGGGATCACCGTGCCGAAGTACTGCTTGAAGAGCTCGGGATGCTCACGCAGCCCGGAGTCCGTGTCGAGGAAGATCACGCCCTGGGCCTCGAGGTCCTCGCGGATCTGGTGGTAGACCACCTCGGACTCGTACTGCGCGGCCACACCCGAGACCAGCCGCTGCTTCTCGGCCTCCGGGATACCCAGCTTGTCGTAGGTGTTGCGGATGTCCTCGGGCAGGTCGTCCCACGTGGCGGCCTGCTTCTCCGTCGACCGCACGAAGTACTTGATGTTGTCGAAGTCGATGCCCTCGAGGTTGGAGCCCCAGTTCGGCATCGGCTTCTTGTCGAACGTGCGCAGCGCGCGCAGCCGGACGTCGAGCATCCACTCGGGCTCGTTCTTCTTGGCCGAGATGTCGCGCACGACGGCCTCCGACAGACCACGCTGGGCGCTGGACCCCGCGACGTCGGAGTCCGCCCAGCCGTAGCCGTAACGGCCCAGCGAGGCGATCGCCTCTTCCTGGGACAGCGGCTCGCCCACTGTGTGCTCCGGGGTGACGGACGTCGTCTCCGGGGTGGCGGTCATGTCGACGCTCCTTGGGATGTCGTGGCGGATCCGGCGCGGGCTGTGCGCCGGAGGGATTCTTGCTTGTCGGGATGGCGCGGGACGAACGTGGTGCACGCGCAGTCGCCGTTGACGATCGTGGCGAGCCGCTGCACGTGCGTGCCGAGGATCTCGGCGAACGCCTCGCGCTCGGCCTCGCACAGCTCGGGGAACTCCTCGGCGACGTGCGAGACCGGACAGTGGTGCTGGCAGATCTGCACACCGTCGAGCGGCCCGCTGACCGGTGTGGTGGTGGTCGCGTATCCGGCCTCGGTGAGCGCATCGGCGACCCGCCCGGCGGTGCTCTCGACGTCTGGTGCAACGTCATCGGCGCCGCCGTTTACTCCCGCCAGCACGGTGTCGATCCGGCGGCGGGCGAAGGTGCGCACGGCGTCGTCGCCGCCGATCTCACGCAGCTGGCGCATCGCGGCGACCGCGAGGTCGTCATAGGCGTGGGTCAGCTTGGCGCGGCCGGCCGCGGTGAGCCGGTAGCGCTTGGCCGGTCGGCCCCGGCCGGTGTGCTGCCAGGCCGCCGCGGCGCTGGCCTGGGCGTCACCGGCGTCGATCAGCGCGTCGAGGTGGCGGCGGACGCCGGCGGCCGAGATGCCCAGCCGCTCGCCGATCTCCGAGGCGGTGACCGGTCCCTGCAGCAGCAGCTGGATGATCGCTCCGCGGGTGTGCCGGTCCGAGACGGGTGCGGGCGTGACCGCGCGCGAGGTCTCGGACTGGAATTTCACAACACCATTGTGACGGAATTCGACGGGGGTATCCACCAAGGTCACCCTTAGTCCCGGCGTGACAATGCCCATAGTGGGGACGGCTACGCTGCTCGAATGGCTCGTATGGCCGGGCAGCTGCAGTCCCTGAGCTCCTCGATCGCCCGCTGGCACGGCGACGAGCGCACCGTCGGCTCCCCGCTCACCGACGCCGACCTGATCGCGCTGCGCCGGACCCGCCTGTTCGGCGCGACCGGCACGGTGTTGATGGCCATCGGCGCGCTCGGCGCCGGCGCCCGTCCCGTCGTGCAGGATCCCACCTTCGGGGTCCGGCTGCTCAACCTGCCGTCGCGGATCCAGACCGTCTCACTGACCATGACCACGACCGGCGCGGTGATGATGGCGCTGGCATGGCTGATGCTCGGCCGCTTCACCCTCGGCAGCCGCCGGATGTCGCGCAGTCAGTTGGACCGCACGCTGCTGCTGTGGGCGCTGCCGCTGCTGATCGCCCCGCCGATGTACAGCAAGGACGTCTACTCGTATCTGGCGCAGAGCGAGATCTCGCTGCAAGGCCTCGACCCGTACGAGGTCGGGCCGGCGACCGGGTTGGGCCTCGACCATGTGTTCACGCTGTCGGTGCCCAGCCTGTGGCGCGAGACGCCGGCGCCGTACGGGCCGCTGTTCTTGTGGATCGGCCAGGGGATCTCGGCGATCACCGGCGAGAACATCGTGTGGGCGGTGCTGTTCCACCGGCTGGTCGTGCTGCTCGGGGTCGGGCTGATCGTCTGGGCCACCCCGCGGCTGGCCCGGCGCTGCGGTGTCGCCGAGGTGAGCGCGCTGTGGCTGGGGCCGTGCAATCCGCTGCTGTTCATGCACCTGGTCGCCGGCATCCACAACGAGGCGCTGATGCTGGGGTTGATGCTGGCCGGCACCGAGTTCGCGCTGCGCGGGGTCGACGCGGCCACCCCGCTCATCCCCCGCCCGGTGCGCCGGCCGGCCGACCGCGGACAGTGGCTGCGCTGGTATCCGCTGGCGATGCTGGTCGCGGGGACCGTGCTGATCGCGATGTCCTCCCAGGTGAAGCTGCCGTCGCTGCTGGCGCTCGGATTCGTGGCGATGGCGCTAGCCTGCCGGTGGGGCGGGACGGTCAAGGCGTTCTTCATCGCGGGCGGTTCGCTGACCGCGATCGCGGTGGCGGTCATGGCGGTGATCGGATGGGCCAGCGGGCTGGGCTTCGGCTGGCTGTTCACGCTCGGCACCGCCAATGTGGTGCGCAGCTGGATGTCGCCGCCGACCCTGCTGGCGCTGGGCACCGGACAGGTCGGCATCCTGCTGGGGCTCGGCGACCACACCACCGCGATCCTCGGCCTGACCCGTGCGATCGGCGTCAGCATCATCGCCGTCCTGGTCACCGGGCTCCTGCTGGCGGTGCTGCGCGGCCGCCTGCACCCGGTCGGCGGGTTGGGGGTGGCCCTCGGCGCGACGATCCTGCTGTTCCCGGTGGTGCAGCCCTGGTACCTGCTGTGGGCGATCATCCCGCTGGCCACCTGGGCCACCCGGCCGGGGTTCCGGGGCACCACGATCGCGGTCACGCTGATCGTCGGCATTTTCGGGCCAACCGCCAACGGGGACCGCTTCACGTTGTTCCAGATCGTGATGGCGACGCTGGCCAGCGCGGTCATCGTCGCGCTGCTCATCGCGCTGACCTGGCGCCGGATGCCGTGGCGGGGACTGCCCGACCCCGAGCCGGACGCGCCACCCGGGCCCGGTGGGACGGCCGCCGGGCCACCGCAACCACAGTCCGCCCCGCCGGGCGCATACGCTGATTCCCCGTGACCACCGGATCTGACGCCGTCGGCGCCGCGCGCGGACGCTCGTCGGCCGATCCCGTGCGGTTGCGCGGAGTCACCAAACGCTACGGCTCGACGACGGCCGTCGACGGGCTCGACCTCGACGTGCACCGCGCCGAGGTGCTCGCCCTGCTCGGGCCCAACGGCGCCGGTAAGACCACCACGATCGAGATGTGCGAGGGCTTCCTGCGTCCCGACGCAGGCACCATCGAGATCCTCGGCATGGACCCGGCCGCCCACAACACCAAGGTGCGCGAGCGCATCGGCGTCATGCTGCAGGGCGGCGGCGGGTACCCGGCGGCGCGGGCGGGCGAGATGCTGCATCTGGTCGCGGCGTACGCCGCCGATCCGCTCGACCCGCAGTGGCTGATGGACACGTTGGGCCTCAGCGACGTCGCCCGGACCACCTACCGCAGGCTGTCCGGCGGGCAGCAGCAGCGGCTCGCGCTGGCCTGCGCGGTCGTCGGGCGCCCGGAGCTGGTGTTCCTCGACGAACCCACGGCGGGCATGGACGCGCACGCCCGCATCGTGGTGTGGGAGCTGATCGACGGGCTGCGCCGTGACGGCGTCACGGTGGTGCTGACCACTCATCAGCTCACGGAGGCCGAGGAGCTCGCCGACCGGCTGGTGATCATCGACCACGGCGTCGCGGTCGCGACCGGCACACCGGCCGAGCTGATGCGCAGCGGCGCCGAGAACCAGCTCCGCTTCACCGCACCGCCGCGGCTGGACCTCGCGCTGCTGGTGACCGCGCTGCCGGAGAGCTACCGGGCCACCGAGACGTCTCCCGGCGAGTACCTGGTCGAGGGCCATGTGGACCCGCAGGTACTGGCGACGGTGACGGCGTGGTGCGCGCGCCTGAATGTGCTGGCCACCGACATGCGCGTCGAACAGCGCAGCCTCGAGGACGTGTTCCTGGACCTGACCGGCCGGGAGTTGCGCTCGTGACGCCGAAGGATTCGATGACGACCAACCGCTTCGCACCGGGCACCTTCACCCCCGATCCGCGGCCGGCCGCCGTGCCGAAGATGCTGACCGCCCAGTTCGGCCTGGAGCTGCGGCTGCTGCTGCGCAACGGCGAGCAGCTGCTGCTGACCATGTTCATCCCGATCACGCTGCTGGTCGGGATGGTGCTGCTGCCCCTGGGAGACTTCGGCGATGACCGGGCCGGCACGTTCGTCCCCGCGATCATGGCGCTGGCGGTGATCTCGACCGCGTTCACCGGCCAGGCGATCGCGGTGGCGTTCGACCGTCGCTACGGGGCGCTCAAACGGCTCGGGGCGACCGCACTGCCGGTGTGGGGCATCATCGCCGGGAAATCGCTGGCCGTCGTCGCCGTGGTGTTCCTGCAGTCGATCCTGCTCGGGGCGATCGGGCTGGCGCTGGGCTGGCGCCCCGCGGCCGCGGGCCTGGCGCTGGGCGCGGTGATCATCGCGCTCGGCACCGCGGGCTTCGCCGCGCTGGGGCTGCTGCTCGGTGGGACGCTGCGCGCCGAGATCGTGCTCGCGGTGGCGAACCTGCTGTGGTTCGTGTTCGCCGGGCTGGGCGCGATGACGCTCGAGGGCAAGGCGGTTCCGGACTGGTTGTCCTGGGCGGCCCGGCTCACCCCGTCGGGTGCGCTGACCGAGGCGCTGACCCGGGCGATGACGCTGTCGGTGGACTGGTTCGGCATGGCCGTGCTGGCCGGCTGGGGCGCGGTCGCCTCGCTATGCGCGCTGCGCTGGTTCCGCTTCACCTGATCTCGGCGCGGCCGCCAGCGCGGGCAGCAGGTACTCGAGCCGGCCCACCTCCTCGATGTTGTGCCGCACCCAGGCCCGCACCATCGGGTCCGGGAAGCGCCGGCGCAGCACGCGATTGACCGGCGCGGCGAGGGCGGAGCGGGCGCCGATGTCCATCACGCTCACGTAGTGCGTGCCCTCGGCGCCGCGCGACCAGGTGTGCTCGAGCTGGAGCACCGGCACCCCCGCGATGCGCTGAACCAGCCGGATCCCGGTTTCGTCGAGTTTCTCGACCCGGTCGATCACGTCGACGCGGTACTCCGGCCGGGCGCCGAAGGCCTCGACGATCCGGAAGCGCGCCCCTTCGGCCGCACCGCCGCCCGGAGCCGGGCGGGCCAGTTCCCAGCGGATGTGGTCGAGCGGGTGCCAGGCCAGGTAGCGGTCGATCACCTGCCCGCCGTAGGTCATGGTGCCGCCGAGGTGGGTGAACCAGTCGAGCAGCATGGCCGGGGTGACGCCGGCCAACGGGCGGTGGTCGATCGTGGTGCGGCGCCGGTGGTGCGGCGCGGCGGTGTAGCGCACGACGGCGGTGTCGACGGAGCGCAGCGGATACAGCACGGGACGCGACATCTTCGGTACCTCCAAGATACGGAAACGTGTCTTGTACGCTAGGCCGACACAGTAAGATACGCAAGCGTTTCTCCAACGTCAGGAGGGTTGATGGTCGTCCGCCGCCGCGGTGAGGAGCTCGACGCCGCCATCCGCACGGCGGTGCTCACCCTGCTGGCCGAACACGGGCCGGCCGGGGTGACGATGGAGGCCGTTGCGGCGGCCGCCCGCACCAGCAAGCCGGTGCTCTACCGCCGCTGGCCCGACCGTGCCGGCCTGCTGCGCGACACCTTGATGCAGATCGCGACCACCGCGATCCCCGCGACCGACACCGGCAGCTACCGCGGCGACATGCTGGCCGTGCTGCGCGGCTGGGCCGCACTGTTCACCGGACCCGACGCCGCGCTGATCCGCGCCGCCGTCGCCGCCACCGTCCACGACGCCGAGCTGGCCGGCGCGTTGCAGGCCGACGTCATCGGCTGGCGCAAGGAGGAGATGGCCGCGCTGCTGCGCCGCGGCATCGACCGCGGCGACGTACGGGCCGACGTCCCGGTCGACATCGCCCGCGAACTCGGCCAGAGCGTGCTGTGGCACCGGTTGCTGATCAGCGGCGACCCGATCACCGACGAGCTGGTGGTCCGCCTCGTCGACGAGGTGCTGGTGCCGTTCGCCGCTGCACGCTGAGCCTCCGCCCTGCGGTGAGTGCGACGTCATGGGCGCGCCGTGGGGCCGGTCGCGACCACCAGCGCCGTCTCGGCGGGACGGCGTCCTACCAGTGCCCTACTACAAGATGTAGTTTCTGCTGCTCTACCATCGGTCTGTGTCCGTCGGACGTCTCTTCCTGCGGGTGGTCGACCTGCTGCCGCTGCCCAGCCTTCGCGTGCAGCGCGCCGTCGCGCTCGCGGTGATCCTCACCCAGGGCGGGATCGCGGTCACCGGTGCGATCGTCCGCGTCACCGCATCCGGCCTCGGTTGCCCGACCTGGCCGCAGTGCTTCCCCGGCAGTTTCACCCCCGTCCCGCACGCCGAGGTGCCGGGCATCCACCAGGCCGTCGAGTTCGGCAACCGGCTCATCACGTTCCTCGTGGTGCTGACCGCCGCGGCCGCGGTGCTGGCAGTCACCCGGGCGCGGCGCAGGCGCGAGGTGCTGCTGTACGCCTGGCTGATGCCGGCGTCGACGGTGGTGCAGGCGGTGATCGGTGGCATCACCGTGCTCACCGGGCTGCTGTGGTGGACCGTCGCGATCCACCTGCTGGCCTCGATGGCGATGGTGTGGGTGGCCGTGCTGCTCTACGTCAAGATCGGGCAACCCGACGACGGTGTCCCCGTCCGGCAGGTGCCCCGCCCCTTGCGCCAGCTCACCGCGCTCAGTGGGCTCGCGCTGGCCGCCGTGCTGGTCACCGGCACGCTGGTCACCGGCGCGGGCCCGCACGCCGGCGACAAGAGCATCGAGCAGCCGGTGCCGCGGCTGATGGTCGAGATCACCACGCTGGTGCACCTGCACTCGTCGCTGCTGGTCGCCTACCTGTCACTGATCGTCGCGCTCGGCTTCGGCCTGCTCGCCGTCCGGGCTCCGCGCCCGGTGCTGATCCGGCTGGGCATCCTCGTGGCGGTGGTGGTGGGTCAGGGGTTGGTGGGCGTCGTGCAGTTCGCCACCGGCATCCCGGCGGCCCTGGTCGCGGTGCACGTGGCCGGCGCGGCCATCTGCACCGCCGCCACCTCGGCGCTATGGGCGTCGATGCGAGAGCGGGCCCAGCCCGAGCCGCTCCAGCGCGACCTCCAGGGCGACGGCGAAGTCGCGCTGACGGTCCGCGCGGGCACCGGCGGGCAGCTGCCGCCAGCCCAGTGACGGTTCGACCAATTCGACCTCCAGCACCCGCGGATCGTCGCGGCCGCCGATGAGATCCACCCGCGCGTACAGGAATTCCTCGGCGCGCATCTTCAGCACCTCGGCCGCGGCCCGCAGCGCCGCATGCCCGGTGTCCCACAGCTCGAAGTCCGGCTCGGCAGGTGACAGCGTCTCCTGGGCGTAGGTGCCGGTCTCGTCGAAGTCCGGCAGCCCCTCGGCCGGCAGGATCGCGCCCTTGGTGAAGGCGTGGGACTGCCGCCCGCCCAGGAACACCAGCGCGGTCTCGCCGTCCTCGACCCGGGCATCGTAGGGCTGGACGACCACCGAGCGGCCTGCGGCCTGCAGCGCCGCGGCGTGCGCAGCGGCGTCCTGCGGCGCACCGAATCGTCGCGCACCGGTCGACCCGGCGCCGATGGCCGGTTTCACCACCGCCTCGACCGGCGGCACCACCACTGCCTCGTCCGGACCGAAGACCCGGGTCGGCACCGTGGGCACCCCGTGCCGCGCGAGGTCGACGAGGTAGCGCTTGTCGGTGTTCCAGGCGACGACGTCGGGTCCGTTGAGCAGGTGACGCACCCGCCGGGCCCACGCCAGGAACTCGTCGAGCCGCTCGATGTAGTCCCATGTGGCCCGCAGGATCACCACGTCGGCCTCGAGGGTGGCCGGATCGTCCCACGGCAGCCAGCGGGCGTGCAGGCCCCGGTGGCGCAGCGCGTCGAGCAGGCCGTCGTCGTCCCCGTCGCTCTCCGGCAGCGCCCGGCATGAGGCCAACACGATCCGCGGATGGAACACGTCGGGGCGGGCCAGCTTCACCTCGGGAATGATAGAGGGCATGTACGCGATCGAAGTCACCGAAACCGGCGGTCCGGAAGTCCTCACTCACGTCGAGAAGCCGCAGCCCACGCCCGGTCCGGGGCAGGTGCTGATCAAGGCCGAGGCCATCGGGGTCAACTTCATCGACACCTACTTCCGGTCCGGCCTGTACCCGCGGGAGGTGCCGTTCGTCGTCGGCACCGAGGTGTGCGGCACCATCGAGGCGATCGGAGACGACGTCGCCGCACTGCAGGTCGGCGACCGGGTGGTGACCGACAAGGCGCTCGGCGCATACGCCGACTACACCGTCGCCCCCGCCGATTTCGTGGCCTACGTCCCCGACGGCGTGGCGGCCGAGGTGGCCGCCTCGTCGCTGCTCAAAGGCATGACCGCGCACTACCTGCTCAAGTCGACATATCCGGTGCAGCAGGGTGACTCCGTGCTCATGCACGCCGGCGCCGGCGGGGTCGGGCTGATCCTCACACAGTGGGCGACCAGCATGGCGGCCAAGGTGATCACCACCGTCTCCACGCCCGAGAAGGCCGAACTGTCGCGCAGAGCGGGGGCCATCGAGGTGCTGGACTATCCGGAGGATCCGCAGGAGTTCGGCGCCCGGATCCGCGAACTCACCGGGGGCAACGGGGTCGCCGCCGTCTACGACGGGGTCGGTGCGACGACCTTCGACGCCAGCCTGGCCAGCCTCGCCGTGCGCGGCACGCTGGCACTGTTCGGCGCGAGCAGCGGGCCGGTGCCACCGGTCGACCCGCAGCGCCTCAACGCCGCCGGGTCGGTGTTCCTGACCCGGCCCAACCTGGCGCACCACACCCGCACTGCCGATGAATTCTCATGGCGCGCCGGGGAATTGCTCGACGCGATCGCGAAGGGCACCATCACGGTGACCGTCAGCGAGCGGTATCCGCTGGCCGAGGCCGAACGCGCGCACCGGGATCTTCAGGGCCGCAGGACGGTGGGTTCGGTGGTGCTGACGCCCTAGTCGCGGCTGTGCGGAGGTCACACGTTTCGCGCCGTATGTCACGATTCGTGTGATCGATGTGAAGTTTTCACAAACCTGGCCTACGCTGGACGGATGGCCGCCGGTCTGAACGCTCATGCCCGCCGGGCGGCGATCGCCGCCCGGATCCATGCCGACCGCGAGGTGGATTTCGCGACGCTGGCCGAGGAGTACGGCGTCTCGGAGATGACGATCCGCCGCGACATCGAACGCCTCGAGGACCAGGGCGTCGCGCGTCGGGTGCTCGGCGGCGCGATCGCGTTCGGCGGCAAGGCCACCGAGCCGTCCTTCGCGGCCAGGGCCGCGGAGGCGGCGGACGAGAAGACCCACATCGCCAGTGCGGTGGCAGATCTGCTCACCCCGCAGGAGACGGTGATCCTCGACAGCGGCAGCACGGTCCTCGCGGTGGCCCGCGCGATCCGCGGCCGCGATCTGCGCCTGACCGTGATCACGCCGAGCGTGCTGGTGGCGGTCGAGCTCGCCGACGAACCGGACACCACGATCCTGCTGACCGGCGGCAAGGTCCGGCCGGGTGAGCTGAGCCTGATCGGCGCCGAGGCCGAGGACTTCTATCTGCGCTACAACTGCGACACCTACGTGATGGGCATCGCCGGCGTCGACGGGCGCCGCGGCGCGTCGGAGTACCACCGCGAGGAAGGCAACGTCAAACAGGCGGCGATGCGCTCGGCCGACCGGGTGATCGTCGCCGCGGACGCCACCAAACTCGGTCGCGTGCAGCTGATCAACGTCGCGCAGGTGTCGAACATCTCGGTGCTGGTGACCGACGGGTCACCCACGCATCCGACGGTGGCGGCCCTGGAAGCGGCCGGGGTCGAGGTGGTCTGCGTGAACGCTCGCTCAGCGCCAGCGCGCTGACATCGCGTCGTGGCCCGGCCGGGGCCGGTGCACCGCGGCGCCGGCCTCCTCGGCGATCAGGGCGCCGGCTGCCCAGTCGTGGACGTCGAGATCCTCCTCGACGAAGGCGTCCAGGCTGCGCTGGGCGACCAGGCACAGATCCAGCGCGGCGGCCCCGAAGCGGCGCATATCGGTGAAATCGGCGACCAGAGCCGGTAATTCGCGGATCTGGCGGCGGCGCCGATCCGGATCGTAGGACAGGCCGGTACCGATCAGCCGGGCCGAGGTGGCGGGCAGCGGAAGTGGCAGCGTGCGGGTGAACCCGGCGGCCTCCACGCGCGCGCCCTCCCCGGCGGCCGCGCTCCACGTCGACCCGATCGCCGGCGCGCACACCGCACCGGCCAGCCAGACGTCGTCGTCGCGCCGCCGCACAGCGACCGAGGTGCCGTAGTACGGGACCTGGCGGGTGAAGTTCGCGGTGCCGTCGAGCGGATCGATCACCCACTCCAGGCCGCTGGTCCCCGCATGCGGTGCGAGCTCCTCACCGACGACCGCATCGCCTGGCCGGGTGGTCAGCAGCACCGCACGCACCACCTCCTCGGCCTCGCGGTCCACCGGGGTCACGACGTCTCCCGCGGCGCTCTTGGTCTCCACCGTCACGGACTCCTGCGACCGGCGCAGGCACACATAGGCGCCGCGCTGCGCGGCGGTCACCGCGAGCTCGCGCAGGTCGTCGACCTCGGTCATAACGTGGTGCGGAACTCTTTGACGACGGTCATCAGCTCGGTGACCCGCGGAACGACGGCCCGGTTCTCGAAGACACCGTCCTCCTTGAAATATGTGCCGACGATCGCGCCGTCGGCGATGGCCAACTGGTCGGCGGCGTTGTCGGCCCGCACCCCGGTGTTGACGAACACCGGCACCGCACCGGCCGAGCGCTTCACCAGCGCCAGCGCCTGGGAGTCGGTGGAGGATCCGGCGGTCAACCCGGACACGCAGATCGCGTCGGGCTTGGTGGCGAACACCGTGGTCTTGGTGATGGACTCCAGATCGCGTTCGGCGAGGTAGGTCGCCGACTCCGGGACGATGTTGAACAGCAGCTTGACACCATCGCCGCCGACCCGGTGGCGGTGGCGGGCGACTTCGCCGACATTGGTGTCCCACAGCCCGAAGTCGCTGGCGTAGACGCCGGTGAAGATCTCGCGCACCCACTGCGCGCCGACGGCCACCGCCAGGTCGATCGACGCCCGGCCGTCCCACAGCACGTTGACGCCGTACGGCAGCGTGAGGTCGTCGAGCAGTTCCCCGATCACCCGCGCCATCGTGATCGCGGTGATCGGTTCGGTCCTGGTGAGGTAGGGAAGACTGAACTCGTTGGAGATCATCACCCCGTCGACGCCGCCGTCGCGCAGCGCGTGCAGTTCGGATCTGGCGCGGTCGACCACGGCGCGGATACCGGCCGCGGAGTCGAAGCCGGGGTCACCGGGCAGGGCGGCCAGATGCAACATGGCGATCACCGGCTTGCGCACCGCGAACACCTCGTCGAGCCACGTGGTCATCAAACACCTTCCCGGTTGTCGGGGCCATCAACGCTGTTATTAGATAACAAAGTGACCGGATTTCGTCGCCGCATTTACGTGACGGTTACACATATCATGTGAGAATCTAACAGATACGCGGTACGGTCACCGGGAATCGAGTCGGAGAGGACGGCATGGCACAGTTCACGATCGGTGTCGACATCGGCACGACCGGAACCAAGACCGTGCTCGTCGACGTCGCCGCCGGCCGCATCGTGGCTCAGGCGACCGGCGACACCCGGCTGTGGGCCGAAGCGGCCGGACGCGCCGAAGCCGACCCACACCAGTGGCTCATCAACGTGCACAACACCATTCGCCAGGTCCTGACGGAGTCGGGCGTCCCAGGGGATCGCATCGGCGCACTGGCCACCACCGGCATGGTGCCGGCGGTGGTCGCCCTCGACGCACTGGGCAACCCGGTGCGGCGTGCGATCCTGCAGAACGATGCCAGGGCCACCCGTGAGATCGAGACCCTGCGCGAGGCAACCGATTCCGCCGCCGTGCTGGCCGCGACCGGATCGGCGATCACCCAGCAGTCCGTCGCCCCGACCGCGATGTGGTTGCGCGACAACGAAAGCCAGACCTGGCAGCGGACCGCCCACCTGGTCGGGTCCTACGACTGGGTGCTGACGGCGCTGGGCGCGGCACCGCACGTCGAACTGAACTGGTTGATCGAGTCGGGCCTGGGCACCCTCGACGGCGGCCGCTACGAACCCGTGCTGGCCGCGGCCGGGCTGGCGTCCGGTCTGGTGCCCGAGGCGCTCGCTCCCGGGGCGTGGGCCGGCGGGTTGAGCGCCGAGGCCGCCGAGGCGACCGGGCTGCCGGCCGGCCTACCGCTGATCGTCGGCGGTGCGGACCACGTGTTGTCGGCCTACGCCGCGGGTGTGAACGCCCCGGGCGACTGGCTGGTCAAGCTCGGCGGCGCCGGTGACGTGCTGGCCGCCAGCGACACGCCGGTCGTCGACGCGCGCCTCTACCTCGACGCCCACCCGGTGCCCGGCCGGTGGCTGCCCAACGGCTGCATGGCCACCAGCGGCAGCCTGATCCGATGGTTCCAGACGCTGGTGGGCGGCACCGAACTGACCGATCTGGACGACGAGGCCGCGCACCGCGCCCCCGCCGAAGTGCTCTGCCTGCCGTACTTCCTCGGCGAGAAGAGCCCGCTGCACGACCCCGATCTGCGCGGCGCGTTCGTCGGCCTCGACCTGGCCCACACCCGCGCCGACATGTACCGCGCGGTGCTGGAAGCCATCGCGTTCGGCTTCCGCCACCACACCGAGGTGTTCGCCGACATCGGCGTCGACCTCGGTCAGGCCATGGTCACCAACGGCGGCAGCCGGTCGGTGCTGTGGAAGCAGATCCTCGCCGACGTCCTCGGCGCGCCACTCTCACCGGTGGTCGGCCACCCCGGCGCCTCCCTCGGCGCGGCGCTCGCCGCGGCGGTGGGCACCGGGATGGTGGACGGGTGGGACGACATCGCCCGCTTCCGCACCCTCGGTGACCCGGTGACTCCCGATCCGCGCCACGTCGACCGCTACGCCGAGGCCTACGGGCAGTGGCGCGAACTGTCCGACCTCCTCACCCCGGTGTCGCACCGGTTGGCACGAAAGGACCAGCAGTGACCAGTGATTCGACCCGCCGCACCGTCGTGGTGACGGGCGCGGGCTCGGGCATCGGCCGGGCCATCGTCACCACCCTGGCCGAACGCAGCTGGCGGGTGGTGGTCACCGACATCGACGCCGAGGCCGCCGCGGAATCGGCCGCCGCGCTGACCGGCGACGGCCACGAGAGCCACCGCCTCGACGTCACCGATGCCGACGCGGCAAACCGGGTGGCCGACGACGTCGCCGACCGGTTGGGCCTGGACGCCTGGATCAACAACGCCGGCATCTCGGCCATGGAGTCGTTCGTCGACGTCACCGCGGGGCAGTACGACCGCACGATGGAGGTGAACCTGCGCGCGGTGTTCTTCTGCGGGCAGGCCGCGGCCCGGGCCATGGTGCGCACCGGCCGGGCGGGCACCATCGTCAACACCGCGTCGATGGCGGCCAAACAGGGCCGCGTGCCGTTCCTCTCGGACTATGTGGCCTCGAAATTCGGCGTGCTCGGCTTGACCCAGGCGATGGCGTTCGAATTGGCGGCCCACTCGATCACGGTGAACTGCGTCTGTCCCGGCTTCGTCGCCACGCCGATGCAGACGCGCGAACTCGACTGGGAGGCCCGCCTCACCGGCGCGACGCCGGAGGCGGTGCGCGACGGCTGGATCGCGGCCACGCCGCTGGGCCGGCTGCAAACCCCCGACGACGTCGCCCGCGCGGTGGCGTTCCTGGTCTCCGAGGACGCCCGGTTCATCACCGGCGAAGCGCTCTCGGTCAACGGCGGCGCCTACATGGACTGAGCCGGCCGGCCCAGTCACCTCGAGAGGAAGCGAGAACCATGAAGATCCCGAATCTGAGCCGGCGCCCGGCGCGCTGGCTGCCCGCGGTCGCGCTCACCGCAGGGCTGGTGCTGTCCGGCTGCGCCGGCACCGGCGGTTCCGCTGGCGGAGAACAGGAGTCGTCCGGGCTGGGCGACGTACCCACCGACACCAGCGCCACCGTGCGGGTGCTCATGGAGAATGTGCCCGACACCGAGATCGTGCAGGGCATGGTCGGCCAGTTCAACGAGAAGTACCCGCAGGTCAAGGTCGAGATCGAGACCATGACGTTCGACCAGATGCGTGACCGGCTGGTCTCGTCGTTCCAGGCCGCCGAACCGGCCTACGACCTCATCGTGGTGGACAACCCGTGGATGGACGACTTCGCCGACGCCGGCTTTCTGCAACCGCTCGGAGACCGCATCGACTCGACCACCGACTACCGGCCGGACGACTTCTTCCCGTCGCTGACCGAGATCACCGACGTCGAGGGCACCACCTACGGGGTGCCGTTCTACAACTACGCGCTCGGCTACATCTACAACACCCGCGATCTGCAGGCCGCCAGCCTGCAGGTGCCCGACAGCCTCGACGCGCTGGTCACCACGTCGCAGCGGCTCAAGGCCGGCGACCGGGCGGGCATCGCGATGCAGCCGCAGCGCGGATACAAGATCTTCGAGGAGTGGGCCAACTGGCTGTTCGCCGCCGGCGGCTCCATCTACGGCGAGGACGGCAAGCCCACGCTGAACACCGAGCAGGCCGTCCGCGCGCTCAACGCCTACATCGAGACCTATCGCACCGCCGCGCCGGCCAACAGCCTGTCGTGGGGCTTCGATGAGGCGTTCCGGTCGGTGTCGAGCGGTAACGCCGCCTCGATGATCGGCTACAACTGGAATCTACCCGCCCTCAACGACCCGGCCGGCGCGTCCGGGGAGCGCGCGGGCCAGTTCTCGCTGGCACCCATCCCCGGTGGCAAATCCGCTCTGGGCCTGTGGAGCTGGGCGATCCCGGCCAACTCGGCGGCCCCCGACGCCGCATGGGCGTTCATCTCCTGGATCACCTCCCCCGCCGTCGACGCGCAGCGTGTCGCCGCCGGCGGCGCGGTGATCCGCGAAAGCTCGCTGACCGACCCGAAGGTGCTGGCCGACGGCTACGGCGAGGCGTACTACCGCACGGTCGGTGAGATCCTGGCCGACGCCGCCCCGCTGAGCCAGGGCCGCGGCGGTGAGGAGATGATCCAGGCCGTGGGCACCGAGTTGAACGACGCCGCCGCGGGCAACAAGAGCGTCGAGGACGCGCTGCGCGACGCTCAGGCCGCCGCGGAGCGGATCCAGCAGTGACGTTGGGGAACCCGGCGGCGAGCGCGGAGCGGCGCGGATGACGTTCAAGTACGGCATGCTCACGCCGTTGCTCGCGCTGTTCGCGGTCGCCGTCGGGTTCCCCCTCTGCTACGCGGCCTACCTCTCGGTCACCGACTACCGGCTCACCGACCGCGAACCGCCCGGCTTCGTCGGCACCGCGAACTTCACCTCCGCGATGACCGACACCGCGTTCTGGGAGGCGTTCGCGACCACCGCGACCTACGTCGTGGTGGCGGTCTCCGTGGAACTGGTGCTGGGTTTCGCGGTGGCGCTGGCGCTGCACCAGCAGCGCTGGGCCAAGGACCTCTCCCGCGCGGTCGTGCTGGCCCCGATGTTCATCACGCCGATCGCCGTCGGATTGATCTTCCGCTTCCTGCTCAACGACCAGATCGGCGCGGTGCCGGCACTGCTGCAGGCCGTCGGCGCGAATTACGACTTCTTCGGCGCCGGGCGGGCGCTGTTCACGCTGGCGTTCATCGACGTGTGGCAGTGGACGCCGTTCATGGTGCTGCTGATCCTGGCCGGCCTGGAGTCCATGCCCAAACAACCCATGGAGGCCGCCCGCGTCGACGGCGCCGGCCCCGTGTACCGGCTGCGCCGCGTGCTGATCCCGATGCTGGCCCCGGTGCTGACGGTGGCGGTGCTGTTGCGCGGGCTCGACGCGCTGCGGGTCTTCGAGTACGTCTACGCCACCACTCGCGGCGGCCCCGGCACCGAGACCCAGACGCTGCAGTACTTCATGTACCTCGAGGGCATCCAGTTCTTCCGCCTGGCCCAGGCCAGCGCGATGGCGTTCCTGGTGCTGGTACTGGTGCTCGCGGTCATCGTGGTGGCGTTTCGCGCGATGGAGCGCAGCCGGGACAGGACCACCGCATGAGCCGCGTCCGGCCGCTGGAGGTGCTGCGTATCGCGGTGCTCGTCGCCGCCCTGATATTCGTGCTGTTCCCGATCGCCTGGGTGGCGCTGGCCAGCCTGAAGACACCCGAGCAGATGTCCGAGCCGTGGCTGCTGGCGTTCACCCCGACACTCGAGAACTGGCGGGCGGTGCTCGATTCGGGCATCTTCGCCGCGGCGGGCCGCAGCGCGCTGGTCGGCGTGGTGACCGTGGCCGTCAGCCTGGTGGTCGGGAGCATGGGCGCCTACGTGATCGCCAAGTACCGGGCCGGCGGGTCGCTGACCCGGTTCGGCATGCTGGCCGCGCAGGTGGTGCCGCCGGCGGTGATGGTGTTCCCGTTCCTGACCATGGCGCAGGCCCTGCGGATGACTGACACGTTGGCGCCGGTGATCTTCGCGCACCTGAGTTTCGTGCTGCCCCTGGTGACGTGGTTCCTCATCGGTTTCTTCGAGGCGGTCCCGTCGTCGCTGGAGGAGCAGGCCCGAGTCGACGGGTTCAGCCGCTGGCAGGCTTTCCGGCTGGTGGTGTTGCCGCAGGTGTACCCCGGTATCGGCGCGGCGGCGATCTTCGGGTTCACGCTGTCCTGGAACGACCTGTTCTACGGCCTGATCCTGGCGCCCGGCAACGCCGCGATCCTGCCGGTGGCGATCTCGAACTTCAACACCTTCCGCGGGGTGCAGATCGGGACGATGAGCGCGGCCATCATGGTCGCGATCGTGCCGGTCGTGGTGGCGAGCTTCTTCATCCAGCGACGCCTGGTCCAGGGGATCAGCGGCGGCGCGGTCAAATACTGAGCAGCAACGGACAGCGAGGAAATACCCCATGGCATCGGTCACGTTCACCGCGGTCACGAAGGCGTACGGCAGCGCCACCGTGGTCTCGGGCCTCGACCTGGAACTGGCCGACGGCAGCATGACCGTGCTGGTCGGCCCGTCGGGGTGCGGTAAGACGACCTCGCTGCGGATGCTCGCCGGCCTCGAGGAGGTCACGTCGGGCACCATCCACATCGACGGCCGCGACGTCACCCGGCTGGAACCCAAGGAGCGCGACGTCGCGATGGTGTTCCAGAACTACGCGCTGTACCCGCACCTGTCGGTGCGCGAGAACATCGCGTTCCCGCTGCGGGCCCAGCAGGTCGACCGGACCGAAGCGCTGCGCCGGGCCGACGACGTCGCCGCCTCGCTGGGCCTGGGCGCGCTGGTGGCGCGTAAACCCAAGGACCTGTCCGGCGGCCAGCAGCAGCGGGTCGCGATCGGCCGGGCCATCATCCGGGAGCCCTCGGTGTTCCTGTTCGACGAGCCGTTGAGCAATCTGGACGCCAAGCTGCGCGTCGAGACCCGCACCGAACTGCTGCGCCTGCAGCGCCGCCTCGGGGTGACCTCGCTGTACGTCACCCACGACCAGGAGGAGGCGATGACGCTGTCCGACCGCATCGTGGTGATGCGCGACGGCAAGATCGCCCAGGCCGGCCCACCGGCGGAGGTGTACTCCCGGCCCGCCGACACGTTCGTCGCGACGTTCGTCGGCAGCCCGAAGATGAACCTGGTGACCGGCGCGGTCAGCGGGGGCGAGCTGCGGACTGCGGGCGGGGTGCGGCTGGCCGTCGGCGGACCCGACGCCGCGGAGGTGACGGTCGGGGTGCGTCCCGACGATCTCGAGCTGCGGCCCGCGGTCGACGGCGGTGCGACGGTCGAACTGGTCGAACTGCTCGGCCCGCGGGCCATCGTGACCGTGCGCGCGGGGGACGAGCAGGTGACCGCGGTGGTACCCGCGTCGACGCTGTCGGGCGTCTCCCCCGGGACGGCGGTCGCACTGTCGGCGCAGCCGGACGCGGTGCACCGGTTCGACGCCACGACCGGTGAGCGGCTGTAGCTACCCTGGCTGACGTGCAGACCGACCTCGTCGTCACACGGACGCTGGTGGTGCCGGCGTCGGAGTTGAGCGAGCGATTCTCCCGGTCCTCGGGTCCGGGCGGTCAGGGCGTCAACACCTCCGACAGTCGGGTCGAACTGTCCTTCGACGTGGCCCGCTCACCGGCGATCCCCCAGCATCTGAGGCACCGGATGCTGTGCCGGCTCGGCGGCCGGCTCACGGCCGGGGTGCTCACGGTGACCGCGAGTGAGTACCGCGCCCAGCTCCAGAACCGGGTGGCAGCCCGCGAGCGGATGGCCCGGCTGCTGCGCGATGCGGCGGCCGCTCCCCCGCCGGCCCGCCGTCCGACGCGGCCCACCCGCGGCTCGAAGGAACGCCGGATCGCCGAGAAGAAGCGCCGCGGCACCATCAAGCAGGGCCGCCGCGGCGGCTGGGACCGGAGCTAGGGCCGCGGGCTCAGAGTGGGAACAGCGTCGGCAGGGCCAGCGCGGAGTCCACGGCCAGCGCGCAGAACACCACGGCCAGGTAGTTGTTGGACTGCAGGAACAGCCGCAGCGGCTTCACCGGCTCACCGCGCTTGACGCCGCTGTAGAGCTGGTGGGCCATGACCAGGAACCAGGTGCCCGCCAGCAGCGCGACGGCCGCGTAGAGCCAGCCGGCGGCCAGCGCCAGCGCCAGCGTCGACAGCACGGTCAGCCAGGTGTAGATCAGGATCTGTCGCGTGACCTGCCGCTCGGTCGCGACCGCGGGCAGCATCGGCACACCGGCGGCCTTGTAGTCGTCCTTGTAGCGCATCGCCAGTGCCCAGGTGTGCGGCGGCGTCCAGAAGAAGATGATCGCGAACATCACCAGCGCGGGCCACTGAATGGTCCCGGTGACCGCCGACCAGCCGATCATCACCGGCATGCAGCCCGCCGCGCCGCCCCACACCACGTTCTGGGAGGTGCGGCGCTTGAGCAGCAGCGTGTAGACGAACACGTAGAACGCGATGGTGGCGACGGCCAGCAGACCCGACAGCAGGTTGCTGCTCACCCACAGCCAGAAGAACGATCCGACCGACAGCACCAGGCCGAAGATCAGGGCGTGGCGGGTCGGCACGGTGGCGCGGGCCAGCGGCCGCCGCGCGGTCCGCTTCATCACCTTGTCGATGTCGGCGTCGGCGACGCAGTTGAGCGTGTTGGCACCCGCGGCGGCCAGCATCCCGCCGACCAGCGTGTTGAGGATCAGCAGCGGATCGACGGTGCCGCGGTCGGCCAGCAGCATCGCCGGAATGGCCGTGACCAGCAGGAGTTCGATGACGCGCGGCTTGGTCAACGCGAGATAGGCCAACAACGTGGCGCGGATTCTGTTCGGCGCCCCATGGTTACGGTTGCGCTCGCGGATGCTCACGCAGGTAACTCCTCACAGGTGGCGTCGCGCAGACTTCTACTACAGACGATGGTAGACGGCGGCTCCCGCGAGATGAAACCTGGGTGACGCGGCCTGCACCTCGCGGCGTTCCAGCACTAGGGTGGTGGTGCGGATTTTCGATCCGGAACCACATATCTAGGAGCGCGCGTGACGACGACCGAAGAGATCTCTGCACTGACTCGCCCGAACCACCCGGACGACTGGACCGATCTGGATTCCACCGCGGTGGACACGGTCCGCGTGCTGGCAGCGGATGCGGTGCAGAAGGTCGGCAACGGCCACCCCGGCACGGCGATGAGCCTGGCGCCGCTGGCCTACACGCTGTTCCAGCGGCAGATGCGCCACGACCCGAGCGACGTCCACTGGCTGGGCCGGGACCGTTTCATCCTGTCCTGTGGGCACTCCAGCCTGACGCTGTACATCCAGCTGTACCTCGGCGGGTTCGGCCTCGAACTCGAAGACATCGAGTCGCTGCGCACGTTCAAGTCCAAGACGCCGGGGCATCCCGAGTTCCGCCACACCAAGGGTGTGGAGATCACCACCGGCCCGCTCGGGCAGGGCCTGGCCTCGGCGGTCGGCATGGCGATGGCCGCCCGCTACGAGCGCGGCCTGTTCGACCCCGACGCCGCGCCGGGAACCAGCCCGTTCGACCACTTCATCTATGTCATCGCCTCCGACGGCGACATCGAGGAGGGCGTCACCAGCGAGGCCAGCTCGCTGGCCGGCACCCAGCAGCTGGGCAACCTCATCGTGTTCTACGACCAGAACCAGATCTCGATCGAGCACGACACCAACATCGCGCTGAGCGAGAACGTGGCCGACCGTTACCGCGCGTACGGATGGCACGTGCAGGAGGTCGAGGGCGGCGAGAACGTCGTCGGGATCGAAGCCGCGATCGAAGAGGCCAAGAAGGTCACGGACCGGCCGTCGTTCATCTCGCTGCGCACGATCATCGGCTACCCGGCGCCGAACAAGATGAACACCGGTGGTGTGCACGGCTCCGCGCTGGGTGACGAGGAGGTGGCCGCCACCAAGAAGGTCCTGGGCTTCGACCCGGACAAGACGTTCGAGGTGCGTGACGAGGTCATCGAGCACACCCGCAAGCTGGTCGACCGTGGCCGTGAGGCGCACGAGAAGTGGCAGCCCGAGTTCGAGGCGTGGGCGCAGCGCGAGCCGGAGCGCAAGAAGCTGCTCGACCGGCTGACCGCCGAGGAACTGCCCGACGGCTGGGACGCCGACATCACGTACTGGGAGCCGGGCTCCAAGCCGCTGGCCACCCGAGCCGCGTTCGGGCAGGTGCTCAACGACGTGGCGCCGAAGCTGCCGGAGCTGTGGGGCGGTTCGGCCGACCTCGCCGGCAGCAACAACACCACGATCAAGGGGGTGAAGTCGTTCGGGCCGCCGAGCATCTCCACCGACGACTTCACCGCCGACTGGTACGGCCGGGTGCTGCACTTCGGCGTCCGCGAGCACGCGATGGGTTCGATCCTGTCGGGCATCGTGCTGCACGGGCCGACCCGCGCGTTCGGCGGCACGTTCCTGCAGTTCTCGGACTACATGCGGCCCGCCGTGCGTTTGGCCTCCTTGATGGACATCGACACCATCTACATCTGGACGCACGACTCGATCGGTCTCGGTGAGGACGGCCCCACCCACCAGCCGATCGAGCACCTGGCGGCGCTGCGGGCCATCCCGAACCTGTCGGTGGTGCGCCCGGGTGACCCCAACGAGACGGCCTACGCGTGGAAGAGCATCCTGGCGCGCGGCAACGGCAGCGGCCCGGTCGGGTTCATCCTCACCCGCCAGGGTATCCCGGTGCTGGAGGGCACCGACTCCGACGGCGTGGCCAAGGGCGGCTACGTGCTCGGCGGCGACAACGCGGCCGATGCGGACGTCATCATCATCGCGACCGGCTCGGAACTGCAATTGGCCGTGGAGGCCAAGGCGTTGTTGGCCGATAAGGACATCACCGCCGCGGTGGTGTCGATGCCGTGCGTGGAGTGGTTCGAGTCGCAACCCAAGGACTACCGCGACAGCGTGCTGCCCCCCACCGTCTCCGCGCGCGTCGCCGTGGAGGCCGCGGTCGCCCAGAGCTGGTACAAGCTCGTCGGCGACACCGGCGAGATCGTCTCCATCGAGCACTACGGGGAATCCGCCGACGACAAGACGCTGTTCCGCGAGTTCGGCTTCACCCCCGAGGCCGTGGCCGCCGCCGCGGAGCGCTCGATCGCCAACTGACTGCTTCACCTTCCCGGAAGGAATGACCATGGCACAGAACGAGAATCTCGCCGCACTGTCGGCGGCGGGGGTGTCCGTATGGCTGGACGACCTGTCGCGTGACCGCCTGCAGACCGGCAATCTGCAGGAGCTCATCGACACCCGCAGCATTGTCGGGGTGACCACGAACCCGTCGATCTTCCAGGCCGCCCTGTCCAAGGGCACCGCCTACGACGACCAGATCAAGGAACTCGCCGAGCGGGGCGCCGACGTCGACGCGACCATCCGCACCGTCACCACCGACGACGTGCGCAACGCCTGCGACGTGCTGGCCAAGACCTACGAGCAGTCCGGCGGGGTCGACGGCCGGGTGTCCATCGAGGTGGATCCGCGGCTGGCACACGACACCGACAAGACGATCCTGCAGGCCATCGAGCTGTGGAAGATCGTCGACCGGCCGAACCTGCTGATCAAGATCCCGGCGACCGAGGCCGGCCTGCCCGCGATCACCGCGGTCATCGCCGAAGGCATCTCGGTGAACGTCACGCTGATCTTCTCGGTCGAGCGGCACCGCGCGGTGATGGACGCCTACCTCGCCGGCCTGGAGAAGGCCAAGGAGGCCGGCCACGACCTGTCGAAGATCCACTCGGTGGCGTCGTTCTTCGTCTCCCGCGTCGACACCGAGATCGACAAGCGGCTCGAGAAGATCGGCTCGGACGAGGCGCTGGCGCTGCGCGGTCAGGCCGGTGTCGCCAACGCCCGGCTCGCGTACGCCGCGTACGAGGAGGTGTTCGTCGGCGGCGCCCGCTTCGAGGCGCTCAAGGGCGACGGGGCACGCGTGCAGCGGCCGCTGTGGGCGTCGACCGGGGTGAAGAACCCCGACTACTCCGACACCCTCTACGTCACCGAACTGGTGTCGCCGAACACGGTGAACACGATGCCGGAGAAGACCCTCGAGGCGGTCGCCGACCACGGGGTGATCACCGGTGACACGGTGACCGGACGCGCCGCCGAGTCCCAGGAGGTGTTCGACAAGCTCGACGCCGTGGGCATCGACGTGACCGACGTCTTCCTGGTGCTGGAGAACGAGGGCGTCGAGAAGTTCGAGAAGTCGTGGCAGGAGTTGATGGAGGCGACGCAGGGCCAGCTCGACGAGAAGAAGTCCTAGGTCCCGGCCGATGAGCGCTTGCGCGAAGAGCATTCAACGATGACCGAGTGGCGTAACCCGCTGCGGGACAAACGGGACAAGCGGATGCCCCGGATCGCGGGGCCCTGCAGTGTGGTCATCTTCGGCGTCACCGGTGATCTGGCGCGCAAGAAGCTCATGCCCGCCATCTACGACCTCGCCAACCGGGGTCTCCTGCCGCCGACGTTCTCGCTGGTCGGGTTCGCCCGGCGGGATTGGGCCGACGAGGACTTCAGCGAGGTCGTCTACGAGGCGGTCAAGCAGCACGCCCGCACTCCGTTTCGCCAAGAGGTCTGGGACCGGCTCTCGGAGGGAATCCGGTTCGTGCAGGGCACCTTCGACGACGACGCGGCGTTCGAGCAGCTGTCGGAGACACTGAGCAAGCTCGACGCCGAACGCGGCACCGGCGGCAATCACGCCTTCTACCTGTCGATTCCGCCGAAGGCGTTCCCGCAGGTGCTCGAGAAGCTCTCGAACACGGGCCTGGCCGAGAAGTCGGACGACCACTGGAGCCGGGTCGTCATCGAGAAGCCGTTCGGGCACGACCTGAAGAGCGCCGAGGAGCTCAACGCCATCGTCAACGACGTCTTCCCGGAGTCCTCGGTCTTCCGGATCGACCACTACCTCGGTAAGGAGACCGTCCAGAACATCCTCGCGCTGCGGTTCGCCAACGAACTGTTCGAGCCGGTGTGGAACTCGCACTACGTGGACAGCGTGCAGATCACGATGGCCGAGGACATCGGACTCGGTGGTCGCGGCGGCTACTACGACGGCGTCGGCGCAGCGCGCGACGTCATCCAGAACCACCTGCTGCAGCTGCTGGCGCTGACCGCCATGGAGGAACCCGTCAGCTTCTCCCCCGATGAGTTGCAGGCCGAGAAGATCAAGGTGCTGTCGGCCAGCAAGCTCGCCGAGCCACTGGATCAGACCACCTCCCGCGGTCAGTACACGGCGGGGTGGCAGGGCGGGGAGCGCGTCGTCGGACTCCTCGAGGAGGAGGGGTTCTCGTCGACCTCCACCACCGAGACGTTCGCGGCGATCACCGTAGATGTCGACACCCGCCGCTGGGCCGGTGTGCCGTTCTACCTGCGGACCGGAAAGCGTCTGGGCCGCAGGGTCACCGAGATCGCGCTGATCTTCAAGCGGGCGCCGCACCTGCCGTTCGATGCGACGATGACCGAGGAGCTGGGGCAGAACGCGCTGGTGATCCGGGTGCAACCCGACGAAGGCATCACGCTGCGGTTCGGGTCCAAGGTGCCGGGCAACCAGATGGAGGTCCGCGACGTCAGCATGGACTTCTCGTACGGTTCGGCGTTCGCCGAGGAGTCGCCCGAGGCGTATGAACGCTTGATCCTCGACGTCCTGCTGGGCGAGCCGTCCCTGTTCCCGGTGAACGAGGAGGTCGAGCTGGCCTGGAAGATCCTCGACCCCGCACTGGACTACTGGGCCTCCCACGGCAAGCCCGACCCGTACGAATCCGGCGGCTGGGGCCCGGACTCGGCGTTCGAGATGCTGCACCGGACCGGTCGCGAATGGAGGCGTCCGTGATCGTCGACCTGCCGGACACCAACACCGGTGCCATCAACAAGAAGATCCAGGCGCTGCGCGAGGAAGGCGGCGCGATCACCCTGGGCCGCGTGCTGACCCTGGTGATCGCTCCCAACACCGAGGCCGTCCTCGAGGAGTCCATCGATGCGGCCAACGCGGCGAGCCGCGAACACCCGTGTCGCGTCATCGTGGTCGCCCCCGGTGACCGCCGCGCCGAGAAGGCCCGGCTGGACGCCCAACTGCGGGTGGGCAGCGATGCCGGCGCCAACGAGGTCGTGGTGCTGCGCCTGTCGGGGCCGCTGGCCAACCACGCCAGCAGCGTGGTGATGCCGTTCCTGCTGCCCGACACCCCGGTGGTCACGTGGTGGCCGGACGTCGCTCCCGCGGTGCCCGCAGAGGATCCGCTGGGCCGGCTGGCGCTCCGCCGGATCACCGATGCCACCAACGGCGACGATCCGCTGGCCGCGATCAAGGGCCGGCTGCAGGGGTACACCCCGGGCGACACCGACCTGGCGTGGAGCCGGATCACCTACTGGCGGGCGCTGCTCACGTCGGCGGTGGACCAGCCGCCCCACGAGCCGATCAAGTCCGCGCTGGTGTCCGGGCTCGGCACCGAACCCGCCCTCGACGTCCTGGCGGGCTGGCTGGCCAGCCGCATCGACGGTCCCGTCCACCGCGCCGTCGGGGAGCTCAAGGTGGAACTGGTGCGGGACAGCGAGACCATCACGCTGAGTCGCCCGCAGAACGGCGTCACCGCGAAGATCACCCGCACCGCGAAGCCGGAAGCGCTGGTCCCATTGGCGCGCAGGGAGACTCGCGAGTGCCTGGCCGAGGACATGCGCCGCCTCGACGCCGACGAGATCTACTACGAGGCGCTGCAGGGGATCGAGAAGGTGCAGTACGTATGAGCGGTGGGCAGGAGCGAAGCGACCGGGGGGACATGGGAGTCTCCGTGCGCAGGTATCCCGACGTCGACGCGCTGGTCGCCGCGGTCGGCGACCGGTTGGCCGACGAGGTCGTGTCAGCGGTCGAGTCCCGCGGCACGGCGAACATCGTGCTGACCGGTGGCGGCACCGGCATCAAACTGCTCGAGCGGCTGGGTACGCACAGCGACCGTATCGACTGGTCGAAGGTGCACCTGTTCTTCGGTGACGAGCGCTATGTCGCCGAGGACGACGACGACCGCAACGACAAGCAGGCCCGCGCGGCACTGATCGACCGGGTCGACATCCCGGCGGCCAACGTGCACGCCATGCCGGCCGCCGACGGCGAGTTCGGCGACGACATCGACGCCGCCGCGCTGGCCTACGAACATGTGCTCGCCGGGCAGGCCGAAGGCGATGAGCCGACCCCGGTGTTCGACGTCCACCTGCTCGGGATGGGTCCGGAGGGACACATCAACTCGCTGTTCCCCCACACCCCCGCGGTGCGTGAGACCACGCGCATGGTCGTGGCGGTGACCGACTCCCCCAAACCGCCGCCGCAGCGAATCACGTTGACGCTGCCCGCGGTGGCGCGTTCACGGGAGGTCTGGTTGGTGGTGTCGGGCTCCGGTAAGGCCGAGGCGGTCGCTGCGGCCGTCGGCGGCGCCGCTGCCGACGACTGGCCGGCCGCGGGCGCGGTGGGCCGGGAGGCGACGGTGTTCTTCCTCGACGAGGACGCCGCCTCGAAGCTCTAGACGCCCTCGTCATCGGCGCCGTGGTCGGCCTGGGCGTCGGCGTATCCGGTGGCGTAGTCGACGATCCGGCGCACCATGTCACCGGTGGCGGGTGGTCTCGAGGGGTTCTCACACTGACTGTGTCGCACGCAGATCAGACGCCGGTCCGGCCTCCACGGTTCCCGGGTTCGGCGATAATGACTACCCATGGTGGACAGAAGCGGCCGCGGCACCCGTACCGGCGGCGAGCGGATCAGGAAGCTGGCGCAGGCGGCGCTGAACGCCGACGTGACGGTCGAACAGGTGGACACCATCCTGGAGGGCCTCAGCGACACGCTCGACGACCTCAACAACTCGACGGCGAATCTGGACGCCACGCTGGAGCGATTCAACGAGACCATCAACCAGATCAACGCACTGGCCCCGCGACTCAACGCGGTGGTCGACCGCATGGAGGGCATCGTCGACCGCGTCGAACGTCTCGTCGGGATGGGCGAGGCCGTGCTCGGCCCCCTGGCCGCCACCGAGAACGCGGTGCGCGGCGGAGTGAACGCCATGCGCCGGACGATCGGCCTGTAGCTCAGCCGCTGTTGCGCAGCGCGGTCGCCAAACCACTCATGGTCAGCAAGATGCCGCGCTGTACCAGTTCGTCGTCGTCACCGGAGCGGTAGCGCCGCAGCAGTTCGACCTGCAGGTGATTGAGCGGTTCCAGGTAGGGGAACCGGTTGAACACCGACCGGGCCAGCGCCGGGTTGTCGGCCAAGAGGTCCTCTTCCCCGGTGATCAGCCGGTACATCGCGATGGTGCGCTCGTGCTCGGCGGTGATCTTGTCGAACACCCGCCGCCGCAACGCCTCATCGTCGACCAGTTCGGCGTAGCGCGCGGCCAGGCCGAGGTCCGACTTCGCCAGCACCTGTGCCATGTTCGACAGCACCGTCCGGAAGAACGGCCAGCGGCGGTAGAGGTCCTGCAGCGTCGCCAGCCGGCTCTCGCCCTCGGCTTCCCCGTCGGCGATGTACTGCTCGAACGCGCTGCCGGTGCCGTACCAGCCGGGCAGCATGACCCGCGACTGGCTCCACGCCAGCACCCATGGGATCGCGCGCAGATCCGAGATGGAGGTGGTGGGCTTGCGCGACGCGGGTCTGCTGCCGATGTTGAGCGCGCCGATCTCGCTGACCGGCGTAGAGGCCTTGAAGTAGTCGACGAACCCTGGTGTCTCGTGCACCAGTTCGGCGTAGGCGCGTTGGGCGCGGAAGGCCAGGTCGTCGAGCACCTCGTAGGCCGGGCCCGCCGCGTCGCCCAGACCTTCGGTGTCGAGCAGCGTGCCCTCCAAGGTGGCGGCCACCAACGTTTCGAGATTGCGGTGGGCGATACGCGGTTCGGCGTACTTGGCGGCGATCACCTCGCCCTGTTCGGTCAGCCGCAGCGACCCGCGCACCGCGCCCGGCGGCTGGGCGAGAATCGCGTCGTAGCTGGGGCCGCCGCCGCGCCCCACCGTGCCGCCGCGACCGTGGAAGAGCCGCAACCGGATTCCGGTCTTGCGAGCCGACTCCACCAGGTCCAGTTCGGCGCGGTAGAGCGCCCAGTTGGCGGCGAGGTACCCGCCGTCCTTGTTGGAGTCCGAGTACCCGAGCATGACCTCCTGGCTGTCGCCGCGGGCGGTCACCATGGCGTGGTAGAGCGGGAGGTCGAGGGCGGCCTCGAGGATCGACGAGCCGCGCTGCAGGTCGTCGATGGTCTCGAACAACGGCACGATGCCGACCGGCGCGTACGGGTTACCGTCCGAAACGTCGAGCAGCCCGGCCTCTTTGAGCAAGATCGCGGCCTCGAGCAGGTCCGACACCGACTGGCACATCGAGATGATGTAGTT
The DNA here is from genome assembly GCF_004570325.1 of Mycobacterium sp. PS03-16. Lineage (GTDB taxonomy): Bacteria > Actinomycetota > Actinomycetes > Mycobacteriales > Mycobacteriaceae > Mycobacterium. The sequence goes on along the minus strand of NZ_SPQO01000009.1, from coordinate 155,381 downwards.
CGGCACCGCCTGAGGGCCGAACACCCGCACGGCGCGGGCGGCGGCCCGCACGATGCCGAGCTCCTTGTGCGCCAGCTCCGACAGCTCCGCGCCCACCGGGGTCAGCGGCCGGCGGGTGGCCAGCTCGGCGGTGAGCAGCTCGACGCGGTCCGCCTCGGGCAGCGAGGCGTAGTCGGGATGCACACCGGCCCAGGCCAGCAACTCGGCGATCACCTCTTCGTGCACATCGGAGTTCTGCCGCATGTCCAGCCCGGACAGGTGAAAGCCGAACACCCGCACGGCTTCCCGCAGCCGCGCCAACCGGTCGTCGGCCAGCACGGCGCTGCCGTGGCCGCGCAGCGAGGCGTCCACCACGTCGAGGTCGGCGAGCAGCTCGGCAGGCGTCGCGTAGCGGTCCAGGCCCAGGTCGAGCTCGTGTTCGGGTTGGCTGTCCAGGATCTCGGCCGCGGTCGCGGTCAGCCGTCCGTGGATGACCCGCAGCGCGCGCCGGTACGGTTCGTCGGCGCGCGCCGCCTCGTGGCAGGCGTCGGCCAGCGCGGCGAGCTCATCGGTGATCTGCACCAACCGCGCCGACATCGACAGCTCCTGTTGCAGCGCGGTCAGTTCCGTGAAGTAGTGCGCGAACGCCGTGAACGCGGCGCGGGAGGTGGCCAGTCGCACCACGTCCGCGGTGACGTTGGGGTTGCCGTCGCGGTCCCCGCCGATCCACGACCCGGGTCGCAGGATCGGTTCGGACAGCAGGTCGGCGTCGGGCCAGCGGCTCTGCAGCGCCTCCCGCACCTCGGCGTTGACCCGCGGGATGACCTCGAAGAAGGCGGCCGGATAGTAGCGCAGGCCGGTCTCGATCTCGTCCTGAATCTTCAGGCGGGACAGGCGGATCAGCGCCGTCTGCCACAGTGTGAGGATGTGCCTGCGCAATTCACGTTCGATGTCACGGCCGTCGCCGGTGGTGGTGGCGCCGTGTGCCCGCATCCGCATCAGCTCGGTGATGCGGTGCTGGGTGTCGAACACCGTGCGACGGCGGGTCTCGGTGGGGTGGGCGGTGATGACCGGGGAGACCAGGGCACCGGTCAGCGCCACCGCCACATCCTGCGCATCGAGCTGTGCGGAGTCGAGTTTGGCGTAGGTGGCGGCCAGGCTGCTGTTCTGCGGCGGCTCCCCCGCCGCGACGTGGATCGCGCGGCGCCGCTCCCGGTGGATGTCCTCGGCAACGTTGGCCAGTAGCGCGAAGTGGGTGAACGCCCGGATCACCGGGATCGCCGCACTGGCCTCGATACCGTCGAAGAGCCCGGCGAGTTCGCTGCGGTCGATCTCGGAGCGACGCACCCGAAAAGACTCCACCCGGGCGCGTTCGACGAGGTCGAACACCTCTTCCCCGTTGAGCTCACGGACCGTGTCGCCGAGGATGGCGCCGAGCAGGCGAATGTCCTCCCGCATCGGTTCGGTGGCCTCGCGCCCGACTCGGGTGCGGGTCACCGAACCGATGGGTTCCAGTGCTTCGGGAAGGTCAGCCATGCGTTCCAGTATCGGCGCAGCGCCGTTGCGGCGCATGGCGGGTGGGGTGGCTAGACGCCGGTGTCGGGCTTGTCGGCGCCGGTGATGTCGCGCTCGTGCTGGGCCCGGCGGGCCAATTCGTCGTCATCGAGCGGGTGCGGTTCCTTGGCGTGTTCGCGGTGGTCCGGGTGCACGTCTTCGGTGGGCACCATCACGTCGTTGAGGTTTTCTTCTCGAGCCATGGCTGTCGGTTACCCGCCGGCAAGGTGGGACAACCCGGAATGTGACCCGGCTCAGCCGAACTTGATCTGCAGTCCGACGCCGATGATCGACACGACCCAGATGCCGGTCACGAACAGCGTCAACCGGTCGAGGTTCTTCTCGACCACCGTGGATCCCGACAGGCTGGACTGCACGCCGCCACCGAACAGGGTCGACAGACCGCCACCCTTGGCGCGATGCAGCAGCACCAGGAGCACCACCAGAAGGCTGGTGACGATCAGCGTGATCTGCAGCGCGAGAATCATGGCGGCGAGTTTACAGGCCGCGCGCGCCGATCCGGGTTCCGGGTCGGGGCGGGTCAGGGCAGGGGGCCGCCCGCAGCGATCGCCGACAGGGTCGCGAACTGCTCACCGTCGAGTGAGGCACCGCCCACCAGCGCACCGTCGACGTCGCTCTGGGCGACGATCTCGCCGACGTTCTTGGCGTTCACCGAGCCCCCGTAGAGCACCCGCACGCCGGCCGCGGCGTGCGGGGACGACAGCGTGCCGAGCTCGTCGCGGATGGCCTTGCAGACCTCCTGCGCGTCGGCCGCGCCCGCGACGCGGCCGGTGCCGATGGCCCAGACCGGCTCGTAGGCGATCACGACCTGACCGAGCTGCTCGGCGGTCAACCCGGCCAGCGAGCCGCGCAGCGATTCGACGTTGTACTCGACGTGGTTGCCGGCCTCACGGACCTCCAGCTGCTCACCGATGCAGACGATCGGCGTCAGCCCGTGCTTGAACGCCGCGGCGGCCTTGGCGGCCACCAGCGCGTCGTCCTCGTGGTGGTAGGTGCGCCGCTCGGAGTGCCCGACGACGACGAACGAGCATCCGAGCTTGGCCAGGAAGGCGCCGCTGATCTCGCCGGTGTAGGCGCCCGAATCGTGCTGCGAGACGTCCTGCGCACCGTAGGTCAGGCGCAGCTTGTCGCCGTCGACCAGGGTTTGCACGCTACGCAGGTCGGTGAACGGCGGGATCACGGTCACATCGACCTTGTCGAAGTACTTCTCCGGCAGTGAGAACGCGATCTTCTGCACCAGCGCGATGGCCTCGAAGTGGTTGAGGTTCATCTTCCAATTGCCGGCGATCAGCGGTTTGCGGCTCAATTGCGGGGCCTTTCAGCTCTCGAGGACTTCGATGCCGGGCAACGTCTTGCCCTCCAGGTACTCCAGCGAGGCGCCGCCCCCGGTCGAGATGTGGGAGAAGCCGTCCTCGGCCAGGCCGAGCTGTCGCACGGCCGCGGCGCTGTCGCCGCCACCGACGACGCTGAACGCCCCCTTGCCGGTGGCGCCGATGATCGCCTCGGCCACCCCGCGGGTGCCCGCGGCGAACGCCGGGAACTCGAACACGCCCATCGGGCCGTTCCAGAACACCGTCTTGGCGTTCGACAGCAGCGCGGTGAACCGGCGCACCGATTCGGGTCCGATGTCCAGGCCCATCTTGTCGTCCGGAATTCGTTCCGCGGCAACGGTTTCGGGCTCGGCGTCGGCGGAGAACTCCGGCGCTACGACGATGTCGACGGGCAGGTGGATCACGTCGCCGTAGGTCTCGAGCAGCTCGCGGCAGGTGTCGATCATCTCCTCCTGCAGCAGCGACTTGCCCACCGGGACGCCCTGGGAGGCGAGGAAGGTGAAGCACATGCCGCCGCCGATGACGAGACTGTCGGCCTTGGTGGCCAGCGATTCGATGACCGCCAGCTTGTCGGAGACCTTGGACCCGCCGAGCACCACCGCGTACGGGCGGTCGGTGGAGCTGGTCAGCTGTTCGAGCACCTTGACCTCGGCGGCCACCAGCGTGCCGGCGTAGTGCGGCAGCAGTGTGGCGACGTCGTAGACCGAAGCCTGCTTGCGGTGCACCACACCGAACCCGTCGGAGACGAAGGCGCCGTCCTCACCGACCAGTTCGACGAGCTGGCGGGCCAGCGCCTGCCGCTGGCCGTCGTCCTTACTGGTCTCGCGCTCGTCGAAGCGGATGTTCTCCAGCAGCAGGATGTCCCCGTCGGTCAGCCCCTCGGAGCGCGCGAGCGCGTCGGTGCCGACCACGTCACCGGCCAGCTGCACGTGCCGGCCCAGCTGTTCGCCGAGCGCGGCCGCGACCGGCTTGAGCGAGAACTTCGGGTCCGGCCCACCCTTCGGCCGGCCGAGATGCGCCGTCACCACGACCTTGGCGCCAGCCTCGGCCAGCGCCTTCAGCGTGGGCACCGACGCGATGATGCGGCCCGGGTCGGTGATCGCACCGTCATCGTCGAGCGGGACGTTGAGGTCGGAGCGCACGAGCACGCCCCGGCCCGCGACGCCTTCGGACAGCAGATCGTCAAGCGTCTTGACGGCCATGACGGGTCAGAGCGACTTGCCGACGAGCGCGGTCAGGTCGACGAGGCGGTTGGAGTAGCCCCATTCGTTGTCGTACCAGGAGACGACCTTGACCTGGTTGTCGATCACCTTGGTCAGGCCCGAGTCGTACAGCGAGCTGTGCGGGTCGGTGACGATGTCGCTGGAGACGATCGGCGCGTCGTAGTACTTGAGGATGCCCTTGAGCGGGCCCTCCGCAGCGGCCGAGAACGCGGCGTTGATCTCGTCGACGCTCGCGGACTTCGAGACCTCGGCGGTCAGGTCGGTGACCGAACCCGTGGGGATCGGCACGCGCAGCGCGTAGCCGTCGAGCTTGCCCTTCAGCTCGGGCAGCACCAGGCCGATGGCCTTGGCGGCACCGGTGGAGGTGGGCACGATGTTGATGGCGGCGGCGCGGGCCCGGCGCAGATCCTTGTGCGGGCCGTCCTGCAGGTTCTGATCCTGCGTGTAGGCGTGGATCGTCGTCATCAGGCCCTTGACGATGCCGAACTCGTCGTTGAGGACCTTGGCCAGCGGGCCGAGGCAGTTCGTGGTGCACGAGGCGTTGGAGATGATGTTCTGGCTGCCGTCGTACTTGTCGTCGTTGACGCCGAGCACGATCGTGATGTCCTCGTCGCTGGCCGGCGCGGAGATGATGACCTTCTTGGCGCCCGCATCGAGGTGGCCCTGCGCCTTGTCGCGCTTGGTGAAGATGCCGGTGGACTCGACGACCACGTCGACGCCCAGGTCACCCCAGGGCAGCGCGGCCGGGCCCTCCTTGATCGACAGACCCTTCATCTTGTCGCCGCCGACGACGATCTCCTCGCCCTCGACGGTGACGTCGAACGGCAGCCGGCCCAGGATCGAGTCGAACTTCAGCAGATGCGCCAGGGTGGCGTTGTCGGTGAGGTCGTTGACCGCCACGATCTCGATGTCGGTGTTCTTACCCTCGGCCTTCTGCGCCGCCAGCGCGCGGAAGAAGTTACGTCCGATGCGGCCGAACCCGTTGACGCCTACCCGAATGGTCACGTGGTCTCCCCTGTCTTCCTCTGGTGCAGTGCTCGCCCGCCAGCCTAGTCATGGCCGTTCGGCTCCGCGCGGGCTGGTCAGTGCACGGCCAGGGTCTGGTCGGCGTAGGGATTGCCGAGCCATTTCCGGCGAATCTGCTGCAGCGTGCCGTCGTCCTCGAGTTCGGCCTGCGCCACGGTGATTCGGCTCAGCAGCTGCTGGTCGTGGCGGGCGACGGCGATCGCGATGTGTTCGGTGGACAGACCCTTCTGCACGACCTCCACCCCCTGGTGGGGTCTGACGAGCTCGGCGAGGACGGGGGCCAGGGCCATGACGGCGTCGCAGCGGCCGGCGCGGAGGTCGGCCAGCGCGGCACCCGTGTCGTCGTAGCGCCTGACGGTGGCCCGGCCCGCCAGTTGGTCGGCGGTGTCGCAGGCCGTGGACCCGCGCTGGACGCCGATGGTCAGGCCGTCGACATCGGCGATCCCGTGCACGTGCGGCAACCTCGCGGTGTCGACGGCGAGGGCCTGGCCGCTGATCAGATAGGGCGGGGCGAACGACACCTGCTGTTCTCGCATCGGTGTCACCGAGGCGCCGGCGGCGACGCAGGCGACGGTGCCGTCGGTCAGGGCGCCGAACACTCCGTCGGGGTCGGCGCCGTCGTACCGGATGAACTCCGCCGAGTCGCCGAGGTGGTCGGCGATCGCGGTCATCAGGTCGATGTCCAGTCCGGCGTCGCCGTCCATGCCGGTGAACGGCGGGTCCGGGAACACCGTCCCGACTCTGAGGGTGCCCATACCGCAGTGGTAGCCGCAAGTGGCCACGAGAAAACGCGGATCCTCGTCGATACCGCGCTCAGATCGTGGGAATCGCCGTTTCTGCGATCTGAGCGCAGTGTCAACGAGATTCGGCGGGCAGAGTCATGCGTCTTCGAGCAGGTCGGGTGTGACCGCGGATTCGGTGTCCGGGATGCCGTCCTGCTTGGCCTTGCGATCGGCCATCGACAGCAACCGCCGAATGCGGCCCGCCACAGCGTCTTTGGTCATCGGCGGATCGGCCAGCCGGCCCAGTTCCTCCAGCGAGGCCTGCCGGTGCTCCACCCGCAGCTTGCCCGCGGCGGCGAGATGATCGGGCACCGAGTCGCCCAGGATGTTCAGCGCCCGCTCAACCCGGGCGGCGGCGGCCACCGCCGCGCGCGCGGAGCGCCGGAGGTTGGCGTCGTCGAAGTTGGCCAGCCGGTTGGCGGTGGCACGCACCTCACGGCGCATCCGGCGCTCTTCCCAGGTCAGCCGGGTGTCCTGAGCTCCCATCCGGGTCAGCAGCGCACCGATGGCCTCCCCGTCACGCACCACCACCCGGTCGCTGCCGCGCACTTCCCGCGCCTTCGCGCTCACCCCGAGCCGGCGCGCCGCGCCCACGAGTGCCAGCGCCGCCTCCGGCCCCGGGCAGCTGACCTCCAGCGCCGACGACCGGCCGGGCTCGGTCAGCGACCCGTGCGCCAGGAAGGCGCCCCGCCACGCGGCCTCGGCGTCTCCCACGCTGCCGCCGACGACCTGGGCGGGCAGGCCCCGCACCGGGCGGCCGCGCAGATCGAGCAGCCCGGTCTGCCGCGCGAGTGCCTCGCCGTCCTTGGCGACCCGCACCACGTAACGGGTGCTCTTGCGAATCCCGCTGGCCGACAACATGTGTACGACGGCGTTGTAGCCGTACAGGTCGTAGATGTCCTTGCGCAACCGGCGGGCGATGATGCCGAGGTCGACCTCCGCCTCCACCACGACGCGTCCCGACACGATGTGCAGCCCGCCGGCGAAGCGCAGCAGCGACGCCACCTCGGCGCGCCGGGCGCTCACCGAGTTGACCACCAGCCGGCTCAGCTCGTCTTTGACCTCGGCTGTCATCGCCACGAGTCGTCACCTCTCGGTCGGTTCGGTGTGGGAGCGGGCGCTTGCGCGCGGTCCCCCGCCGTCCCCCGCACCCGGACGCCCTCCAACGCCGCGGCCAGTTTCGCCGGGTCATGTAAAGGTGTACCAGGTCGGCAGACGTCGGCGAACTCAACTCGAGCGCCGAGAATCGTCGCGGTCCGGCTGAGCTGTTCACGCTCCCGGTCGCTGGGAACCCGGCTCGCATCGACGATGATGTCGTGCACGGTGAAGTCCGGTGCGTGCTGGCTCAGCACGTGGATGTGCCGTTCGACCGAGAACCCGGCCGTCTCCCCTGGCTCGGCGGCCAGGTTGAGCACCAGCGCCCGCCGCGCCGTCGTCGCGCGCAGCGCCGCCGCCAGTTCGGGCACCAGCACATGGGGAATCACGCTGGTGAACCACGACCCCGGGCCCAAAACCACCAGATCGGCGGACATGATCGCGTCGACGGCCTGGCGGGTGGCCGGCGGACTGCCCGGCAGCAGCCGCACGCGGCGCACCTTGCCGACCGTGGTCGCGATCGCCACCTGGCCGCGGATCACCCGGCTCATCCGCGGATCGGACTCCAGGCCGGCCACGTCGGCCTCGATCTGCAGCGCGATCGGGCACATCGGCAGCACCCTGCCCTTGACCCCCAGCACGCGGCCCAGCTCGTCGAGCGCGGCGACCGGGTCGGCCAGCACCTCGGACAGTCCCGCCAGCATGAGATTGCCGATCGGATGCCCGGCCAGCGCCCCGCTGCCCCCGAACCGGTGCTGGATGATGGTGGCCCACAACCGCCCGTGCGGGCTGTCGGATGCCAACGCGGCCAACGCCATTCGCAGATCGCCCGGCGGCACCACGTCGAGTTCGGAGCGCAACCGGCCCGAGGAGCCGCCGTCGTCGGCGACCGTGACCACGGCGGTGATGTGCGGGCTGAGGCGACGCGCGGCCGACAGCGTGGCATACAGCCCGTGGCCGCCGCCGAGCGCGACGATGCGTGGGCTCATTCGCGACCCAGATCCCGGTGCAGCACCCGCACCGTGAGCTCGTCACCGCCTTGCAACCGCCCCGCCAGCGCCTCGGCCATCGCGACACTGCGGTGTTTGCCGCCGGTACACCCGATCGCGACGGTCATGTAGCGCTTCCCCTCCCGTCGGTATCCGTCGATCACGACGCCCAGGAGTCGATGGTAGGTGTCGAGGAACTCTTCGGCGCCCGGCTGACCCAGGACGTAATCCCGCACGTCAGGGTGCTGACCCGTGTGCGGGCGCAGTGCATCCACCCAGTGCGGATTGGGCAGGAATCGGACGTCCATCACGGTGTCGGCATCCATCGGCAGCCCGTACTTGTAACCGAACGACTCGACCGTCACGCTGGTGTGCGCCCTGGTCTCGCTGCCGAAGGCGCGTTCGATGCTCTCCCGCAGTGCGGGCACCGACAGTGTCGAGGTGTCGATGACCAGATCGGCCGACGCCCGCACCGGGGCGAGCAGCGTCCGCTCGCGCGCGATGCCCTCGGCCAGGGTCTGCCCGCCCTGCAGCGGGTGGCTGCGCCGGTTCTGCTCGTAGCGGCGCACCAGGATGTCGTCGCTGGCCTCCAGGAACAGCACCCGCGGCGTGATGTTGCGGGTGGCCAGGTCTTTTCGCACCCAGTCGAGGTCGCCGGTGAAGCCGCGCGACCGCACGTCCATCACCACGGCGAGCTGGGTGATGCGCGAGCCGGCGGCCAGGCCCAGCTCGACCATGCGGGCGATCAGCTCGGGCGGCAGGTTGTCGGCGACGTACCAGCCGAGGTCTTCGAGCACCTTGGCCGCCGTACCGCGCCCCGCGCCCGACAGCCCGGTGACCAGCACCACGTCGATCTCCGAGTGGGAGCTGCCGATGTCACCGCCGGTCCCGCCGTCGACCTGCCCACCCCGCAACTGCTCACTCATCCCTGACTCTGTCATCCCGATGCTCTGTGTCGATCATCCTCGATGACCGCTGCCGCCGCGTCCGATTCGGCCGGTGCGGCGGGTGCGGCCGGCTCCACCCCCAACGCTTCCAGAACCGCCCGGGCCGTCGCCACCCCGATCCCCGGCACCGCGGTGATGTCCTCGACCGACGCCTCCTTCAGACGCGCCACCGACCCGAAATGGGTGACCAGGGCCTTGCGCCGGTGCTCACCGAGCCCGCGCACCGAGTCCAGCGCCGACGCCGTCATCCGCTTGGATCGTTTGCTGCGGTGGTAGGCGATCGCGAAGCGGTGCGCTTCGTCCCGCACGCGCTGCAGCAGGTACAGGCCCTCGCTGTTGCGGGGCATGATCACCGGGTCGGGTTCGGCCGGGACCCACACCTCCTCGAGCCGCTTGGCCAGCCCGATCACCGCCACGTCGCTGATCCCGAGCTCGTCGAGCACCGCCTGCGCGGCGTTGACCTGCGGGGCGCCACCGTCGACGACATACAGGTTGGGCGGATAGGCGAACTTTCGGGAACGTCCTTCCGGAGACAGCTCGGTCGGATGCTGCATGTCGTGCAGGTGCCGGTAGAACCGGCGGCGGGTGACCTCGGCGATCGATGCGACGTCATCCGAGCGGCCCTCGCCCGCGGCCTCCCGGATCGCGTAGTGCCGGTAGTCCGACTTCCGCGGCAGCCCGTCCTCGAACACCACCAGCGAGGCCACCACGTCGGTGCCCTGCACATGGCTGATGTCGACGCATTCGATGCGCAGCGGCGCTTCGGCCAGGCCGAGCGCATCTTGGATGCTTTGCAGCGCAGCGCTTCTCGCGGTGAAGTCACCGGCCCGCTTGAGTTTGTGCTGGGCGAGCGCGTCCATGGCGTTGCGCTTGACCGTATCCGCGAGTGCCTTCTTGTCGCCGCGCTGCGCGACTCGCAGCGCCACCCGCGAGCCGCGCAGACCGCTCAGCCAGGTGGCCAGTTCGTCGGCGTTGTCGGGCAGGCACGGCACCAGCACCTGGCGCGGCACCGGGTTGGCCGCCTCGTCCCCGCCGCCGTCGCTCGCGCCGCCGAGTTCGGCCTGATCGCCGTAGAACTGGGTGAGGAACTGTTCGACCAGCTGCTCCTCACCGGATTCTCCTGGCTCACCGGACTTCTCGACCACCCAACCGCGCTGGCCGCGCACGCGGCCGCCACGGACGTGGAACACCTGTACGGCCGCTTCGAGCTCGTCGTCGGCGAACGCCACCACGTCCGCGTCGGTGCCGTCGCCGAACACGACGGCCTGCTTCTCCAGGGCACGTTTGAGTGCGCCGATGTCGTCGCGCAGCCGGGCCGCTCGCTCGAAGTCGAGCGCTTCGGCGGCCTCGGTCATCTGCAGTTCCATGTCGCGGGCCAGCCGGTCGGTCTTGCCCGCGAGGAAGTCGCAGAAGTCGAGGACGATTCTGCGGTGCTGTTCGGCGCTGACCCGGCCGACGCACGGCGCCGAGCACTTGTCGATGTACCCGAGCAGACACGGCCGGTCGATCTGGCTGTGACGCTTGAACACTCCGGCCGAACACGTCCGGGCCGGGAACACCCGGGTGAGCAGGTCCAGGGTCTCGCGGATCGCCCAGGCGTGGGAGTACGGCCCGAAGTAGCGCACCCCTTTGCGGCGCGGCCCCCGGTAGACCATGAGGCGGGGATATTCCTCGTTGAGGGTGACGGCCAGCACCGGGTAGGACTTGTCGTCGCGGTAGCGGATGTTGAACCGCGGATCGAACTCCTTGATCCAGTTGTACTCGAGCTGCAGCGCCTCGACCTCGGTGGTGACCACCGTCCACTCGACGCTGCCCGCAGCCATCACCATCTGCCGGGTCCGCGGGGCCAGCCCGGAGATGTCCGCGAAATAGGAGTTGAGCCGGCTGCGCAGGCTCTTGGCCTTGCCGACATAGATGACCCGGCCGTGCGGATCGCGGAACCGGTAGACGCCGGGCTGCACGGGAATCGACCCGGGCGCCGGCCGGTACGTCGCGGGATCGGGCACCTTCACAGGTTACTGCCGTGGGGCGACGCGTCCGTTCCAGGGACGAGACCTCGGGACAGGCGCCGCGTCGCTCCGCTAACGTCGAAGGGTGCGGATCCTGCTGTCGTCCCAGAAGCTGACCGCCCTGCTCGCGTGCTCCGTGCTGCTGGTGGCCGGCTGCTCCGGTGACGAACAGTCCACCTCGGCCCCACCGCCGCCGCCCTGCGAGATCGTGTCGAACGGCACTCCGGCGCCCAAGACGCCCGAGGCGCCCGCCGGCCCGGAGTCCGAGGACCTGGCCAACGAACCGGAGGTCGGCACCGGCTACCGCAAGGACATGACGCCGGTGCGCACCGCGCGCTACTCGGTGGCCACCGCCAACCCGCTGGCCACCCAGGCGGCGTGCCGGGTGCTGCGCGACGGCGGCACCGCGGCGGACGCGCTGATCACCGCGCAGGCCATGCTGGGGCTGGTCGAACCGCAGTCCTCGGGCGTCGGCGGCGGCGGCTTCCTGCTCTACTACGACGCCGCGTCCGGCGACGTGCAGGCCTACGACGGCCGCGAGGTCGCCCCGGCGGCGGCGACGGAGAACTACCTGCGCTGGATCAGCGACACCGACCGCGCCGAACCGCGCCCCGACGCCCGCGCGTCCGGACGCTCGATCGGGGTGCCCGGCATCGTGCGCATGCTCGGCGACGCCCACGCCGCCCACGGCAAGCAGCCGTGGCGGGACCTGTTCACCCCGGCGGTGACGCTGGCCGACGACGGCTTCGACGTCAGCCCGCGGCTGGCGAGCGCCATCGCCGACAGCCGCGACGACCTGCGGGTCGACCGCGCGGCCGCCGCGTACTTCCTCAACCCCGACGGCAGCCCCAAGCGGGCCGGTAGCCGCCTGACCAATCCGGCGTACGCGAAGACGTTGGGCGCCATCGCCTCCGCCGGCCCGGACGCCTTCTACACCGGCGCGATCGCCGAGGCGATCGTCGAAGCCGCCGCCGACACCTCCGGCGGCCGCACCCCCAGCCTGATGACGATGCAGGACCTCGCCGGCTACACCGCCAGGGTCCGCGAACCACTGTGCCGCCCGTACCGCGGCAAAGAAATCTGCGGGATGCCGCCGCCGTCGTCCGGCGGGATCGCGGTGCTGGCCACGCTCGGGATGCTGCAGCGGTTCCCCATGGGCGAACACGGGCCCGACGATCTCGACCGCAACGGCGGGCGGCCGGCGGTGATGGGTGTGCATCTGATCTCCGAAGCCGAACGGCTCGCCTACGCCGACCGCGACCGCTACGTCGCCGACACCGACTTCGTCCCGCTGCCCGGCGGCAACGCCGACGCCCTGCTGGCCGGCCCCTACCTCGCCGGACGCGCTGCACTGATCTCCGAGCAGCGCAGCATGGGCACCGCCAAGCCCGGCGAGTTCGGGCCGCCCGCCGCACCCGTCCCGCCCGTCCCCGAGCACGGCACCAGTCAGGTCAGCATCGTCGACTCCTACGGCAACGCCGCCTCACTGACCACGACCGTGGAGTCGCAGTTCGGGTCGTTCCACATGGTCGACGGATTCCTGCTCAACAACCAGCTCACCGACTTCGCCGCCGAACCGGCCGGACCCGACGGCGCCCCGGTGGCCAACCGCGTGCAGCCGGGCAAGCGGCCGCGCAGCACGATGGCGCCCACGCTGATCTTCGACGAACCGGCCGCCGGGGCGCCGAACACCCGTGGGCCGGTCTACGCGGTGGTGGGGTCGCCCGGCGGTGCGGTGATCATTCAGTTCGTCGTCAAAACGGTTGTCGGGTTGCTGGATTGGGGCCTGGACCCGCAGCAGGCCGCGGGAATGGTCGACTTCGGCGCCGACAACTCGCCGGAGACCAACGTCGGCGGGGAGCACCCCAACATCGACACCGCCGACAACGGCGACGAGGACCCGCTGGTCACCGGCCTGCGCAAGCTCGGCCACAAGGTCGACCTCGCCGATCAGTCCAGCGGGTTGTCGGTGATCGTGCGCGATCAGGCCGGCTGGATCGGTGGCGCCGACCCGCGTCGCGAGGGCATGGTCATGGGCGACTCCCGCCGGGCCCAGGGCTGACCCGGTGGCCGAGGATCGGGTGCCGGCAACGGTCACCCGGCTCACTGAGGCGGACTGGCGCGAGTTCGCGGCGCTGCGGATGCAGGCACTGGCCGAGGCACTGGGCACCGACGACCCGCAGTACCGCCAGGAGTCGTCGTTCACCGCGGCCCAGTGGCGCAGGCGGTTACGCGACCACGCGCAGTTCGCGGTGCTCGTCGACCGTCGTCCCGCCGGCCTGATCAGCGCCCACCGCCAGGATCCGGAGTCGGTGTACCTGTACTCGCTGTGGCTGGACCCGGCGGTGCGCGGGCACGGGCTGGCGCGTCCGCTGATCGAGGCGGCGGTGGCCTGGGCCCGCGATCAGCGCGTCACGACGGTGACGCTGCGGGTGGCCGCCGACAATGCCGTCGCGCGAGGGGTCTACGAGCGCGTGGGTTTCCGGGTCGCGGGCGCCACCGCGGGACCACGCCACGAACTGGCGATGTCACTGGGTGTGTGAGCGGTAGCGCGCCATCGCCGCGCGCACCTGCTGCATCGCCTCCACGGCGCGTTCCTTGTCGACGGCCTGAATGGCCATCAGCGGGACGTACTCGTCGTCAGGGAGGTCGACCCGCGCCCAGCGCGCGCCGACCGGGAACGATACGTCGACGACGTCGGACCAGGCGAAGATCCGTTCGTTCCAGAGGTTGCGGACCGCGAGCCCGCGGGCGCCGACCCGCAGCCGGGGCCGGGCGAACAACAGCACCACCCCGCCGATGATCACGCCGACCAGCGCGATCGCCACCTGGTCGGCGGTCTGGAAGATGACGCCGCTGGAGCCCACCTTGAGCAGCAGCCCGACCGTGACATGCGCCGCCACGATCACCGCCGCCGCCGCGTAGGCGAAGTACGGGGTCAGGCGCGGCCGCACCTCCACGTCCCAGTCACTCATCGCGATCCGCGCAGCCCCTGCAGCGTCAGCGCGGTCGAGAGGGCCGCTGCCGCGGCCTGGGCGCCCTTGTCCTCCGAGGAGGTCGGGAGGCCGGCGCGGTCGAACGCCTGCTCCTCCGTGTTGACCGTGAGCACCCCGTTGGCGACCGGGGTCGAGGCGTCCAGCGAGACGCGGGTCAGCCCCTGGGTGACGGCATCGCAGACGTAGTCGAAATGCGGTGTCTGCCCGCGGATCACCACGCCCAGCGCCACGACGGCGTCGTGGTCGGCCGCGAGCGCCTGGGCGATGACCGGAATCTCGATCGCCCCGAGCACCCGCACCACGGTGGGATCGGACACCTTGGCGTCGGCGGCGACCCGCATCGCCCCGTCGAGCAGTGCGTCGCAGACCGTCTCGTGCCACGTGCTGGCCACGATGCCCAGCTTGAGACCGGACCCGTCGATCTCCGGCAGATCGGGAACGCCGTGACCGCTCATCGGGCCCCGCCGGTGTCGGTGTGCCGGTCACCGAGCAGGTAGACGGCTTCGTCGTAGGTGTCCATGCTGGTCGCCTCGTCGTACTCGTCGAGCCCGACCAGGTCGTGGCCCATGCGGTCGCGCTTGGTCATCAGGTACCGGATGTTCTCGGCGTTGGCGCGCACCGGCAGCGGCACCCGCTCGATGATGTGCAGGCCGTACCCGTCCAGCCCAACCCGCTTGGCCGGGTTGTTGGTCAGCAGCCGCATCGACCGCACACCGAGGTCGACGAGGATCTGCGCGCCGATGCCGTAGTCCCTGGCGTCGGCGGGCAATCCGAGCTTGAGGTTGGCGTCGACGGTGTCGTCGCCGGCATCCTGCAGCTGATAGGCCTGCAGCTTGTGCATCAGGCCGATGCCGCGGCCCTCGTGGCCGCGCATGTAGAGCACGATGCCGCGGCCCTCGCGCGCCACCATCGCCATGGCGGCGTCGAGCTGCGGGCCACAGTCGCAGCGCCGCGACCCGAACACGTCGCCGGTCAGGCACTCCGAGTGCACGCGAACCAGCACGTCGTGGCCGTCGCCGTGCGGGCCGGCGATGTCGCCGCGCACCAGCGCGACGTGCTCGACGTCCTCGTACATGCTGGTGTAGCCGACCGCGCGGAATTCCCCGTGGCGGGTCGGGATGCGCGCCTCGGCGATGCGGGTGATGTGCTTCTCGTGCTTGCGCCGGTACTCGATCAGATCGGCGATCGAGATGAGCGCGAGGTCGTGCTCGTCGGCGAAGATCCGCAGTTCGTCGGTCTGCGCCATCGCGCCTTCGTCCTTCTGGCTGACGATCTCGCAGATGGTTCCGGCCGGCTGCAGTCCGGCCATGCGGGCCAGGTCGACGGCGGCCTCGGTGTGCCCGGGCCGGCGCAGCACACCGCCGTCCTTGGCGCGCAGCGGCACCACGTGCCCGGGCTTGGTGAACTCGTCGGCGGTGCTGGTCGGATCGGCCAGCAGGCGCATGGTGGTCGCCCGGTCGGATGCCGAGATCCCGGTTCCCACACCGTTCTTCGCGTCGACGGTCACGGTGTAGGCGGTACCGTGCTTGTCCTGGTTCACCGCGTACATCGGCAGCAGGCCCAGCCGGTCGCAGATCGGGCCGTCCAGCGGCACACACAGGTAGCCCGACGTGTAGCGCACCATGAAGGCGACCAGTTCGGGGGTGGCCTTCTCCGCGGCGAAGATGAGATCGCCTTCGTTCTCCCGGTCCTCGTCGTCGATCACGACCACGGCCTTACCGGCCGCGATGTCCGCGATCGCCCGTTCGACCGAATCGAGCCTGGTCATCGTTCGCCACCCTTGCCGGTTCCCGGTACGGAACCCTCGTTCTCGCCTTCAGTATGAACCACCGGAACCGGGCGATTATTGCCAGGACTACTCAACAGGCCTGCTCATCAGCCGTTCGACATACTTCGCGATCACGTCGACTTCCAGGTTCACCCGGGCGCCCACCGCGGCGGTCCCCAACGTCGTCAGTTCCCGGGTGGTGGGGATCAACGACACCTCGAACCAGTCATTTCCGAGCGCCGAGACGGTCAGCGACACCCCGTCGACGGTGATCGAGCCCTTCTCCACCACGTAGCGGGCCAACGCGGTCGGCAGCCCGATCCGGACCACCTCCCAATGCTCCGACGGTGTGCGCGCAATCACATGTCCGGTGCCGTCCACATGGCCCTGCACGATGTGTCCGCCCAGCCGGCTGTTGACCGCGGCCGCGCGTTCGAGATTGACGTGACCGCCCACCGCGACGGCGCCCAGGCTGGAGCGGTTGAGCGTCTCGCCCATCACATCCGCGGTGAACACCCCGCCGGGCATCAGCTCGACCACAGTCAGGCACACGCCGTTCACCGCGATCGAGTCGCCGTGGCCGGCGTCGGCGGTGACCACCGGTCCGCGGATCACGAAACGCGCGGCGTCGGAGAGCTCCTCCTTGCCGACGACTTCGCCCACCTCTTCGACGATTCCCGTGAACATCCGACCAGGTTAATCCCCCACGGCGCCCCGCTTCCGGGCGCTGGGCCGCGAGCGGGGGCGCAACCGCGTCGGCAACGACCTCTACGATGCAGTCATGCCGACGAGCCCTCGCCATGCTGTAAAGGCCCTCACCGCCGTCCTCCTCGCCGCCGCGCTGTTCGTCGCCGGCTGCTCCTCATCCTCCGAGACCTCCGACGCACCACTGCCCGATGCCGCCACACTGCTGCAGGACGCCACCCAGACCACCCGTGACCTGCAGAGCGTGCACCTGCTGCTGACCGTGCAGGGCACCATCGAAGAGCTGCCGATCGAATCGCTCGAGGGTGACCTCACCAACACCCCGGCGGTCGCCGCGGCCGGTAAGGCCAACATCAACTTCCTCGGCCAGCGGCTCGAGGGCGTGGAGTTCGTGGTCGCCGACGGCAACCTCTACGGCGCGATCACCGCGGGCAGCTTCCAGGACTTCGGCCCCGCCGCCGACATCTACGACGTCGCGGCGATCCTGAGCCCCGACAAGGGCCTGGCGAACGTGCTGACCAACTTCAACGATCCCACGGCCGAAGGCCGGGAGAACGTCAGTGGTGTCGACACGGTGCGTGTCACCGGCACCGTGACCCCCGAGGCGGTCAACGCGATCGCCCCTCAGCTCAACGCGACGGGCCCGGTGCCCGCCACCGCGTGGATCGAGGAGGGCGGCAGCCACAACCTCGCTCAGATCAAGCTCGAGCCCACGCCGGGCAACAGCGTGACGATGACCCTGTCCGACTGGGGTAAGCAGGTCAACGTCACCAAACCCGCCGTCTGATGACGGTCCACCCCGAGGCGCACGCCGAAACCACCGGCCGCAGCCGGCGCATCGCGATCAGCGCGGGCGGCCTGGCGGTGCTGCTGGGTGCGCTCGACACCTATGTCGTCGTCGCGATCATCCGCGACATCATGTTCGACATCGGTATCGCCATCAACCAGATTCAGCGCGTGACGCCGATCATCACCTGGTATCTGCTCGGCTACATCGCGGCGATGCCGCTGCTGGGCCGGGCGTCCGACCGGTTCGGCCGCAAGTTCGTCCTACAGCTGAGCCTCGCCGGGTTCGCGGTCGGCTCGGTGATCACCGCCCTGTCCAACGACCTGACGCCGATGGTGATCGGGCGCGCGATCCAGGGGGTGGCCAGCGGTGCACTGCTGCCCGTCACGCTCGCGCTCGCCGCCGACCTGTGGGCCAGCCGCAACCGCGCATCGGTGCTCGGCGGCATCGGCGCCGCGCAGGAACTCGGCAGTGTGCTCGGCCCGCTGTACGGCATCGCCGTGGTGGCCGCGCTGAGCACCTGGCGTGACGTGTTCTGGATCAACGTGCCGCTCGCGGTCATCGCGATGGTGCTCATCCACTTCAGCCTGCCGGCGCGGCTCAAGTCCGACGAACCCGAGCGGGTCGACGTGGTGGGCGGCGTACTGCTGGCCATCGCGCTCGGCCTGGCCGTCATCGGTCTGTACAACCCGGCGCCCGACGGCAAGAAGATCCTGCCCGACTACGGGCCGCCGCTGCTGCTCGGCGCGGCGGCGGCGCTGGTGGCGTTCTTCGTCTGGGAGCGATTCGCCAAGACCCGGCTGATCGAACCGGCCGGGGTGCGTTTCCGGCCGTTCCTGGCCGCGCTGGGCGCCTCGCTGTGTGCCGGTGCGGCGCTGATGGTGACGTTGGTCAACGTCGAACTGTTCGGTCAGGGTGTGCTCGGCAAGGACCAGACCGAGGCGGTGCTGCTGCTCCTGCGGTTCCTGATCGCGCTGCCCATCGGCGCCGTGGTGGGCGGCTGGATCGCCAGCCGGGTCGGTGACCGCATCGTCGCCTTCGTCGGCCTGCTGATTGCCGCGGGCGGCTACTGGCTGATCTCGCAGTGGCCGGTCGACCTGCTCTCGGCGCGCCACGACCTCGGGTTCATCAGCCTGCCCGTGCTCGACACCGACCTGGCGATCGCGGGCATCGGGCTGGGCCTGGTGATCGGCCCGCTGACCTCGGCCACGCTGCGGGTGGTGCCCGCGGCGCAGCACGGCATCGCGTCGGCGGCCGTGGTGGTCGCCCGCATGATCGGCATGCTGATCGGCCTGGCGGCGCTGTCGGCGTGGGGTCTGTACCGGCTCAACCAGCACTTGCAGACGCTGCCGTTCCCGCCGGGGGCGGACACACTGGCCGAGCGACTGGCCGCCGAGGCGGACCGCTACCGGGCCGCCTATGTGCTGCAGTACGGCGACATCTTCCTGGTCACCGTGGTGGTGTGCGTCGTGGGCGCCGTGCTCGGCCTGTTGATCGCCGGCAAGGACGAACCCGCCGACACGACGGTGACCGGCGCGGCGCCCGACGACTCAGACGACGGGGACGCCCCGACCGAGTTCATCGGGACCCGGTCACACGAGGCGCCCACACAGGTGATCAGCACCGGTCCGGGCGACCAGACGATGCGGCTGCCGCGCCAGGACCCGCCCGGGCGGCACCGGTCGGGGAACTGACCCGCGGGCTCAGCAGCGTTCGATGCCCGGACGGATCAGCCGGGGCGCCTCGCGCTCCTCGGCCCGTCCGGGCATCACGCTGCGTAGTGGGGCGCAGACCAGGGTCCGCACGGTTCGCGGGGTGACCGGGGAGATAGTCAACCAGTCGACCAGTACCGTCACGCTGACATCCTTTGTTCGTGCTCTTCGGCGCGCACATCCTCGGTGAAAGCGCTTTGGTACGAGTGTACCGAGATTCGCCGACGGGACGGGGTCTGCGCAGGGGCGTCAACGACCGCGTTCGGCGAAGCCGATGTCACCGCTGACGCCGTGATGGTCCGAGCCGGGCACCTCGACCCGCCGGAAGGACAGCGGGACGCATCCCCTGGTGAGGATGCGGTCGATCGCCAGAATCGCCGGATACCAGCGGTCGGCCGGGTAGGTCGCCACGACGCCCGCGCCGAGATACTCGGCGGCATCCAGCAGTGGTCCCGCGCCCTCCCGGGCCGAACGGTGCAACAGATCCCGGTAACGCCGGTGATCGTAGGTGGCGTTGACGTCGCCCCCGGCGATCATCGGTAGCCGCTCCCCCCGGAAGATCTCCTGCAACCGGCGCAGATCCGACGCCCACCGGTGCACGGGTCCCGGATAGGGCGGATGCAGATGCAACGCGTACGCGGCGACGTCGCGCCCGCCGGGCATCGTCATCGTCGCCCGCACATTGTGTAGATGAAGACCGGACAGAAGTGCCCCGTCGCGCAGCGGGTGGCGCGCATAGATCCCGGCGCCGCCTCCACCGGCACGCGGGCGCACGTACGAATACGGAAGGGAATCATGGAGTCCCGCCGCGGCCAGTCGCCGCACCGCGGAGTCGGTGAGTTCGATGACCGTCAGCACGTCGACGTCGTCGGCGCGCACCCGTTCGAGCAGGGCGGCGGCGTCGGCGCTGCCCAGCTCGATATTGGCCTGCAGCAGCCGGATCCGCGCCCCGGCGATTCCGCGGCGGTCACCGCAGCGGCCTGATACAGCGGGCACTGGGAGGCGATTCCCACCGCGGTGACAATCGCTGCGGGCAGGGCCGCCCAGCGGGGTCCTGCGATGACGAACAACACCACGGCGACCAGCGCGATGACCACGAAGATCGGCGTGAAGGAAGCGATCAGCGTCGTGGCGGCGGTCACCGAGCCGACGAAGTGGGCGGCCACGCCGATCGCACCGGCCGCCGCCAGGATGGTCCCCGTTCCCGCGGCGGCCGACCGGGCCGCTCGCATCAAGCCGGCACCAGCGACAACAGCACGTCCGGACCGATCGGGACGATCCCGTCGAACTGCCACCGCTGGGCGTGAGCGATGCTCAGCACGCCGACGTCGTCGACCGCGGTGATGGGCCCTCCCAGCAGGATCGGTGCGACGTAGGCCACGATGCGGTGGATCGCCCCGGCGCGCAGGAACGCCCCCGCCAGCGTCGGTCCACCCTCGAGGAGCACGTCGGTGCGGTCGGCGAGCGCCTTCAGCACCTCGTTCGGGTCGTGGGTGCGGATCACCATGGTGCGCGAATCGTCGTTGAGCACACGTGCATCCGGTGAGATGTCCCGCTGCCCGACGACCACCCGCAGGGGTTGCCGCTCGGCGAGGCTGCCGTCGGGGCGCCGCGCCGTGAGCACCGGGTCGTCGACGAACACGGTCCCGGTGCCGACGACGATCGCGTCGGCCACCGCGCGGCGGCGGTGCACATCCGCCCGGGCCGCCTCGCTGGTGATCCACTGGCTGCTGCCGTCGGCGGCGGCGCTGCGGCCATCCACGCTGGTCGCGAACTTCCACGTCACATGCGGGAATCCGGTGCGCTGCTTGTGCAACCACTCCCGCAGCACGCCGCCCGCGACGGTGTCGGCGAGCACACCCCCGGTGACGGTGACCCCGGCGTCGCGCAGGCGTGCCGCGCCGCCGGCCGCCACCGGATTGGGATCGGCGACCGCGTACACCACCGACGAAACCCCGGCGGCCAGAAGCGCATCCACACACGGCGGGGTGCGGCCATGGTGGTTGCACGGTTCGAGGGTGACCACCGCGGTAGCGCCGGCGGCCCGGTCGCCCGCTGCCCGTAGCGCCATCACCTCGGCGTGCGGACCGCCGGTCGGCTGGGTCGCACCGACGCCGGCGACCCGGCCGTCGGTGTCCAGGATGACTGCTCCGACAGGCGGATTCGGGTAGGTGGCGCCCTTGACGTCGTCGGCCTGCCGGACCGCCTCACGCATCGCGTCCTCGGCGGCGCCGAGGCCCGTCACGACGTGAGGTGTGCCGACGCGGCCGCGGCCCTCTCGCGCAGTGCGCGCACCGCGGCGTCGGGATCCTCGGCGCTGTACACCGCCGAACCGGCGACGAAACAGTCCACGCCGGCTTCGGCGGCCGCGGCGATGGTGTCCTCGTTGATGCCCCCGTCGATCTCGACCACGACGGTCAGCTCACCGGAGTCGACGAGGCGCCGCACGACGCCCACCTTCGAGAGCACCTCGGGGATGAACTTCTGGCCCCCGAAGCCGGGCTCGACCGACATCACGAGCAGCGTGTCGAAGTCCCGCAGGATCTCGAGGTACGGCTCGATCGCCGTGCCGGGCTTGACCGACAGGCCGGCTTTCGCGCCCGCGGCGCGGATGTCCCGAGCGACGGCGACGGGGTTGTCGGTCGCCTCGGCGTGGAAGGTCACGTTGTAGGCGCCGGCCTCGGCGTACGGCGGCGCCCACCGCTCCGGGTTCTCGATCATCAGATGGCAGTCCATCGGGATATCGGTCACCTTGAGCAGCGATTCGACCACCGGCAGACCCAGCGTCAGGTTCGGCACGAAGTGGTTGTCCATGACGTCGACGTGCAGCCAGTCGGCACCGCTGACCGCGGCGGTCTCGTCGGCCAGCCGGGCGAAGTCGGCGGACAGGATCGACGGCGCTATGAGCGGGGCAGCCATGGCGATCAGGTTACTTGCAGGGCCGCTGCGAACATCGCGTCGGTGCCGTGGCGGTGCGGCCACAGCTGCGCGTACGGTCCGTCGCCGGCCGGTGAGGCGAGGTCGTCGGCCGGGGCGAACAGTGTCCGGGTGTCCAGCGCGGTCACCGGATGACGGCGCAGCGCATCCGACACCACCCCGACCGTCTCGGCCAGGTGCGGGGAGCACGTCGCGTAGAGCACCACCCCACCGGGGCGAGTGAGCCGGATGGCCGCGGCGAGCAGTTCACGCTGCAGCCGGGCCAGTGCGGGCACGTCTCCGGGCTGGCGCCGCCACCGCGACTCAGGCCGGCGCCGCAGCGCGCCGAGGCCGGTGCACGGCGCATCGACCAGCACCCGGTCGAAGCCCGGTTCCAGCCCCGAGTCGCGGCCGTCCACCTGCACCACCGTCACGTCGAGGCCGCGGGTGTTCTCCTCGACCAGTTCGGCGCGGCGCGGGGCGGGTTCCACCGCGGTCACCGCGGCTCCCGGGCCCGCGACCTGCTTGCTCAGCGCTGCCAGCATCGCCGTCTTGCCGCCGGGTCCGGAGCACAGGTCCAGCCAGCGGCCCCGGTCGCCGTCCACCGGCGCCTCGGCCAGGGCGCGGGCGACCAGCTGACTGCCCTCGTCCTGCACGAGCGCCCGCCCGTCGCGCACCGGCGCCAGGCCGCCCGGGTCGCCGCCCGGCAGGTACACCGCGTACGGCGAGTAGCGGCCGACGGTACCGCCGACGGCATCGGCGAGTTCGGCCGCGGTCAGGACGCCGGGGCGGGCGGCCAGGTGAACGACCGGCCGGGCATCGTCGCTGGCCAGCAGCTCGGCCAGTTCGCCGGCGCGGGCGCCGAGCGCGTCGGTGAACGCCTGCGTCACCCAGCGCGGATGCGCATGGGTGAACGCCATGCGTCCGACCGGGTCCGCGTCGGCGGGCGGCGCCAGCTCGGCCACCCAGGACTCCTCGTCGCGCGCGGTGATGGTGCGCAGCACACCGTTGACGAAACCGGCTCGCGCCGAGTCGAATTCGAGACCGGCCTGTTCGACGGTGGTCGACACGGCGGCGTGCGGTTCGACTCGGGTGCGCAGCAACTGGTAGGCGCCGAGGCGCAGCAGGTCCAGCAGAACCGGGTCGATCCGGTCGGTCGGCCGCTGCGCGGCGGCGCTGATGACGGCGTCGAGCAGGCCGCGAGTGCGGCAGGCGCCGTAGGCGAGTTCGGTGGCGAAAGCCGCGTCGCGGCCGGTGATGTCGCGTTCGCGCAGCAGGGCGGGCAGGGCGAGGTTGGCGTAGGCGTCGCGCTCGGACACCGCGCGCAGGACGTCGAAGGCGACGCGGCGCGCCGGGTCGAGCGGTCTGCGCCGCGGTCCCCGGGACCGCTGGGGGCGATCGGGGCGCCGGTTCGGCGGGGTCACTGCGCCCGCACCGAGGAGTCGAGACGGGCGCCGCGTGCCCAGTCGGCCGCGTTCATCGGCTTCTTACCGGGCGGCTGGACGGTGCCCAGCCGCACCGGCGCCGTCCCGGTGCCGATCCGGACACCGTCCTTGTCGACCCGGATCTCACCCGGCGCCGGCGGATTCGTGACCGCCTCGACCGTGACGGGCCCGACCTTGACCCGCAGGTCGCCGATCAGGGTCCATGCGCCCGGGTTCGGGGTGACGGCGCGGATCCGGCGGTCCACGATTTGGGCGGGCAGCTCCCACCGGATCCGGGCCTCCTCGACGGTGATCTTCGGCGCCACGGTCACACCCTCGGCGGGTTGGGGAACCGCGGTGAGCGTGCCGTCGGCGATGCCGTCGATCGTGCGTTCCAGCAGCACCGCACCCGAGTCGGCGAGCCGGCCGAGCAGATCCCCCGCGGTGTCGGTGGGCCGGACCGTCTCGGTGACCACGCCGTAGACCGGGCCCGAGTCCAGTGCGGGCTCGATCTGGAATGTGGTGGCGCCGGTGACGGTGTCCCCGGCGGCAATCGCCGCCTGCACCGGGGCCGCGCCGCGCCAGGCGGGCAGCAGCGAGAAGTGCAGGTTGATCCAGCCGTGGGTGGGCACGGCGAGCAGGCGTTCGGACAGCAGCGCCCCGTAGGCGACCACCGCGCAGCATTCCGGTTGCAGCGCGGCCAGTTCGGCGACGAACTCCTCGGAGTTGGGCCGCGCCGGGCGCAGCACCGGGATGTCGCGTTCGAGCGCGAGGCGGGCCACCGGCGAGGGCGCCGGCTTCCCGCGCCGGCCGGCGGCCGCATCCGGCCGGGTCAGCACCGCCACCACGTCGTGGTTCGGCGAGTCGAGCAGCCGCTGCAGCGACGGCAGCGCGGGTTCGGGGGTGCCGGCGAAGACGAGACGCACCGAGTCAGTCTAGGGAGCGCTCAGCGAGACGACGGCGAGGGCATCTGGTAGTACTCGCGCTGGGCCACCCCGGCGGAGCCGGCGACGAACATCCACGGCATCGTGGTGACCAGCCGGTTCAGGGTGGCGACCGCGTCGTTGTAGTACTGACGGGCGAATGCGATCTTGTTCTCGGTGTCGGTGAGGTTGCGCTGCAGGTCCAGGAAGTTCGCCGACGAACCCAGCTGTGGCTGGGCGCGGCCGAGCGCCAGCGCGCGGCTGACGGCGGCGTCGAGCTCCCGCTCGGCGGTGCTGCGCCGGGCGACCGAGGGGCCGGTGGTCGCCGAGGTCACCGCCGCCCGCGCCGACTCGGCGCGGTCGAACAGCGCCTGCTCGTGCGCGGCGACGGTCTGCACGGTGTGCACCAGGCTCGGGATCAGCGCCGCCCGCCGGGTCAACTCGATGTCGATGCCGGCCAGCGCCTCGGCGACCCGCACGTCGGCCGCGCGCAGCTTGTTGTAGCCGGCCACGAACCCCACCAGCGCCAGCACGGCCAGCACCAGAACGAGGATCAGCACGAACCTCACCACGAGCCGCCCCCTCCGCCTCCGCCGCCTCCGCCTCCGCCGCCACTGGAGAAGCTGCTGCTGCTGCTCCCGCTGCTGGACGACGCCGACACCTGCGATGCCGTGTACGCGCCGATCGACGACGACAGCGCGGACTCGAAGCTGTCGAAGTCGCTGCCGAAGCCGCCGGTGGTTCCGGGGTCGGTGTCGGTCCCCGACGACGAGTGGTACCACTGCGGCGCGGGCGCAGGCACGCCCATGGCCAGCTCGTATTTCTTCGCCCACAGCGTGGCGGCGCCCGCCGCGATCGCGAACGGCAGGTACGCGGTGTAGAGGTCCTTGCGGGCCGCGAAGTCGAACCGGGCCTCGGCCGAGTCGGTACACAGCGCCCGGTGGAAACCGCCGATCCGCGACCAGAGTTCGCGGCCGGCGGCGGTGCGCCGGGTGCCGAGGCCGCCGACCCAGGCGGGCAGCGTCGCGACGAAGAACGCCGCGAACGGCAGGCCTGCCACGGTGGTGGCGAAACCCCAGCCGGCGAACCCGCACAGCGCGCCGACGGCGGCCAGGATGTTCGCGGTCTGCAGCCACCCCTCGCGCTTGCGGGTGACCATCAGGCCCTCCTCGAGCGCCCAGTCCTTCACCGCCGCCGCGAGATCCGTGCGGGCCTTGCTGACCTTCTCCCCCGCCTTGGCGGTCCGCTTGGCCTCGAATTCGGTGCCGGTGCCCATGATCTTCAGCGCCGACCCCACCGCGACTCCCACCGGGTCGGCGTCGGCCCATCGGCTCTTGCCTGCGGTGCCGCGGATCTCCCACTGGGTGGCATTGACCTGCCGCAGTTCGATCAGGCCCTTCTCGGCCAGGTCGAACAGCGTGGCCGTCAGCCCGTCCGACGGCACCTTCTCGGTGCGCAGGTATTCGCACTGCACCGGTCCCAGCCCCGGCGGCGGTGCGTACTGCAGCGGGAACGGCGGCGGCCGCTCGATCGTGCGGCGGGTCCACAGCACGCCCGCCGACCCCAGCGCGACGGTCAGTCCGGCCACCCAGCCGAGCCCGGACACCGACTGACCGAGGATCCGGTCCCAGGTGAACGGCCACGGCAGCTCGGCGCGCACCGGGGTGGCGACGTCGATTCCGGCGCGCACGGTCACCGGGGTGCGCGGTGGCAGATTGCGGGCCTCGAGGCGGACGGTGTCACCGGACGCGGTGAGGCCGGTGCATGCGCGGCCGACGCCGTACCCGACGCTGCACTGGGCGCCGGTCACGGGTCCGGGCAACCGGACGGTGATGCGGGCGCGTTCGATCTCGTTGTTCCATGACGGCGCGATGACGTTCCAGTAGAACGCCGTCGGTGCCGCCGGGTCGCCGGTGGTGGCGGCGAAGCGGCGGTCGGCGGCGGTGGCGCCGGGATCGAGCACGCCCGGGATGCGGTAGCGGATCTCGAAGGTGTGACTGCCGGGCGTCAGGTAGGCATCGGGGTCCCCGATCTTGGCCACGCGGAAGCGCTGCCTGTCCTCCCAGGAGACCTGGTTGGGCACCGGGCCGCCGTCGAGTTCGACCGCGTCGATGGTCGGGATCTGGCGGACGTTCGGGTGGTTCGGGTTCGTCACGTCCCAGTAGCGGAAGATGCCGTGCCGGTCGGAGGGGAAATCGCCGGTGATGGTCTCGACGGCGGTCAGCCCACCGCGGTCGTCGACGGTGAAGTCCGCCGTGTAATCGGTGATCACCACGGGATCGTCGACAGCGTCGCCGCCGCCGCCGGACCCGCCGCCGAACACCAGCGGCCACAGCACGCCGAAAGCGATGAGCGCCACGGTGATCGACCACGCGAACAGCCGCCGCATGTCCACCTCCTGTCGGTGCGGTGAGGCTCACCCTATGTGCAACGGGTCGATCTGCACACGCGCCGGCTCATTGTCGTGGCGGGCGCTGAGCACCCCGACGCCGCGGCGCAGCGCCGCTGCGAGCGCCAGACCGCGCTCCCGCGGGACCCGCACCAGCATGCGGCTGACCGGGGTGTCGGCCGGGGTGCCCGGCGGCCGGCGCGCCCCCGGCGGCAGGTCGACGGGGCCGAGCGGTTCCGCGTCGGGGGGCAGCTCGGCGGTCTGCAGCAGCGCGGTCACCGAGGCGTAGGCGCCGTCGACGGCCGCGATGTGCACGGCGGGCGGCAGGCCCACCTCCGCACGGGCGTCGAGTTCGGCTTCCGCGTGGCCGACCGGATCCCATCGGATCAGCGCCTGCACCGTGGGGATGGCCGATTCGGCGACCACCGCCACCACCCCACCGTCGGTCCGGGGCCGCACCAGCGTCGCGGCGGCCATCCAGCGGCGCAGCGTGTCTTCGGCCGCCCGCAGATCCTGCCGCCCCAGCAGCGCCCAGCTGTCCAGCAGCAGCGCCGCACCGTAGCCCGCGGCCGGCGCGGGTTCGGCACCCGGGGTGGCCACCACCAGCCCGGGCTCGTCGCCGACCGTCGGAACCATGTTCTCACCGCCCGAGGTGATCACCGGGGTGCCGGGAAAGGCGCGGCCGAGTTCCTCCGCGGTGCGCCGCGCCCCCACCACGACCGCCCGCACGGCGTCCGAACCACAACGGCCACAACGTAAACCGAGATCCTCGCGGCCGCACCACCGGCACACCGCGGCGCTGTCGCGATCCAGCAGCGACAGCGGCCCCGTGCAGTGCCGGCACCGGGCGACGGTACGGCAGCGCGCGCACGCCAGCGCGGGCAGATAACCCCGACGCGGCACCTGCACCAACACGGGCCGACCGGCTTCCAGCGCGGTGCGCGCGGCCCGCAGCGCGACCGACGGCAGCCGGGCGGTGTGCGCGGCGGCGTCGCGTTCCTGCTGGAAGTTGCTGTCCTCCAGCGCCACCACCCGCGGCGCCACCGCGCGCACGGTCTGGCGCGGCGCCACCAGGTCGTGCGCCCACCGGCTGCGCACCAGCGCCTGGGATTCCGCGGTGCGGGAGTAGCCGCCGATCAGCGCCGCGCAGCGCAGCTGGTGGGCCCGCAGCATCGCCACGTCGCGGGCGTGCGGATACGGCGCGCGCGGTTCGGCCAGGGAGTCGTCGCCGTCGTCCCACACCAGCACCAGCCCGAGGTCGCACACCGGGGCGAAGACCGCGCTGCGTGTGCCGATCACGACGCCGGCGCGGCCGCGCAGCGCCGACAACCACCGGCGATACCGCTGCGCGGGGCCGAGCCCGGCCGACAGCGCCACCACCCGGGTGTCGTCGAGCAGGGCCACCGAAGCGGCGTGCAGCGCGTCGACGTCGCGCTGATCGGGGACGACGGCGAGTACGCCGCGCCCGCTGTGCACGGTGAACGCCGCCGCCTCGGCGAGCCGGTCGGCCCAGCGCTCGCCGGGCAGCGCCTGCCATACCGCGCGGGCGGCGCGGCCGTCGGCCACCGCACCGAGGAACTGCTCGGCCCGCGAGTAGGCCCGCCAGGCCGTCAGCTCCGGGGGCGCCGCCTCCAGCACCGGCGGGTCCGCCACCGCCTGCTTCTCCACGTTGGCGTGCCGCGGCGGCACCGCGAGCCGCAGCACGTCGGCGCGGGTGCCGGCGTAGCGGGCGGCCACCGCGTCGACCAGCCGGCGCACCTCGGGCGTCAGCACCTGTTCGGGCGAGGTCACCCGGTCCAGCCAACCGAGCTGACCCGTGTGGTCGGTGTCCGACCGCCGTTCCAGCAGGAACGCGTCGACCAGCCGACCGTGGAAGCGCACCCGCACCCGGACGCCGGGCTGCGCGTCATCGGAGCACTCGGCCGGCACCAGGTAGTCGAATTCGCGGTCGAGGTGGGGCACCTGCAGCATCGGCAGCACGCGAGCGATCGGCTCGTGTTCGGCCGGCTGACGGGTGGTGCTCACCCCGACACGTTTAACAGATGGCGCCGACGCCTGCTCGCGGCACCGCTCAGCAGGCGCGGGCCGTGCCGTAGCCGCGGCCGTCGGCGCGGTCGACCACCGCCCGGGTGTGCCGCAGGGCGGCGCGGGCGCGCTCGAGCGCGGGGACACCGGGTGCGACGATCGGCGCCTCGACGCTGACCGGCAGGTCGGCGGGCAGCGCGTGCAGCATCGCGTCGAGGTCCAGCCCGCCCTGCCCGGGCAGTTGGCGCGCACTGCGGGACTGGTACACCAGCGCGTCGCGGTCGGCGGGCTGTTCGGCCGGTGCATCGCAGAGCTGCACGTAGTTGAACCAGCTGCGCGGCAACGGGTTCAGCTCGGCGACGGTGTTACCGCCACGGTCGAAGTGCAGCGCGTCGATCAGGATGCCGGCGTTGGGGTGACCGGCCGCCCGCAGCACCGCCACGGCCTGCGCCACGGTCCCGATGTCGTTGTAGGGCATCGGCTCGATGTTCGGGGTCAGCCCGAATAGCGCGGCCAGCGCGGCCAGTTCGGCGAACCGGTCGGCCATCCGCGCCCGATCCGGATCGTTGCCCGCCACCAGGATCTGCCGCGCCCCGAGATATGCACCGGTCTCCAGGAACTCGAGGTAGTCAGCACGCACGTCGGTATCCGGGGTGAGCCGCAGCACCTCGATGTCGATCAGTTCCAGGCCGGTGTCGTCGAGACGCCGGCGGGCCTCGCGGATCATCGGCGTCATGCCGATGGTCGGCCGCTTCGGCTCCTGCGGGGTGGCCGGGATGAGTCGCAGACCGACCGCGTCGAATCCCGCGGCCGCCGCGCAGCCGACCGTCTCCGGCGGCGTGAGCTCCACAACCGTCAACGGCGCCAAC
Organism: Mycobacterium sp. PS03-16; assembly: GCF_004570325.1. GTDB lineage: Bacteria > Actinomycetota > Actinomycetes > Mycobacteriales > Mycobacteriaceae > Mycobacterium. Next base: position 125,911 of record NZ_SPQO01000009.1, on the reverse strand, counting down.
GAAATCCGCCGGTCCGGTCCGAGTGCCCGTGCCATCCACGCTCCCTCTGTGTCGACGGGCGGCCGGTGCCGCACCGTCGCGCCATTGTCGGCGATGGCACGCGGGGTGTGGGGGCTACGTCCCCCGGCGGACCGCGCCTGTGAGGAGAGACACCGGCACCCGGCTCAGCCGCGGGCGCGGCCGAAGAAGAACCCGGCCGTGATGAGCAGCAGCGACGCCGCGTACGCCCACCAGATCGGCACGGCCAGCGCCTCGGAGCCCAGGACGAACCGCCCGATGCCGATCATCGCGTCGGAAACGGCGAAACACACCGCACCCAGCGCCGTCCACGGTGTGGGCAGCCGGGCCAGCAGCGCCGCGCACACCATCGCGCCGAGCACCGCGATATAGGCGGTCACCGGGACGGCCATCCCGTCGGCGAGCAGCCGCGGCCAGAACCACGTCAGTAGGCCGGCGCAGGCCAGCACGGTGAGCGCCGCCGCGGTCAGGCGCGCCGGGGTCCGTACCGCCAGAGGTACGAGCGCGGCCAGGAAACACAGGTGCGCCAGCAGGAACGCGGCCAGGCCGAACACGAATGACGGCTCCCACCACGGCATGGCCAGCAGGAAATCGCCGGTGGCCGAGAACAGCAGGGCCGGCACCAGCCAGCGTCGCTCCCGGCCGATCGGATGCCCGAACGCCGCCACCGCCAGCAGCACCGCGGCCAGCGCCTTGACCGCGGGCTGGGCGACGAACTGACCGGTCAGCTCGGCGCCCGCGGGCACCCGCAGCGCCGTCACGATCAGGAACACCCCGTACGCGGCGGCGGCCACAGCGGCCGCGCCCCACAGCCGCACCGTCCGCCGCTCTGCGTACGGTGAGGTCGTGTCTGCCACCGACGAGAAGCCGCCACTCGACGCCATCCTGATGAAGGTACTGGACGCCGTTCCGTTCCAGCTGTCGATCGACGACGGCGTGGAGGCCGCCCGCCGCCGGTTGCGGGCCCTGCCGCGGCGCGGCCTGCACCCCGAGGTGCACGCCGAGGACCGGCAGATTCCCGGCCCGGCCGGCGACCTCACCGTCCGCGTCTACCGGCCACCCGTGACCGGCGACACCCCGCCGGTCGTGGTGTTCTTCCACGGCGGCGGCTTCGCCGTCGGCGATCTGGACACCCACGACGGGGAGTGCCGGATGCACGCGGTGGCCGCCGGTGCGGTGGTGGTGTCCGTGGATTACCGGCTGGCCCCCGAGCATCCCTATCCGGCGGCGGTCGAGGACGCGTGGGCCGCGCTGCGGTGGGTCGCCGGCCACGGCGACGAACTCGGCGCCGACACCGCGAGGCTGGCGGTGGCCGGCGACTCGGCGGGCGGCAACCTCGCGGCGGTGATGACCCAGCGGGCGCGCGACCACGGCGGTCCGGCGCTCGCGTTCCAGCTGCTGTGGTATCCGGCCACGCACTGGGATCTGACGCTGCCCTCGATGGCCGAGAACGCCGACGCGCCCATCCTCGACCTGGCGGCCATCGCCGGGTTCGCCGGGTGGTACGCCAGTGACGCCGACCTCTCCGATCCGGCCCCCGGACTGGCACCCGGCCGGGCGGACGACTTCGCCGGGCTGCCGCCGGCCTACATCGCCGTCGCCGGCCATGACCCCCTGCGCGACGACGGTCTGAGCTACGCCGAATCGCTGGCCGCCGCGGGGGTGGCGGTGCAGGTGGACAACGCGGCGAGCCTGGTGCACGGTTACCTCGGCTACGCCGGGGTGGTGCCGGCCGCCACCGCCGCGGCCGACCGCGGTCTGGCCGCGCTTCGGGCGGTCCTGCATCCCTGACGCCGTGCGCGCTCTACAGTGCGGACATGGGCACAACGACAACACGTGATGTCGAAACGCTGATCGTCGGCGCGGGCTTCTCCGGCATCGGCGCCGGGATCCTGCTGGACCGCGCGGGTCTGGATGACTACCTGATCGTGGAAGCGGGGGACGACGTCGGCGGCACCTGGCACTGGAACACCTATCCCGGCATCGGCGTCGACATCCCGTCGTTCTCCTACCAGTTCTCGTTCGAGCAGAACCCGGCCTGGACCCGGACCTACGCGCGCGGCGGGGAACTCAAGGCGTACGCCGCCCGCTGCGTCGACAAGTACGGGCTGCGCTCCCGGATCCGGCTGAACACCACGGTCGTCGGCGCCACGTTCGACAGCGCCGACGACGTGTGGCGCGTCGACCTGGACTCCGGTGAGCAGGTCGCCGCGCGGTACCTGATCAACGGCAGCGGCCCGCTGAACGTGCCGAAACTGCCCGACATCGAGGGCGTGGCGGATTTCGCCGGGGTCACCATGCACACCGCCCGCTGGGACCACACCCAGGACCTGGCCGGTAAGCGGGTCGCGATCATCGGCACCGGCGCGTCCGCCGTTCAGGTGATCCCCGAGATCGCGCCGATCGTCGAGCACCTGACCGTGTTCCAGCGCACGCCGATCTGGTGTTTCCCGAAGTTCGACGTGCCACTGCCGCCGGCGGCGCAGTGGGCGGCCCGGTTGCCGGGCGGGCAGGCCGTACAGCGGTTGCTCAGCCAGGCCTACGTCGAGCTGACCTTCCCGGTGACCGCGCAGTACGCCAAGTACCTGCCGCTGGGCAAGCTCACCGAGCGGATGGGCCGCAACTACCTGCGCAAGGAGGTCCACGACCCGCTGGTGCGCGACAAGTTGACCCCGCGCTACGCCGTCGGCTGCAAACGCCCGGGCTTCCACAACACGTACCTGTCGACCTACAACCGCGACAACGTCACCCTCGTCACCGACCCGATCGACAAGATCACCGGCTCCGGCGTCGCCACCGCCGACCGATCACACCACGCGGCCGACGTGCTCATCCTCGCGACCGGCTTCAAGGTGATGGACGTCGACGCCGTGCCGTTCGCCGTCACCAACGGCGACGGGGACACGCTCAGCGGCTACTGGGAGCACCGCCGGATGCAGGCCTACGAGGGTGTCAGCATTCCCGGCTTCCCGAACTTCTTCACCGTCATGGGGCCCTACGGCTACGTCGGGTCGTCGTACTTCGCGCTGATCGAGGCGCAGGTGCACCACATCATCCGCTGCCTGACCGAGGCCCGGCGGCGCGGCGCGGGGCGGGTCGAGGTGCGCAGCGATGCCAACGATCGCTACTTCGCCGAGATGATGCGCAAACGGCACACACAGATCTTCTGGCAGGACAGCTGCCGGCTGGCCAACAGCTACTACTTCGACTCCAACGGCGACGTGCCGTTACGCCGCGCCACGACCGTCGAGGCCTACCTGCGTAGTCGCCGATTCCCGCTCGACGACTACGCGTTCACCGCGTGACCGTCAGACGGCCGTCTTGAGGGCCTCGGCCTTGTCGGTGCGCTCCCACGGCAGGTCGACGTCGGTGCGGCCGAAGTGGCCGTACGCGGCGGTCGGGGCGTAGATCGGGCGCAGCAGGTCCAGGTCGCGCACGATCGCACCCGGGCGCAGGTCGAAGACCTCGGTGATGGCCTTCTCGATCTTGGCCGGGTCGACGGTCTCGGTGCCGAACGTCTCGACGAACAGGCCCACCGGGGCGGCCTTGCCGATCGCGTAGGCGACCTGAACCTCGACCCGGTCGGCCAGCCCGGCCGCGACGACGTTCTTGGCCACCCAGCGCATCGCGTACGCCGCCGACCGGTCCACCTTGGACGGATCCTTGCCGGAGAAGGCGCCGCCGCCGTGGCGGGCCCAGCCGCCGTAGGTGTCGACGATGATCTTGCGGCCGGTCAGGCCGGCGTCGCCCATGGGGCCGCCGAGCACGAACTTGCCGGTCGGGTTGACCAGCAACCGGAAGTCGGAGGTGTCCATGGTGTCGTGGTTGAGGTCGGACAGCACGGTGTTGACGACCTTCTCCCGGATGTCCGGGGTGAGGGTCTCCTCCAGGTCGATGCCCTCGGCGTGCTGGGTGGACAGCACCACGGTGTCCAGGCGCACCGGGGTGACGCCGTCGTACTGCACGGTGACCTGGGTCTTGCCGTCCGGGCGCAGATAGTCCACGACGCCGTTCTTGCGCACCTCGGTCAGGCGGCGCGCCAGGCGGTGGGCCAGCGCGATCGGCAGCGGCATCAGCTCGGGGGTGTCCTTGATGGCGTAGCCGAACATCAGGCCCTGATCGCCGGCGCCCTGCAGGTCCAGCGGATCACCCGCGCCCTCGACGCGGGTCTCGTGCGCGGTGTCCACGCCCTGGGCGATGTCGGGCGACTGCGCGCCGATGCCGATGTTCACCCCGCACGTGGTGCCGTCGAAGCCCTTGTCCGACGAGTCGTAGCCGACCTCGAGGATGCGGTGCCGCACGGTGTTGGTGATGTCGGCGAAGGCTTCCTTGGCGGTGGTGGTGACCTCGCCGACGACGTGCACCTGGCCGGTGGTCACCAGGGTCTCGACGGCCACCCGCGACTTCGGGTCGGCGGCCAGCAGCGAGTCGAGCACCGAGTCGCTGATGGCGTCGCAGATCTTGTCGGGGTGCCCTTCGGTGACCGACTCACTGGTAAACAGCCGACCTTTGCTCACGGTGTCATCCTCACTTGTCACGTGTTCGCACGGATTTGTTAGTCCGTCTTCATTATTTCGCTGAGATTGTATCGGCGCCCTGTCGCGCCCACGCGTGTCCCCGAGCGGGGCGCGAGCGTGCGCCGCCCCGATTTGCCCCCGAAGTCACCCGCCGCTGCTACGCAGGAAGCCGACGATCGCGTCTACGATACGGCTGGCCATCAGAGTTTTCGAACCGTGCTCGAGCGCGACCTCGGTGCCGTCCGCGGCCAGCAACCAGCCGTCGTTGTTGTCGACCTCGAAGGCGCGGTTCTCCCCCACGGCGTTGACCACGAGCAGATCGCAGCCCTTGCGCTGCAATTTGGCTCGCGCGTGGAAGAGCACGTCGCCCTGCGCGTCCCCGGTCTCGGCGGCGAAACCCACGATCGCGCGCATGTTGGGCAGCTGACCGTCGCGGCGGGCGTGTACCGCACCGGCGAGCACGTCGTCGGTGCGCGTGAGCTCGATGGTGGGCGCCGCCGCATCCGGGTCGCCGGACTTCTTGATCTTGCTGGTGGCCACCGACACGGGGCGGAAATCGGCGACCGCTGCGGCCATCACCAGCACATGCGCATCGGGGGCGTGTTTGGACACCGCGTCGCGCAGCTGGGCGGCCGAACCGATGCGGATCACCTCGACGCCGGCCGGGTCGACCAGGCCCGCGGTGTTGCCGGCGATCAGCGTGACCTCGGCGCCGCGCTGGGCCAGCACCCGGGCCATCGCATAGCCCTGCTTACCGGAACTGCGGTTGCCGATGAAGCGCACGGGGTCGATCGGTTCGCGGGTGCCGCCGGCGCTGACCAGGACCTTCACCCCGGACATGTCATAGGGCAGTGCATCGCCGCGGACCAGCAACAGCTGGGCGAGGGTGGAGATCTCCTCGGCCTCGGGCAACCGTCCCGCACCGCTGTCGGCGCCGGTGAGCCGCCCGGAGGCGGGTTCGAGCACCACCGCGCCGCGGCGGCGCAGCGTTGCGACGTTCTCCACGGTGGCCGGGTGGTACCACATCTCGGTGTGCATGGCCGGGGCGAACAGCACCGGGCACCGCGCCGTGAGCAGGGTCGCGGTCAGCAGGTCGTCGGCGCGGCCGGCCACCGCACGGGCCAGCAGGTCCGCGGTGGCGGGGGCGACGACGACGAGGTCGGCCTCCTGACCGATGCGCACGTGCGGCACCTCGTGCACGTCGTCCCAGACGCCGGTGTGCACCGGCTGCCCGGACAGCGCCTCGAACGTGGCGGCGCCGACGAATCGCAGGGCCGACTCGGTGGGCAGGACACGTACGGAGTGACCGGCCTCGGTGAGCTGGCGGACCACGGTGCACGCCTTGTAGGCGGCGATGCCTCCGGCGACGCCGACGATGATCCGCTTGCGCTCCACGGGGTCAGCCGCTCGTGCTACTCGCCCTCGGTGTGCTCGAGCAGGTCGCCGTGGATCTCGCGCATCGCGATCGACAGCGGCTTCTCCTGCAGGCCGGGCTCGACGAGCGGGCCGACGTACTCGAGGATGCCGTCGCCGAGCTGGTTGTAATAGTCGTTGATCTGCCGGGCCCGCTTGGCGGCGTAGATCACCAGCGCGTACTTGCTCGACACTCGGTCCAGCAGATCGTCGATGGGCGGGTTGGTGATGCCCAGCGGCGTGTCATAGGCACCGGCCGACGAGTCGGTGGTCCGGTCGTCCACCGAGGTCAGCTGCGCGTCGGCATGCGGGGTGCTCACGTAAGAAATCTCCAAACGATGTGCGGGAAGTGAAAATTCACCTGGCTTCGGGGGCGTCTCAGGCCGGGTTGGAACCGGCCGACGTGTGGCCCACCAGCAAGGATACCAATTCTGAACAGGCAGATTCCAACTGGCTGTTCACCACCACCGCGTCGAAGTCGTCCTGAGCGGCCAATTCCGTGCGGGCGGTCGCCAGCCGGCGCGCCCGCACCTCCGCGGTCTCGGTGCCGCGGCCGACGAGCCGGCGCTCCAGGACCTCCCAGCTCGGGGGCGCCAGGAACACCGTCAGGGCCTCGGGCATGGCCTCCTTGACGGCGCGCGCACCGGCCAGATCGACTTCGATGAGAACGGGGCGACCCGCCGCGGTGGCCGCGCGCACGGGTTCGGCCGGGGTGCCCGAGCGGTGCAGACCGCCGTGGATGTCTGCCCATTCCAGGAGGGCTCCGGTGTCGATGAGCCGCTGGAACTCCTCCGCGGTGACGAAGGAGTAGTCGACTCCGTCCACCTCACCCGGGCGAGGCGCCCTGGTGGTGGCGGAGACGCTGAAGTGCAGGTCGGGAATCCGTTCGCGCAGGCAGCGCACCACGGTGGATTTCCCGACGGCTGAGGGGCCGGACAGGACAACGACCCGTCCGGCCCCTCTGCCGGCGCTCAACTGCGGGCGCCTAGGACTGGTCGAACTTTTCCAGCAGGGCCTTGCGCTGGCGGTCACCCAGACCCCGCAGGCGGCGGGTGGGAGCGATCTCCAGCTCGGTCATGATCTCCTGTGCCTTGACCTTGCCGACCTTGGGCAACGCCTCCAGCAGCGCGGAGACCTTCATCTTGCCCAGGACTTCGTCGGTCTCGGCGTCCTGGAGTACCTGCTTGAGGTTGGTGCCGCCGCGCTTCAGCCGATCCTTGAGCTCGGCACGCGCTCGACGTGCGGCAGCAGCCTTCTCCAACGCTGCCGCGCGCTGTTCGTCGGTCAACTGGGGAAGGGCCACGGGTTCCTCCGTCTCTGGCGATTTCTCGGCCATCTTCTCTGTCTCGGCTGGTGGAACCAGCCAGCGACGACGACCGTACCCACGCAGCCTGACGAAAGCTAACCCCACCCCCGCGTTCAGGAGCCAAAACCCCAGCGTGTAGTACTGCCCGGCGCTTCCGGCGGTCGGCGCGTCGACCGTCGCCCGATCCGAGGCTATCGGCTGAAACTCCAGGTCAGCTCGTTTTTCGCGCTGATCGCACGGAGATTCCCGTTGCATCACCGCCGTGAAGTACAGGTCGAGGGTTCGCGGACGTCCCCCGGAAACTTAAATTTTCCCTGGTCATGGCGTGTCGGGCGTGTCGAGCGGCGGCCGTCGCGCCTGCACAGCCGGTCCACATGCCGGCCACAGAGCCCGCCCACGTCCGCGCCATAGCGTCAGCCCCGGTGCGGCGGACGGCGTCGCACCGGCGAAGACAGGAGTATGGGCAATGAACGTGACACGGATTCTGGGCGCCTCAACGCTCGCGGCCGGTATCGGCGCGGCGGGGCTGTTCGGCGTCGGTCTCTCGACGGCGGCGGCCGACCCTGGACCGGCGTGCGGCCGGCCGGGCACCGCGGCGTGCGCACCTGCCCCGGGGCCGGGCGGGTGGCAGCAGCGCGGCATCGATCAGGCCCGCAACGACCACCAGCCGTTCAACTGGCAGGGGCGCCACGTGACGCCGATGCGGGCGGGGAACGGCGACGGGTGGGGTTTCTGGTTCCTCGGGCAGTGGATCCGGCTGTAGCGACCGGCGCAGGCGGGCCGTCGCGGCGGCCCGCCCGCTCAGCGCTTGATCTCCACCAACAGCACCCAGGAGTTGGCGGTCGCCGAGAAGAACCCGGCGACCACCCCGGCGGTCAGCCAGTACAACCCGCCGCCGGCCTGGGACAGTAACGAGACGGCCGCGGTCACGAACAGCAGCGCCGGCAGCAGCGGCACCAGGACCAGGTACAGCGTCCGCCCGCGGGAGCGGTTCCGGCGGTCATGGAGTCCGGAGGTCAACGCGCCGGCCGCCAGCACCAGCCCGATCATCCCGACCTCGGCGGCCAGCGCCCACAGCGGCTGCCCCGGGGTGGCGAGCAGAACCGTGATGAGCAGGATCGCGATCGTGAGGCCCAGCGTGACCGCCGCGCGGGCCGGCACGCCGCGGTGGGCCAGCACATCGGACAGGTTCAGCGACAGCCCCACGAACAACAACCCGGCGAGCGCGGCCGCCCCACCGGCGACGGTCTGCGCGAAGTCGGCCCAGGCGGCCGGGTCGTAGGCCGTCACGCCAGATACGCCACGGCGTCGCGAATCCGCTCCGCGGCCGAGCGTAGCGCCGCAACGTCCGGACCGGCCCGCAGCACCTCCCGCGACACCGCGGGCAGGAGCTGGCCGCGATGGGCTCCGCCCAGACCGGCCAGCGCGTCGGGCCGGCCACCCTGGACGCCCACCCCGGGCACCAGCACCGGACCGTCGAGCGCGCTCACGTCGGGCGGCTCGGTGACGGTGGCGCCGACGACCACCCCGACGGCACCCGGTCCATTCACCCGCCGGTTCTCCGCGGCGGCATCGTCGACGACCGACTGCGCGATGCTGCGCGCGCCGCTGGTGGCACGCTGCACCGTCGCCCCCTCCGGGTTGGAGGTGGCGGCGAGCACGAACACGCCCCGGCCATTCTCGGCGGCCATGTCGAGCAGCGGTCGCAGCGAGCCGAAACCGAGGTACGGCGACGCGGTCACCGCGTCGGCGGCCAGCGGCGAGTCCCCCGTCCAGGCGCGGGCGTAGGCCGCCATCGTTGAGCCGATGTCGCCGCGTTTGGCATCGGCCAGCACCAGCACACCCTCGGCCCGCAGCGCCGCTATGGTCTGCTCCAGCACCGCGAAGCCCGCCGACCCGAACGCCTCGTAGAACGCGACCTGCGGTTTGACGATCGCGAACCCGGCGAAGGCACGCACGCACACGTCGCTGAACCGGGCCAGCCCGTCGGCGTCGACCGGCAGCCCCCAGGCCTGGAGCAGTTCGGGGTGCGGGTCGATGCCCGGGCACAGCGGACCGCGGTCGGCGACCGCATCGGCCAGCCGGCGCCCGAACACCTCTAGTGCTCCAGCTCGCTGTGCAGCTCCTGCAGGCTCATGACGCCGATGTCGCCGCGGATCCCCGACTCGATGCCCTGCACCGCGGCCGAGGCGCCCTGCACCGTGGTGACACACGGGATGTTCATCGACACTGCCGCCGACCGGATCTCGTACCCGTCGATGCGCGGCCCCGAGTTGCCGTACGGGGTGTTGATCACCATGTCGACGTCACCGTCGCGGATCGCCTCGACCGCCGACTTCGCCGGCCTGCCCTCCCCCGGCTCCTCGAAGTGTTTACGCACCTCGTCACACGGAATGCCGTTGCGGCGCAGCATCTCTGCGGTGCCCTCGGTGGCCAGCACCCGGAAGCCGAGGTCGGCCAGCCGCTTGACCGGGAACACCAGCGAGCGCTTGTCGCGATTGGCCACCGAGACGAACACCGTGCCCTCGGCGGGCAGCGACCCGTAGGCGGCGGTCTGGCTCTTGGCGAACGCGCTGCCGAAATCGTGGTCGATGCCCATGACCTCGCCGGTCGACTTCATCTCCGGGCCCAGCAGCGAATCGATCTGGGAGCCGTCGGCACGCCGGAACCGATGGAACGGCAGGACGGCCTCCTTCACGGCGACCGGGGCGTTGCGCGCGGTGGTGGCGCCGTCACCGGTCGCGGCCAGCACCCCCTCCTCGCGCAGCTGCGCGATGGTGGCGCCGAGCATGACCCGGGCACACGCCTTCGCCAGCGGCACCGCGGTGGCCTTGGACACGAACGGCACGGTGCGGCTGGCCCGCGGATTGGCCTCCAGCACGTAGAGCACGTCGTCTTTGAGCGCGTACTGCACGTTGAGCAGGCCGACCACGCCGATCCCGTGGGCGATGGCCTCGGTGGCGCGCCGCACGTTCTCGATGTCGCTGCGCCCCAGCGTGACCGGCGGCAGCGCGCACGCCGAATCGCCGGAGTGGATGCCGGCCTCCTCGATGTGCTCCATGATGCCGCCGAGGTAGACCTCCGTGCCGTCGCACAGCGCGTCGACGTCGATCTCGATGGCGTCCTCGAGGAACCGGTCGACCAGCACCGGATGCTCGGGTGAGAGTTCGGTGGCCCGGGTGATGTACCCCTCGAGCGTCTGCTCGTCGTAGACGATCTCCATACCACGCCCGCCCAGCACGTAGGACGGCCGCACCAGCACCGGATAACCGATGTCGGCGGCGATGCGGCGCGCCTGGTCGAAGCTGGTGGCCAGGCCGAACCGCGGGGCGGGCAGCCCGGCGGTGGTGAGCACCTCGCCGAACGCGCCGCGGTCCTCGGCGAGGTCGATCGCCTTAGGGCTGGTGCCGACGATCGGCACCCCGGCCCGTTCGAGCCGTTCGGCCAGGCCCAGCGGGGTCTGCCCGCCCAGCTGCACGATCACCCCGACGACGCCGGGTCCACCTGCGCCGGACGCGGACTCGGCGTAATACACCTCGAGTACGTCCTCGAACGTCAGCGGCTCGAAGTACAGCCGGTCGGCGGTGTCGTAGTCGGTGGACACCGTCTCGGGGTTGCAGTTGACCATCACGGTCTCGAAGCCGGCATCGCTCAGCGTGGTCGCGGCATGCACGCAGCTGTAGTCGAATTCGATGCCCTGCCCGATGCGGTTGGGCCCCGAGCCGAGGATCAGCACCTTCGGTTTCTCGGCCTGCGGGGCGACCTCGGATTCCGCGGCGGGGTCGAGTTCGTAGCTGCTGTAGTGGTACGGCGTCTTGGCCTCGAATTCCGCGGCGCACGTGTCGACGGTCTTGAACACCGGGTGGATGCCCAGGCGCTGACGCAGGGCCCGCACCCCCATCTCGCCGGCGAGTTCGGGCCGCAGCGCGGCGATCTGGCCGTCCGACAGACCGCTGTTCTTCGCCCGCCGTAGCAGCACGCCGTCGAGCACCGGCGCCTCGAGCAGCTCGGCGCGCAACGCGACCAGCCCGGCGATCTGCTCGACGAACCACGGGTCGACACCGGAGGCCTCGGCCACCTGCTCGACGGTGCCGCCCAGCCGCAGCGCGAACTCGATGTCGTAGAGCCGCCCGTCGGTCGGGGTGCGCAGGTTCTCCAGCACCTCGTCGAGGGAGGAGACCGGATCGGGCGCGGTCCAGAAGCCGGCGCGGCCGGCCTCCAGCGAACGCATCACCTTGCCGAGCGCCTCGATGAAGTTGCGGCCCAGCGCCATCGCCTCGCCGACCGACTTCATCGTGGTGGTCAGGGTGCCGTCGGCGCCGGGGAACTTCTCGAACGCGAACCGGGGCGCCTTGACCACCACGTAGTCCAGCGTCGGCTCGAAGCAGGCCGGCGTCTCCTTGGTGATGTCGTTGAGGATCTCGTCGAGCGTGTAGCCGATCGCGAGCTTGGCGGCGATCTTGGCGATCGGGAAGCCGGTCGCCTTGGAGGCCAGCGCACTCGAACGCGACACCCGCGGGTTCATCTCGATGACGATGAGCCGGCCGTCGCGCGGGTTGACCGCGAATTGGATGTTGCAGCCGCCGGTGTCGACGCCGACCTCGCGCAGGATGTCGATGCCCAGGGTGCGCATCGTCTGGTACTCGCGGTCGGTGAGCGTCATCGCGGGGGCGACGGTCACCGAGTCGCCGGTGTGCACACCCATCGGGTCGAAATTCTCGATCGAGCACACCACCACGACATTGTCGTGGCGGTCGCGCATCAGTTCGAGCTCGTATTCTTTCCAGCCGTAGATCGATTCCTCGATCAGCACGTTGGCCGACGGGGAGGACGCCAGGCCGTGCCCGGCCATCCGCTCCACGTCCTCGGCGGAGTGCGCCATGCCCGAGCCCAACCCGCCCATCGTGAACGACGGTCGCACCACCACCGGCAGTCCGAGTTCGCCGACGGTCTCGCGCACCTCCTCCATCGTGAAACAGACGCGGCTGCGGGCGGATTCGCCGCCGACCTTGGCGACGATGTCCTTGAACTTCTGCCGGTCCTCGCCCCGCTGGATGGCGTCGAAGTCGGCGCCGATCATCTCGACGTCGTAGCGTTCGAGCGCCCCGTTCTCGTACAGCGAGACCGCGGTGTTCAGCGCGGTCTGCCCGCCCAGGGTGGCCAGCAGCGCGTCGATCTTGTTGCCGCGTTCGGCCTGCTGGGCGATCACCCGCTCGACGAAGTCCGGGGTGATCGGCTCGACGTAGGTGAAATCCGCGTACTCCGGATCGGTCATGATCGTGGCCGGGTTGGAGTTGATCAGCGTGACGGTCAGGCCCTCGGCGCGCAGCACCCGGCAGGCCTGGGTGCCGGAGTAGTCGAATTCGGCGGCCTGCCCGATGAGGATCGGCCCGGAGCCGATGACCAGGACGTGGTTGAGGTCAGTACGACGCGGCATCTAGTTCTTTCCCTCCATCTGCTCGACGAACTGGTCGAACAGGTAGTTGGCGTCACGCGGGCCGGCCGCCGCCTCCGGGTGGTACTGCACCGAGAAGGCCCGGCCGTCGACGAGCTTCACCCCTTCCACCGTGCCGTCGTTGGCGCAGGTGTGGCTGACGACCGCTGGACCGAACGGGGTGTCGAACCGCTCGCCGGCCTCCCCTTCCAGCGCGAAACCGTGGTTCTGCGCGGTGATCGCGACCTTGCCGGTGGCATGGTCCATCACCGGGATGTTGATGCCGCGGTGCCCGAACACCATCTTGTACGTGCCCCGGCCCAGCGCGCGACCCAGGATCTGGTTGCCGAAGCAGATGCCGAACACCGGGATCCCCGCGCCCAGCACCTCGCGGGTGACGCCGACGATGTGGTCGGCGGTCGCCGGATCCCCGGGCCCGTTGGACAGGAACACCCCATCCGGCTTCAGGTCGGCGATCTGCTCGAAGGTGGTGGCCGACGGCAGCACGTGGCTGCGGATGCCGCGACGGGCGAAGTTGCGGGGGGTGTTGGTCTTGATGCCGAGGTCGATCGCGGCGACCGTGAAGCGCGCCTCACCGTCGGGTTCGACGACGTAGATCGAATCGGTGCTGACCTGCCCGGCCAGATCTGCGCCCAGCATGCCGGGCTGGCTGCGCACCCGGTCGAGCAGCTCGTCGTGCCCGGCGAGCGCCTCCCCGCTGAACACCCCAGCCTTCATCGAGCCGCGGGTGCGCAGGTGACGCACCACCGCGCGGGTGTCGATGCCGGCGATGCCGACGATGCCCTGCCGCACCAGTTCGTCGTCCAGCGTGCCGGTGGCGCGCCAGTTCGACGCCCGCGGCGAGGGGTCGCGTACCGCGTATCCCGCCACCCAGATCTTGTCGCCGCGACTCTCGGCGTCCTCACCGTTCCAGCCGGTGTTGCCGATCTGCGGCGCCGTCGCGATCACGATCTGCCCGTGGTAGCTCGGATCGGTCAAAGTCTCCTGGTATCCCGACATCCCGGTCGAGAACACGGCCTCGCCGAGCGTCTGCCCGACGGCGCCGAACGGGACGCCGGTGAAGACCCGCCCGTCCTCCAGGACGAGCAGGGCCTCGCTGTTACTCACGCTACTTCCTCCAGCCAGCGGTCATACTTCGTGCGGTCGTCGCCGCGGAATCCGGTGTCGATCTCGGTGCCCGACGGCAGCCGCCACCGGATCGCCAAGATCCCTTCGTTCGTGAGGGCCTTACCCACCATGCCCTTCTCCGTGCGGATCGCCGTCACCGAGTCTGCCGGGATCCAGATCGGGCCGGCGCCGCTGCGCTGCAACATGATTCCCTCGGGATAGCGGGTCAGCACCGCCTTGGTGCGGTAGCCCAGGTCGCCGACGGCGATGCGGTCGTGCCAGCTCGGCACCAACGTGCTGCCGACGTAGATGCCCTTCATCGCCGGGATGATCGCCTCCCCGACGGTGTCGGGCAGCGGCGGCAGCGTCCCGATCAACTCCACCTGGCGCTCGGCGCGATGACGCCAGCCCCGCAGCATCGCCCGCATCAGCAGGCCGATGACCACGGCCAGGATCGCGGCCATGATCAGCGAGGCGATCAACGTCTGGGTATTCATTGGACCGGGCTCTTCCCGTCCCGCGCGGTGACCTTGCCCCGCAGCATCGTCAGCGTCACCACGGCAGGCAGCGTCATCTCCTCGAACGGGGTGTTGTCCGAGCGGCTGGCCAGATCGGCGCCGGTCACGGTCCACGTGGCGGCGGGATCGACGACGGTCAAGTTCGCCGGTTCCCCGACCTCGAGGGGACGGCCCTGGTCCGGGAGCCCGACGATGCGCGCGGGCGCCTCGCTCATCACCCGGGCCACGTCGCGCCAGCCCAGCAGGCCGGGCTCGACCATCGTCTGCACGACGACCGACAGCGCGGTCTGCAGCCCGAGCATGCCCGGGCGCGCGACGGCGAACTCGCAGCACTTCTCGTGCTCGGCGTGCGGCGCGTGATCGGTGGCCACACAGTCGATCACGCCGTCGGCCAGCGCCTGGCGCAGCGCCACCGCGTCGCTCGTCTCGCGCAGCGGCGGGTTGACCCGGTTGCGGCCGTCATAGGTGGCCAGCCGGGTGTCGTCGAGCAGCAAATGGTGCGGGGTCACCTCGGCGGTGATCGCGATGCCCTGCTCCTTGGCCCAGCGCAGCAGTTCGACGGTGCCCGCAGTCGACGCGTGGCAGATGTGGACCCGCGCACCGGCGTCGCGCGCCAGCAGCGCATCCCGGGCGACGATCGATTCCTCGGCCGCGCGCGGCCAGCCGGCCAGGCCGAGGCGTGCGGCGTTGGGCCCCTCGTGGGCCACGGCGCCGACGGTGAGCCGCGGTTCCTCCGCGTGCTGAGCGATCAGCACTCCGAGGCCCGAGGCGTACTCGAGCGCCCGCCGCATGACCAGCGGATCGTCGACGCAGACGCCGTCGTCGGAGAACATCCGCACCTGACCGGCACCGGCGGCCATCATGCCCATCTCGGTGAGCTGCTTACCGGCCAGGCCCATGGTGACCGCCCCGACCGGGTGCACGTCGACCAGCCCGACCTGCCGGCCGCGGTGCCACACGTGGTCGGTGACCACCGGGCTGTCGGCCACCGGATCGGTGTTGGCCATCGCGAACACCGCGGTGTAACCACCGAGAGCGGCCGCGGCCGAACCGGTTTCGATGTCCTCGGCGTACTCGCGGCCAGGTTCGCGCAGATGGGTGTGCAGGTCGACGAATCCGGGCAGCAGAAGCTGACCGCTCGCGTCGATGACGTCGTCGACGCCGTCGTCGTCCAGGCCGGCGCCGATGCCGGCGATCTGACCGTCGGCGACCAGCACGTCGACCGGCTCGCCCTCGCCATAGGGGCGAACCGCCCTGATGAGAAGTCTCATGCGCTGATCGCCTCCTGTTCGGCACCGACGAGCAGATGGAACAGCACCGCCATCCGGACGTGCACACCGTTCGAGACCTGTTGCAATACCGCTGATTGCGCAGAGTCGGCGACCGAGGAGGCGATCTCCATCCCGCGCAGCATGGGGCCGGGATGCAGCACCACCGCGGCGTCCGACAGGAGCGCCTGGCGCTTCTCCGACAGCCCGTAGCGCACCGAGTATTCGCGCGCCGACGGGAAGAACCCGCCGTTCATCCGCTCGGCCTGCACCCGCAGCATCAGGACCGCGTCGGCGGCGGGCAGCTCGGCGTCGAGATCGTGGGACACGGTGACCGGCCACTGGTCCACGCCGACCGGCAGCAGGGTCGGCGGCGCCACCAGCACCACCTCCGCGCCGAGCGTGTTGAGCAGCAGCACATTCGAACGCGCGACCCGGCTGTGCAGCACGTCGCCGACGATCACCACCCGCCGGCCGTCGATCCCGCCGAGCCGCTGGCGTAGCGTCAGCGCGTCGAGCAGCGCCTGGGTCGGGTGCTCGTGAGTGCCGTCGCCGGCATTGACGACGCTGGGCCCTCCGTGCTCGTCGAGCGTCCACTCCGCCAGCTGCTGCGCCGCCCCGGAGGCCGGGTGCCGGATGATCAGCGCGTCGGCCCCCGCCGCGCGCAACGTCAGTGCGGTGTCGCGTAGCGATTCCCCCTTCGAGACCGACGATCCCGACGCGCTGACGTTGATCACGTCGGCGCTCATCCACTTGCCCGCGACCTCGAACGACACCCGGGTGCGGGTGGAGTTCTCGTAGAACATCGTGATCACGGTGCGTCCGCGCAGCGTCGGCAGCTTCTTGACCTCGCGGCCCACCAGGGCCTGGCTGAAGCGGTCGGCGTCGTCGAGGATGGCCGTCGCCTCGTCGCGGCTCAGGTCCGCGGCGCTCAACAGGTGTCTGGTCACTAGCGCTGGGTCCTCTCGCTCTTCGCGCAGGCGCTCATCGCTGGGGCCCTCCGTGGGGGGCGATCCAGATGCCCTCGACGTCGTCGTTCTCGGCGAGGCGCACCTTGACGTTCTCGGTCCGCGAGGTCGGCACGTTCTTGCCGACGTAGTCGGCCCGCAGCGGCAGTTCGCGGTGGCCGCGGTCGACGAGGACGGCGAGCTGCACCGCCTTCGGGCGGCCGACGTCGCGCAGCGCGTCCAGCGCCGAGCGCACCGACCGGCCCGTGTAGAGGACGTCGTCGACCAGCACCACCAGGGCGCCGTCGATACCGCCCGGCGGGATCGAGGTGTCGGCCAGTGGGCGCGGCGGTTTGCTCGCCAGGTCGTCGCGGTACAGCGTGATGTCCAGTGCGCCCGCCGCCACCGCGACGCCGGAGAATTCGCGGATCTTGCCGGCCAGCCGGTCGGCCAGGGTGACGCCGCGGGTGGGGATGCCGAGCAGGATCACCCGCGGCGCGTCGGTGTCGCCGTCCAGGGCGGTCTTCTCGATGATCTGATGCGCGATACGGGCAATGGTGCGGTTCACGTCCGCCGCCGTCATCAATTCCCGGTCGGGGGTGGTGTCAGGACTGCCCACGCGCGATCCAGACCTCCTTCTCCGCCTCGCGGGACGGATCGTTAAAGGATGCCAAGCTGCAGGCAGCCTACCAGGCAGGCGCATGCGCCCCCGCCGTGGTTAGCCTGTCTTGGTGACTCTGGCAGGGAACTTGGCGGGCAATCAGGCATCCATCCGTGAGGCCGTCGACGGTGGGCTGCTCTCCGGCGCCGTCACCCTGGTGTGGCAGGGCGGCCGGGTCCTACAGGTCAACGAACTCGGCCACCGCGACATCGAGGCGCGGCTGCCCATGCAGCGCGACACGATCTTCCGCATCGCGTCGATGACCAAACCCGTCACCGTCGCCGCTGCCATGGCACTGGTCGACGCGGGCCGGCTCGCGCTGACCGACCCGGTGACCACCTGGCTGCCGGAGTTGGCCGACATGCGGGTGCTCGACACCCCGGGTGGACCGCTGGACAAGACGCATCCGGCCCGCCGGCCGATCACCGTCGACGATCTGATGACCCACCGCAGCGGGCTGGCCTACTTCTTCTCCGTCGTCGGCCCGCTGGCCCGCGCGTACGGACGAATCTCGGCCAAGCAGCACCCCGACGCGTGGCTCGCCGAGATCGCGGCGCTGCCATTGCAGCACCAGCCGGGCGACCGCATGACCTACAGCAACGCCACCGACGTGCTCGGCATCTTGCTGGAACGCATCGAGGGTAAGTCGCTGCAGGAGGTGCTGACCGAGCGGGTGCTGGGCCCGCTCGGCATGGCCGACACCGCGTTCTACGTCGCCTCGCGCAACCGCGGCCGGGTCGCGACCATGTACAAGCTCACCGCGGACAACACGCTCAGCCATGACGCGATGGGCCCGCCGCCGGTCAGCGCACCGCCGTTCTGCATGGGCGGGGCGAATCTGTTCTCCACCGCCGACGACTACCTGCGATTCGCCCGGATGCTGCTCGCCGGCGGCGAACTCGACGGGGTGCGGGTGCTCTCGGAGGAGTCGGTGCGGCTCATGCGCGCCGACCGACTGACCACCGAGCAGAAACGGCACCCGTTCCTGGGCATGCCGTTCTGGTTGGGCCGCGGCTTCGGGCTGAACCTGTCGGTGGTGACCGATCCGGCGAAGTCGCGCCAGCTGTTCGGACCGGGCGGCGAGGGCACCTTCAGCTGGCCGGGCGCATACGGCACCTGGTGGCAGGCCGATCCGACCGCGGACCTCATCGTGATCTACCTGATCCAGAACTTCCCGAACCTGGGCGCCGACGCCGCGGCCGCGGTCGCAGGCAACACCTCGCTGATGAAGCTGCAGTCCGTTCAGCCGAAGTTCGTACGACGGACGTACGCCGCGCTCGGTCATTGACCCCGGTGGGGCGGCCGCGCGGCTAACCTGTGGGCCATGGCCTCACCGACCGTGCTCATCAGCGGCGCCGGGATCGCCGGTCCCGGACTCGCATTGTGGTTGACCCGCAACGGATTCCGGGTCGTCATCGTCGAGAGTGCACCGGATATCCGGCCGGGCGGGCAGACCGTGGACCTGCGCGGCGCCGGCGCCGACGTGGTCGAGCGCATGGGTCTGCTGGCCGAGATGAAGGACCGTGCGCTGTTCCAGCGCGGTATCGCCTGGGTGCGGGCCGACGGCACCAGACGCGCCGAGATGCCGGTCACCGCCTTCGACGGCAACGGCCTGGTGTCGAAACTGGAGATCCTGCGCGGCGACCTTGTCGACGTGCTCTATCAGGCCACCAAAAACAGCTGCGAGTACCGCTTCGGCACGCGGGTCACCGCGCTGGCCGAGGACGCCGGCGGCGTCGACGTGACCTTCAGCGACGGCAGCGAGATGCGCGCCGACCTGGTGGTGGGGGCCGACGGCCCGCACTCGGCGGTGCGCCGCCTCGCGTTCGGCCCCGAGGAGGAGTACGTCAGCCCGCTCGGCGGGTACAACGCCTGGTTCTCCGCCCCCGACACCGCGGGCCTGGACGGGTGGTACCTGCTGTACCAGGCGGCCGGCGGCCTCAACGCGTCGATGCGGCCGTCGCACGATCCGGACATGGTCAAGGCCAGCCTGTCGTTCCAATCCGCACCGATCGACTACGACCGCCGCGACCTCGATGCCCAGCGGCGCATCCTGCGGGAGCGGTTCACCGGCGCGGGCTGGCAGTGTGACGCGCTGCTCGACGCCGCCGACCGGGCCGACGACTTCTACTTCGACTCGTTCGCACAGGTGAAGATGCCGGCCTGGTCGTCGGGGCGGATGACGCTGGTCGGTGACGCCGGCTACTGCGCATCGCCACTGTCGGGGATGGGCACCAGCCTGGCGCTGGTCGGCGGCTATCTGCTGGCCGGGGAGCTCGGCCCGGCCGGGGACTCGCTGAGCCCGCAGCGGATCAACCTCGCGCTCGGCCGCTACGGCAAGCTGATGCGCCCGTACGTCGAGCGCTGTCAGCGCCTGAACAACACGCTGGACCGCTACGCGCCGATGAGCGAGAAGGACATCGCCGACAACGCGTGGGCGATGAAATGGATGCAGCGCTGGCCGTTCCGGCTGATCGCCGGGCCGCTGTGGTTCCGCACCGCCGAGTCGATCACGCTGCCGGACTACACCAGGGCGGACGCGTCGCCCGGCGTCACCGCGTAGACGGTGTCGTCGTCGAAGTCGGTGACGTACACCGAGCCGTCGGCGCCGACGGCGATGAACCGGGTGAAGTAACCGTCACCGTAGAACGTGAGCTGCCGGTATGTGCTCGCGCTGGAGAGGTCCGTGGTGAATCCTCCCGCGATGGTGTTCGTCGTCGTGTCGAGCATCGTCACGGATTTGCCGTCCCAACCGGTCACATAGGCCGTCCGCCCGTCGGCGCTCAGCGTGATGTCCTGCGCACCGGAGGGAATCGTCACGTCGGCGGCCGGAGTGTAGGCGCCCGACGCCGGGTCGACGTCGAACACCGCCACGGCGGTGTAGCCTCCCGTCACCAACCAGTTGCGGCCCTGCGAATCCGTGATGAACATCCCGGAGCTGTGCCCGCCGGTGCCGCGCGCGACGGTGGTGGCGGCATACGTGACGTAGACCCGTCTGCCGTCCTGGCTCACCGCCACGTTGTACGTGTTCTCGGTGAATGCGCTTTGCATGCTGTCGAGATTCCACTGCGGGCCCACCTGGATGTCGCGAACCGTCATGGTGGTCGTGTCGATCACGGCGAGGGTGGGTGCCTGGAAATAGCTGTGGTGCGTCCCGTAAAGCCACCGCCCGTCCGCGCTGAGGGTGAGATCGCTGAACGAGCCGATCGCATTCGTGGAAACGACGGTGTAGTTCAGTCGATCCGCGGTCTGGAGCACCGTCACGGTGCCGTCCGTTGCCGTGACATACACCCGATCGCCGCTCGCACCGGTGCGGCACGCGGCGATCTCGGTGACGTAGTTGGGTAGCTCGCCGATCTCGGGGTTGAACGACGGCTGCACCGGAACGGCTACCGTCGTCACCACCCGCCCGCTCACCGTGTCGACGACCGTCACGGTGTTGTCCTCGGCGTTGGTGACGTAGAGCCGGTCGCCGGTGGGGTTGAGCGTCAGGCTCAACGGGGACCGCCCGACCTCGATGGTTCCGACCACCGTGTTGGACGCCGTGTCGATCACCGATACCGCGTTACTGCCGGTGTTGACGACGTAGGCCCGGCGCGCGTCACCGCTGAGCACCACGCCACTGGGGCCGTCGCCGACCGTGACGGGCGTGGTGGTGACGGCCTGGTTCGCCGCCCCGATCGGCACCCGGACGGTGACGTCGACCGAGTACTGCGTGTCGGTGACGCGGACGACGAATGTATCGGTCACCGGGCCGCCGGTGGCGACGCGCTCGCGAGCCTCCTGCGACGGCGTGTAGACGTAGCTGCCGTTGTAGGCGACCGTCACCCCACCGTGCGTCGGCGCCGCGGTGACGGTGTAGGTCAACGGGTTCCGGTCGGGGTCGGTGACGTTCAGATTCCCGGTCACATCGCCGTTGGCGAGACTCGGCTCGCTGACGGTCGGGAGCGCCGAGGCCACGGGCGCGCGGTTGGCAGGTGCGATGGGCACCGTCACGGGGATCGCGATCGACGTCGATCCGTCACTGACCGTCACCGAGAAGGTGTCGGTATCGGTGACCGAGGTCTGCAGCGTCAGATCGCGGGCGACCTGGGTGGGGGTGTACCGGTACAGGCGGTGCTCCTGCGACCACAACTCCACTGTCCCGTTCGCGGTCTGCAGTGTCGACGGGAGGATCAGAGGGTCACCGTCCGGATCACTGACGTTCAGGACGAACGTGCCGACTCCGGTGATCGGATCGGGGTCGCCCACGGACGGCGGAGCCCACATCACCGGTGCTCGATTCGTCGAGGGCGAGATCGCGACCGTGAGGCTGACGTCCCTGACGCCGCCGAGCGGGTCGACAGCGCGCACCGTGAAGGTGTCGGACGTGATGCCGTTGGGCTGGGCCGCCTGTTCCCGCGCGGCCTGCGTCGGCACATACGTGTAGCGACCCGTCGACGTGATGGTCACACTGCCGCGGGCGGGTCCGGTGACGACGCTGTAGGTCAGTCGGTCGCCGTCCGGATCGATCACGTTCAGACCGCCGCTCACCGCGCCGGTGGACGGGATCACGGGATCCATCGAGGGCGCCGAAGCGCTGATGGGAGCGGTGTTTCCGCGCGCGAGCGCGACCACGCGCACCGTGCGGTCGGCCGCATCGGTGACGTAGACGCGTGATCCGTCGGCGCTCAGTGTCAGCGTGTGGGCGCTGCTCTCTGCGCTGGAGTCGACGGTGACGGTGCGCACCACCGCGTGGGTCCGGGTGTCGATCACCGACACGGTGTCCGGACCATTGGCCACGAACGCCACGGCGCCGTCTTTGCTGAACGCGATCGACGTGGGCGCCGAACCGACCCGGATGTCGAGGCCGCTGCCGGACGGATCGGCGTCGATCCGCTGGGAGGTCGCGGTGTCGATCACCGATACCGTGCCGCTGCCCGAGTTGACGACGAACAGCCGGGCGCCGTCGGGGCTGACCGCCAAGGCGGCCGGCGACGACCCCACCCGGATGTCGAGCGACGAACTCCCCGGGTCGGCGTCGATCCGCTTCAGCGTCGTCGTGTTGATCACCGACACCGTGCCACTGCCCCGGTTGGCGACGAAGAGCCGGTCTCCGTTGCCGCTGAGTGTCATTGCGGCCGGCGAGGACCCCACCCGGATGTCGAGCGACGAACTCCCCGGGTCGGCGTCGATCCGCTTCAGCGTCGCGGTGTCGATCACCGACACCGTGCCACTGCCCCGGTTCGCCACGTAGAGCCGGTCACCGTTGGGGCTCAGTTGGAGCGCACTCGGCAGGGAGCCGACCGTGATGTCCATCGACGACGAGGTGGGGTTGGCGTCGATTCGCTGATAGGTGTCGGTACGGATGACCGAGACGGTCCCGCTTCCGGCGTTCGCCACGTAGAGCCGGTCGCCCTTCGGGCTCAGCGCGAGCGCGCCGGGCGACGACCCCACGCGGATCGCGTCGACCGTCGAGGTTGCGGTGTTCACGTCGATCACCCGTCCGGTGGCGGTGTCGATCACCGACACCGTTCCGCTCGCCGTGTTCGCCACATACATCCGCGTGTCGCCGGGCGCGGTACTCACCACCACACCCGACGGGGAGCCACCCACCGCGATCGGGGTCTGGCTCGTGGGCCGCAGGGGTGAGACATAGACGGACACGATGGTGGTCGTCGTCTGTTGACCGTCGCTGACGGCGACGGCGAAGGTGTCGGTGTCGGCGTTCGCGGTCGTGTCGGCGGCCAATCGCGCTGCGAGCGAAGGCGTATAGGCGTAGGAGCCGGTCGCGGTGTTCATCGTCACGGTGCCCCTGGTGGTCGTCCACGTCGACGGTCCTGTCGCCGCTGCGCCGGTGACGGTGTAGGTCAACGCGGACCCGTCGGGGTCGGTCGCGGCGATGCCACCGGTCACCACGCCGCTGACCGGATCGGGCACGCCGATCGGCTGAACGGGGACGACCGGTGCGGCGACCGTCGTCGTGAGCGACGAAAAGGTCTGCGCCGCAACCGGAGCGAACGCATCATCCGTCACGGGTTGGCCGAACTTCCGGCTCCGCACCAGCGCTGCCACCGCCCATCCGATCGGGGAGTCGATCGGGGTGACCGGCGTGTTGCCGGCCACCGGGCCGAACCCGAAGGACGCCAGCATGGCGCGTACCAGGTTCGCCGCGGTCACGCGGTGGTCGGCGGCCGGTGCAGCCGTGACCGCCTCGGGGCGATCCGGTGGAGTCGGACCGGGCATCGAGAGCGTGGCCGCCGTCGTCGCCGGCCCTGGGGTCAGAGAAGGGGCCGACGGTGTCGCCGTCGCCCGCGGCAGGTCCACTCGAGTGGCGACCCCCGCGCGGATCGACCGCTCCGGCAGCCGCTGATGTGGCCGGTCGAGCGGCCGCGTCGTCGGCGACTCCGCGGCGTCGACCTCGGCGACCCACCGCTCGGATGCGCGCCGGCCGTCCGCCCGCTCGGGAGCGGAAACGGTGACGGCGCCGCCCGCCCGCACACCCGGATCGTGGTTGACACCGCCGGATCCGGCGGGAGGATTTTCGACCAGCGGTGAGTCGTCCTCGTCGACGCCGTCCTCGTCGTCGGCAACGGGTTCGTCGTCGCCCACCCCGTTTTCCTCTTCGTCCTCGTTATCGTCCTCGTCGATCGTGTCCCCGCTCCCCTCGTCGTCGACCGCCTCTTCGTCATCGTCGTCCGGGTCAGCCGTATCAGCTGCCCGCGTCCCAGTCGCCGCACCGCCGGAGGACGCCGACGACGCGTCGTCGGCGGTCGCGGTGGAGGTGTCATTCGTCGTCCCCGCCGACGAATCCGGCTGTGCCCATGCGGCCCCCGGCGTGGCAGCGACGGCGGTCCCGACCCCGAGCGCGACCGCCAACGCACCGACCCGCCCCACATACCTGGCGCAGTTCATCCGGCCCCTCCTCCCCTCCCACCGCCCTGCCCGACCGGCGGTGCGGCGACTGAGTACGAGTTGAAGTCTTGTCCCGCGCAACTGCTCCGGCCAGAGCCGGCGACCGAAGTATCGACCGAAGACTTTTCTCGCGATGCGGTCAGTTCGCCAACGCCGTGGCGAGTTCGTGCCGTGACCGGATCCCGAGCTTGGCGTACGCGTTGGACAGGTGTAGTTCGACGGTCCTGAGCGTCACGAACATCGACTGCGCGATCTCCTTGTTGCTGACACCGGATGCGGCGAGTTCGACGATGCGCCGCTCACTGGCGGTCAGGGCGTCGGCGCCCGTGCCGGCACGACGGCGTGGCCTTCCGCCCGCCGCCCGCAACTCCCGCTCCGCCCGGTCCGCGAGCGGTGTGGCGCCACACCGGTGGGCGAGATCCATCCCGTCGCGCAGCACCGGCCGGGCGCGGGCCGTCTGCCCGTCGCCGCGCAGGGCCGACCCGAGGTCGACGTAGGCCTGCGCGCGCCACAGCAGCGCCGGCGACTCGGCGAGCGTGTCGGCGGCCCGGCGGAGCAGTTCGATCCCGCGTGCTCCACCGGACGCCACGCCGCTGATCCGCAGTGCCGCGCCGATCCGGCGGCGGGACTGCGCGGCGAGTGCCGCCGAGAGAGCGTGCTCCGCCACGGCGCGGGCGCCTTCGGCGTCACCCTGCGCGCGCAGCACGTCGAACAGCGCGACCTCGGCGTCGGCGGCCCACGGGAACATGCCCCGACTGGATCGCATGCGCGCCAGCGCATCCAGGAGATCCAGGCGGGCGCGGACATGGTCGCCGAGCGCCGCACGGCACCGCCCGCGGGCGATCAGCGGAAGAACTGAGAACAGCGTCGGAGCGAGGTCACCGTCCATTCCCTTCTGCGCGAGCAGCGCCTCCCCTTCCCCGGCCCGGCCCTGATCTGCGAGCGAGTCCAGCACCACGACCAACCCCGGCGACTTGGTGTAGTCGACGGTCATACCGTGCAGATCCACCGACGTCCGGGCGTCGGTCTCCGCGCCGCGCAAGTCACCCCTGCGGTGCCGCGCCAGCCCCCGCAGCCACAACGCCCTGGCCAACCACTGCAGCGATCCGTTGCCCTCGGCATGCCGGATCGCCCGGGACAGGATGTGTTCGGCGACCTCGTAGCGCTCGGCCTCCACCAGGCAGATCGTGACATTCGTCCGCCACAGCGGATGTCCGCCGGCGCTCACCAGGGCGGGGTGGGCGGCCGCCTGCTCGGCGAGATCACCCGCCATGTGAAGGGGTCCGCCCTCCAGCGCACGCCGCGCGACGAACGACCGCAGCAGGCACTCCGCGGCGGTGAGTGCGGGCAGGTCCGCGACGCGGTCGGCTTCATTCTCGAAACGGACGGGCAGGTCGGGGTTCAGCAGCAGCGCGCCCAGCCTGGCCGCCTCCAATTCCAGCGCGGCCTCGCGATCGTGGGCCCGCACGTCGGCGGCGGCCTCCTCGTACAGCGGCAACTGCTCGCGCTGGCGGCGCGCGTCGGGATGCGTCGTCCAGGCCAGTGCGATGTAGGCGCGGGCACGGCCGAGCGGGTCCGAGGCGGTCTGCCCGGCCCGGCGCAGGTGTCCGGGCGCATCGTCATCCCCGATCTCGTGTTCGGCCATCCCGAGCTCGAACAGCACCGCAGGCAGTTCCTTGTCGCCCGGCGGTTCGTCGAGGGCACGGCGCAGCAGGGCGACCGCGGTGTCCGGCGCTCCCCCGGCCATCGCGGCGCGTGCCGCTTCGCGCAGCACATCGACGACGTCCGGGTCACCGCTCGGATCGGTGACCATCAGATGCACCGCGACCGCGCCGGGATCGGCGTGCCGATCGGCCAGCAGCCGGGCGGCCCTGGCGTGCAGGTCCGCCCGTTGCGCGGTGCTCATCTCCTCGTAGATCGCGGTACGCACGATCGGGTGGGTGAACCGCAGCGGATCACCGGGCCCGAACACCGCGAGGTCCACCAGGCCGGCCGCGATGACCCGCGCGGTCCTCGGCGTCACCTCGGCGAGCCGCGCACACAGCGCGAGCCCGCCGTCACCACCCAGAACCGCAACCGCACGGGCGAGCGCGGGCGCCTGAGGGTGCAACCGGCTCACCCGCAGCAGGACCGCCGCAGCGATCCGGTCGGGCGCCACCTGATCGACCGCCCCGGGATCGATGGCATCCGGAGACCTCCTCTCGCGGACGAATTCGCCCAGCAGCTCCGACAGGAGGAACGGATTCCCACCGGTCGCCTCGGCACACGCCCAGCACAGTTCGTCGCTGGCGGTCGCACCCAGCCGGGACCGCACCAGGCGCGCGACCGCCGTCGCGCTCAACGGCTGCGGCCGCAGGATCACCGGCCCCGTCTCGTACATCAGCGAACCCAGCACGGGACGATGCCGGTCCGAACCGGTACGCACCGTCAGCACCATCAACGCCGGCAATCCGCCCAGCCGATGCGCCAGGTGCAGCAGGAACCGCAGCGACGGCTCGTCGGCCCAGTGGGCGTCATCGACCGTCAATACGACCGGCCCTCGCTCGGTGAGGTTGGCGACCAGCCAGTACAGACCGTGCAGGGTGGCGAAGGCGACATCGCCGGAATCCTTCACGGCCGCGACGTCGGAGAACACGGGCTCTGCCAACCGCGCCGCCCCGGCGAGCAATCGGGCACGCTCGGCATCGCCCACACCGACCAGCGCCCGCTCGAGCAACTGGCGCACCACCCCGAATCCGAAATCGCGTTCGACTTCGCCACCTCGCGCGCTGTAGACGCTGAGACCGGACGCGTGCGCCCGGTGGCGGAGCCGGTCGATGAGCATCGTCTTGCCGATGCCGGCGGGACCCTCGATCGCCAGAACCCCGCCCGCGCCCGCGCGGGTCCGCGCGAGAGCGTCATCGAGCGCCGCGAGGTCGTACTCACGGTCGAACAGCGGGCTCTGCTCAGGGGGATGGGGGCCGGCCATCGCGTTCCATCACAGCATGGGGGAACCGCCCGGTGCACGAATCGGCGTGATCTACGGTTCTGCGTCTGCCCTGACCGAAACCTGCGAGAATCGTCGCCGGATCGAGCGCTGGGGGTGCCACCGATCATGTTTCGCGCTGCAATCGCACGCCGCGCCGTCAATGTCGCTGTGTCCGTGGCATTCCTGGTGACGTCGTGCGGGACAGCGGCTCCCCCGGACGCGACCTCGACCGCCGACGGCGCGCCGAAAGTCTTGCGGGTGGCGATGTTCGCCGCCGGCAACACACTGCCGGTTCAGGTGGCGCTGACCCACGGCATCTTCGAACGGCACGGCCTGCGCGTGCAATTGACCGAGGGCCCCGATCTCCCGGTATTCATGGCGGCACTCGCCAAGGATCAGTACGACATCGTGATGAGCAATCCGAGTCTGGTGCTGATCGGCGCCGACAAGGGCATCGACCTGCAGATCGTATCCGGTCTCCAGCGCTCCTCCCGGCAGCGTCCCAACGCCGTGTGGATCAGTCGGGACTCGGGTGTCGACGCGCTCGCCGAGTTGCGCGGACAGGCCATCGCCGTGCCGTCGCTGACGGGGATCATCGCCGATGCGGTCACCTATCTGCTGCAGGAGGAGGGGATGAGTCGCGATGACGTCCGCTTCGTGCAGACGCCATTCCCGACCATGGGCGACCAACTCTCCGCGGGCAATGCGGACGCCGCCGTGGCCACCATCCCGTTCAGTTCGGCGATCGGCGCGCGCGGATTCCGTCTTCATGACGATGTCATCGTCGAGGCGGTGCGCAAGGCCAGCGGCGGTGCCGTCGACGTGGCCATCACGACGGTGTGGACGGCGGCGCGTTCATTCGGTACCGAGGACCCCGACGTCGTCCGCGCCTGGCGGTCCTCGCTGCGCGAGGCCATCGAACTGCTCTACCGCGACGAGACCAACGCCCGCCGAATGATGCAGGAGTGGCTCGGGCTCCCACCCCAGGTCGTCGAACGCGCACCGCTGCCCGACTGGGGCGTTGACATCACGGCCGCGGACCTCGAACCCTACGTCGCGATCTCCAGGGCGGTCGGGGCGACCGACACCGAACCCGACGTGGACGCGCTCGTGTGGCGCGAGCCGTGACAGCGGCGCTCTACCGGCTCGATGAGGTGTCCGTCCACCTCGGGAACCCCGACCATGCGGTACTCGCCGATGTCAGCCTCGAGATTGACGCCGGCGAGATCGTCAGCGTCGTCGGCCGATCAGGTGTCGGAAAGACCACCCTGGTGCGGGTCATGGGTGGTCTGATCGGAAGTGACTCGGGGACAGTCAGTTTCGACGGCACCCCGGTGAGCGGGCCGCCGGACGGCGTCGTCGTGGTGTTCCAGGACTACGGCAACGCGCTGCTGCCGTGGCGCACCGTGGCGCGCAACGTGGCGCTCGGGATCGAGAGCCGGGTGGATCCGCCGGAACGACGGCGGCGCATCGAGGAGGCCCTGGCCGACGTCGGCCTGGCCGACCACCGGTCGGCCTACCCGTGGCAGCTGTCGGGCGGCATGGCCCAGCGCGTGCAGATCGCGCGAGCACTCGCGTTGCGACCCAAGGTGCTGTTGATGGACGAGCCGTTCGGCGCGCTCGACGCGATCACCAAGGCCGCGCTGCAGGATCTGCTGCTCGACATCGCCGACCGGACCGGGGCCACCGTCGTATTCGTCACGCACGACCTCGACGAGGCGATCTACCTCAGCGACCGGGTGATGGTGCTGTGCGGACGGCCCGGACGCGTCGGGCTCACCGTGACCACGGGCCTGCCGCGGCCCCGCGGTCAGCTCACGACTCGGGAGCTGCCGGCGTATATGCGCACCCGGCACCGCATCGGCGAGGCGCTGCGGGAGGAGCCGGTGTGAGGGCCGGTGGCGCCTGGGTGCCGATCGCGATGCTCGCCGGCTGGCAGGCGTTGTCCTCGGCCGGTGTGCTGACCTACGACTACCTTCCGGCCCCTACCGAGATCGCGACCGCGCTGCTGGCGCTGGCGCAGTCCGGTGCGCTGGCCGACGCGGCGGGCCACACGCTGACGGTGGCGCTTGCGGCGGCGCTGATCGCGATCGTCGCCGGGGGGTCGGCCGGGTTGGCGGTCGGACTGTCGCCGGTGCTGAGCGGCCATGTGCTGGCCAGCGTCGATGTCCTGCGGACGGTGCCCGCGGTGGCGCTGGTTCCGGTGGCGGTGTTGACGCTCGGGCCCACCATCACCGCCGAACTCGCCGTGGCGGTGTACGCCGGGCTGTGGCCGGTGCTGATCAGCACTGCCGCCGGTGTCGCGGCGGTCCCGGCGGGGCATCACGACGCCGCCCGTACTCTTCGTCTGCGCCGCAGTCAGGTGGTGCGCAAGGTCGTCGTTCCGGCGGCGGTGCCCGCCTGGCTGGTCGGCGCGCGGATGAGCGCAGTGGTGGCGTTACTCGTGGCCATCGTCGCCGAGATGCTGACGACTCCGCGGGGACTGGGCGGCGCGCTGGTCGAATCGCTCAATGCGCTGGCCCCGCAACAGATGTGGGCCTACGTCGCGGTGTGCGGTGCCATCGGCTTCCTGCTCAACGCCACACTGCGCCGCCTGGGACGCGCGGCATTCCCCGCGATCCCGCTGACAACCGGGCGGGACGTTGGTGTCCTCACCGAGCCGGGACTGTCGGCACCGCAGTCGGCGGTCCGCGGACTGGTCCCGCTGGCGGCGCTGTTGCTCGCCTGGCAGGTCGCGGCGCCTCCGCAGTCCCTGTTCTGGCCGCCGCCCAGCGAGTGGCTCCGGGCACTGACGGGCCTGGTAGACGCCGGGGCGCTGCTGCCGGCCGCCGCCGAGACCGTGTCGACGTACGTGGTGGGGCTGGCCGCCGCCGCCCTGTGCGGGGGGCTGGCCGGGGTGGCCGTCGGGTGGTCCCGGCGCGCCGACCGGGCGCTGACGCCAACCCTCGACTTCCTCGCCGCCGTGCCCGCCGCGGCGCTGGTTCCCGTGGTCGTGCTGCTCCTCGGGCCGGGGCGGGTCGCCGGGGTCGTCCTGGTGGCGGTCGTGGTCTCGTGGCCGGTATTGCTCAGCACGGCGACGGCCACGCGGGGCGTTCCCACGGTCCGGCGGGAGATGGCGCGCACGCTGGGTCTCTCACCCCTCGGCCGCTGGCTGCGGGTGGTGTTGCCGTCGATCACTCCCGGGGGCCTGCTGGGCCTGCGGCTGGCGTCGGGACTCGCGCTGATCGTCACTCTGCTGGCCGACATCTTCGGCGCGGGCGGCGGTATCGGCCGGCTCCTGGTGATCAGCCAGCAGCAGTTCGACGCCGCAGCGGCCTGGGGCCTGGTGTCCGTCGTCGGCGCCTTCGGTTACCTGAGCAGCGCGGTGATCGGGCTGATCGGCCGACGTGCGCTGGCCCGCCGCGGAGTCGTGGACGCGCTCAGCCGATAGCGCGCGACACCACCCGGCGCTCGCGGTGACCGGCGACGCGAAACCCGTCGTGGGCGCTGCGGCGCGACATGATGAACGACCGCGAGGTCGGGGTCACGCAGGTACACCCGGGCCGCGTCCGCAGAGCTCGAGTACGGCGCCCAGTCGTGTGGCGTGCCCATGCGCCCCACGTCCGCCGTCAGCTGTCCGGCGCGCTTCCGGTGGCGCCGCGCACGGCCTGCGAGGCGGCCCGGATCTGCGGGGTCACCAGCATCACCTGGCCCAGCACGCCGTTGACGAAGCCCGGCGACTCGTCGGTGGACAGCTGCTTGGCCAGCTCGACGGCCTCGTCCACCGCAACCGGCTCGGGGACGTCCTCGGCGTGCAGCAGCTCCCACACCGCCACCCGCAGGATGGCGCGGTCGACCGCGGGAAGCCGATCCAGCGTCCAGCCCTGCAGATGTGACGAGATGAGGTCGTCGATGTGGGCGCGGTGATCGGTCACGCCGCGTGCGACGGTGACCGTGTAGGGGTTCAGCGCCGTCACGTCGGGCTGGGTGCCCGCCAGCTTGTTGCGGGCGGTGGCGACCTCCGCGGGCGTCATACCCCGCGCCTCGGCCTCGAACAGCAGGTCGACGGCGCGTTTGCGGGCCTGGTGACGGCCCCGGTCGGGTTTCCGGTCAGACATGGAGGTCCGCGCCGGCTAGGAGTTCACGCGGCCCAGGTAGCTGCCGTCACGGGAGTCCACCTTGAGCTTGTCGCCGGTGTTGATGAACAGCGGGACCTGGATCTCGGCGCCGGTCTCCATGGTGGCCGGCTTGGTGCCCGCGCTCGAGCGGTCGCCCTGAAGCCCCGGCTCGGTGTGGGTCACCTCGAGCTCGACGGTGACGGGCAGTTCCAAGTACAGCGGGGTGCCGTCGTGGAAGGCGATCTGCACCGGCATGCTCTCGAGCAGGAAGCCCGCGGCGCGGCCGACCAGGGCCTCGGGCAGCGGATGCTGCTCGAAGTCCTCGGAGTCCATGAACACGAAGTCGCTGCCGTCGCGGTACAGGTAGGTCGCGTCGCGCCGGTCGACGGTGGCGGTCTCCACCTTCACCCCGGCGTTGTAGGTCTTGTCCACGACCTTGCCCGACACCACGTTCTTGAGCTTGGTGCGGACGAAGGCCGGGCCCTTACCGGGCTTGACGTGCTGGAATTCGACGATCTGCCACAGTTGGCCGTCGATCTGCAGGACGAGCCCATTCTTGAAGTCGGCGGTCGATGCCACGTTGGGTTGTTCTCCTCGATATCACGTGATGATGGCCAGTTCCTTGGGGAACCGGGTGAGCAAGTCGGGGGCGCCTGCCTGATCGCTACCGACGACCAGCGTGTCCTCGATGCGGACTCCGCCGCGGTCGGGCAGATAGACACCGGGCTCCACCGTCACCGCAGAGCCAGCAAGCAGTGTACCGGCGGCCGCGGCGTTGATTCCCGGCGCTTCGTGGATCTGCAGCCCGACCCCGTGGCCCAGTCCGTGGCCGAAGCGGTCGGCGTAGCCGGCGTCGGCGATGACCTCGCGCGATGCGGCGTCGACGTCGCGCAGCGTGACGCCGGCCGCCAGCGCCTCGGTGCCGGCGCGCTGGGCCGTGGCCACCAGCGCGTACAGGTCCCGCTGCCAGTCCGCGGCGTGGCCCAGCACGAACGTCCGCGTCATGTCGGAGTGGTAGCCGCTGACCAGGGCGCCGAAGTCGATCTTGACGAAGTCGCCTGCGGCCAGCACGGCGTCGGTGGGCCGGTGGTGCGGGATCGCGGAGTTCGCCCCGGCGGCGACGATGGTCTCGAACGACGGCCCGTCGGCGCCGTGGTCGAGCATCAGGTCCTCGAGCTCGCGCCGGACCTCCTTCTCGGTGCGGCCCGGCCGCAGCCCGCCCCGGGCGAGTAGATCGTGCAGGGCGGCGTCGGCGGCCTCGCAGGCCAGCCGCAGCAGCGCGACCTCGCCGGCGTCCTTGATCTCGCGCAGCGCCTCGACCATGCCGGCGGCGCGGACCAGCTCGGCGTCCCCGGCCGCGTCCAGCAAGCGGCGGTGTCCGTCGACGGTCACCACATGGCTCTCGAAGCCCAGCCGGCGCACCCCCGCGGCGGCCGCCCGTTCGGCGAGGTGCGGCCCGCACGCCCGTTCGATGACCAGCTCGGCGTCGGGCGCCTGCGCCGCGGCCTGCGTGCGGTACCGGCCATCGGTGGCCAACACGGGCGTCGCCTCGGACACGCGGACGAGCAGTGCGGCGTTTGATCCGGTGAATCCGGACAGGTAGCGGACGTTGATCAGGTCTGTGACCAGCATCGCATCGAGGTCCGCGGCGGCCAGGCGGTCGCGCAGCCGGTCCCTGCGCTGAGAAAGAGTCACAGCGGCTGACGCTACTCGCTACGCTGTTCGCCCATGAGCAAGTGGTTACTGCGCGGACTGGTGTTCGCGGCCCTGATGGTGATCGTCCGGTTGCTGCAGGGAGCGATGATCAACGCGTGGGAGACCCGGGCCACCACGATCAGCATCGTGCTGGTCAGCGTGTACGCGGTCCTGGCGTTCCTGTGGGGCTTCATCGACGGCCGCACCGACGCGCGCCGGAACCCCGATCCCGACCGGCGCTCCGATCTGGCGATGACGTGGCTGTTGGCCGGCCTGTTCGCCGGGGTGGTGAGCGGGCTGGTCGCCTGGTTCATCGGGATGTTCTACAAGAACCTCTACGTCGAGGGACTGCTGAACGAGATCACCACGTTCGCCGCGTTCACGGCGCTGCTGACGTTCCTGCTCGCGATGATCGGGGTGGCGCTGGGCCGGTGGCTGGTCGACCGGAAGTCGCCCGACGCGCCGCGTCAGCGGGAGGGTGACGACGACCGCGCCGACACCGACGTGTTCGCCGCGGTGCGCGCCGGTGGTCCCGAGCAGGGCACCCACGACGCGCAGCAGACCTCGCCGGTGGCCGGCCAAGGTGGCGGCACCGACCGGGCGACGCCGCCGGAGAACCGCCTCTAGGCCGAGGCCGCCAGGTAGCGCAGGGCCAGCAGGTAGCCCTGCACGCCCAGTCCCACGATCACGCCGGTCGCCACGCCGCTCAGGTAGGAGTGGTGCCGGAACTCCTCGCGGCGGTGCACGTTGGAGATGTGGACCTCGATCAGCGGGGCGGTCAGCTCCGCGCAGGCGTCCCGCAGCGCGATCGAGGTGTGGGTCAGCGCACCGGCGTTGAGGATTACCGGCTCCCCCGCGTCTGCCGCGGCGTGAATCCAGCCGAGCAGTTCGGCCTCGCTGTCGCTCTGCCGCACAGTGACTTCGAGCCCGAGGTCGGCGGCCTCGGACTCGATCAGCGCCACCAGATCGTCGTGGGTGGTGCTGCCGTAGACCTGCGGTTCCCGGCGGCCCAGCCGGCCGAGGTTGGGTCCGTTGATCACGTTGACGGTCACCGCGCACCTCCCACCACCGAGTACGCCGCGGCCAGCAGTGAGGGGTCGGGACCCTCGAGCCGGCCCGGTTTGGCGAGGCCGTCGAGGACGACGAAGCGCAGCACCCCGGCGCGGTTCTTCTTGTCGCCGGCCATGTATTCCAGCAGCTGCGGCAGCGCGTCGGGGTCGTAGCCGACCGGCAGCCCGAGCGCGGTGAGCACTGACCGGTGCCGGTCGGCAGTGGCGTCGTCGAGCCGCCCCGCCAGCCGGCCGAGTTCGGCGGCGAACACCAGCCCGACCGACACCGCCGCGCCGTGCCGCCACCGGTAGCGCTCGCGGCGCTCGATGGCGTGCGCCAGGGTGTGGCCGTAGTTGAGGATCTCGCGCAGCGCCGACTCCTTCTCGTCGGCGGCCACCACCTCGGCCTTGACCGCGATCGCGCGCCGGATCAGTTCCGGCAGCACCGTTCCGGTGGGATCGATGGCGGCTTCGGGATCGGCCTCGATGAGGTCGAGGATGTGCGGGTCGGCGATGAAGCCGGCCTTCACGATCTCGGCCATGCCGGCGACGATCTCGTTGCGCGGCAGGCTTTCCAGTGTCGCCAGGTCGACCAGCACCGCGGCGGGCTGATGGAACGCGCCGACCAGGTTCTTACCGGCGTCGGTGTTGATGCCGGTCTTCCCGCCGACGGCGGCGTCGACCATCCCGAGCAGGGTGGTGGGCACGTGGACGATGTCGATGCCGCGCAACCAGGTGGCCGCGGCGAAGCCGGCGACGTCGGTGGCCGCTCCCCCGCCCAGGCTGACGATGGCGTCCCTGCGGCCGACGCCGATGCGCCCGAGCACCTCCCAGATGAAGCCGACAACCGGGAGTTCCTTCCCGGCCTCGGCGTCGGGGATCTCGACACGGTGGGCGTCGATCCCGTTGTCGGCGAGGTGGTTTCGGATCGCCTCGGCGGTCTGCGACAGCGTCGGCTGGTGCAGGATCGCGACCTTGTGCCGGCCGGCGAGCGTGCGGCCGAGCTCCGCGAGGAGGCCGGTGCCGATGATCACCGGATACGGCGGGTCGACGAGTACGTCGACGGTGACCGGTTGAGTCATCTGTCCCTTTCCCGGGTGGTGCCCTTGACGTCCGACATCCGCTCGGCATGCCGCGCGGCCATGGTCGCCGGTGTCGGCGGCGTATCCGAATCCTGCGGGGGCGTGGCGCGCCGCCACGGCGGGCGGCGCCGGCGCCGCGGCCGGCTTTGCGCGGCAGTCGCGACCGTGGCCTTGTGCGCGGGCTCTTCGAGCCGGGCGACGATGTGGCGCACCACGGCGCCCGGATTGCGGCGGTTGGTGTTGACGCGCAGGGTGGCGACCCGCCGGTAGAGCGGCACGCGCGCGCTCATCAGCGCCTTGTACTTCTCGGCCCGGTCGCCGCCGGCCAGCAGCGGCCGCACGGTGCTGCCGCCGGTGCGGCGTACCCCCTCGGCGGCGCTGATCTCGAGGTAGACAACGGTGTGTCCGGCCAGCGCATCTCGCACACCGGGAGTGGTGACCGCCCCGCCCCCGAGGGACAGCACGCCGTCGTGGGTCTGCAACGCCGAGCGGATGACCTCTTCTTCGATGCGGCGGAACTCCGGCTCGCCGTCGGTGGCGAAGATGTCGGCGATGGTGCGGCCGGTGGTCTCTTCGATCGCGGCGTCGGTGTCGAGCAGCGTCAGCCCCATCGCCTTGGCCAGGCGGCGGCCGATCGTGGACTTACCCGACCCGGGCAGGCCCACGAGCACCGCTCGGGGGGCCATCAGCCCGACGCCTGCGCCGGCTGCGAGACCGGCTCCCGCGTGCGCACGGCGTCCAGGTAGGTCTGCACGTTGGCGCGGGTCTCGGTCAGCGAGTCGCCGCCGAATTTCCGCAGCGCCGCCCGGGCCAGTATTAGCGCGACCATGGTCTCGACGACCACGCCCGCGGCGGGCACCGCACACACGTCGGAGCGCTGGTGGATCGCGACGGCCTCGTCGCCGGTGGCCATGTCGACGGTGGCCAGCGCGCGCGGCACGGTGGAGATGGGCTTCATCGCGGCGCGGACCCGCAGCGGCTGCCCGTTGGTCATCCCGCCTTCCAGCCCGCCCGCGCGGTTGGTGGAACGCATGACGCCGTCGGGACCGGGATAGATCTCGTCGTGGGCGACGCTGCCGCGGCGGCGCGCGGTTTCGAAGCCGTCACCGATCTCGACACCCTTGATGGCCTGAATCCCCATCACCGCGGCGGCGAGCTGGCTGTCCAATCGGTCGTCGCCGCTGGTGAACGAGCCGAGCCCGACGGGCAGGCCGTGCACCACCACCTCGACCACACCGCCGAGCGTGTCGCCGTCGCGTTTGGCGGCCTCGATCTCGGCGATCATCGACTCTTCGGCGGCCTGGTCGAAGGCGCGTACCGGGCTGTCGTCGATGCCGGGCAGGTCCGCCGGCTGCGGCGGCGGCCCGGCGTAGGGCTCGGACGCGCCGATCGAGATGACGTGGGAGACCACCTCGACGCCCAGGGCCTGCCGCAGGAAGGCGCGCGCGATGGTGCCCGCGGCGACGCGGGCCGCGGTCTCGCGGGCGCTGGCCCGCTCGAGGACCGGACGGGCGTCGTCGAAGCCGTACTTGAGCATGCCGGCGTAGTCGGCGTGGCCGGGCCGCGGCCGGGTCAGCGGGGCGTTGCGCGCGCTGTCGGCGAGCTCGGCCGGGTCGACCGGGTCGGCGGCCATCACCGTCTCCCACTTCGGCCACTCGGTGTTGCCGATCTCGACCGCGATCGGGCCGCCGAGAGTGACACCGTGGCGGACCCCGGCCAGCACGGTGACCTGGTCCTGCTCGAACTTCATCCGGGCGCCGCGGCCGTAGCCGAGGCGGCGGCGCTTCAACTGCGCGCCGATGTCGTCCGAGGTCAGCCCGACACCCGCGACCATGCCCTCGAGGACGGCCACCAGCGCGCGGCCATGGGATTCACCGGCAGTGGTCCATCGCAACACGCGTCCCATCTTCCCATGGCGTGTCGTCGAGCCCGAAATCCCGCCGGGCCGCGGCACTCACCACCACATCAGCGCGACGGCGGCGACGCTGGCCAGGCACATCGAGGGTCCGTGCGGCACGGTGCGGCCCGGTCCGGTCGCCGCGGGCACCAGCGCCCACAGCGCGGTCACCAGCGGTCCGGCCAACGCGGCGAGCAGCCAGATGTCCACGCCGAAGGCGCCGGTCAGGGCGCCGAGGCCGAGGGCGAGTTTGGCGTCGCCCGCGCCCATCGCGGCGGGCCGGGTCAGGTGGATCACCGCGTAGATCGCGAACAGCGCGGCGGCGCCGGCGAGTGCGGGCAGGCCGTGGCCGGTCAGCGCGGCGGCCAGCAGGATCGCCACCGCACCCGGCAGGGTCAGCCAGTTCGGCAGGCGGCGCCGCCTGATGTCGTACAGGCTCAGTGCGATCAGCCAGGCGGCCACGCAGGCGCCCGCGAGTAGCTCCCCCACCCGTCGAGGCTAAGCCTGCTGCAGGGCCGCCCTCATCGCCTCTTCGGGGGCCGGACACCCGGTGAACTGCGAGACCTGGGTGAACGCCTGGTGCAGCAGCATGTGCAGTCCGCTGACGACCTGTCCGCCCGCGGCGGT
Organism: Mycobacterium sp. PS03-16; assembly: GCF_004570325.1. Lineage (GTDB taxonomy): Bacteria > Actinomycetota > Actinomycetes > Mycobacteriales > Mycobacteriaceae > Mycobacterium. Next base: position 88,392 of record NZ_SPQO01000009.1, on the reverse strand, counting down.
GACCGCGGCGGCCAGCGGCGTCGGCCACGGGTCGTAGATCGCGTCGAGCAGCACCCGCGCACCGGCCAGCGCGGGCAGGTGCGCCGCGGCGGCGTCGGCGGGCACGGTGCTCACCACGGCGGCCGCGTCCGCGATGGTCCCGGGCAGCGCCGGATCGACGAAGTCGCACCAGTGCCCCGTCATCCCGACACGGCCGGCCAGCTCGGTCAGCGGCGCGGCCCGGTCCGGGTTGCGCGCCACGATCGTGACGTGCCGCGCGCCGAGTCCGGCGAGCGCGACCACCGCGGCCGGCGCCGTCCCGCCCGAGCCGACGACCACGGCGGTGGCCCGCTGCGCGCCGTCCCAACCCGCCCCCGTGACCTCGCGCAGCGCGCCGGTCACGCCGTCGACGTCGGTGTTGTCGGCGCGCCAGCCGGCCGGGATCCGCACCAGCGTGTTTGCGGAGCCGACCAGTTCGGCGCGGGCGGTGCGCTCGTCGGCGATCTGCAACGCGGCGAACTTGCCGGGCATGGTCACCGAGAGCCCGACCCACTCGGGTCCCAGTCCACCGACCAGGGCGGGCAACTGCCCGGCGCTGCATTCGATGCGCTCGTAGGTCCAGTCCGCCAGGCCGAGCGCGCGGTAGGCGGCCAGGTGCAGCTGCGGGGACCGCGAATGGGCGATCGGGGAGCCGAGCACCGCCGCTCGGCGTGGGCGGTCCGCCCTATCTGGCACTGTCGAGCACACCGTTGTTCTGCGCCAGCTCGATGTTGGCGAGGTGCTGGTTGTAGTCGCGGGTGAACACCGTGGTGCCCTGCAGGTCGATGGTGACGAAGTACAGCCAGTCACCGGGTGCGGGTTGTTCGGCGGCGATCAGGGCGGCCTGGCTCGGCGAGCAGATCGGGGTGGCGGGCAGCCCCGGCCGGACGTAGGTGTTCCACGGGGTGAGTTGGCCGCGGTCGCCGTCGGTGGTGGCCACCTCGATGCGGTCCAGCGGGTAGTTCACCGTCGAGTCGAACTCCAACGTGCGATTCTCGGCCAGCCGGTTGTAGATGACCCGTGCGACCTTGGCGAAGTCCTCCGGTTTGGATTCGCGCTGCACCAGCGACGCGACGGTGAGCACCTCGTAGGGCGAGATGTTCATCGCCGCCGCGGTGTCGAGGATCCCCGCCTGGGCGTACTGACTGCCGCTCGCGCGGATCAGCGTCGACAGGATGTCCTGCGGCGACGCCGACGGGTCGATGTTCCAGGTGCCCGGCGCGATCAGCCCTTCGAGGCGCCGGTGGTCGTCGCCCATCGCGGTGACCGGCTGCACGGCCCATTCGGGCACACCGAGCGCGGCGGGGGTCGCCGAGGAGGCGACCTGTTTGAGTTCACCGGCGGGGACGCAGCGCTGGTCGCCGTCGAGGTCCACACACGTCGCCCGGGAGATCAGGCTCAGGATGCCCTCGGTCACGGCGTTGGTCTTGACGTCGGAGACGTCGTCGAGCTGCCGGCCCTCCGGGATCACCAGCCGGCCCACCCGGTTCTGCGGGTCGGCCAGCCGTGCGACCGCGGTGGCCGCCGGGATCTCGGTGCGCACCTTGTAGAAGCCGGGCTGAATGGCCGAGATCGCCGAGTTGCCGGCCGCGGCGTCGACGAACGCCTTGACGGTCGCGACCACGTTGTTGTCGTGCAGGGTCTGGCCGATGGCCGTGGTCGAGTCGCCGTCGCGGACCTGGATCACCACGTCGGAAACCCCCGCGCCGGCGTAGTCGCTGCTGTCGGCGCCACCGAACAGGTTGTGCCACAGCTTGGAGCCGAGGAACACCGCCCCGATCACGACGACGACGAGCACGGCCAGTGACAGTCCACCGGCGAGGCGGCGGCGCCGCCGTCCGCGTTCCTCCCGCATCCGGTCCGCGCGGCTCATCCGGCGCCGCGGCGGCCCGACCGCCACGGGTTCCGCACGATCGTGGTGCCAGTCCTCAGCCATGCCCGCCCTCTCCGGGCGCGGCAAGGGCCGCGCGCCGTTGATCCAGCCAGCTCTGCAAGATACCGACCGCCGCGGCCTGATCGATCATGGTCCGCTGTCCCTTGGCGCGGACACCCGCCTCACGCAGGGAGCGCTGCGCAGACACCGTGGTCAGTCGTTCGTCGGCCATCCGCACCGGGATGGGAGCGATCCGCCGGGCCAGTGCGTCGGCGACCGCGAGCGCATCGTGGGCGGCCGGGCCGGTGCGGTCGGCCAGTGTGCGCGGCAGACCCACGATCACCTCCACCGCCTCGAGTTCGGCGACCAGCTGTGCCAGCCGCCGGACATGCCGATCGGAGTTCTTCCTGCGGTCCCGCTCCACGGTCTCGACCGGGGTCGCCAGCACCGCGTCGGGGTCGCTGGTGGCCACGCCGATCCGCACGCTGCCGACGTCGACACCGAGCCGGCGACCACGCCCGGGATCGTCGCTCCCGGGTCGGTCCGGGAGTCGGTGATCGCTGTCGGTCACGGAGTCAGCTCCGGCCGATCTCGGCCCGCAACGCAGCCAATGCCGCGTCGATGCCCGCCGCCCCCTTACCGGACCCCTGTGCCATATCGGCTTTGCCGCCCCCACGGCCGTTGACCGCCGCGCCGAACTGCTTGACCAGTTCGTTGGCCCGCAGGCCCAGATCCTGGGCGGCCGGGTTGGCCGCGACCACGAACGGCACCGCGTCGCTCTCGCCCTCGGCGATCAGCGCGACCACGGCGGGTTCGCTGCCCAGCTTGCCGCGGATGTCGCCGACCAGGGTGCGCAGATCACCGGCCGACATCCCGCCGGCCATCCGCTGGGCGACCAGCCGCACCTTCCCGATCACCTCGGCGCCGGCGACCGCGTTGACGGCGGCCGCGCGCGCGTTGGCCAGCCGCATCCGGTCGAGTTCCTTCTCGGCGGCCTTGAGGCGTTCGACGAGCCCGGCGACGCGGGCCGGCACCTCCTCCGACGGCACCTTCAGCGAGGACGCGAGACCGGCCATCAGAGCCCGTTCCTTGGCCAGGTGGCGGAACGAGTCGAGTCCGACGTAGGCCTCGACGCGGCGCACGCCCGAGCCGACCGACGACTCGCCGAGGATGGTCACCGGCCCGATCTGGGCGGAGTTGTGCACGTGGGTGCCGCCGCACAGTTCCAGCGAGAACGGCCCGCCGATCTCGACGACGCGCACCTGGTCGGGATAGGCCTCGCCGAACAGCGCCATCGCGCCCATCGCCTTGGCCTTCTCCAGGTCGGTGGTGAAGCTGTGCACCTCGTAGTCGGCCTCGACCGCCTCGTTGGTGACGACCTCGATCTGTGCGCGCTGGTCTTCGGTGAGGGCACCCTGCCAGTTGAAGTCGAAGCGCAGGTAGCCCGGCCGGTTGAGCGAACCGGCCTGCACGGCGTTGGGCCCGAGCACCTGCCGCAGCGCGGCGTGCACCATGTGCGTGCCGGAGTGGCCCTGGGTCGCGCCGTGCCGCCAGCGCGGGTCGACGGCCGCGACGACGGTGTCGCCCTCGACGAACTCCCCGGACTCCACGGTGACGCGGTGCACCCACAGCGCCTTGGCGATCTTCTGCACGTCGGACACCGCGGCCTTGGCCGTGCCCGAGGCGCCGGTTCCGGTGATCGACCCCTCGTCGGCGATCTGGCCGCCGGACTCGGCGTAGAAGGGGCTGCGGTCCAGCACGAGTTCGATGCGGTCCTGCTCCGCGGCGGCCTCGTGGCCCACCACGGGCACCCGCCTGCCGTCGACGAAGATGCCGAGGATGCGCGCCTCGGTGGTCAGCTCGTCGAATCCGGTGAACTGCGTGGGATGCGCATCGACCAGGTCGCGGTAGGCGCTGAGATCGGTGTGGGCCTGTTTGCGGGCGGCGGCGTCGGCCTTGGCCCGCCTGCGCTGTTCGGCCATCAAGCCGCGGAAGCCCTCTTCGTCCACCGACAGGCCCGCCTCGGCGGCCATCTCCAGCGTCAGTTCCAGGGGGAAGCCGTAGGTGTCGTGCAGGGTGAACGCGTCGGTGCCCGACAGGCGGTCGGCGCCGGCGGCCTTGGTGGCGCGGGCCGCGTCGTCGAACAGCCGCGACCCGGAGGCCAGGGTGCGGTTGAACGCGGTCTCCTCGGCGACCGCGATGCGCTGGATGCGGTCGAAGTCGGCGACCAGTTCGGGGTACGACGGACCCATCTCGTCGCGGACGGTGGTCATCAGGTCGGCCATCACGGGCTCGTCGACACCGAGCAGTTTGGCGGCCCGGATGATGCGGCGCAGCAGCCGGCGCAGCACGTAGCCGCGGCCCTCGTTGCCGGGGCTGATGCCGTCACCGATGATGATCGCCGCGGTGCGGGTGTGGTCGGCGATGATGCGGTAGCGCACGTCGTCGTCGTGGTTGCCCTGGCCGTAGCCGCGCGGTGCGCGGGCGGCCACGGCGTCGATCACCGGGCGCACCAGGTCGGTCTCGTAGACGTTGTCGACGCCCTGCAGCAGGCAGGCGACGCGTTCGACGCCCATCCCGGTGTCGATGTTCTTGCGCGGCAGCGGGCCGAGGATCTCGAAGTCCTCCTTGGAGGTGCCTTCGCCGCGCTCGTTCTGCATGAACACGAGATTCCAGATCTCGATGTAGCGGTCCTCGTTGGCCTCGGGCCCGCCTCCGACGCCGTACTCGGGGCCGCGGTCGTAGTAGATCTCCGACGACGGACCGCACGGCCCGGGGATGCCCATGGACCAGTAGTTGTCGGCCATGCCGCGGCGCTGGATGCGCTCGAGCGGCAGGCCCGCCACCTCCTGCCACAGCGCGATGGCCTCGTCGTCGTCCAGATAGACCGTGGCCCAGATCTTTTCGGGGTCGAACCCGTAGCCGCCCTGATCCTGGGGATTGGTCAGCAGCGTCCAGGCGAACTCGATCGCGCCCTTCTTGAAGTAGTCGCCGAAGCTGAAGTTGCCGGCCATCTGGAAGAACGTGTTGTGCCGGGTGGTGATGCCGACCTCATCGATGTCCGGGGTGCGGATGCACTTCTGGACGCTGACGGCGCGGTCCCACGGCGGGGTCCGCTGCCCCAGGAAGTAGGGCACGAACTGGACCATGCCGGCATTGACGAACAGCAGATTGGGGTCGTCGAGGATCACCGAGGCGCTCGGCACCTCGGTGTGGCCCGCCTTCACGAAATGATCGAGGAAGCGCTTCCTGATCTCGTGTGTCTGCACGTCAGAGACATCCTTAATCGGGGGTTCGGTGATTCGACCGATCTACAGTACCGGTCGGGGTCGGCAGGCCGTCGCCGACGACATGGGCTCAGGCGCCGAGAAAGCTCAGCCGCACCGACCGGCGCGGGTTGTCGCGGTTGAGGTCGACCAGCACCACGCTCTGCCAGGTGCCCAGCAGCGGCTCACCGCCGGCAACGGGCAGGGTCACCGACGGCGAGACCAACGCCGGCAGCACGTGGTCGGCGCCGTGGCCGGGCGACCCGTGCGCGTGGCGGTAGCGGTCGTCGCGCGGCAGCAGCCGTTCGAGGGTGTCGAGCAGGTCATCGTCGGAACCGGCGCCGGTCTCGATGATCGCGACGCCGGCGGTGGCGTGGGGGACGAAGACGTTGCACAGGCCGTCCCGGCGGCGTCGGCAGAAGGCGCGCACCTCGTCGGTGAGGTCGACGAGCCGGCGCCGGCTGGTGTCGACGTCGAGCAGATCGGTCTCCATGTCCTTCAGCCTACGAGCTGAGGTGGCGCCCATTGCCCCGCCGGAGCGGGCGGAGGACAGTGAGACCTGAACCGGTGGCGCCACCGGGGCGCTGCCCCGTCACCCGAAGGGGGTGGGCCGTGTTCGCACGCTCAACCACACTCGAGGCACGACCGGACGCGGTGGACACGGGCATCGCCCACCTGCGCAGCGACGTGATGCCCGCGCTGGAGGCCGTCGACGGCTGTATCGGCCTTTCGCTGTTGGTGGACCGGGAGTCGGGCCGCTGCATCGCCACGACCGCGTGGGAATCGGCGGAGGCGATGCGGGACGCCGCCGAGCGGGTGGCGCCGTTGCGCGACCGGGCCGCGGCGATGTTCGGCGGTGTCCCCGTCGTGGAGGAATGGGAACTCGCCGTGGTGCACCGTGATCATCCTTCCGGCGCCGGCGCCGGAGTGCGGGCCACCTGGCTGCGCGCCCGACCCGAGCAGTTCGACCGGGCCGTCGACTTCTACCGCAGCGAGGTGCTCCCGTCGCTGGAGGAACTCGACGGATTCTGCGGCGCCAGCCTGATGATCGATCGCCGGTCCGGCCGGGCGGTCTCGTCGACGTCCTTCGACTCGATGGACGCGATGGAGCGCACCCGGGACCGGGCCCGCTCCCTGCGGACCGCCCGGTTACGGGACCTGGGCGCCGACCAGCTCGACGTCGGCGAGTTCGAACTGGCCATCGCGCACCTGCGCGTACCCGAAATGGCTTAGCCCGCACGAGGTTGACGCAGGCGTTTATTGGTCTGACGGCCAGGGTATCTCCGCTGCACCCACACCTCTTGGAGGAACCATGACAGTCACCGGCATTATCACCGCGATCCTGATCGGCATCGTGGTCGGCGCACTCGGGCGGCTGCTGCTGCCGGGTAAGCAGAACATCGGCATCCTGGTCACGATCCTGGTCGGCATCGTGTCCGCGCTGATCGGTACGGCGATCGCCCGGGCGCTCGGCCTGCCGACCGCCACCAACGGCATCGACTGGATCGAACTGCTGGTCCAGGTGGTCGTGGCCATGATCGGCGTGGCCCTCGTGGCTTCGCTGATGGGCCGTCGCCACCACGGCACGATGGGCGGACGCCGCCGCCCCATGATGCGCTGACCTTTCTACCGACGGTCCCGGCCGACCCCGTTCGGCCGGGACCGTTGTCGTATGCGCGACCCGCCGGTTGGTAAGGGTAGCCTTGCTTATCTTTGCGCTGTACTGTGCTGGCGTGACGCCGAGTTCTCCCCGCGCCGCATCCGCCGCAGCGCGCAGGACGCCCGCCATCCCGTCGTGTACTGATGGTTTGCCAGTTGTGGGCCACGTCACCGGCGGTGCCACGGTGACCGGCACGGCACGCTGGAGCGAACGTCGACGCATTAGCTGTCATTCCGGGTTCGCGTCGTGGCCGCGATGAGCGCGCTGGCCTCGGCGCTGCGCGAGTCGCTGTCGAGGTCCGCGGCCGACCTGGTGCTGCTGGACCGAGACACCGGCTCGTGGCGGCGCCACCCGTGGCCGGAGGTGCACGCCCGCGCCCAGAACGTGGCCGAGCACCTCGCTGACGCCGGCGCCACCGCGGTGGGTGTGGTGGGCGACCCGACGGTCGAGATGATCGCCTCGGTCATCGGCGGCTTCCTGGCCGGGCGCGGGGTGGCCGTCCTGCCCGGCCCGATCCGCGGCGCGTCCGCCGCCCAGTGGGCCCACACCACGGCCGCGCGGTTCGCCGGCGCAGGAATCAACCACGTGCTCAGCCAGGGCGATCGCCTCACCGACCTGCGCGGCGCCGGCGCACCCGCCGTCGCGGATATGACCGTCTGGGCGCATCCGCACCGCTCCGGCGGATTCGACGCCCCCGCACCGGGCGGGGACGTCGCGATCCTGCAGGGCACCGCCGGATCGACGGGCTCGCCGCGCACCGTCGCGCTGTCGCCGGACGCGGTGCTGGCGAATCTGCGCGGACTCAACGGCCGCACCGAAGTCCGGCCGCAGGACGTCGGATGCTCGTGGCTGCCGCTCTACCACGACATGGGATTGAGCTTCCTGCTGTCCGGGGCGCTGGCCGGCGCCGAAACCTGGCAGGCGCCGACGTCGGCGTTTCAGGCGTCGCCCTTCCGGTGGCTCAACTGGCTGTCCGACAGCCGGGCCACGTTCACCGCCGGACCCAATATGGCGTTCGGCATGATCGGCAAGTACGCCCGCCGGGTGTCGGGGGTCGACCTGTCGGCGCTCCGCTTCGCGCTCAACGGCGGTGAACCGGTCGCCTGTGAGCTCACCGGACGGTTCGCCACGGAGATGGCGCGGTTCGGTTTTTCCGGCGGCGCGCTCGCACCGTCCTATGGCCTGGCCGAATCAGTCTGTGCCGTCACGGTTCCCGTGCCCGGCGGCGGGCTGGTCACCGACGAGGTGACGGTGGGCACCGAGGACGGCCCGGTGCTGCGCCGGCACGCCGTGCTCGGCCGCGCGATCGACGGCATGGACGTGCGCATCGTGCCGCACGACGAACGTTCCGACGTGGCCGGGCGCGAGGTCGGCGAGGTGGAGATCCGCGGCACGTCGATGATGTCGGGGTACCTCGGCGGTCCGGCCCACCGGCCCGACAGTTGGTTCGCCACCGGCGATCTCGGCTATTTCACCGACGACGGACTGGTGGTCTGCGGCCGCGCCAAGGAGCTCATCACGGTGGCGGGCCGCAACATCTTCCCGGCCGAGGTCGAGCAGGTGGCTGCGCAGGTGCCCGGGGTGCGCGAGGGTGCGGTCGTCGCAGTCGGCACCGGCGAGGGCTCGATCCGCCCGGGCCTGGTGATCACCGCGGAGTTCCGCGGCCGTGACGAAGCCGGCGCCCGCAGCGCCCTCGTGCAGCAGGTGGCCTCCCAGTGCGGCGTGGTGCCGTCCGACGTGGTGTTCGTCAAACCGGGTTCGCTGCCCCGCACCTCCTCGGGCAAGCTTCGCCGGCTGGCGGTCAAACACGGCCTGGAGGCGGGGACCGCCTGAGCGGCGGCGACCGCGTCAGTGCCCCAACGCGTTGACGATGCCGGTGAACGTCGCCGGCATCGCGGCCGCGGCGGGGGTGAGGCAGCGGCGCACCGGCGGGCATCCGCTCGCGTGCAGCAACGCCGCGGTGAGCATGCGGTAGCGGCGCGTCAGCCGCCGCCACCGCGCGTCGTAGTCGGCGGTGCGCCCCCCGACGACACAACCGACCAGCAGTTCGGCGGCGCCGAACGCCAGCCCCAGCCCCTCTCCCGTCAGCGCGTCGACGTATCCGGCTGCGTCGCCGACCAGCAGGACGCGGCCCGCGGTGCGTCGCCGAACCCGCTGCCGCAGCGGTCCGGCCGCCCGGTCGGGTCCGTGCGCCCGTCCGGCGATCCGGCCGTGCAGTTCGGAGAACTGCGCGAGATGGTCGTCGAAGCCGCCCCGGCTGGACTTGAGGATGACCACCCCCACGCAGTCGTCGGACACCGGCGTGACGTAGGCCTCGGCTCGCGGTGACCAGTGCACCTCGACGTGATCCGACCACGGCGCCACCTGCACGTGCCTGCGGATGCCCCAGCGTCGCCGCGCACCGGTCTCGACCGTGAGCCCCATCGCCTTGCGGATCGGCGAGTGCAGGCCGTCGGCCGCCGCCAGGTAGCGGGCCCGAAAGCCTGCTGTCGCAACGTGATCGGCATGCTGAATGACCTCCCCCACTTCACCGTGCACGGTTCGGACGCCTGCGGCGTGCGCCGCGTCGGCCAATGCGCTGTGCAGGGCGATCCGGCGCACCCCTCGACCCGGGCCCCCGCGGAACCGCGCATCGGCCCGGCGGCGACCGTCGAGGTAGGTGATGCCGTGGAACGGCCTACCCGCGACCGAGGCCCCGAGCCGGTCCAGCGCCCGCAGCGAATGCGGCATCAGGCCTTCGCCGCATGCCTTGTCGATCGGTCCGCAGCGGCGCTCGACCACCACCACGTCCAGGCCGGCGCGGGCGGCGTGGATCGCGGTGGCCAGCCCGGCCGGTCCGCCGCCCGCGACCAGCAGGTCGATCACGCCAGGCTTTCCAGCGCGGCGTTCTCCACCGAGATCCGGGTGCGCAACAGCGCCGCGTTGCACAGCGTGAACAGCGCCGACGTCAGCCACGCCCCGCCGACCAGCGGCAGCGCGACGCCCTCCACGACGACCGCGACGTAATTCGGATGCGGCATGAGCCGGTACGGACCGCCGGCGATCCGGCCGGCGCCCGGCACCACCACCACGCGGGTGTTCCACTGCCGGCCCAGGGTCCGGATACACCACCAGCGCAACACTTGAGCGGCCACCACGACGGTCAGCATGGCACCGGCCAGGGCGCGCGACGGGGTGCGGCGCCGCGCGGCCGCCTCGGCGAGCGCGCCGGCGAGCAGACCGGTGTGCAGCACCACCATCACCGGGTAGTGGCCGGCGCCGAACTCCCTGCCGCCACGTTCCCGGCTCCAGGCCAGATTGCGCTGGGAGACCACCAGTTCGGCGACCCGCTCGACGGCCACCGCACCGATCAGTAGCGCGAAACCCTTCACTGCCACCGCAGCAACACCAGTTCGGAGCAGAACCCGGGGCCCATCGCCATCAGCACGCCCGGCGATCCGGCCGGCGGCTCCTTGCGGATGGTGTCGCGCAGGACGTGCAGCACGGACGCCGACGACAGGTTGCCCACCTCGGCCAGCGAGCGCCACGTGAGTTCCAGCGCGCCGTCGGCGAGTCCCAGTGTGGCGGTGATCGCCTCGATCACCTTGGGCCCGCCGGGATGGCTGACCCAGGCTCCCACCTCGGCCGCGGTGAGTCCGTGGTCGGCGAGGAATCCGGTGACGTCGTCGCCGAGGTAGCGTTCGACGAACGCGGGCACCTCGGGGCTCAGGACGATCTCGAGACCCTGCGAGCCGATGTCCCACCCCATGGTGCGCAGCGAATCCGGATACAGGTGGCTGCGCGAGTCGAGCACGACCGGGCCGGTGGCGCCGATCTCGTCGGCCCGTCGCTCACCCACCGCGACGACGGCGGCCGCACCGTCGCCGAACAGCGCGCCGGCCACCAGCGTGGCCATCGACGGATCGTGTTTACGTGTGAGCGAACACAATTCGACCGACACCAGGACGGCAACGGCATCGGGTGCGCCGCGCAGATAGTCGGCCAGGCGGGCCACCCCGGCCGCCCCGGCGACGCAGCCGAGGCCGAACACCGGCACGCGGCGGACGTCGGGCCGCAGACCCACCCGGGCGGCGATGCGCGCATCGAGCGACGGCACCGCGGCACCGGTCACCGTCGTGGTCATGATGAGGTCGACGTCGGCCGGGGTGAGCCCGGCCTCGTCGAGGGCGCCGAGCAGCGCCTCGGCACCCAGATCCGTTGCGTGTTCGATGAACAAGCTGTTCGACTCACCGAAGTCGCGCAGCCCGGCGTAGCGCTCGATCGGCAGGGCCAGGTGCCTGCTGTCCACCTTGGCACTGGCGTGCAACGCGGACACCGCCGGTGCGACGTCGTCGTAGCCGGGGATCGCCAGCAGCGCCCGGGTCACCTCGTCCTGGGTGTAGCGGTGGGGCGGGAGCGCGCCGTGGACGCCGGCGATCGTGCTCGTGAACGTCATGACCGACAGCGTAATTCGGCGTACGGCGATGCGGTGGACTATGTGGCCGCCGACGGCGAGCCGACCGGCGGACCCTCGTGCAACCCCAGCCGATCATGCAGGCGCCGCAGCGGTTTCGGCGCCCACCAGTTCCACCGTCCCATCACCTTCATGAACGCGGGCACCAGCACCATCCGGACCAGGGTCGCGTCGGCCAGCACGGCCAGCGTCAGGCCGAGGCCGAACATCCGCATGAACGACACGTTGGCCGCGATCAGCGCGGCGAAGCTGATCGACATGATCAGCGCCGCGGCGGTGACCACCCGGCCGGTGTGCGCCAGCCCCAGGGCGACGCTCTCGGTGACGTCGGCGGCGGTCCGGCCGGACGCCAGCCAGAACTCGCGGATCCTCGACATCAGGAACACCTCGTAGTCCATCGACAACCCGAACGCGATGCAGAACAACAGCACCGGCACGTTGGCCACCAGCGTGCCGGTCGTCGTGGTCCCCAGAGCGCCGAGGTGCCCCTCCTGGAAGATCCACACCATCGCGCCGAACGCCGCGGTCAGCGACAACACGTTGAGCACCAGCGCCTTCAGCGGCAACACCACGCTGCCGGTCAGCAGGAACAGCAGGCAGAACGTCGACACCGCGATCAGCCCGAGCACCAGCGGCAGCTTCGAGGTGATGGCGCGCACGCTGTCCCGGTTGCTCTGCGCCACCCCGGCCAGCTCGACGGGCTTGCCGTCCGGCGGCGCGACCGCGTGCAGCCGGTCGAGCTGCGCCTCGGAGGCGTCGGAGAACAGCGGTGCGGACGTCGCCACGGTGAGGAAAGCGCTACCGTCGTGCTCGCCGGTGGCGGCCGACGGCGGTCCGGCGCGGCGCCCGTCGACGAATGTGCCCGACGGCGCGGACACCGACAGCACGTCGGGCACCCGGGACAGGTCGGCGGCGTAGCGGGCCAGCTCCTCCGGCGCGACGCCACGGGCGTCGGGCAGCACCGCCGACACCGCGGTCGCGGAGTTGTCGGTGAACTCGGTGCGCAGTTGATCGCCCACCTGGTGCGCCGACGCGGACTGCGGCAGTACCCGATCGTCGGGCAGCCCCCACCGCACCCCGAGGAACGGGGCGCCCAGCGCCAGCAGCAGCGCCACCACCGCCAGCCCGATCGGCACCGCGCGGCCCATGACGAACCTCGTGGAGCGGTACCAGAACTGGCGCTGCACCGGCGTGGGCGACGGCTCGGGACGGCGCAGCAGCCGGCGGCCGAAGCGGCGCACGTCGAGCGCGTCGATGCGGTCCCCGAGAAGAACGATCGCCGCCGGCGTCACCACCAGGGCGGCCAGCGCCGCGAACACCACCGTCGCGACCCCGGCGTAGGCGAACGACTTCAGGAAGTACATCGGGAACAGCACCATCGTCAGCATCGGCAGCGCCACCGTGGTCGCCGAGAACACCACCGTCCGGCCGGCGGTGACCATCATGCGTTTCACCGCGTCCTCGCGGGCGGCGCCGGCCGACAGCTCGTCGCGGTACCGGCTGACCATCAGCAGGGTGTAGTCGATCGCCAGCGCCAGACCCATGGCCAGACACAGGTTCAGCGCGAAGATCGACACGTCGGTGAAGAACGTGATCGCGTGCAGCACCGCCAGGGCTCCGACGATCGCGATCAGCCCGACGCCGACGGGTACCGCGGCCGCGAGCAGCCCGCCGAACACCCACACCAGCACCAGGAAGCTGAACGGGATCGCGATCGACTCCATCAGCAGCAGGTCGTGTCTGGTCTGTTCGGTGATCTGGTTGTTCACCATCGCGACGCCGCCGGCGCGCACGGTGACGCCATCGCGTTCGGACACCTCGCCGCCGAGTGCGTCGGCCAGTTCCTTGGCGTTGGTGTCGGCGTGCTTCTCGCCGCCCGTGACACCCGCGACCACCATCCCGGTGGTGCCGTCCTCACTGATCAGGGTTTTAGCCGTGGATTCCGGTGCGGTCCACGCCGAGGTCACCGACGCGACGTCGGGCGAGCCGCGCAGCTGCTCGACGATGTCGGTGCCGACCCGCCGGGCCGCGTCACTGGTCGCACCGTGGGGCGACGACACGGTCACCAACAGCTGAAGGTCGCCCTGGTCGAACTTCTCGGCCAGTAGCGCGGCGGCGCGGGAGGATTCGGCCGCGGGGTCCTCGAAGCCGCCGGCCGCCAGCTTGCCGGTCACCGGGACGCCGAACACGGCCGCGGCGACCGCGGCGAGCAACGCGAACGCGAGGATGCGGCGTGGGGCGGCGAGGGCGCCCGCGGCGAGACGGGCTAGCACGACGGGCAGTGGATCGCGGTGCGCACCGCGACATCCTGCCTCATCGCGGGGTTCCACGGTGGCGCTCCTGCGGGCTCTGGTCGGCATGGTCGCTCAGCCGTATCCGAGTGCGGCGTTCTCGGCGTGGATGCGCACGGTGAGCACGGCGGCGTTGGCCATGCTGAACACGATCGCGGTCACCCACGCCGAGTGGACCAGCGGTAGTGCCGCAACCTCGGCGGTGACGGCGGTGTAGTTCGGGTGACGCAGCCACCGGTAGGGCCCGCGCCGGATCAGCGGCGCGTCGGGGATCACGATCAGCCGCGGATTCCAGCGCTTGCCGAGCACGGCCACACACCACCAGCGCATCGCCGTGCTCGCGGCGACGACGGCCAGCATCGGCCCGCCCAGCCACGAGATGAACGGCCGGTGCGCAACCCGGACCTCCACCACGCACGACACCAGCAGCAGCGTGTGCATGGCCACCATGGCCGGATAATGCCCGCGGCCGAACTCCCTGCCGCCGCGGGCGACCGACCACCTGGTGTTGCGCCGGGACACCGCCAGCTCGACGAGCCGCTCGACGCCGACCGCGAGGACGAACAGGTAGTACATCCGGCGTCACCAGCTCAGCAGCACGAGTTCGAAACTGAAGCCGGGCCCCATCGCGAGCATCAGCGCCGGCGATCGGTCGTCCGGTCGCTGCCCGATGGTGCGGCCGAGGACGTCGAGCACCGACGCCGAGGAGATGTTGCCGTTGTCCCGCAGAGAATCCCAGCTGTGTTTGAGTGCCTCGGCCGGCACGTCGACCGCCCGCTGGATCGATTCGAGCACCTTGGGACCGCCGGGATGGCAGATCCACGCCGAGATGTCGGCGGTGGTCAGGCCGTGGTCGGCCAGGAACCGGCCGACCTCGTCGGCCAGATGGTCGTCGGCCATCTTCGGCACGTCGCGGGACAGCACGAGCCCGAATCCGTCGGCGCTGACGTTCCAGCCCATGATGTCGGCCGTCCCGGGGATCAACCGGCTGCGGGTGGCGAGGATCCGCGGCGCGCCCATCCCGAGGGCGGGCACCCGGTCGGCGCCGGTGGCCACCACCGCGGCGGCTCCGTCGCCGAACAGGCACAACCCGATCAGTGCCGGGATCGAGGTGTCGTCGCGCTGCATCGTCAGCGAGCACAACTCCACGGAGAGCAGCACCGCGACGTGGTCGGGGTAGCCGCGCAGATAGTCGTGGACGCGGGCCAGTCCCGAAGCGCCCGCAACGCAACCGAGTCCGAACAGCGGTATGCGTTTGACATCTCTGCGGAAGCCCACGCGGGCGGCGATGGTCGCATCGATGGTCGGCACGGCCACACCGGTGCTCGACACCGCCACGATCGCATCGACTTCGTGCGGGCGCACGTGCGCGGCGGCCAGCGCCGCACGGACCGCGCGCTCCCCGAGTTCGGTGGCCACGTCGAGATACGCGTTGTTTGCCTCGGTGAAGCCGGACAGGGTCGGATAGCGGTGCAGCGGCAGCGCCAGACTGCGGTGCGCCACGCCGCTGGTGGCGGCGAACCGGAGGAAGCCGGGATCGGTGAACCCGGTGAGCTCGCGGACCACCTCCTGCTGGCTGTACCTGTGTCGGGTGAACGCCATGGCCGTACCCGCGATCCGCGGGTCCCCGCGGCGGGTCGTGGTGGCGTTCGGGGTGGGGTGTGTTGCAGTGATCTTCATGCCGGAATTAACGGATCACGGCGATTGTCGATGCCCCGCGACGGCGTGTCGTGAATTATCGGACAATGGCTGGATAGAATCGCCCACTGGGCGTATCCTCGCAGTTCAAAGCATGTTTATGAGAACCGAAGTTTTCTCAAACGGGCTTCCCAGAAATGGTGCGTGGTTCGTTCGCGGACACCTTTGTGCCGCTTTTCGGGCCGTGACATTCCGTGGAATGAGGCACGGCCCGATGCGTCACCGACCGGGCCGGCCTACCGGCTCCCCGCCAGCAGCGTGTCGAGCCGTTCATAGCCCTGCGTCATCCCGTCGGACATCCCCGAGGACAGCAGCGCGTCGCGCGCCTCGGTGTTGGGGCAGATGGACCGGCCGCGCAGCCGGCTGCGACCGCCGCCGAGGTCTTCGAACCACAGGTATTCGATGTTGACCATGTCGGGCGCGCCCTCGAATTCGAAGGTCTGGATGATCAGCTCGTCGGTGCGCACGGTGTGGAACACGCCGTTGAAGCCATAGGTGCCGTTGTCGTCGGAGTGCTGGTAGCGGTACCCGCCGCCGGTCGCGAAATCCCAACGCTCGATGTTCATTTCGAGGCCGTAAGGGCCGAGCCACTGTTTCACCAGATCCGGTTCGGCGTGCGCCCGGAACAGCGCGGACACCGGTGCGTCGAACTCTCGGGTGTAGTCCATCGCCAGCGTGTCGACCGGTGCGGTGAGGTCCAGTGCGTTCGTCATGGGTTCCTTCCCTTCTTGTTCGGTGATTCGGTCATGCCCGCCAGCAGGTCGTCCAGCCGGCGGTAACTGCGTTCGGCGTCGAGCCGGTAGCGGTCGATCCAGGCGGTCAACCGCTCGAGCGCGGCGGCGTCGAGGTGCACGGGCCTGCGCTGGGCATCCCGGCTCCGGGTGACCAGCCGGGCCTGCTCGAGTACCCGGATGTGTTTGGACACCGCCTGTTTGGTGATGTCGAACGGTTCGGCGAGTTCGTTGACCGTCGCCGGGCCGCGTGACAACCGGGCCACCATGGCCCGGCGAACCGGATCCGAGAGCGCCAGGAAAGCACGGTCCAGCCGGGCCTCGGCGTCCTCGTCCATCTACTGTCAACCATTTCTTTTATCAACCTCAAGGTTGATAACAACGGTACGTTGCGGCGAGACGACGTGTCAAGGGGTCGTCAGCGGCGTTTGCGGATGATGGCGCGCAGCCTCTCGAGACGCCCGCCGATCTCGCGTTCGGCACCGCGTCCGGTGGGCCGGTAGTAGTCCACCCCCACCAGCTCGTCGGGCGGATACTGCTGCGACACAACGCCATCGGGATGGTCGTGGGAGTAGACGTAGCCGACGGCGTTGCCCAGCTTCGCCGCCCCGGAGTAGTGGCCGTCGCGCAGGTGCGCCGGCACCAGACCGGCCCGGCCGTTGCGCACGTCGGCCATCGCCGCACCGAGCGCGGTGGTCACGGCGTTGGACTTCGGTGCGGTCGCCAGGTGCACCGTTGCGTGCGCGAGCGTGAGTTGCGCCTCGGGCAGCCCGATCAGCTGCACCGTCTGCGCCGCGGCGACCGCCGTCGGCAGCGCGGTCGGGTCGGCCATCCCGACGTCCTCGCTGGCCAGAATCATCAACCGCCGGGCGATGAATCGCGGGTCCTCCCCCGCCACCAGCATGCGGGCCAGATAGTGCAGCGCGGCGTCCACGTCCGACCCGCGCACCGATTTGATGAAGGCGCTGACGACGTCGTAGTGCTGATCACCGTCGCGGTCGTAGCGGACCGCGGCCTTGTCCAGCGACTGCTCGACGATGTCGACGGTCACGATGCCCTCGGCCGCGGCGGCTGATTCGGCGGCCACCTCCAGGGCGGTGAGCGCACGGCGCGCGTCCCCGGCCGACAGCTGGACGAGCAGCGCCAGCGCATCCTCGGTGAGCTCGACGCGCCCGCCGAGGCCCCGCTGGTCGGCCACGGCGCGGCGCACCACCGTGGCGATGTCGTCGGGGGTGAGCGGCTGCAGCTGCAGGATCAGCGACCGCGACAGCAACGGGGCCACCACCGAGAACGACGGGTTCTCGGTGGTCGCCGCGACCAGCAGCACGATCCGGTTTTCCACCGCGGCCAGCAGCGCGTCCTGCTGGGTCTTGGAGAACCGGTGCACCTCGTCGATGAACAGCACCGTCTGGCGGCCGTGCAGCAGCGCCTGCCGGGCCTGGTCGATGACCGCGCGCACCTCCTTGACCCCGGCCGACAGCGCCGAGAGCGCCTCGAACCGCCGGCCGGTCGCGTGCGAGATCAGCGACGCCAGCGTCGTCTTCCCGGTGCCCGGCGGACCGTAGAGGATCACCGACGCCGCGCCGGAACCCTCCACCAGGCGCCGCAGCGGAGAGTTCGGTTTGAGCAGGTGTTGCTGGCCGACGACCTCGTCGAGCGCGGCCGGGCGCATCCGCACCGCCAGCGGCGCGGACGCCGGCGCGGGAGTCTCGCCGTCAGCCGGCAGATCGAACAGCGAGTCGGACACGTCTCGTGCTTACCACGTCAGGAGGACCCGGGCGCCGTCACGAAATCGATCAGCTCCTCCACCCGGCCGATCAGCTCGGGCTCCAGGTCGGTCCAGTCCCGGACGCGGCCGCGGATGTGCTGCCAGGCCCGGGCGATGTCGGCCTGATCGGCGTGCGGCCAGCCCAGCGCCTCACATACGCCGTGCTTCCAGTCCGTGCCGCGCGGCACCGCCGGCCAGGCCTTCGCGCCGATGCGCGCCGGCTTCACCGCCTGCCAGATGTCGATGTAGGGATGCCCCACCACCAGCGTGTGCGCCCCGTACGGCCCGCGGCTCACGGTGTCGGCGATCCGCGACTCCTTGCTGCCTGCCACCAGGTGGTCGACCAGCACACCGAGCCGCCGCCCGGGACCGGGACGGAAGTCCTCGACGATCGCGGCGAGGTCGTCGACGCCGCCGAGGTACTCGACCACCACGCCTTCGATGCGCAGGTCCTCGCCCCACACCTGTTCGACGAGTTCGGCGTCATGGCGGCCCTCGACGTAGATGCGGCTGGCCAGCGCGACGCGAGCCCGCGCACCGGACACCGCCACCGAGCCTGACGCGGTGCGCGCGGCCACCGGCGCGGTCCGCTTGGGCGGAGTGAGGATGACGGGCCGGCCCTCCAGCAGGAAGCCGGGGCCCAGCGGGAACGCGCGCACCTTGCCGTGCCGGTCCTCGAGCTCGACGCGGCCCTGCTCGACGCGCACCACGGCGCCGACGTACCCGGACTGGGCGTCCTCCACGACCAGGCCCGGTTCCACCGCGTGTTCGGTGGAACGCGGACGTTTCGACGCATGCGGGTTGCGGGCCAGCACGTCACGGCCGTAGCGATCGGTCACCGGGAGATCGTAGGGACGGCGGCGGTGATCCCGGCCTAACATCGGGCGCGTGTTGCTCAACCGCGCCACGGCCGACGGCATCGCCGCCGGCCGGGTCACCCTGGTGCTGCGGCGGTGGGACGCACCGCGGGCGAAGGCCGGCGGCTCGCAGCGCACCCCGGCGGGCACGGTGCGCATCGACGGGGTCACCGAACGGCCGGGCGACTACCGCGTCACCGACGCGCAGGCCCGGGCGGCGGGGTTCCGCGACGCCGCGCACGCCCAGCGCGAACTCGACCGCCGGGCCGCCCGGCACACCTACCTGATCGAGGTGTCCTACCTGGCACCCGACGAACGGCCGGACCTCGCCGCCGACGACACGCTGAGCGAGGCCGACATCGCGGCCATCGACGCCCGCCTCGACCGCTGGGATGCCGCGACCGAACCGTGGACCCGGCGGTACCTCGCGCTGATCGCGGGCAACGAAGCCGTACGCGCCCCCGACCTCGCAGCCCGGGTCGGCGTCGACGTACCGCGCTTCAAGCGGCGCGTGCGCCAGCTGAAGGGTCTGGGCCTGACGATCAGCCTCGACGTCGGATACCGGGTGTCGCCCCGCGGTCGCAGATACCTCGCCGCGCAGCGCTTGACTTGAAGCGCTTCATGTTCGCGATAGTGGGGTCATGAGCACCGATCTCACCGAATCGCGAGTCGACCTGACCATCCAGCAGGTCGCCCGCCGCACGGGGCTGGCCGAATCGGCACTGCGCTACTACGAACGCATCGGCCTGATCGACCCGGTGCCCCGCGATGATAGCAGCGGTCACCGCCGCTATCCCCCCGATCTGGTGGCTGCCGTCGAGGCGCTCGCGTGTCTGCGCGGCAGTGGGATGTCCGTCACCGACATGCGCGCCTACGTCGCCAACATGCGCCGTGGTGCGGCCGCCGCGGCCGACCAGCACCGCCTGTTCGCCGGGCAGGCCGGCCGGCTGCGACGCGAAGTCGAACGGCTGCAGGTCCGCGCACGCTACGTCGAGGCGAAGGCCGAACTCTGGGCGGCCCGCGAACGCGACGACGCCGCCGCCGAGCAACGCCTGGTGCCGGTGCTCACCGAACTCGCCGACGCGCTGCTGGCCGACGAGCGAGGGACCGTCCATGAGTGAGCGCAGCACCGTCCTGGTCACCGGCGGTTCCGGCTTCCTGGCCGGCCACGTGCTCGCCCGCCTCCTCCAGGACGGGTATCCCGTCCGCACCACGGTGCGTACGCCCCGCCGGGCCGACGACGTCCACACCACCCTGACCCGGGCCGGCGCCGACACCGCCGCACTCACCACCGTCACGGCGGATCTCACCGCCGACGGCGGCTGGCCCGCCGCCCTCGACGGGGTCGGCCATGTCCTGCACGTCGCCTCACCGTTTCCGGCGCGCCAGCCCCGCAACGAGGACGACGTCATCGTCCCGGCGCGCGAGGGGACGCTGCGGGTGCTGCGCGCCGCGGCTGCCGCAGGCGTCCCTCGCGTGGTGATGACGTCGTCGTTCGCCGCGATCGGCTACAGCCCCAAAGCCGGCGGCGCGCCGTATGACGAAACCGACTGGACCGACACCGCGGCACGGCAGTCGCCGTACGTGAAATCGAAGACCCTCGCCGAACGTGCGGCGTGGGACTTCGTCGCCACCGCGGATCTCGAACTGACCGTCGTGAACCCGGTGGGCATCTTCGGCCCCGTGCTGGGCACCGAGGTGGCGAGTTCGGTCGGCTTGATCCAGGCGTTGCTCGACGGCAAACCGCCGGTGCTGCCCCGGGCGTCGTTCGCAGTGGTCGACGTCCGTGACGTCGCCGATCTGCACGTCCGGGCCATGACCTCCGCGGCCGCGGCCGGCGAGCGCTTCCTGGCCTCGGCGGGGCAACCCGTCACCCTGCCGGAGATCGCCGCGATCCTGCGGAGCCGGCTCGGCGACCGGGGCCACCGTGTGCCGCGATGGACCGCACCGGACTGGCTGGTGCGCAGGGCGGCCCGGATGTCACCGTCGCTGGAGACCTTCGCCGAGCTGCTCGGCGAACCCAAGCGCCTCTCGATCGGGAAGTCGACCGACGTGCTCGGGTGGCGGCCGCGGCCGGTGGCCGACACGATGACCGATACCGCGTTGAGCCTGTTGGACCGCGTGCCGCTTGCGCGCTAGCTCTGCTGCTGCTGGTGGGTGGTGCTGACGCTGGCCAGTTTGGCCGGGTCCGAGGTGATCTCGTCGATCACGGTGTGGAGGAAGCGCATTTTCTCCAGCACCGGTGGCGGCAGCACGAACGGGTAGAGGTCGTCTCGGCCCATCGACCGGTTCACCATGTTCAGCGCCCACGACAGCGGCAGCCACATCTCGATGATGGTGTCGAAGCCACTGCGTCCCAGCACACGTCGCTCGAACGTGGCGCCCGCCGGGGCGAAACCGAACGCGGCGGCGGTGTCGAGCGTGTCCCGGATGTGCAGATAGTGCGCGAACGTCTCGGCCCAGTCCTCGGCCGGATGCATGGTGGCGTAGGAGGACACGTGGTCGGCCTCCCACCCGTCGGGTGCGCCCTGGCTGTAATGGCGGTCGAGTGCGGCCTGATAGTCGGTGTCGGGGTCGCCGAACAGTTCGGTGAACCGTGCGAGGTACGCCGGTGACGGCCCGATCAGCCGGTAGAAGTAGTAATGCCCGATCTCGTGACGGAAATGCCCGAGCAGGGTCCGGTACGGCTCGTCCATCGCGACGCGCAACCGCTCCCGGTGCACGTCGTCGCCTTCGGCGAGGTCGAGGGTGATGATCCCGTTCGCGTGGCCGGTGAACACCTTCTCCGCCTCGCTGGACAGCAGATCGAAGGCCAGGCCGTAGTCGGGGTCCTCGTCACGGCCGACGATCGGCAGTTTGAGTTCGTGCAATTCGGCGATCAGCCGTCGCTTCGCGCGTTCGGCGACGGCGAACGCCGCCAGCGCCGTGGTGTCGGTGTCCTGCGGCCGGGTCCGGGTCAGCGCGCAGGACGCGCACAACTGCGCGACGGGCCCCTTCTCCACCAGCCAATTGCATTCGGCCAGATGCATGTTCGCGCACAGCCGGTACTGCCGCTCGGACACCGCACCGGCATGGTCGCTGTCGGCGGGCGGCGCGATCACCAGCAGGGCCATGTCGTCGAGTGAGAACCCGAGCGCGCTCCCGCAGTTCAGGCACAGCGAGTTCTCGAAGGCCAGCCGCTGCCCACAGTTGGGGCAGTTGAAATCACGCATCGACCATCCCGTTCGGCCACGGCGCCACGTCGACCGACACCTGGATCGCGCTGCTGTCGGAGTCGGTGTAGATGATCCCGCGCAGCGGAGGCACGTCGGCGTAGTCGCGGCCGATGCCGACCACGATGTAGCGCTCGTCCTCCATCTGATCGTTGGTGGGATCCAGCCCCAGCCACCGGCCCTGGGGGGTCCACACCGACGCCCAGGCGTGCGTCGCATCGATGCCCACCATGCGTTCCTTTCCGGGAGGTGGGTCCGTCGCCAGGTAACCCGAGACGTAACAGGCGGCCAGACCGTGAGCGCGCAGGCAGGCGACCGCCAGCCGGGCGAAGTCCTGACATACCCCCTCGCGCGCCGCCAAAACCTCGCTGACCTTCGTCGACACGGTGGTCGAACCGGACCGGTAGGCGAAGTCGCGATGGATGCGTGAGGTGAGGTCGCCGAGCACGTCGATCAGCGGGCGGCCGGCCGGGAAACTCGGCGCGGCGTACTCGCGCACGGCGTCGGTGATCTCCGGCGGCGCCAGGTCGAGGGTGAACTCGCATGCCAGCGCGCCGTCGGCACCGATAGGCCGGGCGAGTTCCCATGGCGCACCGGCCGATCCACTGTCGTACGTACCGGGGCCCGGCGGGTCCACTTCGACCACCGACCGGCTCAGCACGTTCAGTTCGCGGTGCGGCTCGGTCACGTGGAAGTACGAGCTGAGATTGCCGTAGCCGTCGCGGCTGGTGGACTCGTCGGCCGGGCGCGGGTCGACCTGCAGGTCGTGGCTGCGTCGGCGCTGGCGCGCCGAGTCGCGCGGGGTGAGGAATCCACGACCGTAGGAGCTGGTCACCACGTCGGAATAGCGGTAGACCGTGCGGTGAGTGACCCGGTAGGTGCGGGTGCCGGGATCGGGTAGCGGGCCGGCGGTCACGGCACCACCAGCCGGGCCGCGGGCCCCCACAGCGGCTGTATGCCGCCGGGGAGCGAGAGATGCGTTGCGGTGATGACTTTCGACAACGTCCGCAGATCGCAGTGCACGCTGTCGAGGAGTTCGACCAGCTCGGCCCGCCGGCCGTCCGCGGTCACCGTCTCGAGGTCGTCGGGGTCCACCCGGCGCAACCGGGTGATCAGGTCGTCGACCAGCCGTTCGGGTCGTGACGACCCCGACGCGTGCGGCAGCGTCCGCAACGCCGACCGCAACCGGTCGAATTGGAAGTGCAGCGAGCGTGGATTGTCCGCGTCGAACAGCACCAGGTCGGCGACGGCTGCGACGCTGACGGCGCCCAGCGTGCGGCGCCGGTAGATGATCGCCGATTCGCATGCCAGAAGCGCTGATTCGGTGACCGCCTGCTCGGCGTCGGGGGTCCGCGCCTCGGCCAGTGCGGCGCGCAGCAGGGAGGTCAGCCCGAGTCCCCGTTCCAGGCGCTTGCCGATGTCGCGCATCGTCCATCCGGTGTCGCGGATCATCGACTCGGCGGACACCCCGGACAGCGCCAGCATGCCGGCCAGCGTGGCGCTCAGCGCCGAGGCCAGGTAGGCGTCGCCCTCGGCGTGCGAATCCGGCGGTGTGGCGGACGACCGCAGGACCGCGCGTTCGACGGCCGCCAGCACCATCCAGGTGTCGTTGGACATCTGGTCGCGTACCGAACGCGCCGCCAACCCGAGTCGCTCGACCGACTGGGCCAGCGACCCTGCGCGGTGGCGGTCGGCGGTCACGGCCCACAGGGTGGTCGGCGCGGTCGCGATCATCTCGGCGTGGTCGCCCGATGCGCCGGTGTCGGTCCCGGTGATCTCGCCGAGTGCGGCCAACAGCACCGGGACACACGCACTGGCATCGGTGTCCTGCCGGTAGCGGTACTCGTGGAATCGCTCGCGGGTGACGGTGAGCAACCGGGCGGTGTACTCGGCGCGCTCGGCGTAGCGGCCCAGCCAGTACAAGTCCGAGAGCACGCGCGGTGAGCTGACTTCGCGGCTGCGCCGGGCGGTGAGTCGCGGCGTCCGGGCCGGCCCGACGGCCGGCGCGGGGCGTCCGGGTGTGACGCGTGCCGAGGTGCGGACCCACACGTCCTTGGCGGCGACCGTGTCGAGCGTGAACGCCGCGGTGCCGGACGCCAGCAGGTACCCCAGTCCGCCGATCATCGGGGTGTACCCGCCGCGGCCGGCGACGGTGAACAGGCGCATCCCGACACCGGCCGCCGACACCCCGCGGAGGTGCACGGTCGGCGTCGACGAGAACTGCGGCAGCTCCCGCCCGACCCACCGCCAGGGGTCGGCTTCGATGCGGGCGGCCAGCACCTCGCGCTGGCGGGCCGAGAGCGCCGGACCCACGATCGTCTCCGAGCCGGTCACCGAGGAGATCACCAGCGACCCCAGGCGGCCCAACAGATGCGCGCGTTCGAGATCGAGGCCGCCCCAGTAGGCCGGCACGCTGTCGAGCAGTGGGGTCTCGTCGAGGAGTGCGGCCGCGAGTTCGGGCAGGAAGCGCAGCAGTGCGGGGCTTTCGAGGACCCCGCTGCCGAGGGTGTTGACGACCGTGACCGCGCCTCGGCGCAGGACCTCGACCAGTCCGGCCACGCCGAGACGCGAGTCGGCCCGCAGGTCCAGCGGGTCGGCGAACTCGGCGTCCACCCGGCGCAGCACGACGTCGACGCGTTGCAGTCGGCCCAGGGAGCGCATCCACAGCGCGCCGTCGCGGACCACCAGGTCGGGGCTCTCGACCAGCGGGAAGCCCAGCACACTCGCGAGATACGCCTGGTCGAAGGCGGTTTCGGACTGGCTGCCGGGGCTGAGCACGACGACCACGGGCTCTTCGGCGGCGTCCGGGGCGGCGTCGATCAGCGCGAGCCGCAACGCCTGCGCCCACGGGGACACCGGGCGCGGGCCGATCCGCTCGTAGAGCTCGGGCACGGCGTGCGCCACCACGCGGCGGTCGGCCAGCGCGTAGCCCGCGCCCGACGGCGCCTGGGTCCAGTCGGCGTTGACGCGGAAGGCGCCGTCGGCCCCGCGGCTGACATCGCATCCGTGCAGGAACAGCTGCCGCCGACCGGGCACCTGGATGCCGCGGGCGGCCCGCACATACCCGGGGTGGGAGAAGACGAGCTGGGGCGGCAACACACCGGAGGTGAGGCACCGCTGGGGACCGTAGAGGTCGGTGAGCACCGCGTCCAGCAGCCGCGACCGCTGCACCAGCCCCGCTTCGAGCACGTCCCAGTCGGCGGCCGGGACCAGTAGGGGCAGCCCGTCGAGGCGCCACCCGCCCGGGGCGCCGTCGTCGCCGTGCCGGTAGGTGATGCCGTCCTGATCGACGCGGTCCCGCACCACCTCACCGAGCCGGTGGAGGCCGCCCCTGCCCCGCTCGGCCACGCACTGCGCCAGCTCCCGCCAGGCGGGCCGGATGTCGCCTGCGGCGTCGACGAATTCGTCGTAGCCGGTCCGGGCCGCGCCGCGGATGTCGAACAGCGCCTGCTGCGCGCGTGCGGCGCGGTAGTCGGCGAGCACGCCTTCGACGTCGGTGTACCCGGGCGCCGGCTCGATGCCCATCCGCTGATCCCACCACACGCGTTGCGCGGTTGCACGACACCACGGTGCGCGTGCCGGAGTAACGTCAGCGCCGTGGCCACCTGGGCTGATGTGGACGGCATTGTCGGGCGACTGCCCGAGACGGCACAGACGGCGCCGCGCAACTGGCGGGTGCGCACCAAACTGGTCGCCTGGGAGCGTCCGCTGCGTAGGGCCGACCTCGCGGCGCTGGGCGCCGATGCGCCGCAGGGCGACATCCTCGGCGTGCGGGTGGCCGACGAGGGGGTGAAGTTCGCGCTGATCGCCGACGATCCGCAGGTCTACTTCACGACCCCGCATTTCGACGGGTACCCGGCGGTGCTGATCCGGCTCGCGGCAATCGACGCCGCACAGTTGGCCGAGGTGATCACCGAGTCGTGGCTGGTGCAGGCGCCCCGGCGGCTACAGCTAGGGCGTATCTGGCCGACCGCGGCTGACCAGTCGCATACCGAGCTCGTCGGCGGGCACCTCGTGCCCTGCGGCGCAACGGATCTCGACCGTGGCCTCCGCGCCGCAGCCCAGGTGCGTCAGGCGCAGCCGGCTGTCGTCGACGTGTCGGCGGCCCCACTCGAACATCGCCCACACCACCGGCATGAAGTCCCGGCCGGCGTCGGTGAGGACGTATTCGTCGCGGCGGCGCTGACCGGGTTCCTGGTAGGGGCGCCGCTCCAGCAGGCCGGCGTCGACCAGTTCGGTCAGGCGGGCCGATGCGGCGGCCTTGGTCACCCCGACCCGCCGCCAGAAGTCCTCGAAGCGGGTGGTGCCGTAGAAGGCCTCCCGCATCAGCAGCATCGACGTCTTGGTGCCCAGCAGCGTCATCGTCTTCTCGATCGGGCACTGCCCCACCGCCGTCCACGCGTCGCGGTCGGCGAGAGGGCCCTGCAGGACGGCCACGGAAATCTTCTCCCTTGCTGGGTTGTTATCACTATACCCAGATGGTACACATCTGGGTAAACCAAACCCTACTCAGAAGCGGGACCCAGGAGGCAGTCATGACCGGATTCGCAGGACGCGACGCCGTCATCGTCGGGGCGGTACGAACGCCCATCGGCAAGGGCAAGGTCACCGGCGGGTTGCACGACGTGCTGCCGGCCGACCTGCTCGCCCACAGCCTCACCGAACTCGTCGCCCGCACCGGCGTCGACCCGGCGCTGATCGACGACGTCATCGCCGGCGCAGTCACCCAGGTGGGCGATCAGTCCGTGAACATCGCCCGCAACGCGCTGCTCGGGGCGGGCTTCCCGGAGTCGGTGCCCGGGACCACCGTCGACCGTCAGTGCGGCAGCAGCCAGCAGGCGATCAGCTTCGCCGCCCAGGGCGTGGTCTCCGGGGCCTACGACATCGTCATCGCCGCCGGGGTCGAATCCATGGGCCGGGTGCCGATGGGGTCCTCGGTGCTGCCCGGCAGTAACCCGTTCGGTGCGCGCTTCGCCGAACGCTATCCAGAAGGGCTGGTGCCGCAGGGCATCTCGGCCGAGCTGATCGCCGCCGAGTGGGGCTTCTCGCGCGCCGAACTCGACGAGTTCTCCGCGGGCAGCCACGAGAAGGCGGCCGCCGCGACCAAGGAGGGCCGGTTCGACAACGAACTGGCCCCGATCGCCGGGCTGAGCACCGACGAGATCGTCCGCCCGGGCACCACCGTCGAGACGCTGGCGGGCCTCAAGCCGGCCTTCTACCACCCGGCCTACGAGCAGCGCTTCCCGCAGATCACGTGGGAGATCACCGCGGGCAACTCCTCACCGCTGTCGGACGGCAGCGCGGCGGTGCTGATCACCACCACCGAAGTGGCCCGCCGGATGGGGCTGCGTCCGCTGGCACGCATCCACACCGCCACCGCGGTCGGCTCTGATCCGCTGTACATGCTGACCGGGGTGATCCCCGCGACCGAGAAGGTGCTCACCCGCGCCGGGCTCACGTTGGCCGACATCGACCTGTTCGAGGTCAACGAGGCGTTCGCGCCGGTGGTGCTCGCCTGGGCTGAGGATGTTTCCGGGGGATCACCGGCGCCTGTGCTGACCAAGACCAACGTCAACGGCGGCGCCATCGCGATCGGCCATCCGCTGGGGGCCAGCGGCGTGCGGATCATGACCACACTGGTCAACGCGCTCGAACAGCGCGGCGGCCGCTACGGCCTGCAGACGATGTGCGAGGCCGGCGGCATGGCCAACGCCACGATCATCGAACGGTTGTGAGCGATTTCGGTGGCGGGGGTCGCGGCTATCGCGACCAACGACACCGACATCACGCCCTGACGAGTTCGAAGAGCGGGATGACCCGCGTCGTCTTGGCCTGGTACTCGCCGAACTGCGGGGCCTTCTCGACGACGCGGGGGTACAGCGCGTCGCGTTCGTCGCGGGGCAGTTCGCGGGCGTCGGCCTCGTAGGCGTCGGTCCCGATCTCGACCCGCACCCTGGGCTGGGCGCGCAGGTTGTGCACCCACGAGGGTGCCGTCGGGGCGCCGCCGAACGAGCCGGCGATCAGGATCCGGCCGTCGATGTCGAAGTACACCAGCGGCGATATCCGTGGTTGTCCGGACTTGGCCCCGACCGTGGTCAGCAGGATCAGATCGGACCCGGCGAACGGACCACCGACCTTGCCGCCGTTGGCGCGGAACTCCTCGACCACCTTGCGGTTGACGTCGTCGAGCACGCTGCGGTCCGTGGCCATCTTGGCTGTATCGATCTCAGTCACGATCTTGTCGACCGGATCGAGGCCGGATCTATTCCCGGGTGAGTTCGAACAGCGGGATGATGCGGGTGGTCTTGGCCTGGTAGTCGGCGAACACCGGCGCGAACTCGACGATCTTCGGGTACAGCGCGTCGCGCTCCGCGGACGGCAGTTCACGCGCGGTGACGTCGTAGGCCTCGGTGCCGATCTCGATGTGCGCCCGGGGGTTGGCGCGCAGATTGTGCACCCACGCCGGGGACTTCGGCGCGCCCGCGTAGGACCCGACGATCAGCATCCGGCCGTCGATGGTCAGACAGGCGAGCGGCGAGATGCGGGGCTGCCCGGATCTGGCCCCGACGGTGTGCAGCAACAGCAGGGTGGCGCCGGCGAACGGGCCGCCGACCTGCCCGCCGTTCGCGCGGAACTCCTCGACGATGCGTGCGTTGAAGTCCTCGAGTGCGCCGGTGTCGGCGACGAGTCTGTCCTTGTCCATATCGGATCCGACTGTAATGACACGGCGCGCGCGGCGTCCATCCCACCGCGCCGGCTCTTCGGCGTTCGCTGGGTTTGCCACGGATGAGCGGCACTTGTTGACACCGCACGTAGATGACATCGAATGTCGCTGACCACTCTGCGCTGTGACGGTCCGGTCAATAGCATGTCCGGTGGATGTGTCCGTAGGGGAACGGTGTGCACCGTGACGAATTCGGTTCTCGATGTCGACGGCCGGGTCGTCGGCCGCCGGCGGGAGCTGGCCGAGCTACGCGCCGCCGTGGACGCGGCCGAACGCGACACGGCAGCGTGCATCCTGCTCAGCGGCCCTGCCGGAGTGGGCAAGTCGACGCTGATGCAGACGTTCGGCGCTGAACTGCGCAGCCACGACTGCGTCTTCGCCTACGGCCGGTGCCGCGACGGCGACGCCGCGCCGTACGCAGCCATCGGCGATGCGCTCGCCTCGATCGTGCGCATCATGGAGTCGACCGGTGCGGCCGAGCGGGACAGCTGGCGCACGGACCTGATCGCCGGAATGTCCACACTCACCGGAGTCCTCGACGACCTGGTGCCCGAACTCTGCGACTTCGTCGGCACCTCCCCCGGTGTGGCAGGCCTGGACGCCGCCGACGCCCGCCGGCGGCTGCACCGCGCGGCCATCAGGCTGGTGTCGGACACCGCGTCCTACCGACCCGTGGTGCTGGCGATCGATGACCTGCAGTGGGCGGATCGCGACTCCCTGCTGCTGCTGTCCGAACTGCTGACCGTGGCGCCTCGCCGGGTCGTACTCCTCGGTGCGCACCGGACAGGCGAATTTGACTCGGAGCGTGCGGGATTCACCCCGGCGTCGCCGCGGCGCATCGAACTCGGGCCGCTCAGCCGCACCGAGGTGGAGGAACTGCTCGCCGCGGTGGGTGGGCGCGGCGTCGAGCTGGCCGATGTGGTGGACGAAGTGCACCACCGGACCGGGGGCAACCCGCTGCACGTCCGCCAGCTCCTGTACCGCGCACAACGAGAGGGCGCGCTCATCGCGGACGGCGCGGGCGGACGGCCCCGCTGGGATCTGCGCATGCTGTCGTCGATCGAGATGACCGCCACGACCGCGGAGTTCCTCGGGCACTATCTCGACCAATTACGGCCCGTCGACCGGGCGGTGCTGAGTTCGCTGACGTGCATCGGCGGGGAGTTCGATCTCGACGATGCGACCGCGGCGGCCGAAGAGCCGGCCGAGGTGGTCGCCCAGGCGCTGTGGCACTGCCTCGAGCACCGGCTGCTCGACGCGGTCGACAGCGGCGGGCGGCGGATCGCGAACACGATCAGCCGCGACGCGCGCTACCGGTTCAGCCATGACCGGGTCCGGGAGGCCGCGCGCGAGGGTCTCGCCGAGGACGCCCGGCGCGCCACGCACCTGCGGATGGCCCGGCGCCTGGTCACCCTCGGCGACGGGCGGTTGTTCGACGCGGCCCGCCACATCGGGCTCAGCGGCGGCGACCTCGCGGACGACGCGGAACGTGTCCGCTTCGTCGAGGTGCAGCACCGCGCGGCACGCAAGGCGCGGGCGCAGGCGTCGTTTCCGCTGGCCCTCGAGTACTGCCGAGGCGGTTTGACGCTGCTGGGTGCGAACCGGTGGACCGCTCACTTCACGCAGGCGCGTGAGCTGCAGTTGGCGGCCGCCGACGCCGCCCTGCTGGTCGGTGAGGTGGCGGCGTTGCACGACCTGCTCGACGAGGCGGACCGGGTGCTGCACGAGCCGGCCGACCGCGCCCGGCTGGCGTACCTGCGGCTGAAGGGGCGGGTGGCCCAGAACCGGTTGCGCGAGGCGCTGGAGATCGGTCTGCGGGCCCTCGACGACCTCGGTGAGCCGTTGCCGTCGGACGCGGGCAAGCCACGGATGGCCAATGCGCTGGTGCAGATGAAGCTGGCGACCCGGCGCTGGACCACCGACCGTCTGCTGCGCCTGCCGCACTGCACGGACGGCCGGGTCATCGAGGTGCAGCGCATTCTCAGCGAACTGCGCAGCATGTCGTACATCGTGCGGCCCAACCTGTTTCCGCTCATCGTCCGCAAGCAACTCGATCTCACCCTGGCTCATGGACACACGCCGAGCTCCCCGCTGGTGCTGGTCGCCTACGGGCTGTTGCTGGTGATGACCGGCGATCTCGCGGGCAGTCAGCGGTTCGGCGAGGTGAGTCTGCGGCTGGCCGAACGCGACGAATTCGTCGAGGCGCGCCCGCAGACCGTGTTCATGTACCTCAACTTCATCCGGCACTGGCGGCACCCGCTGCGCGACGGGCTCGCCCAGCTCCGCGACGCCGTCACCGACGCCCTCGATCAGGGTGACCAGGAGTACGCCGGATTCCTCGCGGCCGTGCTGCTGTCGCAGTCGTTCTGGGTCGGCCGGCCGCTGGCCGAGATCGACGTGCTGGCCCGGACGCTGGTACCCGACATCCGTTCTCAGCCGGCGCCGCTGGGACTCTGCCAGGCCATGCAGCAGTTCTGCCTGAACCTCATGGGGCGCAGCGAAGACCCGTTCCTGCTGGCCGGTGAAAGCGGCTACGACGAGCGCAAGGTGCTCCCCGAGGCGCGGCGCGAGGGCGACGAGGTGGCGCTGAGTTCGGCCGCCACGATGAAGCTCGGACTGCACTTCTGGTGCGGCGACTACGCCGGCGCCGTCGGCGTCGCGGACGAGGCGCTGACCCACGCCGGCGGCATGGCGGGCACGGCGATCCTGCAGTACATCCACATGACGAGCGCGCTGAGCCGGATCCACGCCGCGCCCGCCGATCTATCGACCGCTCAGGCCGTGCGCCGCTCGCTGGCGCTGCACCGGAAGTGGGCAGCGGCCGCCCCGGCCAACTACGCCGCGCCGTACGCGCTGATCGAAGGGGTGCGCGACCGCAGCCGCGGGCGGCACCACCGCGCCGAGCGACACCTCGAACAGGCGATGCAGCTGGCCGGGCAACATCAGCTGCCGCTGATCGGGGCGCTCGCGCACGAGGAGGCCGCGACGCTCTACGTCGACACCGGCCGGTCCACGCTCGGCGAGCACATGCTGCGCACCGCCTATCAGATGTGGCTGAGCCAGGGCATGACGGTGCGCGCAGGTCGGCTGGCGCGGTCGCATCCATGGCTGCTCAGCCGCGACCTGGTGTCGGCCGGCGGCACGGGAGTGGACCCGGGCAACGCGCATCGCGTCATGCGGGCGCTGGCGGGGGCGCGGACGCCCGACCGGCTGGGCGCCGTCGTCGTGGCCACCGTGGCCGACCTCACCGGCGCGAGCCGGGTCGTCCTGCTGACCGGTGAGGCGCAGGACATGACCGTGCGGGTGGTCCGCGAGGGGGCCGACACAACGACGATCGACGGGCCCTGGAACGAAATCGACTACGACCGGGCTGTTGTCGGTCGTGTGGTGGACAGCGGCGCCCCGGTGACCACCGCGGGCGAACCCGCGCGCGGGTCGGCCCGACGGCTCCGTCACCGCCTTCCGGCGATACTGGCCGTGCCGATCCAGGTGCAGGAGAGGACCATCGGCGTGGTCTACGCCGAACACCGGGATCCGGAGCGGTCGTTCACCGTCCGCGACGAGGAGGCGGTCAGCTTCCTGTGCGACCAGGCCGCCGCACCGCTGTGGAACTTCCAGCTCGAGGCCCGGTTGCGGGCCGCCGACGAGCACCGGCAGTCGCTGATGGATGTGCAGTCGAGATTCGTCCCGAATGAACTGCTGCGCATCCTCGACATCGACGATCTGCGCCGGGTGCGCAACGGCTACCGCGTCGAGCGGGTGATGACCGTGCTGATCTCCGACATCCGCGGTTACACGACGCTGCTCGAGGACATGACCGTCTCCGAGGCCGGAAACCTCGCCATGGGTTTCATGCGGGCCGTCGAGGTGCCGATCGTCTCCTTCGGCGGCATGATCCAAGACGTCCGCGGCGACGAGATCGTCGCCATCTTCGAAGGCGATCCCGACAACGCGGTGCGGGCCGGGCTGGCGATGTTGCGCGCGTTGCGGGACCACAACCGCGAGCGCACGGCGCTGGGGTCCGAGGAGCTGCGGGTGGGCATCGGCATCAACACCGGCACCGTGGGGGTCGGCCTGGTCGGCGGGGTGAACCGGATGGTGCTGACCATCATCGGTGACGCGGTCAATCTGGCGGCGCGCATCGAGAGCACCAACAAGCGCTACGGTTCCGCGCTGCTGATCTCGGACGCCACGCACACCCGGCTGGCCGACCGCGACCAGTTCGACATCCGCCGGATGGAGCGGGTGATGGTGGTCAACCGGCGGCGCCCGGTGACGATCCACGAGGTCTACGACGACGATCCGGCGCCGCTGCGCGAGGCGAAACGGGCCGCGCAGCCCACCTTCGACCACGCGTTCGCGCTCTTCGACGCGGGCGACTTCGAGGGTGCGCGTGCCGTTTTCGAGCGGTGTTGCCGCCTGCTACCCGATGACCCCATCGCCTCGCTGCACCTCACCCACTGTGAGGCGATGGCGCACGGCGAGCTCTCACCCGGTCAGGGATTTGCGCTCGTCCACAAGTAACCGACTATGCATCGACACACGAGGGGGGCACGAAGATGTATCTGAGCGCGGAGCGGATGGCGCTGGCCAATCAGACCGTGATGGAGACGTTTGAGCAGACCTGCGTTGCCTGGCAGACGATTCCTCACTGGGACGTCGGCGACCCCGGTGCAACCAGGGTGCGCGACGACGTCATGAACAAACCGAGTTTCATCGATCTCAAACCCGAGGCCGAGCCGTTTCAGCTCACCCTGGTCCAGGCCGGCGCGCCCACCCCCGACTCGCTACTCTCCGAGGTGATGGCCGCGGCGGTCAAGCTCGCAGGCAAAGTCGACACCAAGATCATCACCGAGTTGCGCACCAAGGCTTCGAAAGCAGTCGAACTTCCCGGCGTCGACCCGGAGCCGAAGAACATCATCCCGACGCTGATCGATGCTCGCGCCCACTTAGAGGACAACGGGTTCCGCGCGCCAACCTGCCTCCTCACCAACACGCAGGGCCTCAAAGTCCTCAGTGCCTTCGTCGGCGGTTACCCGGCCACCGAGTCGTTGCTGACCGCAGCCAATGTCAATGCACTGCACCGGGTCTCGCAGTTGGACAAGGCCGTCGACGCAGGCGGTGGCACATCCCGGGCGGCCGCCGTCATGCTCATGCTCGGCCGCCGGCAGCGCATCGCCCACAACGCTGCTGCCGACGCGTCGCCCGGCGAAGAACCGGTCGACCTGGCGATCAGCGTCATGCCCGGCGTCGCGGTGCTCGGCGAAACCACCGGCGGTCATGTCGAAGTCGAGGTACGCATCCGCTTCGCGATCAGGGTCAAGGACGCCACGGGCATCGTTGCGGTGGTCGACGAAAAGAACTGACCGACGAT
The DNA here is from genome assembly GCF_004570325.1 of Mycobacterium sp. PS03-16. Classification (GTDB taxonomy): domain Bacteria; phylum Actinomycetota; class Actinomycetes; order Mycobacteriales; family Mycobacteriaceae; genus Mycobacterium. The sequence continues at coordinate 54,467 of NZ_SPQO01000009.1, read as the reverse complement.
GACATCGACCGTGCCGGACGCTTCGGCCGCCGCCGGGGTGCTCGAGGACTACCTCGCACTGTGCAAGGAAGCGTGCGACGGTGAGATCTCCCGGCTCTACGGCTCCGAGCGACGCGGAAGCAACACCCTCTACGACCTGATCCTGGATTACCCGTTGCGCGGCGGGAAGGCGCTGCGCCCGACCCTGGCCATCGCGATGTGCCTCGGGCTCGGTGGTCACCTCGACGCGGTCCTGCCGAGCGCCGCGACACTCGAGCTCTACCACAACGCCTTCCTGATCCACGACGACATCGAGGACGAATCGTGGTGGAGGCGCGGCAAACCCACCCTGCACATGGACCACGGCGTCCCGATCGCCATCAACGTCGGCGACGCCATGCTCTCGCTGTCACTGCAACCGCTGCTCGACAACGTCGAGCGGGTCGGCCTCGGATCCGCGCTGCGCATCCTGCGTGCCGTCGCGCGCATGGCGCGGATGACCGTCGACGGGCAGGCGCTCGAGCTGGAGTGGATCCGGTCGAACACCTGGCAGTTGCGCGACGCGGACTACCTGGGGATGGTCGAGCTCAAGACCAGCTGGTACTCGTTCATCACCCCGCTGCAGGTCGGGGCCATCGCCGCCGGCGCCGGACCCGACCGGTTGAAGCCGCTCGAAGCGCTGGGCCGGCACCTGGGGGCGGCGTTCCAGATCACCGACGACCTGCTCAACCTGCGCGCTGACCCCGAGGACTACGGCAAGGAGATCGGCGGCGACCTCTGGGAGGGCAAACGCACGCTGATCCTGCTGCACGCCCTGCGCCATGCCGAGCCAACGGAACGTGAACGGGCGGTGTGCATCCTGACCAGGCACCGCCCCGGCGGCGACGGCGATCCCGGGCTCACCGACCTGCTCGACCGGCTCACCTCCCGCGGCGACCTGTCCCGGGCGGCCCGCGCCGAGATCGCCGCGCGCCTGGGCACCCGGCAGACCAAGACCCTCGACGACGTCCGCTGGCTGTACGCGCTGCTGCACCGCGCCGGCTCGATCGCCCACGCCCGCGATGTCGCCGCCCGGCACGCCGAGGAGGCGGCCGGCGTCCTGGGCGAGCTGGACTGGCTGCCGCCCAGCCGGCACCGCGACACCCTGGACGCGCTGGTCGACTTCGTGCACGGACGGACCCGATGACACCCGAGGCGCTGGCCAGGATGCTGGCCGAGCTGGAACGCCTGCGGGAGCTGACGCTCGACCTGATCGAACGCGACGCTCCCCGGCTGCTTCCGGCCCCACCCGATGAATCCTCGGGCACCGAGCGGGCGGTGTTCGATCTGCTCGTCGGCGCGCGCCGTGCCGTCCTGGGCAGTCCGACCGCCGCCCGTCGCGTCCACGACCTGCTGGTCGCCGAGGGCCGCCGCTACGCCGACACCCCGGAGGGGGCGCGCCTGCGCGACGGACTCATCGCCTCCGAGGCCGTCGAGAACCTGCGCCGGGTGTGGGAGACGGTGAGCCTCAACGTGCTTGACGGCCCCGCCGCACCTCACTCGGCGCCGACGGCGTGGGCCGAACTGGTGGCCGACGCCATCGTCGGGCACGGTGTGGACGACGCGGTGCTGGCACGGCTGCGGCCGGAGGGGTTCGCGTGACGCTCCTGGACCCCCGCAATGCGCTCGCCGAGCAGAGCGCCTTCATCGCCTATCTCACCGGTCTGGCCGGGATCGGGCACATCGTCCGCGACCTCGCTGAGCACGCACCCCGCACCCACACCGCAGGCCCCGCCGACGACGTCGTCGATCTGCTCCTCGGCCTGGCCAGCCTCGGGGCGGCGATCGAACGGCTGGCGCCCCCACCGCCGAGCGCTCCGGTGACGCCGACGACCGGCACGCGGTGGTTGCGGTGACTGCGGCCCTGTCCAGCAGCGACTTCGTCCGCGCGCCACTGCTGTCCGCCGCCGACCCCGTCGACTTCAAGGAATGGCAGCACTTCGTCGTCCACGCACCCGACGTCCGTATTCTGGTCAATCTCAGCCTCACCCACGACGGCCGCGGCCTCATCCCACGGGTGATCGTCGTCGTCCACCACCGGACGTGGACCGGCGCTGTCGAGCGGTTCGAGCACACCGACGTCACCGTATCGGCCGACCTGTCCGAACTGGCCGTCGGCGGCAACCGGATCACCGTGCGGCCCGATGGGTACGACATCGTCGTCGATCTGCCCACCCACCAGATCAGCGGTCAGATCCACTGCACCTCGGGCAGTAGACCTTTCGTGGTCAACAATCAGCCGGTGGGCGACGACGGGCGGATGTGCTGGCTGTTCGTGCCGCGGCTGCGGGCCGACGGCCGGCTGCGCATCGCGGGCCGGGAGCACCGGATCGCCGATGCCGTGGCCTACCACGACCACAACTGGGGCCGGTTCCGGTGGGGCGACGACTTCGGCTGGACGTGGGGCACCATCCTGCCGACCACCGCGGACGACCCGTGGTCGCTGGTGTTCCTGCAGATGACCGACCGGCGACGGTTGCGGACCCTGTCGCAGGCGCTCTACGTGTGGCACCGTGACGAACCGGCCGCGATCTTCCGGCACGCCGCCGTGCAGACCCATATCGACGGGCCGCTCGGCCGCCCGGCGGACTGCACGCTGCCCGCGCCGATGCGGTTGGTGCTCAACGGCCGGACACCCGGGGTACCCGAGCGGATCCGGGTCAGCGCCGAACGTGCCGGCGACACCGTGCACGCCGAATTCCGTGCCCAGTCCTACGTCCGCCTGGCCCAGCCGAGTGAGGCCCACCTCGACCGGTCGGTGGTGCTGTGCGAGGCGGGCGGCACCGCGCACGTCCGGGGTAGGGTGGGCGGCCGCGACCTCGACGTCGTCGGCACCGCAGTATTCGAGTTCCTCCATGGCTGAGAGGGTCTCGTCGTTGCTGCGACGTTCGGTCGCCCACCTCGCCGAGGAGGTGCCCGACAGCTACCTCCTGGTCCTCGACGCGCTCGGCCCGCTGGTGGTCGCCCTCGACGTCGACGGCGAACACTTCGGCCTGCGCGGTGGCGAGCGCATCGAGGTCTGCGACAGCGCCCCGGCGGCACCCAAGGCGTGGATCAGCGCCTCGCGGGACGCGGTGCTCGCCGTGCTCGACGCCGCGGTCGGACTCGAGGACGCCGTCGAGTCGGGGATGGTGGAGGTGCGGGGCGCACTCGACGACATCCTGCGCGCCCACGACACGCTGCTCGCATACGTCCACGCCGCAGTCCGCGCGCCGTCCCAGCCCGGGCTCCTGACCGCCCTGCGAGTGGGTGCGTCATGAACGCGCACATCGCCACGCCCGCATCGTGCGCGCGCCGCCCCACGGTCGCAATCCTGGGCGCGGGTATCGCGGGTCTCACCGCGGCACACGAGCTGGCCGAGCGTGGCTTCGAGGTCACCGTGTACGAGCCACACGCCGACGAGCGGGCCGGACTGGGTGACGAACCGGCGCAGTGCTTCCCGCCGGTGAAGCTGGGCGGCTTGGCGGCCTCGCAGTACTCCACGGTGGGCAGTCGGGACGGCAGCGAAGCCGAACTGCGGCCTTTCCCGGGCCGGCGCGGCAACCCCCGTCCGCCCGGGCGCGCAGTCGCCGGTGAGCACGGCTTCCGCTTCTTCCCCGCCTACTACCTACACATCTGGGACCTGTTCCAGCGCATCCCCATCTTCGAACGCCTCGACCGTCCGGGCGGGGAGTTCCGGTGGCTGCCGACCTCGCGGACCGTCATGGACAACGTGCGACGGGTGATCACCCAGGGCATGACGGTGGAGGGCAAGCCGTCGCTGGTGTTCCCGCGTGAGGCGCCGCGCAGCCCAGCCGAATTCGCGAGCGTCGTACGGCAACTCGGCGACGTCGGGGTCACCGCAGGCGATGTGGCGATGTTCGTGAGCAGGCTGCTGCGGTTCCTGGTGACCAGCCCGCTGCGGCGCGCCACCGAACTGCAGCAGATGTCGGCTTATGACTTCTTCGTCGGGCGCGACCGGGCGAACGGCCCCACCCGGTTCGCCTACTCCCCCGCGTTCGACCGCTACCTGCGCGAAATGCCCCGGGTGCTGGCCGCATTCGACCCGCAGTGGGGCGACGCGCAGACCAACCTCACCACATATCTGCAACTTCAGCTGACGATGGAGCGGCGCGACAACAAGGCCGACGGCGTGCTCAACGGGCCGACCACCGAAGCGTGGCTCGATCACTGGTACCGCCACCTCGTCGCGCTCGGCGTCCGCTTCGTCCGCGGGTCCGCCGAGCGCCTCGAACCCGCCCCCGCGCACCCGGCCACCCCGCCGCACCGCCGGCCGCGCGTCCAGGTCACGCTGGCCGACGGAACGCGGATCACCCCGGACTACACCGTGGTCGCCGTCGATGCTCCTGCGGCCGAGAAGATCACGACGGCACTGCGAGCGGCAGGCGCCGGAGGGACCATCGCCGGCCTCGACGGGTTCACCACCTCCGTGCCACCGGAGGCCGGGCCGCTGCAACCCGCCGACACCCGCTCCGGCGCCCGGCGCGACCCCTACCGGATGGACCAGATGGGCCGGGTGCCGTGGGACCGGTTTCAGACGCTGGCAGGCATCCAGTACTTCTTCGACACCGAATTCCAGCTCCTGCGCGGACACATGTACTACTCGGGCAGCGAATGGGCGCTGTCGTCGATCAACCAGCACGGGCTGTGGGAGCAGCGGCCGAATCTGGGACGCGACGGCCATATCTCGGTGTTGTCGGTCGACATCGGCGACTTCAACACGCCGTCAACGGTTCTGATGGACGAGGACGGCCGCGGCAAGACCGCCCGGGACTGCACGCCCGACGAGATCGCCACGGAGGTGTGGCGCCAGATCGCGGCGGCGCTGACCCAGGGCACGGATCGGACGCCGGAAACAGTGCTGCCCTGGCCGGCGTGGTACGCGCTCGACCGAGGCCTGGTGATGGCCGACGGCGAAGGTCAGGGCACCGGCCGCCCCGTCCGCAACCAGACCCCCTATCTCGTGCCGATCGTCGGGGACTGGCCGAACCGCCCGGGCGGCAATCCGTGGAACCCGCACGGTACGTCCCCGGTGCCGCGGCCCTCGGACGAACAATGGCGAGACGACCTCGTGCGACGCGACGTCTGGCAGGCCGGTCACGGCGGATACCAGGTCCACCACAACTCGGTGGTGTTCGCCGGCACGTGGACCAAGACGTTCACCCGCATGACGTCGATGGAGGCCGCATGCGAGTCGGGCCGCCACGCCGTCAACGCGATCCTCGACCACTACCTCTGGGTGCAGACCGACGGCCTCGACCGCCGGGACGACACGTCGCTGCACTGGCGGTTCCCCTACGGCTTCCTGGATCAGGGGCACTCGAGCCCGGTGCGGATGCCGACGCCGGCCGGGGACTACTGCTACATCTTCGACATCGAGAACCGTGAGCCGGCCGAGACCCGCCTGCTGCGCGTCCTCGACACCCGTCTCTACCGGCAGTCGCTGCCGCATCCGCTGGACGTCCCCACCGGCGCGCCCGCGCCGCATCCTCCTCGGGAAGGAGTCACGATGACCACTCCGCCGACCGGCATCGATCAGCAGGTGCTCGCCACGCTCACGGCATGGCGCCAGTTCCTCGAACAGTGGACCACCATGGCGTCCGGCCTGCCGCTGATGGCCGGAGCGCCTGCGCCGCCGTCCCCGGCCGACTACACCCAGCAGCTGTTCGGTTATCTGCAGGCGTGGCGGCAGTATCTCGAACAGACCGCCGGCGTGCTTCCGTCGCCGGGGTCTCCGCCGCAGCCGCCGGCCGAGACCATGGACGCGCAGACACCTGCGACCGGCGGGCGCCGTCGTACGGAGCCCGATGAGTGGGTCGGGAGATTCTCCGCCGCCGACAAGTCCGCCCAGTCCGGACCCCTGGAGCCACCGAAGGTCGAACACAGTTCGTGGAATGAATTCGGCAACCAGATCGACTGGACCAGGGACCCTCGACGCGAGATCCGCGACATCGGTGCGCCGCTACGGGGCGAGCCGGTGACCCGGGGCACGCCGTCACCGGCCGTCGCTATGCCACGGTCGGCGCACACCAGGACGGTGAGCCCGGCGCAGGTCGATGCCGCACGGATCGAGACGCCCTCGCTGTTCTCCGAGCGGACGACGCGGCCCCGGGGTTAGGCGTCCGGGTCCTTCTTGGGTTTGGCGTCGATCCCGGATTCGCGGCGCTGCTGCGGGGTGATCGGCGCGGGCGCACCGGTCAGCGGGTCCGCGCCGCCGCCGGACTTCGGAAACGCGATCACCTCGCGGATCGAATCCATCCCGGCCAGCAGCGCGGTGATGCGGTCCCAACCGAACGCGATACCGCCGTGCGGCGGGGCGCCGAACGTGAACGCGTCCAATAGGAATCCGAACTTCTCCTGGGCTTCGTCATGCTCGATGCCCATCATCGCGAACACCCGCTCCTGGATGTCGCGGCGGTGGATACGGATCGAGCCGCCGCCGATCTCGTTGCCGTTGCAGACGATGTCGTAGGCGTCGGCGAGCGCGCTGCCCGGGTCGGTGTCGAACGTGTCCTGAGACCCCGGCTGTGGCGCGGTGAACGCGTGATGCACGGCGGTCCAGGCACCGGAGCCGACCGCGACGTCACCGGCGGCGGTCGCCTCCTCGGCCATCTCGAACAGCGGCCAGTCGACCACCCAGGTGAGCGCCCACGCGTTCGGATCGATCATGTCGAGGCGTTTGGCGATCTCGATGCGCGCGGCACCGAGCAGGGCCCGCGACGACTTCGCCGGCCCCGCGGCGAAGAAGATGCAGTCCCCGGGGTTCGCGCCGACGTGCGCGGCCAGACCAGAGCGTTCAGCGTCGGTGAGGTTCTTGGCCACCGGACCGCCCAACGTGCCGTCGTCGGCGACCAGCACGTAGGCCAGACCCTTCGCACCGCGCTGTTTGGCCCACTCCTGCCAGCCGTCGAGCGTGCGGCGGGGCTGTGACGCGCCGCCGGGCATCACCACGGCACCCACGTAGGGCGCCTGGAACACCCGGAACGTCGTGTCGGCGAAGAAGTCCTTGCACTCGACCAGCTCGAGACCGAACCGCAGATCGGGTTTGTCGGAGCCGAACCGGCGCATCGCCTCGGCGTAGGTGATCCGCGGCAGCGGCGTCGGCAGGTCGTAGCCGATCAGCGCCCACAGCGCGGTGAGGATCTCCTCGGAGACCGCGATCACGTCGTCGGCGTCGACGAAGCTCATCTCCATGTCGAGCTGGGTGAACTCGGGCTGACGGTCGGCGCGGAAGTCCTCGTCGCGGTAGCAGCGGGCGATCTGGTAGTACCGCTCCATGCCCGCCACCATGAGCAGCTGTTTGAACAGCTGCGGGCTCTGCGGCAGCGCGTAGAACGAGCCGGGCTGCAGACGCGCGGGCACCAGGAAGTCGCGGGCGCCCTCCGGGGTGGAGCGCGTCATCGTCGGGGTCTCGATCTCGACGAAGTCGTGCCGGGCCAGCACCTCACGGGCGGCGGCATTGACCTTGGACCGAAGCCGCAGCGCGTTACCCGGGCCCTCGCGCCGCAGGTCGAGGTAGCGGTACTTGAGTCGGGCCTCCTCGCCGGCCTCGTCGTCCAGCTGGAACGGCAGCGGGGCGCTCTCGCCGAGCACCGTCAGCGAGGTGGCGTTCACCTCGATGCCGCCGGTCGGGATCTCGGCGTTCTCGTTGCCCTCGGGCCGGATCTCGACGACACCTTCGACGGCGACGCAGAATTCGGCGCGCAACCGGTGCGCGGCCTCGAGCACCCCGCCTTCACGGAACACCACCTGGGAGACCCCGGATGCGTCGCGCAGATCGATGAAGATGACGCCACCGTGGTCGCGGCGACGGGCCACCCACCCGGCCAGCGTCACCTTCTGACCGGCGTCGGCGGGCCGCAGCGAACCGGCGGCATGACTGCGCAGCACACAATCTCCTGGAATAGCCTTACGGGAACAACGGGCCAGTGTAGTGGGGGCCGTCGCGCCGGTACCTTGGCGACGGTGCAGCCCACGTCCGTCACTGGAAACGCCCCGCGCATCGCGCTCATCGGACCCGGCGCCGTGGGCGCCACGATCGCCGCGCTGATCCACGAGGCCGGCCGGCCGGTCGCGCTGTACGGGCGCACCGCGCGCGCCTCCCTCGACGTGCGCCCCGAGGACCGCGACCCGATCGTCGTGCCCGGGCCGGTGCGCACCGACCCGGACGCGGCCGATGGCCCGGTCGACGTCGTGCTGCTGGCGGTGAAGGACACCCAGAACGAGGCCGCGGCGGGGTGGCTGGCCCGGCTGTGCGACGACCGCACCGTGGTGTGCGCACTGCAGAACGGGGTCGAGCAGGTCGAGCGGGTGGGTCGGTACTGCCCGGACGCGACGGTGGTGCCCGCCGCGGTGTGGGTGTCCGCCGAGACCGATCCCCGGGGCTGGGTGCGGGTGCGCACCGACGCGCGGCTGGTGCTGCCCGACACCGCGGCGGCCGCCCGGCTGGCCGACGTGCTGGGCACCGACCGGCTGCGCGTCGACCTCGACCCGGACTTCCCCTCCGCCGCCTGGCACAAGCTGCTGGTCAACGCGGTGGTCGGGCTGATGGTGCTCACCGGGCGGCGGGCCGGGATGTTCCGCCGCGACGACGTCGCCGCGCTCAGCCGCCGCTATCTGGCCGAATGCCTGGCCGTCGCGCGGGCCGACGGTGCCACCCTGCCCGACTCGGTGATCGACGACATCGTCGGCATGCTGGCCGCCGGACCGGCCGACATCACCACCTCGATGCTCACCGACCGGGAAGCCCACCGTGCGCTGGAGTGGGACATCCGCAACGGCGTGATCGCCCGCAAGGGCGCCCGGTACGGCGTCGCCACGCCGATCAGCGACATCGTCGTGCCGCTGCTGGCCGCCGCGGGTGACGGCCCCGGGTAGACACCGTGCTCTACCCTGTATGGCCATGCACGCCTGCGAACGCGTCGACCTGTCGTTCGTCGACTCCGCGCCGTACCGGTTCGTCAGCACGGTCGACCTCGCGATCACGCCCGAACAACTCTTCGAGGTGCTCGCCGACGCCGAATCGTGGCCGCACTGGGCGACGGCCATCACCAAGGTGAACTGGACCAGCGCCGAACCGCGCGGCATCGGCACCACCCGCACCGTCCACATGCGCGGGGGCATCGTCGGCGACGAAGAATTTCTCGCCTGGGAGCCGTTCAGCCACATGGCGTTCCGGTTCAACCAGGCGTCGACGAACAGCATCGCCGCGTTCGCCGAGGACTACCGGGTGAAGCCCACGCCGCAGGGTTGTCACCTGACCTGGGTGATGGCGATGAAACCGCGCGGCCTCCCGGCGCGGCTGGGCATGTCCCTCGGGCGGCCGCTGATGGCCCGCACTTTTCAGGGCTTCCTGCACAACCTGCGCCGCTACACCGACGAGCGGTACCCCGTCACCGGCTAGTACACGCCGCTCCAGGCGCTGCGGCGCACCGCGTCCGGATCGTCGACCGAGTCGTCGCGGGCCGACCGGATCACCCGCGTGCGGCGGCGCTGGGCGTCGTAGCGGGGCCAGTCGTCGCGCCACTGCTCACCGGGCGCCCACCCGCGGGTGGCGAAGTCCAGCCAGGTGCGCTGCATCCGGCGTCCCACCGACGGCAGGACGCGCCGGCCCAGCGGGTGGATCTTGCGGCCCAGATAGGACGCATAGCTGTGCTGGATGTGCACGATCTCACTGCCGTGCGTGGCGCCGAGGCCGAGCGCGCGCAGGGTCCAGGTGGTGTGGTCGAAGCGGTACACGTGGGTCTGGGCGTGCGCGCTGTAGGCATCGGCGAACGCCCAGGTCGGCCCGCCGAACATGACATCGGAGCCGATCGCGATCAGCGCGCGCCGGCGCGGGAAGTCCGGGTAGGCGCCCAGGATGCGCTCGCGGGCCTGCGGCGCGCAGCGGGCGATCCAGGATTCGACGCCGGCCGGCGTGGTCGGCAGCATCGGCGGTTTACCCCAGGCGAACATCGACGCCTCGTGACTGTTGGTGCCGACGATCAGCGGCACCGCCTGCCGCACCGCCCCGGCGCGCGCCGCCTCGATCGGGTGCTGGGGCAGCAGCTCCACGCCGTGGGTCAGGCCGTACGCCAGCGCCGGGGTCTCGGCCGCGCTCTCCAGCTGCAGCTGTCCGGCCGCGCGGCGCAACAGCCGCTGCGGGGCGGCCTTGACCTGGTCGACGTCGAGGCCGAGCAGGTCGAGAAAGCGTCTGGCGCGTTGCGCCCGGGTCTCCCGGTCGGTGATCAGCGGCAGCGCCGGGCTCTGTGCGATGGCCCTGGCGAACAGCCCGTCGGCGGCCGGGCTGGTGAGCAGCGCCAGCACCGAGGTGGCGCCGGCGGATTCGCCGAACACCGTCACCCGGTCGGGGTCGCCCCCGAACGCGGCGATGTTGTCGCGCACCCATCGCAGCGCGGCGATCTGATCGCGCAGGGCGAGGTTGTCGTCGAACCCGTCGCCGAGGTCGCTGAGGTCCAGCCCGCCGAACACCCCGAGCCGGTAGGTGACGTTGACCACCACGACCTCGCCGTTGGCCGCCAGCCGCGACCCGTTGTAGAGCTGCAGCTGCCCGGCGCCGTAGACGAACGCCCCGCCCGGGATCCACACCATCACCGGAAGCGAACCGGAGACGTCGGGTGACCACACCGTGACGGTCAGGCAGGCCTCGTCGCGGATTTTCGGGTCATCGCGGCCGCCGCCGACGAAGGACTTGCCCTGCGGCGGGATGGGGCCGTGGTCGACGACGTCCCGCACCCCCGTCCACGGCTCTGGCGCCACCGGCGCGGCGAACCGGAGGTCGCCGAGGGGCTGGCGGGCATAAGCCACGCCCCGCCACACGTGCACGCCACCCTCGGTGGTGCCGCGGAGCCGCCCGAGGGTCGTGTGCGCGACGGTGGCGGCTTCGGCGACGACGGACACAGAAGAAATCGTAGTGTGGGTAGCTGACCGACGGCGCCGTGCGCCGACCGACGGCGGACGGAGTGCGCGATGACCTTCAACGAGGGCATGCAGATCGACACCAGCACCACGTCGAGCAGCGGCGGGCGCCGCGGCGGCGGCCGCGGGATCGCGATCGGCGGCGGCATGGGCGGCCTGCTGGTGGTGATCGTCGCGCTGTTCCTCGGGGTCGACCCCGGCACCGTGCTGCCCCAGCAGGCCGAATTGGGCACCGAGGACGTCTCGACGCCCGGCTTCGACCTGAGCCAGTGCAGGACCGGCGCCGACGCCAACGAGTTCGTGCAGTGCCGCGTGGTGGCGACCGGCAACTCGCTGGACGCGGTGTGGGCGCAACTGCTGCCCGACTACACCCGGCCGCAGGTCGAGATCTTCACCGGCAGCGTTGACACCGCGTGCGGACCGGCCACCAGCGCGGTCGGCCCGTTCTACTGCCCGGGCGACCAGACCGCCTATTTCGACACCGACTTCTTCGACACGTTGCGCACCCAGTTCGGCGCCAGCGGCGGACCGTTCGCCCAGGAGTACGTCGTCGCTCACGAGTTCGGTCACCACGTCCAGCAGCTGGAAGGGTCGCTGGCCCGCGCCCAGCAGGACCCCGAGGGGCCCACCGGCGGCGGGGTGCGCACCGAACTGCAGGCCGACTGCTACGCGGGGATCTGGGCGCACTACGCGGCGGTCACCACCCAGCAGAGCACCGGGGTGCCGTTCCTGGAGCCGCTGAGCGACCGGGACATCGCCGATGCGCTCTCGGCCGCGGCGGCGGTCGGTGACGACCGCATCCAGCAGGCCGCCACCGGCCGGGTGAATCCCGAGTCGTGGACCCACGGTTCCTCCGAGCAGCGCCAGAAGTGGTTCACCGTCGGCTATCAGACCGGCGACGTCAGCAAGTGCGACACGTTCGCCACCAACGACCTTGGCTAGGGTCCGCAGCGCCGTCGACGCCGTCGCCGAGCGCTACCTCGACACCGTCGCCGAGCTGGACCCCTGCACCGCAACCGAACTGGGCATCACCGGCCGCGATCGCGATTACGACGAGGACATCACCGACTACTCCCCCGACGGGGTCGCCGCGCGCGCCGAGGCCGCCCGTGCGGCACTCAAGGAACTCGACGGCGTGGCCGCTGTCGACGAGACCGACGCGGTGACCGCCGCGGCGATGCGCGAACGCCTCGGCGTGCTCGTCGAGATCCACGACGCCGGCCTCGACGTCGGCGAGCTCAACGTGATCGCCTCCCCGTTGCAGACCATGCGCGACGTGTTCGACCTGATGCCCACCGGCAGCGATGAGGACTGGGCCGTGATCGGCCGGCGGCTGGCGGCACTGCCGCAGCGGGTCCCCGGTTACGCCGAGGCGTTGCGGGTCGCGGTCGCCGAAGGCCGTCCGCCGGCGATCCGACAGGTGCAGCGGGGTGTCGCGCAGGCCGCACAGATCGAGCGGCTGTTCGTCGACATGGTGGCCGGCGCGGCGACGGACCCGGCGCTGCAGGCGGATTTGGACCGCCACGCCGCGGCTGCCGCCGCGGCGTACCGGGACCTGGGCCGGGTGCTGCGGGAGGACATCGCGCCGCACGCGCCGGACCGCGACGCGTTCGGCCGCGACGCCTACCGGCTGCTGTCACGGTCCTTCCTCGGGGCCGCCGTCGATCTCGACGAGACCTACGCGTGGGGCCTCGATCAGCTGGAAGCCATTGTGGCCGAACAGGTGACGGTGGCAGAACGGCTGTACCCGGGCGCCGGGGTGGCCGAGACCATCCGGCGCCTCGACGGCGAACCGCGCTATCAGGTCCACGGCACCGAGGCGCTGCAGCAGTGGATGCAGACGCTGTCGGACCGCGTCGTCGACGCGCTGGCCGGCACACACTTCGACATCGCGCCGGCGTTGCGCACGCTGGAGTGCCGCATCGCGCCCACTCAGACCGGCGGCATCTACTACACCGGGCCGTCGGAGGATCTGACCCGGCCGGGCCGGATGTGGTGGTCGGTGCCGCCGGGGAAGGAGACCTTCCACACCTGGCAGGAGACGACGACCGTGTTCCATGAGGGGGTGCCCGGCCACCACCTGCAGATCGGGCACGCGGTGGTCCTCGCCGACCAGCTCAACCGGTGGCGGCGGCTGGGCTGCTGGGTGTCCGGCCACGGCGAGGGCTGGGCACTCTACGCCGAACGACTGATGGCCGAGCTCGGCTGGCTCGACGACGACGGGGCACGGATGGGCATGCTGGACGCGCAGCGCTTCCGCGCCGCCCGCGTGGCCATCGACATCGGCGTGCACTGCGGCCTGCGCGCCCCCGACGGGGGAACGTGGGATGCGCAGCGGGCCTGGGAATTCCTGCGGGCGCATTCCGCGCAGTCCGATGATCACCTGCACTTCGAACTCGACCGCTACCTCGGCTGGCCGGGGCAGGCCCCGTCCTATGCGGTGGGCCAGCGGATCTGGCAGCAGCTGCGCGAGACCATGCTGGCCCGCAGTATGCCGCTCAAGGAGTTCCACAGCCGGGCGCTGGATCTCGGCGGCCTGCCGCTCGACGTGCTGCGCGCGGCCCTACTCGAGGAGTTCACCCGATGAGCACCGCCGAACCGATCGAACCGGACACCAAGGACTGGACGTGGGTGCTGGAGCGGCCCTGTCCGGATTGCGGGTTCGACACCGCCGGCGTGGCCCACACCGAGGTGGCGCAGCGGATCCGCGACGACGGCGACGAATGGATCCGCCGCCTCGCCGCACCCGCTGCCACAACTCGTCCGCGGCCGGGGACGTGGTCGACGCTCGAGTACGGCTGCCACATCCGCGATGTGCACCGGATCTTCAACGAGCGGCTGACGTTGATGCTGACCCAGCACGAACCGCTGTTTCCTAACTGGGACCAGGATCGCACCGCACTCGAAGACGATTACGCGGCGCAGGATCCGGGCGTGGTGGCCGGTGAGCTGTTCGATGCCGCGGTGACGGTCGCCGACACCTACGACTCCGTGCCCGACGACGGATGGCACCGGCGAGGATTGCGCAGCAACGGCAGTGAGTTCACGGTCGCCTCGATCGCGCTGTACCACCTGCACGACATCGTCCACCACGCCTGGGACGTCGACGTCAATCATTGACCACATTGAACACATATCGCTAATGTGTTCAAATGCCCGCGGCAGCTGACCGGCCGGTCGCCCCGGCGTTACTGGCCGCCACCACGGCCACGTTGCGCCGCCTCGGCCCGCGTCAGTTCAGCCTGACCGCCGTCGCCGAGGCCGCCGGCGTGTCACGCGGCACCGTCCACAACGCGCTCGGCAGCCGCGACCACGCCATCCGCACCGCGCTCGACCACCTGGCGTCGGTGTTCATCGAGACCATGGCCGCCGAGGTCGACAAACAGACGACGCTGGCCGACCAGGTCGCCGCGGCCGCGGTCGTGGTGTGCGCCCACCGCCAGCAGTCCGATGCGGTGGCGCCGCGCGGCATCAACGAGAGCATCCTGGTGCTGCTATTGCGCAACATCGGCGACGACCTCATGGTCCGATCGCTCGACCTGTGGGAGCCCCTGGTTCGCGCCGGCATCGAGCGCGGCGAGGTGCGCGCCGGGGTGAACTGTCCCAGGGCCGCGGAGTGGATCGTGCGGCTGCTGTTCAGTTTCGAACTGCTGCCGCCGCTGGGCGTCAACGTCGACAACCCGCGCGCGGTGCGCCGATTCGTCGCCGAACACATCGTGGCCGGACTGGGAGGCCCGCATGCCTGAACCCGATCATGAGGTCGCCGTCATCGGCGCGGGACCCGGTGGCATCGCCGCCGGATATCTACTGCGGCGCAGAGGCATCACCGACTTCGTCATCCTGGAACGCGGCCACGACTTCGGCGGCACCTGGCGCGACAACCACTACCCGGGGCTGGCCGTAGACATCCCCACGCTGTGGTACCAGCTGTCGTTCGCGGTGAACCCGGACTGGTCGCGACTGTTCGCGCCCGGCCCGGAGATCTACGCCTACCTGCGGGACACCGCGAAACGGCTGGGCCTGTACCCACACCTGCGGCCGCACCGTGAGGTGGCGTGCCAGCGGTGGGACGAAGCCGCGGGGCTGTGGCGGCTGACGCTCGCCGATGGCGCCCGGGTGTCGGCGCGGTTCGTGATCAGCTCGGTGGGCGGCTACGTCAACGCCAAACCGCGCGTCGACATCGAGGGCATCGATGACTTCACCGGAACCATCCTGCGGCCCAACGCCTGGGACGACACGTATGATCCACACGGCAAGCGCGTCGCGGTGATCGGCACCGGGTCCAGTGGCGTCCAGATCGCCGCGGCGCTGTCAGGGGTGGCCGCCAATCTCGATGTCTTTCAGCGCACCCCGGCATGGGTGCTTCCCAAGATCGACTTCGACATCCCACCGGCGATGCGCCGGGCGCTGCGGGTGCCGGGTGTCGTGCCGGCGGTCAACCTCGCCGGCCGCTACCTGATGGACGCGTTCATGGTGGCGCCGATCGTGCACCTGTTCTCCCGGTTACCCGACCGGCTGCTGGTGCGGGCGATGCCGTGCTATGACGCGTACTGCCGCGCGCTGTACCGGCTGTTGCTGCGGGTGGTGGTCCGCGATGCGGCCACCCGGCGTGCGCTGGTCCCGCGCTACGGGATCCTCGCCAAGCGACCGGTCATCTCCAGCAGCTTCCTGCCGGCGCTCAACCATCCCGACACCCACCTGATCACCACGCCGATCGAGCGGATCACCGCCGGCGGGGTGCGCACGGCCGACGGCGTCGAGCACCCGGCCGACCTGCTGGTGCTGGCCACGGGCTACGAGCTGTGGACCGATCCGGAGACCTATCGGGTCGGAACGGTCGTGGGCGACAACGGGTTCGACCTCGCCGAGTTCTATCGCGCACACGGGCTGCGCGCCTACGCCGGCACCGCGCATCCGCGGCTGCCCAACCGGTGGGAGATCGTCGGGCCGCTGGGCTTCGTCGGGTTCGCGTGGCCGGACTTCGTCGAGACCATGGCCGCGCACGCGGTGCGCGTCATCGCCGAGGCGCGGCGGCGCGGCACCCCCGTGGTGGCCGTCGGGCAGGACGCGTTCAACCGGTGGAACGACCGCATGCGGCGCGCGGGCCGCGTCGCGCACCTCTACTTCACGGACTGCAATCCCGGGTTGAGTACCTACTTCGTCAACAGCCAGCGCGACACGGTCTATCACCGGCCGCAGACGATCGCCGGGTCGCGGCGCTTCGCGCGCCGCTCGCCGCTGTCGGACTACGACTTCGCCACCCGCTCCGCCGTTTCCGAGGAGATCCCCGCATGAGCGCTGACGAGTTGCCCCTGGCCGGACGCGTCGCCTACGTCACCGGAGCCGCCCGCGGGCAGGGCCGCTCGCACTGTGTGCGGTTGGCGCGTGCGGGGGCCGACGTGGTGGCGATCGACGCGTGCGCGCCGGTGAGCGAGGCCAACGGCTATCCCCCGGCCACCCCGGACGACCTCGCCGAGACCGTGCGGCTGGTCGAGGGTGAGGGCCGCAAGATCCTGGCCGAGGAGGTCGACGTCCGCGACGCCGAGGGGCAGGTGCGGGTGGTGGCCGACGCGGTCGAGCAGTTCGGCCGGCTCGACATCGTCGTGGCGAACGCCGGCGTGCTGAACTGGGGCCGGCTCTGGGAGATCACGCCGCAGCAGTGGCAGGACACCCTGGACGTCAACCTGACCGGAGTGTGGCACACGGTCCGGGCGGTGGTGCCGCCGATGATCGCCGCGGGCAACGGCGGATCGATCATCACGATCAGCTCCGCGGCCGGGATCAAGGCCGTGCCGGGGTGCGGACACTACTGCGCGAGCAAGTTCGGCGTCGTCGGGCTGACCAACTCACTGGCGGTCGAGCTGGGCGAGTTCGGCATCCGGGTGAACTCGGTGCACCCGTACGGCACGGACACCCCGATGGGCAACGACACCTCGATGTATCAGGTGTTCGCCGACCATCCCACCTACATCCACAGCTACTCGCCCGGCGCGCTGCCGACCGACTCGCTGGCCGCGCCGGATCTGATCTCCGACATCGTGTTGTGGCTGGCGAGTGACGCCTCGTCGCTGGTGACCGCGGCCCAGATCCCTGCGGAAAGGGGTATCTCAAGATCTGAGGGCTTGCGTCGAGAGGGGCGAGACGTGTCGTACCCCTCTGCGAGAATCGTGGTATGTCCTCGACCGCAACCGGTTTGCTTCCCAAGGAGCGGCTGGCGCTGTTGTTCGAGGAGATGTCGGAACTGTGCGGTCAGCGCAATGCCATCGATGGCCGTCTCGCGGAGATCGTGGCCGAGATCGACGGCGACCGGTTGTGGGGGGCCACCGGGTGCCGGTCCATCGCGTCACTGGTGGCCTGGAAGACCGGTACCTCGCCCAGCAATGCCGAGACCATGGTCGCGGTGGCGCATCGGCTCGAGCAGTTCCCGCGCTGCGCCGAGGCGCTGCGGGAGGGCCGGCTGTCGCTGGACCAGATCGGCGTGATCGCCAAGGGCGCCGCCGACGGATCCGATGAGCACTATGTGGAGCTGGCCCAGAACGCGACGGTCACCCAGCTGCGCACCATGGTCAAACTCGAACCCCGCCCGCAACCGAAGCCGAAACCCGAACCCGAGTCCTGGATCACCAAGCATGAGGACGGCGACTACACCACGTGGCGGATCCGGCTCACCACGTTGGAGGCGGCCCGATTCGACGCCGCGTTGCAGTCCCATCGGGACGGGTTGATCGCGGATTGGACCCGCGACCACGACGCTGACTATGACGCGCACGGCGTGGATGCGCGTGGCAGGCCGCCCGAGCAGGCACCCTCGTTTCCGACCACGGTGGAGGCGTTCATGAGCCTCATTGAGGCCGGCTGGGACACCGAGGTGGCGCGCCGCCCGCATGGGCATCACACCACCGTGCTGGTGCACCTCGATGTCGACAGACCGGCGGCGGGCGTGCATCTGGGGCCGATGCTCAGTGATGAGGATCGCCGCTTGCTGTTGTGTGACGCCACCTTTCAAGCGTATTTCGAACGCGACGGCCAACCCCTCGGCGCCGGACGCGCCACCCGCGCCATCAACCGGCGGCTGCGCCGCGTCCTGGAGCATCGGGACCGCTGCTGCGTGGTCCCCGGCTGCGGCGCCACCCGCGGTTTGCACGCCCATCACATCCGGCACTGGCAGGACGGCGGCCCCACCGATCCAGACAACCTCGTGCTCGTATGTCCGTACCACCATCGGCTGCACCACCGCGGCTTCATCACGATCAGTGGGACCGCGGGGCGCCTCGTGGTGACCGATGACGACGGCCGCCCGCTCCGTGCGGGGTCCCTGGCGCGGCCACCCACCACACCCCCACCCACGGTGCCGCCGTATGCCGGACCGACCGGGGAACGCGCCGACTGGTGGTGGTACCGACCCTTCGACCCACACCCACCACCATCCACCAACTAGCCATGCTGCCGGCCTCAGGGGTCGCGCGGGTACATTCGCGCACCTCGAAAACGCGCCGCCGCGTAGGCGCGCCAGCTCACTGTCAGCCGTGCTGCAACGTCACAGGCGGCACAAGCTCGCCTCGGCCGACCTACAACCGGTTCTGCTCGGCGATCGCGGTGTCGGACGTGCGCAGCGGCCGGATAAGCCCGTCCTGCGTGAATGACGCGATCAGCTCACCCTCCTCGGTGTGCACCGTGCCGCGGACATAGGACATCCCCGCACCGACCTGCGTGCTCTCGTGGCCGTAGAGCAGCCAGCCGTTCCAGCGGACCGGCTCGTGGAAGGTGACGCTGACCGTCATCGGCGCCGTCGAGACCGTCAGGTGCGCCTGCGCGGTGCCGATCCCCTCGTGCGCGCGCATCGTCGTCGAAATACCCAGGTGCCCGGTGAAATACGCGATCAACGCCTTGGTGAGATCGGCCCGTTCGGGGATCGGGTCGTAGTGCAGCCAGGCATGCAGCTCGGGTGGCCCGACCTCGTCGGGACTGTTGACGTCGACCACGTCGACCACGCGCACCTCCCGGCCGGCCATCGGCATGTCGGCGGGATGGGCCTGCGCCGGCGACGCGACGTCTGGGCGCGGCAGCTGGTGGCGAATCACGTCGCCCGACGGCACATCGGTGAACACCGTCACGGTGATGCAGCGCTTCCCGTTCTGCGACGCTGACACCACCGCCGTCGCGGTGGACCGCCCCTCCGACACCACATCGATCTCCAACTCGACCGGTGGCCCCACCATCACCGCCCTGGCGAACACCGCGTACACCGACCGCACGGACTTGCCGACGAACCTCTTGGCCACCGCCACGATCGCCTGTGCGAGCACCTGCGTCCCCTCGACCACCTGGCGTTCATCCGCGCCGGCCAGGCCGGTCTCGGCCGTGAACCGGTTCTCCCCCGCCGGCCGGGCGTCGAAGAGGTCGAGCAGCATCTCGACCGTCCACTGCGCCTGCGTCGATTCCGTCGTCATCCGTGCACGCCCCTGTCCGTGTCTCGTCGGCCCCACTACGAGAAGCTACATAGCCTTCTGCGAAAGCGGTAACGTCATTCTCGACAGCAGGGTCCCGGGGACGGCGGGAGGGGTCCATGACCAAACCACGCGGGCGGTCGTCCACGGCCATGCGCACCGACGCTCCATCGCGACCGGAACGCTTCATGCGCTCCGCACTGGACATCCTCGGCGAGACAGGCCGCACCGACTTCACCGTGCTCGAGGTCGTGGAACGGTCAAAGACGTCGCTGCGCTCGTTCTATCAGCACTTCACCACCAAAGACGAGCTGCTGCTGGCCCTCATCGACCGCATCATGGCCGAGTCCACACAGCGCTGGCGCGCCGAAGCTGCTGAACTGCCCGCTCCGCAGGCGCTGCGCACACTGATCGACCGGATCTGCGTGGCTCCCGGCTCGAGCACCCAGGACCGGGTCAACCGGGGCCTGACGTCCTACAACGACCACCTCGCCGAGGCGCTGCCCGGCGAGTACGCCCGCGTGCTCGCCCCGGTGCACGCCCTGATCGGCGACATCATCCGCCGCGGCATGGCCGTCGGCGACTTCCGCGACGACATCGACGTCGACAGCACGTCCGCGCTCATCATGCAGGCCGCCCTCGGCGCGATGCGGTTGCGCGTGCTGGGCGCCGAGCTGTCCGGGGCACCGGTCGAGGCCGCGCACATCTACCAGTTCTGCGTTCGCGGACTCGAAGCGCGGCGGTGACCAGCTTCTTCCGCCGAACAGGCACTCGTTCACGATCAGGCCGTCCGGGTGGTAATGTCATTACCGGTTAGTGCGAGCCACGTTTCCAGGAGGCCGGTATGCCGTCACGCGAGCTGACCTTTCCCGTGTTCGACGCGGACAATCACTTCTACGAGCCCAAAGAGGCGCTCACCCAATTCCTGCCCGAGCACCGCAAGGGCGTCATCGACTACATCGACGTGCACGGCCGCACCAAGATCGTCGTGCGCAACCACATCAGCGACTACATCCCGAACCCGACCTTCGAAGTCGTGGCCCGCCCCGGCGCCCAGGAGGAGTACTTCAAACACGGCAGCGGCGGCAAGAGCTTCCGCGAGGTCATGGGCAAGCCGATGAAGGCGATCCCCGCCTTCCGCAACCCGCAGGCCCGCCTCGAGGTGCTCGACGGCCTCGGCCTGGACTACACGATCATGTTTCCGACGCTGGCCAGCCTGGTCGAGGAACGCATGAAGGACGACCCCGACCTGATCCTCGACATCATCCACGCGCTGAACCAATGGATGTACGAGACATGGCAGTTCGACTACGAGGGCCGCATCTTCTCCACCCCGGTGATCAACCTGAGCGTCGTCGACCGGGCCCTCGAAGAACTCGACTGGTGCCTCGCCCGCGGCGCGAAGACCGTGCTGGTGCGGCCCGCGCCGGTTCCCGGCTACCGCGGCACCCGCTCGCTGGGCCTGCCGGAGTTCGACCCGTTCTGGGATGCCTGCGTCAAGGCCGGCATCCCGGTGTGCATGCACGCCTCCGACAGCGGTTACGCCCAGTACCTCAACGACTGGGAGCCCGCCGACGAGTTCCTGCCCTTCCGGCCCACCGCCTTCCGCATGGTGGCGATGGGCAAGCGGCCGATCGAGGACACCATGGCCGCGCTGGTCTGCCACGGCGCGCTCACCCGCAACCCCGAGCTGCGCATCCTGTCCATCGAGAACGGCGCATCGTGGGTGCCCTATCTGTTCCACCAGTTCGAAGACGTCCACAAGAAGATGCCGCAGGAGTTCCCGGAGAACCCCATCGAGGCGTTCACGCGCGGGGTGTACGTCGCGCCGTTCTGGGAGGACGACTTCAAGCAGATGGCCGATCTGATCGGCATCGACCGCGTCATCTTCGGCTCGGACTGGCCGAGCCCCGAGGGGCTGTCGGATCCGATCACCTTGATCGACGACCTCGAGGCCCACGGCCTGGACGATGCCGGGATTCGGAAGGTGATGGGCGGCAACCTCGTCGACCTGTTCCGGGTGCCCGACCGGGTGGTCCACCGGCCCGATGTTCCCGCGCTCGTGATCGCCTGACCGAAAAGGACGCCCATGACCGAGGTCGCCTCCCCAGAGAGCCTGCTGTTCGCCTCCACCGCACAGGCATTCCTCGAGAAGGAGGCATCGCTGGCGAAGGTCCGCGAACTGCACGCGGCCGGAACCTCGTTCGAACCGGCCTGGTGGCAGCGCGCCGCCGAGCTGGGGTGGGCGAGCCTACTGGTGCCCGAGGAACTCGGCGGCGGCAGCGTGTCCGGCAACGGCGTCGCCGACCTGGCACTGATCGCCGAACAGATCGGCCGCACCGTCGCCCCGGGCCCGCTGCATCCGGTGAGCACAGTGCTGGCCGGGCTTGTCGACGCCGACGAACCCGAGCGCCACGCCGGCCTCATCGAGTCCCTGATCTCGGGCGAGTCGGTGGCCTCCTGGGCGGTGTACCAGCCTGGCCACCACTGGTCACCGCTGGAGCCCGGCGTGACCGCCACCCCGACCGGTTCGGGTTTCCGGCTCGACGGCGCCGCCGATCGGGTGGAGGCCGGCGCACAGAGTGCCGCGCTGCTCGTGTCGGCGACATGTGACGGTGACCTGCGGCAGTTCGTCGTGCCGACCGACGCCGCCGGAGTGACCGTCGCCGCGCAACGGTCGGTCGACCTGGTCAAGACCTACGCCCACGTCCGGTTCGACGGTGTGGAGGTCGACGCGTCCGCTGCCGTCGGATCACCGTCGCAGACCGCGGCA
Organism: Mycobacterium sp. PS03-16; assembly: GCF_004570325.1. Lineage (GTDB taxonomy): Bacteria > Actinomycetota > Actinomycetes > Mycobacteriales > Mycobacteriaceae > Mycobacterium. Next base: position 32,312 of record NZ_SPQO01000009.1, on the reverse strand, counting down.
CTCATCGCACGGCAGAGCCAGATCGCCCAGGTTCTGCAGTGCGCAGAGACCGTCGGGATCCTCGGCACCGTGATGGACATGACCGTGCAGTGGGCGTTCGACAGGCATTCATTCGGCCGGCCGCTGGTCTCCTACCAGGCGCTCAAGCACCGCTTCGCCGACCTGAAGATCTGGCTCGAGGGGTGCCGGGCCACCACCCGGGCGGCCGTCGCGGCGGTGGCCGAGCGCACCGACGACGCGGAGTTCGCGGTCGGCGTCGCGAAGTCCTACGTCGGCGAGTACGCCCCCGCCATGGTCCAGCACTGTGTCCAGCTGCACGGCGGCATCGGTGTGACGTGGGAGCACGACCTGCACCTGTATCTGCGCCGGGTCACGCTGTACCGCTCGATGTTCGGCACCCCCGAGGACCACAACGTGCGCGTCTACGCGCTGACCAAGGAGCTGGAAACGGCATGACGGAGACATCGACCCGCGGTGCGCGAACCTCCGCCGGAGACGGCGAGTCGGTGGCCGAATTCGCCGCCCGGGCCCGAAGCTGGCTCGCGGAGAACATGCCTCGCGTCGATCAGCGCAACCTGCCCGACGCCGACCGCGGTGAGGAAGCGCCGTGGCTGCGTGCCCGCGAACTGCAACGCATGCTGTACGAGGGCGGCTTCGCGGGCATCTGCTTCCCGCGGGAGTACGGCGGGCTGGGGCTGCCCATCCAGTACCAGCGCGCCTTCGACAACGAGTCCCGCGGCTACGAGCTGCCGATCATCCTCAACACCCCGACGTTCACGATCTGCGCGGCCACCATCCTCGACATGGGCAGCGACGAGCAGAAGCGCCAACACATCGGCGGCGCGATCCGCGGTGACGAGGTCCTGGTCCAGTTGCTGTCCGAACCCAGCGGCGGATCCGACCTGGCCGGCGTGCTCACCCGGGCCGACCGACGCGGCGACAAGTGGGTGATCAACGGCGCCAAGACCTGGAGCACCAGTGCGTTCGCCGCGGACTACGGGCTGCTGCTGGCGCGCACCGACTGGGACGTGCCCAAACACGAGGGCCTGACGATGTTCCTGGTGCCGTTGAACGCCCCGGGGATCACGATGCGCCGCATCAAACAGGTCGACGGCGGCAACGAATTCTGCGAGGAGTTCTTCGACGACCTGGAACTCGACGACGCGGCGGTGGTCGGCGAGGTCAACAAGGGGTGGGAGGTGGCCTCACGCCAGCTCTACCACGAACGCCGGGCCGTCGGCGGCGGCTCCGAATTCGCCAGCGGCTCGGGCCCGGAGGGCGACACCGATCAACCTGTCGACTACGTCGCGCTGCTCGACGCCGTCGGCCTGACCGACGATCCGCACGCCCAGCAGTTGGCGGGCCGCGCCCTGGTCCATCGGGCGGCGCAGGAATGCCTGATCGACCACGTCTATCACGGCGTGCAGGACGGGTCCCTGCCCCCGGCGGCCGGATCGATCATCCGGATCTCGCACGCGGAGACCATCCAGCTCGAAATCGATACGGCCATCGCGATATCCGGCAGTGCCGGGGTGGTCGACACCGGCGACGGGTCGATCCGCTACGGCGACCGGTTCCTGTCGCGCCAGACCGCCTCGCTGGGCGGCGGCACCACCGAGGTGGCCCGCAACGTCATCGGCGAGCGGGTGCTCGGCTTCCCGCGGGAATACGCCGCCGACCGTGGCGTGCCGTTCAACCAGGTCAAGCAGAACAAGAGCAGCTGAGGCGCCGGGGTCAGAACAGCGTGGCCTGCGCCGGTGCCGCCGCGACCATCGCGGGCACCGGTGCGGGTCCGTCGGCACGGGTCGTGCGCCGCTGAGCCACCAGGCGGTGTTTGGCCAGCAGAGGCGCCGCCCGGGCGCGCAGCATGTCGCGGTAGTCCGCCGGAAGGTATGCGCTGCGCCGGTAGAGCGCCTCATACCGCCCCACCAGTTGCGGATGCGCCCGCGCCAACCACTGCATGAACCAGCCCCGGGTGGCGCCGCGCAGGTGCAGACCGAACACCGTCGCACTGCCGGCACCCGCCTCGGCGATCTGCCCCAGCAGGCAGTCGAGGTGCTCGACCGAATCGGTCAGATGCGGCAGCACCGGCGCCACCATCACGTGGCAGTCCAGCCCCGCGTCACGGATCGCGGCGATCAGCCCCAACCGTGCCTGCGGCGTGGGGGTGCCGGGCTCGACGTCCCGGTGCAGCTCCGCATCCCCCACCGCGAGCGAGATCGCAACGCTGACCGGAACCCGTTGCGCCGCATCGGCGATCAGCGGCAGATCCCGGCGCAGCAGGGTGCCCTTGGTGAGGATCGAGAACGGGGTGTGCGCTTCGGCAAGGGCCGCAACGATTCCCGGCATCAGCGCGTACCGGCCCTCGGCGCGCTGGTAGGGATCGGTGTTGGTGCCCAGCGCGACGGTGTCCCGGCCCCACGACGGCCGGCGCAGTTCCCGCCGCAGCACCTCGACCACATTGGTCTTGACCACCACCTGGGTGTCGAAATCGGTTCCCACGTCGAAGTCCAGGTACTCGTGGGTGGGCCGGGCGAAGCAGTAGCGGCAGGCATGCGAGCAGCCGCGATACCCGTTGACGGTGAACTGGAACGGCAGCATGGACGCGTTCGGCACCTTGTTGAGCGCGGACTTGCACAGCACCTCGTGGAAGGTCATGCCCTCGAACTGCGGGGTGCGCACACTGCGGACGAAGCCGAGGCGCTGCAACCCGGGCAGCGCACCGTCGTCCACCTCGACTCCCTGGCCCTGCCACCGCATACCTCCATTCGAACTCACGTTCGAGGCGGCTGTCAAGGGCCCGCGCTCCGCGGATTCTCCGATCATTGAGGCCGCGTGCTAGCCTCAGCCCGGAATGCTTTTCGCATTTCGCAGGAATGAATGGAAAGAAACACATATGGCACAGGGAACCGTGAAATGGTTCAACAGCGAGAAGGGCTTCGGCTTCATCGCTCCCGACGGCGGCGCTGATGACGTCTTCGTCCACTACTCCGAGATCCAGGGCGGCGGATTCCGCACGCTCGAGGAGAATCAGCGAGTCGAGTTCCAGATCGGTCAGGGTGCGAAGGGGCCGCAGGCCACCGCAGTGACTGTCATCTAACAGACTTCGAGAAAGAAGTGGGCCGGCATCTGATGCCGGCCCACTTTTTTGCCGTCAATCGGCGTTGGAAAAATCAGCGACGTTCCGATTTGGGTGCGTCGGAGAATTCCGGGTTCTGCACCGGCGCGGACGACTGGGCCGGCGACACCGGCTCGCTCACGGCGGGGTGGGAGAACAAATTGTCATGCTGCATGTGTGTGAAGTTCCTTAACTGGAAGTCCTGAGTGGAGGCACTGATCTCGGCCTCGGGAGCGCCGTTACGCGAACGGTCCACCTATGACTGTACGCCCGTTGCGGCCCGCCCGGGTCACCAGGGCCGCAATGAGCACTGCACCCCGCTGCCCCCCTGCTGCGACATGACGACCTGGCCGTCGACGGCGATCTCGCAACGGAACTCGGGATTGACCCGCAGACCACCGCTGGCGCTGACGAACGCCCACTGGGTCGGGTCGTTGAGCGTGGTCTCGAAGGTCCACGGCGCCGCCGGCCCCACCATCACCCGCGCCGCGGGCATGTAGGCCGGCGAGTTCGCCTCGGCCTGGCTCGGCGGGTCGGCGTTGACGTAGTAGATGTTCGCGGTGAGGTCGCTGGTCGTGGTGATGGTGTAGGTGACCTTGTGCGGCGCGGGTTGCGCCGTCGCCGCCGCCTGACTGCCCGCCATCGCCACGGCCACCAGCATCGCCGCGGCTCCGGCCCTGCTCGTCACTGTTCGCATGTCCGTCACTCGCATGTTCTTCCCATCGGCGGATGCCATCGGCGCGTTACCCGCCCGATCGGCCGTGACCGCACGGCGACCTGAACGGCAAACCAATCGTGGGCCAGCAACAGGTTAATCAGTTCGTCACATACAGACATTTCCGAGAAACACGGGCGCTCTAACGTCCCGAAACGACACCCTCCGGGTGCCTTCACATCTGCGGTGACGACGGCCGGGGGCTACGGCGAGATCGCGCTGCCGACATGACGAAAGGCTCTTCATGCGACCACCTCGGCGCCTTGCGCTCAAGAAGTCGGCCCTGGCCACCACCAGCGTCCTGCTCACCGCGGGCCTGGTCCTCTCCGGCTGCGGCTCCCGTGCCGGCGACACCGAGGCGGCAAACGCCGAATCCTGCGTGGACACGTCCGGCCCCACCATCAAGGTGGGCTCGCTCAACTCGCTGTCGGGCACGATGGCGATCTCCGAGGTCACCGTCCGCGATGCGATCAAACTCGCCGTCGACGAGATCAACGGCGCCGGCGGCGTGATGGGCAAGCAGATCCAGCTGATCGGCGAGGACGGCGCGTCGGAGCCGACGGTGTTCGCGGAGAAGGCCGAGAAGTTGATCAGCAGTGACTGCGTCGCCGCGGTGTTCGGCGGCTGGACGTCGTCGAGCCGCAAGGCGATGCTGCCCGTGTTCGAGAGCGCCAACTCCCTGCTGTACTACCCCGTTCAGTACGAGGGCCTGGAGGCGTCGAAGAACATCTTCTACACCGGCGCCACCACCAACCAGCAGATCGTGCCCGCCCTGGACTACCTCAAGGAGCGCGGCGTGAAGTCGCTGTACCTCGTGGGCAGCGACTACGTGTTCCCCCAGACGGCGAACCGGATCATCAAGGCCTACGCCCAGGCCAACGGCATCGAGATCAAGGGCGAGGATTACACGCCGCTGGGATCGACGGACTTCTCGACCATCGTCAACAAGGTGCGCAGCGCGGACGCCGACGCCGTGTTCAACACCCTCAACGGCGATTCCAACGTGGCGTTCTTCCGGGAGTACCGCAACGTCGGCCTGACGGCGCAGGACATGCCGGTCGTCTCGGTGTCGATCGCCGAGGAAGAGGTCGGCGGCATCGGCGTGCAGAACATCACCGGCCAGCTCACCGCGTGGAACTACTACCAGACCATCGACACCCCGGTGAACAACGCGTTCGTCGCGGCCTACAAGAAGGCCTACGGCGCCAACAAGCCCACCTCGGATCCGATGGAAGCCGCCTACGTGTCGGTCTACCTGTGGAAGAACACGGTCGAGAAGGCGAAGTCGTTCGAGGTCAACGCGATTCAGGACAACGCGGGCGGCGTCACCTTCGACGCGCCGGAAGGCCTGGTCACCATCGACGGGGAGAACCACCACATCACCAAGACCGCCCGCATCGGTGAGATCCGCCCCGACGGTCTGATCTACACCATCTGGGAGTCCCCCGGACCGATCGAGCCGGATCCGTACCTCAAGTCCTACCCGTGGGCCGCCGGTCTCTCGAGCTGAGCCGATAGCGCATGGATGTCCTGATCGGGCAGCTGGCAACGGGATTGAGCCTCGGCTCGATCCTGTTGCTGGCCGCACTCGGACTCTCGCTGACCTTCGGTCAGATGGGGGTCATCAACATGGCCCACGGCGAGTTCATCATGACCGGGTGCTACACCGCCTATGTGATCCAGCAGATCGTGTCGAGCGCCGGTGCGTCCCTGTTGATCTCGCTGGCCGTGGGCTTCCTCGTCGGCGGCGCGATGGGTGCCCTGCTCGAGGTGACGCTGATCCAGCGGATGTATCACCGCCCGCTGGACACGCTGCTGGTCACCTTCGGTGTCGGACTCGTCCTGCAGCAGATCGCCCGCGACATCTTCGGCGCCCCGGCGGTCAACGTCGTTGCCCCGTCGTGGCTCTCGGGCGGGGTGGAGGTCTTCGGCGCCGTGGTGCCCAAGACCCGCATCTTCATCCTCGTGCTGGCCGTCGCGTGCGTGGCCGTGCTCGCCACCGTGCTCAAGACCAGCCCGATGGGCCGGCGGATCCGGGCGGTGGTGCAGAACCGCGACCTCGCGGAGACCAGCGGCATCTCCTCACGCAAGACCGACATCACGACGTTCTTCATCGGATCCGGCCTGGCCGCCGTGGCCGGGGTGGCCCTGACACTGATCGGGTCGACCAGCCCCACCACCGGGCAGAGCTTCCTGATCGATGCGTTCCTGGTGGTGGTCGTCGGCGGGCTCGGCCAGATCAAGGGCACGGTCATCGCCGCGCTCGGGCTGGGCTTCCTCAACTCGTTCATCGAATACAGCACCACCGCATCGCTGGCCAAGGTGATCGTGTTCGTGATCATCGTGATCTTCCTGCAGGCCCGCCCGCAGGGTCTGTTCACCGTGCGGACAAGGAGTCTCGTATGAGAACCCTGCTGGGACGCCGGCAGACGTGGATGGGGTTCGGCGTGGCCGCGCTGCTGCTCTTCGCGGTCGCGCCGGCGGTGCTGTCGGACTTCCGGCTCGGCCTGCTCGCCAAGTTCCTGTGCTTCGCGATCGTCGCGGTCGGGATCGGGCTGGCCTGGGGCCGGGGCGGAATGCTGGTGCTGGGTCAGGGCGTCTTCTTCGGCCTCGGCGGCTACATGATGGGCATGCACCTCAAGATCGCCGATGCGCAGCTGCGCGGCGACGACGTGCCCGATTTCATGCAGATCGCCGGGGTCCGCGAGCTGCCCGCCTACTGGGCGCCGTTCGCCTCCCCCGCCTTCACCCTGCTGGCGATCGTGGTGGTCCCGACCGGCATCGCGGCGGTGCTGGGCTTCGGCGTGTTCAAGCGCCGCGTCAAGGGTGCCTATTTCGCGATCCTGTCGCAGGCGCTCGCAGCGGCGCTGGCCATCCTGCTGGTCGGTCAGATGAGCCTCGGCGGCAGCAACGGGCTCACCAACTTCCGCACGTTCTTCGGCTTCACGCTCAACGACCCGCTCAACAAGCAGATGCTGTACTTCATCGCCGCCGGCGTGCTCCTGGGTGTGGTCGCCGTGGTGCGCCAACTCATGCAGAGCCGCTACGGCGAACTGCTGGTCGCGGTGCGCGACGGCGAGGAGCGGGTCCGCTTCCTGGGCTACGATCCGGCCAACATCAAAGTCGTCGCCTACACCGTCGCCGCGCTGTTCGCGTCGATCGCCGGGGCGCTGTTCACACCGATCGTCGGGTTCATGGCGCCGTCGCAGGTCGGCATCCTGCCCTCGATCGCGTTCCTGATCGGCGTCGCGATCGGTGGCCGCACCACGCTGCTGGGTCCGGTGCTCGGCGCCATCGGGGTCGCGTGGGCGCAGACGCTGTTCTCCGAACGCTTCCCGTCGGAGTGGATCTACGCCCAGGGTCTGTTGTTCATCGTGGTGGTCGGGTTCTTCCCCGCGGGGCTGGCCGGGGTGTCCGTGCTGCTCAAACGCCGTCGCGTCCGCAAACCCCCCGCTGCCGAACCGGAATCGACCACCGAACCCGACCCAGACCCCGACATCGAGAAGGTGGGAGCCGCCCGATGATTGACGCCGACCGCGCACCCATCGCCGGCGGCAACGCGGGGATGGGCGCCCAGTACCTGCAGGTGCGGGGGCTCACCGTCGATTTCGACGGGTTCAAAGCCGTCAGCGACGTCGACCTGACGTTGTTCCAGGGAGATCTGCGGTTCCTCATCGGGCCCAACGGCGCCGGCAAGACCACGGTGATCGACGCGATCACCGGCCTGGTGAACGCATCCGGGTCGGTCAACAAGTCCGGCGTCGAACTGCTCGGCAAAAAGGTGCACCAGATCGCCCGGCTCGGGGTGGGCCGGACCTTTCAGACCGCCAGCGTCTTCGAACAGCTCACGGTGCTGCAGAACCTCGACATCGCCGCCGGTGCACAGCGATCGGCGTGGACGCTGCTGCGGCGCCGCTCCGGGGTGCTGCCGGCCATCGAGGAGGCGCTCGACACCATCGGGTTGACCGACCTGGCCGAGCAGCCCGCCGGCGTGCTCGCCCACGGGCAGAAGCAGTGGCTCGAGATCGGCATGCTGCTGGTGCAGAACGCCGACGTGCTGCTGCTCGACGAGCCGGTCGCCGGGATGAGCACCGAGGAACGCGAGGAGACCGGGAACCTGTTGCGCCGCATCGGCGGTGAGCGCACCGTGGTGGTGGTCGAACACGACATGGACTTCATGCGGGCGTTCGCCACCTCGGTCACGGTGCTCGCGCGCGGTCAGGTGATCGCCGAGGGCACGGTCGCCGAGGTGCAGGCCAACCCGAGAGTCCAGGAGGTCTACCTCGGCACCGCGGCCGCCGGCGCGGACGGCATCCCCGCAGACCTGGTCGAGGAGGGTTCATAGATGTTGCAGCTCATCGACGTCCGTACCGGGTACGGGCGTTCGGAGGTCATCCACGGCGCCAGCATCGAGGTCCCGGTCGACGGCGTCGCGGCGGTGATGGGGCACAACGGCGCCGGTAAGACTACGCTGCTGCGCGCGGCGGTGGGCCTGCTGAAGTGCTCGGCGGGCACGGTGCTGTTCGACGGCGAGGACATCACCCGGTTGCGGCCCAGCGCCCGCGTGGCGCGGGGCCTGGCCTATGTGCCGCAGGGGCAGCAATCCTTCGGGCAGTTGACCACGGCGGAGAACCTGCAGGTGGTGGCCGACGGTCGGAAGAACGGCAAGGCGCTGATCGACGAACAGCTCGACCTGTTCCCCGCGCTCAAGGAACTGCTCACGCGGCGGGCCGGGCTGCTCTCCGGTGGTCAGCGTCAGCAGCTCGCGATCGCGCGCGCGCTCATCACCGGCCCGAGGTGCCTGATCCTCGACGAGCCGACGGAGGGTATCCAGCCGTCGGTGGTCGCCGAGATCGAGGGCGCCATCACCGCGCTCACCGCGCGCGGGGACCTCGGCGTGCTGCTGGTCGAACAGCACATCGGGTTCGCGCTGGAATCCGCGCAGCGGTACTACATCCTCGAGGCCGGCCGTATCACCTCCAGCGGTACGGGTGGGTCGGCCTCGGAGGCCGACGTGCGCGCCGCCATGGCGATCTAGATACCGCGCTCCCACCGTTGGCGCCGGCGCCCGGTGATGCGATGCTGTGGCCGTGAACGAACCGCTGGTGGTCGCGGAGACCGGCCGGTTCGTCGTGGCCGAGGACGCCGACCGGGTACTGCTGTTCGACCGCGGACACACCCCGTCGGAGGTGGCCATCCTGCTGCTGATCATCGGCGCGCTGGTGTTCGGCATGTTCGGCCTCGTCACCCTGCTGACCGCACTCACCGGCACGCCGGCGCCGCGGTCGATGGCCATCGGCGCCGCCTTCCTGGCCGTCGGCGTCGCTTCGTTCGCGGGCATGATGCGCGCCGTGAGCGCGCACCGCCGGTCGCGGTCCACCCCGTTGCGCGAGCGCCGTCCGGCCGCGGTGTTCGACCGGCGCTACCGCGTCTTCGTCGACGCCGGCGGTGAGATCGTCGCCCCGCTGGACCAGGTCACGTTCACCCGGCGGATGCGGCTGGCGTCCAGCGCACCGGAGCTGGTGGCCGTGACACCCGCGGGAACGCGGGTGCTGTTGCGGGGCAGCCCGTTCACCGGCGGTGTCGGCAACCTCGACGCGGTGCTCGACGCCATGGTGCACGGCGCCCGGTGAGGCCGGACCCGATCGTCAGCGCAGATTGGTCGGGTTGAGGTCGTCGGGCATGTGCTGGCCCGCGTCCTCGTAGGCCTTCTTGATCGCCGCCATCGCCGGGGCGCCGTAGTCGCGCTTCTTGGCCACCACCATGTCGTAGCTCGCGCGCAGCGGGTCGAGATGGCCGCGGAACTCCGGAATGACGTAGCGCCCCATGAGTTCGTAGCTGCGCAGGGTCGCCTCCCGGTCGGCCCAGTCACCGGCGAGCACCAGGAAGCCGCCGAATCCGCCGGTGAGCTGCTGCAGGCGGTGCAGCGCGGCGATCATGTCGTCCGGGGTGCCGACAATCGCGGCGTCCTCCTCGATCTCCTGCTCCAGCGTGTAATCGTTCTTCAGCCCCGCCACGCGTTTGAAGTATCCGATCCGCTCGGCCTCGCGGCCCTCCCGGACCTCGGCGACGGCCTGCTCGCGGGTCGGGGCCAGGTGCGCGCGGATGACCAGGCGCCAGCCGTCGCGGCGGAACTCCCTGCCGTTGTCGGCAGCGGCCTTCTCCCCGAGCGCCCAGTGCGCGGCCAGGTCCTTCTGCCCGCCGATCAGTCCGGCGCCCAGCGACAGCACGCCGACGCCGTGGGTGCCGGCTGCGACCATGCCCGACGGCGACGTGCTCGACGCGACCGCCACCGGCATCGCACCGTTGACCGGAAGGAGTTGCAGCCGAGCCTCGTTCAGGGTGAACCAGTCACTGTGGTGGGTGACGGTCTCCCCCGCGAGCAACCGGGTGATGACGCCGAGGGCCTCGTTCATCCGGGGCCGCTGGGTGACCGGGTCGATGCCCATCATGGTCGCGTCGGAGATCAGCGCGCCCGGCCCGACACCGAGCATCGCGCGGCCGCCGGTGAGGTAGTCCAGCTGCACGATGCGGTCGGCCACCATCATCGGATGGTGGTACGGCAGGCTGATCACGCCGGTGCCGAGCCGGATGCGGCTGGTGCGCTGTCCGGCGACGGCCAGGAACATCGCCGGGTCGGCGATGTTCTCCCACGCTGCCGAGTGATGCTCGCCCACCCAGGCTTCGTCGAAACCCCAACGGTCGCACCAGGCGATCAGTTCGAGGTCGCGCTCATAGGTGGTGAGCGGGCTCTCCCGCACCGGGTGGTAGGGCGCGATGAAGGTCCCGAATGTCAGCATGTCCGCATCCTCCTATAGTCAACATCGACGTTCACGTTCACACACCGAGAGGACGGCGCCGTGCTCGACCCCGCCATGTACCGCACCATCGAGATCACCGTCTCCGCCGACGGCGTCGCCGTGCTCACGCTCAACCGCCCCGACCGCGCGAATGCCGTTGACGACGTGATGCATTCGGAGCTGTCGACGGTATTCGCCGCCGCCCAGGACGACAGCCGGGTACGGGCGGTGGTCCTCACCGGCGCCGGCCGGTCGTTCTCGACCGGAGGCGACGAATCCCCGGATCGCGCGTACGCCACCCGCACCGGCCGCACCCCGATCGAGGAGGCCCGCCACATCGTCGAGGACATCGTCGGGCTGTCGAAACCGCTGATCGCCGCCGTCAACGGGCACGCCATCGGCCTGGGTGCGGTGCTGGCCACCCTGGCCGACATCTCGTACATGGCCGACGGCGCGAAGCTGGGCGATCTGCATGTACATGCGGCGCTGCCGGCCGGCAACGGCGCGGCGGCCATCTGGCCGCTGCTCGTGGGCATCAACAGGGCCAAACACCTCCTCATGACGGGCGAGATCCTCACCGCCGCCGAGGCCGAACGCTTCGGCCTGATCACCCGGGTCCTGCCGGCCGCCGACGTGGTGCCGTCGGCGATGGCCACCGCCGGACGGCTCGCCGGCCTGGCGCCGCAGGCCGTGCAGGGCACCAAGGCGTCGGTCAACCGTCTGCTCGCCATGGCATGCGGGGCCGTCCTCCCGTTGTCGCTGTCCCTCGAGGCCGCCGCCATGGAGCACGACGACTTCCGCGCCGCCATGGCGCGACTCGATCGACGCTGAACATCCCGGACGCTACGACGCCGACACGAAATTGTCAACGTCTACGTTCACGTTCACGAACGGTCTGTCCCTAGTGCGCCGCTGCAGCTCGCAGCGCTGATGGCGTAGGTTGACACGACGACCCGGCAGGTGAGGAGGCCGACGATTCCAGCCGCACGCCCCCAGAGCGACAACGCCCGACGCCGGGCCGAACGCCGCACCGCCGACCGCCGCGCCTCCAACGAGCGTTGGCGGACGATCCTGGAAGGCGCCACCGTCGTGTTCCGGCGGGAGGGGTTCGCCCGCGCCCGGCTCGAGGACGTCGCCACCGAGGTGGGCATCAACCGCGCGTCGCTGTACTACTACGTCGGCACCAAAGAGGAACTGCTCGTCGCCCTCATCGACCAGCCCGCGCACGAGATGACCGCGCACTGCCGCGAGGCGCGAGACGCCGATGCGCCCGCCGACGAGAAGCTGCGTCGCGCGTTGCGTGCCTATCTCGACGATCTGCAGAACTATCCCGAGCTGTTCCTGTTGTTCAGCGAGAGCCAGCACATCGCGGTCATCCCCGAGGCCGAGGGCATCGTCGCCAACGCCGACGCCTACGGCAAGACGCTGCTCTCCATCATCGAGGAGGGTGTCGCCTCCGGGGTGTTCCGCGCCGACCTCGACACCCGGCTCGTCATGCTCGGCATCCTGGGCATGCACAACTGGATCCACCGCTGGTATGTGCCCGGCGGCCGCAACACGCTGGCCCAGATCGGCGATGTGTTCGCCGAGATGGTGCTGTCTGGCGTGCGTCGCTGACATCGGAACTGTACGCGATTTCGCCCCCATAGCCGCCAACGGCACTGTTGACGGGTCGTTCATCACTGCGATTGAATACAATCCGGTTCGACTCGACGATGGGAGCGCGATGACCGACGACGCCGCCCTGGCCAAGCTCACCGCCCAGTACTGCCACCGGTTCGATGACGGCGCGATGGATGCGCTGCTGGACCTCTTCGACCCCGACGCGACCGTCGAGTTCGGCGGTCAGCGGCCGACCGGTCACGAGCAGCTCAGCACGTTCTTCACCGCCATCGCGGCCGCGACAGCGGGCGGCCGGCACCTGTGTGTTAACCACGAGTTCGACATCGACGGCGAAACCGCCTCCGGCGTGGTCGATTTCCTGCTGATGCGGGCCAACGGCGAACCGCCGATGGTCGGCCGCTACCACGACACCTATCGCAGAAACGACGGTCGCTGGCGCTTCGCCGGCCGCACGATCGTCCCCGCCGGCTGAACAGGAGCCCACCGTGCCACGTCTGAACCAAGTGCCCAGGGCCGAGGTCGGCGACGACTTCACCCGCAGCATGTACGACTTCATGTTCGGCGACCGCGACCCGGTCGCCGAACCCGGGGCGGTCGGCGGCACGACCGGCGACTGGTGGACGGTGTTCGCCCAGTCTCCCGCCGCGTTGCGCCACGCCGTGCGGGGCTTCCGGCTCTACCGCCAGGAGGTCAGGATCCGGGCCGACCACCGCGAACTCGGCCAGATCCGCGCGGGCTGGGTGGTCGGCAGCCAGTTCGTCTTCTCCCAGCACTGCAAGGCCTGCCGGTCGGCGGGCCTGTCGGAGGAGAAGATCGCCGCGATCCCGTCCTGGCAGACCGCCGACTGCTTCGACCACACCGAACGGCTCCTGCTCGCCTACACCGACTGCCTGGCCGCCCAGCACGGACGCGTCCCCGAGACGCTGTTCACGCAGTTGCGGGCGGTGTTCAGCGACCAGGAGATCCTCGAGTTCACCTACACCACAACGATGTACGTGATGCACGCGATCATGTCGCGCGCGCTGCGGCTGGAGTTCGACGACCGCGACGACCCGGTGGTCGAGGTGTCCTCCGCAGACGGCGAGGTGCTCGACATCGGTGCGGCCACCTCGGGCGGTGCGTGAGGTGACCGATCCGGCGATCCCGCGCGGCCGCTCGGAGCGTGCCTACCGGCTGATCCGGCGGGCGATCGTGGAGGGGCAGTTCGAGCCGGGTTCCCGGCTGGTGGAACAGCGCATCGGGGAGATGTTCGACCTGTCCCGCACCCCGGTGCGGGAAGCGTTGCGCGCGTTGGCCGCCGACGGGTTGGTCACCATCGAACGCAACCGCGGCGCGGTGGTGGCGACGATGTCGGAGACCGACATCCGCGACCTGTACGAACTGCGCGCGCGCCTGGAGTCCCTGGCCGCCGAACGCGCCGCGATGCGGATGACCGCCGACGGCATCGCCGAGCTGGACCATGCGATCGCCGAATTCGACGCGGGCATCGAGGCGGTGGCCGACCCCGACGTCGCCCCCGAGATCGGGCTGCGCCAGATCACCGCCGCCAACAACGCCTTTCACCAGGCCATCGTCGACGGCGCCCAGCACCGGCGGCTGTCGGCGCTGCTGGTGCACGCCGTCGACATCCCGCTGGTGTACCAGGTGTTCCGCCATCAGAGCCGGGCGCAGAGCGAACGGTCGAACCTCTTCCATCGCATGGTGCGCGATGCCATCGCCGCGGGCGAGGCCCAGCGGGCCGGTGCGCTGATGGCCGAGCACATCATGCAGGGCCGCGACTCGCTGCTCGCGCTGCAGGACCAGCCGGCCCGCACCACCCACGCGTCGTGACCGTCGCAGTCATCGAACGGTTCCGGCTCGACGGGCAGGTCGCCGTCGTCACGGGCGCCACCTCCGCGCTCGGTATGGCCATCGCCCGGGCGCTGGGCACCGCCGGCGCCCGGATCGCCCTGGCGGGCCGGCGCATCGACGAGGTGCGCGCCCAGTGCGCGCTGCTGACCGCGGACGGCATCGACAGCACCGCCGTGCGGGCCGACGTCGCGGTCCCCCGGGACTGTGACGACGCGGTCGCGGAGGTGATGGGCACGTTCGGGCGGGTGGACGTGCTGGTCAACAACGCCGGTGTCGGTACCGCCGCGCCGGCCACCCGCGAGGACCCCGAGCAGTTCCGCCGCACCGTCGAGGTCAACCTGATGGGTGCGTACTGGATGAGCCAGGCGTGCGGCCGGGTGATGGCACCCGGATCGGCGGTCGTGATGATCAGCAGCATCCTCGGGCTCACCACCACCGCCCTGCCCCAGGCCGGGTACGTCTCGAGCAAGGCGGGCCTGCTCGGGCTGACACGCGACCTGGCGCGGCAGTGGACCGGCCGCAAGGGCATCCGGGTCAACGCGATCGCACCGGGGTTCCTCTCGACGGGCCTCACCGAGCTGACGCCCGACGGCTTCAACGACGAGTTCGTGACCACCCGGGTGCCGGCCGCGCGACTGGGCACCCCCGAGGAGGTCGCCGCCGCGGTGCTGTTCCTGGCCAGTCCGGCCGCGTCGTTCGTCAGCGGCGCCACCCTCGCCGTCGACGGGGGCGCGCTGATCACCTAGCCCGCGCGGCGCGCGAACAGTGTCGCCGCGAGGTGGTCGAGCACGGCCGGGTCCACCAGCTCGGGTGCGTAGAGGACCTCCGGCGGGAAGTACAGCACGATCTCGTCGATGCCGATCTCGGCCCAGCGGGCCACCCAGTCCTCGAAGGCGCCGACCGACGACCAGATGGGATCCGGGGTGGTCGCCGGGTTGCCCGCCAGGATCTGGCGCCGGACCGTGCGCGGGTCGCGGCCGGCGGCCGCGCAGAACTCGTCGAGCGCGGCCGAGCGGGACTTCGTCACCGCGATCAGTTCGGCGGACGACAGCCCCCACCCGCCGAAGGAGCTCCAGATGTCCCCATGTCGCGCAACCACTTCCAGGCTCTCGCGGCGGTGCGCGGCCACGCACAGCGGTGGCCGTGGCGCCGCCACCGGCGCCGGGCGCAGGCGCAGGTGGTCGGCGCGGTAATGCCGTCCACTGTGGTCGACGGATTCGCTGCGGAGCAGCCGGTCGACGAGGCCCACTGCCTCGGCGAACCGCTCGGCCCGCTCCGCGGCCGGCCAGACCGGTGTCTGCACCGTCGCGTGGTCGGTCGGCGCGTAGCCCGCGCCCAGCCCGAGCTGCAGGCGGCCACCCGACATCTGGTCGATGCCGAGGGCCTGGCGCGCCAGCATCACCGGATGGCGCAGCACCACGTTCGCGACCAGCGGACCGATCAGGATGCGGTGGGTGCACGTCGCGATGCCGGCCAGCGTGGTGAGCGCCTCCAACCAATTGGCCCGAGGCGCCGCCGGGTTCACGATGTGGTCGTCGATCCACAGGCTGCGGAACCCGAGGCGCTCAGCCTGCTCGCACCGGTCGATCAGCGTGTCCCACCCGACGTTGGGGAACAGCAGCACCCCGAAGTCGGTCACGTGGCGGCGGGCAGGGCTTCGGCTTCCGCGCGGCGGGCGTCGCGCTCGGCGAGGAACTTCTGGGTCTCGCCGGCGATGGCGCTGTAGATGTTGCCCATGAGCCGTTCGCGGTGGAAGATCGTCCAGTCCCGGCTGCGCTCCAGCGGTTCCAGGCTGTCCTGGAACTTCGGCATGACATAGCGGCTGATCAGCTCGTAGGACTTCAGCGTCGCCTCGCGGTTGGCCCATTCGTGGGCCATCAGCAGGTAGGTGCCGAACCCGCCGGACTTCTCGTGCAGGCGACGCAGTTGCTCGACGGCCATCTCCGGCGTGCCGATCACACCGACCCCGGTCTCGTTGACCGCGGACACGATGTCCTCACCCGGGTCGAAGTCACCGAGAATCGGGATGGCGCCGACGTTCTGGAAGTAGTCCACCCACTGGGTGAGCCCCTTTTCCACGTCGCGGCGGGCCTGCTCTTCGGTTTCGGCGATGTGCATCGGCCCGCACAGCCGCCAGCCCTCGCGGCTGACCGTGTTGCCGTGCGCGGCGGCGGTTTCGGTGGCGGTCCGCCAGTTGCGGGCCAGCGCGTCGAACGCCTTTCGCTGCGTGGCCGCGATCGACAGCAGGCCGACCCCGAACTTGCCTGCGGCCACCGGTCCCGACGGTGACGCGGTCACCGCCACGCTGACCTCGATGCCCGGACGGCTGTAGGGCCGAAGCTGCAGACGGGCGTCGCGCAGGGTGAACCAGTCGGTCTCGCGGGTCACGGGTTCCTCGTCCCGCCACAGCGCGAGCACCGCCTCGAGGCCCTCGAGCATCATGTCGCGCTGCCGGGTGGTCTCGATCCCCATCATGTAGGCGTCGCCGGGCAGCGCACCGGGGCCCACGCCCACGATGAGCCGCCCGCGGGTGAGGTGGTCGAGCTGCACCATGCGGTCGGCGAACATGAACGGGTGGTGGTACGGCAGCGAGGCCACGCCGGTGCCGAGCCGGATGCGCTTGGTCCGCGCCGCGGCCGTCGCGATCATCAACTCCGGTGCGGCGATGATCTCCGTTCCGCCAGAATGGTGTTCACCGAACCAGGCCTCCTCGTAGCCGAGGTCCTCGACCGCCTCCACCAGCTGCAGATCGCGTTCGAGCGCAAGCGTGGGGTTCTCGCCGACCATGTGATACGGGGCTATGAAGACTCCGAAGCGCATACCGCCAATCTACGTCCACGTTCACGTTCACGCAAGGCCTGCGGCCCGGCGGGCCAGTCGCTTCGCGCGATCCATGTCGTAGTGCTTGCGGGTGACCAGCCGCTGCGCGAACAAGCCGCCGCCGGACTGCACGTTCGTCACCAGATGCCAGCCGCCGTAGGAGTCGGCGGTGCTGTCGCGGATCGCGTGGAACAGCTTGGCGCGCACCTCGCCCGGTACGTCGGCCGATCCGGTGAGGTACTTGCGCAGATGCTCGCCGATGTCGGGGTTGTCGAGGTCGGCCATCGACGGTGTGGTGATCACCCCGCCGCCGGCGATGTCGTGCAGGTGGCGCACCATCAGATTGAAGTTCGCCGCGCCGAGGTACTTCGTGGCGTTGGTGTAGAGGTCGTCGGGATAGTAGTACCCCTCCGGTGTGGTGTGGGCGTTGCTGATCGCGGCCTCCATCCCGGCGCGCAGGTTGGTCGCGTGGATCATCAGCTCGTCGATCTTCTCGCGCACGTGGGCGATCCTGGCGGTGCCGTTGGCCTCGGCGATCAGTTGGGCCAGCCCCACCATCTCGTCGGCCTGCTCCACCATCACCGCCGTGCCGCCGAGGCGCTCCCACAACCCGAGCGAGTGGGCGAAAACCCCGGCCCGGTCGGCGATTCCGTCGAGGAAGACGTGCTCATGCGGCACGAACACGTCGTCGAACACCACGAACCCGTCGGGCATGCTGCGGCGGGCGCTGAGCGGGTAGTCGCGTTCGTCGCCGCCGCGCGCGTGCACGGTCCGGCTGATCACGTGCACCCCGTCGGCGTTGACCGGCACCGCGCAGGCGATCGCGTAGTCCTCCTCCCCCGGCTTCATCGACTTGGTCGGCATCACCATGAGGTGGTGGGCGAACGGTGCGGCACTGATGTGCAGTTTGGCGCCGCGGATGACGACACCGTCGGGGCGCCGCTCGACCACCCGCACGTACTGATCGGGATCCGGCTGTCCGGCAGGGGCTTTGGAGCGGTCGCCCTTGGAGTCGGTGATGCACTCGGCGATGCGGATGTCGTCGCGGCGGGCCCGTTCGACGTAGGCGTTGATCCGCTCGACGAACTGCGGATACTCCGACAGCCGCATCGCCGCGACCACCAGGGTCATCAGCGACTGGTAGGTCACGTTGAGCAGCAGGTCCATCTCGGTGAGCACCGGCACCCGCTCCCGCAGTTCGGCGACGCTGTGCGGCGCCTCGACCAACGGGTTCACCGCGTCTGCGCCGCCGCTGTAATACTCGTCGTAGCCGGCCGCCACCGCGTCCAGTGCGGGCGCCAGCAGCGGATCGGTGTCGAGGTCGTCGACCAGCTTGCCGTCCTGGTAGATCCGGCGCCCGTCGCGCAGCGATTCTTTGTACTGCTCGCCTGTCATCATGTCGGTATCGGCTCCTGTCAGGTGTTGGTGAACGCGGGTGCGCGGTGCTCCAGGAAGGCGCGGACCGCCTCGTCGTGGTCGGCGGTCAGTGTGGTGACGACCTGACTGCGGTTCTCCAGATCCAGGCCGGCCTGCAGGCTGCCGACCTCGAGTTGGGCCCACATCACCTCCTTGGTCATCCACAAACCCATCGGGCTGTGACCGGCGATCTGCCCGGCCAGCCGCAGCGCGGCGGCCGGCAGCTCGTCGGCGGGCACCACCTGGTTGACCAACCCGATCGACAGCGCCTCGACCGCGCCGACGCGCCGACCGGTCAGCATGATCTCGAAGGCTATGGTGGCGCCGACGATCCGCGGAAGCAGCCAGCTGACGCCGATGTCCGTGCCGCCCAAGCCGAGCCGGATGAACGCCGAGTGGAACGCCGCGGTGTCGGCGACCACGCGGAGATCGCACGCCAGTGCCAGCCCCATCCCGCCGCCTGCGGCCGCCCCGTTCACGGCGGCGACCACCGGCTGGCGCAGGGCGCGCAGCGTGGTCACCAGCCCGGCGATGTCCTGTTGCAGCGCCATCCGCGCAGCGGGCGTGCGTTGGGCGGGATCGGCGACCCGCTGGGCGTAGAAGTCGACGTCCAGCCCGGCGCAGAAGGCCCGGCCGGCGCCGGTGAGCACCACCACGCGGCAGTCCCGGTCGTCGCGGATGCGGTGTAGCGCCGCGCGCAGGTCGGCGATGAGGTGTCCGTCGAGCGCGTTGAGGGCCGCGGGCCGCTGCAGTGTCAGCAACGTGACGCCCGGCGCGGCCGCGGAGAGCGTCACCGTCGGCTCGGGGGTCACCGGTGGGTCCGTTCGTTGTAGGGGCGACCGCGGTCCGGGTCGACGTCGCGGGGCAGACCGAGCACCCGTTCGGCGATGATGTTGCGCTGAATCTCCGAGGTGCCGCCGGCGATGCAGTACTTCTTCATCTCCAGGAACGAGCGGGTGCCCGCAGGCATCGGATCGCCGGCGGGCCAGCCGAGCGTGAGGTCGGGGCGCAGGTCGACGCGGACCCGTTCGGCGCGTTCGTGCAGGTCGGCGCTGACCAGTTTGCGGACCGAATCGATCGCCCCGGGATCACGATCGGGCGTCGCGGCAGCCCGGAACGTGGCCGCCTGCAGGGCGCGTTCGTCGACCAGCAGATCCTGTAGGCGATGTCGCACGTCGGCCGTCGCCCACGCACCCGCGTCGACGGCCTCGGCGATGAGCGCGTCGGCCACCCCCGGCCCGACGACCGGTGATCCGGTCAGGCTGTTGCGCTCCTGCATCAAGGTGCTGATCGCGACCTTCCAGCCGGCGCCCCGCGGGCCCAACCGCGCCGCATCCGGGATGACGACGTCGGTGAGGAACACCTCGTTGAACTCGGCGTCGCCGGTCATCTGCCGCAGCGGCCGCACCTCCACACCCGGCGTGCGCATGTCCAGCAGGAAGTACGTGATGCCGTCGTGTTTCGGCAGCTGCGGATCGGTGCGGGCCATCAGCAGGCCGTAGTCCGCGGTGTCGGCGAAAGAGCTCCAGATCTTCTGCCCGTTGATTCGCCACCGGTCCCCGTCGATCGCGACGGCCGACGTCGACAGCGACGCCAGATCCGATCCCGCGCCCGGTTCGCTGAACAGCTGACACCACCGGTGCTCGCCGAGCGCCAGCGGGCGCAGATAGGTCTCGCGCTGCTCCTCGGTGCCCCACAGGGCGATGGTGGGGCCGGCCAGCCAGACACCGACGAAGTCCTCCTCGGGGCGGTCGACACCGCGGCGGCGCAGCTCCTCGACCACCGCGCCGCCGGCCTCGCGGTCCAGTCCGCGTCCGCCGTGCTCGCGTGCCCAGGTGGGTGTCGCCCAGCCCGCCGCACCGAGTTCGCGGTACCACTGACGCCGGGTGTCGGTGTACTTATGACCGGCCGGCGGCGGCGCGGTGTCCGCGGCGACCTCCGGGGTGAGGTGGGCGGCCAGCCAGTCCCGTAGTTCGGCGAGCACCGGGCTGTCACCGCCGGCGGGCGTCACCTCGGCCGCGGCGGCGCCCGGCTGCCGGCCGGCGACCAGGTCGCCGAGCCGCGCCCGGTGGGCGGCCGGCGTGTCGATCAGGTACTGGTCGGCCTTGGCGCGCCGCACGTACAGGTGCGCGACGTGTTCCCAGGTGTAGCCGATGCCGCCGTGCAGCTGGATCATCTCGACGGCGTTGCTGACCGCGGCGTCCCCGCAGTGGGCGGCGGCCACGTGCGCCGCGAACACCGCCTCCGCGGTGGCACCACCGGGATCCGCCAGGCCGCGAACGGCGTACCACGCACTGCTGGAAGCCAATTCGGCGCGCACCGCGGCGTCGGCGAGGCGGTGTTTGAGCGCCTGGAAGGAGCCGATCTGCCTGCCGAACTGCCTGCGGTCGAGCAGGTAGCGGCGGGTGAGCTCCACGCAGTGCTCGGCGATCACGGCCTGTTCGGCGGCCAGCAGTGTCATCGCCTGGACCCGCACCTCGGCCAGAATGCGTTCGCCCGCACCGCATTCGCCGATGGCACGGGCCGACGCGCCGGCCACGGTGAGATGAGCGGTGGGCCGGGTCGGGTCGAGGCAGTCGAGCCGGTGGCGCGCCGGCCCGCCGTCTTCGCCGTCGAGCGCGAACAGCGTCGCGCCGTCGGGGGTGTCGGCGACCACCAGGACCAGGTCGGCGTCGGCGCCGTCGGGGACGTGCCGCAGCTGCCCGTCGACCCGCCAGCGGCCACCGTCGCGCGTGGCGCGGCCCCGGGTCCGGGCCAGCGTGGCGGTGCGGCGCCCCTCGACCAGCGCGGGCAGCAGGTCCGCGCATGCCGCGTCGTCCCGGGTGGACAGCAGCGCTGCGGTGGCGAGGCAGGCGGTGGCGAAATAGGGGGCCGGCACGAGCTCACGGGCGAGTTCCTCGCACACGATGGCCTGCTCGACCAGACCCGCGCCACTGCCGCCGTACTGCTCGGGCACCGCGATGCCCAGTAACCCCAGGGCGGCGAGCGACGACCAGCCCGCCCGTCGCGCCGTCGCCGGATCCGCGTCGCGCAGGTCGGCCAGCGGGAGTTCCTTGGCGACCAACGCGCGCACCATGGCTCGCAGATCGTCGTGCTCGCTTGTCGGGCCGGCCGCTGCGGCCATCGTGGACGCCACCATTTTGTATACATTAGGGCCGATTTGACGGCTGTCAATGCCCTGGCGGTGCCTATACGACGGTTTCGTATGCAATCCGGTGAAGCACGCCGGGGCTGCTCTACCCGACGTGCGCGACGGCGCATACTGCCCGCATGAACTCGGAGCGCCGATGAGAGCTGTCAGCTGTGAACAGGGCACCCTGGCGGTGGTCGACCTGCCCGCACCCCGTCCCGCGCGCGGCCAACTGGTGCTCGACGTCCGGCGCTGCGGCATCTGCGGGTCGGACCTGCACGCCAAGGACCACGCCGACGAGCTGACCGACGTCATGACCGGGGTCGGCTACCCCGACTTCATGCGCAGTGACACACCGGTGGTGATGGGCCACGAGTTCTGCGGTGAGGTGGCCGAGCGCGGCAAGGGGGTCGGCAAGGAGTTCGCGCCCGGGACCCCGGTGGTGTCGTTCCCGCTGGTGCGCGCCGCCGGCAGCGTGCACCTGACCGGACTGTCACCGCTGGCCCCCGGCGGGTACGCCGAACAGGTGCTCGCCGAGGCCTCGATGAGCTTCGCCATCCCTAACGGGCTCGACCTGGACACCGCCGCACTCACCGAACCGATGGCCGTCGCCCTGCACGCGGTGCGGCGCAGCGAGATCGGCCGGCGCGACACCGCGATCGTCATCGGATGCGGGCCGGTCGGACTGGCCGTGATCTGCCACCTCAAGGCGCTCGGCGTGCGGACCATCGTCGCGAGCGACTTCTCGGCCACCCGGCGCGACCTGGCCACCCGCTGCGGCGCCCACACCGTCGTCGACCCGGCCGTGGACTCGCCCTACGAGGCGAGCGGTCAGTCCGGCGCCATCACCGCGGCCCCGCAACTGTACGAACTCGGCGTCGGCTCGATGGAGAAGCTGCGACGGCTGCCGGGCTGGTCGCACCTCTACCGGGTGGCCGACAAGCTCGGCGCCGCGGGCCCCAAGCGCCCGGTCGTCTTCGAGTGTGTCGGCGTGCCCGGCGTGATCGACGGCATCATCGGCGCCGCCCCACTGCAGTCACGGGTGATCGTGGTCGGCGTCTGCATGGGCGCGGACCGCCTGCACCCCGCCATGGCGAACGGTAAGGAGATCGACCTGCGGTTCGTCTTCGGTTACACGCCTCTGGAGTTCCGCGACACCCTGCACATGCTGGCCGAGGGCAGGCTCGACGCGTCCGCGCTCATCACCGGGACCGTCGGGCTGGACGGGGTGGCCACCGCATTCGAGGTGCTCGGCGCCGCCGAGCACCACGCGAAGATCCTCGTCGACCCGCGCAGCTCCGCCGTGGCGCCTTAGCTCACGCGCGAAACCACTACGCCGACAACGTCGTCGGCCGCCACGTCGACCTGCTCACCGGTGGCGAGATCCTTGACGCCGACGGTGCCCGCCTCGACGTCGCGGTCACCGGCGACCAGCGCCAGCGTCGCCCCGGACCGGTCGGCGGCCCGCATCGCGCCCTTGAGCCCCCGGTCGCCGTAGGCCAGGTCCACGCGCACCCCGGCGGCGCGCAACTGCGCGGCCACCACCGCGAGCCGGAGTTTGGCCGTGTCGCCGAGCGGTACGCAGAACACGTCGCAGGTGCTCGCCTGGCCGACCTCCCGGCCCTCGGCGCGCAGCGCCAGCACCGTGCGGTCCACGCCGAGGCCGAACCCGATGCCGGAGACGTCCTGACCGCCGAGCCGGCGCATCAGCCCGTCGTAGCGTCCGCCGCCGCCGATCCCGGACTGCGCGCCCAGGCCGTCGTGGACGAATTCGAACGTGGTCTTGGTGTAGTAGTCCAGTCCGCGCACCATCCGCGGGTTGATGACGAACGGCACCCCGAGCGCCTGCAGGTGCGCCTGCACGGTCTCGAAGTGCTGTTTGGCGCTGTCGGACAGGTGGTCGAGCATCACCGGCGCGGCGGCGGTCATCTCCCGCACGTGCGGCCGCTTGTCGTCGAGCACCCGCAGCGGGTTGATCTCCGCGCGCCGCCGCGTCTCCTCGTCGAGATCGAGCCGGAACAGGAAGTCTTGCAACAACTCCCGGTACTGGGGGCGGCATGTGTCGTCGCCCAGCGAGGTGATCTCCAATCGGAACCCATCGAGACCCAGGGAGCGGAATCCGGCGTCGGCGACCGCGATCACCTCCGCGTCGAGCGCCGGATCGTCGATCCCGATCGCCTCCACGCCCACCTGCTGCAGCTGGCGGTAACGGCCGGCCTGGGGCCGCTCGTAACGGAAGAACGGCCCCGAGTAGCACAGCTTGACGGGCAGCGGGCCGCGGTCGAGCCGGTGTTGGATGACCGCGCGGATCACCCCGGCGGTGCCCTCGGGACGCAGAGTCACCGACCGGTCACCGCGGTCGGCGAACGTGTACATCTCCTTGGAGACGACATCGGTCGACTCTCCGACCCCGCGGGCGAACAGCGCGGTGTCCTCGAAGATCGGCAACTCGATGTGGCCGTAGCCGGCCCGGCGGGCGGCGGTCAGCAGCGCCTCACGCACGGCGACGAACTGCGCCGACTCCGGCGGCAGGTAGTCCGGCACACCCTTGGGTGCCTGGAACGCGGTCTCGGTCACAGAGTCAGTCCTTCGAGGAACGGGTTGGTGCGCCGTTCGGCGCCGATCGTCGACCGCGGCCCGTGACCGGGCAGCACGACGGTGTCATCGTCGAGCACCAACAGCTTGGTCAGAAGCGACCCCAGCAGGTCGCGTCCGCTGCCGCCGGGCAGGTCGGTACGCCCCACCGACCGCCGGAACAGCGTGTCGCCGGTCAGCGCGACCTGCTCGGTGTCCCCGGCGAGCCGGAACGTCACCGACCCGCGGGTGTGCCCCGGCGTGTGGTCGACGGTGACCGCCAGCCCGCCCAGGTCCAGCGTGGCGCCGTCGCGGTCGAGTTCGACGAGCTGGCGGGGTTCGCGGAACATCGCGCCCAGCAGGACCTGGCCGATGCGGGGACCGAAACCCTTGATCGGATCGGTCAGCATGAACCGGTCCTCGGGGTGGATGAACGCCGGGCAGCCGTAGGTGTCGGCGACCTTCTGGGCCGACCAGATGTGGTCGATGTGGCCGTGGGTGAGCAGCACCGCCGCCGGGGTCAGGCGGTGTTCGTCGAGGATCCGGCGCAGGGGCGCAGACGCCCGCTGGCCGGGATCGACGACGATCGCGTCCGACCCCGGTCGTTCGGCCAGCACGTAGCAGTTGCACGCCAACATGCCCGCCGCAAATCCGGTGATCAACACGTGTCCCAGTTTCCCATGCCGGGACGGGCGCCGATTCTGTGCGGGTCGATCACCGCACACTCAGCAACTTTTGGCACACTCGGTGCCGACCGAACGCGGAGACGACCGCGTGAACGAGAAGGGACAGCGGCGGTGCCGACCAACGAACAACGGCGCGCGGCGGCCAAGCGCAAACTCGAACGCCAACTCGAGCGCCGGGCGCAGCAGGAGCGCAAGCGACGGATCATGACCATCGTGGGCTCCGCGGCAGCGGCGGTCGTGGTGATCGCGGCCGTCGTGGCGACCATCGTCCTCACCAATCGGGACAGCGGCGAGAACACCGCGTCGGCGGAGGCGTCCACCAGCACGTCGGCCGCCCCGGTGCAGCAGGCCGCCAACGGCACCCTGCCGCCCTTCACCCCGCCGGCCAACCTGGGCGCCGACTGCCAGTACCCCGCCGCCGGGGATCCCAGCAAGCCGGTCGACCCGCCCCGCGCCGGTCAGGTGCCCACCGAACCCGCGCAGGTCACCGCCAGCATGACCACCAGCCAGGGCAACCTCGGCCTGGTGCTCGACAACGCCAAGGCGCCGTGCACGGTCAACAGCTTCGCCAGCCTCGCCCAGCAGGGCTACTTCAACGACACCCCGTGCCACCGGCTGACCACCAGCCCGAGCCTGTCGGTGCTGCAGTGCGGCGACCCGACCGGACAGGGCACGGGCGGGCCGGGCTACCGGTTCGCCAACGAGTACCCGACCAACCAGTACCAGCCCGACGACCCGGCGCTGCAGGAGCCGGTGACCTACCCGCGCGGCACGCTGGCCATGGCCAACGCCGGCCCTGACACCAACGGCAGCCAGTTCTTCCTGGTGTACAAGGACTCGCAGTTGCCGCCCGGCTACACCGCGTTCGGCACCATCGACGAGACCGGCCTGGCCACCCTGGACAAGATCGCCGCGGGCGGTGTCGAGGGCGGTGGCCAGGACGGCGCGCCGACCACCGACGTGCAGATCACGTCGCTGCTGCTGGACTGATCCGGCGAGATGAGTCAGCCGCCCGGACCGTACCCCCACCCGGCACCGCCGCCCGGATACCCGGGCGGCTACCCGCCGCCCGGCGCGCCGCGGCCCACCAACTCGCTGGCCGTCGTCGCCCTGGTGTTCGGGATCCTGTTCGCCCCGCTGGGCATACTGTTCGGCCACCTGTCGCTGTCGCAGATCAAACGCAGCGGTGAGGAAGGCCGCGGGCTGGCGATCGCCGGGCTGGTGATCGGTTACGTGCTGACGGCGCTGACCATCGTGGTCGTGGTCCTGAGCATCCTGTTCATGCTGGCGGTCGCCCAGACCGTCGAGGAGCACTACCGCCCCGGCGAGTCGCCGCGCTACACGGCCGCCCCGGACGGCACCGGCGAGCTGCCGGCGTTCGACCCGCCCCGCGGGCTGGGCGCCAATTGCCAGTACCCGGCCAGTGGCACGCCTGCGGACAAGCCGGTGACCCCGCCGCGGGACGGCCGCGTGCCGACCGACCCGGCCCAGGTGAGCGCCAGCGTGTCGACCAGCCAGGGCAACATCGGCCTGCAACTCGACAACGCCAAGTCGCCCTGCACGGTCAACAACTTCGCCAGCCTGGCGCAGCAGGGCTTCTTCGACAACACGGAGTGCCACCGGCTGACCACCGCCCCGGCCATGAAGGTGCTGCAGTGCGGCGATCCCACCGGAACGGGCGCAGGCGGCCCCGGCTACCGCTTCCCCAACGAGTACCCGACCAACCAGTACCGGCTGTCGGATCCCGGGTTGCGCCGGCCGATCGAGTATCCGCGCGGGACCCTGGCGATGGCCAACAACGGGCCGGGCACCAACGGCAGCCAGTTCCTCCTCGTCTACGGCGATTCGCAGCTGCCGCCGACGCACACGGTGTTCGGCACCATCGACACCACCGGCCTGGCCACCCTCGACAAGATCGCCGCGCGCGGGGTGGCCGACGGCGGGGAGGACGGGGCGCCCGCCGCCGAGGTGACGATCACCAGCGCCCGCCTGGACTGAGTCCCCGCGAGCGGACGCAATATCACGCGAAACAGACTCGCGGAGGGCTACTTTGCGGCTGCTCGCGAGGGAACGGTCAGCCCTGGGCGGGGGCGCGCAGCGAGGCGGCCACCGCCTCCGCGTCGGGCAGGCTGACGATCAGCACGTCGTCGCGCTGACCGCTCAGGGCGATCCGCACGGCCGGCACGTGCGCCCGCGCCACCGCGAACGTCCGCCGGCCGCGCTGGCGCCAGGTTCCGATCTTGGCGCGTCCGGGCAGGCCGAGCCCCGGCGCCCGGGCACCGGTCACCGCGGCCAGCGGTTCGGTGACCACGTCCACGGCCGTCACCGCCGACAGCGGCACCCGCAGGTCCCCGCGTAACGCGGCGATCTTCTCGCCGACCGTCAGCCGCACCTCGAGATCCTGTCCCACCCGTCGCACCTGCGCCATCACGGCTCCTTTCTCACTAATGAGAATAATAGCAGCGTTGATACCATTCGCCCCGTGGCCACCGCCGACGTGCTGCTGCACCCGCTGCGCCTGCGCATCGTGCAGGCGCTGCTCGACGGCAGCGTGCTGACCACCGCCGCGCTGCGCGACGCGCTGCCCGACGTGCCGACGGCCTCGCTGTACCGGCACATCGCGACGCTGCTCGACGCGGGTGTGCTGCAGATCGTCAACGAGCGACCGGTGCGCGGCGCGGTCGAGCGCAGCTACCGGCTGCACCTGCCGAGCGCCGTGGTCACCCCGGACACCGCCCGCACGATGACCCGCGACGAGCACCGCCGGGCCTTCACCGCGTTCGCCACGATGCTGCTCGCCGACTTCGACCGCTACCTGGCGCGCGCCGAGATCGACTTTCCCGCCGACGGGGTGGCCTACTCGCAGGCGGCGCTGTGGCTGACCGACGACGAGCTGGCGGAGATGAGCCGGGAGATCGCCGAGGCGGTCACCTCGCGGATGGCCAACGGCCGCGCCCCGGGCCGGGTCAAACGCCTGATCAGCACCGTGCTGATGCCGGGCCGGTGATCAGGCCGCGCTGGTGACGCGGTAGACGTCGTAGACGCCCTCGACGTTGCGGACCACCCGCAGCAGGTGGCCCAGATGCTTGGGGTCACCCATCTCGAACGTGAACCGGCTGATCGCCACCCGGTCGTTGGAGGTGGTGACCGAGGCCGAGAGGATGTTGACCTTCTCGTCGGCGAGCACGCGGGTGACGTCGGAGAGCAACCGGTGCCGATCGAGCGCCTCGACCTGGATGGCCACCAGGAACACCGACGACGGCGACGGCGCCCACTCCACGTCGATGATCCGCTCGGCCTGCTCCTGCAGCGACGAGGCGTTGGTGCAGTCGGTCCGGTGCACGCTGACCCCGCCGCCGCGGGTGACGAACCCCATGATCTGGTCGCCCGGCACCGGGGTGCAGCACTTGGCCAGCTTGGTCAGCACGCCGGGCGCACCGGGCACCGCGACACCGGTGTCGTCGGTGCTGCGCTGACGCACCGGCATGGTGGCCGGCGTCGACCGCTCGGCGAGTTCGTCCTCGGCCGCGTCGTCGCCGCCGAACTGCGCGAGCAGCCGCTGCACCACGTGCCGGGCCGAGACGTGACCCTCCCCCACCGCGGTGTAGAGCGCGGAGACGTCGGCGTAGCGCAGTTCCCGGGCCAGCGCCGCCATCGACTCGGCGTTCATCAAGCGCTGCAGGGGAAGTCCGCCGCGGCGCACCTCGCGGCCGATGGCGTCCTTACCGGCTTCCAGCGCCTCCTCGCGGCGCTCCTTGGCGAACCACTGGCGGATCTTGGCCTTGGCGCGCGGCGACACCACGAAGCTCTGCCAGTCCCGCGAGGGCCCGGCGTTCGGCGCCTTGGACGTGAAGATCTCCACGACCTCGCCGTTGTCGAGTTTGCGTTCCAGCGCGACGAGGCGGCCGTTGACCCGGGCGCCGATGCAGCGGTGCCCGACCTCGGTGTGCACCGCGTAGGCGAAGTCCACCGGCGTCGACCCGGCGGGCAGCGTGATCACATCCCCCTTCGGGGTGAACACGAAGATCTCCTGGACCGCGAGGTCGTAACGCAGCGACTCGAGGAACTCGCCCGGGTCGGCGGCCTCCCGCTGCCAGTCGAGCAGCTGGCGCATCCAGGCCATGTCGTCGATCTCGGCGGCGGCGTGCCCGGCCGGCGCGCCGTTGCGGCCCTTGTTCTCCTTGTAGCGCCAGTGCGCGGCGATGCCGTATTCGGCGGTGCGGTGCATGTCGCGGGTGCGGATCTGCACCTCCAGCGGCTTGCCCTCCGGCCCGACGACCGTGGTGTGCAGCGACTGGTAGACCCCGTAGCGCGGCTGGGCGATGTAGTCCTTGAACCGCCCCGCCATCGGCTGCCACAGCGAGTGCACGACACCGACCGCGGCGTAGCAGTCGCGGATCTCGTCGCACAGGATCCGCACGCCCACCAGGTCGTGGATGTCGTCGAAGTCGCGGCCCTTGACGATCATCTTCTGGTAGATCGACCAGTAGTGCTTCGGCCGGCCCTCGACGGTGGCGTTGATCTTCGACGTGGTCAGGGTGTTGACGATCTCGGCGCGGACCTTCGCGAGGTAGGTGTCGCGCGACGGCGCCCGGTCGGCGACCAGCCGCACGATCTCGTCGTACTTCTTCGGGTGCAGGATCGCGAACGACAGGTCCTCGAGCTCCCACTTGACCGTGGCCATCCCCAGCCGATGGGCAAGCGGGGCAATCACTTCCAGGGTCTCGCGGGCCTTGCGGGCCTGCTTCTCCGGCGGCAGGAAGCGCATGGTGCGCATGTTGTGCAGCCGGTCGGCGACCTTGATGACCAGCACCCGCGGGTCACGGGCCATCGCGATGATCATCTTGCGGATGGTCTCGCCCTCGGCCGCCGTGCCCAGCGCGACCTTGTCGAGTTTGGTCACCCCGTCGACGAGGTGGCCCACCTCGGTGCCGAACTCGGCGGTCAGCGCTTCGAGCGTGTACCCGGTGTCCTCGACGGTGTCGTGGAGCAGCGCCGCGATCAGCGTGGTGGTGTCCATACCGAGTTCGGCCAGGATGTTGGCCACCGCCAGCGGATGGGTGATGTACGGGTCGCCCGACCGGCGCAGCTGGTCGGCGTGCCGCTGTTCGGCGACGTCGTAGGCCCGTTGCAACAGCGTGAGGTCGGCCTTCGGGTAGAACTCGCGATGCACCGCGACCAGCGGTTCGAGCACCGGGTTGACCGTGCTGCGCTGAGCGGTCATCCGGCGGGCGAGGCGGGCGCGCACCCGGCGCGAGGCGCTCGACGATTGCTTCGGCGGCTCCGCCGGCGCCGGCGGTTCGGGGATGTCGACGACCGGTAGGGGCGCAGTGACCGGCGCGGAGGTCGACGTGTCGTCAGCCATCAGTACACCTCCTCGTCATCGCACAGACTTCGAGGATATCGCTCACACCGTGTAGAGGCTGGTGACGGGCAGTGTCCCGACGGCGTCGCGGCCGCGCAGCGCGGTCAGCTCCAGCACCACCGCGGCGTTGCGCACGGTGGCTCCACCGCTGGTGAGCAGGCGCTGCGCGGCGACCACTGTGCCACCGGTGGCGAGCACGTCGTCGATGATCGCGACCGTGCGCCCCGTGATGTCGGTGCCGTCGGCCGGTATCTCCAGCGTCGCGCTGCCGTATTCGAGGTCGTAGGTCTGGCTGTGCACCGGCGGCGGCAGCTTGCCGCCCTTGCGCACCGCGAGCACGCCGGTGCCCAGGCGCAGCGCCACCGCGGCGCCGAGTAGGAAACCGCGGGCGTCGATGCCTGCGATGAGGTCGGCCCCCTCGACGGATGCGGCCAGCGCGTCGGTGACGGCGGCCAGGCCCTCGGCATCGGCCAGCAACGGGGTCAGGTCCTTGAAGGCGATGCCCGGTTCGGGGAAGTCGGGCACTTCGCGCATGAGCGACTCGATCAGATCGGCGATCTGGGTCACTGCGACAACCTCCAGCGGTCCATATTCCAGCCGGCGCCCCAGCGCGTCGGATTGCTGCTCACCGCGTACATGTTCGACGAGGTCAGCAGCGTGCGCTGCTGACGGTACAGCGGCAGCGTCGGCATGTCCCCCCACAGGATGGGCGCGCCCTCGGACAGCAGACGGGCGAGTTCCTTGGGGTCCGAGGTCACCGCCAGCGATCCGACGATGCCGTCGATGCGCGGGTTCGAGTAGCCGCTCAGATTGTTGCCGTTGCCCGTGTGCAGGGCGTACGCGTCGAGCGCCGAGGAGCCCGTCGAGCCGCTGCCCGGCGCACCGCCGGTGCCGGCCAGCAGCACGTCGATCTCGTTGTTGCGCAACGACAGCGGGCCGACCTCCGGGCCGGCGGCATCCTCGACGGTGATCCCCGCCGGGGCGCACGCGTTGGCGATCGCGCCGACCGTGGCGGCCAGCCGGGCGTTCGGGCTCTGGTAGCCGATCCGCACGGTGAGCGGCCGGTTGTCCAGCGCTGCACGGGCGGCCGCGGGATTGGCGACGGCGAACTCACCGGCCTGGGGGGTGGCCTCGGCGGCGGCGAACGCGTCCTCGGAGGCGGGGTTGAGCCGCGCGTTGGCCACCGGAACCTCGGCGTTGCGGGCGATCACGTCGCGCGGGGTGCAGTGGGCCAGCGCCCGGCGGGCCGGCGTGGCGGCCAGCGGTCCGCGCGGTGCGAAGATCAGCTGCTCGATACCCGCCGACGGGCTGTCCTCGCGGACGTAGCCCTCGGGCATGTTGAGGATGCCCGACGAGCCGGCGGCGATGTCGACGACGTCGTAGGCGCCCTCGTTGACCCGTTCCTGGATGTCGGCGCCCTGCGGGTGGACGGTGACGCGGTTCGTCACCGCGGGGGCGCCCCACCACTTGTCGTTGGCCACCAGGGTGACCGCGCCGTCCTCGCCGACGGAGTCGATCTTGTACGGACCCGACGACGGGAACTTCTTCAGGTCGATCCCGGGTTCGAGGTTCCAGGTGGTGTTCCACGCCTGGGCGATGCGCTCGATGGCGGGCACATCGCCGGCCTGCAGCGCGGCGGTGACGTCGAGGCCCAGTTCGTCGGCGATCACGTGTGACGGCATCAGCGCGGTCGCGGCGAACAGTTGACCGAAGTCGACGAAGCCGCGGTCCGGGACGAACGACACCCGGGCCTTCTTCTGTCCCGGGGCGCACTCGACCGAGGCGATGTCGCTGTAGCCGCCGCGGTTGGCGGCGTCGAACTGCGGATTGCGGCCGGACTGCGACGCCCAGGCCAGCACGAGGTCGTCGCAGGTGACCGGCTTACCGTCGGAGTACACCGCTTCGTCGCTGATCTGATAGTCGAGCACCAGCGGTGCCCGCCCGACCACCGCGATGGTGCCGAAGTCGTGGTCGCCGACGATCTGCCCGTCGGGGCCGTGGTAGTTGAACCCGGTCAGCACCCGCGCGAACGCCTGCGGACCGCCCGACGCCGCACCGGCGACCGTGTTGGTGTTGTAGCTGATCAGCCCGCCGTCGACGGCGTAGTCCACCGATTCGGCGGGGCCGTTCGCGCATGAGGTGAGCGCCGTGGCGGCCAGCGTGACCACCGCGGCGGCCGTCGCGGCACGCCGGATGCCGAAGCCCATGCGGCCA
>NZ_SPQO01000072.1 GCF_004570325.1 Mycobacterium sp. PS03-16 | reverse complement strand
CAGCCAGTTGGTGCGGCTGTGGCTGACGTTCCACCAGACGACGGTGAACAGCACCGCGCAGAGGAAGACCACGATGTCGCGCCAGTTGCCTTCGTAGGACTGCGCGGCCACCCGCAGTTGACGGCTGCGTTCGGTGGTGGTGATCAGGTCGTCGATGCGCTGGTCGATGCTGCGCTTGAGGCGTTCCCGCAGCTCGGTCTGATCGTCCGGCAGCCGCTCGAGCAGGTCGAGGTCCTTGGCGATCATCCCTCGAATGTCGGGACCCCGGACGTTCCCGGCGGCCATGCCCAGCAGTGCCCCACCGGCGATGGGGGCAGCCCCCAGGGCGATCTCGGCGATACCGGGCATGGTGTCCTGCCTTTCACTCCATCAGCGTTGCGGCCAGGGTGCCGCCCAGTTCATAGGCCCGTTCGCGCACCCCGGCGTCGATGCCGCCGGTCACCTCCAGCACGTCCGTCGCCTTCGTCAGCGCCAGCCCCGTCGCAAGCTTTTCTACCGCGTTGATCGCCCCGGCGGTGTCGTTGTTGCCGTGCACCCACAATCCGTAGGGGCGGCCCGCGACGTGGTCGAGGCTCGGGTAATAGACGGTGTCGAAGAAGTGTTTGAGCGCGCCGGACATGTACCCGAAGTTGGCGGGCGTGCCGAACAGGTAGCCGTCGGCCTCGAGCATGTCCGGCACCGTGGCTGCCAGTGCGGGCCGGACCTCGACGTCCACCCCGTCGATGTCCGGGTCGCGGGCACCGGCCAGCACCGCTTCGAGCAGCTCGCGGGTCGCCGGTGACGGAGTGTGATGGACGACGAGGAGGGTCGTTCTCATTCCCGTTCCTGCATCTCCACGGCTTTGCGCATCGCGGCACGGGCCCGGCCGCGGTCCCCGGCGTAGTCGTAGGCCCGCGCGAGGCGGTACCAGCGCACCCAGTTGTCGGAGTCGGCCTGCAGCTCGCTGCGCACCGTGTCGAACAACGCGTCGGCGGCGTCGCGCTCGATCCGGCCCGACGGTCGCCGCGGGAGGTCGCTCACGTCGAGTTCCATGCCGCGCTCGCGCGCCAGCCGGGCCAGCCGCTGGTGGGCGAATCCGGCGCGCAGGGTGCTGACGATCACCCAGATCCCGATCAACGGCAACACCAGCAGCGCCACACCCAGACCGACCGCCGCCAGGTTGCCGGAGGTGATGAAACCCATCGCGATCTGGCCGAGCAGCAGGAAGTACACCACCATCGCGATGCACATGAACGCGATGAGCAGCTGGATGCGCAGGGCGCGCCGATCGTCGGTCATGCCAGATCGAGCAGCGGCTCGATGCCCACCGTGAGGCCGGGCCGCTCACCCACCTTGCGCACCGCCAGCAGGACGCCCGGGACGAAGCTGGTGCGGTCGAGGCTGTCGTGCCGGATGGTCAGCGTCTCCCCCTGCGTGCCGAACAGCACTTCCTGGTGTGCGATGAGTCCGGCCAGGCGCACCGAGTGCACCCGCACGCCGTCGACGTCGGCGCCGCGCGCTCCCTCGATTCCGGTGCTGGTGGCATCGGGGCTGGGCGGCAGACCTTTTCGCGCCTCGGCGATCAGCGCGGCCGTGCGCGCCGCGGTGCCCGACGGCGCGTCGGCCTTGTGCGGATGGTGGAGCTCGATCACCTCCACCGACTCGAAGAAGCGCGCCGCCTGCTTCGCGAAGTGCATGGACAGCACGGCGCCGATCGCGAAGTTGGGGGCGATGAGCACCGCGGCTCCCGGCGTGGCGGCCACCCACTCGCGCACCTGGGCGATGCGTTCGTCGGTGAACCCGGTGGTGCCGACAACAGCGTGAATGCCGTTGTCCACGAGGAACTTCAGGTTGTCCATCACCACTGCGGGATGGGTGAAGTCGATGACCACCTCGGTGCCGGTGTCGACGAGCTCGCTCAGCGGATCGCCGGCGTCCACACCCGCGCTGAACGCCAGGTCGTCGGCGGCCTCCACCGCCTGGACCATCGTCGCGCCGACCTTGCCCTTCGCACCCAGTACGCCTACTCGCATGGCGTTTACCCTAATGGGCGGCCCTTCCTGCGCGAGCGTGCGTGTTTGATCCGCGACACGCCGGTGCCGGGCAGCACTCAGCGCACGCTCGTCGCCCGCGAGCGATGTGGCGAAAAAACCTGTGTCACTTCGGTTTCAGCAGTCACTCGGTGGACCGGTTTTGTCGGACCCTCGAACTAGTGTTCGAGGCATGGAGTGGGAGGACGTCGACGCGACGGTGAGCGCGTTCGAACGCGCCACCGACGCCCTGGCCGCCCTGCCCTACCACACCCTCACCGGCCGCCAACTCGGCCACCTGGCCGCCCGCTACGAACGCGCCCTCAACCGCCAACACGCCC
>NZ_SPQO01000008.1 GCF_004570325.1 Mycobacterium sp. PS03-16 | reverse complement strand
CCTCGATACGGTCGGCGATCCGGTTGAGGATCAACGCCCGCTCGGCGGCCGAGGTCTTCCCCCACGCCGGTGCCGCCGCGTGCGCGGCGTCCAACGCCGCCTCGATATCGGCCTCCGTGGAGCGGGGGATCTCGCAGAACACCTGCCCCGTCACCGGCGTCACATTCTCGAAATACTGCCCACCAATCGGCGCCACCCACTCACCACCGATGAAATTGGCATAACGGGACTCGAAGCTCATCAATGCCTCGGCGGAACCCGGACGTGCGTAAACACTCATGATGTGACTCCTTCTGACGATTTGGGTGCAGAGTTCGAACGGAGGGCGGAGACGAAGGGGGCGGTCGAACCGGGCAGCAGCGTGGACATGTCGACCGGATAGCGGACCTCGACGTCGACCGTGCCGGCGATGCGGTACGGCTGCGCGGCGAACAGGCCGACGAATTGCTTACGCAGTCGCGACATCTCGGCGCGCACGGTGACCACCCGCGACGGGTCGCCGTAGAGGTCGGCGGCCAGCTGCGGTGCCGAACACCCGCTGGGCGACACCGCCAGGGCGAGGACGATCTCGGCGTGCCGCAGCGTCAGATCGCGGCGCCAGCCGCCGAACCCACCGGCCATCTGCAGCGACGGACGGTCGCCGGTGCGCAGGTCGAGGGTGGCGTGGGTGGCGGCCCCGGACACCTCGTCGGCGAGCCGGACCAGCCAGCCCCCGGGCAGCGGTTCGACGTCGCACGCGCCCAGCGTCGGAAACCACAGCCGCCCCGCCGCGACGTCCGCGGGCAGCGGGATCCGGTGGTGCGGCGGCAGCGAATCCACCGCGGCCACCCAGCCGTTCGGATCCACGGCCAGCGCGGGGCTGCCGATGCGGGCCAGGATCGGGGCGGCTACCGTACGCAGCGAGTTCAGCGTGCGGTCGTGCTGTTCGCGCAGCCGCGATTCCGCCAGCCGCGCCACGGCGTCGACCAGCGCGACGGTGGTGGGGTGCACGGTCGCGGCCGGCCCGGAGACGTCGACCACGCCGAGGACGTGGCCGGTCCGCGGATCCTTGATCGGCGCACCCGCGCAGGTCCAGGAGTGGTGGCTGCGCGAGAAGTGCTCGGCGGAGAACACCTGCACGGCGCCGTGCGACATCAGCGCGGTGCCGATCGCGTTGGTGCCGACGGCGTTCTCGCCCCAGTGCGCGCCCTCGATGAAGCCGAGCCGGTCGGCCGACGCGATCACACCGCGCGATCCGGCCCGCCACAGCACCCGCCCCTGCGCGTCGGCGATCACCAGGATGTTGTCGCCCTCCTCGATCAGCGACTCCAGGCTGCGAGAGAGTTCGTCGAGGACCGCCATCAGCCCGGACGCCTGGCGCAGCGCATCCAGGCCACCGGTGTCGACATCCGGGTCGGGCATCGCGTCGGGTTCGATGCCGCGGGCCATCAGCCGGTGCCAGGAGTCCTCGATGACCTTGCGGGGGCGCGCCGGCCCCCGCTCACCGGCCATCGTCGCGTCGTACACCGCCGACATCAACCGCGCGTAGCGGCGCGGGTCCTCGCCGGCCGCGACGGCGGGCTCGGGAACATTCGGACGGGGCATCACAGGCGATTGTGCTCCTCGTCACAGGCCGACGGCAACGCGGTCACCGATAGACCATGCCGCCGTCGATCAGACCGGCCTGGCCGGTCATGTAGTCCGCGCCCGGACCGGCCAGGTAGGCGACGAATCCGGCCACGTCCTCGGGGGTCTCGGGACGCCCCAGCGCGATGGTCGCGGAGAACTTCTCGAACGTCTCCCCCTCCGCGGCCCCGGTCAGTTCGGCGAAGCGTCGGTCGATCTCCACCCACATATCGGTGCCCACCACCCCGGGGCAGTAGGCGTTGACGGTGATGCCGTCGGCAGCGTGCTCCTTGGCGGCGGCCTGGGTCAGCGCCCGCACAGCGAACTTCGTGGCGCTGTAGGGGCCGAGCATCGCGAACCCCTCGTGGCCGGCGATCGACGACGCGTTGATCACCTTGCCGGGACGGCCCAGTTCCCTAAACTTCGCCACGGCGGCCTGGATACCCCACAGCACCCCGTCGACGTTGATCGACCACAGGCGCGCGAGGTCGTCGGGCGTCACCTCCGAGATCGGCCCGACGAGCGCGATGCCCGCGTTGTTGACCATCACATCGAAGCCGCCGAGCGCCGTCGCGGCGTGGTCGACGGCGGCGAACACGGCGTCGCGGTCGCTGACGTCGGCCACGAATGTGGTTGTCTTCGACCCGGTCTCGGCAAGTTCGGCGGCGACGGCCTCGATGGGATCTGCGGCGATGTCGACGAGGGCCACGTCGGCGCCCTGCCGGGCCAGTTCGTGCGCGATGCCGCGGCCGATGCCGCGACCCGCGCCGGTCACCAGGGCGACCCTGCCCGCCAACGGGGCCGGGATCTGCGCTGCCATCAGTTCTCCTTCGCCGGGTCGACCAGAACCTTCATCTTGGTGCCCGCGTGCAGTGCCTCGAAGCCGTCGTCGACCACGTCGTCGAGGGGTATCGACGTCACCCAGCCCGTGGTGTCGTACATACCGCGGGCCATCAGATCGATCACCGCGGCGAAGTCCGCTGCGGTGTAGCACAGCGAGCCCTGGATGCGGGACTCGTTCATGACCAGGTTGAGAAGTGGTGTAGTCAAGGGCTTTTCGTAGATCGCGACGCTGACCATGGCCTTGCGCGCGCCCACGCACGCCAGCGCGGTCTCGACCGCGGGTCCCACCCCGGCGGCGTCGTAGACCGCGTCGGCGCCGCGGCCCGCCGTGTGGTCGGCGATGAAGGCCGGCACATCGACGGAGTTCGGGTCGAGCGTGGTGGCGCCCAGCGCCTCGATGGCCGTGCGCCGGGTCGGCGACGGCTCCACCACGTAGACGTCCTGGACGCCCTTGCCGCGCAATGCGAACCACAGCCCGATGCCGATCGGGCCGGCACCGAAGACCATCGCGGTGCCGTCGGGCAGCGGTTCGCCGAGCGTCGCGGCGTGGTAGGCCACCGACATCGGCTCGACCAGCGCGCCCAGCTCCAGCGACACGCTGTCGGGCAGCCGGTGCAGCATCATGGTGGGCACCACGGTGTACTCGGCCATACCCCCGTCGGACATCAGGCCGTGGAAGCCGATCTGGGCGCAGATGTTGTAGTTGCCGACCCGGCAGGGCGCACAGTGCCCGCAGCGGTAGATCGGTTCGACGGCCACGCGGTCGCCCTCGCGCCAGGCCGTCACGCCGGGGCCGACCTCGGTGATGACGCCGGAGAACTCGTGGCCCATCACCAGCGGTAGCTGCGCGCCGGTCAGGGGGTGGGGTTCGGTGGGGACGAAGATGGGGCCGGCGTAGTACTCGTGCAGGTCGGTGCCGCAGATGCCGTTGTAGCCGACCCGGACCTTGACGGTGCCGGGGCCGGGTTCTGGTTCGGGAACCTCGGCCACCTCGAGTTTGTGGGGTCCGTGATACACAGCCGCTTTCATGCGGCCAGTTGTATGTGACCGCGACCACACGCCGAAAGAGTTGCATCGGGTTGCAAGGCGCCGGCTGCAACGTCGTGCAACTCTTGCGAGCCCGGGTCCGCCGGGTGTGCCCTGGGTCACATGACACACACTCTGGAACCCGTCAGCGTCACGACGCCCACTCAGCGCGTCGAGGCCTGGCTCGCCGACTTCGAAGCCGCGCTGGCCGTCCGCGACATCGACCGCGTGGTCGCAAAGTTCGCGGTGGACAGCTTCTGGCGCGACCTTGTCTCGTTCACCTGGAACATCAAGACCGTCGAGGGCCGTGACGCCATCGCCGGCATGCTCACCGCCCGGCTGGCCGAGACCGATCCGTCGCGATTCCGGGTCCGCGAGCCCGCGACCGAGGACGGAGACGTCACGTCGGCGTTCATCGAGTTCGAGACCGGGCTGGGCCGGGGCACCGGGCACCTGCGGCTGCGCGGTGACCAGTGCTGGACCCTGCTGACCGCGCTGCAGGAGCTCAAGGGATACGAAGAGGCCAAGGGGCCGAGCCGGGTGCTCGGCGCGGTGCACGGGTCCGATCCCGATCCCCGGTCGTGGGCCGAGA
Organism: Mycobacterium sp. PS03-16; assembly: GCF_004570325.1. Taxonomy (GTDB): domain Bacteria; phylum Actinomycetota; class Actinomycetes; order Mycobacteriales; family Mycobacteriaceae; genus Mycobacterium. The sequence continues at coordinate 195,380 of NZ_SPQO01000008.1, read as the reverse complement.
AGCGGGAAGACGAGGAGGCGTCGCTGGGCTACTCCCGCCAGCCCTACGCGGTGATCGTCGGCGGCGGACAGGGGGGGATCGCGCTGGGGGCGCGGCTGCGGCAGCTCGGGGTGCCGGCCATCGTGGTCGACAAGCACGAGCGCCCGGGCGATCAGTGGCGCAGCCGCTACAAGACCCTGTGCCTGCACGACCCGGTCTGGTACGACCATCTGCCGTATCTCCCGTTCCCGCCGAACTGGCCGGTGTTCGCTCCCAAGGACAAGATCGGCGACTGGCTCGAGTTCTACACCCGGGTGATGGAGGTGCCGTACTGGTCGAAGACCACGTGTCTGTCGGCCGCCTATGACGAGGACACCAAGACCTGGACGGTGGAGGTGGACCGCGACGGCGAGCGGGTCACCCTGCGGCCGACGCAGCTGATCCTGGCCACCGGTATGTCCGGTAAGCCGCACGTGCCGCAGCTGCCGGGTCAAGACGTGTTCCGGGGCGAACAGCACCACTCCAGCGCCCACCCCGGCCCCGACCGGTACCTCGGCAAGCGGGCGGTGGTGATCGGGTCGAACAACTCCGCGCACGACATCTGCAAGGCGCTCTACGAGAACGGCGTCGACGTGACGATGGTGCAGCGGTCCTCGACGCACATCGTGAAGTCGGATTCGCTGATGGATCTGGGCCTGGGCGACCTCTACTCGGAGCGCGCGCTGGCGGCGGGGATGACCACCGAGAAGGCCGACCTGACGTTCGCCTCGCTGCCGTACCGGATCATGCACGAGTTCCAGATCCCGATCTACGACGCGATCCGGGAGCGGGACAAGGACTTCTACGAGCGGTTGACGGCAGCCGGATTCGATCTGGACTGGGGTGACGACGGCTCGGGGCTGTTCATGAAGTACCTGCGCCGCGGGTCGGGCTACTACATCGACGTCGGGGCGTGCGACCTGGTGGCCGACGGCAAGATCAAGCTGGCGCACGGCCAGGTCGACCGGCTCACCGAGGACGCGGTGGTGCTGGCCGATGGCACCGAACTGCCGGCCGACCTGGTGGTTTACGCGACCGGCTACGGCTCGATGAACGGCTGGGCCGCCGATCTGATCGGTCAGGACGTCGCCGACAAGGTCGGCAAGGTGTGGGGTCTGGGTAGCGGGACCACCAAGGACCCCGGGCCGTGGGAGGGCGAACAGCGCAACATGTGGAAGCCGACCCAGCAGGAGAACCTCTGGTTCCACGGCGGCAACCTGCACCAGTCGCGGCACTACTCGCTGTACCTCGCGTTGCAGCTCAAGGCGCGCTATGAGGGCATCCCGACACCGGTGTACGGGCTGCAGGAAGTGCACCACCTGAGCTGACGCCGACATCGACACCAGGGCGGTGATTCGCGGCCACCCCTCGGGCCTTCACCGCCCTGGTGTCGATCTCGCGGGAGGGCCGCCGCAGCGTGGGGATCGGGACCGCGGCCGTCGTGGTGACGCTGACTGCCACCCACCTCGCGAACGTGCGCAGAATGGTGAGCGTGACTGATGCCCGCCATGAGCAGACCGACACCGACCCGCACCTCTGGCTGGAGGAGGTCACCGGCGAGGAGGCCCTGGACTGGGTCCGTCGGCACAACGAGCCGACGCTGGCCGACCTCGGCGGTGAGCGCTTCGAGCAGATGCGCACCGAGGCGCTCGAGGTTCTCGACACCGACGCGCGCATTCCCTACGTGCGCCGGCGCGGGGAATTCCTCTACAACTTCTGGCGCGACGCGGACAACCCGCGCGGGCTGTGGCGGCGCACCACGCTCGACAGCTACCGCACCGAGCAACCGGAGTGGGACGTCGTCATCGACGTCGACGAGCTGGCCCGCACCGACGACGAGAACTGGGTGTGGGCGGGTGCCGACGTCCTCGACCCCGACCACACCCGCGCACTGGTCAGCCTGTCGCGCGGCGGCGCCGACGCGGCGATCGTGCGCGAATTCGACATGGCCACACGGGAGTTCGTCGACGGCGGATTCGAACTCCCCGAGGCCAAGTCGCAGATCACCTGGGAGAACGCGGACACCGTGCTGCTCGGCACGGACTTCGGCGAGGGCTCGCTGACCGAGTCCGGCTACCCGCGGGTGGTCAAGCGGTGGCGGCGCGGCACGCCGCTGGAGCAGGCCGAGACGGTGTACAGCGGCGAGGCCGACGACGTCATCGTCGCCGCGTCAGTGGACCGCACCCCCGGCTACGAACGCACCGTGGTGCGCCGCGCGGTCGACTTCTTCAACGACGAGGTGTCCGTGCTGCGCGGCGACGACCTGGTGCGCATCGAGGCGCCCACCGACGCGACGGTGTCGATGCACCGCGACTGGCTGCTGATCGAATTGCGCACGGACTGGGGCGACTACCGGGCCGGGTCGCTGCTGGCCGCGGACCTCGAGCAGTTCCTGCGCGGCACAGCGCAACTGCAGGTGGTGTTCGAACCCGACGAGCACACGTGCCTGCATCATTACGCGTGGACGCGGGACAGGCTCGTGGTGGTCACGCTGGCCGACGTGGCCAGCCGCGTCGAGGTGTACACGCCGGGTGAGTGGCGGGCCGAGCCAGTGCCGGGCCTGCCGGACAACACGAACACCGTCATCGTCGCCGCGGACGACGAGGGTGACGAGATCTTCCTGGACTCCAGCGGTTTTGACACGCCGTCGCGGCTGCTGCACGGTGCGGCCGGCGGTGAGCTGACCGAGATCAAGCGCGCGCCGTCCTTCTTCGACGCCGCCGACCTGAAGGTCGACCAGCACTTCGCCACCTCCGCCGACGGCACCAAGATCCCGTATTTCGTGGTCGGTCACCGCCACACCCAGGCGCCGGGCCCGACGCTGCTGGGCGGGTACGGCGGCTTCGAGGTGTCCCGCACGCCCGGCTACGACGGTGTGCTGGGCCGGCTGTGGCTGTCGCGGGGCGGCACGTACGTGCTGGCCAACATCCGCGGCGGCGGCGAGTACGGCCCGCGCTGGCACACGCAGGCGATGCGGGAGGGCCGCCACCTCGTCGGCGAGGATTTCGCCGCGGTCGCCGCCGACCTCGTGGACCGGGGCATCACGACCGTCGAGCAGCTCGGTGCGCAGGGCGGCAGCAACGGCGGCCTGCTGATGGGGATCATGCTCACGCAATACCCGGAGCGGTTCGGCGCGCTGGTGTGCAGCGTGCCGCTGCTGGACATGCGACGGTTCCACCTGCTGCTGGCCGGTGCGTCCTGGATGGCCGAGTACGGCAACCCCGACGATCCGGCAGACTGGGACTTCATCTCGAAGTACTCGCCGTACCAGAACATCTCCGCCGACCGGCGCTATCCCCCGGTGCTGATCACCACGTCGACGCGCGACGACCGGGTGCACCCCGGCCATGCGCGCAAGATGACCGCGGCGCTGGAGGAGATCGGCCAGCCGGTGCAGTACTACGAGAACATCGAGGGCGGCCACGGCGGCGCGGCGGACAACGCCCAGGCGGCGTTCCGCGCGGCGCTGATCTACGAGTTCCTGCACCGGAGGCTCGGGGCGGTGTAACGGTTGGCGGGTGGCGGAGCACTACAGCATGACCGCACCGCCAACCCAGAAGGAACCGATCATGACCACTTTCCACGCCCCCGCCACCGTGACCACCCGCGCCCTGCCCGTGCTGGAGCGGGTCGGCACCGCCCTGCCCCGCTACGGACTCGTCGTCGTCATCGCCTGGATCGGGCTGATGAAGTTCACCGAGTTCGAAGCCAACGGCATCCAGCCGCTGGTCGCCAACAGCCCGCTGATGAGCTGGATGTACGGCATCTTCTCGGTCTCCACGTTCTCCGCGCTGCTCGGCGTCGTCGAGGTGGCGGCCGCGGCGCTGCTGGCCGTCAAGCCGTGGTGGCCCCGGATCTCCGCGATCGGCAGCCTCATCGCGATCGGCCTGTTCGTCGCCACGCTGAGCTTCTTGTTCACCACCCCGGGCGTCTTCGAGGCCTCGGCAGGCGGCTTCCCGCTGCTGTCCTCGACCGGGCAGTTCCTGATCAAGGACGTCGCACTGCTGGGCATCGCGGTGTGGACGCTGCTCGACGCGCTGAAGCAGCGCTAGCACCCCCGGTGAGTGGATACGATCCGCTCCACATGACCCGTCAGGGAATCGACGAGAGCGACCTCATCGCGGCACTACGGCGCCGCGATGAGGTCGTGTTCGCCGATCTGGTCGACACCCACACACCGTCGATGCTGCGGGTCGCCCGCGGGTACGTCCGCACCCACGAGCTCGCCGAAGAAGTGGTTCAGGACACCTGGCTGGCGCTGCTGAAGGGCATCGACACGTTCGAGGGCCGGTCTGCGCTGCGCACTTGGCTTTTCACCGTTCTCATCAACATCGCCAAGGCCCGCGGTGTCCGGGAACGCCGCGACGGCGACGCGGCGGTGCGGGCCTACACCGGCGGCACCGTCGACCCGGCCCGGTTCCGCGCCGACGGCGAGGAATGGGCCGGGCACTGGCGCGACGAAGAGACGCCCGCCCCGTTTCCCGACACCCCGGAGGGCTCCGCGCTCGGCCACGAGCTCACCGCGGTCGCGCAGCGAGCGCTCGACACCCTCCCCGAGCGTCAGCGCACGGTGGTGACCTTGCGCGACATGCTCGGCTTCGACTCCGCCGAGGTGCGCGACCTCCTCGGCCTCAGCGTGGCCAATCAACGGGTACTCCTGCACCGCGGCCGGGCCGCGGTGCGCCAGGTGCTCGAGGACTATCTCAAGGATGCGACGTGAACACCGATCCGATGAACTGCAACGAATTCGTCGAGCTGGTCACCGCCTACCTCGACGGATCGCTCGACACCGAGACGCGATCACGCGTCGACACCCACCTGACCGGGTGCGACGGCTGCACGAACTACCTGCAGCAGATGCGCGCCACTGTGCAGACGCTGGGCAGCATCGACGACGACATCGACGGGGGGCGCCTGGACCCCGACTTGCGCCGCCGCCTGCTCGACACGTTCCGCAACCGGGAGTGACCGGCGCCGCCGGTCAGTGATCGGCCATTTCGGTCACCGGGCGCACCGCGAACTCCAGCCCGTACTGGTTGAGCGTCACCGGAAGCGGCTCGGACGGTGACAGCGCCGGCGTGGAGGTCAGCCGAAGGTCCAGGTGACTCAACACATTCGCCAGCAGCGTGCTGGTCACGAACAGGACGAGGTTGCGACCCGGGCACTCGGCCGGACCCGACGAGAACGGCACCAGCTGCGGGTAGTCGCGGGCACGCCCGTCCAACCAGATGTCGGGCACGAATTCGTCCGCGAAGGGCAGCAGCTCGGGATCGCGGTGGAACGCCGGCACGGCGATGATCAGGCCGGCGCCCTTGCGGATCGTCACCGCGCCGTCGCGCCACGTCGTGTCCTCGGTCGTGTCCCGCAGGATCGCCGGCGTGGTCGGCCACAACCGCACCGACTCCAGCACGCACGCGCGCAGGTAGGGCCGCAGCCGTAGCCGGTCGGGTTCGGCCGCGTCGTCGATGGCCCGGCTCATCGCGTCGGGATGGGTGGCCAGCGCCGCGAGCGCCCGCACCGAAGCCATTCCGGCGGCGTCGAACGCGAAGAGCCACTGCGGCATCTGGCCCACCGGGTCGACGGCGCCGCGCGCGGGCAGTTCGGCCACCGCGGCGGCCAGCGTGCCGATCTGCGGATCGGCGACGTAGTCGTAGAGCTGCTCGAGGAACTTCGCCCGGGCCCGGTAGTGCGGCCGCGACAGGAACGACCAGTTGCCGGCCTTGCGCAGCCGCATCAGCGCGTCGGTGATGTCCTCGTCGTCGCGGGCCCGGTCACCGAGCGCGATCCGGCGCACGATCCGCCACCACGCCGTCATGAACTGCGCGGAGTCCAGGCTGCCGCGGGCGGTGGCGCCGTCGACCAGTTGCCGGGCCTCGGCGGCCACCACATCGGCGAACGCTCCGGCCAGCCCGTGTATCTCGGCGTCGGAGTTCAGGGCGGCGTCGTTCAGGGCACGGCGCTGCTGACGGATCGGACCGCGCGAGATCAGCACACCGTGCGGTTGAAACCACTGCAGCGCCTTGCGTTTCTCCAGATTCGCCGGGTGGAACGGGTCGGGCGCCCCGGCCAGTACCCGGCCGACGTCGCCCGGGTCGAGGACCACCACCATGCGCCGGCCCGGCAGCACCAACTCCAGCGGACCCGGGCCGAACTCCCGCCGCAGCATCTGCATACGTCGCACCGCGCGGCTGTCGGCCTGCACGGTCTCCAGCGCCCGCATCACCGGCGGCCGGCGCGCGATCACCCCGGCGGCGATCGAGGCGCCACCGAGGTCGACCAGCGTCGACACGGCGCGGACACCGGTCAGGCGAGGGGCTGACGTCTTCATCGCTTTCGCGGTTACCCGACAGCCGTGCTGCCAAACTGCTGCCATGCCTGAGTTCGAGACCCTGCTCTACCGGGCCGATCCCCCGGTCGCCACGATCACGCTGAACCGGCCCGAGCACCTGAACACGATCGTGCCGCCGATGCCCGACGAGATCGAGGCCGCGATCGGGCTCGCCGACACCGACCCGCAGGTCAAGGTGATCGTGTTGCGCGGCGCCGGGCGCGCCTTCTCCGGCGGTTACGACTTCGGCGGCGGGTTCGACCACTGGGGCGAGTCGATGAACACCGACGGGGGGTGGGATCCCGGGAAGGATTTCGCGTTCGTCACCGGCCGCGCCACCGCGCCGACGGGGAAGTTCATGGCGATCTGGCGGTGCTCCAAACCGGTGATCGCCCAGGTGCACGGCTGGTGCGTCGGCGGGGCCAGCGACTACGCGCTGTGCGCCGACCTCGTGATCGCCAGCGACGACGCCGTCATCGGCACCCCGTACGCCCGTATGTGGGGCGCTTACCTGACCGGGATGTGGCTCTACCGGCTCAGCCTCGCCAAGGCGAAATGGCATGCGCTGACCGGGGAACCGCTGACCGGCGCCGAAGCCGCCGCGGTGGAACTGATCAACGAGTCGGTGCCGTTCGACCGGCTCGAGGCGCGCGTCGCGGAGGTGGCGGCGATGCTGGCGCGCATCCCGCTGTCCCAACTGCAGGCGCAGAAGCTGATCGTCAACCAGGCCTACGACAACATGGGGCTGGCGTCGACGCAGACCCTCGGCGGCATCCTCGACGGGTTGATGCGCAACACCCCTGATGCGCTGGCCTTCATCGACCTCGCCGCCTCGCAGGGCGTGCGGGCCGCGGTGCAACGCCGCGACGGTCCGTGGGGTGACTACAGCCAGGCGCCGCCGCACCGGCGGCCGGACCCGTCGCACATCATCGAACCGTGATCACTCGGGCCGGTGCCGCAGCCCGCCCAGCAGCGACGCCACCACCCCCACCGCCACCAGGCCGGCGCCGGCGATCAACGTCAGGTTGAGCCAGTGGTGCAGGCTGTCCTCGGCCGTGCCCACCATGACCTCGGCGATCTGGCGGAAGTTGCCCTCGGCGTGGGTGAGCGCCCGGTCGATGTGGCGGTCGGCCACCTCGAGCCCGGCCCAGCCGGCCGCGCCCACCAGCAGGGCCGAGACACCGAGCGCGGCAAGCCCTTTGCCGCGCTGGCGGGCGCCGGCGAACGTGAGCAGCGCGAAGGCGGCGGTCAGGACGGCCGCACCGGCGCTCAGCCACGGCCCCCACGTGGCGACCGTCCGCAGGCGACCGGGCTGCAACTCGGGTGAGGGCGCGGTGACGGGCACCAGCAGCGTCTCGGGGACGTCGAGATCGAGATTGCCGAACGTGGCGCGCAGCGACTCGTCGGCCAGCATCGGCGCGATGTCGATCAGCCACTGGTCGCCCTGTCCGGACGGCTGGATGTCGTCGCTGAACATCCAGCGGTGGGCGATGCGGTTCGCCGCGGCGAACTGGCCGGGGAACCCGGCGTTGCCGGTGTAGGCGGCGGTGACCTGGCCGACCAGCGCCGGGTTCAGGTCGTATCCGCGGTCGGCGGCCAGGGTGGTGATCTGCCCGGTCAGCTCGTCGGCCATCGACTGCTGCAGGCCCGGATCGCGCGCCGCGTCCGCCGCCAGCCCGGCGTAGCCGTCCTCGCTCACCAGCTTCTGCTGTGCCCACACCGCGGGCACCGCCACGGCCAGCAGCACGGTGGTGAGCAACCACAGCAGTGCTGTCAGCACGAACCGCAACGCCGTCCTCCTTCGTCCGGGACGGTCGGGCGGTCAGTCGGTCAGCGCACGTCCCACGATGAGGGGATCGGCCCGGCCGACCACCTCATGGTCCTTGTTGTCGTAGTCGAACTTACCGAGCACGTAGCGCATCGCGTTGAGGCGGGCGCGCTTCTTGTCGTTGCTCTTGACCACGATCCACGGCGCGGTCTCGGTGTCGGTCAGCGCGAACATGTCCTCTTTGGCCTGGGTGTACTCGCCCCACTTGTCCAGCGAGGCGAGGTCGGTCGGCGAGAGCTTCCACTGTCGCACCGGATCGACCTGCCGGATGGTGAACCGGGTCCGCTGTTCGGCCTGCGACACCGAGAACCAGAACTTGATCAGGTTGATCCCGTCGTTGACCAGCATCTGCTCGAACAGCGGCACCTGGCGGATGAACTCGGCGTACTGCTTCTGCGTCGCGAAACCCATCACGCGCTCGACGCCGGCGCGGTTGTACCAGGACCGGTCGAACAGCACCATCTCGCCCGCGGCGGGCAGGTGCGACACGTAGCGCTGGAAGTACCACTGCGTGCGTTCCCGCTCGGTCGGCTTCTCCAACGCGACGACGCGGGCGCCGCGGGGGTTGAGGTGCTCCATGAACCGCTTGATGGTGCCGCCCTTACCCGCGGCGTCGCGCCCCTCGAACACGATCACATGCCGGTGCCCGTTGGCCTGGCTCCACTTCTGCAGCTTGAGCAGTTCGATCTGCAGCAGCCGCTTCTGCTTCTCGTACTCGTCGCGCTTCATGCGCTCGTCGTACGGATAGTTCTCCCGCCACGTGTCGACGATCTGGTCGCCGGGCTGCAGCAGCAGCACCGGATCGTCGTCGTCATCGTCACGGACGGTGTAACCGTCGACAGCCAGGCTCACGGGCCCGAACGTAACCACGGATACGTACGCGTCAGTGACGCCGGGGTGAACGGTCGATGACCTACTTGGCAATGCGGCGCGGCCGCAGCAGCGCCAGTTTGGTCATCATCGTGTTCATCCGCTTGAGCGCCTTGTGCGAGTTGTTGTAGTAGTTGCCGCCGGCGCCGACGGCGGTGCGCGGCGCGACCACGGTCTCGATGCGGCAGAACTTGCGCAGCCCCTCCGCACCGCCGAAGCGGGCACCGATGCCGGAGGTTTTCCAGCCGCCCATCGGTGCGGTGGTGCACATCAGGTTCGAGATGACGTCGTTGACGTTCACCCCGCCGCAGTCGAGTTGCAGCGCAACGGCCTCGGCGCGCTCGACGTCCTTGGAGAACACCGCGGCCGACAGCCCGTACGGGCTGTCGTTGGCCAGGCGCACCGCCTCCTCGACCGAGGACACCCGCATGATCGGCAGCGTCGGGCCGAAGGTCTCCTCGGTCATGCACAGCATCGAATGGTCGACGTCGACCAGCACGGTGGGCTCGTAGAACGAGCCCGGACCGGAGCGGCGCTTCCCGCCGGTGAGCACCTGGGCGCCCTTGGCGACGGCGTCGGCGACGTGCCGTTCGGTGACCGCCACCTGGCTCTCGTCGATCATGGCGCCGAAGTGGTGACCGTCGCCGGCACCCATGTCCAGGTTCTCGACGTCGCGCACCACGGCGGCGACGAACTGGTCGTACACCGGGTCCAGCACGTAGACCCGCTCCACCGACACGCACGTCTGCCCGGCGTTGAACATCGCGCCCCACACCGCCGCATGGGCGGCGAGCTCGACGTCGGCGTCCTCGAGCACGATCATCGGGTCCTTACCGCCCAGCTCGAGGCTGACCGGGGTGAGCCGGCGCGCGGCGCGCTCCATCACCTTCGCGCCCGTCGCCGAGGACCCGGTGAACTGGATGAAATCGGAGTTGTCGATGACGGCCTCGGACACCTCGCGGGCGCCCTGCACCAGCGCGAGCACCTCCGGCGCACCCGAATCCTGCCAGCCGCGCAGCAGCAGTTCGGCGGTCAGCGGCGTGCGCTCGGACGGTTTGAGCAGCACCGCGCAACCGGCCGCCAGGGCGCTGATCGCATCCATCAGCGCGTTGGCCACCGGGTAGTTCCACGGCGCGATGATGCCGACCACCGGGCGGGGCCGGTAGTGCACGGCGATCTTCTTGATCGACAGGAACGGCAGCGACGCCGGCCGGGTGTCCGGTGCCAGCGCCTTCTCCATGGTCCGGATGTAGTACGAGGTGATCATCAGGATGAGCGGCACTTCCTGTGCGGCGTCGACGGCCGACTTGCCGGTCTCCTTGATCAGCAGCTCTTCGATCTCGTCGCGGTGCTCGCCCAGCCACACGGCGTAGCGCGCCAGCACCTTGGCCCGGCCTTTCGGGCCGCGGGCCTCCCACTCCCGCTGGGCGGTGCGCAGGCCGGTGGCGATCCGGGCCACATCGGCGGGGTCGGTCCAGCGCACCTCGCCGGCGACGGCGCCGGTCGCGGGGTTTCGGATGGTGCCCGTCTCGGGCGCATCGAGTTCTGGCGTCGCAGTCATGTCGCCATGGTAACCACCCGGTGTGACCCAGATCGCAGCGGGGTTGACACCTGTCAAGTCGAGCGGTGGGGCGACCAGTCCGCCAACCGGGCGGCCAGCGCCACCACCGCCGACCCCCACAGCAGCGCGCCGACCGTGTCGGTGAAGTAGTGGAACGTCAAGCCGACGGCGACCATCCCGACCAGGGTCGCGGCCACCGCGCCGAACACCGCCCACCTCCTGGCCCCGGCGACCAGCACCACCATCCCGGCGGTCACCACCAGCGCGGTGGTGTGGCCGCTCGGGTAGGCCAGCGCGCCGTCGAGCTGGCGGTCGAACACCCGCTTGAGCAGCTGGGCGGTCACGATGGCCGCCGGCGGGCAGACCACCACCACCACCGCCAGCTTCCACTGCCGCCGCCACAGCGCCACCGCGACCGTCCCGCCCAGCACGGCCACCAGCAGCGGCGGCCAGACGAGGATCAGCAGCACGTCGGGGGCGTCGATCGCCAGCAGCCGGTCGTCGAGCGGGGTTGACGATTGCCCCACGCCCCAACCGAGCAGGAACAGTCCGGCCACCGCGAACACGGGCCACCAGCGCAGCGCCGTCGTCATCGTCAGCGCGAGATGCCCTGAATGTAGGCGGCCTGCCCGAGGTGCTGGGCGCAGTCGTCGATGATGCTGACCAGCCGGGCGCTCGCCGTCACCGGCGGATCCCAGTTGTCGTCGACGATCTGGCCGAGATCGTCGACGGTGATCGAGGCCAGGTAGGACAGCGTCACCTTGTGCACGCCGTGGTAGTAGCCGGCCAGCAGGTCCGCCTGCGCCCGCACCTTGCCGACGTCGTCGGGGCTGTGGCCGTAACCGGTGTCGTCGCGCGGCAGGTCCAACTCGAAGCGATCCACCCACCCCTCGCGGGTCCACACCTGCTCGACGCCCGCGATGTCGCACAGCTGCGCGTCCTGCACCCGGGCGCTGTGCCACAGCAGCCACGCGATGCTGTTCGCCGTCGCGGTCGGGCGGTAGAACGCCACCTCGTCGGTCAGGCCGTCGGTCAGCGCCTCGACGTGTTCGATCAGGCGGGTGAACGAGTCCCGCAGCAGTTCGCGGGCGGCGGCCGCGTCGGATTCAGGCATGCCTCCGACGCTACCGGCCGGCGGTGTGGCGGGCCTGTCGGCGAGTTCCGCGGAGCATGTTTCATTTCCGGCGCGGTTGGGAACGGTGGGGCGCCATGCGGGCTTGCGCGCGGCCAGACCGCGGCGGGCGTCGATCACACCAGGACAGGGGTATGGGGACCACACCACCGAACGACCGTGACACCGCCGGGCGGGCGGCCACCGAGGACGTCCCCCCGGGCGTGCTGAAGAAAGCCATCGCCGCCTCGGCGATCGGCAACGCCACCGAGTGGTTCGACTACGGCATCTACGCCTACGGCGTCACCTACATCTCGGCCGCCATCTTCCCGGGCGACACCCAGAACGCCACCCTGCTGGCGTTGATGACGTTCGCGGTGTCGTTCCTGGTGCGGCCGCTGGGCGGGCTGGTGTGGGGTCCGCTGGGCGACCGCATCGGACGCAGGCAGGTCCTGGCGATCACGATCGTGATGATGTCGGGCGCCACGCTGTGCGTCGGGCTGGTCCCGTCCTACGCGTCGATCGGATTCTGGGCGCCGGTGCTACTGGTGTTCCTACGCATGGTCCAGGGCTTCTCCACCGGCGGTGAGTACGGCGGCGCCGCGACGTTCATGGCCGAGTACGCCCCAGCGCGGCGCCGTGGCTTCCTCGGCAGCTTCCTCGAATTCGGCACGCTGGCCGGGTTCTCGTTCGGCGCGTTGCTGATGCTGAGCTGTTCGCTGCTGCTGTCCGACGAGCAGATGAACTCGTGGGGCTGGCGACTGCCGTTCCTGGTGGCCGCACCGCTCGGGCTGATCGGCGTCTATCTGCGGTCGCGCCTCGACGACACGCCCATCTTCCGGGAGCTCGAGAAGGCCGGGGAGACCGAGAAGCGCACCACCACCCAGTTCCGCGATCTGCTGGTCGGCTACTGGCGGCCGATCCTGCAGCTGGGCGGGCTCGTGGTCGCGCTCAACGTGGTCAACTACACGCTGATCAGCTACATGCCGACCTATCTCGAGACGTCGATCGGCCTGAGCACGGACATGTCGCTGATCGTGCCGATCATCGGTCAGCTCGCGATGATGCTGTTCGTGCCGCTGGCGGGGCATCTGTCCGACCGGGTGGGCCGCAAACCGCTGTGGTGGTTCTCGCTGATCGGCCTGATCATCGCCGTCATCCCGGCATTCATGCTGATGTCGGTGAACCCGCTGGGCGCGATCGTCGGCTTCGCGGTGCTGGGCCTGCTCTACGTCCCGCAGCTGGCGACCATCTCCTCGACGTTCCCGGCGATGTTCCCCACGCAGGTCCGGTTCGCCGGCTTCGCGATCGCCTACAACGTGTCGACGTCGCTGTTCGGCGGCACCGCGCCGGCCGTCAACGACTGGCTGATCATCGAGACCGGCAACAACCTGGTGCCCGCCTTCTTCATGATGGCCGCGTGCGCGCTCGGCCTGGTGGCGCTGGTCAAGGTGCCCGAGACCGCCCGCTGCCCGATCGGCGGCAGCGAGATCCCCGGCACGCCGGCGGCGCCGCCACCGCTGGACGACGCGGTCGGGGCCGGCAGCGCGCGGTGAGTGCGGGTCAGGTCTGCGGGCCGCCGCCGTGGAAGACGGCCTCGACGTTGTTGCCGTCGGGGTCACGGACGAAGGCGCCGTAGTAGTTCGGGTGGTACTCGGGCCACAACCGCGGCTCGTGCAGCGGTTCGGCGCCGAGCGCCAGGGCGGTGCGGAAGAACGCCTGCACGCTCTCGGGATCCTTGGCGACGAACGCGACGTGCATCTCGCGGTTGGGCCCGGGCACGTTGCCGGCGGTCATGTCGGCGATCCAGAAGGCCGGATGCCCTTCGGTGCCGTAACCGATGGCCACCCCGAAGTCCATCTGACGGGTGAAGTCGAGGACGCCGAGGACCTTGTCGTAGAACTCTTTTGACTTCTCGAAGTCGGCGCAGTTGATTCCGAAGTGATCGATCACACGGTCACCGTACATTCGTGACATGACATATGACCTCGTGATTCGTCATGGCACGATCGTCGACGGACTCGGCGGTGAGCCGTTCACCGGTGACGTCGCGGTATCCGACGGCGTGATCGTCGGGGTGGGAACGGTGGAGGGCACGTCCGCGCGCGAGATCGACGCCACCGGCCTACTGGTCACCCCGGGGTTCATCGACCTGCACACGCACTACGACGGGCAGGCGGTCTGGTCGGACCGGATGACACCGTCCTCGGCGCACGGGGTGACCACCGCGGTCATGGGCAACTGCGGAGTGGGCTTCGCGCCGTGCCGCGCCGACGACCACGACGTGCTGGTCGACGTGATGGCCGGCGTCGAGGACATCCCCGGCGTCGTCATGGTCGACGGGCTACCGTGGACGTGGGAGACGTTCCCCGAATTCCTCGACGCGGTGGCCGCGCGCCAACGGGACATCGATGTGGCCGCGCTGCTTCCGCACTCCCCGCTGCGGGTCTACGTGATGGGCCGCCGCGGCGTGGACCGGGACCCGGCCACACCCGAGGACCTCGCGCTCATGCGCAAGCTCGCCGCCGAGGCAATCGAGGCGGGGGCGCTGGGCTTCGCATCGTCGCGGTTCTCGATCCACAAGACCGAAAGCGGCAGGCCCATCCCGAGTTACGACGCCGGGCACGACGAGATCGACGCGATCGCCCGCGGGGTGCGCGACGGCGGTGGTGGGCTGATCCAGTTCGTGCCCGACCTGGTGGCCGGCGACTACGAACCGGTGCTGCAGACCGTCTTCGAGGTCGCCGCCGACGTCGGACTGCCGGTCACGTTCACGCTGGCGATCGGCAATGCGGGCCCGGCCTCCTTCGAGGATGCGCTGCGGATGGTGGAGAAGGCCAACACCGACGGTGGGGACATCACCGCGCAGATCTATCCGCGGCCGATCGGGCTGGTGCTCGGGTTGGAACTGTCCGGCAACCCGTTCGTGCTCTACCCGTCCTACCGCGAAATCGCCCACCTGCCGCTGGCCGATCGGGTCGCCGAGATGCGCAAACCCGAGGTGCGCGAACGCATCCTGAACGACACGCCCGCCTCGGACGGGCATCCGCTGATGTTCGCGGTGCAGGCGTGGGACTGGATCTTCCCGCTCGGCGATCCGCCGGACTACGAACCCGACCCGTCGACGAGTATCGCCGCGCGGGCCCGCGCCCGCGGAGTGAGTCCGCTCGAGGAGGCCTACGACCGCGTGCTCGACGACGACGGCCACGCCATGCTGCTGGTGACGCTGGCAAACTTCCGGGACAGCTCGCTGGACACGGTCGCCGAACTGATCCGCCGCGACGATGTGGTGCTGGGCCTGGGCGACGGCGGTGCGCACTACGGGATGATCTGCGACGCAAGCTTTCCCACCTACCTGCTGACTCACTGGGTGCGCGACCGTGCGGCCGGCCGGCTCTCGGTGGCCGAGGCGGTGCGGGAGCTGACGTCGGTGCCCGCGCGGGTGGCCGGCCTGGCCGACCGCGGCCGGATCGCCGTCGGCTACAAGGCCGACCTCAACGTGATCGACCACGCCGCGCTGCGGCTGCACAAACCCACGGTGGCACACGACCTTCCGGCCGGCGGGCGGCGGCTCGACCAGACCGCCGACGGCTACGTCGCCACCGTCGTGTCGGGTGAGATCATCGCCGAGCACGGCGTTCCCACCGCGGCGCGGCCGGGCAGGTTGGTGCGCGGACGCCGCCAGGAGCCGGTCGCATGACGCGGGTACAGCCCCTGGCACCGCCGTGGAGCGACGCCGATGCCGCCAACATCCAGAGCTGGGGCCACCCCGACCGCAGTTACGAACCGCTGCTGCTGGTGCGCTGCCTGCAACGCCATCCCACGCTGGCCGCCCGCCTGCGCAAGATGGGTGAGGCGCTCTACATCGACGCCAAGCTCCCGCCGCGGGTGCGCACGATCGTGATCCTGCGGATCTGCGCGCTGGTGCGGTGCGCCTACGAGTGGGGCGGTCAGGCCGCGTTCTGGGGTCCGATCGCCGGCGTGCGCGACGACGAATGCGATGCGCTGGTCACCGGGGCCGACCCCGGGTGGAGCGCCGACGAGCGCACGCTGATCGCGGCGGTCGACGAGCTGGAGGCCACCGGCTCCTGGGCGCCGTCGACGTGGGAGGCGCTGGGCGGCTTCCTCGATGACGAGCAGCGGATGGAGCTGCTGGTCGCGCTCGGCTGGTACCGCACGATCTGCACGCTGTGCAACGGCCTCGATCTGCCGGTCGAGGGCTGGATGCGGCGGTGGCCGTCAGGCTGACCGGCGGTCGCGGCGCAACGCGGGGTGCTGACTGACCAGCAGCGGCAGCAGCACCCGTCGCGGAATCGCCTGCACCAGAAGGGTGCTCAGCCGGCTGGGCAGCCCGGCGATCACGGTGCCACGGTCGCCGTCGAGCGCGTCGACCCCCACCTTGGCCACCTCCCGCGAGTCCATCCACAGGAACTTCGGGAACGCCGCGGCGAACTTCCGTTCGTCCATGCCCGCCGACTGCAGGAACTCGGTGCGGACCGGGCCGGGGCACAGGGTGGCGACCGTGACGCCGGTGCCGGCCAGTTCGGCGCGCACCCCCTCGGTGTAGGTGTGCACGAACGACTTGGTGGCCGCATAGCCGGACTGGCCGGGGAACGGGTGGAAGCCCGCGGTCGAGCCGACATTGAGAATGGCGCCGCGGCCCCGGGCCACCATCTGCTGGGCGGCCCGCGTGGTGAGGTCGATGACGGCCTCCACGTTGACACGCACCTGCGCGATCTCCTCGGCCACAGTGGTTTTCGTGATCGCGCCCAGTGTGCCGATGCCGGCGTTGTTGACCAGGATGTCCATGGTCAGGCCGCGGTCGGCGACCGCGTCGAACAGGCGGGCCCGGGCGTCGGCGTCGGCGACGTCGCAGGCGAGGGTCTCGGCACGCACCGTCGCGCCGAGTTCGTCGGCCAGCGCCCGCAGCTTGTCCTCGCGACGGGCGACCAGCGTGACGCCGTGACCGCGGGCGGCCAATTCGCGCGCGATGTCGGCGCCGATCCCGGAGGACGCCCCGGTGACGACGGCGGTGGTGGTCGGTGACGGCGTGGGCAGCGGCATGCCTTCCGAAACTACGCCGTTACCCTCAACGCATGAGCGTCAAGGTCGATCTGGACAAGCTTGCCGACACCCTGGCCGAGTACGCCCTCGGCTACCTCATCACCGTTGGCGACGACTTCCGGGCACACACCGTGGCGGTCCTCCCGGCCTTCGCACACGGCGCGTTCACCATCGGGCCACTCGGCGACACCAGCCGCCGTAATGCCGCCGCGCACGCCGCCGTCACCGTGGTGTGGCCGCCGCGGGAGCCGACGGGCTACTCGTTGATCGTGGACGGCACCGCCGAGGTCACCGAGGACGGCATGCGACTCACGCCGAGCCGCGCCGTGCTGCACCGCAGCCCCGACGGTGTGCACGACTGTGTCTCGCTGAAGGGCTGAGCCTCGGGTTATCCACAGGCCGGCTACCTGAGGGTGTCGTTCACCGCCTGTCGTGGGTTGGGATTGATCGGTGTCCGGAATAGCGCATCTGCTCGCGGCGAACGGCGGGGTGCTGTCCAGTGCTCAGCTGCGCGCGGCCGGGGTGGACCGTAAGGGTTGGCAGCAGGTCCGACGCGGCTGGTATGCCGGCCGGTCCGCTCATCCCCTCGTCGTCCGCGCGGTCGCCGCCGGGGGTGTCATGGGTTGTGTTTCGGCGCTGCGCTTCTGCCGCGTGTGGGTCCTCGACTCAGCGCTGCACATCCGATATTCGGAGCGAGCCCGCCGGTCCCGCGCGGGGGTTCGGTCCTGCCATCCGTACCGGCTGGATCCACCGATCGTCGGCGCCGTCGACCCGATCGACATCGCGGTCGCGTCGGCGGCGAACTGCCTCGATGCCGAGGGTCTCGTCATCGTCCTCGACTCGATGCTGAATCAGCGGATGATCGAGATGGCCGATGTGAGATCGATCGTGGCGGCGTCGCGCTTGGCACACCTCAATCTCGCCGAGCGATGCGACGCCAAGAGCGAGTCCGGTACCGAGACGATCATCCGGCTACGGCTGCGGGCGCTGGGAATACACCTACGGACCCAGGTGGTCATTCCGGAAGTGGGGCGGGTCGACTTCCTGGTAGGTGATCGGCTCATCATCGAGGCCGACAGCCGCGAGCACCACCTACCCAAGTACCAGTCCGACCGGACGAGGGACAGAGTGGCCAGCGGCCTGGGGTACCTGGTGATGCGACTGACATATGAGGATGTCGTGTACCGCTGGGACATCGTGGTCGCCGACATCCTGTCGGTGATCCGACGGCGCGGGCACCGGGGTCCGATCGCAATGTCGGGCTGACAGCCGCGTCACGCACATATATCCATGACGACGCTCGCAGGCCGACATTGCGAAAAGGCCCGGGCTGCATACGCAGCCCGGGCCCCTTCGAAACAGGACTCAGAAGTCCATGCCACCCATGCCACCGGTCGGGTCGCCGGCGGGAGCGGCGGCCTTCTCCGGCTTGTCGGCGACGACGGCCTCGGTGGTGAGGAAGAGCGCCGCGATCGAGGCGGCGTTCTGCAGCGCCGAGCGGGTCACCTTCACCGGGTCGGCGACGCCGGCCTTGAGCAGGTCCTCGTACTCGCCGGTGGCGGCGTTGAGGCCGGTGCCCTTGTCGGCGTTGCGGACCTTCTCGGCCACCACACCGGGCTCCAGGCCACCGTTGAAGGCGATCTGCTTCAGCGGAGCCTCGAGCGCCACGCGCACGATGTTGGCGCCGGTCGCCTCGTCACCGGTGAGCTTGAGCTCCTCGAGCGACGGAGCGGCCTGCAGCAGGGCCACGCCACCACCGGCGACGATGCCCTCCTCGACGGCGGCCTTGGCGTTGCGGACGGCGTCCTCGATGCGGTGCTTGCGCTCCTTGAGCTCCACCTCGGTGGCAGCACCGGCCTTGATCACCGCAACACCGCCGGCCAGCTTGGCCAGGCGCTCCTGCAGCTTCTCGCGGTCGTAGTCGGAGTCGCTGTTCTCGATCTCGGCGCGGATCTGGGCCACGCGACCGGCGATGGCGTCCGAGTCACCGGCGCCCTCGACGATGGTGGTCTCGTCCTTGGTCACGACGACCTTGCGGGCCTGGCCCAGCAGCGAGATGTCGGCGGTCTCGAGCGACAGGCCGACCTCTTCGCTGACGACCTGGCCACCGGTGAGGATCGCCATGTCCTGCAGCATCGCCTTGCGGCGGTCACCGAAGCCCGGGGCCTTGACGGCGACGGACTTGAAGGTGCCGCGGATCTTGTTCACGACCAGGGTCGACAGGGCTTCGCCCTCGACGTCCTCGGCGATGATCAGCAGCGGCTTGCCGGCCTGGATGACCTTCTCCAGCAGCGGGAGCAGATCCTTGACGGTCGACACCTTGGACGACACGAGCAGGATGTACGGATCCTCGAGGACCGCTTCCTGACGCTCGGCGTCGGTGACGAAGTAGCCCGAAATGTAGCCCTTGTCGAAGCGCATACCCTCGGTCAGCTCCAGCTGCAGGCCGAAGGTGTTGGACTCCTCGACGGTGATGACACCCTCGTTGCCGACCTTGTCCATGGCCTCGGCGATCAGGTCGCCGATGGACTGGTCACCGGCGGAGATGCCGGCGGTGGCCGCGATCTGCTCCTTGGTCTCGACCTCCTTGGCCGACTTCAGCAGCGTCTCGGTGACCTTCTCGACGGCCTTCTCGATGCCGCGCTTGAGGCCCAGCGGGTTGGCGCCGGCCGCGACGTTGCGCAGGCCCTCGCGCACCAGCGCCTGGGCGAGCACGGTGGCGGTGGTGGTGCCGTCACCCGCGACGTCGTCGGTCTTCTTGGCGACCTCTTTGACCAGCTCAGCGCCGATCTTCTCGTACGGGTCCTCCAGCTCGATCTCCTTGGCGATGGACACACCATCGTTGGTGATCGTGGGAGCACCCCACTTCTTCTCCAGGACGACGTTGCGGCCCTTGGGGCCCAGCGTCACCTTTACCGCGTCGGCGAGGCTGTTGAGGCCCCGCTCGAGGCCGCGACGGGCCTCTTCGTCGTACGCAATTGTCTTGGCCATTGCGAAGTGTTTCCTCCGATAGACGGATGCACGTTCTTGTTGGCCGGGCCCGATGCCCGCGACGGACGACGGGGGCTGTGCTCGCGAAGTTGCGGCCCCTGTCTCACCGTCCCGACCTAGCACTCACCGGTCGCGAGTGCCAATTGCATTCTTAGCACTCGACCAGGGCGAGTGCAAGGTATCGACGCTAGGGCCGCCGCGGGCGCAAACCGTCCGTCACCACGGCCGTCGCCCGCTCCGCGGCCGGACCGCCGTAGGCGCCGATCGCCTGGCATCCGACCAGGACGGCCTTGAGTTCGGCCACCCCGAGATCGGCCCGCGCCGTGCCGGCCCGCTGCGCGGCGGCGAGCAGCTCACCCAGCAGCGCCATGACCTCCCGCTCGGCGTCCGGCGCGACCGTGTGAACGTCGATGCCCGACCCGGCCAGCGCGGCGACGAGCACGTGATCGGAAGCCCACTCGTGCGCCATCGCGTGCAGGAACGCGAACAGCGCCCCGCCCGGCCCCTCGGACTCCAACAGTGCGCGACCCCGTGTGGTGATCTCGCCCAGCCGGTGGTCGACGACGGCCGTGTACAGCGCCTCCTTGGTCGGAAAGTGGCGGTAGATCGTGCCGGCACCGACGGCGGCACGCCGGGCGATCTCGTCGACGGGCACGGTCAGGCCCTCGGCGGCGAACGTCTCGTACGCCACCCGCAGCACCCGGTCGCGGTTGCGCGCGGCGTCGGCCCGCAACGGTCGCGCCCCGTCTCGTCCGACGGCCATGTCCACCTGTTCACCCGGGAATCATTGAAAGCGGAGTGAGCGTTCCGTATGTTCGTAATCAACCGGAGCGCACGCTCCGCTTCATTCTAGGAGGCAGTCATGGCCAAGTGGACCACCACCGACATCCCCGACCAGTCCGGCCGCACCGCGGTCGTCACGGGGTCGAACACCGGGCTGGGTCTCGACACCGCCAAGGCGCTGGCCTCCCGCGGTGCGAACGTCGTCGTCGCGGTACGCGACACCGAGAAGGGCCGGCGCGCCGCGGACCTGATCCGCTCCGGACATCCGGACGCGGCCGTCACCGTGACCGAACTCGACCTCGGCTCGCTGCGCTCGGTACGGGCCACCGCCGAGGCCCTCAAGGCCGCCCACCCCCGCATCGACCTGCTGATCAACAACGCCGGCGTGATGTACCCGCCGAAGCAGACCACGGCGGACGGCTTCGAGCTGCAGTTCGGGACCAATCACCTCGGCCACTTCGCGCTCACCGGGCTGCTGCTCGACACCCTGCTGGCCACGCCCGGATCGCGGGTGGTCACCGTCAGCAGCGTCGGCCACCGCATCCACGCCGCCATCCACTTCGACGACCTGCAGTGGGAGCGCAGCTACAACCGCGTCGGCGCCTACGGTCAGTCCAAGCTGGCCAACCTGCTGTTCACCTACGAGCTGCAGCGCCGGCTCGCGGCGGCGAACGCCGACACCATCGCGGTGGCCGCCCACCCGGGCCTGTCCAACACCGAGCTGATGCGGCACCTGCCGTCGTTCCTCAACCCCCTGGTCGGTGTCGTCGCGCAAAGCCCGGCCATGGGTGCGCTGCCCACGCTGCGCGCCGCCACCGACCCGGCCGTGCAGGGCGGGCAGTACTACGGCCCCGGCGGCCTCGGCGAAACGCGCGGCTACCCCAAGCTGGTGGGTTCGAGCGCGCAATCCCGCGACACCGCGCTGGCGCGCCGGCTGTGGGCGGTGTCCGAAGACCTCACCGGAGTGAGCTTCCCGGTCGGCTGACTGTGGCAGGCTCGATCGCGTGTCACTGGTCGTGCCGCCGTACCCGCCGCCGCGCTTCACCAAGGACGAACCCGAGGTCAGCGCCTGGCTCAAACGCGGCGAGGAGCCGCCGGACTACGACGCCTCCGGCCTGGTGCAGTATCACTACCTGGCCGGCCAGGAGGCCACCGGCGGCGACTACGGCTTCTACCGCGTGCAGATCGCCCCGCGCGGCGGCGGGCCCGGCCCCCACTTCCACCGCGCGATGTCGGAGGCCTTCTTCGTGCTATCGGGGACGATCCGGCTCTACGACGGCACCGACTGGGTCGACGGGCGGCGCAACGACTTCCTCTACGTCCCGCCCGGCGGCATCCACGGCTTCCGCAACGAGGCCGACGAACCCGCATCGCTGCTGATGCTGTTCGCCCCCGGCGCGCCGCGCGAGCACTACTTCGAGGGGCTCGCGCAGGTCGGCGAGATGACCGACGAGGAGCGGCGCGAGTGGTTCGTCGAGAATGACAACTTCTGGGTCGAGTAGCCGGGTGTGACACACCCGACGGACACGCCGGGCGAAGGTGCGCGCGCGGAACCGGTTGGCCTAGAGTGTTTCTCGATCAGAAGGGAGTACCGGGGTGCGGGCTGATGCAGCGCCCAGCGCCCAGGCACTGCGGGGCTGGCAGCGGAAGGCGCTGGTCAAGTACCTGACCAGCCAGCCACGCGACTTCCTGGCCGTGGCCACCCCCGGTTCCGGCAAGACCACGTTTGCGCTGCGCCTCGCCGCCGAACTGCTCAACGCCCGCACCGTCGACAAGGTGACGGTGGTGGTGCCCACCGAGCACCTGAAGATCCAGTGGGCGAGGGCGGCCGCGGCCAACGGGATCGCACTCGACCCGCGGTTCAGCAACTCGAACTCCCAGACCTCCTCGGAGTACCACGGCGTCGTCGTCACCTACGCCCAGGTGGCCAGCCACCCGACCCGGCACCGCGTCCGCACCGAGAACCACAAGACGCTGGTGATCTTCGACGAGATCCACCACGGCGGCGACGCCAAGAGCTGGGGCGAGGCCATCCGCGAGGCGTTCGACGACGCCACCCGCCGGCTGGCGCTCACCGGGACCCCGTTCCGCAGCGACGACAGCCCCATTCCGTTCGTCACCTACGCACCCGACGCCAACGGGCTGATGCGGTCCCAGGCCGACCACACCTACGGCTACTCCGACGCCCTCGCCGACGGTGTGGTGCGCCCGGTGATGTTCATGGCCTACTCCGGCGAGGCGCGGTGGCGGGACAGCGCCGGCGAGGAGCACGCCGCGCGCCTCGGCGAGCCGTTGAACGCCGAACAGACCGCCAGGGCGTGGCGCACGGTGCTGGACCCCGCCGGCGAGTGGATGCCCGCGGTCATCGCCGCCGCCGACATCCGGTTGCGGCAGAAGCGCCAGCACGTTCCCGACGCCGGCGGCATGATCATCGCCTCCGATCAGACCAACGCCCGCGCCTACGCCAAGCTGCTGACGACGATCACGGGTGAGGAGCCGACGGTCGTGCTGTCCGACGACCCCGGGTCCTCGGACCGCATCACCGAGTTCTCGAAGGGCACCAGCCGCTGGATGGTCGCGGTGCGCATGGTGTCCGAGGGCGTCGACGTCCCCCGGCTGTCGGTCGGGGTGTACGCCACCAGCGCCTCGACGCCGCTGTTCTTCGCCCAGGCCATCGGCCGCTTCGTGCGGTCCCGGCGGGCCGGCGAGACCGCCAGTGTGTTCCTGCCCTCGGTGCCCAACCTGCTGCTGCTGGCCAGCGAGCTCGAGGAGCAGCGCAACCACATCCTGGGCAAGCCCCACCGGGAATCGCAGGGCGACGAGGACCCGCTGGACGCCGAGCTGGCCAAGCAGCGCAAAGAGGAGAACGGCGAGCAGGAGAAGGCGTTCACCGCCCTGGGTGCCGACGCCGAACTCGACCAGGTGATCTTCGACGGGTCGTCGTTCGGCACGGCGACCCCCGCGGGCAGCGACGAGGAAGCCGACTACCTGGGCATCCCCGGCCTGCTCGACGCCAACCAGATGCGCGATCTGCTGAGCAAACGTCAGGTGGCCCAGCTCGAGAAGCGCACGGCCTCAGGCGAACCCGCCCCGCGATCCACCCACGGTCAGCTGCGGGACCTGAGACGCGAACTCAACACGCTGGTGTCGCTGGCCCATCACCGCACCGGTAAGCCGCACGGCTGGATCCACAACGAGCTGCGCCGGATCTGCGGCGGCCCGCCGGTGGCGGCAGCAACGTCGGATCAGTTGCAGGCGCGGATCGAGGCAGTCCGCACGCTCAAGGCGTAGCGCTCGACTGTTCATTGAGGACGTAAGCACCCCGCTGTCCTGTGCTGTGCCGCGGCGGATCTGCGCGTTACAGTACGGATCACGCACGAACCTGGGGGGTTGGTGATGAATCTCGTTGCCCATACGCGGTGCCGGCCATGGTCACGCTCGGTGAGTTCTCGCGATTAGTCTCGGCCATCCACGCGGCGGCCGTCACCCCGGAGCACTGGTTCGGCGCGATGTCCGCGGTGCGGGAGTCGCTCGGCGCCATCACCGGAGCCATGCTGATCGACGACGGCACCGGCCGGGTGGCCGAACGCAGGAGCCTGGAACCGGTGGCGTATCAGGCCTACACGGAGTACTACTACCGGATCGACTATGTGCTCGACGCCGTCGAGAGCAGTCCGGTCGGGATGATCCACGACGGCCGGGCCCTGATCGACGCGCAGGCGCGTTCGGAGTTCTACACCGACTGGATCCGGCCGCACCACATGGACGACGGGCTGTTCGTCAGGGTCACCGGCAGCGCGCGGCCGGCCTGCCTGATCGTCGCCAACCCTCGCGGCGACGAACCCTTCCTGACGGCCGAACGCGCGCAGTTGGTCAACGCGCTGGTGCCGCACTTTCAGCAGGCGCTGCGGACCGAGAAGTACCTGCACGAATTGCGGTGCAACCTACGCGACACCGCAGAAGCGATCGACTACATGCGGCGGGCGGTCGTGGTGGTCGGACCCAATGCCTCTGTGGTGCAATGCAATTCGTCCGCCGAGGCGGTGCTCGAGCGGTCGGACGGGCTGACCGTGCGCGCGGGACGACTGCGGGCGTGCTCCCCGGCGGCCGACGCCGAGTTGCAGCGAGCGGTGTCCGCGGCGCTGGGGTTGTCCGAAGGCGGTGCGCGCAGCGGATCCTCGCTGCTGTGCCCCAAGCCGGGCGGCCGGCCCTACGTGGTGCACAGCTTCCCGTTCCCGGGTGACGGCGGCATCGACGGCGACCGGGTGCGGGCACTGCTGGTGATCCTCGACCCCGATGCCGCAGCAGAGCCGCCGAAATCGTTGCTACGCCGCCTGTTCGGGTTGACCAACGCCGAATCCGACGTGGCGTTGCGGGTCGGTCGCGGCGATGGGCTGACGCCGATCTCCGAGGATTTGACGCTGTCCCTGTCGACGGTGAAGACCCACCTGCAGCACGTGTTCGACAAGACCGACACCCACCGGCAGGCCGAGCTGGTGCGGTTGCTCACGACACTGCAGCCGTGACCTCCGGTTCGGCGACCGCGCTGCGCCGCGCGCGGTTGCCGCGGGCCACCCGCAACAGGAACGACGGGCGCAGCAAGGTGGCAGGCGGCGCGACCATTCCGACCACCCGCAGGAAGTCCTGGGCGACGACGGGGTCGGTCTCCGCGGCGCGCAGCACGCGTTCGGTGTAGGCGTTGGTGGCGCGCATCGACAGCGACGGCCGGCCGTGGACCTCCGGTAGCGCCAGATCGGACCCGACGGCGGTCTGCCAGGCCACGCGCACCGGTTTGGCCGCCGCGCCATAGAACCGGCTCGCCAGCTCGGCGTCGTTGTCCTGCAGGCACTCTCGCAACAGCAGCGCTTCGATCGCGGCGATGCTCATGCCCTGGCCGTAGATCGGGTTGAAGCTGCAGATCGCGTCACCCAGTGTGAGGAATCCGGCCGGGTGCCTGCTCAGCTTGTCGTAGCGACGCCAGCGGTTGCTCGGGTACTGGTAGATGCGGACCCCGGCGAGCGGCTCGGCGGACCGGGCGGCGGCCAGTGCGTATCCGGGCGCGAGATTCTCCGCGAAACCCAGCAGCTCCGACGGATTGGTGGGCGGGCGGATTCCACCGAGAGTCGCGGCGAGCACCATGAAGGTGTCGTTCTCGGCGCGCACCATCATGAAACCGCGCGGGCGGCCCGGCTCGAACATCCGCACGATCATGTGCTGCCGCACCGCATCGACGGCGAGCCGCACCGGCATGCTGGCATAGGTGACTCGCACGGTGAGCTCGTCGACCTCCGGGCGGGGGTAACCGAGGTCCTCGAGAAACGCCGGTGCCCGCGAGCCGCGGCCGGTGGCATCGACGACCAGATCCGCGGACAGATCGACCGTCGACCCGTCGGGGCGATGGACCTTCGCGCCGGTGACCCGGTTCCCGTCGGACATCAGTGTGTCGACGCAGTGGCCGTCGAGTATCGCCACGCCGGGCAGCGCGCACAGCCGCCGCCGCACGTGGTGCTCGATGAGTGCGCGGGAGGCGAAATGCTGGATCAGGCCGGCGGGATCGGGCATGCGACCGGTCCGGACCAGCACGTGGCCGCCGAACGAGAAGTCGTAACGCGAGACGTCCCCGTCGTCCCACCGGTGTGCGCCCGCCTCGACGAGTTCGGCGAGATACCCGGGGAACAACTCCTCGACGATCTGCGCGCACCGCGACAGGATCACATGGGGTTGGCAGCCCTGCGGCACACCTCTGCGGGCCACCGGACCGTCCGGGAGGCGGTCGCGCTCGAGCACGGTCACCCGGTCGAAGTGCTCGGTGAGCACCCTGGCCGCCAGCATCCCCGCCATGCTGGCGCCGATGACCACCGCATGCCCCCCACGTCCGTCCACGGTTGACCCTCCCGACTGTGCGCGTTGTGTCGAGACAAGCACCGCCCGCGGCGCACCACCTCATCCGAACGCATGAGTTTTCGGTGGCCGCCCGCACACGTCGCCCCTACGTTCTCGGCATGTCCGCCGACGTGCCGACGATCCTGGCCATCAGGGCGGTCAGCGAGACCGACCGTGCCGGAGCCGACTTCGTGGACGCCGACGGAGAACACCGCCTCCCGGTCCGGCGACTGTCAGATTCCCAGTAGTGCCGGCAGGTCGGCCACCGAGTCGATGACGTGGTTGGGCTGCATCGCGAATTCGTCAGCCGCCCAGCGGTCCAGTGTGTCCTGCCGGAACTTGCCGGTCCGCACCAGCACACCGGTCATCCCCACCACCTGACCGGCCAGCACGTCGTTGTTGAGATCGTCGCCGATCATGTACATCTCGTCCGGATCGACGCCCAGCCGATTCGCCGCAGCCAGGAACCCCTCCGGGGCCGGCTTGCCGACCGCGGTCGCCTTGCGGCCCGACGTCTCCTCCATGCCCAGCAGGTACATCCCGGTATCGATGCGCAATCCCTCGGCGGTGTTCCACGACGTACTGCGATGCATCGCAACCACCGGCACCCCTTGGGCCATCCAGTCGTAGACCCAGCTGAGCGTCAGGTGGTCGTACTCCGGCCCGGCGCCGCCGAGCAGCACCACGTCCGGTATCTCGGGCGGTGCGTCCGGGCCGTACTCGCTGGAGTACACCAGGTCGACCCCGGTCATGTCCTCACCGATGCGGCCACTGTTGACCAGGAAACACCGCGCACCGGGATACCGGTCGCGGACGTACTCGGCGGTCAGCACGGCCGCGGTGATCACCTCGTCGGCGGTCACCTCCATGCCGGATTCCACGAGGAGATCCGCGATCTGCACCCGCGTCTTGGTGGTCGTGTTGGTCAGGTAGGACCGGGCGATCTGATGGTCGGCGAGCACGCGCAGCGTCTCGGCGGCGCCGTCGATCGGCCGCCACGATGTCACCAGCACGCCATCGATGTCGAAGAGCACTCCACCGATCGCCATGCTGTCCGACAGTAAACCGCCGGTGCCGGGCCGCAACTCGGACCCGGTCAATCACTCCCGGCCCACGACACGTCGCGCAGCCACTCGGACGCCTCGGCGGCGATCGACCACGCGAGCTCGGAGGGCACATCGATGAGGCGGTAGGCCTTCTCGCCGGCCGCGGTCGCCGCCACCACCGTCGCGACGCCCGCGCGCCGCTGCCAGAAAGTCTGGCGCACCGTCCAGCCGATGATGCCCGCCCCGGCGATGCAGTCCCGGCGCCGCTCCAGGCTCCCGGCCCGCGCCACCAGCCAGCCGCCGCCCACGCGATGGCCGAGCGCGCGCACCCGGTCGGCGGCCAGCAGCGCCCCGCACACCGTCGCGACCGCCAACAGCGGCCACACCCACACCGGCAGCACGATCCACCGGATCGCCACCGCCGCCGCGACCGCCAGCACCGCGGGCAGGGCCAGCGCCCTGATCCAGCGCCGCCGGACCGCTGCGGGCCCGTGCCCGCGCAGCGGCCCGGTCACCGCGTCGCGGTCGTCGATCAGGTCGGTGAGCACGTCGCGCGCGGTGACCGCCGGGCATGGCGGCAACAGCAGCGACGCCTCCCCCGCTCCGCCGACGCCGGTCATCACCGCGTCGAGCCGGGCGCCTCCGAACAGCCGCACCAGCAGCGGCTCGCGCAGGGTGCCCCCGCGCAGCCGACGCATGTCATAGGTGTGTTCCTGCCGCCGCACCAGCCCGTGCGCCAGGTGCAGCACGCCGGGACAGTCCGCCGCGTCGCGCCGGATCAGCACCAGATCGGCGTAGGCGAGCAGTGACCGCACGACCGACAGCACCACCGACGCGGTCAGCACGACGACCACCACCGCCGCCACCGTGGCAGCCACCCCGACCCGGGCGGCGACCTCGCGTCCGTCCTCGACGAGTCCGGAATCTCGCAGCAGCACACCGGCTCCCGCCTGATAGAGCAGACCCGCCGCGGCCAGGATCATCGCCAGGCCGGTGAAGCTCAGCGGGCTGTAGCGCAGCCACGCCGGCTGCCAGCGCGCCAGCACCCGCCCCGGGTCGTCGGCCGAGCCCTCGGCGACAGCGGTCGGCACGGCCGACGACCGGGCCAGCAGTTCGGCCCGCAGCCGCGGCACCTGACCGGCCCGCACCGCGTCGAGCGCGAAACCCGCGTCGCCGCGCGCCTCCTGGCCGGTGCTCACCCGAAGCACCGTCAGCCCCAGCAGCCGGTGCAGCAACCGCGCATCGGTGGACACCGAACGAATCCTGCTGCGCGGCACCGACAGCACCCGGCGCTGCAGCACCCCGACCCGCAGCTGCACGTCGTCGACGTCGATGCGGTAGGTGGTGGTGAACCACCGCGCGACCCCCACCCCGACGGTGACGGCCAGCGCGGCGATCGCCCACAGCGGATTGCCGGTGGCCGAGCCGAGCACCACCGAGCCGATCAGCACCGGCACCTGGCGCAGCACCTCGTGCACCGGGTGCACGAGCAGCATCCGGGGACTCAGCCGCTCCCACGGCGGTTCGGCCGGGGCAGTCACGTCGCGTCCTGTTCGCCGAGCGCGGCGATGTCGGTCAGCTGCGCGACGACCCGGTCGGCGACGGCGGTGTCCAGCGCGACGATGCGCACGGCACCGGCCGACGACGCCGTCGTCACGGTCACCGCCGCGAGCCCGAACAGCCGGTCCAGCGGGCCGCGCTGGGTGTCGACGGTCTGCACGCGCGAGATCGGGGCGATCCGGCGCTCCTGCACCAGCCAGCCGGTCCGCGTGTACACCGCCCGGGCGTCGATGTCCCAGCGGTGCACGCGAAACCGCCACACCGGCACGACGACGACGAACAGCACCACACCGGCGACCGTCGCGGCCGCGGCGGCCCCGTGCAGCCAGGGCTGCCCCGGCGCGGCCAACCACCACGCCACCTGCGCGGCCACCGCGATCACCCACGGCACCGCGGCCGACGTCGCCCACAGCAGCGGCGCCCTGGTGCTCGGCCGGTGGGCCGGATCGGCGAGGACGACAGGAGACGGCCCGGTGTTGTCCATGCTTTCGAGCATGGCGCATCGGCGGGGAGAAGATCGGACCGCAGTAGGGTGCTGGCCATGAGCGCGAACAGTGATTGGACCGCCGCCCGGGTGCCTGACCAGGAGGGCCGCGTCGCGGTGATCACCGGCGCGAACACCGGCATCGGCTACGAGGCGGCGGCGGTGCTGGCGGGTAGGGGCGCGCACGTGGTGCTGGCCGTGCGCAACACCGAGAAGGGCCGGGCCGCCGCCGAACGCATTCACGCCGCGACTCCGCACGCCGACGTGACCGTCCAGGAACTGGACCTCACCTCGCTGGACAGCATCCGGCGCGCGGCCGACGACCTGCGCGCGCAGTACTCGCGCATCGACCTGCTGATCAACAACGCCGGCGTGATGATGACGCCGAAGGACACCACCCGCGACGGGTTCGAGTTGCAGTTCGGCACCAACCACCTCGGGCATTTCGCGCTCACCGGCCAGCTGCTCGACAACCTGCTGCCGGTCGAGGGCTCGCGGGTGGTGACGGTCAGCAGCGGAGCCCACCGCATGGGCCGGATGAACTTCGACGATCTGCAGTCCGAGCGCAGCTACAACCGGGTGACCGCCTACGGACAGTCCAAGCTGGCGAACCTGCTGTTCACCTACGAGCTGAACCGGCGGCTGTCGGCGAAGGGCGCACCCACCATCGCCGTCGCCGCCCACCCCGGCGGCTCCAACACCGAGCTGACCCGCAACCTGTGGCCGGTGATCCGTCAGCCGATCGAGCTGGTGTGGGGGCTGCTGGCGCAGAGCGCGCAGATGGGTGCGCTGCCCACCCTGCGGGCCGCCACGGATCCGGAGGTGCGCGGCGGGCAGTACTTCGGACCCAACGGCTTCGGCGAACAGCGCGGTTACCCCGTCCTGGTGCAGTCCATCGGCCGCTCGCACGACGAGGCCGCGCAGCGGCGCCTGTGGACGGTGTCCGAGGAACTCACCGGCGTCACGTTCCCGGTCTAGCCGATGCGCTCCGTCGAAGAACATCAGCGCGTCGTCGCCGCCCTGATCGGCGCCCGCCCGCCGGTCCGCCTGCCCATCGCCGACACCCTGGGCCTGGCACTGGCCGAGGACATCGTGGCCCCGCTGTCGCTGCCCGGATTCGACAATTCGGCGATGGACGGTTACGCGGTGCGCGCCGACGACGTCGCCGCCGCCACCGCCGAGGCCCCGGTCCGCCTTCCCGTCGCCGAGGACATCCCGGCCGGCCGCACGGATCCGCTGACCCTGCAGCCGGGCACCGCGCACCGCATCATGACCGGCGCGCCGCTGCCCACCGGGGCGACCGCCGTGGTCCCGGTGGAGGCGACCGACGGCGCCACCGACACCGTCACCATCCGCGCCGCCGCCGGCGCCGGCCAGCATGTCCGGCGCGCCGGTGAGGACGTCGCCGCGGGCACCACGGTGCTGCGCGCCGGGGTGGCGCTCACCCCGGCCGCGCTCGGGCTGGCCGCCGCGCTCGGACTCGGTGAGCTCATGGTGCGGCCGCGGGCGCGGGTGCTGGTCATGTCGACGGGCACCGAATTGGTCGCACCCGGCACCCCGCTGGCGCCGGGGCAGATCTACGAGTCCAACGCCGTCATGCTGGCCGCGGCCGTCCGCGACGCCGGCGGCGAGGTGGTGGCGTGCCCGATGACCGGCGACGACGTCAACACGTTCCGCGCGACGCTGGACCGCTACGCCGGACAGGCCGATCTGATCATCACCACCGGCGGAGTGAGCGCCGGGGCGTACGAGGTGGTCAAGGACTCGCTGGGGAGTGAGGTCGAGTTCGTCAAGGTCGCGATGCAGCCCGGGATGCCGCAGGGCGCCGGCCGCGTCGGCGAGACCCCGATCGTCACGCTGCCCGGCAATCCGGTCAGCGCGCTGGTGTCGTTCGAGGTGTTCCTGCGGGCACCGCTGCGCGCGGCCATGGGCCTGCCCCGGCCGGAACGGCCGCGGCGCACCGCCGTGCTCACCGAGGACCTGACCTCGCCGCGCGGGAAGCGCCAGTTCCGCCGCGGGGTGTTCGACGCCGCC
The DNA here is from genome assembly GCF_004570325.1 of Mycobacterium sp. PS03-16. GTDB lineage: Bacteria > Actinomycetota > Actinomycetes > Mycobacteriales > Mycobacteriaceae > Mycobacterium. The sequence continues at coordinate 163,819 of NZ_SPQO01000008.1, read as the reverse complement.
ACGGGTGAGGTGACCAGCTACGGACCGCCCGCATCGCACCACCTGCGGTGGCTGGCGTCGGCGAACTGCCTGCTGGAGCTCGGCGAGGACGTCACCGAGGCGCGGGCCGGCTCCGATGTGCGGGTGTGGGACCTGAGTTAGCTCGCGGGTACCCCGGCGCACGTAGAATCCGGAACCGATGGCCAGACGCCCCCGCACCGACGACCTGAAATCCGGCCCAGAGCGGTTCATGGCGCTGGTGAAGACCACCGTTCCCCCGGTTCACCCGGCCGGTCTGCCGTTCATCGGCGCCGGTCTGGCGCTGGCCGCGGCCGGCCGCCGCAACCGGTGGGTGCGCGGCACCGGACTGCTCGCCGCCGGTGTGAACGCCGCGTTCTTCCGGCATCCGCCGCGGGTGCCGCCGATCCGGCCCGGGGTGGTGGTCGCCCCCGCCGACGGCCTGATCTGCCTGGTCGAGGAGGCCGTGCCGCCCGCCGAGCTGAACCTGCCCGCCCGGCCGGTCCCGCGGGTCAGCATCTTCCTGTCGATCTTCGACGCGCACGTGCAGCGCATCCCGGTCAGCGGTGAGGTGGTGGCCGTCGCGCACCGGCCGGGTCTGTTCGGGTCCGCCGAACTCGCCGCGGCCAGTGAGGACAACGAGCGCAACAGCGTGGTGATCCGCACCCCGCAGGGCGCCGAGGTGATCGCGGTGCAGATCGCCGGTCTGGTCGCGCGGCGCATCGTCTGTGACGCCAAGGTGGGCGACACGGTCACCATCGGCGACACCTACGGCCTGATCCGCTACGGCTCCCGGCTGGACACCTACCTGCCCGAGGGCACCGAGGTGCAGGTGCTGCCCGGACAGCGCGCGGTGGGCGGCGAGACGATCCTGGCGGCGCTGTCGTGATCCGGCCCCGCGTCTCGAAACGGGTCGTGAGCCTGCGCATGCTGCCGAGCGCGATGACGGTCGCGGCGATCTGCCTCGGCCTGTCGTCGGTGAAGTTCGCACTCGACGACCGGCCCACCGAGGCGATGGCGTTCCTGGCGGTCGCGGCGATCCTCGACGCGCTCGACGGGCGGATCGCCCGGATGCTCAAGGCCACCTCCAAGATGGGCGAGGAGATCGACTCGCTGGCCGACGCCGTGAACTTCGGAGTGGCGCCGGCCTTCATCGTCTACGGCACCCTGCTGTCGCAGTCGCGGATCGGCTGGATCGTCGTGCTGGTGTACGCCGTCTGCATCGTGCTGCGGTTGGCGCGCTACAACGCGATGCTGGCCGAGGACCTGCCCGCCTACACCAAGGACTACTTCGTCGGGATGCCCGCCCCCGCGGGCGCGATCGGCGCGATCGGCCCGCTGGCGGCCAAGATGCAGTTCGGCGAGGGCTGGTGGACGTCGGAGCCCGCGGTGGTCATCTGGATGGTCGGCGTCTCTCTGCTGGTGGTCAGCACCATCCCGATGCGCAAGGTCCACACGTTCTCGGTCTCACCCAACATGGTGGTGCCGCTGCTGGCGCTGCTGGCCATCGGCGTCGCCGCGTCGATCCTCTACGGCTACGTGGTGATCCTGCTGATCATCCTGGCCTACGTCATCCACATCCCGTTCGCGGTGCGGACCAACCGCTGGCTGGCCGCCCACCCCGAGACGTGGTCCGATCAGCCGCGTCAGCGGCGGGCGATCCGCCGCGCGACCCGTCGCGAGATCCGCCAGATCCGCCGCACCCAGCCGCGCCGCTCGATGGCCCGCCTGGGCCTGCGCAAACCCGGCCGCTGAGCCATGACCGAGATCGAGCAGTACGAGGAACCCGGTCTGAGCCACCTGCGGTTGACCGCCCGGCTGAACACCTCGGCGCTCGACGCGCGGCGCGGGGTGGTGCGGCTGCATCCGGAGGTGATCGCGGCGCTGGGCATCCGCGAATGGGATGCGGTGTCGCTGACCGGGTCACGGACCACCGCCGCCGTCGTCGGTATCGCGCCGGCGGGCACCCCCGCGGGCACCGCACTGCTCGACGACGTGACGCTGTCCAACGCCGGGCTGCGGGAGAACACCGCCGTGATCGTGGCCCCGGTGACCGTGTACGGCGCGCGGTCGGTGACGGTGACGGGGTCGCGGCTGGCCACCCAGTCGATCTCCCCCGCGACGCTGCGTCAGGCCCTGCTGGGCAAGGTGATGACGGTGGGCGACACCGTGTCCCTGCTGCCCCGCGATCTCGGCCCGGGCACGTCCACGTCGGCGGCGACCACCGCGCTCGCCTCGTCGGTGGGGATCACCTGGACCTCCGAACTGCTGACGGTGACCGGGGTCGATCCCGCCGGCCCGGTGAGCGTGCAGCCGAATTCGTCGGTCACCTGGGGTGACGCGCTCAGCGCCGCGCCGGCCGATGCGGTCGCACTGCCGTCCGGTGAGCCGGTCGGCCAGGCCACCGTCACCACCCCGTCGACCGAGAAACCCTCGGTGACCTACGACGACCTCAAGGGCAGCCACACCCAGGCCGCGCGCCTGACCGAATGGCTCAAGCTGTCGCTCGACGAGCCGGGACTGCTCGAAACCCTGGGCGCCACTCCGCATCTCGGGGTGCTGGTGTCCGGTCCGGCCGGGGTGGGCAAGGCGACGCTGGTGCGGGTGGTGTGTGCGCAGCGGCGGGTCGTCGAACTCGACGGTCCCGAGGTGGGCGCCCTGCACCCGGAGCACCGGCTCAAGAGCGTGTCGGCGGCGGTGGCCACGGTCCGCGACGGCGGCGGGGTCCTGCTGATCACCGACGTCGACGCGCTGCTGCCCGCGACACCCGAACCGGTCGGCACGCTGATCCTCACGGAACTGCGCACGGCGGTGGCGACGCCCGGCGTCGCGTTCATCGCCACGTCGGCGATGCCCGACAACCTCGACGCCCGGCTGCGGGCGCCGGACCTGTGCGACCGCGAACTCGGTCTGACCCTGCCCGACGCCGCCACCCGCAAACAGCTGCTCGAGGTGCTGCTGCGCGACGTCCCCGCCGAGGATCTGCAGCTCGACGAGATCGGTGGGCGGACACCCGGTTTCGTGGTCGCCGACCTGTGCGCGCTGATCCGGGAGGCGGCGCTGCGGGCGGCCGCACGCGCCAGTGCCGACGGTGCCCCGCCGGTGCTGACCCAGGCGGACCTGACCGGTGCGCTCACCGTGATCCGGCCGCTGTCGCGGTCGGCCACAGAGGAGGTCTCGGTCGGGTCGGTCACGCTCGACGACGTCGGCGACATGGTGGAGACGAAACAGGCGCTCACCGAGGCGGTGCTGTGGCCGCTGCAGCATCCCGACACCTTCGAGCGGCTCGGGATCGAGCCGCCGCGGGGTGTGCTGCTCTTCGGGCCGCCCGGCTGCGGGAAGACGTTCGTGGTGCGCGCGCTGGCCAGTTCGGGCCGGCTGTCGGTGCACGCGGTCAAGGGCGCCGAGTTGATGGACAAGTGGGTCGGCGCCTCGGAGAAGGCGGTGCGCGAACTGTTCCGCCGTGCTCGCGATTCGGCGCCGTCGCTGGTGTTCCTCGACGAGATCGACGCGCTGGCGCCGCGACGCGGCCAGAGCTTCGACTCCGGGGTGACCGACCGCGTGGTGGCGTCGCTGCTGACCGAACTCGACGGCATCGAACCGATGCGCGACGTCGTCGTGCTCGGCGCCACCAACCGGCCGGATCTGATCGACCCGGCGCTGCTGCGGCCGGGCCGGCTGGAGCGGCTGGTGTTCGTCGAACCGCCCGATGCCGAGGCGCGCCGGGAGATCCTGCGCACCGCGGGCAAAGCGATACCGCTGGCGGCCGATGTCGACCTCGACGCGATCGCCACGGACCTCGACGGGTACAGCGCCGCGGACTGCGTGGCGCTGCTGCGCGAATCGGCGATGACCGCGATGCGCCGGTCCATCGACGCCGCGGACGTCACGGCCGCCGACGTCGATGCCGCCCGGCGCACGGTCCGGCCTTCGCTGGACCCCGGGCAGGTGGAGGCGCTGCGCGCGTTCGCCGCCGGACGCTGAGCCGTCGCCGCCGAAATCTTGACAGTGCCAAGTTGAGGTGCCACCCTGGGTGCAGTCGAACTTGTCACCGTCTAGATCGCATTCGGGAGGCACCATGTCCAGCCCGCTCACGCCAGTCGACACCACAGTGCGCATCGGCGACGACGATCGGCAGCGCACCGCCACCATGCTCGGACTCGCCCTGAGCCAGGGTTATCTGGAGCTGTCCGAGTACGACTCGCGGCTGCAATCCGCGTACGCCGCCCAGACCTCGGCCGACCTGCGCGCGCTCACCGCGGACCTGCCCGCCGCCGAACTGCGCCGCAAGGATCCGCGGCGGCGGGCCGCCCGGCAGCGCGCCGCCCGGCGCAGCGTGCAGTGGCACCTCGCCGGCTACCTCAGCATGGTCGTGATCGTGCTGACCGTGTGGCTGGCCGTCGGACTGACCGCGGGCGCCTGGTACTTCTGGCCGATCTGGCCGATCCTCGGCGCCGGCATCGGACTGCTCGGTCACGCGCTGCCGATGCGCTACCGGATGTTCTCGCCCTGCTCGGTCACGGTTCGATCAATCCGGCCCTGATCGCGTACCGGGTCAGCGCGAGGCGGTCGCGCAGACCGAGTTTCGCGAGGATGTTGGCGCGGTGCCGGTCGACCGTCTTCGCGCTGATGGTGAGTGTGGCGGCGATCTCCCGGGTCGAGTAACCCTCGGCGACGAGTTTGAGCACCTCCTCCTCGCGCGGCGTGAGGATCGTGTCGGGCAGGTCGTCCCCGCTGCGGGCCCGGTGCAGGTAGTCGCGGATCAGCGCGGTCACCGCCCCGGCGTAGAGGAACGGCTCCCCGCGCAGGGTGGCCCGGCACGCGGCCAGCAGATCGCGGTCGGCCACCGACTTCAGCACGTATCCGGACGCGCCCGCCTTGAGCGCCTCGAAGAAGTACTGCTCGTTGTCGTGCATCGACAGGATCAGGATGCGCACGTGCGGATGTGACCGGCTGATCTCGCGGGCGGCCTGCAGCCCGGTCATCCGCGGCATGGCGATATCGAGGATTGCCAGGTCGGTGGGGGTGGTCGCGAGCGCCGTCAACGCCTCGTGCCCGTCGGCGGCCTCGGCGACCACCTGCAGATCGGGTTCGGCGTCCAGGATCATCCGCAACCCGCTGCGAACCAGCGCGTGATCATCGGCGAGCAGGATGCGCGCCGCCTCGGTGGGCATGATCACTGCGCTCCCCGCAGCGGGATGGTCAATTGGACCTCGGTGCCCCCGCCCGGCGGCGAGCCGATGGTCAGCGCCGCGTCGACGAGAAGCGCCCGCTCGCGCATACCTCCGATGCCCGCGCCTTCCCTCGCCCTCCCCGCACCCACCCCGCCCCTTCCGTCGTCGGCGATGCGCAGCGTCAGCGCAGTGTCGGTGAGGTGCAGATCCATCCAGACCTTGCGGGCACCGGCGTGGCGGGCGACGTTGGTCAGCGATTCCTGGGCGATCCGGTAGCAGACCAGTTCGACGTCCGGCGCGAGCCGACCCGACGGCATCCCGATGTGCTTGACCACCGGCAGCCCCGTCGCCTGGGCGAATTCGTTGCACAGCGCGTTGAGCGCGCTCTGCAGGCCGAGGTCCTCGAGCGCGTCGGGCCGCAGCCGCCGGGCGATGCCGCGCACCTCGTCGAGGCTGGCGCGCACCGTTTCCTGGGTGTCTTCGAGGTCACCCCGGATCTCGGCCGGAGCGCGGTCCACCGCACGCTTGAGCGTGAGCAGCGCGACCGTCAGCGTCTGACCGATCTCGTCGTGCAGTTCCCGCGCGATTCGTTGGCGTTCGTTCTCCTGGGCGGCCAGCGCCGAGGCGCTCGCGGTGGTCCGCTCGGTCTCCAGTCGATCGAGCATCGTGTTGAACGACTCGATCAGATGGTGCAGATCCCCACTGCCCCGGTCATCCACCCGATCGCTGCGGCGGGGCGGATCGACCCGGCGCATGGACGCGGCGAGCCGGTCCAGCGGTGCCAGGCTGGACCGCAGCAGCAGCGCGTTCGCGGTGAGGATGACCGCGAGGCCGACCACCAGGACCGGGATCTCGGTCAGCTTGATGCGGGCCGACACCGTGGCCGGGGACAACGCCAGGATCAACGTGCCGAGCGTGAAGATCGACCCGTTGATCACGAAGACCCGGCGGAACAACGCGGCCGCGGGCGTGCGCGCCCGATTCATACCCACCAGCGTGATCCTTCCGCGCCGGCGTTGTCCATACAGGTCATTGCCCATCCCGAATGGGTGTCAGGCCGGATGGCGATGGGTCCGATCACCGCCGACACTTCCAATCACCCGCCCCAGAGGAGCGCGATGCGAGTGAATCGGACGACGGCGCCGGGCAGCGGAGTGATCCACCACCTCGTCACCCGGGCCGGGGACAGGCTGTGCGTGCTGGTGCGCCCCGACGGACACCGGCAGCTGTTCGAGTACGACGGCGACAGCGACCAACCCACCCGGGCGGTCGGGCTGGCACCCGACGAGGCCGACCAGCTGGCCGACATCCTGCACAGCCGGCCGATCACCGACCGCGTCGCGGCATTGGAACAACGGGTCGACGCATTGATCGGAGAACGAGGACGATGACGGTAACGGCAGCCACCCGATGGAACGAAGTCGCCATGCAAGCACACGAGATCGCGGTCTCGCCGCCGACGGTCCGGGTCGACGACCCGGTCTCCAAGGCAGTTCAGCTCATGGTCGTCAACCGGCTGCCCGGCCTGGTGGTGGTCGACGACGCCGACCACCCGATCGCCGTACTGCCCGGCACCCAGGTCCTGCGCCTGACCATCCCGGAGACGTACCGGGACGACCCGGCACTGGTCCGGACGGTCGACGAGATCCACGCCGACCTGTTCTGGCACGGCCCGGGCAAGCTGACCGTCGGTGACTGCCTGCCGACACCCGTCGCGAAGCCGGCCACCGTATCGCCCGACGCCACACTGCTCGAGGTCGCCACCGTGATGGCGACCAAGCGCAGCCCGCTGATCGCGATCGTAGACAGCCGCGGACGACTCACCGGTGCGGTCACGTTGGAGCGGTTGTTGACCAGCCTGGCGGTGGCGGGGCCGGGCGACTGACCCCGCCACGGCGAGCCCGTGTCGGCCGGGAGTTCGACGGTGTACGCCTCGCTGGCTCCGGTCCTCGCCCTGACCATCTTCGTCGTCGCATTCTGGTTCATCGCCACCGAACGGGCCAACAAGGTCAAGACCGTGCTGATCGCGGCCGGGCTGATGGCGGTGCTCGGACTGATCCCCGGCGAGCGGATCTTCTACTCGGAACACGAGGGCATCGACTGGAACGTCATCTTCCTGCTGCTGGGCATGATGATCATCGTCGGCGTCATCAAGCAGACCGGGCTGTTCGACTTCCTGGCCATCTGGGCGGCCAAACGCTCCCGGGGCAGGCCGTTCCGGCTGATGGTCATGCTGATGGTGATCACCGCCGTCGCCTCGCCCGTGCTGGACAACGTCACGATCATCCTGCTCGTCGCCCCGGTCACCCTGGTCATCTGCGACCGGCTTCGAATTGCGCCGCAGCCCTACCTCATCGCCGAGGTACTGGCATCCAACATCGGTGGCGCCGCCACGCTCATCGGCGATCCGCCCAACATCATCATCGGCAGCCGGGCCGGACTGAGCTTCAACGACTTCCTCGTCCACATGGCGCCGGCCGTCGTCGTGATCTTCGTGCTGTTCGTCGTCTTCACCCGCGTGCTGTTCCGCCGCGATCTGCGCGGCGGGGGACTGCACATCGACGACGTGATGGCGCTGCAGGAACGCCGCGCGATCAAGGACACCCGGTTGCTGTCCCGTGCGTTGGCCGTACTCGCGCTGGTGGTCACCGGGTTCGCGCTGCACTCGGTGCTGCACGTCGCACCGTCGGTCGTCGCGCTGGTCGGCGCCGGCCTCATGGTGATGGTCACTGACGTCGACGTCGCCGAGATCCTGCCGGAGGTCGAATGGTCGACGCTGGTCTTCTTCATGGGCCTGTTCGCGATGGTGGCCGGCCTGGTGCACACCGGGGTCATCGGCGCCCTGGGCTCGGTGGCGGACACGGCGTTCGGCGACCACCATTTCCTGACCGCCACCGCACTGCTGTTCGGTTCGTCGGTCGTGGGCGCCTTCGTCGACAACATCCCCTACACCGCGACGATGACACCGGTGGTGGAAGGGCTGGTGGCCGACGTCCCGGACGAGGACACCGGCCGCGCGCTGTGGTGGGCGTTCGCGTTCGGCGCCTGCTTCAGCGGGAACGGCACCGCGATCGCCGCCAGTGCCAACGTCGTCGCTCTCGGCATCGCCGCACGGGCCGGCCACGCCATCAGCTTCTGGCGCTTCACGCGGTACGGCATTGTCGTGACGCTGCTCAGCACGGCGCTGGCCTGGGTGTACGTCTGGCTGCGGTACTTCTGAGTCCCGCGGCTTCCGCGGGCGGTCAAGTCCGGAAGGCGGTCCACGTAGACTGGGGTCAATCCCTTCAGCTGAGGCTGACACCCCGACACCCGTTCTTTTCGCGAGGACGGCCAGTCAGATCGGAGTGCCATGCTGGCCATCCTCTGCGCCCACGCGGTCGCCACCGCGCTGGCGCCCCTTCTGGTGGCCAAATGGGGACGGCTGGCGTTCTACCCGCTGGCGCTGGTGCCGCTGTGCTCGCTGATCTGGGTGGGCCTCAACTGGCCGGCGCCCGGCGACGCGCGCACCGTCGACATCACCTGGGTGCCCGAGCTGTCGATGGACATCACGCTGCGGTTCGACACGCTCGCGGCCATCATGAGCGTGCTGGTGCTCGGCATCGGCGCACTGGTCCTGTTCTACTGCGCGGCCTATTTCCACCACCACGACGGACGCCCCGAGAAGCGGCTGCCCAGCTTCGCCGCCGAACTCGTCGCGTTCTCCGGCGCGATGTTCGGTCTGGTCACCAGCGACAACATGCTGCTGCTCTACGTGTTCTGGGAGACCACGACCGTCCTGTCATTCCTGCTGGTCGGGCACTACGCCGAACGTGCCACCAGCCGCCGCGCCGCCACGCAGGCCCTGCTGGTGACCACGTTCGGCGGGCTGGCGATGCTGGTCGGCATCGTCATCCTCGGCAACCTGGCCGGCACCTACCTGCTGTCCGAGCTGATCGCCGCGCCGCCCACCGGGACGGCCGCGGCCGTCGGCGTGGCGCTGATCCTCGTCGGCGCGCTGTCCAAATCGGCGATCGTGCCGCTGCACTTCTGGCTGCCGGGTGCGATGGCCGCGCCGACCCCGGTGAGCGCGTACCTGCACGCCGCGGCGATGGTGAAGGCCGGGGTGTTCCTGGTGGCCAGGATGACGCCGGGCTTCGCCGACTCGCCGGTGTGGCGGCCGATGATCGTGACGTTGGGCGTGGGCACGATGCTGCTCGCCGGCTGGCGCGCGGTCCGCGAGTACGACCTCAAGCTGATCCTGGCGTTCGGCACCGTCAGCCAGCTGGGCCTGATCACGCTGATGGTGGGCACCGGCGGTCGCGACATGATGCTCGCCGGGCTGGCGATGCTCGTCGCGCACGCGCTGTTCAAGGCCTCGCTGTTCATGGTGGTCGGCGTCATCGACCACGCGACCGGCACCCGCGACATCCGCAGGCTGGCGTGGCTCGGGGTACGCAGCAAGCCGCTGCTGGTGATCGCGGTCGGCGCGACCGCCAGCATGGCCGCGCTGCCGCCGTTCCTCGGGTTCATCGCCAAGGAGGCCGATTTCGAGACCGTGCTGCACAGCGCGGCGCTCGGCGACTATGCCCCGTACGTGCTCGCCGGCATCGTCACCGGGTCGGTGTTCACCACCATGTACAGCGTGCGGTTCCTGTGGGGCGCCTTCGCCCGCAAAGGCTTACGTGAGCCCAGCGTGCGCGTCGCCGAGATGCACACACCGCCGGTGAGCTTCCTGTTCGCGCCCGCCGTACTGGCCGCAGCCGGTCTGGTGTCGGGTCTGTGGCCGGCGCCGCTGGACACCGTGCTCGACGAGTACGCCGCCACCGTGCCCGGCGGTGAGGAGTACTACCTCGCGCTGTGGCACGGGTTCAACCTGCCGCTGCTGCTGTCGGTGCTGGTGCTGACCGTCGGTGTGGTCGCGTTCTTCGAACGCTCGCGGTTGCGGAGCGCCCGGCTGCCGCACGTGTCGCTGGGCAACGCCGACCGCATCTACGACGGCATGATCCGCGCACTCGACGTGCTGGCCGTCCGGCTGACCGGATCCACGCAGCGCGGTTCGATCCCGGCCACGCAGTCGGTCATCCTCACCACGCTGGTGGTGGTGCCCAGCGTGGCGCTCGCACTCGGGGCACGCGACCGCCCGCAGTTCGCGCTGTGGGAATCACCGTGGGTGGTCGTCGTCGGGTTGCTGATGGTCGCGGCCGCCCTCGGCGCGACCGTCATGCGCAACCGGCTGGCGTCGGTGCTGCTGATCGGCGTGACCGGCTACGGCTGCGGCGCCATCTTCGTCCTGCACGGCGCACCGGATCTCGCGTTGACCCAGTTCCTGGTCGAAACGCTGGTGCTGGTGATCTTCGTGCTCGTGCTGCGTACCCTGCCCGCCGAGGCCGACCGCGCCGGCATCGAACACAAGCGGTTGCCCCGCGCCATCCTGTCGGTGGCGGTCGGTGCGACGGTCACCACGCTCGCGGTGTACGCGATGGCCGCCCGCAGCGGCGCCGGCATCGCCGACCTGCTGCCCGATGCCGCCTACTACCGCGGCTACGGCATGAACACGGTGAACGTGCTGCTCGTCGACATCCGCGCGTGGGACACGATGGGTGAGATCTCGGTACTGCTGGTGGCGGCGACCGGGGTGGCGTCGCTGGTGTTCCGCAACCGGCGGTTCGGCGCCGCGCCGCGGGTCGCCGACGCGGGTCAGCCCGACATCGGCCGGGTTTCGGCGTACCCGAACAGCCCGGCCGCCGGCGACATCACCTGGCTGCGCGGCAGTGAACTGCGCGATCCGCGGCACCGGTCCCTGGTCCTCGAGGTCGCGACCCGGGTGATCTTCCCGCTCATCATGGTGCTGTCGCTGTACTTCTTCTTCGCCGGCCACAACACCCCCGGCGGCGGCTTCGCCGGAGGGTTGACCGCCGGGCTCGCGCTGGTGCTGCGCTATCTGGCCGGCGGCCGCTACGAGCTGGGTGAGACGCTGCCGCTGGACGCCGGCAAGGTGCTGGGCACCGGGCTGGCGCTGTCGGCCGGCACCGCGGTGGCCTCGCTGTTCCTCGGCGCACCCGCGCTGTCCTCCGCGGTGATCGAGTTCGAGGTGCCGGTCCTGGGCACCGTCAAATTCGTCACCGCACTCATCTTCGATCTGGGGGTGTATCTCATCGTCGTCGGGCTGGTGCTGGACGTGCTGCGGAGTCTCGGCGCACGGGTGGACACGGAGATCGCCGAATCGCCGGCCACCGAACCGTCTGTCAGCACGTCGGGGGTGGGCAGCCGATGACCACGTTCGTCGTTCCCCTCGTCCTGATCGGAATCCTCACCAGCATCGGTGTGTACCTGCTGCTGGAGCGCAATCTGACCCGGATGCTGTTGGGGCTGTTGCTGATCGGCAATGCGATCAACCTGCTGATCCTCACCGTCGCGGGCCCGTCGGGCAACCCCCCGATCCGGGGCCGCACCAGCAACGGCGAGACCAACGACGCCGATCCGCTGGCCCAGGGCATGATCCTCACCGCGATCGTCATCAGCATGGGGATCGCCGCGTTCGTGCTCGCCCTGACCTACCGGTCCTACCGGCTGACCACCGCCGAGGACGTCGCCAACGACCCCGAGGACACCCGCGTCTCGGAGCTGGCCGGGAAGGACGCCGCGCCCATCGCCGACGACCGGCCGCCGGAACCGGATCTGTCCATCGACACCGACCTGCCCGACGAACTCGATGCCCTGCCGGGTTACGAGGGGTCCCGATGAGGGCGGTGCGCGGATGACGCTCTCGGCCGTCCTCACTCCGCTTCCGGTGCTGATCCCGACGATCGCGGCGGCGCTCACACTGTTCGTGGGCCGGCAGCCGGTGGTGCAGCGCGTGATCGCTCAGGTCGCGTTGGTCGCCGTCGTCGCCGTGTGCGCGGTGCTGCTGTACCTGACCGACCGGGACGGAACGCTGGCGCTACACGTCGGCGGATGGGACCAGTCGGTGCCCGGGATGGGACCACTGGGCATCACGCTGGTGGTCGACCGCCTGTCCGCGCTGATGCTGGTGGTGTCGTCGATCGTGCTGCTCGCCGTCGTGGTCTACGCGATCGGTCAGGGCATCCGCGACGGCGACGAACGCCAGCCGGTGTCGATCTTCCTCCCGACCTACCTGATCCTCTCGGCCGGCGTGTGCACCGCGTTCCTGGCCGGCGACCTGTTCAACCTGTTCGTCGGGTTCGAGGTGCTCCTGGCGGCGAGCTTCGTGCTGCTCACCATCGGCGCCAGCGGCGAACGGGTCCGCGCCGGCATCGCCTACGTGATGGTGTCGATGGTGTCGTCGATGATCTTCCTGCTCGGCATCGGCCTGGTGTACGCGACCACCGGCACGCTCAATCTCGCCGAGCTCGCGGTCCGGCTCGACGACGTGTCCGCGGGCACGCGCAGCGCATTGTTCGCGGTGCTGATGGTGGCGTTCGGCATCAAGGCCGCGGTGTTCCCGCTGTCGGCGTGGTTGCCCGACTCCTACCCCACCGCACCGGCCCCGGTCACCGCGGTGTTCGCCGGGCTGCTCACCAAAGTCGGTGTGTACGCGATCATCCGCGCGCACTCACTGCTGTTCCCCGGCGGCGGACTGGACCGGATGCTGCTGGCGGCGGCGCTGCTCACCATGATCGTCGGCATCCTCGGCGCGATCGCCCAGAGCGACATCAAACGGTTGCTGTCGTTCACCCTTGTCAGCCACATCGGGTACATGGTGTTCGGCATCGCGCTGTCCAGCGAGCTGGGCATGGCGGGCGCGATCTACTACGTCGCCCACCACATCCTGGTGCAGACGACGCTTTTCCTCGTGGTCGGCCTGATCGAGCGGCAGGCCGGGGCGTCGACGATGGAACGGCTGGGTGGGTTGGCCGCGGTGAGCCCGCTGCTCGCCTTCGTCTTCGTCATCCCGGCACTCAATCTGGGTGGTATCCCGCCGTTCTCGGGGTTCATCGGCAAGGTGGCCCTGCTCGAGGCCGGCGCCGCGGACGGTTCGGTGCTGGCCTGGGCGCTGGTGGCCGGCGGGGTGGTGACCAGCCTGCTGACGCTCTACGTGGTGGTGCGGGTCTGGACGAAGGCGTTCTGGCGGTCCCGGGCGGATGCGCCGGAGGGGCACCTGGCCGCCGCCGCACCCGCCGCACTGCTCGACGACGCCAGGGATTCGGCCGACGTCCAGTTCGAGGACCGCGACAACGTCGGGCGGATGCCGGTCGGGATGCTCGTGCCGACCGGGGCGCTGATCGCGGTCGGCCTGGCGCTGACGGTCGCGGCCGGACCGATCTTCGCCTACAGCGGCCGCGCCGCCGAAGAGGTGATCGACCGCGGCCAGTACATCACCGCGGTGGTGGGTGAGCGGCCATGAGGTCCGTCGCGTCCACGCGCTGGCATCCGCGCCGCCTCGCGCTGCGCGGGTGGGTGCTGTGCTGGCTGATGCTGGTGTGGATTTTGTTGTGGGGCACGCTGTCCGCGGCCAATGTCCTCAGCGGGCTGGCGGTGGCGCTGATCATCACGGTGCTGCTGCCGCTGCCTCCGGTACCGGTGGAGGGGCGGCTGCACCTGCTGTCGCTGCTCCGGCTGATCGCCACCGTCGCGTACTACCTGGTGGTGTCGTCGGTGCAGGTGGCGTGGCTGGCCATCCGGCCGGGCCCGCCGCCGCTGACCGCGGTGCTGCGCGCGCACTTCCACGTCAAGTCGGACCTGGTGCTGGCGCTCGCGGTGAACATCATGAATCTGACGCCGGGCACGATCGTCCTCGAGATCGACCAGAACCGGCGGATGGTGTACGTCCACGTCATCGACGTCGGCAGCGACCGCGCACTCAACCGGTTCTACCGGCAGGTCGGGCAGTTCGAACGTCTGCTGGTGGCTGCCTTCGAGCGGGACAAGGACTGGCAGCCGTCGGCTGATAAGGAGGCGGAGCCCGCATGACGGCCAAGCGAGGAGCGAAGGCGGATCGCGCATGACGGCCAAGCGAGGAGCGAAGGCAGAGCCCGCATGACGGCCAAGCGAGGAGCGAAGGCGGATCGCGCATGACCTGGGTCTGGATCACGGCCGGGCTGATGCTGAGCGGCGCCGCGGCAGCCACGATGTTCCGGTTGCTGTCGGGGCCGAGCACGCTGGATCGGATCGTCGCGCTGGACACCCTGGTCGCGGTGACCATGTGCGCGATCGGGACGTGGGCCGCGTTCAGCCGCGACACCACCGTCACGTACAGCCTGACGGCGCTGGCGCTGATCTCTTTCGTCGGTTCGGTGAGCGTGGCGCGGTTCCGCGTGCCGGACGTCGAACGACCGCGCGGACGGGGGGAGGCACCATGACGGTTCTCGATGTCGTCGTCAGTGTGCTGATCCTCGGCGGGTCGACGCTGGCGCTGACCGCCGCGATCGGCGTGGTCCGGTTCCCCGACACCTTGTCGCGGATGCACGCCGCCACCAAACCTCAGGTCTTCGGACTGCTGCTGGTGCTGACCGGCGCGGCAATCCGGTTGCGCGGCAACGTCGATGTGGGCATGGTGATCCTCACCGGACTGTTCACGCTCATCACCGCGCCGGTGGTCGCCAACCGGGTCGGCCAGCTCGCCTACCGTGAGCAGAACATCCGCGACGACCTGTTGACCAGGGACGAAATGCTTGAGTTCGAGCCGGAGCGGGAATCCTCCGGCAATGAGAAGCCCTGACCACATCGCGAGCGCACTGGCCCTCGCGATGGCCCGGCGGGGTGAGGCGCACGCCGACTGCCCGTTGTTCAACGATCCGTACGCCGAGGTGTTCATCGACGCCGCGCAGCGGCGGGGCTGCCGGCTGCCCACGGGCGATCAGGCGCAAGCCATCGACGGCATCGCCAACTACACGTCCTCGCGCACCAAGTGGTTCGACGACTTCTTCCTGGCGGCCGGCGGGCACGGTCTCGAACAGGCGGTGATCCTGGCGGCCGGACTCGATGCCCGGGCGTGGCGGTTGCCGTGGGTGGGCGGGACAGCGCTGTTCGAGATCGACCAACCCGCGGTGCTCGACTTCAAGACGGACGCGTTGCGCGAACACGGCGACACCCCGGCGGTGGACCGCTACGTGCCGGTGCCGGCCGACCTGTTCGACGGTTGGCCGGATGCGTTGTGCGACGCCGGGTACGACCCGGCCGAGCCGACGGCATGGGCGGTCGAAGGGCTGCTGCCGTATGTGCCGGAGGGCCCGAACAGACTGTTCGAGCGCATTCACGACCTCAGCGCCCCGTTCAGCCGCGTGGCGGTCGAAACGGTGGGGCACGCCGTGGCGGAGTGGCTCTCGGCGAACGGCTGGCAGGTCACCACGCTCTCGGCGCAGGAGTTGATGACGCGATACGGCCGCTGCGGCGCGCACGACGACGTGGACGTCGTGCCCGACACGGTGTTCGTGGACGCCAAACGCACCGGCTGACAGGCGACCCCCAACCGCCCGAAGATTGCGTCCAGGGTTGTGCCACAGGGGGTTTGAACGACCCTCAGCGCAATCTTCGCGGCGTCACTCCGAGAGCTGGAACTCCACCATCGCGGTGACCGACTCGACGGCTTCGCTCAGCGCCGCCAGCCGCGCCGAGGCGGACGGTGCCGCCAGCACCGAATACTTGTCGGCCTGTCCCATCGGGATGCGCGCGGCCAGTCGGTAGAGGCGCTTGGCCAGGTCGGGCTCGGCGGGCCCCAGCACGGTCGAACGGTCCAGCGGCTGCGCACCCCGCGCCACGGCGATCCGCTCGTACAGCGCGAAGATCCGGTCCTCCACGTCGCCGACCGCCGCCGCGTCGACCGGATCGCCGGGCTCGTCGTCCCACACCTCGATGTCGGCCTGCGGGTACGGCGCGTCGTCAAGCCATTGCCTCACCCGGATGCGTTCGCCCATCACACATCTCAGGCGATAGCGGTCGATGCCGAGGTCCGCGTGCTCGACGATGCGGGCCAGCGCCCCCACGTCGCTGCGCCGGTCACCGCCGCCGACCTCGCGGCCCGCTTCGATCAGCACCACCCCGAACGCCGGCTCCTGGGCCGCCATGCAATCCTGCACCAGTGCGACGTAGCGGGGTTCGAAGATCCGCAGCGGCAGCTCCTGTCCGGGCAGCATCGCCACCTCGAGCGGGAACATCGGCGTGACCGGCATGGGTCAGTTGAACCCGCCGCCCACGACGGCGTCCTCGACCAGCGTCGCCGGGTCGGCGAACGTACACATCGCACTGGCCAGCGTGATCCACAGTTCCGGGTTGAGCCCGACGAGTTCGTTCTGCCGGCCGATCGCGTCGATCACCTGCCGCTGCGTGGCCTCGTCCATGTCGACGTACTGCCCACACGTCGTGGCCGCCAACCCGGTCGGCGGCGCACCCGGCGCACCCGGCGCCCCGGGAGCGCCCGGTGCCGGCGGCAGCGTCGGATCGGGCACCCGGGCCCGTGTGGTGGTCGAGGGTGTGGTGGTCGTCGTGGTGGCCAGTCCGGTCTGGTCCGGGTCGGCCATCGGCGTGCCGGTGGTGAGGTTCGTGCACCCGGCCACGGCCAGCGCCGCCACCGCGCACCCCGTCAGCACCCACCGCCGCACCGCCATCAGACCAGCCTATAGCTCCAGCTCCCCGACGAGGGCGTCAACGACTTCCCGTAGATCCCCGTCGTTCTCCTCGGCGACGCGCCGCTGGCGCTGATAGCTCGCCCCGGCCCGCGCGATCCCGGCGACACCGGCCAACTCGTCGGCGCATCCCAGCGACGCGGCTACCGGCTGCAGCCGCGTCAGGATGTCGTCGAGGTCCTCGGTGACCAGGCGTTCGTTGCTGTCCGCGTCGAGGATGATCTCGGCGTCGAGCCCGTAGCGGGCGGCGCGCCACTTGTTCTCCTGAACATGCCACGGCGGCATCACCGGCAGCTGCTCACCGGCATCGAGCCGGCGGTCGAGATCCACGATCAGGCAGTGCGTCAGCGCCACCAGCGACCCGAGCTCGGCCAGGTTCGAGACCCCGTCGAAGATCCGGACCTCCACGGTGCCCAGATGCGGCGACGGCCGGATGTCCCAACGGATCTCGTTCATGTGATCGATGATCCCGGTCTTCTTCTGATCGTGGACGAAGCGCTCGAACTCCGGCCACGACTGGAACTGGAACGGCAGCCCGGCGGTCGGGAGCTGCTGGAACATCATCGCCCGGTTGCTCGCGTACCCGGTGTCCTCACCGTCCCAGAACGGCGACGACGCCGACAGCGCCAGCAGGTGGGGGTACTGGTTGAGCAGCGACGAGATGATCGGCATCACCTTGTGCGCCGAAGACACCCCCACGTGCACGTGCACGCCCCAGATCAGCATCTGCCGACCCCACCACTGCGTGCGCTTGATCAGCTCGGCGTACCGCGGCGCATCGGTCAGTTCCGCCGCCGACCATTTGGCGAAGGGATGCGTGCCTGCGCAGAACAGTTCCATTCCGCGGTCCCGCACGATGCGGCGTGCGGTCTGCAGGGTCGTGCGCAGGTCCGCCATCGCCTCGCCGGCGTTGTCGCACACGCCGGTGACGACCTCGACGGTGTTGCGCAGCAACTCCTTGTGCACGCGCGGGTTCTCGCCGATCTCGGCGATGACCGTCGCGGCCTCGTTGCTCAGGTCGCGGGTGTCGGCGTCGACGAGGGCGAATTCCCACTCGACGCCGACGGTGGGCCGGGGTGACCCGGCGAAATCGATCCGACTACTCGGCGGGACGGATAACACCGCACGCCACCCGGCCCCCGGCGTCACCGGTGGACATGGTCGTCTGGTCGGGCCCCGGCGTGCCGTTGACCTGGTTGTAGCGCTCCGGCGGGATGTTGGCGAAGTTGTCGGCCTTCTCGTGGATGATGATTGCGGTGCCCTGACCCGACGTCAGCTGCTCGGCGGTGAACGCATCCGTGGTGGTGACCAGCATCGCCGAACCGTCCTCGCGCACCTGCAGCGAGGTCAGGTCGCCGCTGGCGGGGTGGCCGGTGTTGCCGTCCACCTGCAGGTGCCCGCCGGCCGAGTTGAAGTTGCCGGGCGCACCGCCGGTCGGGGGCGTGGAGTTGGCCTCACACTTGCCCACCTGGTGGACGTGCATGCCGTGGAAGCCGGGCTCCAGCTGGCCGGAGGCCACGGTCTGCACCGTGATGGTCGCGTAGTCGCCGCTGAAGTCGAACTCCGCCGTGGCCACCGTGGTGCCGTCGGGGCTCTGCAGTTCCGCGGTGAGCATCTCGCCCTCGCCGCCCTGGGCCTGACCGCCGGAGCCGCCTTCACCTTCGCCGGGCGCGGCCGACGGGGACGGCGATCCGGTCCAGACCGGGGGCGTGGTGCCCGGCTCGCTCGACACCGGCTCGTTGGGGGTGCAGGCAGTCATCGCAAGCGCGGGAACGGCGAACAGGGCGGCAACAGCGGCAGGCTTGAGCATGCCCTGAAGCCTAACCGGTGACCACCACGATGATGCCTGGTGGCTGCTCGGCCAGCGGCGGCGTGCGCGGTTCCACCGGCGCCTCGAGCAACCGGCCCACCTCGTCGGCGGCCTCCCGCTCACCCGGCGCGTCGGTGAAGTACACCGTGGTGGCGGGAACGTCCTCCAGCGTGAGGTTGCCGGTCTCGGCGACGTTCCAGCCGTCGTCGCGCAACCGCGTCGCGACGCCCTCCGCGGCGCCCTCGACCGACGAGATGTTGAACACCCGCACCTCCGGCCGGGCCGGTTCGGCCGCCGGCGACGGTTCGGGCGCGGCCGTGCTCGACATCGAGGTGGCGACCGACGACTCGTCGGAGTCCCCGTCGCCACCCGAACCCAGCGCCTGGAACCCCACCAACAGGAAGACCACCCCGAGAAACAACAGCACCATCACGATGGCGCGCAGGGGCAGACCGGAGGATTCTCGCTGGTTCATCACGCACACTGTATCGAGCGGGCCGCCCGGCCCGGCACGACACGCAGTCTCAGGTGACCTCGAAGCCGAGCCGGCGCGCCGCACGCGCCTTCTGCCTGCTGGCCCGCAACCGGCGCAACCGCTTGACCAGCATGGGATCTGCCGCGAGTGCTTCAGGGCGGTCGACCAGCGCGTTGAGCACCTGGTAGTAGCGGGTCGCCGACATCGAGAAGAGCTCCTTGATCGCGTCTTCCTTGCTGCCCGCGTACTTCCACCACTGACGCTCGAACGCCAGGATGTCGAATTCCCGTCGGGTCAGCCCTTCGGGAAGATCAGAGTCGTCGCCGGATTGCTCAGTCCGCGCCATGGCGCCGTCCATATCGCTTCTCGGACCCCTCCGACAGTGGTGAATGACATCGATGTGTTTCGGCGCTCATTCAATCACGGCCCGAACAGATGAGGCGTCACCGAAGCGGGCGAGTCGGCTCACTTAAGCTGCTCACCGTGGCTGTCGTTCCGATCCGCATCGTGGGAGACCCCGTCCTGCACACCGCGACCACCCCCATCCCCGTCGGCGAGGACGGCTCACTGCCCGACGACCTCGCCGATCTGATCAAGGATCTGTACGACACGATGGACGCGGCCAACGGTGTCGGGCTGGCCGCCAACCAGATCGGCATCGGCAAGCGGGTGTTCGTCTTCGACTGCCCCGACTCACGCGGCCGCACCAGCCGGCGCCGCGGCGTCATCGTCAACCCCGTGCTGGAGACCTCCGAGGTCCCCGAGACCATGCCCGACCCCGACGATGACGACGAAGGGTGCCTGTCGGTGCCCGGCGAGCAGTTCCCCACCGGCCGCGCCGAATGGGCCCGCGTCACCGGACTCGACGCCGACGGCACCCCGATCACACTCGAGGGGTCGGGGTTGTTCGCCCGGATGCTCCAGCACGAGACCGGCCACCTCGACGGCTTCCTCTACCTCGACCGCCTCGTCGGCAGGCATGCCCGGGCCGCCAAGCGGGCGGTCAAGCACCACGGCTGGGGCGTGCCCGGCCTGAGTTGGATGCCCGGCGAGGATCCCGACCCGTTCGGACACTGACCGCAGTGGCCGATCTGCCGACGCCCGGCACCCGGGTGAGCCTGCGCTACCGGCGGCCGGCCGGGTCCGTGCCGCCGCTCAACGACGTGGTGGGCCATGTGGTCGACGGCGATCCGGTGGTGCGGGTGCGGACCAAAGAGGGTGAGACCGTCGAGATCTCGCCGGCCGATGTGGTGACCGTGCGGGTGCTGACCGACGTCCCGGTGAAGGCGTCGCAGATCCGCGCCGTCGAACACGCGGCCGCGCTGGCCTGGCCCGGTCGAGAGCACATTTGGCGGGACGGCTGGTTGCTGCGCGCCTCCGACGGCCACACCCACCGCGGCAACTCCGCGGTGCCGCTGGACATCAACGCCTCGGCGGCGGCGCTGCCCGGCATTCGGGACTGGTACGCCGAGCGCGGGCTGACGCCGTGGCTGGCCGTGCCGGACCGGCTGGTGCGCCTGACGGTCGCCGACGTCCACATCGAGAGCGTGGTGATGGTGCGCGACGTCCACGGCGGCGGCGCCGGGAACCTCACCCTGGGCGAGCTACCCGACGACGCGTGGCGGCGGATCTACCAGCGCGACGTCCCGTCCGACGTCCTGGCCGCCGTCGTCGGCGGCCGGGTGGCCTTCGGCCGGCTCGGCGACGCCGCGGTGGGCCGGGCCGCCGTCACCTCCGGGCACGACGGCAGCCGGTGGGTGGGCCTGTCGGCGGTGCGGGTCGCCGAGGAGCACCGGCGCCGCGGCCATGCCCGCACCCTGTGCGACGCGCTGCTGGCGTGGGGCGCGGACCAGGGCGCGACGCGGGCGTATCTGCAGGTGACGGTCGACAACACCGCGGCGATCGCGCTGTACGAGTCGATGGGCTTCACCGCGCAGCACCGGGAGCGCTACATCGACGCTCGTAGGCTGTAGCGCATGCGCCTGGCCACGTGGAACGTCAACTCCATCCGGGCCCGGGTCGACCGGGTCACCGACTGGCTGGCCCGCGCCGACGTCGACGTCCTGGCGATGCAGGAGACCAAGTGCTCCGCCGAGCAGTTCCCGACGATGCCGTTCGCCGCGCTGGGCTACGAGGTGGCGCACTGCGGGTTCAACCAGTGGAACGGGGTGGCGATCGCCTCGCGGGTGGGCCTCGACGACGTCGAGGTCGGGTTCGAGGGGCAGCCCACGTGGAGTGACAAACCGGAATTGGAGGCCGCGGCGGAGGCGCGGGCGCTGGGCGCCACGTGTGACGGGGTGCGGGTGTGGAGCCTGTACATCCCCAACGGTCGGTTCGTCGGGTCAGCGCACTACGACTACAAACTGGAATGGCTTGCCGCACTGCGCAACACCTCGCAGAAGTGGCTGACCGACGATCCGGCGAAGCCGATCGCGATGGTGGGTGACTGGAACATCGCACCCACCGACGACGACGTGTGGAGCGTGGAGGCCTACCAGGACAGCACCCACGTCACGCCGCCCGAACGCGATGCGTTCGCCGCGATCGTCGACGCCGGATACGCCGACGTGGTGCGCCCGTTCACCCCGGGCCCCGGGGTGTACACCTACTGGGACTACACCCGGCTGGCGTTCCAGAAGCGGCGCGGGATGCGGATCGATTTCATCCTGGGCTCACCGGCTCTCGCGGCGCGGGTCACCCACGGGGAGATCGTCCGCGAGGAGCGGAAGGGTAAGGGCGCCAGCGACCACGCGCCCGTCCTGGTCGAACTCGGCGGGTGAGGCTCAGCTCGGCGCGGGGCGCATGACGCGCACGAGTTCGGCGCGCGAGCGGATCCCGAGCTTGCGGTACACGCGGGACAGGTTGGCCTCGACGGTCTTCTCGCTGACGTAGAGCTGTGTGGCGATCTGCCGGTTGGTCAGCCCGGATCCGGCCAATTCCGCGATCCCACGCTCGGATTCGGTGAGTTCGGTCGACGGCTGACCGCCGCTGAGCCGGTTCAGCTCGGCGCGCGCCCGCGTCGCCCACAGCCCGGCGCCGATCCGCTCGAACCCGGCCACCGCTGCGGCCACCGCCCGCGCGGCCTCCTCGCGTTGCCGCCGCCGGCGTAGCAGCGTGCCCAGGACCAGCTGGGTGCGGGCCAGCTCCAAGGGCATGGCCAGCCGATCGTGGGCGGCCAGCGCCTGCTGCGCCGCGGTGACCGCGCCGGCGAGATCACCGGTCGCGGCCAGCACCAGCGCCCGGCATCGCCCACCGCGCGCGAGCATCCACGGCCGGTCGAGCCGGCGGCCGTTGGCCTCCAACAGGTCGGTGAGGCGCCGCGCGTCGTCGACGCGGCCGACCTCGACCATCGCTTCGATGGCGTCGGGGATGCATGCGCCCGTGGGGATTTCGGTTGACCGGGGCCTGGACAGGACGCCGCCCACCAGCGGGTCGAGCAGCGTGAGCGCGGCGGCGGGGTCACCGAGCGACAGCTCGAGGAAGGCCAGGTTGCCGATCGCCATCTCCATGAGGCGCTCGGAGTGGCAGCGTTCGCCCACCTCGATCGCCGACGCGGTGTGCCTGCGGGCCTCGTCCACCCGGCCCAGGTGGGCGTCGACCATGGCCCGGGCGATCAGCGCGACGAAGGTGGCCATGTCGGCGGCGAGGTGACGGGCGTGGGCCATGGCGTTCTCGGTGGCCCGGTCGGCCGCATCGAGGTTGCCGCGCCACACCTCGAGGAAGCACTGGTGCGAGCGCACGAACATCCGCTCGCCCTCCTCACCTCGCTCGGTGCACTGGATCTCGAGCCGCGCCAGCCCCTTTTCCGCCGCGTCGAAATCACCGGTCCACAGCTGCATCAACGTCTGCAACATCCGCGGCCGCACCGACAGCGGGACATCCGTCGAATCGCCGTCGAGGTCGAGGGCATGCTGCAGGTCGCCGGTGTCGACGCCGTCACCGTTGAGGAAGCGGGTCATCACCCGCACCGTCAGGGCACGGCTGAGCAGCCCCGGGTGCAACAGCATGCGCGCCTGCGCGACCGCCTGTTCGGCCGGGCGCAGGGCCGGTTCGCTGTCGGCGTCGGTGGTCATCGCGAAGGCGAGCATGATCAGCATGTGCGTCTGCCGCAACGGGTTCCCGGCGGATTCACCGACGGCCTGCTGCAGGAGCCGGGTCCCGGCCACCGCGTCGTTGTCGTACATGTGCACGAGCGCCAGCAGGTGACACACCTCGGCGCGCAGGCCGCCGGGCGGCAACTCGGCGATCAGCCCGTCGAGCAGGTCCCTGGCCCGGTGTGGGGCACCGGATTCGAAATGGCAGGCGGCGCAGTTCAACCGGTGCTCGACGTCGGTGTCGCCGAGCGTGATCGCCATGTCCAGCAGCTCGGCCGCCGCGGCGGGCGCGCCCCTGCGCCGCGCCGACCGTGCGGCCTCCACCAGCGCCGTGACCGTGCCCGTGTCGGCGACGTCGCCGGCCAGGGCGTGGTGGCGGGCGCGGGACTCGGGATCGGCGACGATGCCGGCCAGCCGGCGGTGCATGGCGCGCAGCTGGTCGGGTGGGGCCTCGGAGTACACGCCCCGGGCCAGCAGCGGATGTTCGAACGCGACCCGGTTGCCGGTGATCCGGACGATGCCGTGGCGTTCGGCCTCCTCGAGGGCGGCCACCGTGTCCCCCACCGCCGCGCCGGCGGCCCGCGCGATCAACTCCACCGTGGGCGCGGCCAGACAGGCCGCCGCCAGCAGGGTGTCCCGGGTGCCGTCGGGCAGCCCGGCGATGCGGGCGGCGACCAGCTCGGCGAGCGTACTGGGCAGCGAGGTCATCGCGGCGCTGTCACGCGTCAGCGCCCGCGCCAATTCCAGTGCGTAGAAGGGGTTTCCGGCCGACACGTCGTGAATCCACACCATCTCGACGCCGGGGAACGCCCGGCCCAGGTGGTGGGAGAGCATCGACCGCAGCGCACCGATCCCCATCGGGGTGACCTTCACCAGGTGCAGGCGTTCGGGGTCGGCGGGCTCGAGCAACGTGCGCGCGGGGCTGCCCTCGTCGCTGCCGCGCAGGGTGGCCAGGAAGCCGATCGGTCCGGCGACCCGCCGCGCCGCCCAGGCCAGCACCGTCGCGGTCGGCGGGTCCAGCCACTGCACGTCGTCGATCGCCACCAGCAGCGGACCCGACTGCGCCAGCCGCTCGAGGACCGAGCGCACGGCAGCCGCCACCGCACGCTGGTCGGTGTCGGGGCCCTGCTCGTCGCCCTCGGCGAGCACCCGGTCGATCGCCAGACGCTGAGGGGCGGGCAGGTGGTCGAGCACCGCGGCGTCCACCCCGGCGAGCAGTTCGGCCAGTGCGGAGTACGCCGCCGCCGATTCGCTGAGCACCGCCCGCGTCGACAGCACCCGGAACCCGCGCAGCTCCGCCGTGGCCATCCCGGCCAGCCACACGCTGGTCTTTCCGATGCCCGCCTCCCCCGACAGGACGAGTGCGCACGGACCGCCGGGCACCTGCGTCAGCAGGTGGTCCACGGCATGACGCTCGACGTCGCGGCCGATGAGTCGCGAGGGCATCAGATCATTGTCCCAGCCGCGGCGGACACCGTCACCGCCGTGGGCATCCGGGTTCCCCCCGGCCGGGCTCTGCGCTAGGTTGGGCTGCGCACCATCAACCACGCGGGAGCGCGCACCGAGCGCGCTGAGAGGACAGCTGGGGCTGTCGACCGTACGAACCTGACCGGGTAATGCCGGCGTAGGGAGATTTCGATGACTGATTCTTTGGCGTTGTCGGGCAACGACGTGGCGGCTCAGATCACCACCGGTCCGATCACCGGGAGCACCAAGGTGTACCGCGACCTCGACGGGATGCGCGTGCCGTTCCGGCGGGTCGGTCTGACCACCGGTGAACACCTCGACCTGTACGACACCTCCGGCCCGTACACCGACCCCGACGCGATGATCGACCTGCAGGCCGGGCTGCCGGCACGGCCGCACGTGGTCCGCGGCCGCGGCACCCAGCTGCAGCGGGCCCGGGCCGGGGAGATCACCGCCGAGATGGCGTTCATCGCGGCTCGCGAGGGCGTGCCCGCCGATCTGGTCCGGTCCGAGGTCGCGGCCGGACGCGCGGTGATCCCGGCCAACCACAACCATCCCGAGAGCGAGCCGATGATCATCGGCAAGGCGTTCGCGGTGAAAGTCAATGCCAACATCGGCAATTCGGCCGTCACCTCCTCGATCGCCGAGGAGGTCGACAAGATGGTGTGGGCCACCCGCTGGGGTGCGGACACCATCATGGACCTGTCCACCGGCCGCGACATCCACCTCACCCGCGAATGGCTGCTGCGCAATTCGCCGGTGCCGGTCGGCACGGTGCCGATCTATCAGGCGCTGGAGAAGGTCAACGGCGAGCCCACCGCGCTGACGTGGGAGATCTACCGCGACACCGTGATCGAACAGTGCGAACAGGGCGTCGACTACATGACCGTGCATGCCGGGGTGCTGTTGCGCCACATCCCGCTCACGGTCGACCGGGTCACCGGGATCGTCAGCCGCGGCGGGTCGATCATGGCGGCGTGGTGCCTGGCCCACCACACCGAATCGTTCCTCTACACCCACTTCGCCGAGCTGTGCGAGATCCTCGCCCACTACGACGTGACGTTCTCCCTGGGCGACGGGCTGCGGCCGGGATCGATCGCCGACGCCAACGACGCGGCCCAGTTCGCCGAGCTGCGGACCCTCGGTGAACTCACCAAGATCGCCAAATCGCATGGTGT
Organism: Mycobacterium sp. PS03-16; assembly: GCF_004570325.1. Lineage (GTDB taxonomy): Bacteria > Actinomycetota > Actinomycetes > Mycobacteriales > Mycobacteriaceae > Mycobacterium. The sequence continues at coordinate 138,063 of NZ_SPQO01000008.1, read as the reverse complement.
GCAGGTGATGATCGAGGGACCGGGCCATGTCCCGATGCACAAGATCGTCGAGAACGTGCGGCTCGAGGAGGAACTGTGCGAGGAGGCGCCGTTCTACACCCTGGGCCCGCTCGCCACCGACATCGCGCCGGCCTACGACCACATCACCTCGGCGATCGGGGCGGCGATCATCGCCCAGGCGGGCACCGCGATGCTGTGCTACGTCACCCCCAAGGAGCACCTCGGCCTGCCCGACCGCAAGGACGTCAAGGACGGGGTGATCGCGTACAAGATCGCCGCGCACGCCGCCGATCTGGCCAAGGGACATCCGCGGGCTCAGGACCGCGATAACGCACTGTCGAAGGCGCGCTTCGAGTTCCGCTGGTACGACCAGTTCGCGCTGTCGCTGGACCCGGACACCGCCCGCGCCTACCACGACGAGACGCTGCCGGCCGAACCGGCCAAGACCGCGCACTTCTGCTCGATGTGCGGGCCGAAGTTCTGCTCGATGCGCATCACCGCCGATCTCAAGGACGCCATCCGCGAGGAGGCCGAGTGGGGTATGGCCGGGAAGTCGCGCGAGTTCGCCGAGCGCGGTAACCGCGTCTACCTGCCCGTGGTGTAGTGGCGCCATGACATTCCTGCCTGTTCCCGAGCCGGGGCACACCCCACGGCGCGTCATGACCATCGCCGGGTCCGACTCCGGTGGCGGTGCGGGCATCCAGGCCGATATGCGCACGTTCGCGATGCTCGGTGTGCACGGCCTGGTCGCGGTCACGGCGGTGACGGTGCAGAACTCGGTCGGCGTCAGAGGGTTTCACGAAATCCCGCTGGACATCATCGCCGGCCAGATCGAGGCGGTGGCCTCCGACATCGGGGCGCAGGCGGCCAAGACCGGCATGCTGGCGTCCTCGGCGATCATCGAGACCGTCGCCGCGACCTGGCGGGCGCAGGGGCTGGCCGGCACGGTCCCGCTGGTGGTCGACCCGGTGTGCGCCTCGATGCACGGGGACCCCCTGCTGCATCCGAGCGCGCTGGACGCCCTGCGTGATCACCTGCTCCCGCTGGCGACGCTGGTCACGCCGAACCTCGACGAGGTGCGGCTGCTGGTCGGGGTCGAGGTGGTCGACGAGGACTCCCAGCGCGCGGCGGCGCGGGCGCTGCATGCGCTGGGCCCGACATGGGTGCTGGTCAAGGGCGGCCACCTGCGGTCCTCGGCCCACAGCCCGGACCTGCTGTTCGACGGCACCGACTTCCACGAGTTCGACGCGCCGCGGGTCGACACCGGCCACGACCACGGCGCCGGGGACACGCTGGCGGCCGCGGTGGCCAGCGCGCTGGCGCACGGCTACGACGTGCCCGATGCGGTGGCGTTCGGCAAGCGGTGGGTGACCGAATGCCTGCGGGCCGCGTATCCGCTGGGCCACGGCCACGGGCCGGTGTCGGCGCTGTTCCGGCTGTCCCGGTGAGCCGACGCCGCGAACTGCCCGACATCGCCGGGGTGGCCCATCACCCCGAGGGCGACCCGCGCGGCGCGGTGGTGCTGACCCACGGTGCCGGCGGAAGCCGGGAGGCGCCGCTGCTGATCCGGATCTGCGACGAGTGGGCGCGCCGCGGCTGGCTGGCCGTCCGCTACAACCTGCCCTACCGGCGCCGCCGGCCGAAGGGACCGCCCTCCGGGTCGGCGGTGGCCGACCGGGAGGGGATCGTCGAGGCGGTCGCCACGGTGCGGGCGCTGGTCGACGGTCCGGTGGTCGCCGGCGGGCACTCCTACGGCGGGCGGATGACGTCGATGGCCGTCGCCGGCTCGATCGATGAGCCCGGCCTCGACCTCGACGTGCTGACGCTGTTCTCCTATCCGCTGCACCCGCCCGGAAAGCCGGATCGCCCGCGCACCGAACATCTTCCGCGGATCGGCGTGCCGACGGTGTTCACCCACGGCACCGCCGACCCGTTCGGCAGCATCGCCGAACTCACCGACGCGGCCACGCTGATCGCCGGGCCGGCCGAGATCGTCGAGATCACCGGCGCCCGCCACGACCTCGGTTCCAAGACGCTCGACGTGCCTGCGCTGGCCGTCGACGCGGCGCTGCGGCTGCTGTCATGATCGGAAAGCGCCGACCAGCGCCGTCACCGGTTATCGTCGTCGCATGACGATGCCGCCTGGCCCGCCTCCCCCGCCATCCGGCCCCCCGACTCCCCCGCCACCCGGACAGCCGCCCTACGGTCAGCAGCCCTACGGTCAGCAGCCGTACGGTCAGCAACCGCCGGGGCAACCGCCGTACTACCCGCCTCCGCCGCCACAGCCGTACGCCGGCATGCCGCCGGGCGGGATACCGCCGCAGAAGAAGAAGAGCCGGCTTCCGCTCATCCTGGGCATCGTCGCGGCGGTCGTCGTCGTCGCGATCGCCGCCGTCGTGCTCATCGTGTATCTGGTGGTCGGCCAGGGCACAGTCACCGCGACCGACGTGCAACTCGGCGACTGCCTGTCGGAGATCCCGTCCGACGCCCGGGTGCTCACGGTCAAGACCGTCAGTTGTGACGAGGTGCATGCCGGTGAGGTGTTCGCAGTGCTGACGATGCCCGACGGCGACTACCCCGGCGACGCCGCGGTGGCGGAGTTCTCCGACCAGTGCAGCCCCGAGCTCGCCGCGTACTCGCCGGCCGCCATGGAGGACGACAGCGTGCAGCTCTACGTGCTGTACCCGACCGCGGAGACCTGGGCGAACGGCGACCGTGCGGTGACCTGCGTGGCGACCCTGGACCCGCCGCGGGCCGGGACGCTGAAGGGCTAGCGGGCGCTGGTCGGTACCGGTACCTGGGGTACCGTCTTGGCATGACTTCGCAGCAGTACGACGTGGTCATCGTGGGCGCCGGCTTCGGCGGGATCGGGGCCGCGATCCAGCTCAAGCGGCTGGGCTACACGAACTTCGTCATTCTCGACCGCGAGGACGACCTGGGCGGCACGTGGTACGTCAACCACTACCCCGGGTTGACCGTCGACGTGCCCACCACCACCTACAGCTACTTCTTCGAGCCGAACCCGAACTGGTCGCGTCTGTTCTCCACCGGGGCGGAGATCAAGCAGTACGCCGACGATGTGGCCGACAAGTACGACGTGCGCCGCCACATCCGCTTCAACACCACCGTGGAGGGCGCCCGCTGGGACGAGGAGGCCTCGGTCTGGCGGGTGACCGTCGCGGGCGGCGACACGTTCACGGCGCGCTATCTCATCACCGCCACGGGATTCCTCTCCCAGCCCAGGCTGCCCGACATCGCGGGCATCGACACCTTCGCCGGCCGGGTGGTCCACACCGCCGACTGGGACGACGACTACGATCCGAGCGGTGAGCGGGTGGCGATCATCGGCACCGGCGCCACTGCCGTGCAGCTGATCCCCGAACTGGCCGACAGAGCCGCCGACCTCACCGTCTACCAGCGCACGCCGATCTGGGTGGCGCCCAAGGTGGACATGCGGTTCTCCGAGCGCACCAAGCGACTGTTCGCGCGGGTCCCGTTGCTGCAGCGCCTCATTCGCGTCATCACCGACACCATCTACGAGGCGATGATCAACATCGGCGTGGTGCACTACCGCGTCCCGCTGTTCCGGCGGCTCAACATCTCGGCGATGGATCTGTGCAAGATCCACCAGTTCCTGTCGATCCGCGACAAGGAACTGCGCCGCAAGCTCACGCCGGACTACGACATCGGCTGTAAGCGGCCGACGTTCTCCAACAGGTACTTCCGGGCGTTCACCAAACCCCATGTGCATCTGCAGTCCGACGGGATCGACCGCGTGGAGGCCGACGGGATCGTCAACGCCGACGGCACCAAGACCGTGATCGACACCCTGGTCCTGGCCACGGGCTTCGACCTGTGGGAGGCGAACTTCCCGGCCATCGAGGTGGTCGGGCGCGGAGGCCGCAACCTCGGGAAGTGGTGGCGCGACACCCGCTTCCAGGCCTACCAGGGCGTGTCGATGCCGCACTTCCCGAACTATCTCAGCCTGGCCAGCCCGTATGCGTTCCTGGGGTTGAACTTCTTCAACACCATGGAGTACCAGATGCGGCTGATGGACCGGTTGTTCGGTGAACTGCAGCGCCGCGGCGCCACCACGTTCGAGGTCACCGAGGAGGCCAACAGCCGCTACCTCGACCGGATGACCGAACTGCTCGGCGACTCGCTGTGGACCCTGGGCAACTGCGCCTCGTCGCGGTCCTACTATTTCAATCCCAGCGGTGAACCGTCGTTGCTGCGCCCCATGTCGACGCGCGACGCCATCCGAGAAGCATCCGAATTCCCCCTGAGCGATTACCAGATCGCTTGACCCGGAAGGACACACCTTGCCCGAGAGCAATCCGCGTGCCGCGAAGCTGACCGGCCTGGCGCTGGCCGGCATGGGGGTGGCGCACTTCGCGCGGCCGCAGCTGTTCGAGCCGATCACCGTCGCGGCGTTCCCGGAGAACACCCGCCGCCACATCTACACCAACGGTGGGCTCGAGACCGCGATCGGGCTGGCGCTGGCCGCCCGGCAGACGCGCAAGCTGGGCGTCGCGGGACTGCTCGGGTACCTGGCCTACTTGGCCGGCAACACCGTCCGCAGCCGGTAGCGGCCCAGCAGGGTCAGGTCCATCACGCCGGCGACCAGGGCGCGGCAGTACGGCGAGTTGCGGTAGCCGACCAGCCGGCCCAAATCCACGGTGACCGCCATCGCCGCGTACACGGCGAAGCGCGCCTGCCCGGCGGTCCAGTCGGGCCGTAACGCGGCAACCAGCTCCGCCCAGGTTTCGACGGTGGAGCGCTGCAGGTTGCGCAGGATCTGCTGGTCGGCGGCCGACATGTTCAGCCGCTCGGTGTAGTAGACGTAGTCGAGCTCGGGCTGGGCGAAGGAGCGGGCCACGTGCCCGTCGATCAGGCGGGTGAGCGCCTCCTCGCGGTCGGCGTCGCGGTCGGACACGTCGGCCAGCACGCCCGACATCTCCGCCGACCAGCGGTCGGCGGACCTCCGGAACGCCCCGGCCAGAATGTCGCTCTTGCCGGAGAAGTACCGGTAGATGCCCGACGCGGGCATCCCGACCGCCGCGGCGATGTCCTCCATCGAGGTGTCGCGGTAACCGTTCTGGTTGAACAGGCGCATCGATTCGACCAGCAGGGCCTCGTACTTCGACCGCAGGGCCGGCGCGACCGGCGGCGCCGGCGGGTCCGGTTCGTCCGAGAGCGCCGGGAACTGTGCGGGCACCAGGGCGAGGACCAGGTCGACCAGTAGCGCCCGAATCTGACCGGCCGGCAACTTCGCGCGGTGGTCGACGATGCTGCCGAGCACACTGATCATCGCCGTCGACAGCGTCCACAGCTGCCGCGAATCCAATTCGGGGCGCAGCAGGGTCAGCGGCTGCTGCAGACGCCGGTGCACCGTGCGAATCTGGGCGTTGAGCGTCGCCTGATCGTCGCCCCGCAGGTACCGCGCCTCCCACCGGTACAGACCGCCGGACTCGCGGTTGGCCAGCGCGGCGTCGCCGATCGCGGTGGCCAAACGCACCAGCGTGTCCCGCGGTTCGGGGGCGTCGTCCTCGTCGGCGAACGCGGTGGCGTCGACCAACTGCTGCCCCAGGGCCAGCACCGCATCGCGGAACAATTCGTACTTTCCCGTGTAGTGCCGGTAGAGCGCAGCGCCGGAGATCCCGACGCGTGAGGCGATGGCCTCCATGCTGACGCCGTGGTAGCCCAGCACGCTGAACGCCTCGGCCGAGGCGCGGGCGATCTGCGCCTTGCGGTCTTTGGGTCGGCGCCGGACACCGTCGCCGCGGCGGGGCGGGGTGAGCGCCATGCGAACACATTAGCCGCACCGGTGCGGCCCGGCCCCGGGGCCGACGGTGGAGATTGTGACGTCCGGCGAGTGTGCGGTAAGAATAGCGATTAACATAGTGTTCGCAGGACGGCGGGACGGGGGTCACGCGCCGAGGTGTGGCAGGTCGCGGCCCGTTCCCCGTGTGCGATACGGAGGAGAACGACGTGCGACATCGCGGGTGGTATCTGGGCATCGGTGGTGCGGTACTGCTCGCAATCGGACTCTTCGCACTGCGCTTCCCCGTGTTCCTCGACCACTACGACCAATGGGGGTGGCAGGTGCGCTGCGGGAGCGGCTTCGTCGCCGACCTCGCCCAGGCCCGCGACGCCACGTCCGTCGACGGCACCGACTTCGTCGGCGACTGCGAGTCCGCGTTGCTGATCCGGCGGGCCTGGACGGTGCCGCTGGTGGTGGCGGGTGCGCTGGCCGTGATGGCCGTAATGGCGGTGGCCGCGTTCACCTCGCGTGACGAGCCACTGGTCGGCGGGCGCGACCGCGCCTGACTACGCTCACGGCGTGACTTCGCCGGGCGGCCCACCCCTGCAGCGACGGCTCGGGGTCGGTGACGCGGTCGTCGTCGGGCTCGGCGCCATGATCGGGGCCGGGGTGTTCGCGGCGCTGGCCCCGGCGGCCGCGGCCGCGGGCAGCGGGCTGCTGATCGGACTGGCCGTGGCCGCCGTGGTGGCCTACTGCAATGCCACGTCGTCGGCCCGGCTGGCGGTGCGGTATCCGCAGTCCGGGGGCACCTACGTCTACGGCCGCGAACGCCTCGGCGCGTTCTGGGGTCACCTGGCCGGCTGGAGCTTCGTGGTCGGCAAGACCGCGTCGTGCGCGGCGATGGCGCTGACCGTCGGCTACTACGTGTGGCCGGACGGGGCGCGCGCGGTCGCGGTGGCCGCCGTCGTCGCGCTGACGGGGGTCAACTACGCGGGTATCCAGAAGTCCGCGCTGCTCACCCGGGTCATCGTGGTGGCGGTGCTCGCCGTGCTCGCCGCGGTGGTGGTGCTGGTGCTCGGGTTCGGTGACCCCGACGTCGGCCACCTGGCGGTGGGCGGCGACGCCGGCGTGGGCGGTGTGCTGCAGGCCGCGGGTCTGCTGTTCTTCGCGTTCGCCGGGTACGCCCGCATCGCGACCCTCGGTGAGGAGGTCCGCGATCCCCAGCGCACCATCCCGCAGGCGATTCCGGTCGCGCTCGCGATCACGCTGCTGGTGTACGCCGCGGTCGCGACCGCGGTGCTGTCCGAACTGGGTGGCGCCGCACTGGCCTCGGCGAGTGCGCCGTTGGCCGAAGCGGTGACGGCCGCGGGCTTCGGCGCCGCTGAACCCGTGGTGCGGGCCGGTGCGGCGGTGGCCGCGCTGGGCTCGCTGCTGTCGCTGATCCTCGGCGTCTCGCGGACCACGCTCGCGATGGCCCGCGACCGCCACCTGCCCGCCGGGCTGGCGGCCGTGCACGAGCGCTTCGGGAGCCCGTACCGCGCCGAGGTGGCGGTCGGGGTCGTGGTCGCGGCGCTGGTGCTGACCGTCGATCTGCGTGGGGCGATCGGGTTCTCGTCGTTCGCGGTGCTGGTGTACTACGCGGTGGCCAATGCTTCGGCGTGGACGCTGGGCCACCGCGTGGTGCCCGCGGTGGGACTGGCGGGATGCCTGCTGCTGGCGTTCGCGCTGCCGGTGACGTCGGTTCTCACCGGGGCGGCGGTGCTCGCGCTGGGGGCGCTCGCCTACACCGTGACCCGCCGCCGGGCCTGACTCAGGCGGCGCCGTCCACCAGCACGTCCGCCGCGCCCGCCATGTGGGCGCGCACGGTGGCCGCGGCACGGTCGGCGTCGCCGGATTCGATGGCGTCGACGATCTCGAAGTGCCTGCGGGCGTCCATGTTCTTCAGTGCGCGCTCGACCCCGGCGAACATGATCGACATCCGGATGCTGCCCTCCAGCGACGTCCACTGGTGCAGCAGCGTCTCGTTGCCGCACAGCGTGCACATGGTGCGGTGAAACTTGAGATCGGCCTCGATGCGGTCCTCGAGGTCGGCGGCCGCCCACTGCTCCATCTCGGTGACCGCCGACCGCAACTGCGCGACGGCGTCGGCCCGGTCTGCCGCCGCGGCCAGCGCCCCGGCGGCCAGCGACTCGAGTGCCGCGCGGACGTCGAAGATGTCGCGGATCTCCTTGGCGTCCAGGTGACGCACCGACAGCCGACCGCGCGCTCCGGCGGAGATGAGGCCTTCCTGCTGCAGCTGGCGCATGGCTTCCCGCAACGTGCCGCGGCTGATCTGCAACGCCTCGGACAACTCCGTCTCCACCAGGTGGGTGCCGGGTGGCAGCTGCCCGGTGGTGATCGCCCGGCGCAGTGCGGTCAGGGCCTGCTGGCGGAGGCTGGTCTTCTCCAGCCGCAGCAGAGACGGTGCCTCCGGTGACGATCCCGCCATCGCGGTCATGGACGCACACTCCTCACAGGTGTCGACACTCAGATGTCGACATTGGACTTTACAGGCGGTCGAGCACCGAGGCGACGATTCGCCGCGTCGACAGTCCGTAGCGGTCGTGCAGCGTGGGAAGTGCACCGGCAGCGAGGAACTCGTCGGGCAGCGCGATCGGGACGATCGTGCGGTGCACACCCCGGCGCACGGCTTCGGACGCGACGGTCTCGAACAGCCCGCCGACCACGGTGTGGTTCTCCAGCGTGACCGCGAGCCGGTCCGAATCGATCTCGCGCAGTACGGTTTCGGCGTCGAACGGTTTGATCGTCGGGGTGTGCACCACCGCCACGTCGACGTGGTGGCCGGCCAGTTCCTCGGCGGCCAGCAGCGCCCGCATGGTCATCAGGCCGCTGGAGACGAACACCACGTCGTTCCCGGGGCGGATCACCTTCGCCTTGCCCAGCTCGAACGTGTAGTCGTACTCGTCGAGGACGGTCGGCACGTTGCCGCGCAGCAGCCGCAGATACGTGGGGCCGTCGTGCTCGGCGAGCTGCGGCACGGCCTGCTCGATGTCCACCGAATCGCACGGGTCGACGATGGTCAGGCCGGGAACCCCACGGAAGATCGCGATGTCCTCGGTGGCCTGGTGCGAGGGACCGTAGCCGGTGGTGAGGCCGGGTAGCCCACCGACGATGTTGACGTTGAGGTTCGGTTCGGCGATGTCGAGGCAGATGAAGTCGTACGCGCGACGGGCGGCGAACACCGAGTACGTCGACGCGAACGGCACCAGCCCGGTCTCGGCCATTCCCGCCGCCGCGCCGAACAGCAGCTGTTCGGCCATGCCCATCTGGAAGTACCGGTCCGGCAGCGCTTTCGCGAAGATGTGCATGTCGGTGTACTTGCCGAGGTCGGCGGTGAGCCCGACGATGCGCTCGTCGGCCTGGGCGGCCCCGACCAGCGCGTGCCCGAACGGGGCCGGTGTGGTGCGCTGACCGGGGTCGGCGAACGAGGCGATCATCGCCGATGTGCGCAGCTTGGTCGGTGTGCTCATGCGAGTGCTCCCTCGAATCCTGCGGTCAGTTGGTCGCGGCACACCTGCCACTCGTCGGCGTCGATGCGCATGAAGTGCGCCTTCTCCCGGTTCTCCAACAGCGGCACGCCTCGGCCGATTCTGGTGTCGCACAGGATGACCGACGGCGCGCCCTCGGGTTGCGCACGCTGGCCGGCGGCGTCGAAGGCGGCGAGCAGCGCATCGATGTCGTTGCCGTCCACCCGCGCCACGTGCCATCCACACGCCGCCCACTTCTCGGCGACCGGTTCGGTGCGCAGCACCCCCTCGGTGGGCCCGTCGGCCTGCAGGGCGTTGATGTCCACCATCGCGACCAGGTTGCCGAGCCGGTGGTGGCTGGCGCCCATGGCGGCCTCCCAGGTCGACCCCTCGTCCAGCTCACCGTCGGACAGGAAGTTGAACACCCGGGCGTCGGACCCCTGGAACCGCAGCCCCAGCGCCATCCCGACGGCCACGGTCAGGCCGTGGCCGAGGGATCCGCCGGAGATCTCCATACCCGGTGTGTAGCTGGCCATCCCGGACATCGGCAGCCGGGAGTCGTCGCACCCGTAGGTGGTCAGCTCGGCGGGGTCGACGATGCCCGCCTCGGCCAGTGCCGCATACAGCCCGATGGCGTAGTGGCCTGTGGACAGCAGGAACCGGTCGCGGCCCGCCCAGTGCGGATCGTCGGCGCGGTAGCGCAACTGGTCGGCGTAGACGCAGGCGAGCAGGTCGGCGGCACCCAAGGCCTGGCCGACGTAGCCCTGCCCCTGGGCCTCACCCATGTCCAGGACGTGGTGGCGCATCCGGTAGGCGGCCTGCGCGACTTTCCGGCTGCGCATCAGGCGGCCAGGTGCACGTCGGAGGAGCGTGGATGGCGCAGTTCGGCTTCGGCGGCCAGTTCGCGTTCGCGCGGGCCCCAGGTTTCCCGGGTGACCAGGGCGGAGATCAGGCCGATCGCGGCGTAGGTGCTGAACAGCAGCGCGGGACCCCACCAGCCGAAGCCCTCGTAGAGCAGGGTGGTGATGAACGGGGTGAACCCGGAGACCATCGCCGAGATCTGGTAGGCGAGCGAGGCGCCCGAGGTGCGGGTGTTGGCGTTGAACAGTTCCGGGAACCAGGCGCCCTGCGCACCGGCCAGCGCGTTTTGGCTGACGCCGTAGGCGATCACGAACGTGGCGATGATCAGGATCATCAAGCCGGTGTTGACGAGGGCGAACATCACGACGCCGAAGGGAATCCCGAAGGCGCACACGCCCAGGTACACCGGCCGGCGGCCGACCTTGTCGGTGAGTGCCGCCCAGCCCAGGGTGGCGAAGATGCCCAGCGCGGACGCGATGCACAGTGCGGTGAGGGTCTGGCTCGCCGACGCCAGCCCGGCGCTCTTGATGTAGGAGATCATGTAGGTGATCGAGACGGCGTAGCCGGCGGTCTCGGCGATGCGCAGGCCGATGCCCCGCAGAATGTTCGGCCAGTCGGTCTTGAAGACCTCGACGATCGGCGCCCGCACGATGGCGCCGGACTCCTTGACCTCTTCGAACACCGGCGACTCCGGCACCTTGGCCCGGATGATCAGGCCGACGATGACCAGCAGGATGCTGGCCAGGAACGGCACCCGCCACGCCCAGTCACCGCCGAGGTGGACGCTGACCAGGAACACGAGGTTGGCCAGCAGCAGCCCGACCGGGAAGCCGGCCTGCACGATGCCGGTGTAGCGGCCCTTCTGGCGCCACGGCGCATGTTCGTAACTCATCAAGATCGCGCCGCCCCATTCGGCGCCGAACGCCAGGCCCTGGATGATGCGCACGGTCACCAGCAGGATCGGCGCCAGGATGCCGACGGATTCGTAGGTGGGCAGCAGGCCGATCGCGAACGTCGCGAGGCCCATCACGATCAGCGACGCGACGAGCACCGGCTTGCGCCCGACCTTGTCGCCGAGGTGACCGCCGATGATGCCGCCGAGCGGGCGGGCGGCGAAGCCGACGCCGAGCGTGGCGAACGCGGCCAGCGTGCCGGCCACCGGGCTGGCGCCGGGGAAGAACGCGGTACCGAAGTACAGCGCCGCCGCCGTGCCGAAGCCGATGAAGTCGTAGGTCTCGATGACTGCGCCGACACCGGAGCCGACCGCGACCCGTCGGGCCTCAGGCGTGCCGTGTACCGGTCCCCGCATCGAGAGAGCGTCGTCGCTCATGGGCTGATCCTTCCAAAACCGCTGTCTGGAGTCACTGTCGACGGTCGACAGTGCGCTACGTCACTCAGTGTGAGCACGCGCACACGCCCTTGTCAACAGTCGACACCAAGTTTGTTCACTAGTTGACTGTCAACAGTCAACGCCGCTACTGTGGCGGCCATCACCCCTTCGTTCCCCGAGGTATTCCATGTACGGCGCGCCCCACACCCGGCTGGGCTGCTCGACGATCTCCTTCCGCCACCTCGACCTGGAGATGGCGCTGGCCTGGATCGGCCAACTCGGCTTCCGGCGCATCGACCTCGGTGCGCTGCCCGGCGTGTGCGACCACGTGCCCTATGAACTCGACGCGCGCGCCGTGGCCTCGGTGGCCGCCACTGTGCGGGCCTCCGACCTGCGGGTGCGCTCCATCAACGGTGACATCGGGGACCTCAACCTGCCGCTCGACGCCGCCGCCCGTGAGGCGCGCGACCGTCACCTCGACGCGCTACTCAGCCTGGCCCGCGCCGTCGGGTCGCCCGCGCTGGTGCTGCCGTGCGGCGCGCTGAGCCACGACCCGCATCGCGATCTCGACTCCGACCTCGATCTCGTCGCCGCCGAGCTGATCCGGGCCGCCGGCCGTGCCGCGGACTACGGCGTCGAGATCTGGACCGAATCGCTGCACTTCCACCGGCTCTGCCACGACCTCGACCGGGCTCAGGCGCTCGCCGACCGGCTGGCCGGGCGCCCGGTGGGCATCGTCATGGACTTCAGCCACATCGTGGCCTCCGGCGGCGACCCGCGCGACTTCGTCGCCCGCTTCGGTGACCGGATCACTCACGCCCACATCCGCGACGCCGAACCCGGCAACATCAACCTCTCGGTCGGGCGCGGTCGCGTCGACTTCGCCGCCGGCCTCAAGACGCTCGCCGACGCCGGCTACACCGGCCACTTCGCCCTCGAACTCGAGACCCGCGACGTCACCAACGACGAGCGGCCCATGGCGACCGCCGCGGCCGCCCGCCTGATCTCCGACCTGATCTGACCGACCCACCGTCAAGGAGCCACCCATGAACCAGCGCACCGCCGTCATCACCGGCGCCACCTCCGACAAAGGCATCGGCAAGGCCGTCGCCGAACGCTACGCCCGCGAAGGCTGGGCCGTGGTGGTCCTCGACCTCGACGGGGAGAAGTCGGCCAAGGTGGCCGCCGAGATCGGCAACCAATTCGCCGTTCCGGCGTTCGGCCACGCCGTCGACGTGACCTCCGAGGAGTCCGTCGCGGCCGCCGAGGCCGCCGTCGCCGCTGAGGTCGCCGCGGGCAACCTGCCCCCGGTGGGCGCGCTGGCCAACATCGCCGGCATCACCTCGCCGGTGCCGTTCCTGGAGACCAGCCTGGACCTGTGGAACCAGGTCATGGCCGTCAACGCCACCGGCACCTACCTGGTCACCAAGGCGTTCCTGCCGGCGATGATCGAGCAGGGCTGGGGTCGCATCGTCAACATGAGCTCGGTGTCGGCGCAGCGCGGCGGCGGCGTGTTCGGCAAGGTGCCCTACTCCTCGGCGAAGGCCGCGATCCTCGGCTTCACCAAGGCGCTGGCCCGCGAGATCGCCGACAGCGGCGTGACGGTCAACGCCGTGACGCCCGGCGCCGTCGACACCAACATCCGCGTCGGCTCCACCGACGAGCAGGAGGCCAAGCTGGCCCGCGACATCCCGGTCGGCCGCACGGCCACCACCGACGAGGTCGCCGCCGTGATCACGTTCCTGTCCAGTCAGGATGCCAGCTACCTCACCGGCACCACCGTGGACATCAACGGCGGCAGCCACATGCACTGACGGCGTCACGCCGCGAGGATCGGCGAGTAGGCCGCAGGACGGCGCTCAACCACGCGATCGGCGTGCACCGGCGCGGGCGATGGTGTGTAGTCGTACTCTGCGTGCGCACGAGAGGAGCCCCGCCATCCCCGCGATCCCGTTGACCTGGAAACCGGTCGAATCCCGCTCCGATCCCGATTTCGTCGTCGCCCCCGGCGAACGCCTGAGCTGGGGCCGCACCATCGGGCTGGGCGCCCAGCACGTGGTGGCGATGTTCGGTGCGACGTTTCTGGTGCCGGTGCTGACGGGGTTTCCGCCCGCCACCACGCTGCTGTTCTCCGGGGTCGGGACGATCCTGTTCCTGATCATCACCGGCAACCGGCTGCCGAGCTATCTCGGCTCGAGCTTCTCGGTCATCGCCCCCGTCACCGCGGCCGTCGCATCCCAGAGCACCGGAAGCGCGCTGGGCGGCATCGTCGCGCTCGGGCTGGTGCTGATCGCCGTCGGCGCCGTCGTCCACGTCGTCGGCACCCACTGGCTCGACGTCGCCCTGCCGCCGGTGGTGACCGGCGCGATCGTCGCGCTCATCGGGTTCAACCTGGCGCCCGCAGCGAAGAACAACTTCGAGCAGGACCCGCTCATCGCGCTGGTCACACTGGTGCTGCTGGTGGCGGTGCTGGCATTTTTCCGCGGGCTCATCGGCCGGCTGGCGATCTTCCTGGCGGTGGTGGTCGGCTACCTGCTGTCGCTGCCGCTGGACGCCGACGCCCGGGCGGCCATCGCGGCGGCGCCCTGGATCGGGCTGCCGGACTTCCAGGCCCCGACGTTCTCGCTCGCGGTGCTGCCGATGTTCCTGCCCGCGGTGATCGCGCTGATCGCCGAGAACATCGGGCACGTCAAGTCGGTCGGGCAGATGACCAGGACCGACCTCGACCCGCTGATCGGCCGGGCGCTGGCCGCCGACGGGGTGGCCACCACGCTCGCCGGCTTCGGCGGCGGCTCGGCCACCACCACCTACGCGGAGAACATCGGCGTCATGGCCGCCACCCGGGTCTACTCCACGGCCGCGTACTGGGTGGCGGCGGTGGTGGCGATCCTGCTGTCGTTGTGCCCGAAGATCGGCGCGGTCATCGCGGCGGTCCCCGAAGGCGTGCTCGGCGGTGCCACCGTGGTGCTCTACGGTCTGGTCGGCATCCTGGGTGTGCGGATCTGGCTGATCAACCGCGTCGACTTCTCGCTGCCGATCAACCAGATGACCGCCGCGATCCCGCTGATCATCGGCATCGCCGACTTCACCTGGCAAGCCGGGGAACTCACGTTCACCGGCATCGCGCTCGGGTCGATCGCCGCGCTGCTGGTCTACCACGGCATGCGCCTGCTCGGGCTGCGGACCAGGCGGACGACGGCCGCGCAGGTCGGCGACGCGGTCGCCGAACCGCCGCGCGACTGACGGGCGGTCGGCGCCGCGTCAGCGCCGCCCCGCCGGGGTAGTACCCCGACATGTTGCGCTCCGGGCCGACCGTCGTCCTGCTGCTGTTGACCGCGGCGTGTGCCATGGAGGCGCCGGGTCCCGGTGACCGCCCGCACCTCGAGGAGGCCTCCCCCGCCACCGCGCCCGCGGATCCCTCCGGCGGCAGGCTGGTCGCCCGTCCGCATCCGCCGGCGGCGCCGCCCGGCGGGCCGGGCCTGCACGAGCTGCCGATCGAGGAGGGCCGCACGGTTCTGCTGTATGTCCCGCCCGGCTACCGCCCCGACCGCGCCGCACCGCTGGTCGTGCTGCTGCACGGCGCCGGCGGCGACGCGCGCGGGGGCATCGACCCGCTGCTGTCGCTCGCCGACGATGCGGGTGTGCTGCTGCTGGCCCCGGCCAGCCGCGCCGCGACCTGGGACGTCATCGTCGGGACCTTCGGACCCGACGTGTCCGCGATCGACCGCGCACTCGCGTACGTCTTCGACCGCTACCGCGTCGATCCGGCGCGGTTGGGCATCGGCGGCTTCTCCGACGGGGCCTCGTACGCGCTGTCGGTGGGACTGACCAACGGTGACCTGTTCACCCACGTTGTCGCCTTCTCGCCGGGGTTCGCCGCACCGGGCCGCACGGTGGGCCGGCCCGGGATCTACATATCCCACGGCGTCGCGGACCGCGTGTTGCCGATCGACCGCACCAGCCGTCGCCTGCACCCGCGCCTCGACGACGCCGGGTATGACGTGGTCTACGAGGAGTTTCCGGACGGCCACGTGGTGCCGCCCGAGCATGCGCGGCGCGCGCTGAGCTGGCTTCTGGGATAACGACCGTGCCCGAGGTCGCGATCCTGGTCGGCCTGCAGGCCTCGGGGAAGACGACGTTCTACCGTCACCGGCTCGCCGCCACCCATGTGCGGGTGAGCAAGGACGCATTCCGCCGCAACCGGAGACCGCAGCGGCGACAGATGCAGCTGATCGCCGAGGCGCTCGGGTCGGGCCGCAGTGTGGCCGTCGACAACACCAATCCGTCGCCGCAGGAGTGGAATCCCATCATCGCGATGGCCCGTGCCCACGGTGCTCGCGTGGTCGGCTACTGGTTCGCTCCCGACCGTGCGGGATCGCTGCGCCGCAACGCGGCACGGAGCGGCGTCGAACGGGTTCCGGACGTCGGCGTGTTCGCCACGCTCAAGCGACTGCGCGAGCCACAGCACTGCGACGGGTTCGACCGCATCTTCGATGTTCGCTTCGACGGCACAGGCGGTTTCGTCGTCTCCGAACGGGTGGGGTGATCCGTCACGGCCGGCGGTGCCGCTCGTTCCTGGGCGGGACACCGTTGGCGCCGTCGGTGGACTGGGCGTAGGTGCCGACCGCGAACGCCACCGCGGGCGCCATCACCTCGAGCACATGGTGGTCGACGTTGTCGACCGTGTCGCGTCGGGTGTGGTGGTTCGGGTCGAACGGCGCCCCGGCGCGGCCGCCCCACAGGCGGGCCTGCACCGGTGTCTTCTGCTGTCCTGCACCGGTGGTGGTACCGCCGATCGGCACACCGGCCGTCAGGAACGGGTGGTAATCGCTGGTGGTGGTCAGCGGCATGTCGGCGGGCCGCACCCCGGCCAGGTTGAGGTATCCGGCCAGCAGGCGTTCGATGGCGGCCGAGCCGTCAGGGACGTTCGGCATCGGTGTGGTGGCCGCGGACTGGTCCCCGTCGTAGGTGAAGTAGCCGGCGTTGGTCGAGCCGATCATGTCGAAGTTCAGATAGAGCGCGATGTCGTCGAGTTGTTCGGCCGTGAGGTCGCCGACGTAGGCGCGCGAGCCTTCCAGTCCGATCTCCTCCGAGCCCCAGAACGCGAACCGGACGGCGTTGGCCACCTGGGGTGAGCTCCCCAGTTGCAGCGCGGCCTCCAGCACGGCCGCGACACCGCTGCCGTTGTCGTTGATGCCCGCTCCGCCCTTTACGCTGTCCAGGTGCGCGCCCGCGATCACCACGTTGCGGGGGTCGCCGGACCTCGTCTGCGCCAGCAGGTTTCGGGAGGTCACCATGATGGGCTGACCGTCGAGGCGCAGCCGGACGGGTGCGGTGGTGCGGCGCAGCGCGGCGTTGGCGTCGGCGCCGATGATACCGACCGGCACGGTGAGCCTGCGGTAGTAGCCGGGGGTGAACAGGCCCGGTGGGCTGCCCCGGTCGGCGGTGGTGGCGACCAGCAGTCCGACCGCACCGTGGGTGAGCGCCACGTCCTGTTTGACCACCACCGAGCACCCGGTGTCGTCGACCACCGCGATCGCGCCCCGGACATCGGCGCCCCGGTAGTCGGCGGCGCTGCAGCCGGCGGGACGGGTCGGCCGCAACGTCGCCGCGGTCAGCCCTTCGGGGCCGGTGTCGATCAACAGCGCGGCCTTCTCGACGGCGTGGTCCCGGCCGTTGACGGTCAGCCGCGGCTGCCCGCCCCGGGTGCCGCCGAAGCGGTCGAATTCCGGTGTCTGAACGTCGAAACCCTTGTCGCGCAGAAGGTTGGCGACATAGTCGAGGCTCGCGTCGTAGCCGGGGGTGCCCTCGCCGCGGTTGCCGCCGTGGCGTTCGGCGATGTCCTGCAGGGCCCGCAGATGGGTGTAGAGGGCGTCGACGGAGATCTTGCCGGCCAGCTCGTCGGCCAGCTCGACCGGCGGTGGGGGCGGGGGCGAAGAGCAGGCGCACAGCACCACACTGAGCGCGGCCGCGATGAACCAGCGGGTTCTCACGACGCGTCGGCGGGATGGCGCGTGCGGTCCTCACGGATCGGAACCCCGTTGCGGCCGCGTTGATCCTGCGCATACAGGCCGACGGAGTAGGCGACGCCGCCGCCGTTGATCTCCATCGCGGTGCGATCGATGTTGTCCAGCGTGTCGCCGGGTTTGTGGTAGTTGGGGTCGAACGGCTGCCCCGCGTCGCCGCCCCACTTCTGTGCCTGCTCGGGCGTCATCTCGGCCTCCGCGCCCGAGAAGATGCCGCCGGCGGGGATGCCGGCGCGGGTGAATCCGTCGTAGTCGCTGCGGCCGTCGAAACCGGTGTCCTCGGCCGGCTTTCCGGCCTCGTCGAGGTAGGCGACCAGCATCCGTTCGATACCCGCCGAACCCTCCGGCACCCGCGGCACCCGGCCTTGCGGATCCGGCGGCGCGGACTGGTTGCCGTCGTAGGTGAAGTAGCCCGGATTGGGTGAGCCGAGCATGTCGAAGTTCAGGTAGAGCGCGATGTCGCGGAGTTGCTCCTCGGTCAGCGACTGCGTGTAGTCACTGGATCCGCGCAGCCCGACCTCCTCAGCGCCCCAAAACCCGAAGCGCACCGTGTTGCGCACGTCCGGGTCGGGACCGAGCTGCAGCGCCGTCTCGAGCACCGCGGCCACGCCGGAACCGTTGTCGTTGATGCCCGGGCCTTCCGGCACGCTGTCGAGGTGGGCGCCGACCATCACCACGTCGGCCGTCGACCCGGTGTTCGTCTGGGCGATGATGTTGCGGGTGCGCTCGGTGCGCACGCCGGCCTCGAGCCGCAATGTCGCCTCCCCGGGATCCGCGCGCAACTGCTCGCCGAGCGCCTTGGTGACGCTGACCACCGGAATTCTGACGTCGGTGGTTTCGCCGAGGGTGCCGCCCATCTCGTCACCGTCGACGTTGTTGGCCACCACCAGCGCCACCGCGCCCCGTTCGGCGGCCGCCGCCTGTTTGTCGCCGAAGGGGCATTCGCCGCGGTCGACCAGCACGACGGCGCCCTGCACGGGCAGGCCGTCGTAGTCCGATGCCGTGCACCCGGGCGAATCCTCGACCCGCGCCGCGACGAGCGGGCCCGACACCCCCGCGGTGCCGATGGTGAACTCCAGCGGTTTGGCCGTCACCGCCCGCCCAGCCACGGTGAGCGCGGGGTCTTCGGCGAACGGTAGCCTGACTTCGAACTCCGGGGTCTGCACCTCGAAGCCCTTGTCGCGCAGCTTGTTCGCCACAAAATCGACACTGGCGTCGTAGCCGGGTGACCCGAGCGCGCGGTTACCGCCGTGCGCGTCGGCGATCTTCTGCAGCTCGGCGAGATGGGCCATCATGGCGTCCGCGGTGACCTTGCCGCGCAGATCGGTGGCGAACTCGGTGGCCGCGGCCGCCGGCTCCTGCGGGGTGGCCGACGGCGCGGGCTCGGTGTCGCGGCCACACCCCGCCAGACCCGTCGTGAGGGCCGCAGCGGACAACACCACCAGCATCTCGCGCACCATTGCATCCACGTTAGCGGCTGCGGCCGCGGGCTCGGGTCCCCTCCGCGAACGGGGGGACCCGAGGTCACCCGGCGGGGGACTCAGCTGTCGGCGCTTGGGCCGCCGCGTCATCGGAGGGCTCGATGCCCGCGTGCGACGGCGGGCCCGACCGTTCCGCACCTCATGGCGAAGCGCACTCGCGATAACGATCTACATGCGAGTCCCGCGTACGGTCCGAGTGTGGGTGAAGAGCGAACGCAGCGCCGCTTGAGCCGGGCGGAGTCGCGTTTGATCGCCGACCGGGGCGTCGACCGGGTGGAGCGCGTCGGCGAGACCATGAAGGCCGCCCGGGACCAGCCCGGCGGCACCCTTGGGGCGGTCGGCAAGTTGCTCGTCGAGGTGGCAGATCGAGACATCGACGCCGCCACCATCGCTGCACTTCGCGACGTCCTTCGCCGAGGTGCCGACCGGTCACGGCATCGACGACAGCATCACGCCGGAGACGTTCGCCGTCGTCGCGCTCGCCCTGTTTCAGGGGCTGGTCCGGCAGCGTCGCATCGACCCGGCGCGGGTGTCCGACGAACTCTTCGGCCAAGTGCTGTCGTGGTTACTCGCCGGCATGCCCAAGGCCGGCGACGCGGGCTCCGGCTAAGGGTCGCGGCGATACACGGCCGTGCCGCGGCTTGGCGTGCCGGCCTTCAGCGGTGTGTCTCGGGCCCGGTTGGGAGGCCGACACCGGTTCGGGCAGTGGCGGCGTCGGCGGAGTGCGGGCGCAGGTGATGTCGCCGGATTGGATGTCGTCGACATGCGGCCTTCGGCGCCGCCGAAGCCAGGCCGCGGCCGCGTCGGCGATGGCTCGGGCGCGCTCGCTGGGCAGGAATGCCAGGTACAAGACGAAGATCGCGAGGCTGAACAAGCCGATGGCCATGCTGAACAAGATGCTCACGTGCAGGGCCACCCCGGCGGCGAGCACCCAGGGCCGCCAGCGTCGGTTCCAGACCATCAGGCCGATCGCCAGCTCGATCACCAAGGTGCCCCAGCTCAGAACGTTCGAGATCACGAGCGTGTCGGTGATCCAGGTGGGGGTGGTGAAGAACAGCAGGTCGCGCTGGCGCAGGGAGTAGGCCACCGCGGTGCCTTCCTGCCAAGTCTCGCCGTGCAGCTTCGCGATGACCGTCGACACGTAGATCACCGAAACCTGGATCTGCATCAGGCGGATCGGCCACATCGCCCGCTTCTCGGCGTGCCAGAAGGATCCTGCGCGGCGGCGTTGGTCGAGCGAGAGCGCCGCGCCCGAGGGCGCCAGCGCGATGAACAGCGCCTCGATCCGAAGCAGGACGTCACCGGCGTTCATCACGAATGGATTTCGCCGTTCGAAGGAGATGACGAGGATGAAGACCAGGACGGCGGCGAGGCGGCTGTGCCAGCCGACCGTGAGCGCCAGCGACGCGACCAGCAGCAGGATCCAGGCGATGAACACGGCGCGGTCGTCCGGGAAGAGCCGCAGCACGCTCCACGTGAAATCGGCGGTCGGCGGGCGCGGCACGACACCCTGTGGACCGAAGAGATCGGCGAGCGCCGGATAGAGCGACAACGTCCAGGCGGTCATGAGAAGGCCGAAAGCGATTCGGACCAACCCCAGGGTGTAGGCCGGCTCGAGGGCGAACCAGAAGCGGTGCCACCCGTCAGCGGCCCGACGGCCGGATCGTCCGGCGCGAGCCAGTACCGTCGTCATTCCGCCCGCTCCTGCGTTGTGCGAGTGCGTGAGGGGCCGGCCGAGTCGAAGAGCAGTCTGCGCACCTTCTTGGGCTCGCCCTCGCCGGGTAGCGGCAGCGTCTCGGTCTGAACGATCATCAAGACCCGCGCCGCCCGCTCGCCGGGCCCGGTGACCTCCCGAACCACGTACTTCGCGAGCCCCGGCCGAAGGGTTTTGTGCCGGATGACTTCTTCTTTCAGCTTGCGCCAGCGGTAACCCGGCAGGGAACGGTCGGCGTCGAGCCGCCACACGCGGTCCTCGCCGTTGGTCATGATCACGTGAACCTCGACCTCGGTGAGCCTGCGCGGCGGATTCGGTGAGAAAACTCCCCAGCTCTGGTCGAGCCCGGTGACGCGCATGAGCGGGGCGAGCACCGGCGCCGCGACGTCCTTGATCGACGAGTCGGGCAGCGACCCGACGATGGCGGTCGCGACGAGGAGTGTGACCATCAGGCTGACGGCGATGTCGCGAACACCGCTGCGCTTTGCGGGCTCCCGGTCATCGCGGGCGGAGCGTCGGCGCTCCCGCAGGGCGAGCATCGCGTACTACACCTCCCACCAGCCGTAGCGGCCGACGTCGGTGCTGCGATCGAAGACCAACTCCGCGAACCTTGTGATGATGTCCTGGACCATGTGGACGATCCGCCAGAACAAGTCGGCGAGGAAGTTGAAGAACCTCGCGATCGGTCCGGGTGTCGGCCGGCGGTCGGTCCCATCTGCGGCGTCGACGGCGTCGGTGCTGTCGCTAGCGTCGGTAGCGTCTCCGGCGTCGGTCAGGTCGAGTGCGGAGTCGAGCAGGTCGGCCACATCGAGCAGACCGTCGGCGCCGACACCGTCGAGCAGGTCGTTGGTGTCGAGCGTGTCATCGACGGCATCGAGTACGCCGTCGACGGTGTCGGTGAGATCGGTGCCGTCGACCACGTCGGTCAGATCCGTGCTGTCGGCGACCTCGTCGACGGTGTCGAGCACCCCGTCGACCGCACCGTCGACCACGTCGGTCACCCCACCATCGGGAGTGTCCGAACCGTCGCTGACATCGAGGGTGGCGTCGACCGCGTCCAGCGTCGAATCCGCCGTATCGGCCAGGCCGTCGACCGCCGCGTCGAGCGTGTCGGTCAGGTCGGTGCCGTCGACCGTATCGGCAACCCCGTCGACCGCCGCGTCGAGCGTGTCGGTGAGGTCGGTGCCGTCGACCACGTCGGTCAGATCCGTAACGTCGGCGACCTGATCGACGGTGTCGAGCACCCCGTCGACCGCACCGTCGACCACGTCGGTCAGCCCACCATCGGGAGTGTCGCTCGAGTCGCTGACATCGAGGGTGGCGTCGACCGCATCCAGCGTCGAATCCGCCGTATCGGCAACCCCGTCGACCGCCGCGTCGAGCGTGTCGGTCAGGTCGGTGCCGTCGACCACGTCGGTGAGATCCGTGCCGTCGGCGACCTGATCCACGGTGTCGAGCACCCCGTCGACCGCACCGTCGACCACGTCGGTCAGCCCACCATCAGGAGTGTCCGAGCCGTCGCTGACATCGAGCGTCGCGTCGACCGCGTCCAGCGTCGAATCCGCCGTATCGGCAACCCCGTCGACCGCCGCGTCGAGCGTGTCGGTCAGGTCGGTGCCGTCGACCACGTCGGTCACCCCACCATCGGGAGTGTCGCTCGAGTCGCTGACATCGAGGGTGGCGTCGACCGCGTCCAGCGTCGAATCCGCCGTATCGGCCAGGCCGTCGACCGCCGCGTCGAGCGTGTCGGTCAGATCGCTGCCGTCGACCACGTCGGTCAGATCCGTACCGTCGGCGACCTCGTCGACGGTGTCGAGCACCCCGTCGACCACGTCGGTCACCCCGCCGTCCGGCGCATCGGTCGAATCGCTGAGGTCCAGTAGGTCGTCCACCGCGTCGAGCGTCGAGTCGGCGGTGTCTCCGATGCCGTCCACCGCGGTGTCGAGAGTGTCGGCCACATCGGTCAAATCGGTTGCGTCCGTGACGTCCAGTGTGTCGTCGAGGTTGTCGACCAGATCACCGACATCGAGGTTGCCCAGGTCGAGCCCGCCTCCGAGATCGAGAAGGCCACGCGTGCCGATGCGGTTGCTGATGTTGGCGTCAGCATCGTCGGTCGAGTCCTCAGCGTCGGTTGCTGACGACTCGTCGGCCGCGCTCGAGACCTCGTCTGCAGACGCAGCGTCGGTCTCCTCGGGGTCACTCACCCCGTCACCGTTCGTCGCCGGCGCGAGCGCCAGCTGCCCCGCGCCTCCGCCCGGTGCGGAAAGTAGCTGTATTGCGGGGATCTCGGGTGCCTGGGTATAGGCGGTCACCGACAGCGCCATGCCGCCCGCGAACAATGCGGTCAGGGTGCGACGTACCGTCGCACCGGAATTCCCGGACTCCGGCGACTCTGACGCGGGTGAATCCTCCGGCGGTCGCATCGAATGCTTGCCCATGACGCCCCGACCCTTCTGCCCTGCGCTAACCCCATACGCCGGGCGGTGGCTCAAGTTATTACGCCACTTTCATCCTTGTCAATATTCGCTCATATCTTGCTTTCGCGAATTGTTACGGGCGGTAATTACTTCGGCTACGCATCGGGAGGGATCGGCGGACCGTCGGACGAAACGACGCATCAGCAAAGGATCAAGATCGTCGCTTCGCTTCGCGAGGCCGGAGGAACAACATCCAAACTGGCGCTTTATCGCCATTTCGCGCCCTTGGCGTCTCGGTCGGGCGAATCGAGCAAGAACCCTCATACCTATCATGAAAGAGGAGCGAGCCGAACCAGAATCCGAGAAACTGGTTGCTTCAACAATAATCAGACGGGACCTCTTACTGGCTCGTTCGTTTTGCTGAAAAGCATGTGTGGTGGCCGGCGTAATGCAATCGCACTTCGGGCGGGGCGCATCCGGAGCAACGTGTCGCCGACCCCCTGCACAGTCGAGAACTGCACGTTTGCCTCGACTGAGGAGATGGTCAGCGAACGCGTGGCACCGCCGACGCTCGCAACGTCGGGCGTCGGCTGAGCACTTGCCCCGCCAATTAAGCACGCTGCTTTGCCAGCATCGCCGGTCGCGAGTGAAGTCGCCGCCGCTGTCAGGGATCGCGTCGGTTGACGTCCGCCGTGGCGAGGAGGAAGACGACGCCCACCACCGCGGTGAAGTACAACAGCGCCCCGAGCGGCCCCCACTTCATCGCGAAGGTCTGGATGGTCGGCACCTCGGTGAACCTGTGCGCGTTCGCGAAGGGCAGGAATGGCCCGATCCGCTCCCCCACTCGCGGAATGGTGCCGAGGAGCGGCTCGACGACGAACGGCAGCATGAGCAGGATCGCGATCACTCCGGCGCTGTGCCGCACCAGCGCGCCGAGGCCGACGGCCAGCACCGCACCGAGGGCCGCGTAAAGGCCGGCCGAGCCCACCGTCCGCCACACCTCCACGTTCGTGAACGACAGTTCCGCAGCCTGAGTCCCGGTGCCGACGACCCGCACCAACACCACCGACGCGATCACCATCGCCACCGTCGACAAACCCGCGAACACCGCCGCCACAAACGCTTTCGCCGCCAGCACCCGGGTACGCGACGGCGTCGCCAGGAACGTCGTCTTGATCATGCCGGTGCGGAACTCGCCGGTGACGGTCAGCGCCGCCAGGATCAACAGGACCGGGACCGCGAACGTCGTCACGCCCATCGCCACCCGCTCCGGTTCCAGCGGCATGCGGGTGCTGCCGACCGACGCCTGCACCCCGGCGAATCCCAAGCTCAACACGACGACAGCCAGCAGCGACCACAGCGGTGACCGCGTCGTCCCCAGCTTCACGACTTCCGAGCGCAGCGTCATGCCTGCGCCCGGTAGTCGACCGCCTGATCCGTCAACGCCATGTACGCCTCTTCCAGCGATGCCTGCTGCACCGACAACTCGTGCAACGTGATCCCGTGCCCGGCCGCGAGGTCACCGACCCGCTCGGTGGACGCCGACGGGACGAGCAGCGTCGCTCCGTCCACCGTCGGCGCCAGCCCGGCGTCGGCGAGGACCGCGGCGAACCGGTCGAGCTGCGGCGTGCGCACCCGCACCGTGTCGAGCCCGGACCGGCCGAGGAACTCGCTGACCGTGGTGGCCGCGATCAGCCGCCCGCGGCCGATCACCACCACACGATCCGCGGTCTGCGCCATCTCGGCGAGTAGGTGACTGGACACGAACACGGTGCGCCCCTCCGCGGCCAGTGTGCGCATCAGCGTGCGGATCCACCGGATGCCCTCGGGATCGAGCCCGTTGACCGGTTCGTCGAACAGCAGAATCGGCGGGTCGCCGAGCAGCGCGGCGGCGATGCCGAGCCGCTGGCTCATGCCCAGCGAGAAGGTCCCCGCCGGCTTGCCGGCGACCTCGGTGAGGCCGACCGTGTCGAGCACCTCGTCGATCCGCTTGCGCGACAGTCGGTTACTGTCCGCGATCCACCGCAGGTGGGACCGGGCGGTGCGCGTCGGATGGACCTGGCGGGCGTCGAGTAGCGCGCCGACGGTGCGCAGCGGATCCTTCAACTGCCGGTATCCGCGGCCCATCACGGTCGCGGTGCCCGCGGTGGGCCGGTCCAATCCGAGGATCATCCGCATCGTGGTCGACTTGCCGGCACCGTTGGGGCCGAGGAAGCCCGTGACGACGCCCGGTTCGACGGAGAACGTCAGATCCTCGACGGCGTGAATCCGGCCGAAACGTTTGGACAGACCGGCGAGTTCGATCACCGGCCGTCGTCCCACTGTGCCACCACCAGGTCGGCCACCGCCCGCATGCCCGCGGCGTTCGGATGCGCCGGCGCGGGCCGGCCCGGCCACGGAAACCCGGGCCGGGTGGTCCATGGTTCGGTCGACCAGGCGTGGTGGCCGCGGCTGGCATCGGCGGCGCGGACCCACTCCGCGCCGGTCTGGGCGGCGGCCGCACCCGTCACCCGCTCCAGGGTGTCGGCGATCCGGCGGCCCAGCGCCGCATCGGAATCCGACAACGGCGCCACGGGTTCGCCGGGTGGTGGCAGCAGCGTCAGGTAGTCGACGAACATCACCCGCGCCCGCGGCGCCCGGGTTCGTATCGCTTCACCGACCCGCCGCAGCGAGGCCTCGACCGCCACCAGCGCACGGTCACGCGCGGTGCGGTCGAGGAGGTCGCCGACCGGTGGCAGCCGCCGCACGATCCGCGGCAGGCCCGCGGCCATCAGCATCGGCACGTACCCGACGTCGTTCCCGCCGATTGTCACCGTCACCAGCGCCTCGCTGCCGTCGAGCGCATCGATCTGCGGGGGCGCCCCGTGCTGCGAATCGCTGAGCACATGGGCGGTCGTCGCCCCCGAATACGTCACGTCGACGAGGTCGAGGCCGAGTCGATCGGCCACCAGGTGCGGATAGTTGCGCGCCGACCGGCCGGCCCGAAACGGCGCGCCCGACGCCGACGGACGGATGCCGGGACCCGCCGCCATCGACGAGCCCAGTGCCACATACCGGTCCGCACTCACAGGGACGGGCTCGACGCCTGCGCCCAGAACCGCTTGGGGATGCGCCCGGCGTGCCGGGCCAGATAACCGGCGGTGACGGCGGCGCACATCGCGGCCGCCATCGCCGGCGGATCAGCCGCGCGGGTGACCGCGCTGGCGAGCAGCACGGCATCGCACCCCAGCTCCATCGCCAGCGTGGCGTCACTGGCGGTACCGATCCCCGCGTCCAGAATCACCGGGACGCCCGCGGCGTCGACGATCATCTCGATGTGGTGCGGGTTCGCGATGCCCAACCCGGTGCCGATCGGCGATCCGAGCGGCATGACCGCAGCGCAGCCGACGTCCTCGAGCCGGCGCGCCAACACCGGATCGTCGTTGGTGTAGGGCAGCACGGTGAACCCGTCGTCGACGAGTTGCTCTGCGGCCCGGACCAGTTCGACGGCATCAGGCAGCAGGGTGCGTTCGTCGGCGATCACCTCGAGCTTCACCCAGTCGGTGCCGAGCGCTTCGCGGCCGAGCTGCGCGGTGTACACCGCCTCGGCCGCCCCCCGGCAGCCCGCGGTGTTCGGCAGCGCAGTGATGCCGAGCCGGTGGAGCAGGTCCAGCACCCCGGTGCCGCCTTCGGCGTCGACGCGCCGCATGGCGACGGTGGTCAGCTCGGTACCCGAGGCGACTAGCGCCGCCTCCAGGACCGCCAGGTTGGGCGCACCGCCGGTGCCGAGGATCAGCCGCGAGCCGAACTCCCGCCCGGCGATGGTCAGCTTGGACGTCGTGGCGTCCTTGACATCAACCACCCTGTACCGCCGTCACGACCTCGACGCGCGCACCGTCGCGCAGCGGCGTCTCCCATTCCGAACGGGGCAGCACCGACCAGTCGACCGCCACCGCGATCCCCTTCTCCGGGAAACCCATGTGCTCCATCAGCTGTGCCACCGTCGTCTGGTCGTCGACGGTGACGTCTTCGTCGTTCACCCTCAGTTTCACCTACCGGCTCCCACTGTCGTTCGTAGTTCGGCGGCGATCCGCTCGGCCGTCCACGGCGCGAGTAGAAAGCCGTTGCGCCCGTGACCGGCGGCCACCAGTGTGCGCTCGTCGAGGCGTTGCACCAGGGGCAGCCCGTCCGGCGTCATCGGTCGCAGCCCGGCCGCGCACTCGGCGAACTCGTACTCCCCGAGCGCGGGCATCACCGTGCATGCGTCGTCGAGCAGATCGCGAACGCCGCTCACCGCGGGCGCGGTGTCGCGGCCGTGTTCGTACTGGGTGGCGCCCACCACGAGGCCGTCGGCCCGCGGGACCAGGTACACCTGCCTGCCGCCCACCCGCGCGCGCACCACTCGCTGCGGCACCGGCATGCAACCCCGCCGCCAACGCAGCCGCAGCACCTCACCCTTCACCGGCCGGATCGGCAGGCCCGGCCACAGGGTGGGTGCGTCGATCCCGTTGGCCAGCACCCGCAGGTCGGCGTCGTCGACCGCGGCCAGGTCGTCGACCGGCGGAGCCCACTGCACGCCGAGGAGTTCGCAGTGCGCGGCCAGCGCGTCGACCACCGCCCGGTTGTCCACGGCCAGTTCGGTGTCGGCGACGAACCCGTGCCGGATGCCTTGGGCCAGCAGTGGTTCGATGTCGCGCGCCGAGGTCGTCAAAGAGACCGGATGGCCCTGGGCGGCCAGCCACTCCCCGACGGTCTTGAGGTCGGCGGCGTCCGCGCGGTCGACCGCCACCACCAGCGACTCCCGGGCGGTGACCACCTCGGGCGGCAGCCCGTCGAGGAACCCCTCGTGCCACAGCCGCAGCGATTCGAGGCCGATCTGCAGCAGCTCGTGTTCGCCCGGCCAGCCCTCGCTGTGCGGGGCGAGCATGCCGCCGGCCACCCACGACGCTCCCTTCTCGGGGCGGCGGTGCACGCGCACCGACCACCCGTCGAGCGCCGCGCGCCGCGCAATCGACAGGCCGATCACACCACCGCCGATCACGGCCAGTGACGGCGCGGATGCTGATCCATGGGGCACAGTGCACCTCCCTTCGCCGGCATGACCCGGATCAGGTCCAGACGGTAAGGGCCGGATGCGTGACCCACTCTCAGTCCCGCTCTCCCGGGACTCCCGCGTCAGCCATCCAGCCTACCTGCGCCGCCGGGGTCACCGGATACCG
Organism: Mycobacterium sp. PS03-16; assembly: GCF_004570325.1. Taxonomy (GTDB): domain Bacteria; phylum Actinomycetota; class Actinomycetes; order Mycobacteriales; family Mycobacteriaceae; genus Mycobacterium. The sequence goes on along the minus strand of NZ_SPQO01000008.1, from coordinate 109,745 downwards.
TCGCGGTGTGCCCGAACCCCACGACCGCCTCGACACGGCCACCCTGTACCTGTGCACCGACGCCCGCCGCGAACGCGGTGACCTGGCCGAGTTCGCCGACGCCGCGCTCGCCGGCGGCGTCGACCTGATCCAGCTGCGCGACAAGGGGTCGCCCGGCGAGCAGCAGTTCGGGCCGCTCGAGGCGCGCGACGAGCTGGCCGCGCTCGAGGTGCTCGCCGACGCGGCGCGCCGCCACGGCGCCCTGCTGGCCGTCAACGACCGCGCCGACATCGCGCTGGCCGCGGGCGCCGACGTGCTCCACCTGGGCCAGGATGACCTGCCGCTGCCGGTGGCCCGCGGCATCATCGGGTCGCGGCCGCTGATCGGGCGGTCCACCCACGACAGCGATCAGGTCGGCGCCGCGATCGCCGAGGCGGTCGACTACTTCTGCGTCGGCCCGTGCTGGCCGACCCCGACCAAGCCCGGCCGGTCCGCCCCCGGCTTGGACCTGATCCGCCACACCGCGGCGCTCAACCCGGACAAGGTGTGGTTCGCGATCGGCGGGATCGACGAGGCGCGGTTGCCGGAGGTGCTCGACGCCGGGGCGCGGCGCATCGTCGTGGTCCGGGCGATCACCGCCGCCGAGGATCCGCGGGCGGCGGCGGCACGGCTCAAGGGCGCTCTGACTGCTGCCCGTTGACCAGTAGCGGGATGGTGGCCGTCACCGTCCGCAGCCGGTCCCAGCTGGCCGCGAAGCCCGGGTGCAACGGCAGCGCGGCCACGTCGTCCTCGTCCACCCAGCGCAGTTCGGCGCTTTCCCGGTTGGGCACGGTGTGCAGCAGGGTGGGCGCGTCGGCGATCACGGTGGTGTAGGTCCACGACGCCCCGCCGGCGCCACTGACCTCAGCGGTCACCACGGTGGTGCGGACGGTGAGCTGATCGGCGGGCAGGCCCGCCTCCTCATGCGCCTCGCGGACGGCCGCCTGCTCGGGGGTCTCATGGCTGTCGCGGGCGCCGCCCGGCAGTCCCCAGGTGCCGCCCTGATGACTCCAGGGGGCCCGGTGCTGCAGCAACACGGCGGCCGAGCCGTCCGGCCGCGGGGCGCGCAGCAGCAAACCGGCGGCGCCGTGCCGGCCCCAGTACCGGCCGCCGCCCTCGGAGAACACCCAGCCGTCGCCGTCCCCACGCACCCGTACAGGATAGGGCCGCGACGTCATCGACGGCTGTGCGCCGAATCAGCGCGAGCCGTGCCGGGAGCTCTTAGAATTCTTTTATAGAGTTGGACGGTCGGAAAGTAGCCGGATAGATGAGGACCGCGCACAGGTGACTGTGGAGTTGGCGCACCCATCGACCGAGCCGCTGGCGTCCCGGTCGCCGACCACTCCGGCCCACCCCCGCTGGTGGTTCCTGTGGACGACGCCCGGCCGGATCCTCACCATCGGCATCGTGTTGTCCGCCCTGGCGATCGCGTGCGCGTTCGCGACGTCGACCACCATCAACGACCGTCAGCAGGCGCTCACCACCGTGCTCAACCACACCGAACCGCTGGCCTTCGCCGCCGGTGAGCTCTACACCCGGCTGTCGGTGGCCGACGCCGCCGCCGCGACCGCGTTCATCGCCGGCACCGAACCCCGCGACGTCCGACAGCGCTACGAGCAGGCGATCACCGATTCGGCGGTCGCGCTCACCCGCGCCTCGAGCGGCCTGACCGACGAGGAGCTGGTGCAGCTGCTCGGCCGGATCAACGCCGAACTGGCCGTGTACACCGGACTGGTGGAGACCGCGCGCACCAACAACCGGGCGGGCAATCCCGTCGGCTCCTCCTATCTGTCGGAGGCGTCGTCGCTGATGCAGACCAAGATCCTGCCCGACGCGCAGCGCCTCTACGAGGCCACCTCGACTCAGGTGGACCAGGAGACGACGGCGTCGACGCGGATCCCGGCGCCGGTCATCCTCGTCGTGTTGGCCACCCTGCTGTTCGGGGTGTTCGCGAACCGGTGGCTGGCCCGGCGCACCCGCAGGCGGGTCAACATCGGCTTCGTCGCCGGCGGGCTCGCGGTGCTGATCATGGTGCTCTGGGTGGGCACGGCGCTGACGATCTCCACCGCCGACAGCCGCAGCGCCAAGGACACCGGCGCGGAGTCGCTGAAGACGATCACCAACCTGGCCATCACTGCCCAGCAGGCCCGCGCCGACGAGACGTTGGCACTGATCCGGCGCGGCGACGAGAATGTCCGCAAGCAGTCCTACTACCAGCGAATCGACGTGATGCAGGCCCAGCTGTCGGAGTATCTGGCCCGCGAGGACGCGATCGACAAGACCGATCTCGCCGCGGCCGCGGAGTTGCTCACCCGGTGGCGCCTGGCCGACGACCGCATCAACGCCTACATCGCGGTGGGCAACTACCAGGCCGCCACCCAGGTGGCGCTGGGCACCGGGCAGGGCGATTCGACGCCGGCGTTCGACAAGCTCAACGAGGTGCTCAACAAGGGCATCGAGGAGAGCCGCAGCCAGCTGCGCAACGACATCCTCAACGCGCGGCGGGTGCTGTCCGGCGCGACGGCGGGCGCAGCCGCGCTCAGCGTCATCGCCGCGATCGCGGTGGCGTTGGGCCTGTGGCCCCGACTGAGCGAGTACCGGTGATGAGCGCTCGCGCGAAGAACAGACGAGCACTGATGAGCGCTCGCGCGAAGAACAGACGAGCACTGATGAGCGCTCGCGCGAAGAACAGACAGCCGGTGATGAGAATTCTCAGGGCGGTCGTCGCGGTGCTGGCCGTGCCGGCATTGCTCACCGGCTGCGCGCAGGCGGCCTCGGTCGCGCCGACGCCGGGGGTCACGCTGGCGTCGCCGACGCCGGCCGGCATGCAGGAACTGCCGCCCGAACCGGCGCGGGTGCCGATGCCCGACAACGACGACTGCAACCGCACCGCCAGCCTGCGGCCCTTCCCGACCCGCGCGCAGGCCGACGAGGCGGTGGCCAACATCCGCGAGCGCGGCCGGTTGATCGTCGGCCTGGACATCGGCAGCAATCTGTTCTCGTTCCGCGATCCGATCACCGGTGACATCACCGGTTTCGACGTCGACATCGCCGGCGAGATCGCCCGCGACATCTTCGGCAGCCCGGCGCAGGTCGAGTACCGGATCATGTCGTCGGCCGACCGCATCTCCGCGCTCGAACAGAACCAGGTCGACGTCGTGGTCAAGACCATGACGATCACGTGCGAGCGTAAGGAGAAGGTGGCGTTCTCGACGGTGTACCTCACCGCCAACCAGCGCATCCTGGCGCCGCGCGATTCGGCGATCTCGCGGGCCGGCGATCTGTCCGGCAAGCGGGTGTGCGTGGTGAAGGGCACCACGTCGCTGCGCCGGATCCAGCAGATCACGCCGCCGCCGATCATCGTCGCGACCGTCACGTGGGCGGACTGCCTGGTGGCGCTGCAGCAGCGTCAGGTCGATGCGGTCAGCACCGACGACGCGATCCTGGCCGGGCTGGTGTCGCAGGACCCGTATCTGCACATCGTGGGGCCGAGCCTCAACGAGGAGCCGTACGGCATCGGCGTGAACAGGGAGAACACCGGCCTGGTCCGGTTCGTCAACGGCACGCTGCAGCGCATCCGCAACGACGGCACGTGGTATGCGCTGTACCGAAAGTGGTTGACGGTGCTCGGCCCCGCACCGGCACCCCCGGTCGCAAGGTACGTGGACTGATGGCCCGCTCCGATCACGACCTGGACGAGGTGGCCGGCGCCAGATCCGTCAACGTCGACGACGATCCCGGCACCCAGCCGGCCGCTTTCGACGAGGATCCCGGCACCCAGCCCGCCAGCCTCGACGACCTCGATATGGACTCGATGTCGACGATGCGGCCGATGGCCACCCAGGCGGTGTACCGGCCGACCTTCGACGACTCCGAAGGCACCACGGTCCACACCGGCGACACCGAGCCGCAGGACCATGCGACGACGGTGGTGCGCGCGCTGTCCCCGGTGCGCCGGCTGGGCGGCGGGCTGGTGGAGATCCCGCGGGTGCCCGCGAAGGATCCGCTGCAGGCGCTGATGGTCAACCCGGTGGTCGCCGAGGCGAAACGATTCTGCTGGAACTGCGGCAGGCCGGTGGGCCGGTCCACGTCGGACGGCAAGGCGCTCTCCGAGGGTTGGTGCCCGCACTGCGGCAGCGCGTACTCCTTCCTGCCGCAGCTCAATCCCGGTGACATGGTCGCCGACCAGTACGAGATCAAGGGCTGTATCGCGCACGGCGGCCTGGGCTGGGTGTATCTGGCGTTCGACCACAATGTCAACGAACGGCCGGTGGTGCTCAAGGGTCTGGTGCATTCCGGCGACGCCGAGGCCCAGGCCATCGCGATGGCCGAACGGCAGTTCCTCGCCGAGGTGACCCACCCGGGCATCGTGAAGATCTACAACTTCGTCGAACACGACGACAAGCACGGTAACCCGGTCGGTTACATCGTGATGGAGTACGTCGGCGGGACGTCGCTCAAACAGGCCAGGGGTGAGAAGCTCCCGGTCGCGCAGGCGATCGGCTACATGCTCGAGGTGCTGCCCGCGCTGGGGTACCTGCACTCCATCGGGTTGACCTACAACGACCTCAAACCCGAGAACATCATGCTGACCGAGGACCAGGTCAAGCTGATCGACCTCGGCGCGGTGTCGACGATCAACTCGTTCGGATATCTGTACGGCACACCGGGCTATCAGGCGCCGGAGATCGTGCGGACCGGGCCGACCGTGCAGAGCGACATCTACACGGTGGGGCGGACGCTGGCGGCGCTGACGCTGGATCTGCGGACCCGCAAGGGCCGCTACGTCGACGGCCTGCCCGGAACCGATCCCGTTCTCGCGCAGTACGACTCGTTCGGGCGGCTGCTGCGCCGGGCGATCGACCCGGACCCGCGCCGGCGGTTCGGCAGCGCCGAGGAGATGTCCTCGCAACTGCTGGGCGTGCTGCGCGAGGTGGTGGCACAGGACACCGGGGTGCCCAGACCCGGTCTGTCGACGGTGTTCTCGCCGTCGCGGTCGACGTTCGGCATCGACCTGCTGGTCGCGCACACCGACGTCTACGTCGACGGGCAGGTGCACTCGGAGAAGCTGACCGCGCAGGAGATCGTCCGGGCGCTGCAGGTGCCGCTGGTGGATCCGACGGACGTCGGCGCGGCCGTACTGTCGGCCAGCGTGCTCAGTGAGCCGGTGCAGACGCTCGACCAGCTGCGCGCGGCGCGGCACGGGGCGTTGGACTCCGAAGGGATCGACCTGTCGGAGTCGGTGGAGCTGCCGCTGATGGAGGCGCGTGCGCTGCTCGACCTGGGCGACGTCGCGAAGGCCACCCGCAAGCTCGAGGATTTGGCCGGCCGGGTGGGCTGGCGCTGGCGGCTGGTGTGGTTCCGTGCGGTGGCCGAACTCCTGTCCGCCGACTACGAGGCGGCCACCAAGCATTTCACCGAGGTGCTCGACACGCTGCCCGGCGAGCTGGCGCCCAAACTCGCGCTGGCCGCGACGGCCGAACTCGCCGGTGACACCGCGGAGCGCAGTTTCTACCAGACCGTGTGGACCACCGACCACGGCGTCATCTCGGCCGGTTTCGGGCTGGCGCGGGCGCAGTCGGTCCGCGGCGACAGGGACGGCGCCGTCCGCACGCTCGACGAAGTACCCGCCACGTCACGGCATTTCACCACCGCCCGGCTGACGAGCGCGGTGACGCTGCTGTCGGGGCGGTCGTCGAGTGAGATCACCGAGCAGCAGATCCGCAACGCCGCCCGCCGGGTGGAGGCGCTGCCCGACACCGAACCGCGGGTGCTGCAGATCCGGGCGCTGGTGCTGGGCACCGCGATGGACTGGCTGGCCGACAACGAGGCGAGCACCAACCACATCCTCGGGTTCCCGTTCACCGAACACGGTCTGCAACTCGGCGTCGAGGCGTCGCTGCGCAACCTGGCCCGGGTGGCCCCCACCCAGGCCCACCGCTATGCGCTGATCGATCTGGCCAACAGCGTGCGGCCGATGAGCACGTTCTAGTCCGCCTTGTTTGCCTGCTCGGCAATCGGTGTTGCCGCTGGGTCGGACCGCAGCGATCCTGGGTGCCATGGGTGCACACGAACGAGACACGCTGACCGCCGAGTGGGACGAACGGTACAAGGGGTGGGACCTCTCGGGCGCACAGCCCAACGCGGTGCTGATCGCCGAGACCGCCGGGCTGACCGCGGGCCGCGCACTGGACATCGGCTGCGGGCTGGGCGCCGAGGCGATCTGGCTCGCGCAGCAGGGCTGGCGGGTGACGGCGATGGACGTCTCCCAGGTGGCGCTCGACCGGGCGGCGCAGCGCGCGCAAGACGCCGGGGTGCAGGTGCAGTGGTGCCGTGGCTCCCTGGAGGACGCCGAGTTACCCTCGGACGGCTTCGATCTCGTCACCGCGCACTATCCGGCGCTGCGGCACTCCGCCGGGGGCGACGCGCAGAAGGCGCTGCTGGGCGCCGTCGGGCCCGGCGGCACCCTGCTGGTGGTCCATCACGCCGACGTCGACGAGGCCACGGCGAAGGCGCACGGGTTCGATCCCGCGGACTACCTGATGCACGACGACGTGGTGGCGCTGCTCGGCGACGGGTGGGAGGTGCGCGTGCAGCGGCGCCGGCCCCGTGCCACGCCGGCCGGCGCGCAGGGGCAGCACACGCACGACGACGTGGTGGTGGCCCGCCGCCGTTAGATCACCTGCATGCAGGCGCGGGCGATCGCGAGTTCCTCGTTGGTCGGCACCACCAGCACCGTGGTCGGCGAGCTCTCCGCGGAGATCCGCCGGGCGGCCCGACCGGGGCTGGCGTTGAGGTGCTCGTCGAGCTCGATGCCCAACGGCGCCAGCCCGGACAAGGCGTCGCGCCGCACCGCGGCGTCGTTCTCCCCCACCCCGGCGGTGAACGTGATGACGTCGGCGGTGCCCAGCAGTGCGAGGTAGGCGCCGATGTATTTGCGCAGCCGGTGGACGTACACGTCGTAGGCGAGTTGCGCTGCCTCGTCGCCGGATTCGATCCGCTGGTGCAGGACGCGGAAGTCGATCTCCCCGCCGAGACCGCGTACGCCGGAGCGCTTGTTGAGCATCGTCTCGATGTCCTCGATGCTCATTCCCGCGGTGCGCCACAGATAGGTCAGCACACCGGGATCGATGTCGCCGGAGCGGGTGCCCATCACCAGGCCCTCCATCGGCGTCAGCCCCATCGACGTGTCGACCGGCCGCCCGCCCAGGATGGCCGAGGCCGACGCCCCGTTGCCGAGGTGCAGCACGATCTGGCTGAGCGAGGCCAGCGGCGCGTCGAGGAAGAGCGCCGCCTGCTCGCTGACGTACTGGTGCGATGTGCCGTGAAAACCGTACCGGCGGATGTGCCAGCGGGCGGCCAGGTCCCGGTCGATGGCGTACGTGGCCGCGGCGGGCGGCAGGTCGTGGAAGAACGCGGTGTCGAACACCGCGACGTGCGGGACATCGGGTAACGCCTTGCGCGCCACACCGATCCCGAGCACCGCGGGCGGGTTGTGCAGCGGGGCGAGCGGCGCCAGCTCGTCGAGGGTGGCGACCAGCCCGTCGTCGATCACCGTCGGACGGTACAGATCAGGGCCACCGTGTACGACGCGGTGCCCGACCGCGACCAGCCCGACCGACCCCAGTTCGGCGCCCGCCTCGTCGAACAGCTCGAACGCGGTGCGCAGGGCGGCGTCGTGGTCGGCCACCGGTTGCTCCCGGGTCACCTCCCGCTCGCCGACTGTGAGGCTGGCCGGCGAGGCGTCCTCACCGATGCGCTCGACGATGCCGTCGGCCAGCGAGGCGCCCGAATCCGGGTCGATCAGTTGCACTTTGACCGACGATGAGCCGGAGTTGAGGACCAGAACCGTACGCGTCATCGCTGCTCCTGCGGTACCGGGCCCGTGCCCTGGGCCTGAATCGCGGTGATCGCGACCGTGTTGACGATGTCCTCGACCAGCGCCCCGCGCGACAGGTCGTTGACCGGCTTGTTGAGGCCCTGCAGCACCGGGCCGATCGCGATGGCCCCGGCGCTGCGCTGCACGGCCTTGTAGGTGTTGTTGCCGGTGTTGAGGTCCGGGAAGATGAGCACCGTCGCCCGGCCGGCCACCGGGGAGTCCGGCATCTTGGTCTTGGCGACCGACGGTTCCACCGCCGCGTCGTACTGAATGGGTCCCTCCACCAACAGCTCCGGCTCTCGTTTGCGCACCAGTTCGGTGGCCTCACGGACCTTCTCCACCTCGGCCCCGGAGCCCGACGTACCGGTGGAGTACGACAGCATCGCCACCCGCGGGTCGATCCCGAACTGCGCCGCGGTGCGCGCCGAGGAGATCGCGATGTCGGCCAGTTGCTCCGCCGTCGGGTCGGGCACGATCGCGCAGTCCCCGTAGGCCAGCACCCGGTCGGCCAGGCACATCAGGAAGATGCTCGACACCGTCGACACATCGGGCATCGTCTTGATGATCTCGAACGCGGGGCGCACGGTGTGGGCGGTGGTGTGCGCGGCGCCGGAGACCATGCCGTCGACCAGGTCGTTGTGCACCAGCATCGTGCCGAAGTACGACACGTCGTGGATGGTCTCGCGGGCCTGCTCGACGCTCACCCCCTTGTGCTTGCGCAGTTCGGCGTACTGACTCGCGAACTGATCGCACAGGTCACTGGTGCGGGGGTCGATCACCGTGGCCTCGGTCAGATCGACACCCAATTCGGCTGCGCGGGAACGGACTCGCGCCTCCTCGCCGAGGATGGTGAGGTCGGCCACCCCGCGCTGCAGCAACCGGCCCGCGGCCTGGAGGATGCGGTCGTCGTCGCCTTCGGGCAGCACGATCCGTTTGCGGTCCGACCTGGCGCGGTCGAGCAGCTGGTAGGTGAACATCTGGGGGGTCGTCACTGTCGGGATCGGAATCGCCAACCTGCTCAAAAGGTCCGCGGTGTCGACGTGCTCGTCCATCAGCGCCAGCGCGGTGTCGATCTTGCGCGCCGACGCCGCGGTCACCCGGCCCCGGGTCTCCGCGACCCGGCGCGCGGTGTCGTACGTGCCGTACCCGGTGGCGATGACGGGCAGCCGCAGGCCGAGGCCCGACACCAGTGCCGCGATCGAGGGATGCAGCTCGAGCCCTCCGTTGAGGATGATTCCGGACAGTGACGGAAACCCCTCGGCGGCATGCGCGCTCACGACGGCGAGCACCACGTCGGAGCGGTCTCCCGGGGTGATGACCGCGACGCCCTCGGTCAGCCGTTCCAGCACGTGTTCTGCGGTCATGCCGGCCACCAGCACGTCGAGCGCTTCCCGACTCAGCAGCGTGTCGTCGCCGCTGACGAGGGTGCCGTCGACGGCGTCGCGCAGCTCGGCGACCGACGGGGCCACCAGCAGGGGCTCTTCGGGCAGGACGTAGGCCTGCGGACCGTCCGGACGCTGCAGCGCCTCGCACACCGCGGCCAGCTGAGGTGGGTCACACCGGTTGGCCACCACAGCGGCGGTGAACGCGTGCTGGGCCGTGATCTCGTCGAGGCACACCTCGACGACCTGCGCCACCTCGGCGGGGGTGCGATTTTTCGCCTTGACCGCCAGCACCACCGGTGCGCCGAGGTTCGCCGCGATGCGCGCGTTCATCGACAACTCGCTCGGGCTCGCCACGTCGGTGTAGTCGCTGCCGACGATCAGGACCGCATCGCACCGGTCGGCGACCCGGTGGAAGCGGTCGACGATCTCGGCGAGCGCCCCGTCGGGGTCCTCGTGCAGCTGCTGGTAGCCGACGCCGACGCAATCCTCGTAGGGCAGACCCGCCGTGGTGTGGGCGAGCAGGAGCTCGAGGATGTAGTCCCGATCCCCCGGCTCTGCCCCGTGCCGCTCGGGACGCCGGGTGATGGGCCGGAACACCGCGACGCGGGCGACGGTGGCCGCCAGCCGGTCCAGCAGTCCGAGGGCGATCGTCGACTTTCCGGTGTCACCCTCCGGCGACGCGACGTATATGGCGGAGATGCGGGGACCAGGATCCTCGGGCACGCCTCAAGCCTGCCGTATCGCTGCAGGCACGGCCAGCAGGCCTGAGGACGACACGGGTCACGAGTACTTGAACGGACACAAAAATGTGACGTATACGCGCAGTTGTGGTTATTGGATGTTCCTTTGCTAAAGTCGCGTCGCCACGTAAAGAACGTGAGCGTCAATAACTTACTCGCGAGTCAGGAATGGTAGTGGAACTGCCCTTATCTGCCGACGTCTGTCAGTTTTCTCTTGCCCGCGCAAGCATGGCGGTGTCGTCATGACTGTTACTGAAACGCGATATGCGAATTTTCTAGTCGACCTACCCGAGGTCCGAATCGAGACGGTGACGGCGCGTCTCGACCGCTTCTGGTTTCCGCTACGGCTCGCGGTCGCGGTCAGTCTGACCGCCCTGGCCGTCGGTCCCGGTTACGCCGAGACGGTCACCGCCGCGCTCAACGGGTCCCGCACGTCGCTGCTCGCGGTGCTGCCCCTGCTGGTCGTCGCGATCGCCTCCGGTTACCGCAGCGCACCCCGGGGTGTCGCCGACACCGAGTCGAACTGGATCATCGCCGCACTGGTGGCGATTCCGGCGCTGGCCGGCCTGTGGCTGCTCGGGCAGCGCATGCCGACCCTCGCCGCGCTGTGGCACCTGCACAACTTCGGTGGGGTGGTGATCTTCGCGGCCGCACTCAGCGTGCTCTTCGGCGTGCGGCACGTCGCCCGCATGTGGCCCCTGTGGGTGTTCGCGATCTGCTGCGTGAGCCCCCTGCCGCTCGTCCTGGTCAGCGCGGCATTCGGCGGCTCCGACGCCGCGGCGGCGGTTCCCGCCGCGCTGGCCGGGACCGTCGCGGTCGCGCTGGCCTCGCCGATGGCCGGGTGGTGGCGCCGCCTCGTCGCCGCGGCCACCTGCGCCGCCGTCTCGACGGTGGTGATCGTCGCCGCCGCCGCGCACCTGCCGCTGGCGGTCACCACGCTGCTGGTGGGCGGTGTGTTCCCGGTCACCGCCATCGTGTGCTGCCGCCGCACCCCTGCCGGTGTCGGGTCGTGGACCGCCCCGCACGCACTGTCCGTCCGAACGGTCGGGGTCCTCGCGGCGATGGCCGCCGCGCTGGCCGTGCTGGCGCCCAACGCCGGCGCACCCACCGGCCCCCTGCCCGCCGTCGACATCGACTGGGCCGACCGGGCCGGGTTGACCTCACCGGTGTCCTACGACTTCATGACCCGCTACGCCGGGCCCGACGTCGAACTGGTGCGCTACCGCGTCGCCACCACACCCCTTCGCCCCGCGATCGCCGTCGACGTGATGACCGCCGCCGACCGGACGGCGCTCACCGAGGCCGCCGACCTGATGTGGTACCCGGCGGCGCGTCCCGCCGAATACCGGCCCGCGCCCGCGGACTCCGGCCTGCCGGCCGGCGCGCTGATGGCCCACACGAACGCCGACACCGCCCGCGTCGGCGGCCGCGACGACTGGCTGGCCATCACCTGGCAATGGCGCGCGGGTGAGGTGTTCCAGCAGGTCACGGTGCTGTCCAACCAGTCGCTGAACAGTGCGCGCTCGCTGCCCGCGCCGAAACCGGTCACGCTCTTCGACGCGTCGGTGCGGCCCGCGCTGTGGGTGGCCCGCCAGCAGCCGGACTCCAGCGGTGTCGTCGACCCCGTGGTCCTGCAGCACGCGACTTCCCTGGCCGCCGGTCTGCGCCAGGCCGCCGCGCCGGAACCCGTGAGCGGCACCGCCCCCGATGCCTGAGTCCCATCCGACGCTGCTGCCGGCGCACCTGTCGGCCCGCGGACTGCTCGGACCGCGCGCGCTGCTGTGCCTGGCCGCGATCGCCGCGGCCCTCGCCGCCGCGGTCGGCGCCTGGCCGTCCGCCCTGGCACCGGCGGTGACGGGGGCGTGCGCGCTGGCCTACCTCGTCTCGACCGTCGACCGCAACTACCTGCTGTTCCGCGGACTGCGTTCATCGGCGATGCTCACCGTCAGCGCCGACGAAGCACTGGCGATACCCGACGACGAGCTGCCGGTCTACACCGTGCTGCTGCCCGTCTACGACGAACCGACCATCGTCACCAACCTCATCAACGGTGTCGGCCGACTGGACTACCCGGCCGACAAGCTCGAGATCCTGCTGCTGGTCGAGGAGGACGACCTCGCCACCCAGGAGGCGCTGCTCGGCGCGGACCTGCAGTCGGTGCGCATCGTGCTCGTCCCGCACAGCCTGCCCAAGACGAAGCCGAAGGCGTGCAACTACGGCATGTCGCTGCCGGACCTGCGGGGCGAGTACCTGACGATCTATGACGCCGAGGACATTCCCGACCCGCTGCAGCTGCGACGCGCGGTCGCCGGATTCCGCCGCGCTCCGGCTGATATCGGCTGCCTGCAGGCCCGGCTCGGCTACTTCAACGAACGCCAGAACCTGCTCACCCGGTTGTTCTCGCTGGAGTACGACCAGTGGTTCGGCGTCGTGCTGCCGGCGGTCGAACAGTCCGGCTGCGTGGTCCCGCTCGGCGGTACGTCCAACCACATGCCGGTGCGGGTGTGGCGGGAGATCGGCGGGTGGGACGAGTTCAACGTGACCGAGGACGCCGACCTCGGCGTGCGCCTGGCACGCCACGGGTACCGCACCCGCATCCTCGACTCGGTGACGCTGGAAGAGGCCAATTCCGATGTCGTCAACTGGATCCGGCAGCGCTCCCGCTGGTACAAGGGCTACCTGCAGACCATGCTGGTCGCCCTGCGCGGACCCGTGGCGCTGCGTCGCGAACTCGGCGTCAAGGCGTTCTTGCGGCTGATCAACATGACCGGCGGTGTCCCCATCACCAGCGCGCTCAACGTGGTGTTCTGGTTCACGCTGTTCGTCTGGGTGCTGGGCCGGCCGCCGGTGGTCGAACTGCTCTTCCCGCCGGTCACCTACTACGTGTGCCTGGCGCTGCTGTTGATCTGCGCGCCGCTGTCGGTGTTCGCCGGCCTCATCGTCACCCAGGCCCTGGGCAAGCCGCATCTGTGGTGGGCGGCTCTGCTGGCGCCGCTGTACTGGATGTTGCAGTCGGTGGCCGCGATCAAGGCCGTCTACCAACTCATCGCCCGACCCTCGTTCTGGGAGAAGACCGTTCACGGCCTCTCCCCCTCCGCCTGACCCCTCGACCTCCAAAGGACAGCCATGACCATGCTCACGCGTGTCTTCGCCACCGTCGCCGCCGCCGGCGTGGCGCTGACCGCAGCACCAGCGATCGCACACGCCCAACCGGCGAACACCGTCATCACCGATCCGGGCCCGCCCGTCATCGGATGGGAGGCACTCGGGGTGTCCGACGCTCTGGAGGTGTTCGGGGCGAATCAGCCGGTGGGCGTGACGATCCCGCTGCCTTCCGGCGTGCGCCCGCTCGCACTGACCGGTCAGCTCGGCTCGGTGGTCAATGTGACCGACGGCCGGGTGGAGGTCACCGACAGCCGCGGCACCCTGCTGGGCGTCGTCCCGGTCCCGCCCGACGCCGCCAACGTCCCGTTCACCCTGGACATCTCGACCGCCGAGGTCGTCGACGACAAGGCCGCGCTCGAGTTCGTGCTCCGCGACCGCGGACAGGCCGCCACGAGCTGCACCCAGCCTCCCGCGCTCACCATCAGCCGGCTGGCCAGCTCGTTGGCCGGCGCCACCCCGGACCCCGTGTCGGTGGCCGACTTCCTGCCCGGCGTCCTCGACCGGATCGTCATCCGGGTGGGCAGCGCCCCGACGCAGTTCCAGCAGCAGGCTGCGCTGAACCTGGTCGCCGAGCTGACCGACCTCTACCGGCCGATGCCGGTGCGCATCGACGTCGACACCTCCGACGCGCCCGCCCCGCCCGGCGGCCCGGCCCTGCGGGTGATCGATATCCGCGACGGCGGCCCCGCCGGTGTCAGCGTCGAGAACCCCGGCACGCCGGGCGCCCTGCTGGCCGTCACCGGCAGCGGTGAGGAGCTCATCGAGCAGATCGATCTCTTCGCCGACCGCCGGTTCGGCCTCGCTCAGAACAGCACGGCGGCAACGCTTTCGGCGTCGCTGACCCGGACGGAATCGACCGACATCAAGACCTTCGCGCAGCTCGGCATGACCGGTGAGGCGTCGGTGCTGGGCACCAGCACCCTCTACGCCGGATTCGACGTCAGCCAGTTCGCACTCGGCCCGATCACGCACGCCACCGTGCACCTCAAAGCCCGCTACACCCCTGTCGTCGGCGGTGAGGCGTCGGTGCTGATCCGGTCCGGGTCCACCGTGCTGGCCACCCAGCGGCTCGACGAATCCGGCGTTCTCGACATCACCGGCGACATCCCGGCGGAATCGATCACCTCCAACATCGGGATGGCGCTGGAGCTGCGCTACCTGCCGCGCCAGGAGTGCGCACCGATCAATGACCGGATGACCTTCGCGCTCGATCCGCAGTCCACGGTGACCGTCACCCCCGGCACCCGCAACCGGGGCGGATTCCCCGTGCTGCCCATGGCGTTCACCCCCGACTTCGACGTCGCGATCGACCGTCCCGAGCACCTCGGCTACGCCGCGCAGGCGATCAACCTGATGGGTCAGCAGACCACCGGCGCACTCCGGCCACGGCTCACCGGGTTCGGTGCCGCGGCCGGCTCGGGCACCGGCCTGCTGGTGGTCGACGGCGGCGCGGAGCTTTCCGCGGCCGGGATGAACCCGCCGCTGCTGCCCGGCGACGCGGGCGCCGTCGGCGTCAACGGGGCGCCCGATACCGATGTCGACCTGGGTGGTCCGGTCGGCGTGGTGCAGGCCTTCACCCACAATGACCGCACGGTGCTGGCGATCTCGAGCAACGGGGACTGGTCGCTGGTCGACACCGCCTTCGACCACATCCGCGGGCTGCCCGACCGGTGGGCGTCGCTGACCGGCGACGTGGTCGCCACCGGCCCCGCCCGCCAGACGGTCAACCTCACCGTGCGCGAGGGCGGCGGCCTGGTCAACGAGTACCCCGGCGACCCGTGGAAGTGGTGGACGTGGGCCTCGCTGGCCGCGGGCCTGACGATCGTCGTCGCGGCGGGCGCCGTCGTGCTCATCCGGTACCGCCGCCGAGTCCGGTGACCCGGTGAGTTCACCGCCGGTGACCGCGCCTCTGGACGCGGTCACCACCGCCGGCACCGGATCCAGCGGTGCGCCCCGGCGGATCTGGGGGGTGGCGTTGTTCGCCGTGTTGACCGCGCTGTACTTCACCGTCGGTGCCGTGTTGATCTTGCGCTACAACATGTTCGACCCCGATGCGCCGAGCCGGGTGGCCAACGCGGGATACGTGCTGATGAGCCGGCAGCCGCACCTGTCGGCGATCGGCTTCGTGTGGAATCCGCTGCCCAGCCTGGTCGAGATCCCGGTGCTGCTGTTCACCGACTGGTGGCCGGAACTCAAGACCCACGGGTTGGCCGCCGTGGTGCAGAGCGCGTTGTTCATGGCCGGCGCTGGCGTGCTCATCCGGCGCATCGCGTTGGACCGCGGGGTCGGGGCGGGGTGGCGGTGGCTGGCCGTGGCGTGCTTCGCGCTGCAGCCGATGATCATCATCTACGGCGCCTCCGGGATGAGCGAGGCGGCCGAGACGTTCTGCCTGGTGTGGTGCGTCCGGCATCTCATGCAGTGGGCACACGCCGGCCGCGTCGGCGATCTCGGCTGGGCCGGGATCGCGCTCGGCGTGGGGTACCTGTCCCGCTACGAGGCCGTGCCCGCCGCGTGCGGTGCGGCCCTGCTGGTGGCGGTGGTCGCGTGGCACCGTGCGGCGCGGTCGCAGCGGGTGAACTCGGTGATCCTCAGCGTGCTGATCGTGCTGTTCCCGCTGATCACGGCGTTCGTCACGTGGGCGCTCACCGGGTGGGTGGTGTCGGGGGAGCTGTTCGCGACGCTGTCCTCGCAGTACGGCAACGACAGCCAGGTCACCGCCGCGATGGAGCGCGCGAACCCGCTGGCTGGCGCTGCCTCCGATGACTGGGTGGTGATCGCCGCACGACTACTCGGCATGCAGCCGTTCGCGCTGCTGGCCGCGGCGGGCGCCGTCGGATACGCGGTGTTGCGGCGCGGCGCCGACGCGCTGGTGCCGGTGGCCACCTTCGGGCCCGTGCTGGCGTTCGCCGCGTGGGGGCAGTACTCGTCGACGACGTTCGGCTGGTTCCGGTTCTACCTGCTCGCGATCCCGCTCGTGGTCTGCGTCGCACTGGCACTGTGGCAGCCGCGGTCGCGCGGCGTGCGCCACGAGGCGCGCGGCGTCGGGGCGGCCGGGCGCACGGGCGCGGCGCTGCTGTGCGCGTCGCTGACCGTCGGCTTCCCGGTGACGGTGGCGGCGATGTCCGACGAGCGAATCGGCAACCAGCAGTTGCAGTTCGGTCTGCGCTCGCTGGCCGATCCGCACACCTACCCGCCGTCGGAGCAGTGGTACCGCCGGCTCATGGTCAACGACCGCGCACTGGCCGACTACTTCGACCGCAAGCAACTCCCCGACGGGTCGATCCTGATGGACACGTTCAACACGTGGGGCATCTGGCTGGCCTCGGACCGCCCGAAGCAGTTCGTCATCACCAGCGACTACGACTTCACCACCACGTTGAACCGGCCGTGGGACTTCGGGATCCGCTACATCGTCGCCAGCAACCCGACGATCAGCAACGCCGATGCGCTCAACGTGCGCTACCCCGACCTGTGGCGGGACGGCGCGGGGCTGGGCACGCTGGTGCACTCGGTGTACGGCGTGACCGGCGACGAGCGGTTCCGGGTGTACGAGGTCACCGGCCGACCCGCGCCCGGGTGAGCTCGGCCGGCGACTTTTCTGTCGATACAGACCCCGCCTCCGCCCCTTGCGTGATGATGAGGGTTCGTAACGGTTCGTGCGGGAAGTCGGCCAATGGTCAGCGTGGTCAGCGACATCACCGGGCGGTGCAGGGCTTGCGGTAACGCCCTGCGCGCGCGGGCGCGCTTCTGCGACGACTGTGGGACGCCGGTGGCAGAACCGCACACCGCGGGTGAGCGCAAACAGGTCACGGTGTTGTTCGCCGACGTCGTCGGGTCGATGCGTCTCGCCGCGCAACTGGATTCCGAGCGCTTCCAGGAGCTGATGAACGAGTTGTTCAACCGGGCGGCCGCAGTCGTTCAGCGATATCAGGGCACGGTGGACAAATTCACCGGTGACGGCCTCATGGCTGTGTTCGGCGCCCCGTTCGCCCTGGAAGACCACGCACTGCGGGCCTGCATCGCGGCTTCAGAGATCCAATCGGTGACCCAGAGGTTCGCCGCCGACGTTCGGCGGCGTGACGGGATCTCACTCGAACTGCGGATCGGTGTGAATTCGGGTGAGGTGATCGCCGGACACATCGGTTCGGGTCCCGGACGCTACACGGCGGTCGGCCATTCCGTCGGCATGGCTCAGCGCATGGAATCCGCCGCAGCGCCCAACAGCGTGCTGTGCTCGGAGTCCACGGCACATCTGGTCGAACACAAGGTGCAGCTGGGACCGGTCGAGAAGGTCGCCGTCAAAGGCCTCGACGAGCACGTGGCCGCCCGCCGCCTCATCACTGCCGCACCGGCCAAGGCGATCGTCGGCCGCAACGAGTCGGTCTTGCTCGGCCGCGACCACGAAATGCGGTTCCTGCGCGATCGTTTCACGGCGGACCGCGGCGGGCTGGTCGCCGTGATGGGCGCACCCGGTCTGGGCAAGAGCCGGCTCACCGACGAATTCACCGCAGCCGTCGAATCCGACGCGGACATCGTGATCGCGCGCTGCGAGGCCCACACCACCAACCACGCGTTCCGGGCGCTGTCGCGGTTGCTGCGGGAGTTGTTCGCGGTCACCGGCCTCGCCGACGAGGACGCCCGCGCGCGCACCGCGGTCCAGTGTCCCGGTCTTGATCCGCGGTCGGCCGACGCACAGATCCTGTTCGAGGTGATGGGCATCGCGCAGAAGGCCTCACCCGACACACAGACCAACATCGACGGCCGCCGGCGTCGACTGGTCGAGCTGACCACTCGTGCGCTGCGGCGGCGGCCTCGGCGCATCGTCCTCGTGGTCGAGGACGTGCACTGGATCGACGCGCCCAGCGATGCCGTTCTCGCAGAGTGCGCCGCCCTGCTGGCCCAATCCCCGGCCCTGTTTCTAACGACGTTTCGCCCCGAATTCCACGGCGAACTCCGCCGTGCCGCCGCCGAGGTGATCGCGCTGCAGCCGCTCACCGACGCGATGCTTGTGCAGTTGGCCCACCTGATCCTCGGCCAGAACCCCACGACGCAGCAGCTCACGAACAAGCTCACCGCGGCCGCCGCCGGCAACCCGTTCTACCTGGAGGAGATCATCCGCGATCTCGCCGACCGGGGGATCCTGTCCGGCGTTCGTGGTGACTACCGCCTCGCCCGGCCGATCGGTGAGATCGCCGTTCCGGCGACGGTGCAGGCGGTGCTCGCTGCGCGCATCGACCGGCTGCCGCCTGCGACGAAGTCCGTGTTGAACGCGGCCGCCGTCGTGGGAACGCGGTTCGACCTCGACGCGCTCACGTCGCTGCTCTGCGAGCCCGTACCCGCGCGCCTCGCCGAACTCGTCTCCGCCGAACTCATCGACCAGACCCACTTCGTCCCCCACCAGCGATACTGCTTCCGGCACCCCTTGGTGCGCACCGTCGCCTACGAATCGCAGCTGAGCACGACGCGGTCGCGGATGCACCGCAAAGTCGCAGCTGCCATCCGAGCTCGGAATCCGGCGGGGGAAGACGAGAACGCGGCGCAGATCGCCACGCACCTCGAAGCCGCCGGCGACCTGACCGACGCGTATCACTGGCATCTCCGCGCGGCAGAGTGGTTGCGATCGAGGGACCTTCCCGCCGCACGCAACCACTGGGCGCACGCCGAGAGCATCGCCGACCGACTGCCCGATGATCACCCCGGCGTCGTCCCGATGCGCATCGTCCCGCGCACGATGCTGGTGTCGACCCTTCTCTATGTGGGCGCGGACCCGGACGCGGACACACGGTATCGACGACTGCGTGAACTCACTTCGGCCGGCGGTGACCTGACGTCGCTGGCCGTCGCGACGGCTGGACGCATCTGGGCGTTCGCGCTCAACGACCACCGCGTCCCCGAAGCGGTGACACTGGCCGACGAACTCACTGAGCATCTCGGCGAGCTCACCTGCGATGCATCGGCCACGGGCATCATCCTCAACGCAGTGGCGTTCGCGCGCTTCGCTGACTGCGACTTTGCGGCGGCGCTCGCGGCCATTGACGCGATCGAGACCGTACCTGGCGGCGTACCGATGATCGAACTCGCGCCGGCCATCATGATGAAGGGTGTCATCGACATCCTGTGTGGGCGGTCCGACAGCGGGCAGCGCTACCTCCGCGACGGGATGCGACGGGCGAGGGAACTCCCGCCGGTGAATCGTGCCGCGGTGCTGGCCCTTCCGAGCTTCCTCGTCGCGCTCGGGTTGTGCGACGTCGACGACATCGTCGATGAGATGCGGGAGGGAGTGCGGAGGGCCGAGGAGGTCGGCGACATCCTCGCGATGGTGGCCGCGCACTTCGGCTATGGAGCCGCCGGCCTGCGCAGCGCGTCCGTCCCACGATGCGAGGCGATCACCTCGTTGCGCACTGCTGCCGAGGCGATCGACAAACACCGGGTGAGCGTCCTCATGGGCGTGGCCGTCGCCGCGGACCTGTCGCGGGAATCGGCACGCAGCGGCGACGCCGACGGCGTGGTGGAACGTCTGTGGCGCACCGTTGACCAGGTGACTCACGGCGGCTCCCGGCTGCTTGCCGGGCTACCGGTGGAGGCCCTGGTGGAACTCCTCCTCGAACGGGATTTCGCAGGCGACCGTGCGGAGGCCCGCCGGCTCGTCGACGAGTGGAAGACGCGCCGCGTCGGGATTCCCGGCGTGGATCTGTGGTGGCTGCGGGCCCGGGCCCTGCTGGCCCGAACCGATGGCGACGCAGGCGATTACGTCGAGGCGGCGCGCCAGTATCTGACAGCGTGTCAGGACGTCGGTGCGCACGGCCGGCTCGCCGGTGCCCGCCGCCTCGTCGATGCCGGCATGGACGGCCGGTGAGTATGGGTACCGTCCTGGCTTACACCTCCCCGGCGCTGGGCCACCTGCTGCCGATCAGCGCACTGCTCGCCGAGTTGGGGCGTCGCGGGCATGCGGTGCACGTCAGAACCCTCTCCGACGGCGTCGGTATCGCCCGTCAATTCGGCTTCGAGGCCGAGCCGATCGACCCGCGGATCGAAGCCATCGAACTCGATGACTGGCACGCGTCCAAGCCGCTCGAGGCACTCGAGGCGGGTATCGCGGCGTTGGGGAAGCGAGCGGTCCGTGAGATCGACGACCTCGCGCGTGCAGTCGGCGACGTGCGGCCGGATGCACTTGTGATCGACGTGAACTGCTGGGGTGCGTTGTCGACGGCCGAGGCCTCCGGCCTTCCGTGGGTGACGTTCTCGCCATTCACCCCGCCCATGAGATGCCGCGGGATGCCACCCTTCGGTCCGGGACTGCGGCCGATTCCCGGGGTGGCCGGGCGGCTGCGCGACGCGGCGGTGTCAGCGGTGGTGACGCGTTCGTTCGAGCGCATCATGCGCCCACCCGTCGACACGATCCGTACCCGCCTCGACCTACCGCCGGTCCGGTCGATGGACGCCTTTCTGCGCCGGTCCCCACTGATCTTCATCGCCAGCGGAGCCCCCTTTCAGTACCCCTTCGGCGACTGGGGCGAAGGGGTCCACATGATCGGACCCTGCGACATCGACGTTCCGAGCGACGACGATGTGAGCTGGCTGGACGGGCTCGCCCATCCCGTCGTTCTGGTGACGACGTCGTCGGAGAAGCAGGCCGACGCCGATCTCGTGTCGATCGCGTTCGACGCCCTGCGCGACGAGCCCGTCCACGTGGTCGCCACGGTCCCGGCCGGCGATCCCGCCGACTACCCGCTGACCGGTAATGCGACAGTGCATCGGTTCCTGCCCCATGGCCCGGTGCTCGACCGTGCCGTCTGCGCCGTGACGCACGGCGGGATGGGCGCCACCCAGAAGGCACTCACCCGGGGTGTGCCGGTGTGTGTGGTGCCCTACGGCCGTGACCAGACGGAGGTGGCGCGACGGGTCACGGTCGCACGGTGCGGCACTCGCATACCATCGAAACGCCTGTCGGACAGAACTCTTCGCGCAGGGGTGCGTCAGGCGATGACGATGTCGGCGGGCGCCCGCCGGGTCGCGGCGGGTTTCGCCGCCACCGGCGGCGTGCGCCGGGGCGCCGATCTGTTCGAGCAGCGTGTGCTCGGGCGGTGACCCCGCTCAGGCCAGCTTGCGCAGCCGCGGCTCCAGATCCCGCTGGAACAGTTCGAGGAACCGGCGCTGATCGTGGCCCGGGGCGTGGAAGACGAGGTGGTTGAGGCCCCAGTCGACGTAGTCCTTGACCTTCTCGACCGCTTCGTCGGGATCCGAGGCGACGATCCAGCGCTTGGCGACCTGCTCGATCGGCAGCTCGTCGGCGGCCTTCTCCATCTCCATCGGGTCGTCGATGCTGTGCTTCTGCTCGGCGGTCAGCGACAGCGGCGCCCAGAATCGCGTGTTCTCCAGCGCCAGTTCGGGATCGGTGTCGTAGGAGATCTTGATCTCGATCATGCGGTCGATGTCGTCGAGCTCTTTGCCGGCCCCCGCTGCACCTTCTGACACGGCGGGGATGAGCTTGTCCTTGTACAGCTCCTCGCCCTTGCCGGAGGTGCAGATGAACCCGTCACCGGCGCGGCCGGCGTACTTGGCCACCACCGGGCCGCCGGCGGCGATGTACACCGGCACACCGTCTTCGGGGACGTCGTAGATGGAGGCGCCCTTGGTGCGGTAGTACTCGCCGTCGAAGTCCACCCGGTCGCCCAGCCACAGCTCCCGCATGAGGCGCACCGACTCCCGCAGGCGGGCGAAGCGCTCCTTGAACTCCGGCCACTCCCCCTCGTATCCGGTGGCGATCTCGTTGAGCGCCTCACCGGTGCCGACGCCCAGGAAGATCCGGCCCGGGTACAGGCACGCCATTGTCGCGAACGCCTGCGCGATCACGGCCGGGTTGTAGCGGAACGTCGGCGTGAGCACCGAGGTGCCCAGTTGCAGACGCTCGGTCCGCTCCCCGACGGCGGTCATCCACGCCAGCGAGAACGGTGCGTGACCGCCCTCGTGACGCCAGGGCTGGAAGTGGTCGCTGACCGTCGCGCTGTCCATCCCGTGCGCTTCGGCCGCCACGGCCAGTTCGACGAGCTCCCGCGGCGCGAACTGCTCCGCCGACGCCTTGTATCCGAGTTTGAGTTCAGCCACGTCTTCTTTCTACTCGTATCCCTACACTCGCGACATGTCAGCAGCCCTCGAAGCGGTCACCGAACGCGTACACCTCGCCCGCACCGACCTGGTCAACTGGACCGTGGTGGCCGACGAGACCGGCGTCCTGCTGATCGATGCGGGGTTCCCCGGGCACCGCGACGACGTCGTCGACTCCGTGCGCCGGCTGGGATTCGGCGTCGGCGACATCCGCGCAATCCTGCTGACGCACGCGCACGTCGACCATTTCGGGTCGGCGATCTGGCTGGCCCACGCGCACGGGGTGCCGGTCTACGCGCACACCGCGGAAGTCGGCCACGCCAAGCGCGAGTACCTCGAACAGGTGTCGCCGGTCGACGTCGCCAAGCACGTGTGGCACCCGCGCTGGCTGAAGTGGTCGCTGGCGATCAGCCGCAAGGGCGGGATGGAGCGCGGCGGAATCCCCACCGTGCAGCCGCTCACCGCCGACATTGCCGCCGGCCTGCCCGGCGCACCCACCGCGGTCCCGACGCCCGGGCATACCGGTGGTCACTGTTCGTACGTCGTGGACCGCGTGCTGGTCAGTGGCGACGCGCTGGTCACCGGGCACCCGCTGCTGTCCCGCGAGCGTCCGACGCTGCTGCCGTCGCTGTTCAACCACGACCAACCGGGCTGCGTACGCAGCCTCGCGACACTCGGGGCGCTGGACACCGAGGTGCTGCTGCCCGGGCACGGCCCGGTGTGGCGCGGGGCCATCGGGGAGGCGGTGCGCCAGGCGATGGCGGCTCAGCCGAGGAACTCGTAGCCCAGCAGGAAAAGCGCGGTCAAGCACAGGCCGGACGCCACGACGATCGTCGGCATCAGGATCATCTCATCGAGGCTCTCGGGCTCCAGCGCGTCCCCGTGGACCGGGCCGAAGAACGCCCGGCCCAGCCGCGTGGTGCGCAGCCGCCGGATCAGCCGGCCGACGACGTGTCGGTCGGCTCGGCGTCCGACGAACGCGCGAAACATGACGCCGGCGGCGCCGATCACGACGGCACCGAGCAGCATCAGCCATCCCACGGCCGCCTGCGAGATCGGCACTGCGGAACCCCCACGGTGTGTGCGGTACTGGCGGCCAGCCTAACGGCCGGACCTGTCATGCCAGCGTCTTGATGAACGCGACCGGGTACACCTCGCCCTCGGCGGGCAGCGGTTCGTCGAGCCGGCGGTAGCCGGTGGCCAGGTAGAGCGCTTCGGCCTCGGGTTGCCGGTCGCCGGTGGTCAGGTAGATGCGGCGGTACCCGCGGGCGGCGATCTCGGCTTCGAGCGCGGCGAGTAGCGCCTTGCCGAACCCGCGGCGGCGGTGGCCGCGGTCGGTCCAAATGCGTTTGAGTTCGGCGGTGTCGGCGTCGAAGCGGCGGAACGCGCCCCCGGTGACCGGGCGGCCGCCGACCACTCCCATCAGCAGCGCGCCGTCGGGGGCGGCGAACTCGGCGGCCGGATAGCCGCTCAGCCACGTCAGGATCTTGTCGGCGCGGCCTTCGTATCGGTCGGCGTACTCGTCGGCCAGTTGCCGCAGCAGCGGCTGGGCCAGCGGATCGTCCTGGCCCACGGGCACGAATTCCAGTTCGGTGTTCACCGGCGTCCATTCCATCGCACCGGCGCGCGCGGGCCCGCATCAGCCCGGCGGATGAGACGTGGGCCACCTCTTCCGATCAAAACTTGACACCTGTAAAGTTCGGCGGCATGGACAACATCCGTGGCAAGACCATCGCCATCACCGGAGCTGCGCGGGGCATCGGATACGCGACCGCCGAGGCGCTGCTGCGTCGCGGCGCGCGCGTCGTGATCGGGGATCGCGACGTCGCCCTTCAGGAATCCTCGGTCGCGAAGCTGACCAAGCTCGGCCCGGTGTCGGGTTACCCGCTCGACGTGACCGACCGGGAGTCGTTCGCCACCTTCCTCGACAAGGCGCGCACCGACGGCGGCGGGCACATCGACGTGCTGATCAACAACGCCGGTGTGATGCCGATCGGCCCGTTCCTCGACCAGTCCGAGCAGTCGATCCGCTCGTCGATCGAGGTGAACCTCTACGGCGTCATCGCCGGATGCCAGCTCGCGCTGCCCGACATGGTCGCGCGCGGCCGCGGCCACATCATCAACATCGCCTCGCTGTCCGGTGTCATCCCCGTGCCCGGGCAGGTCGTGTACGTCGGCGCGAAGTTCGGCGTCGTCGGGCTCTCGGCCGCGCTGGCCGACGAGATGGCGCCGCACGGGATCCATGTGTCGGTGGTCATGCCGCCGTTCACCAACACCGATCTGATCTCCGGCACGCGGGAGACCGTCGGCACCAAGCCCGTCGAGCCCGAGGACATCGCGGCGGCGATCGTCAAGACGCTCGACAAGCCGAAGACTCACGTCGCCGTGCCGCCGTTCCTGCGGTTCACCGCGCAGGCGGCGCAGATGCTCGGCCCGCGTGGCCGGCGCTGGATGAACCGCAAGCTCGGACTGGACAACGTGTTCCTCGAATTCGACACCGCCAAGCGCAAGAGCTACGAGGACCGCGCGCAGTCGGCGCTGGGCGTCGTCGAAGGCGGCACCAAGAGCTGACGGGTCGACCCGTCGATGTTCACCGAGTTCTGCAACAGGGTCGCTCGATCCGCCTCAGAGCAACCCTGTTGTAGAACTCGGCGCGCACACCCGGCGCGCTACTCGAACGACGGCTCCGGCTCGCCGGCGCGATATGCCTCGATGGCCTCGAGGTTCTCCAGCAGCGACTCGGCTTCGAAGGCGTAGTCCACGCCCTGCTCGCCGGCGCCGACGAGGATGACGTGCCAGTCCTCGTCCTCGGTCAGCCAGATCCGCGTGACCGGTTCGACGGTGTCGTCGTCGGTCTCGATGCCCGACGGCGGGTAGTACCAGGTCGCCATCTCGTCGGTGGAGTGATCGACGTCGAACTCCCAGCCGCGCTCGGTGAGTTCCTCGTCGATGACAGTGAGATCGTCCTCGACGGGCGTCCAGCGGGGCCCCTTGGCGGCCTGACGCTTCTTGCGGCGGGCCTTCTTCGCCTGCGTCCGCCGAGACACGTCAGCCCAACGCCCGGTCGAGGTCGCCGATCAGATCGTCGGTGCCCTCGAGGCCGACCGAGATCCGCACCACGCCGTCACCGAGCCCGATCGCCGCGCGGCCCTCCGGACCCATCGCGCGGTGCGTCGTCGTCGCCGGATGGGTGATCAGCGACTTCGCGTCGCCCAGGTTGTTGGAGATGTCGATCAGCGCGAGCTTGTCGAGCACCTCGAACGCCCGCTCCTTGCCGCCGGACAGCTCGAAGGTGACCACGGTGCCGCCGCCGCTCATCTGGCGTTTGGCCAGGTCGTACTGCGGATGTGATTCCAGGAACGGGTATTTCACCCAGCTCACCGACGCGTGGTCTTCGAGGAACTCGGCGATCCGCTGCGCCGAACGGTTGGCGTAGTCCACCCGGACCGCCAGCGTCTCCAGACCCTTGAGCAGCGTCCACGCGTTGAACGCGCTGATCGCGGGACCGGTGTGGCGCATCAGCTTCTGCACCGGACCGTCGATGTACTCCTGTGAACCGAGGATCGCCCCGCCGAGCACTCGGCCCTGCCCGTCGATGTGTTTGGTGCCCGAGTACACCACGACGTCGGCGCCCAGCGGCATGCCCTGCTGCAGCAGCGGCGTAGCGAACACGTTGTCCAACACCACCTTTGCCCCCGCCGCGTGGGCCATCTCGCACACTGCGGCGATGTCGACCAGCGACTGCATCGGATTCGACGGCGTCTCGAAGAACACCGCCTGCGTGGGGACCGACAGCGCCTCTTCCCACTGCGACAGGTCGTCGCCGTCGACGAACACGGTCTCCACACCCCAGCGCGGCAGGATCTCGTTGCACACCACGAAGCACGACCCGAACAGCGACCGCGCGGCCACCAGCCGGTCACCCGCGCCGAGCAGCGCGCCCAGCGAGGTGAACACCGCCGCCATCCCGGTCGCGGTGGCGAAACAGGCCGGCGCGCCCTCGATCAGCCGCAACCGCTCCTCGAACATCGAGATGGTCGGGTTGCCGTAGCGCGAGTACACGAAGCGGTCGATCTCACCGGTGAACGCCTTCTCGGCCTCGGCGGCCGACGAGTAGACGTAGCCCGACGTCAGGTACATCGCCTCGGCGGTCTCTTCGAACTCGGATCGCAGCAGACCGCCGCGCACGCCGAGCGTCGCCTGACCGACCCCCTCGGGCAGCGCCGCCGGCCTGCGGACCGACGGCACCTCTGAACTCATGACTGCACCCACGGGAGTCCGACGGCCTTCCAGCCGGTGCCGCCCCGGTGTCCGCGCTCATCGAGGTTGCCCTCGAACCCGTCGAGGATGTTGTAGGACGGCCCGATGCCCGCCGCGGTCGCGGCCTCCGCCGCGCCGATCGACCGGTTGCCCGACCGGCACAGGAACACCACCGGCCGCCCTTCGGCGCCCGCGACCCCGATCTTCTCGACGAGATCGTCGACGAACCCGTCGTTGTGCGAGCCGTCGGTGCGGTTCCACTCGACGAACACGACGTCGCGGGACAGCGGGGACAGATCCGGGACGCCGACGAAGCGCCACTCGGCGTCCGTGCGGCAGTCCACCAGCACCGCGTCCGGGTTGTCGTCGAGGATCCGCCAGGCCTCCTCCGGCGTGATGTCACCCGCGTAGCTCACGGCGCCGAGTCTCGCACACCTAGCCGGAGGCGGGCGAACAGACCTTCCAGGCCCCGTCCTCGCGGACGAAGGTGGTCGGGACCTCGAATTTGTCGTCCTCGGTGCGCTCGAAGTGATAGGTGACGGTGGCGGTCGCGCGGTCGCCGTCGACCTCGACGCCGCCGACGCCGTCGATCACCCGCGGGCCCTGCTGCGCGCTCGACTCGCGCTGCGCGTCCAGCACTTCGGCCTCGGTGCCGTGCTCCTCGGCGCAGGTGTAGGACCGGTAGTCGGCGTAGCTCTCGCGCTGCAGCGCGTCGTTCTGCGCCACCGCGGCACGGCCGATCTGCTGTTCGTCGGTCAGCTCGTCGCCCTCGAACAGCTGGACCAGCCAGATTCCGATCACGACGAGAACAATGATGACCAGCGCCGCGAGGAACGGCGTGGCCGTCGGCCGGTCACTGGGCCGGCCGGGATCCGGTTCGGGTTCACGCGCCATCGGTCACCACAGCTTGCGCAGTGCCGCCCCGACCCGGCGGGCCCGGTCGCGGGCGATGATCACATCCGGGGCGGTGGCCGTCGCCAGCGCGAGCCGCCGCCGCTCGTCGGTCTCGTCGGGCCGGTCGAACAGCCGGACATCGCTCTCCTGGGTGGCGAGCGCCTCGGCCAGCACCGCGGCCAGGTCGGCGGCCGACGGTTCGGTCACCGGGGTGTCGGTGCCCGCGTAGCGCACCTCGGCGGCGCCGGGCGAGATCATGATCGTGTCCACCGACAGGCCGAGGATCGCCCGGGCGTGCAGTTCGAACTGTGACAGCCGCTGGCTGCGCAACGTCACCAGCCCGGCGTCCAGCGGCCGGCACCGCACATCGGCGAAGTACACCTCGTCACCGCGCACCAGCAGCTCCACCGCGAACACCCCGCGCCCACCGAGCGAGTTGACGATGCGCGCGGCGATCGACTTGGCCGCGTCCAGCGCGGCGGGCGTCATCTGCTGCGGCTGCCACGACTCGAGCGCGTCACCGTCGCCGAGCCGGTGCCCGATCGGCTCGCAGAACGTCACCGCCGGGCCGGTCGGGCTGGTGCTGCGCACGGTCAGCAGCGTCACCTCGAAGTCCACCTCGACGACGGTCTCGGCCATCACCCGGCTGTGCGGGATGCGGCCCGCGGCGATGGCGCGCTGCCAGGCGGGTTCGATGTCCTCGGCGCGCAGCAGCACCGACTGCCCCTCGCCGGGCGCCCCGCTGACCGGTTTGACCACCAGCGGGAAGCCGGCGTGCTGGGCGACCGCGGCCAGCTCCTCGACCGAGCCGGCGAACCAGAACGGCGCCGTCGGAAGGCCGAGTTCGTCGGAGGCCAGCCGGCGCAAACCCTCGCGGTCCTGGCCGAGCCGGGTGCCGCGCGGCGTCGGGAAGACGTCCACGCCGTCGCGCTCGGCGACGGCGATCAGCGCATCGGCGGCGACGACCCCGGATTCGGCCACCACGTAGCGGGGCTGTTCGCGGTCGATGAGCGCGGTGAGCGCGTCGGCGTCGGTCATCCGGATCACGGCCGTGCGGTCGGCCACCGCATGCGCGGGGGCGCCGGCGTAGCGGTCGACGGCGACGACGAAGGCGCCCAGCCGCTGGAACGCCAGCGCCAGTTCCCGGCTCAGCTCCCCCGAACCCAGCAGCACCACGGTGGTCCGCGAGTCCGGCGCGGCGGGCACCGGCACGGGTTCGGGTGCGGTGGACGCCGACGACACCGCGACCGACGGGTCGGTGTCGGACGTCTCCCCTTCGGTTGTGTCACTCATCGCCGCCAGCCTGCCAGATCGTCAGCCCACCCGGAGATCGATGTAGCACCACCGCCACGACTCCCCCGGTTCCACCGAGCGCATCACGGGGTGACCGGTCCGGTGGAAGTGCTCGGTGGCGTGCTGGTGCGGGCTGGAGTCGCAGCAGCCGACGTGGCCGCAGGTGAGGCACATCCGCAGGTGCGCCCACGTGTGTTCGCCCAGGTCGGCGCAGCCCTGGCAGTGCCCGGGAGTGAGCGGCCGCGTGTCGGCGTTGCTGGTCACGAGATGCTCACAGGGGCGGGCCGCGGCGGCGCCGCGGCGCTGCCGTCCGAATACCCGCCATGCTCTGCTGCGCATGGTGGTCGAGGATACGGATGCGACGACAAGAGGAGGCTCGGCGAGGTGAGTGCGTCATTGCTGGCCGTGCTGGCCGCGGCGATCCTGCTGGCGGCACTGGCCCGCCGCGCCGATGTGTCCGCGCCGCTGGCCCTGGTGGTGGCCGGACTGGTCGCGGGACTGATCCCGGCGGTGCCCGACATCCAGCTCGAACCGGAGCTCGTGCTCTACGTGGTGCTGCCGCCGCTGTTGTGGTCGGCGGGCCTGGAGAGCAGCTATGTCGCGCTGCGGCGCAACGTCGGCTCGATCGGGATGCTGGCCGTCGGGCTGCCGTTGGCGACGACGTTCGCGGTCGGCGTGGTGGCCTATCTGACGGTGCCGGAGCTGACGGTCGCCGCGGCGCTCACGCTCGGCGCGATCGTCGCGCCGCCGGATGCGGTGTCGGCCACGGCGATCGGCCGGCGGCTCGGGCTGCCGCGCCGGATGATGACGCTGCTGGGCGGGGAGAGCCTGCTCAACGACGCGACCGCGCTGACCGCCTACAAGGTGGCGCTCGGCCTGGCCATCGGCGGTGCGGCGAGCTGGACCGACGGGCTGCTCACGTTCGCGCTGGCCGCCGCTGGCGGAGTGGCCGTCGGCGGTGCGCTGGGCGCGGTGATCGTGTTCGTCCGGTCGCGGCTCGACGACCCGCTGGTCGAGAGCGCGGTCGGGCTCGTCGCCCCGTTCGCGATCTACCTGATCGCCGAGGAGGTGCACGGGTCGGGGGTGATCGCGGTGGTGGTGGCCGCACTGATCCTGGGCCAGCGTTCGACGCGGGCCAGCTACGCCACGCGACTGCAGGACTTCGCGGTGTGGAAGGCGGTGCAGTTCGTCCTCGAGTCGTTCGCGTTCCTGCTGATCGGCCTGCAGCTGCCGAAGGTCGTCGACGAGCTGGCCGGTATCCCCGCGGCCACGCTCGCGGTGTCCTCGGCGGCGGTGCTGGCCACGGTCATCGCGGTGCGCATCGCGTGGGTGTACGTCTTCGCCTACCTGCCGCGGGCGCTGTCGGCCACACGGCGGGCCCGCGAACCCGGGCCGCCCGCGGCACAGGTGTTCGTGGTCGCGTGGGCCGGGATGCGCGGCGTGGTGTCGCTGGCCGCGGCGTTCGCGGTGCCGCTGACGACGCTGTCGGGGGCGGCGTTCCCCGGCCGCCCCCAGCTGGTGTTCCTGACGTTCGTGGTGGTGGTGGGCACGCTGCTGCTGCACGGGCTGACGCTGCCGTGGGTGATCCGCTGGCTGGGCGTGCAGAGCGACGAGGCCCACACCGACGCCGTCGCCGCGGCGGCCGCGCAGGACAAGGCGGCGCGGGCGGCCGCGCAGCGCCTGGACGACGTGCTGGCCGAGCAGCGCGCCGGCGGCGGGTCGGAGGTGCACGAGCAGGCGGCCGAGGTGCTGCGCAGCTGGAACACCCGGCGGCGCAACTCGGCGTGGGAGCGACTCGGCCGCGGCGACGACGACATCGGGGAAGGCCCGGCGTCGGCGTTCCGGCGACTGCGGTTGGAGATGCTGGCGGCCGAACGCGCGGCGTTGATCGCCGAACGCGACAGCGGCCACATCGACGACGAGGTGCTGCGCACGGTGCTGCACGGACTCGACCTCGAAGAGGCGACCCTCAACCGACGTTAAACGTCGAGGTCGCGCCGGAAGGCGCCCATCGCGTCGAGCAGCGCGGCGAACGTGCGGTGGGCCGCCGCGAGGTCCGCGTCGGGCAGATCGGCCATGGCCCGGTTGGCGTGTTCGGCCAGTGGCGCGAAGAACTGGCCGGCCACCCCCATCCCGTGCTCGGCGACGCGCAGGATCACCTTGCGGCGGTCGGCCGGGTCGGATTCCCGGCGCACGTGGCCGGAGGCGATCATCCGCTCCACCAAGTAGGTGATCGCCGCCCCGGACATCCCCATCAGCGTGCGCAGCTCGCCCGCGGTCAGCGGGCGGCCCGCGGTCTCGGCCACCATGATGTGCAGCAGCGCGCGAAAGTCGTTGGCGGACACGTCATGTCGCGCGGCGAACACCCGACCGATCTGCTCGGACTCGGCGGACAGCGCGCGCACGTCGGCGGCGATCTGCGCTTCGAGCGCGGCCCGGTCGACCTCTGCCACCCCGTCAGCATAGTTCACTTGATGAATAGTTCAGTATCTGAAATATTGGGAGGCATGTCCGGACGGTTCTCCTGGGTGGTGGCACTGCTGATCGTGGTCGTGTCCGGCGGCGTGCTGGGTCTGCTCGGCGGTGGGGACGCCGACTCCCAGTCGCCGGTGTCGGTGCCCGCCGACGCGGAGTCGGCGCGGGTCACCGCGCTGCGGGCCGACTTCCCGGGCGGTGATCGGGCGCCGGTGATCCTCGTCGTCACCCGCACCGACGGCGCCCGGCTGAGCCCGGCCGACATCGCGGCCACCGACGCGGCGCGCCAGCGCATGCTGACCGCCGCGGACAGTGCGCCGGCAGGTCCCCCCACGGTGGTGTCCGAGGACGGTGAGGCGGCGGTGGCCACCGTGCCACTCGACGCGGACCTGTCCGGATTCGCGCTCAACGACGCGGTGAAGAGCGTGCGCGCGGCGGCCGCCGACGGACTGCCGGCCGGCCTGCGGGCCGAGGTGACCGGTGGCCCCGCGTTCGGCGCGGACATCGCGAACTCGTTCTCCGGCGCCAACGTCACGCTGCTCGCGGTGACCGCAGCGGTGGTGGCGCTGCTGCTGATCGTCACCTACCGCTCACCGGTGCTGTGGCTGGTACCGCTGGCAGTGATCGGGTTCGCCGACCGCGTGGCCGCCGTGCTGGGCACCGCCGTTGCCGAGGCCGTGGGCCTGTCCCCCGACGGGTCGACGTCGGGCATCACCAGCGTGCTCGTCTTCGGGGCGGGCACCAACTACGCGCTGCTGCTCATCTCGCGGTACCGAGAGGAGTTGGCGCGCAATGACGATCACCGGACCGCACTCGCGACCGCCACGCGCGCGGCCGGACCCGCCATCCTGGCCAGCAACGCCACCGTGGTGCTCGCGCTGCTGACGCTGGTGCTCGCGGCGGCGCCGAGCACCCGCAGCCTCGGGGTGCAGGCCGCCGCCGGCCTGGTGGTGGCGGCGGTGTTCGTGCTGCTGGTGTTGCCGCCCCTGCTCGCGCTGTTCGGCAAGAAGCTGTTCTGGCCGTTCATCCCGCGGACCGGCGGCGCCGCGCTGACCGACACCGGGGTGTGGCACCGCATCGCCGACGGGGTGGCCCGCCGCCCGGCCCGCGTCGCGGTCGTGTCGATCGGCGCGCTGGCGCTGCTGTGCACCGGGCTGGTGT
The DNA here is from genome assembly GCF_004570325.1 of Mycobacterium sp. PS03-16. Lineage (GTDB taxonomy): Bacteria > Actinomycetota > Actinomycetes > Mycobacteriales > Mycobacteriaceae > Mycobacterium. Next base: position 77,370 of record NZ_SPQO01000008.1, on the reverse strand, counting down.
TCACGCCGATCGGGTTGTCGCAGACCGAACAGTTCCGCGTGCAGGCCGAATCGGTCACGGGTTACGAGACATTGGCCGCACACTTCCCCGGCGGGCTGACCGACCCCACCCGCGTCATCGCCGCCACCGACCGGGCACCGGAGGTGACGCGCGCGATCACCGACACCGACGGCGTCGTGTCGGCGACACCGGCGGGCACCTCACCGGGCGGGCTGACGCAGTGGTCGGTGGTGCTGGCCGCCGAACCGGCGTCCGAACAGGCCTTCGCGACCGTCGACGACCTGCGGGCGGCGGTCCGCGCGGCCGACCCGTCCGCTCTGGTCGGCGGGTCGGACGCCCAGGCCCGCGACATCAGCGCCGCGGCGGCGCGCGACCGGTTGGTCGTCATCCCGGCGATCCTGGCCGTGGTGCTGGCGGTGCTGTACGTCCTGCTGCGTGCCGCGCTCGCGCCGCTCATCCTGGTCGGCGTCACAGTGCTCAGCGCGCTGGCCGCGCTCGGCCTCGGCGGCTGGGCCAGCGTGCACGTGTTCGGCTTCCCGGCCCTCGACAGTTCGACGCCGCTGTTCGCATTCCTGTTCCTGGTGGCACTCGGCGTGGACTACACGATCTTCCTGGTCACCCGGGCGCGCGAGGAGACCCCGGAACACGGGACCCGGCAGGGCATCGTGCGGGCGGTGTCGGCGACCGGCGCGGTGATCACCAGCGCCGGCATCGTGCTGGCCGCGGTGTTCTGCGTGCTCGGGGTGCTGCCGCTGATCGTGCTCACCCAGCTCGGCATCATCGTCGGCCTGGGCATCCTGCTCGACACCTTCCTGGTCCGCACGGTGATCATCCCGGCGCTGGTGACGCTTATCGGACCCCGATTCTGGTGGCCGGCACTGCGTTCGCCGAACTGACGGGCACCAACGAGCGCGCGCGTACGTTCGGTAGGTATGACGCAGGCTCCCGCCCTACCCCCGATGCACATGAGGCGCGACGGCTTCGACCCGACCGCCGAACTCCGGGAGATCCGGGAGTCCGAGGGGGTGCGCGTCACCAAGAACGCGTTCGGAATGGACGTGTACCTGGTGACCCGCCACGAGGACGTCAAGGCGGTGCTGGCCGACCACGCCCGGTTCTCCAACGAACGCCCACCGGGTTTCGTCGTCCCCGGCGCCCCGCCGACCACCGACGAGGATCAGCAGCGCGCCCGGGCGGGCAACCTGCTCGGCCTCGACCCGCCGGACCACCAGCGGCTGCGCCGCATGCTCACCCCCGAGTTCACGCTGCGCCGCATCAAACGGCTCGAGCCGCGCATCGTCGCGATCGTCGACGAACACCTCGACGCCATGGCCGCCCACGGGGCACCGGCCGATCTGGTCGAGAGCTTCGCGCTGCCCATCCCATCGCTGGTGATCTGCGAACTGCTCGGGGTGCCCTATGCGGATCGCGCGGACTTCCAACGCCGCAGCGCCCGCCAGCTCGACCTGTCCATCCCGATCCCGGAGCGCCTGGAACTGGCCCGCCAGGGCCGCGACTACATGCTCTCGCTGGTCGAGCGTGCCCGCCGCGCACCGGGCGAGGACATCCTCGGCATGCTGATCCGCGAACACGGCGACGAGCTGTCCGACGACGAACTCGTCGGCGTCGCCGGGCTGCTGCTGTTGGCCGGGCACGAGACCACCTCGAACATGCTCGGCCTCGGCGTGCTGGCGCTGCTGCGCCATCCCGATCAGCTCGCCGCCGTGCGCGACGATCCGGACGCCGTCGGACCGGCCGTCGAGGAACTGCTGCGCTGGCTGTCCATCGTGCACAGCGGAATCCCCCGCATCACCACCACCGAGGTCGAGGTGGCCGGCGTGCCCATCCCCGCCCACCAGCTGGTGTTCGTGTCGCTGCCCTCGGCCAACCGCGACCCCGAGTTCGTCGACGCACCCGAACGGCTCGACATCACCCGCGGCGCCCCGGGCCATCTGGCGTTCGGGCACGGCGTGCACCACTGTCTGGGCGCCCCGCTGGCCCGGATGGAGATGCGCATCGCCTATCCCGCGCTGCTGCGGCGGTTCCCGGACCTCGCGCTGGCCGAGCCGTTCGAGGACGTGCAGTTCCGGTCCTTCCACTTCATCTACGGCCTTCGCTCGCTGATGGTCAGGTGGTGAGGCGATGAGGATCGACGCGGATCGCGACCTTTGCATCAGCGCGGGCAATTGTGTGATGTCGGCGCCGGAGGTGTTCGACCAGGACGACGACGGCATCGTCGAACTGCTGGCCGACCCCGTGCCCGACGCCGAACAGGACCGCGCCCGCGAGGCCGTCCGGCTGTGTCCCGCGTCGGCGCTGCGGATCATCGACTGACACATCGGGAAGCGCCGGGATGACTTCCCGAGCCGTTCCGAGTTCTGGCGGGCAGGAAGCTGTCACAGGACAACGGAAAGGCTCATGATGAAGATCGTCGTCATCGGTGGAACCGGTCGGATCGGTTCGAAGTTGGTGCGCACGTTGGCCGAACGCGGTCACGACGCCGTCCCCGCCGCCCCCTCGACGGGGGTCGACACCTTCACCGGTGAGGGACTCGCCGACGTCCTCACCGGCGCCTCGGTGGTGGTCGACGTGTCGAACTCGCCGACGCTCGACGACGCCGCGAAGGACTTCTTCCGGGTCACCACAACGAATCTGCTGACCGCGGAGCAGGCTGCCGGCGTCGGGCATCACGTCGCGCTGTCGGTCGTCGGCACCGACCGTCTCGCCGCCCAGAGCGGGTACTTCCAGGCGAAACTGCTGCAGGAGCACATGATCGCCGACGGTCCGATCCCCTACACCATCGTGCACGCGACGCAGTTCTTCGAGTTCGTCGACACCCTGGCCGATGCGGCGACCGACGGTGACACCGTGCGCATCACGCCCGCCTTCTTCCAGCCGATGGCCGGCGCGGACGTCGCCCGAGGCGTCGCGATCGCCGCGGTCAACGCCCCGGTCAACGGCATCGTCGAGATCGGCGGCCCGCAGGCCCACCGGCTGCCGGACCTGATCCGCACCGCGCTCGCCGCCCGCCGCGACACCCGTCAGGTGGTCGCCGATCCGCAGGCGGGGTACTGGGGCGTGGACATCGACGACCGGACCCTGGTGCCCGGCCCCGGTGCCACCCTATTCGACACGCGGTTCGAGGACTGGATCCTCGAGACCGCCGGCGCCTGACAACTCAGAAGGCACAGGCGATGAACGTCTACGAGGCAGTCACCTCGCGGCGGTCGGTGCGGGCGTTCACCGACCGCCCCGTGCCCACCGCCACTCTCGAGCGGGTGCTCACCGCGGCGGCCTGGGCGCCGTCGGGGTCCAACCTGCAGCCCTGGCGGATCTTCGTGGTCACCGGCGAACCGCTGGCCCGGCTCAAGAAGCTGGCGACCACCCGCGTCGCGAACGGCGACCCCTGGGACGACCGGCAATTCGAGATGTATCCGAGCGACCTGGGGTCCCCGTATCGCGACCGGCGCAGCGCCTTCGGAAAGCAGCGCTACAGCGCGCTGAAGGTGGCCCGCGACGACTGGGACGCCCGCCAGCGGGCGGCGATCGCGAACTGGGACTGCTTCGGCGCACCCGCCGCCCTGTTCTGCTACATCGACCCCAGCCTGGGCCGGCCCCAGTGGGCGGATCTGGGCATGTACCTGCAGACGGTGATGCTGTTGCTGCGGGGTGAGGGACTGCACAGCTGCCCGCAGATGGCGTGGTCGCAGGTGCGGGAGACGGTGGCGCAGATCGTGTCGCCGCCCGAGGAGTTGATCCTGTTCTGCGGCATGTCGATCGGATACGAGGACGGCTCGGTCGACCACCCGCGGACGCTGCGCGCGCCGCTGTCCGAGACGGTGACGTTCGTCGACGGGTAGTGCCGCCCCGCGCCGGCCACGGTCCCGGTATGGTGCAGCCACAACGGTGCGGTGGTGTCTATGTCGGGAACCGGTCACGAACACGCTCTGCGGGGTCGCGCGGCGGAATGCGCGGCGCTCGACGAGCTGCTGATCACCACCAGGTCCGGCCGTTGCCAGGTCCTGGTGCTGCGCGGTGAGGCGGGGATCGGCAAGACGGCGCTGCTGGACTACCTCGCCGGTTCGGCCACCGGGGTGCGCACGCTGCAGGTCGCCGGGGTGCAGTCCGATATGGAGCTGGCGTTCGCCGGGCTGCAGCAGCTGTGCGCCCCGCTACTCGGACACCTCGACGCGCTACCGGCGCCCCAGCGCGACGCGCTCGACGTCGCGTTCGGCCGGGCCGTGGGCGCCGCACCGGACCGGTTCCTCGTCGGCCTCGCGGTGTTGAGCCTGCTGGCCGCCGCGGCCGACGAGCGTCCGATCCTGTGCCTCGTCGACGATGCGCAGTGGCTGGACGAAGTGTCGGTGCAGACGCTCGGATTCATCGCCCGGCGGCTGCTGGCCGAACCGGTCGCGCTGGTGTTCGCCGTCCGGGACCACCCCGCCCTGCTGGCCGACCTGCCGGAGCTCGCGATCCGTGGGCTGCCCGACGGCGATGCGCGTGAACTGCTGGAGTCGGTGATGGTCGGCGGCATCGACCCGCGGGTGCGGGACCGCATCGTCGCCGAGACCCGCGGGGTGCCGCTGGCCATCCTCGAGGCGCGCGCAGCGTCTCGTCGACCGAGCTCGCCGGCGGCTTCTGGATCGCCGGTAAGCGATCGTCGGCGGCGGCGGTCGAGCAGGGTTTCGTATCCCGCATCCAGGCTCTGCCGCACACCACCCGCTGTCTGCTCCTCGTCGCCGCCGCCGACCCCCTCGGCGACACCGCGCTGTTCCTGCGCGCCGCCGGCCGGCTGGGCATCGCGGTCGACGAGCTGGCCCCCGCCGAGGCCGACGGGCTGGTCGACTTCGGTCCGCGGGTGCGCTTCCACCACCCGCTGATGCGGTCGGCCGCCTACCGCGCGGCCGACCTGACCGACCGCCGGACGGTGCACCGCGCGCTCGCCGATGTGCTCGACGCCGACACCGACCCGGACCGGCGGGCCTGGCATGCCGCCCAGGCCGCGGCCGGACCGGACGACGCGGTGGCCGAACAGTTGGAGAACTCGGCGGCACGCGCCCAGAGCCGGGGTGGAATTGCCGCCGCCGCAACGTTTCTCGAACGCGCCACCGCGCTGACGGCCGATCCGGGACTGCGCGGGGCCCGGGCGATCGCCGCAGCCCAGGCCAAACGCGACGCGGCCGCACCCGCGGCAGCGCACGAACTGCTCGCGGTCGCCGAACTGGGGCCGCTGTCGGACCTGCAGCGCGCCAAGGTCGCGCGGCTGCGGGCGCAGATGGAGTTCGTGCACAGCCGGGTCGGGGAGTTCGGCGCACCGCCGGTCGGTGACACCGCCGCGCCGCTGCTCGACGCGGCCGGCCGACTCGAGGGGGTCGACGACTACTCCTCCCGGGAGGGCTATCTCGAAGGCATCGCGGCGCTCATGTACGCCGGGTGCTTCGCGGCGCCGGGCGCTCTGGCGCAGGCCGCGAGCGCGGCCCGCACCGCGCTCGCGGGCGTGGCCGAGTTGCCGCGTCCGGTCGACCACCTCCTCCACGGGATCGTCGAGTGGGTCACCGGCGGGATCAGCGCGGGCGCGGCGCCGTTGCGCCGGGCGCTGGGCCTGATGTGTGAGCAGGCCACATCCCGGCACCCGGCGATCGCCCGCTGGCTCGTGGTGCCCGGGTTCCCGATCCTGCAGGAATCCGCGGCCCATGAACTGTGGGACGACGCCCTCGCGCTCACCCTGTCCACCGCCGCGGTTCAGTACGCCCGCGACACCGGTGCGCTGTTCGGCTTGCCCCGCGCGTTGGCCTACCGCGCCGGGGCGCATGTGCTCGCCGGCGAATTCGCCACCGCCGAACAGCTTCTCGAAGAGTCCGCGTCGATCATCGCGGCCACCGACCGTCATGCGCCGATGCGCTACCACGCGGTGATGCTGGCCGCCTGGCGCGGCGACCCCGAGCACGCCGGCCCGCTGATCGACACGGCCGCCGCCGAGGCCCGGTCGCGCGGTGAGGGGCGGCTGCTGTCGCTGAGTGGTTACGCCACGGCGGTCCTGCACAACGGGCTCGGCCGCTACGACGAGGCCCACACCGCCGCGCGGGAGGTGTGCCGGCACCCCGACCCCGGCTTCCACGGCTGGTGCCTGTTCGAGCTCGTCGAGGCGGCGACACACACCGGCAACGCCGACAGCGCGGCGTGGGCGCTCGCGCGCCTGGCCGAGGGCACCACCGCCGCAGGCACCGACTGGGGGTTGGGTGTCCTCGCCGCCGCCCGCGGCCTGCTCGCCGCCGACGACGACGCCGACGCCCTGTTCGGCGAGGCGGTCGAACGGCTCGGCCGCACCGACGTCGCGGTGTTCCGGGCGCGCGCGCACCTGCTGTACGGCGAGCGGCTGCGGCGGACCAACCGCCGCACCGACGCCCGGCGGCACCTCACCGAGGCCCATGAGCTGTTCACGCGGATGGGGGCGAAGGCCTTCGCCGACCGCACCCGCCGCGAACTCATCGCGACCGGCGAGAAGGTGCGCGCACCGCAGACCCGCACCGGGGACCTCACCGCGCAGGAGGGGCAGATCGCGAGGCTGGCCGCCGAGGGGCTGACCAATCAGGAGATCGGCGCACAGCTGTTCATCAGCACCCACACCGTCGAATGGCACCTGCGCAAGGTGTTCGCCAAACTCGGCATCACCTCCCGCCGCCAACTCCGCACCACAGCGCCCACCGGCTAGGCACCCCGGGGTCAAGGGGTCCCCAAGGGGCCACGGAGACCACGGGTGATCAAGGGTTCGCATTCTCCCGCGGACCACGAGGGTGGGTAACGAGGGCGATCAGGCCCCTACCACCTCGACATCGACCCCACGGGAGGTTCGATCATGACCGTCACCACCGCGCCCGCCCCCTCGGCGCCCGACCACGACCTGGCCGTCCGCTTCACGCTCGAAGCCGAGCCCTACTTCGACGTGCTGGCCCGCGGCGCGCGGCGGCTGACCCGCTGCGACGCTGACGCCGACGACCTGCTGCAGGACACGCTGCTGCACGCGTACGCGGGTTTCCGCACCTTCCAGGAGGGCACCAACCTGCGCGCCTGGCTGTTCCGCATCCTCTACAACCGGTGGGTCAGCGCCCACCACGCCCGCGGTCGCCGCGTCACCGAGGTCTCGGCCGACGACCTCACCGAACGCGATCTGGCGAGCAGCGCGCGGCGGCTGCCCGGCGGTCCGCGCTCGGCCGAGACCGAGGTGATCGACGGGCTGCCCGACGGCGACATCAGGGCGGCGCTGGCCACGATGCCGCCCGGCTTCGCCGAGGCGCTGTTCTACGCCGACGTGCAGGGCTACACCTACGCCGAGACCGCCGACATCCTCGACATCCCGATCGGCACCGTGATGTCGCGGGTGTCGCGCGCCCGCAAGCGGATGCGCCTGGCGCTCGCCCACCTCGCACCGCGCCCCGCCGCGGTCCGCCTCGACTCGTGCATCGCGTGAACGGCGCGGCGGCAATGGAATTGCAGAACACGACCGCACTCGTCACCGGCGGCACCGCCGGCATCGGCCTGGCCAGCGCCCGGCTGCTGGCCCAAGAGGGCGCGACGGTGATCATCACCGGCCGCGACGCACAGCGCGGCGACGCCGCGGCCGCCACGCTCGGCGGGGCGTCGCGGTTCGTCCGGGCCGATCTGTCCGACTCACGGTCGGTGGACGAGCTTGTCGCGCAGGCCGGTCCGGTCGACATCCTGGTCAACAACGCCGCGAGCTTCCCGGCGGCGCTCACCGTCGACCAGGGCTCCGCCGCGTTCCAGCACACGTTCGACACCAACGTGCGGGGCCTGTACTTCCTCGCGGCGGGCCTGGTGCCCGGAATGATGGAGCGCGGCAGCGGCAGCATCGTCAACGTCACCACCATGGTCGCATCGAAGGGCGTCCCCGGCGCCGGCGTCTACAGCGCGTCCAAGGCCGCGGTGGAGTCGCTGACCCGCACCTGGGCCGCGGAGTTCGGCCCGCACGGGATCCGCGTCAACAGCGTCGCCCCCGGACCCACCAGAACCGAAGGGGTGCAGGCGGAATGGGGTGAGGTCAATGAGGAGCTGGGCCGGTCACTGCCGCTCGGCCGCACCGCGGCACCGGAGGAGATCGCCCATGCCGTGCTGTTTCTCGCCTCGCCGCGCGCCAGCTTCATCACCGGCTCGGTCCTGCACGCCGACGGCGGCGGCTCGGCCGTCTGAACAACGACGAAGGGAGACAGGCGATGTCGCATCATGACCCGTCCTGGGAGTCCGCCTTCACCGTGGTGCAGGAGGTGCACCGACCCACCCTTCCCGCCGGCGCCGACGTGATGACCGTCGTCGTTGACTATCCCCCGGGCAGTAAAGGGGCGCCCCCGCACCGGCATCCGGGCGGACCGGCGTTCGGGATCGTGCTCGAGGGCGAGATGCTCTTCGAGCTCGAAGGTCAGCCGCCGAGGGTCGTCCACGCCGGCGAGGCGTTCTGGGAACCGGGCGGCGACGTCATCCACTACTCGGATGCCAACCACCGCGACGACATCCGGTGCCGCTTCGCCGTCACCATGGTGTGCGTGCCCGGCCGGCCGATGCTCACGCTGGTCGACGCGGACGAGCTCGAGGCGCGCAAGCATCTGCGCGTCCGAACCGCGCCTTCGGGTTAGGGCTGGCCCGGCAGCAGCCGGATCATCAGGCCGTTGGCCTCGGCGAGCAGATTGCCATCCGGGTCACGCATCTCGGCGTTGACGAACGACTTGCGGCCCTCGGCCTCGCGGACCCAGCCGCGCACGGTCAGCGGGACATCGATCGGCGTGACCTTGCGGTAGTCGACGTGCAGGAAGCCGGTGCGGCTGATCGGCCGGCCGGTGGCGTGGATGACCATGCCGAACACGGAGTCGAACATCAGTGGCAGCACGCCGCCGTGCACCGCGGAGTTGCCGCCGACGTGGTAGCGGCTGAACGTCACGGTCAGGACGACCGCCTCGGCGTCGAACTGCGTCACCCGGTACGGCGGCATCAGCAAGCTCCCCGCACCGGGCAGTGACGGCACCCGGTTCGCCGGGCCGACACCCTCGGCCGCCTCGAACGGGTCGAGCAGCGTCACCAGCTGCTCGGCCAGGTCGGCCGCCCGGTCCCACGTGCCGCCGTCCGGATCGGCCGACACCGCCAGGTCCTGGGCGCGGCGCATCGCGGTGAGGAACCGCCCGAAGCCGGGACCGGGATCGGCGGGCTGGAACGCCGGGAAGCCGCCGTGGCGGTCGTAGTCGGGGTCTTCGAGGTGCGGGTCCGTCACGGACGCGCCGCCAGGATGTCGCGGCGGACGATCGTCTGCTCGCGTCCCGGACCGACGCCGATGCACGAGACGTGCGCACCGGCGAGCTCCTCGAGCCGCAGCACGTAGTCCCGCGCCTTGGCGGGCAGATCGTCGAATTCGCGCGCCCCGGAGATGTCCTCCCACCAGCCGGGCAGCTCCTCGTAGATCGGCTCGGCGCGGGCGATGTCGGACTGCGTCATCGGCATCTCGTCGGTGCGCTTGCCGTCCACCGTGTACCCGACGCACACCGGCACGGTCTGCAGGCTGGACAGCACGTCGAGTTTGGTCAGGAAGTAGTCGGTGATGCCGTTGACCCGGGTGGCGTAGCGGGCGATCACCGCGTCGAACCAGCCGCACCGGCGCGGACGCCCGGTGGTCACCCCGACCTCGCCGCCGGTCTTGGCCAGATAGGCGCCGTGCTCGTCGAACAGCTCGGTGGGGAACGGGCCCGACCCCACGCGGGTGGTGTAGGCCTTGAGGATGCCCAGCACCGTGGTGATCCGGGTGGGCCCGATGCCGGAGCCGACAGCCGCCCCGCCCGCGGTCGGGTTGGACGACGTGACGAACGGATAGGTGCCGTGGTCGACGTCGAGCAGCGTGCCCTGCGAACCTTCCAGCAGCACCGTCTCACCCCGCTCGAGCGCCTGACCCAGCAGCAGGCGGGCGTCGGCGATGCGGTGTTTGAAGCCGTCGGCCTGGGTGAGCAGGTTGTCGACCACCTCGGCGGGGTCGAGCGCCTTGCGGTTGTAGATCTTGACCAGCATCTGGTTCTTGAGTTCCAGTGCGGCCTCGATCTTCTCGGCCAGCTGCACCGGGTCGAGCACGTCGGCGACGCGGATGCCGATGCGGGCGATCTTGTCCTGGTAGCAGGGCCCGATGCCGCGGCCGGTGGTGCCGATCTTCTTGCTACCCGCCCAGCGCTCCACGACCTTGTCGATCGCGACGTGGTAGGGCATCAGCAGATGCGCGTCGGCGGAGATCAACAGCCGCTCGGTGTCGACGCCGCGGTCCTCGAGGCCCTTGAGCTCGGTGAGCAACACACCCGGGTCGACCACGACACCGTTGCCGATGACGTTGGTGACCCCCGGGGTGAGGATCCCCGACGGGATGAGGTGAAGGGCGAAGTTCTCGCCCGTGGGCAGGACGACGGTGTGGCCGGCGTTGTTGCCGCCCTGATACCGCACCACCCACTGCACGCGGCCGCCGAGTAGATCGGTGGCCTTTCCTTTGCCCTCGTCGCCCCACTGGGCGCCGATGAGCACGATTGCCGGCATGGCCTCTCTCCGCTCAGGTACCTGAAATAACGTATGCAGCCGGTGACACACCCTATCCCAGCAGGTAGCGAGGAGTTGTCTTGATAGCCGGTGACAGCGCCGCGGGCGTGGTCGTCCTCCGTTTCGGCGCGCACCGCGCACCGCGGCGGCTGGCCGGCCTGCACACCGTCGAGGTCGCGGGTGCGGCCGACGTCGACGCCGCCGCGGACACCGCCCGGCGTCTGGTCGTGGTGGGGTCCGACGCGGACCTGGCGCTGGTGCTGAGCCGGCTGATGCGCACCGAGCGGCTCGGTGTGGAGCTGGCCGCCGCGCGCACCTGGTGGCAGGCGCGCCGGGCGCTGACCGGTACGGCGCGGCGGGTGCCGCTGATCCGCGACGACGCCGGGATCGCGATCGTCGGATCCGCCGAATGGCGCGGCGCTCCGCTGCACGGCGAGGCCGTGGTCGACGACACGCTGCTGTTCAGCGGTGAGACGGCCGGGGTGCGCATCGAGCCGACCGATGCGATGCCCGGTCTGCGCGCGGCCGTGTTGAGTGCGCGGGGCCGGCCGGGCCGCTGGGTGGCGGGGCGCGCTGCGCAGCTGGGCACCACCGGTGCGCGGGTGGTCCGCGACGGCGTGGAGGGCCCGCGGGAGGTCAAGCGCTCGACGTTCTACCGGCACACCGAGGGCTGGCTGCGGGTCGGCTGACCGCCTCCGCCGGTAACGTTGCGTCGTGAGCATCCGCCCGCTGCGCCAGTCGGTGCGGCCGAGCCCCGTGTTCCTCGCCGCCGTGGCGATCACCGTCGCCGGCGGGGTGGCGGCCTGGCTGGCCGCCGATACGGTGCAGCCGCTCGCGTACGCCGGGGTGTTCGTGTTCGTCATCGCGGGCTGGCTGGTGTCGCTGTCGCTGCACGAGTTCGGTCACGCGTTCACCGCCTGGCGGTGCGGCGACCGCGACGTCGAGATGCGCGGCTATCTCACGCTCAACCCGCTGAAGTACTCCCATCCGATGCTCTCGCTCGGGCTGCCGGTGCTGTTCATCGCGCTCGGTGGCATCGGGCTGCCCGGCGGTGCGGTGTACCTGCGCACCTCGTGGATGACCGCGCGGCAGAAGACGGTGGTCAGCCTCGCCGGCCCGTTCGCAAACCTCGTGCTGGCGGTCGTGCTGCTCGCCGCGACCCGGCTGCTGTACGACCCCGGCCATGCGGTGTTCTGGGCCGCGGTGGCGTTCCTGGGCTTCCTGCAGGTGACCGCCGTCGTGCTCAACCTGCTGCCGATTCCGGGGCTGGACGGTTACGGGGCGCTGGAACCGCACCTGAGCCCCGCCACGCAGCGCGCCCTGGAACCCGCCAAGCAGTGGGGGTTCTTCATCCTGCTGATCCTGCTGCTCGCCCCGGCGCTCAATGCGTGGTTCTTCGGCGCGGTGTACTGGCTCACCGAGTTGTCCGGCGTCGACGATGCGCTGGTGTGGTTCGGCGGCGGGCTGACGCGGTTCTGGTCGGCCTGGCTCTGAGTCTCTGCGCGAGCAGACGCAAAAGGGCCCTGGAACACTGGAAATCGGGCCACTTTGCGTCTGCTCGCGGGGCAACGCCTTGACATATGCGGGTATGCGCATAGATTGACGCGTATGGGCGCGGGTCATGATCACAGCCACGGGGCGGACGCCCGCGTCAGCCGCATGCTGCTCGCGGCCGGCATCCTCACGGTCTTCTTCGTCGTCGAACTGGTCACCGCGCTGTGGATCAACTCGATCGCGCTGCTCGCCGACGCCGGCCATATGCTCACCGACCTGGTCGCGATGTTCATGGGGCTGACCGCGGTCCTGCTGGCCCGGCGCGGCAGCAGCTCCCCCGCCCGCACCTACGGCTGGCACCGCGCCGAGGTGTTCACCGCGGTCGCCAACGCCGTCCTGCTGCTGTGCATGGCGGTGTTCATCCTCTACGAGGCGGTCGAACGGCTCGGCGACGCGCCGGAGATCCCGGGCGTCCCGATGATCGTGGTGGCGCTGGCCGGCCTGGCCGCCAACGTCGCGGTCGTGCTGCTGCTGCGCTCGCACTCGAAGCAGAGCCTGGCCGTCAAGGGCGCCTACATGGAGGTGGTCGCCGACACCGTGGGCAGCATCGGCGTGCTGATCGCCGGCATCGTCACGCTGACCACCAGCTGGCCGTACGCCGACGTGGTGGTCGCGGTGTTCGTCGCGCTGTGGGTGCTGCCCCGGGCGATCGCGCTGGCCCGCTCCGCGCTGCGGATCCTCTCGGAGTCCTCGCCGGCGCACATCGACGTCGACGAGCTGCGCAGCGCGCTGTGCGCGGTCGACGGCGTCACCGAGGTGCACGACCTGCACGTGTGGACGCTGGTGCCGGGCAAGGACGTGGTCACCGCCCACCTGACGTCGTCGGCCGACTCGTCACGGGTGCTCGACGACGCCCGCGCGGTGCTCGCCGCCCGCGGGCTGGCGCACGCGACGGTGCAGGTGGAGCCGCCGCGCGGCGCCGCCAACTGTAACTGCGAGAGCAACGACTGGTAGCGGCCGCCCTACACGCCGAGTTCTACGCCACGGTCGTCCCGGCCGCCGATCGACGACCCTCTGGCAGAACTCGGCGGCACCTCTAGAAGCCGAATTCGCCCCGCGCCGATGGATCGCAGTCATCGAGCAGGTCCAGGCAGCGCTGGTACTCGTCGGTCTCGCCGATGGTCTCCGCCGCCCGGGCGAGCGCGGCGACGCAGCGCAGGAAGCCGCGGTTGGGTTCATGCCGGTACGGGACCGGCCCGAACCCCTTCCACCCGTTGCGGCGCAGCTGGTCGAGGCCGCGGTGGTATCCGGTGCGGGCGTAGGCGTACGCGGTGACGGCCTGATCGGCGGCCAGCGCGTCCTCGGCCAGCTGGGCCCACGCCACCGACGCCGACGGATGCGCCGCCGCGACGATCGCCGGGTTCTCATTCGCCGCCAGTTCCGCCTCGGCCGCCGGATCGCCCGGCAGGAACACCGGATCCGGCCCGAGAAGATCACCCATCCGCGTCATGAAGGACATTGTGCCGTGCCGGTCGCGGCGTGCGGCCATCGGCTCGAATCGCTCGATAAGCTCCACCCGTAGCGTCGTTGGAGGAGGAACGCAGCAGGGATGTCGAACCCACGAGGGCCCGAACAGGGCGACGAGCCGACCGTGCCGTCGGCAGCGGGTGATCCCGGTGGGCCGACCGGCCCCGACGACCCCACGGTGCCGTCGCCGTCCACCGACCACGAACCCGCCACCGAGGTGATCTCCCCGCACCCGCCGCCGGGGGCACCGCACCCCGACGACCCGAGCCAGGGCGAACGCCGCTTCACCGCGCCGTCGGGCTTCGACGCCGGGTCGACGCAGAAGATCGACCGGCCGCCGGACCCGGCCACCGAGGTGTTCCCCCGCTCCGAGGCCGGTGCGGTCACCGAACCGTTCACCGCGCAGAAGGCCGCCGGACCCCAGGTGATCCCCGCACGTGGCGACGCGCCGCGTCCCCCGCAGCCGGCCAAGCGCAGCTGGGGCTGGGTGATCGCGGTGGTGCTGGTGATCGCGGCGCTGGTGGCGATCGCGGTGCTGGGCACCATCCTGCTGACCCGCGGTCCGGGGTCGGCGGCCTCGCAGGAGGAGCAGGTCCGCGCGACGATCGAACAGTTCGACGTGGCGATCCAGAACGGCGACCTGGCCACGCTGCGCGGCATCACCTGCGGGGCCACCCGCGACAGCTACGTCGGCTACGACGACCGCTCGTGGGCGGAGACCCACGAGCGGGTGGCCGCCGCCAAGCAGTACCCGGTGGTGGCCAGCGTGGACCAGATCGTGATCAACGGCGACCACGCCGAAGCCAACGTGACGACCTTCATGGCGTTCGCGCCCCAGACCCGATCGACCCGCAGCTTCGACCTGATGTACCGCGACGACCAGTGGAAGATCTGCCAGGCGCCCACGCCCTAGTCGCGATTTCGGTGTACGTCGTCGCGCTCGGCGCGACCAGCTACACCGAAATCACCCGGCGGAGACGCTTCGGCCCGCGCTGTGCAGATCCCGGCAGGCCTCGACGACCCGCTCGCTCATCCCCGCCTCGGCCTTCTTCAGGTAGCTGCGCGGGTCGTAGACCTTCTTGTTGCCCACCTCGCCGTCGACCTTGAGCACGCCGTCGTAGTTGGTGAACATGTGCCCGGCCAGCGGGCGGGTGAATGCGTACTGGGTGTCGGTGTCGACGTTCATCTTGACCACGCCGTAGCGCAGCGCGTCCTCGATCTCCGACTTCAGCGACCCTGAGCCGCCGTGGAACACGAAGTCGAACGGCTGCGCGTCACCGGACAATCCGAGCTTGGCGGCGGCCACCTTCTGCCCTTCGGCGAGTACCTCCGGCTTGAGTTTGACGTTGCCGGGCTTGTACACGCCGTGCACGTTGCCGAACGTCGCCGCCAGCAGGTAGCGGCCGCGCTCACCGGCGCCGAGCGCGTCGACGGTCTTCTCGAAGTCCTCGGGCGTGGTGTAGAGCTTGTCGTTGATCTCGGCCTCGACACCGTCCTCCTCGCCGCCGACCACCCCGATCTCGACCTCGAGGACGATCTTGGCGGCCGCGGCCTGGGCGAGCAGCTCCTGCGCGATCGACAGGTTCTCGTCGATCGGCACCGCCGACCCGTCCCACATGTGCGACTGGAACAGCGGATCACGGCCGGCGCCGACCCGTTCGGCGGAGAGCGCCAGCAGCGGGCGCACGTACGTGTCGAGCTTGTCCTTCGGGCAGTGGTCGGTGTGCAGCGCGACGGTGACCGGGTACTTCGCGGCGATCACGTGGGCGAACTCGGCCAGCGCCACCGCCCCCGTCACCATGTCCTTCACCCCGAGTCCCGACGCGAACTCCGCACCGCCGGTGGAGAATTGAATGATTCCGTCGCTACCGGCGTCGGCGAACCCCTTGATCGCGGCGTTGACGGTCTCCGACGACGTGCAGTTGATGGCCGGGAAGGCGAACGAGTGCTCCTTGGCGCGGGTGAGCATCTCGGCGTAGACCTCGGGCGTGGCGATCGGCATGTCTGCCAGTATCCCCCTCCCGGGGCCGGATCACATCGTGAGAACCATCCGGTACCGCGCGCGGCCCTCGTCCATCGCGGCGTACGCCTCGGCCGCATCGGCCAGCGGCATCTCCTGGATCCGCGCCCGCACGCCGCTCTGCAGGGCGAAGTGCATGGTCTCCTCGACGTCGCGGGCGGTGCCCGACGGGTGACCGGTCACCGACAGGCCGTCGTTGATCAGGTCCAGCGGGCTGATCGGCAGCGGGTCGGGGGTGACGCCGACGATGATCAGCTCACCCTGCGGGCCGAGCCCGCCGACGGTCTGACCCATCGCCGTGGAGTTGGCGGCCGTCGCGAGGATGACCTTGGCGCCGCCGAGGGCTTTCAGTGCGGCGGCGACGTCACCGGCGGTGGAGTCGATGTAGTGATGGGCGCCGAGTTCGCGCGCGTCGGCCTCCTTGTCGGCGCCGCGGGCGATCGCGACGGTCTCGAAGCCCATCGCCCGGGCGAACTGCACGCCGAGGTGGCCGAGGCCGCCGACACCCAGCACGGCGACCAGGTCACCGGCGACGGCCCTCGTCTGGCGCAGCCCGTTGAACGTGGTGACACCGGCGCAGCCCATCGGCGCCGCCTCGGCGAACGACAACCCGTCGGGGATCCGGGCCGGCGCGGTGGCGGGCACGACGACCGTTTCGGCGTATCCGCCGGGATAGTGCCAGCTGGGCACCTGCATGTTGACGCACTGCATGAACATGCCCTTGCGGCACGGGATGCAGGTGTTGCAGTTGCCGCCGAACCAGCCGACCGCGACCCGGTCGCCGACGGCCCACTGGTCGACGCCGTCGCCGACCTCGGCGATGGTGCCGGCGATCTCGTGGCCGGGGGTGATGGGCCAGTTCAGGCCCGGGAAGCCGCCGTTGACGAAGGCGTGATCGGTGCCGCACACGCCACAGGCGGCGACGTCGATGCGGACCTGGCCGGGCTGCGGTGACCCGGTCTCGACGTCGACGAGCGTGAGCGGCTGACCGGCGGATTCGACGTGCACTGCCTTATGCGTGGACATGCATCGAACACTATCGGCGCGAACCCGGTCGCGTATTGCAGCCAGCTGGAATACCCGGGGTACGCCGGCGGGAATCGCGGCGCGGGCTCGTCGGCGTCGGCGAACGGCAAGGATGCGCCGGTATCTTAAGGAGCCATGACCACCACCCATCTGGCCCTGATGCCCGATTTCCTGGACCCGATGACGCTGCTCGGGTACTTCGGGACCTGGGCGCTGATCGGCCTGCTGGTCGTGGTGTTCGTCGAGTCCGGGGTGCTGTTCCCGATCCTGCCCGGCGACTCGCTGCTGTTCGTGGCCGGCATGCTGGCCGCGGGCACCGCGGCCGTCGCGGAGGAGGGTGGCGACGCCATCAACTTCCAGCTCTGGCAACTGCTGGTGTTCATCCCGATCGCGGCGATCCTCGGTGGTCAGGTGGGCTACTGGATCGGCCGCAACCTGGGCACCGCGATGTTCAAGCCCAACGCCCGCTTCCTCAAGCTCAAGTACCTCGAGGAGGCGCACCTGTTCTTCGAGGCGCGCGGGCCGTTCGCGATCGTCGTCGCGCGGTTCGTGCCGATCGTGCGGACGCTGGCCCCGCTGACGGCGGGCGCCGCGCGGATGAACTATCCGGTGTTCGCGATCTTCAACATCCTCGGCGCGATCGTCTGGGGCGTCGGGCTGACGCTGCTCGGCTACTGGCTGGGCCAATTCGAGATCGTGCAGAAGCTGCTCGAACCGATCTTCATCGCAATCGTGCTGGCGTCGGTGGCGCCGATGTTCATCGAGTACTACAAGCGCCGCAAGGCGGCCAAGCGGGCCGGGATCGCGGCGCCGCCGATCGACGGGGACGAGCAAGCCGCCTGAGGCATCCGTGCGGCCGCACGAGACTGACGTGGTGCAGGGAAGGTGCGAGTGGGCGCCTGCGCAGATTCAGTCTCGTCACACCTCCCCGGCGAGGCCGCGCAGAATCTCCGCCGTCGGCTGCTCGGCCGCGTGCCGGAACCCGGTGCCCGCCCACAGGTGCACCAGGTCGGCCTCCCCGGCCGCCGCGGCGGCCTTGCGCAGCGGACTGGTCAGGTGATGCAGCGCCGGGTAGCCGAGCGGCGCGGCGGCTTCGTACTCGTCGATGAACCGGTTGCGCAGGCCGCGGGCGGGCCGTCCGGTGAAGGCGCGGGTGAGCACGGTCTCGGTGCGTGACCGGTCGGCCAGCGCGGCCTTGTGCGTGTCCGACGCGCCGCTCTCGTCGGCCCGCAGCAGCACCGTGCCCACCGCCACCGCCGCCGCCCCGGCGCGCAGCACCGCGGTGACGTCAGCTGGTGTGCCCACGCCGCCCGCGGCGATGACCGGCAGCCGCACCGCGCCGCTCACCTGCGCGACGAGATCGGTCAGCGGCACCGGGGCCGGCAGCCGGTCCGGCGACAGCGTCCCGGAATGCCCACCCGCGACCACCGCCTGCACGGCGAGCATGTCGGCGCCCGCCGCGGCGGCGGCCTCGGCCTCTCCGACGGAGGTGACGGTCTGCACCACGGTGGTGCCCGCCTTCTGCACCGCGGCGATGACGTCGCGGCCCGGGATGCCGAACGTGAAGCTGACGACGGGCACCGGATCGGCCAGCAGCACGTCGATCTTGGCGCCGAAGCGGTCGTCGTCATCGATGGGGTCGGCGGGCAGGGTGACGCCGAAGCGGTCGGCCTCGGGTTGCAGCGCGGCCGCGTAGCGGCGGTAGTCCGCGAGGTCGATGGGCACCGGGTTCGGCGCGAACAGGTTGACGCCGAACGGAACCGACGCGGCGCGGACGGCGGCGATCTCGTTCTGCAGGCTCTGCGGCGTCTTGTAGCCGGCCGCCAGCAGGCCCAGGCTGCCCGCGCCCGCGGCGGCGATCACCAGGGCCGGCGTGGTCGCCCCGCCGGCCATCGGCGCGGCGATCACCGGCAGCCGCACACCCAGATTCGTCAGTGGTGAGGTCATCGGCTGTCCTTCCTTCAGTGTCGCTGCGTGCAACCGATTCTCGACGACCGGCCATCCGCGTCACCAGGACCGGCATCCTCACTGCTGGGAGGAAGCGCCTCCCAGTCCAGGAATGACGACCCCGTGTACTGCGTTCCGCGGAGCACTCCGGTGACATCACCGGACGCACACCGTCCGAACCGCGACTTTCGTGCCACGGCTCGAACGCCGAGAAGGAAGTGAAGTGCCGTCATGGACATGAAACTCGAAGTCATCGTGATCCCCGTCTCCGACGTCGACCGGGCGAAGGCGTTCTACCAGTCACTCGGCTGGCGCCTGGACGCGGATTTCCCTGTGCGTGAGGGGTACCGGGTCGTGCAGCTGACCCCGCCCGGCTCATCGGCGTCGGTCATCTTCGGCGAGGGCGTCACCACGGCGACGCCCGGCTCGACACAGGGGCTTCTCCTGGTGGTCTCCGACATCGACGCCGCACGGGCCGACCTCGCATCGCGCGGAGTCGCGGTGAGCGACGTCTTCCACGACGCCACCGGCGTCTTCACTCACGCCGGTACGGCGTCGCGGGTGCCCGGGCCGGACCCGGAACGCCGCAGCTACGGGTCGCATGCGTCATTCTCCGACCCCGACGGCAACGGCTGGGTGCTGCAGGAGGTCACCGAACGCCTCCCCGGACGCTGAACCCGACTCAGCCCAACCCGAGTTCGCCGGCCAGCTCCCGCAGCGCGGGCCGCGGGTCGGCCATCGGGTTGTCGCCGAGCACCTGCACCACGACGTGGTCGGCACCGGCGTCGAGGTGGGCGGTCACCGACGCGGCGGCCTGCTGCACCGAGCCCATGCCGACGATGCCGCGCGCCAACCGGTCCGACCCGCCGCGCACCAGGTCCGATTCGTCGAAACCCTGGCGCAGCCAGGAGTTCCGGTAGTTCGGGAGCCCGCTGTAGACGTCGAGGTGCTGGTGCGCGCGCTGCAGCTGGTCGGCGTCGTCACCGCCGATCGCGACGGCCTGCTCGGACACGATCCACTTGTCCGGGCCGAGGATGTCGCGCGTGGTGCGGGTCTGCTCGGGCGTGACCAGGTAGGGGTGGGCGCCGTCGGCGTGGGTGCCGGACAGCTCGATCATCTTCGGGCCGAGCGCGGCCAGCAGCCGCGTGGGCCGCGGCGCGCCGGGTTCGATGGCCTCGGACACCCCGGCCATCTTCTCCAGGTAGGCGCGCATGGTGGCCAGCGGTTTGGCATACGTGCCCCCCATCCCGTGCTCCACCAGCGGTGCGTGGCTGACGCCGAGCCCCAGCACGAAGCGGTTGGGGAACAGCGCATTCAGCGTGCGGCCCCCGGTCTCGGCCGCCGAGGGCAGGCGGATGTGGATGTTGGCGATGCCGGTGCCGACCACCAGCCGGTCGGTCGCCGACAGGAACGCCGCCGACTGGGTCAGGCACTCCTTGCCGGTGACCTCGGGGATGAACAGCGAGCCGAAGCCGAGTGCTTCGATCTCGCGGGCGACGTCCTGCGCGTCGGTGATCGACCAGGTCTCGCTGGCCCACCAGACGCCGATGCGGGAAGGGAACTCGATTGCGGGCTTACCGGAATCAGTCACCCGACCAACCTACTTAACGGGTGTCGAGTCGGGCGATCGGGTGCGCGGCGAACCACTCGAGCAGCAGGCCGGCCAGCTCGTCGGGCTTCTCCTCGGGGATCCAGTGCGACACCCCGGGCATCACCTCGAAGCGGTACTCCCCCGACACGTAGTGCTCGGTGTTGTAGGCCGCCTTGTCCAGCAGCGCGGCGTCGCCGTCGCTCCACACGTACATCGTCGGCACGGACACCTTGCCGCCGGACTGCGCGAAGTTGGACAGCGGCAGCCCGCGGTACCAGTTGATGCCCGCGCGCAGCGCGCCCGGCTCGAGCATCGCCGCGACGTCACGGTCGGCGGCCTGGGGCGAGAGCCCGATGTCGGTCAGCGCCTTCTTGGCGATCGCGCCGCCACGGGCGGTCAGCGCGAACTCCGGCAGGAACGGCAGCTGGAAGAAGTACATGTACCAGGACGCGATGCCCTGGCGGCTGGTCGGAATCGCCCGCAGGAACGCTCCGGGGTGCGGCACCGACACCGGCGTCACGGTCGCCAACCGGTCGGGCATCTCGCTCGCGACCGCCCACGCGACCGCGGCGCCCCAGTCGTGGCCGACCAGGTGGACGCGCTCGGCGCCGCTCGCGTCGATCAGCGCGCCGATGTCGGCGACCAGTTCGCTCATCACGTAGTCGCGGCGCCGGGTCGGCCGGGCACCGGGCGAATACCCCCGCTGGTTGGGTGCCAGGCATCGGTACCCCTGGGCGGTGAGCCGGTCGATGACGGGTGCCCACATGCTGTTGCGCTGCGGGAAGCCGTGCAGCAGCACGACGACGGGCCCGTCCGCGGGGCCCGCGTCACGAACGTCGAACACCAGGTGGTCGCGGCGGTACTGTTCCATACCGCTCAGCATGGCACCTGCGGTCGACGCGCGGTACCGGTCGAGTCGTCAGAGTTCGGCGAGCGCGTCGAACAACTCTTGCAGCCCGGACAGGGAATGGGCCGGGAGCAGGCGGTCGCAGTACGGCAGCGCGGCGGCCATCGAGGCCGCCAGCGGCTGGAATCCGGGCAGGGCGGCCCGGGGGTTGAGCCACAGCAGCCGGTGCGCCCGGCGGCGCACCCGTGCCAGGGCATGGTCGAGCGTTTCGGGGCCGTCGCTGTCCCAGCCGTCGGAGGCGATCACGACGACCGCACCCCGCAGGGTGCCGCCGTGCGGTCCGGACACCAGGTCGGCGATGCTGCGGCCGACATGGGTGCCGCCGAACCGGTCCGCCACCGTCGCGTTGGCCCGCGCCAGCGCCACCTCCGCTGAGCGATGGGACAGCACCGGCGTGAGCCGGGTCAGCGATGTCGAGAATGCGAACACCTCGGGCCGCAGCGGACCGGGCCGCATCAGCACCGCGCGCATCAGGTGCAGGTACACCGTCGCGTAGGCCTGCATGGAGCGGCTGACGTCGCAGACGAGCACGATGCGGCGGGCGCGCCGGCGGCGCCGGGTACGGGTCAGCCGCACCGTCTCGAAACCGGTACTGCGCGAGGCGCGGATGGTGCGGCGCAGGTCGATCCGGTCGCCGTGGTGGTGTGGGTGACGACGCAGCGTTCGTCGGCGCGGCCACTGCGTGGCCGCCGTTGATAACCACTCGCCCAACTGGCGCAGGTCGTCGGGGTCGAAGCGGTCGAACGGTTCGTCGGCGCGGGCGGCGATGCGGCTCGGCAGCACGTCGGGCAGCGTGACCGTGGCATCCGCGCTCTCGGCGGCGGTCATCGATGCGGGTCGGGTGACCCATGGCAACCCGTTGGCCTCCAGTGGCGGTCCGTGGCCCACCGTGACGCCTGCCGCGGGCGCCACGGGTTCGGCGGCTCGCTGCCTGCGTGCCGGCGGATCGAGCCCCAGCACCGCGTCGCCGAAGACCACGTTGAACACGGCGTCGAAGGTCTCGAGGTCGTCGGCGCGATCGATCAGCGTCAACCGGGCCGCCCAGTACAGCTCCGTGCGGCCGCGGGGTCGCAGCCGCTGGATCGCCTGCACGAACTGCGTTGGGCCGCTGGCCGACACCTGCGCACCGGACCGGCGCAGGCGCGCGACCAGCGCGACGGCGAACGCCGCGAGGTCGACGCCGCGCAGCAGCAGCGGTGTGGTCATCCCCGCCGTCGGCACAGCAGAACCGCCAGCACCACCAGGAGCAGCAGCACCGCGGCCGCGGGCGGACCGTACTTCTTCACCGCGCCGCCGCCGGCGAGTTCGAGCAGGTCGATCGGTGGCGGCTCCGCCTGCGGCTGTGCCGCGACCGGTCCGGGCGGTTCGGCGGCCGCGGTGGTCGCGGTGGTCGCGGTGGCCGTGGTGGCCGTGGTGGCCGGGACCGGGCTCGGCTCGGCGATCGCCGCGCTCTCGCCCGCCAGCTTGGCCTCGAGTGATTCGACGAACTGGCCCAGTAGTTTCTCCGACACCTGCTGCAGCATCCCGCTGCCGAACTGCGCGAGTTTGCCGACGATCTTCAGGTCGGTGTCGACGGTGACGCGGGTGTGGTCGCCGGCGTCGTGCAGTTGAGCGGTGACGGTCGCGGCGGCGTTACCGGTGCCGCGGGCCTCCTTGCCGCGGCCGTCGATGACGGCGCGGTGTTCGGCGCGATTCTGCTCGACGAAGTGCACCTTGCCGCTGAATTCGCTGGTGACCGGGCCGACCTTGACCTTGACCTTGCCCAGCACGTCGTCGCCGTCGTGTCCGGTCATCGACGCGCCGGGCATCAGCGGGATCACCTGGTCGAGGTCGGTCAGCACGTCCCAGGCGCGCTCGATCGGCACGCTGACGGTGAATTCGTTGGCGATCTTCATCGGTCCCCTTCTGTCCTGTTCAACGTCATGTCCAACGTCATGTCCAACTGTGCTCGGCGAGGGCGTCGCGCAGCAGGTCGCGGTCGTCGGGTGTCTTGGCCAGCGTGCCCAGCCCGGCGAGCAGGCTCTCGCCCGCCGTCACGAGCTCGCCGACACCGAGCGCGACCAGCGCGGCCACCCAGTCGATCGTCTCGGCGACGCCCGGCGGTTTGTCGAGGTCCAAGTGGCGGACCGCCGCAACGAAGTGGGCGGCCTGTTCGATCAGCGGCGCGGTGGCTCCCGGTACGGTGCGGCGCAGGATCGCGACGGCGCGTTCGGGTTGCGGGTAGTCGATCCAGTGATACACGCAGCGCCGCCGCAGTGCGTCGTGCAGATCCCGGCTGCGGTTGGAGGTCAGCACCACGACCGGCGGTCGCCGGGCGGTGAACGTGCCGATCTCGGGCACGGTGACGCTCGACTCGCCGAGGAACTCCAGCAGGAGCGCCTCGAATTCGTCGTCGGCACGGTCGATCTCGTCGATCAGCAACACCGGCGGGTGGGGTCCGGGGTGGCGGACGCAGTGCAGGACGGGCCGGTCCACGAGATAGGCGTCGGTGTAGAGGTCGGCTTCGGTGATGTGGTCACCGTGCGCCTCGGCCAATCGGATGGCCAGCAATTGGCGCTGGTAGTTCCAGTCGTAGAGCGCCTCCCCCGCGGTCAGACCCTCATAGCACTGCAGCCGGACCAGCGGCGTACCCAGCACGGCGGCAAGGGTTTTGGCGGCGGTGGTCTTGCCGACGCCCGGTTCGCCCTCCAGCAGCAGCGGCCGCTCGAGCGTCGTGGCGAGGAACACCGCCGCGGCGGTGCCGGTGTCGAGGAGGTAGTCGTATCGGTCGAATCGCGTCACGACGTCGGCGACGTCGGCGAAGGCCGGCTCAGTGGCCATGCGCCGCGCAGTGGTGCTCGGGCGGTGCGGCGGTCACCGGCTGCGGCCGGTCCCCGGAGCGGATCGCCGCGATGATCTCCGCCATGATCGACACCGCGATCTCGCCCGGGGTCCGGGCGCCGATCGGCAACCCGACCGGGGTGTGCACCCGCGCCCGCTCCGCACCGGACAGACCGATCCCGTCGAGCACGGCGCCGCCGCGGACCCGGCTGGCGACCAGGCCGATGTAGCCGACGCCGGCATCGAGTGCGGCACGGATCATCTCGCCCTCCGGACCGCCGTGGCTCGCGATCACGACCGCGGCGGCATCGGTGAGCGGGCCCTCGCGGGTCACCTCGTAGCCGAGCAGGCCGCACAGGTCACCCAGCGCGGCGGCGATCGGCGTCGTCCCGCAGATCCGGATCAACGGTGCGGGCACCTGCGGCACCAGGAAGATCTCCAACGCGCCCCCGGACAGGCAGGGGTTGACGACCACACACGCACCGGGGGCCTCGGGAAAGTGGACGTCACCGTCCGGCAGCACCCGCAGCAGCACGCTCTCGCCCGCCTGCAGGGCACCGAGCGCCGCCTTGCGCACCGAGTTCTGCGCACACTCGCCGCCCACGAAACCCTCGATGGTGCCGTCGGACAACAGAATCGCCTCGTCGCCGGGGTGCGCCGACGTCGGCGGTTGCGCGCGGACCACCGTCGCGTGGACGAACGGGGTCCTGGCGCGCAGCAATTGCTGCGCCCGGTCCTGCATCGCGGTCGCCGAACTCATGTCAGATCGGCGGAGTCGGCCGGCCCTGCATGGCTTCCCACACCCGCGAGGGGGTCAACGGCATGTCGGCGTGCCGGACACCGAACGGCGCCAGCGCGTCGACGACGGCGTTGACCACCGCAGGCGGCGAGCCGACCGTGGCCGATTCGCCGATGCCCTTGGCGCCGATGGGATGGTGCGGGGACGGAGTGACGGTGAATCCGGTCTCCAGATCGGGTACCTCGACCGCGGTCGGGATCAGATAATCCATCAGCGAGCCGCCCAGGCAGTTGCCCTCCTCATCGAACGCGATCATCTCCATCAGCGCCATACCGATGCCGTCGACGATGCCGCCGTGGACCTGACCCTCGATGATCATCGGGTTGATCCGGGTCCCGCAGTCGTCGACGGCGAGGAACCGGCGCACCTTCACCACCGCGGTGCCGGGATCGACGTCGACGACGCAGAAATAGGCGCCGTACGGATACGTCAGGTTGGACGGGTTGTAGCAGACCTGCGCGTCCAGACCGCCTTCCAGGCCCTCGGGCAGGTCACCGGCGCCGTGGGCGCGCATCGCGATGTCCTGGATCGTCACCGATGCCGACGGGTCGCCCTTGACGTGGAACGACCCCTTGTCCCACTCCAGGTCGGCGACCGACGCCTCGAGCATGCCGGACGCGATGATCTGCGCCTTGTCGCGCACCTTGCGCGCCACCAGCGCGGCGGCCGCACCCGACACCGGTGTGGAGCGGCTGCCGTAGGTGCCCAGTCCGAACGGCGTCTGGTCGGTGTCGCCGTGCACGACGTCGATGTCGTCGGGTGGGATGCCGAGCTCCTCGGCGACGATCTGGGCGAACGTCGTCTCGTGGCCCTGCCCCTGGGTCTGCACCGACAGCCGAACCACGGCTTTCCCGGTGGGGTGGATACGCAGTTCGCAGCCGTCGGCCATGCCAAGGCCGAGGATGTCCATGTCTTTGCGCGGGCCGGCTCCGACCGCCTCGGTGAAGAAGGCCATCCCGATGCCCATCAGCTCTCCGCGGGCCCGCTTCTCCTTCTGTTCGGCGCGCAGCTCGTCGTAGCCGATCATGTCCATGGCCTTGCGCATGGTGGTCTCGTAGTCGCCCGAGTCGTACATCCAGCCGGTCTTCGACATGTAGGGGAACTGACTGGAGCGCAGCAGGTTTCGCAACCGCAGCTCGGCGGGGTCCATCTTCAGCTCGTGCGCCAGGCAGTCCACCAGCCGCTCCACGAAGTACACGGCTTCGGTGATCCGGAACGAGCAGGCGTACGCCACCCCGCCGGGTGCCTTGTTGGTGTACACCGCGGTCATGTGGCAATAGGCCGCCTCGATGTCGTAGCTGCCGGTGAACACGCCGTAGAAGCCGGCCGGGTACTTCGACGGCGCCGCGGTGCCGTTGAACGCACCATGGTCGGCCAGCACGTTGGAGCGGATGGCCAGGATTTTGCCGTCGCGGGTGGCCGCGATCTCCCCGACCATGATGTAGTCGCGGGCGAATCCGGTGCTGGTCAGGTTCTCGCTGCGGTCCTCCATCCATTTGACCGGCTTTCCGAGCAGCAGCGACCCGACGATCGCGCACACGTAACCGGGATAGATCGGCACCTTGTTGCCGAACCCTCCGCCGATGTCCGGGGAGATGACCCGGATCTTGTGCTCGGGCAGACCGGCGACGAGGGCGTAGAGGGTGCGGTGCGCGTGCGGCGCCTGCGTCGTCGACCAGAGCGTGAGCTTGCCGCTGACCGGGTCGAGGTCGGCGACCGCACCACAGGTCTCCATCGGCGCGGGATGCACACGGGGATAGACGATCTCCTGCTTGACGACGACGTCGGCGTGCGCGAACGCGGCCTCGGTGGCCGCGGCGTCGCCGGTCTCCCAGTCGAAGCAGTGGTTGTCGGTCTTGCCGTCGAGGTCGGTGCGGATCACCTCCGCGTCGGGCGCCAGGGCCCGGCGGACGTCGATGACGGGGTCCAGCGGTTCGTAGTCGACGTCGATGAGCTCGACACCGTCGCGCGCGGAGTAACGGTCCTCGGCGACGACGAACGCCACCTCCTGACCCTGGAAGCGCACCTTGTCGGTGGCCAGGACCGCCTGTACGTCGTTGGACAGGGTCGGCATCCATGCCAGGCCCTTCTCGGCCAGGTCGGCGCCGGTGACGACGGCCTTGACCTTGGGATGGGCCTGCGCGGCGGAGACGTCGATGCTGCTGATCCGGGCGTGCGCGTACGGCGACCGGAGGATCGCCAGGTGCAGCATGCCCGGCAGTTGCACGTCGTCGACGTAATTGCCGCGGCCGCGGATGAACCGGGGATCCTCCTTGCGGAGCATCCGGCCGTAGCCGCACGGCTTCTTGTCGTTGTCCTCGAGGGCTTCCGGGCGTTCGTCGACCGCGGTCATGATGCGCCTCCCGTCTCGACGAGGTGCTCGCCCGCAACCGGGCCGAGGGTGTCGTCGGTCTGCGCCTGCGGCGCGAAATCGTCAGCGTCCGGGCCCGGTTCGACGGTCCGGCCGCCATTGGCGTGTCTGGCGGCCCACTGCACCGACCGCACGATCGTGGTGTAGCCGGTGCACCGGCAGATCTGTCCGGAGATCGCCTCGCGGATCTCGGCTTCGGTGGGGTCGGGGTTGCGGTCCAGCAGGGCACGGGCGGTGATCATCATCCCCGGCGTGCAGAAGCCGCACTGCAGGCCGTGGCACTGCATGAACCCCTCCTGCACCGGGTCGAGCGTGCCGTCGACCTCGAGCCCCTCGACGGTGCGGACGCTGTGACCGCCCGCCATGACGGCCAGCATCGTGCACGATTTGACCGGCTCGCCGTCGACCTCCACGACGCAGGTACCGCAGTTGCTGGTGTCGCAGCCCCAGTGGGTTCCGGTGAGCCGCAACTGGTCTCGCAGGAAGTGCACGAGCAGCATACGGGGCTCGATGTCGGCGCTGACCGATTCGCCGTTGACGGACATGGTCACGTGCATGTGCTCAGGCTCCTTCTCGGACGCGCGCCACCGCGGTGCGCAGGGTGCGGACGGTCAGTTCCGACGCCAGGTGGCGCTTGTAGTCAGCGCTGCCGCGCATGTCGGAGACCGGGTCACAGGCCTCGGCGGCGCGGCGCCCCGCGTTGGCGAAGGTGTCCTCGGTGGCGGCCCGCCCGGTGAGCGCCGCGCCGACGGCGGCCAGCGCCTGGGCGTCGGGGTTGACGGCGGTGAGGCCGACGCGGGCGGCGACGATCGTGTCGCCGTCGAGGGTCACCGCCGCACCCGCCGCCGCGACCGCCCAGTCACCGACCCGCCGCTCGACCTTCGCGTAGGCGCTCGACGTCCGCGGGCGCACGGGGATGCGAACCTCGACGAGGATCTCGTTGTGCGCCAGTGACGTCTCGTACGGTCCCTCGAGGAAGTCGTCGATGGGTATCTCGCGCCGGCCCGACGGTCCGCGGGCCACGCAGACCGCGCCGAGCACGGTGCACACCGTGGTCAGGTCCTCGGCCGGGTCGGCCTGGCACAGCGACCCGCCCAGGGTGCCGCGGTTGCGGACCACCGGGTCGGCGATCACCCGTTCGGCGTCGGCGAAGATCGGGCATGTCGCGGCGAGGTCGGACGATTCGAGCACCGTGCGGTGGCGGGTCATCGCGCCGATCCGGATCTGCGTCGCGTCGCGCGCGATGTAGTCGAGGTCGGTCAGGTCGTTGATGTCGACCAGGTATTCGGGGTTGGCGATCCGCAGTTTCATCATCGGCAGCAGGCTGTGCCCGCCGGCGACGATCAGGGCGCCGTCGCCGAGGCGATCGAGGAGACCGATCGCGTGGTCGACACTGGTGGCGCGTTCGTATTCGAATGGCCCGGGAACCTGCATGTGATGGCCCTCACAATCGTCGAGGCCTCAGTGTCGGTCGTGCTGACAGCGCCGTCAATAGCGACTTAAGTGATCACTGAACTCGCTGCCGGCGCCCTGTTCGTGGTGGATGCGGCCATCCGTCTCGGACAGCCGGCGGCCGGTGCCGCCCCATCGCCCCGCGATGATCTCGGCGGCGATCGACACCGCGGTCTCCTCGGGGGTCCGCGCGCCGAGGTCCAGTCCGATCGGGCTTGACAGCCGCGCGAGTTCGTCGTCGGTGAGTCCCGCCTCGCGCAGCCGGGCCATGCGGTCGTCGTGGGTGCGGCGCGACCCCATCGCCCCGATGTAGCCGAGTGCGGGCAGTCGCAGCGCCACCTCGAGCAGCGGGACGTCGAACTTCGGGTCGTGGGTCAGCACGCAGACCACGGTGCGGGCGTCGAGCAGCCCGGCGTCGGCCTGGGCGGCCAGGTAGCGGTGCGGCCAGTCGACGACGACCTCGTCGGCGGTCGGGAACCGGGCCGGCGTCGCGAACACCGCACGCGCGTCGCACACGGTCACCCGGTAGCCGAGGAAGGAGCCCTGCTGGGCGACGGCGGCGGCGAAGTCGATCGCCCCGAACACCAGCATTCGTGGGCGCGGCGCGTAGGCCGCGACGAACACCTCCATCCCGACGCCGCGGCGCTGCCCGTCCGGCCCGAAGGTGAGCACCTCACTGCGGCCCGAGGCCAGCAGGCCCCGCGCGTCGTCGGTGACCGCGGCGTCCGCGCGCGGCGAGCCGAGGGTGCCGGCCACCGGCTCCGGGTGGTCGTCCGGGCGGACCACCAGCCGCCGCCCCAGCCACTGCGGGTCCGGATGTGCGATCACGGTCGCGAGCGCGACCGGACGGTGCTCGTCGATGTCGGCGGCGACGGCGGCGAGAGCGGGAAACGCCGTGCGGGATACCGGTTCGACGAAGACGTCGAGGATGCCGCCGCAGGTCAGCCCGACCGCGAAGGCGTCATCGTCGCTGACGCCGTAGCGCTGCAGCACCGGGCTGCCGGAGGCGACCACCTCGCCGGCCAGCTCGTAGACCGCACCCTCCACGCAGCCGCCCGACACCGATCCGCTGACCGTGCCGTCGGGGGCCACCACCATGGCGGCACCCGGCTGGCGCGGTGCCGAGCGGAAGGTGCGCACCACCGTCGCCAGGCCCGCGGTCCCGCCGGCGCGCCACACTGCCAACACGTCGCCCAGCACATCTCTCATGCCGCCCAATCTATGCCGCCCGCCGTAGGCTGCCCCCGTGACACCGGCTCAGCTTCGGGCCTACTCCGCGGTGGTGCGGCTGGGTTCCGTCCACGCCGCCGCGGAGGAACTCGGCATGTCCGATGCGGGCATCTCGATGCATGTCGCACAGCTCCGCAAAGAACTCGACGATCCGCTGTTCAGCCGCACCGCGGCGGGGTTGGCGTTCACGCCGGGCGGTCTGCGGCTGGCCAGCCGGGCCATCGAGATCCTGGGCCTGCAGCAGCAGACGGCGATCGAGGTGACCGAGGCCGCGCACGGCCGACGACTGCTGCGCATCGCCGCCTCCGCGTCGTTCGCCGAGCACGCGGCTCCCGGCCTGATCGAGCTGTTCTCGTCACGCGCCGACGACCTGTCGGTCGAGCTGTCGGTGCATCCGGCCAGCCGCTTCCGTGACCTGATCGAGTCCCGGGCGGTCGACATCACGCTCGGCCCGGCCCCCAACGACCCCGGTCCCGCGGTGGTGATCCGCCCCTTCCTCAAGTACCAGATCATCGCCGTCGCCGCTGCGGGACAGCGGATTCCGACCCCCGCGCAGCTGCGCGACGCACACTGGTTCCTGGGTCCGTCGGCGGGCAGCGCCGACGGCGAGGTCGCGACCATGCTGCGTGCGTTGCAGGTGCCGGAGACCCGGCAGCGGATCTTCCAGAGCGACGCGGCGGCGCTGGAAGAGGTGCAGCGCGCCGACGGTGTGACGCTGACCATCGGTTTCGCGGTCTCGAAGGACCTCGCGTCCGGGCGGCTGGTCCAGATCAAGGGACCGGGGCTGCAGGCCGACGGGGACTGGTACGCCTCGACACTGTCGCCGTCCGCGCGGCAACCGGCCGCCTCGGAGCTCGTCCGGTTCATCACCACGCCGCGCTGCACCCAGGCGATGATCCGGGGCACAGGCGTGGGCGTGACCCGGTTCAAGCCCAAAGTTCATGTCACGCTGTGGAGCTGACCCGGGTTCACTCCGGCCGTTGCGCCGGTCGCCCGGCTTCCAACGCGCGGATCAGGCTGGCCGCGTCCCACGGCCCCTTGTGCCGCTTTCCGTTGACGAAGAACGTCGGCGTGGAGTTCAGGTCCATCACCTCGGCGTCCTGCGCATCGTCCTGCACGCGGTGCAGCACCTTCGACGAGTGCACCCGGACGTCCTGGTCGAACCGCTCGATGTCCAGGCCGATCGCGACGGCGTAGCGGTACATGTCCGACCACTCCAAGTCATCCTGATGGCCGAAGAGCTCGCGGCCCATCTCGAAGAACTTGCCCTGCAAGGCGGCGCCCTCGCTGGCCCGGGCCGCGTCGAACGCCCGGGGATGGGCCCGCTCCAGCGGAAAATGCCGCCACACGTAACACAATTCGTCGCCGAAGTGGGCGCGCACCTCGTCGATCGCGCCGGTGGCGCGGCTGCAGAACGGGCATTCGAAGTCCCCGTACTCGACCAGCACCAGCGGCGCGTCCGGGTTGCCGCGGATGTGGTCGCGCTCCGGATCGACCGGGCGGACCAGTTTGAGCCCGATCGGTTCGGGCGGGCTGATCCAGTCCGTCACGCGGAACAGCGCCCAGCCCAGGGCGAAGGCCAGGATCGAGGCGATCAGCACGCCGACGCGGGCCTCGTCCTGCATCCGCGGGTCGGTGATGGCGAGGTCGACGATGAACAGCGAGATCGTGAACCCGATGCCCGACAGCGCCGCCCCGCCGGCCACCCGGCGCAGGGTCAGACCGGGCGCGAGCTGACCCCAGCCGGTGGCGCGCATCATCGCGGTCGCCGCGGTGATGCCGATGAACTTGCCCGCCACCAGGCCGGCGATGATGCCCCACGTCAGCGGCGAGGTCAGCGCGGCGGCGACGGTCTGTTCGTCGAGGCGAACCCCGGCGTTGGCCAGCGCGAAGACCGGCAGCACCACGAACGACACATACGGGCCGACCGCGGTCTGCAACCGTTCGTTGATCGAGATCGATTCGCGCAGGCCGCGGGTCACCGCGCGGGCGTAGTCGGGGTTGGGTGACTGCCGGAACGCCCGGATGAGGTCGACGGTCTGCTCGACCTGGCGCCGCTCCGGCGTGAACACGGGGATGCACAGGGCGA
This sequence comes from Mycobacterium sp. PS03-16, assembly GCF_004570325.1. Classification (GTDB taxonomy): domain Bacteria; phylum Actinomycetota; class Actinomycetes; order Mycobacteriales; family Mycobacteriaceae; genus Mycobacterium. The sequence continues at coordinate 45,528 of NZ_SPQO01000008.1, read as the reverse complement.
CGGCCACCCCCGCCAGGGTCGGATGCACGTGTGCGACGTACAGCGCGACCCACAGCGCGGAACCGAGGACGGCGTAGGCGGGTCCGCGCAGCGGACCCGGCAGCCGGCGGGCGGACGCCAGCCCGGCGAGCAGCACCAACGCGACGGCGAGCGGGCCGAGCGCCAGGTCGTCGGTATAGAACAGCGCGATCGCGCCGAGTGCGCCGACGTCGTCGACCACGGCGAGGGTGAGCAGGAAGATCCGCAGCCGCGCCGGGAATTTCGGTTTGATCACCGCCAGCGCGCCGACCAGGAACGCGGTGTCGGTGGAGATCACCACACCCCACGCCTGCGCATTCTCCCCGGACGGGTTGAACGCCAAGAAGATCAGCGCGGGCACCACCAGGCCGGCGATCGCGGCGACCACCGGTACCGCCGCCCGGGACCGGTCGGTCAGCTCCCCGATCGCGAACTCGCCCTTGACCTCCAGCCCGACGATGAAGAAGAAGAACGCCATCAGGCCGTCGTTGACCAGGTGCTGCACCGACATCTCCGTGTGGTACTCACCGAAGCTGAGCCCGATGTCGGTGTGCCAGAACGCCGAATACGTCTCCGCCCACGGCGAGTTCGCCCACAGGATCGCCAGTGCGGTGAAGGTCAGCAGCAGCGCGGCGGCGCGGTTCTCGGTGGAGCGGGGTTTACTCGGGTCCCGGCTGAGATGGTTCGGCAGCGAGCGGATCTTCTGGGGCAGCGCCTCGGTCACGTGCCGGGGGTCTCCTGTTCGCTCACCGTGTGCGCCGCCTCCATGAGCATCCAGCCGGCCAGCTGCACCGACAGGTCGCGCTCGGGGATCTCGGACGCGTTGACCGCACCGCCGACGGATTCGGCCTCTTTTCCGGCCGCGGTCGGGATCACCGCGGTGCGGTCCCAGGACGCGCCGAACAGCGGGAGCCCATCGACGGTCTGCCGGTTGTCCCACGCCGCCTGTGCCGAGGTGAGCACCAGCCGCCGCGAGGTGTCGCGGGACTCGACGTCAGCCTCGGTGTCCCCGGGCAGTGCGGTGACCACCAGTGCCAGGTAGCGGGCCAGGATGCCGTTGAACAGGCCGCCGTCGCCGCCGCCTCCACCCTTGATGACGCCGTCGGGCGCCATGTGGTCGCGCACGGCGGCGACCAGGCGGTGCACCCGGGCGGCGTGCCGGTCGTCGGCGGTGCGCACCGCGAGCTCGGTCTCCAGGCCCAGCACCACGCCCTGGCAGTAGGTGTACTGCGCGCGCACCAGCGAACCGGCCTTGATGCCGTCGAACACCAGGTGCGTCTCGGGGTCGATGAGCACCTCGTCGATCCAGTCGGCCATCTGCTGCGCGCGGCGCAGCCGGTCGTCATAGCGGGCCAGGAAGATGCCGGCCGGGCCATTGGCCGGCGCGTTGAAGAACTGGTCCTGTTTGCGCCACGGGATGCCGCCGCCGTCCTCGGGCACCCACGCGTTGACGAGCTGGTCGCCGAGCCGGTGCAGGGCCTTGGGCTTGTGCACCCCGCACAGCCGGCCGGCCCGCTCGAGCGCCAGCGCCAGCCACGCCATGTCGTCGTAGTAGTCATTGACCCATCGCCCGAGATTGCGCAGGCGGTGCGCGCGGATCTGGGCCTCGATCCGGCGCTGCCGCTCCGCGTCCGCGGCCCGCACCTGCGCGTCGACCAGACAGTCCAGCAGGTGGGCCTGCCACCAGTAGTGCCAGGTGCCGAACCAGGTGTGCTTGCCCGACGCCGGCCAGGCCACCACCCCGAGCTGGGTGCCGGGCAACCCCCACAGCCGGCGCAGGTGCCGCCGGGTCACCGCCGTCTCCGCGCTGGCCGCCCGGTTCGCCCACAGCTGATCCATGGCGTCGATCCTGCCTCACGGCGCGCCGTCAGGGGAGGCGGTCCGCGCGACCGCATGAGACAAATTCGTCTCAATTGAGCTACCATCGTTTCATGGCCACGGATCGAGACCGGCTGCTGCGGGCAGCCGCGGACTTCCTCGGCCGCCGGCCCAATGCCACGCAGGATGAGATCGCGGCCGCGGCCGGGGTCAGCCGCGCGACCCTGCACCGGCATTTCGCCGGGAAACCCGCATTGATGGCGGCGCTGGACGAACTCGCCATCGCCGAAATGGGCGCGGCGGTGGAGTCGGCCCGCCTGCACCTGGGGTCCGCCGCCGATGCGGTCCGACGACTGGTGACCGCCTGCCGACCCGTCGCGCCATATCTGTCGCTGCTGTACAGCCAGAGCCAGGACGTCGACGCCGAACAGTCATTACAGGGCTGGGCGGACGTCGACGCCGAGATCACGCGGCTGTTCGAGCGCGGCCAGCGCGACGGCGAATTCCGTCCCGACCTCACCGCGGCGTGGCTGACCGAGGCGCTCTACAGCCTGGTCGCCGGGTACGGCTGGGCCACCCAGGTCGGCCGGGTCGCCGCCCGCGACTTCGACCGCATGATCACCGAACTGTTACTGAACGGAGTGAAGACCTCATGACCCGCCGCTGGCTCGCCCTCGGCGTACTGACCATGGCGGTGCTGCTGATCGGCATCGACGGCACGGTGCTCGCCCTGGCGACGCCGTTCATCAGCCGCGACCTCGCCACCACCGGCACCGAACTGCTCTGGATCGGCGACATCTACTCGTTCGTGCTCGCCAGCCTGCTCATCTCGATGGGCAGCCTCGGGGACCGGATCGGGCACCGCAAGCTGCTGCTCTGCGGCGCAACGGCGTTCGCCGCGGTGTCGGTGCTCACCGCCTATGCCCCGACCCCCGAACTGCTGATCGGCGCGCGGGCGCTGCTCGGCGTGGCGGGTGCGACGCTGGCGCCGGCCACGCTCGCGCTGATCCGCGGTATCTTCACCGACGCCCGGCAGCGCAGCATCGCCGTCGGCATCTGGGCCTCGGCGTTCTCCGCAGGCGCCGCGCTGGGTCCCGTGGTGGGCGGCGTTCTGCTCGAACACTTCTGGTGGGGTTCGGTGTTCCTGATCAACGTACCGGTGATGGTGGTGCTGCTGGTCGGTGGCCTCGCGCTGTTGCCCGAGCACCGCAACCCCGAGCCGGGGCCGTGGGATCTACCCAGTGTCGGGTTGTCGATGGCGGGCATCCTCGGCCTGGTGTACGCGATCAAGGAGATCGCCGCGCACGGCGTGGGGTTCGGCGTGGCCGTGTCGGCGGTGATCGGTGCCGCGGCGCTGACGCTGTTCGTGCGCAGGCAGCTGCGGTTGCCCAGCCCGCTGATCGACGTGCGGCTGTTCGCCAACCGCGCCTTCTCCGGGGTGGTGGGCGCGAATCTGCTGTCCGTGCTGGGGCTTTCGGGCCTGGTGTTCTTCCTGTCGCAGTTCTTCCAGCTGGTTCAGGGGTACAGCCCGCTGCGGGCGGGGCTGGCCGAACTCCCGGCCGCGCTGACCGCGACGGTGTTCGGTGTGCTGGCCGGCTTCGCGGTGCGCCGGTGGTCTCAGCGCGCCGTGCTGACCACCGGCCTGGTCTTCGTCGGTGTCGCGATGGCGGCGCTGACCACGATCCACCCGGGCACCGCCTACCTGCAGCTGGGCGTCGCGCTGTTCGTGGTCGGTGTCGGGCTCGGCTTGGCGTTCACCGTCGCCAGCGACGTGATCCTGGCCAGCGTGCCGCGGGAGCGGGCCGGTGCGGCGGCCGCGGTGTCCGAGACCGCCTACGAGCTGGGCATGGCGCTGGGTATCGCGACGCTGGGCTCGATCGTCACCGGCGTCTACCGCACCATGACCGTGCCGCAAGGTCTTTCGCCCGACGCCGTGACACATGCCGGTGACTCGCTGGCCGCGGCGACCCAGGTCGCCGGCGAGTTGCCGCCCGCCCAGGGCGACGCGCTGCTCGACGCCGCGGGCGCCGCGTTCACCGACGGGCTGGCGATCGCGTCCGGCGTGGGGGCGGCGCTGATGCTGACCTCGGCGGTGACGGTCTGGCTGCTGCTGCGCGGCGGGCTACCAGGCGAGACCGAGGTCGGCGTGCTGGGTGATCCAGGTGTGCATGGCGATCCCGGCGGCGACCGCTGCGTTGATGCTCCGTGTGGAGCCGAACTGCGCGATTGACACGGTCAGCGCGGCACCGTTTCTTGCATCACCGGTGATGCCGGGCCCTTCCTGCCCGAAGATCAGCAGGCAGTCACGCGGGAGCGCGGTGCCCTCGAGCGGGACCGCACCGGGCACGTTGTCCACCGCGACCACGGTGAGCCCCTCCGCCGCGGCGAAGTCCAGGAGCTCGGCCGTGGTGTCATGATGGCGCAGCCGCTGATAGCGGTCGGTCACCATGGCGCCACGGCGATTCCACCGCCGGCGTCCGACGATGTGAACGGTGTCGACGGCGAACGCGTTGGCGGTGCGCACCACCCCGCCGATGTTGGCGTCGTTGCCGAAGTTCTCGATCGCGATGTGCAGCGGGTGTCGGCGCCGGTCGATGTCGGCAACGATCGCCTCACGCGTCCAGTACCGGTAGGCGTCGACGACGTTGCGGGTGTCGCCGTCGCGCAACAGGTCCCGGTCGTAGCGCGGGTCGTCGGGAAGCGGGCCTTCCCACGGCCCGACACCCGGCCCGTCACCCCACTCGGTGGGGCCGGGCTGGTCAGTCACGGGTGGTCCACAGCGCGGCGTGGGTGCCGATCACCGAGACGGTCGGGTACAGCAGCGCCTCGTTGATGTCGCCCTGGGTGCACAGCGACACCCGCACCGACACCGCGTCCCGCGACGCGTCGGGCAGCACCAGCACCGACGCGCCGTAGGCCGCGCAGGCGTAGCTCAGCCCGGGCGGCGGGAGCGTCGGCGCCACCACGACCATCAGCGGGCCGCCGCGCCGCGCGGATTCCTCGCGGTACCGGGCGGCCACCCCGTCGATCTCCAGGCCCAGCAGCATGTAGCCGTTGCCGGTGAAGGCCTCCGGATCGCCCAGCGCGGTCGGCGCGAGTTGTCCGCCGTCGGCGCGGAACGCGTTCAGGCTGGAGGTTTTGAGCGTCAGGCCGGTGTCGTTCTCGTTGGTCGGCAGCACCCCGACCGGAAACGCCGCCGGATACGCGACCGTCGTCCCGGCGATCCGGTCCTGTGGCGAATAGGCATACACCCCGCGCACCTGGCTCTGGTCGCGCTGCGGTCCGAGGCAGACGGTGCCGCTGATCCGGTCCGGGCTCGGCGCGGCGGCCGGCGTCACGGTCAACGCGTCGACGTTGCGGCAGCCGCCCAGCGCGTTGGCCTCCAGCGGATGCGCCAGCGCCCCGTAGAGCCCGAACCGCAGCGACTCCGCGGGGACGGGGTCACCGGAGCCGGAATGCGAGGCGTCGACGTCGACCAGCACGTAGTCGGCCTCGAAACGCACGTTGGACACCGCGATGTTCCAGCCCGACACCGCCAGCGACTCCCCCACCTTCGCGGTCGCGGTGGCGTAGGTGTCAGGAGGCGCCTGCGAGTCCGAGCACCCCGTGACCGCGACGAGCAGCGCCGTCGCGAGGACGGCGATCAGTGACCGCACCGGCGCTCAGGTGCGCCCGCGGCCGCGGCCGACCGACCGGGTCAGCATGCGCACGAGGTTGCGGGGAACGAGCCGGCTGCCGACGGCGATCGCCTTGTACTGCACACCGGGAATGATCAGCACCTTGCCTTTGGCGACCTCGGCCAGGCAGTCGCGCACCACGTCGTCGACCTCGAGCCAGTAGAAGCCCGGCGTGCCGGACATCTCGATGCCGGCGCGCGCATGGAACTCGGTGCGCACGAAGCCCGGGCACAGCGCGTGCACGCCGACCCCGGTGGTACCCAGGCCGTTGGCCAGCCCCTCGGAGAACGAGATCACCCACGCCTTGGACGCCGAGTACGTCGACCCGCGCCCGGACAGCAGCCCGGCCACACTCGCGACGTTGATGACGGTGCCCTTGTTCGCGGCGAGCATCGGCGGCAACGCCGCGTGGGTCAGCTGCATGACCGCGGTGACGTTGACGTCGAGCTGCGACTGCAGCACCGACAGGTCGGCGGTCCAGAACTCGCCGGAGGTGCCGAACCCGGCGTTGTTGACGAGCACCTGAACTCCGGCGGTCAGCCGGTCGGCGACCTTCGCGCGGTCGGCGGCGTCGGCGAGGTCGGCGCGTAGGACCTCGACGTGTGCGCCGGCCTCGTCGTGCAGTTCGGCGGCGAGTGTGCGCAGCCGGCTCTCGTCACGGGCGACGAGCACGAGGTCGTATCCGTCCTGGGCGTATCGCCGGGCGAAACCCTCACCGAGCCCGGACGTCGGTCCGGTGATCAGGGCGACAGGGCGTGACATGCCCTCGAGGGTACTTAGCGCTGGAAGTTCGGTGACTGGCGGCCGTTACGTGCCTGCGGCGGCCTGCGCACCGGTTCGGGACGGGCCGCGGGCGGGCCGTCGGGCCGCGGGCCGTCGGGCCGCGGCGGGAACGGGCGGGCGGCCGGGGCCGCCATATCCGGTCGGCCGGCGTCGGCGCGGCCCGGGGCGAGCTCGGGCTGACGCAGCGGCGTCGGATGGATCGGGCGGCTCGGGGACCCGCTGCGGCGGGCGACGGCCTGACCGGAATCGCCCTGCGAGATCGGCGGCAGCACCCGCAGCAGGTCGTTGAACTGACGCACGGTGCGCAGCCCCTCGTCCCACTGCGCGCGGGTGCTGGTGACCGGCATCGAGACCAGCGTCCAGTTCTGCTCGTTCCACATGATCTCGGCGCAGTCGGGCGCGGTGTGGGCGAACGTGACCATACGGCGGTCACACGCGCGACGGGCGGCGTCGAGATTGGTGGAGTACACCATTCGCGGGCCGATCGCGCCGAGCAGCCAGATGTCGTTCTCGCGGGGCTCCTTGATGCCCTTGAGGCGCAGGTCGACGACGACGTTCGTCCCGACCTTGCGGTGCAGGGCGATCACCGTGGCGACGTCCTCGAGGTCGAAGATGAACACCGCCTCGCCGCGGATCTGGCCGAGCACCACGTTCTTGGCGTTCACGTCGCCGACGGTCGACATCACGCCGCGCTTCCAGCGCTTCACGATGTCGGCGGACTCGTGTTCGTAGTCGAAACCGTGCGACTTCGCCCAGGACTTGCGGCGGCGGCCGAGCCCGCGTCGACGGTCGATGTCGACGTACAGCAGCACGCCTGCACCCACGAAGCAGAGTGCAGACAGCGTGAACCAGAGCGGGACCATCGGCACAAGCCTACTTGCTGGTACCGGAATGTCCCGAACTCAAGTTGGTCACAACCCCGTCTCGGGCGGCCACGCTGGTCAGCAGGGCCTCATGCGTCACAGGAGTTAGCCGGCCGGCGCGGTCTTCCCTCGCCGAACGTGCACCCACTGCGAGAAATCGGCCGAAAAATCGCGGTGAGCGCACGTTCGGCGCGACGACAGCCCGGTCGGCCGGAGTCGACCAGAGCCGCACAGACGGGAAGACCCCGCCACGCCGGAGCGTGACGGGGTCTTCGCGCAGGCGCTCATCCCAGCACCAGGCTGTCCCCATCGGGGCTGACGTTGACCGGCACGATGTCGCCATCGTGGACGTCGCCGGCCAGCAGCATCTTGGCCAGCTGGTCGCCGATGGCCTGCTGCACCAGCCGGCGCAGCGGACGGGCGCCGTAGAGCGGATCGAACCCGCGCTCGGCCAGCCACTTCTTCGCCGGCAGCGACACCTCGAGCGTGAGCCGGCGCTGCGCGAGCCGCTTGGCCAGCTGCTGCAGCTGGATGTCCACGATCGACACCAGCTCCTCGGGGTTGAGCCCGTCGAAGATGATGACGTCGTCGAGCCGGTTGATGAACTCCGGCTTGAACGCCGAGCGCACCGCCGCCATCACCATCTCCTCGGTTCCGCCGGCGCCCAGGTTGGACGTCAGGATCAGGATGGTGTTGCGGAAGTCGACCGTACGGCCCTGGCCGTCGGTCAGCCGGCCCTCGTCGAGCACCTGCAGGAGCACGTCGAAAACGTCCGGGTGGGCCTTCTCGATCTCGTCGAACAGCACCACCGTGTACGGCCGGCGCCGCACCGCCTCGGTCAGCTGACCGCCTTGGTCGTAGCCGACGTAGCCGGGAGGCGCGCCGACCAGGCGGGCGACGGAGTGCTTCTCCCCGTACTCGCTCATGTCGATGCGCACCATCGCGCGCTCGTCATCGAACAGGAACTCCGCCAGCGCCTTGGCCAGCTCGGTCTTGCCGACACCGGTCGGGCCCAGGAACATGAACGAGCCCGTCGGTCGGTTCGGGTCCGCGACGCCGGCGCGCGAACGGCGCACCGCATCGGAGACCGCGACCACGGCCTTGCGCTGACCGACGACGCGCTTGCCCAGCTCGTCCTCCATGCGCAGCAGCTTGGCCGTCTCGCCCTCGAGCATGCGCCCGGCGGGGATACCGGTCCACGCGGACACCACCTCGGCGATGTCGTCGGGCCCGACCTCCTCCTTGAGCATCACGTCCTCGCGGGCCGCGGCCTGGGGTACCGCAGCGTCGAGCTTCTTCTCCACCTCCGGGATGCGGCCGTAGCGCAGCTCGGCGGCCTTGGCCAGGTCACCGTCGCGCTCGGCGCGGTCGGACTCCTGACGCAGCGCGTCGAGCTGTTCCTTGAGCTCACGCACGACGTCGATGGCGTTCTTCTCGTTCTGCCACCGCGTGGTGAGCTCCGCCAGCTTCTCCTTGTAATCGGCGAGCTCGGCGCGCAGCTTCTCCAGCCGCTCCTTCGACGCGTCATCGGATTCCTTGGCCAGCGCCATCTCCTCGATCTCGAGGCGACGGACCAGCCGCTCGACCTCGTCGATCTCGACGGGCCGCGAGTCGATCTCCATGCGCAGCCGGGACGCGGCCTCGTCGACCAGGTCGATGGCCTTGTCGGGGAGGAAGCGCGCGGTGATGTAGCGGTCCGACAGCGTGGCGGCCGACACCAGCGCGGAGTCGGTGATGCGCACGCCGTGGTGCACCTCGTACCGCTCCTTGAGCCCACGCAGGATGCCGACGGTGTCCTCCACCGACGGTTCCCCGACGTAGACCTGCTGGAAGCGGCGTTCCAGCGCCGCGTCCTTCTCGATGTACTTGCGGTACTCGTCGAGCGTGGTGGCGCCGACCAGCCGCAGCTCACCGCGGGCCAGCATGGGCTTGATCATGTTGCCCGCGTCCATCGAGGAGTCGCCGGTCGATCCGGCGCCCACGATGGTGTGCAGCTCGTCGATGAACGTGATGATCTGTCCCGCCGAGTTCTTGATGTCGTCGAGGACGGCCTTGAGCCTTTCCTCGAATTCACCGCGGTACTTGGAGCCGGCCACCATCGAGCCCAGGTCGAGCGAGATGACGGTCTTGTCGCGCAGGCTCTCCGGCACGTCGCCGGCGATGATGCGCTGGGCCAGGCCCTCGACGATCGCCGTCTTGCCGACGCCGGGTTCGCCGATCAGCACCGGGTTGTTCTTGGTGCGCCGGGACAGCACCTGCACGACGCGACGGATCTCGGTGTCCCGGCCGATCACCGGGTCGAGCTTGCCCTCGCGGGCGCGGGCGGTGAGGTCGGTGGAGTACTTCTCCAGCGCCTGGTAGCTGCCCTCGGGGTCGGGGCTGGTGACGCGGGCGCTGCCGCGGACCTTGGTGAACGCCTCGCGCAACGCCTGCGGAGAGGCGCCGTGGCCGGTCAGCACCTTGGCGACGTCCGAGTCGCCGGTGGCCAGCCCGACCAGCAGGTGCTCGGTGGAGACGTACTCGTCGTCCATCTCGGTCGCGAGATGCTGCGCCGCGGTGACGGCGGCCAGCGACTCACGGCTGAGCTGGGGTTGGCTGTTGGCGCCGCTGGCGCTGGGCAGCCGGTCGATGAGGCGCTGCGTCTCGGTGCGAATGGTCGCGGGGTCGACGCCGACGGCCTCCAGTAGGGGCGCGGCAATGCCATCGTTCTGCGTGAGCAGTGCCATCAGCAGGTGCGACGGGGCGATCTGCGGATTGCCTGCGGCGCTGGCCGCCTGCAACGCCGAGGTCAGCGCCGCCTGGGTCTTGGTCGTCGGGTTGAACGAGTCCACGACCACCTCCGTTTCGTCTAGCAGGAATGCTTGTCGCCTACTTCAACGCGGTCAATGTTGAGTCTGTTCCGCTCAACTTTAACTTTTTCGCCCGCGGACCACTAGAGGCGTTGGTCACCTGCCGTCACGGCCGCTGCGGCGGCCATCCCTGCCGTCCCGCCGACTGCGCCATCGCCCGGTGGACCGCGCCGAGCATGCCCTGGTACGCGGCGAGCCGGGTGTGCAGGTAGTGGTCCGGCCCCAGATGCGGTTTCCCGTACCGGGCGGGCCGAAGCGCGGCCCGGGTCAGGGTGATGAGCTGTTCGCACCGGTCGGCCTCCGCCTGCAATTCCGGGTAGGGCGCCGCCGCGAGCCGGTCACCCGGCCACCGTGCCCAGAACGCCGACGAATGCGTCATCAGCCGCGCCTGGTTGTCCACGGTGTGGTCGCCGAGAGCAGTGGCCAGCTTGGCCATCGCGAGGATCAGCACCACGACCACCGCGACGAACGGCAGGCCGACGCCGAGCATTCCCTCGAAGGTGGCCGCCCGGATCAGCTCGGTGCCGGCCGACGCCGCGGCGTGTTCGGCGAACGACTCCCCTCGCGTCACCGGGCTCCTCCGACGATTCGGTGCTCGCGTGCGGCGGCCGCGTTCAGCGGCCCGAGGACGGTGGTGATCCACGCCCGGACCGCCGTGAGCTGTGCCGCCATACCCGCGGCTGCGGGTCCGCGCATCTTGGCGAGCTCGGCCTCGAGCAGCAACACCAACTGCCAGCAGCGCCGCACTTCGGCCTCGAGTTCCCCGTACGGCGCGTGCCACAGCGCCGCGCCCGGCCACCGCGCCCGGAATGCCGCCGATTCGTGCGCCAGCCGGGCCCGGCCGGCCTCGGACTCCCTGCGGGCGCGTCGGATCAGCCACGGCACGAGCACGAGGAGCGCGGCGGCCAGGGCACCGAGGACGACGGCCGCGCCGAGCCACTCCTCCGCGGTGGTCGGCAGACCCCGCGCCGCAAGCACCCCGCGAGCAAACACCGCAGTCCCATCGCGCACGTGTCGAGCGTAATGGGCTGTCGCGACCGGGCCTGCGCCAAATTGGTGCATCGAGGGGGTCGCGCCCGCCCATACTCTGAGGGCAACGCGATGAAGGGAAGTCATGGGCGCAGGGCCACTCGACGTGATCGAAGGATTGTTCGCGGGCAAAGGCATCGTCGAGCACATCGTGGGTGCGGCAGACGGTGATCCATTCGCCATCCTCGGGCTTCGGGCCGACCTCCAAGGCGTCGGACAGACCGTGCTCGAGGAGGTCCTCAAGCGCAAGGCGCCGCAACATCTGGGCGCCATCGCCACGCCGATCATCAACGGTGGCCTGCTGGGAATCAATGCGATGCAGTTGCTGTGCGGGCTCACCTTCGAGTCGGACAAGGGCGAGAAGTTCGCGGCCGGTGGTCAATCGATGAGCCGGATCGGCCAGATGCTGCAGGACGCGACCCCCGACGGTGGCTGGTCCGGCAGCGGCTCAGAGGCCTACAGCCGCCTGAACGTTCGTCAGCAACAGCGCGCCCAGCAGATCGCCCGGACCGACGCGCAGGTCGCACGCATCATCGAAACCCAAGCCGGCCAGGTCAAGACCACCAAAGAGGTGCTCGACGTCTCGGCGACCGTCCTCACCGCGGCGATCCCGGTCGTGCTCGCCACCCGGCTCATCCCTCCGCCACCGATCGTCGGCATCCCCATGGCGACGGCGATGGAGATCGGCGCGGTCGCGGGCGCGCTGCTGCCCTGCACCGTGGCGATGCAGGCCCTCCAGGTGAACGCCCTGCAGAACTCCACCCTCCTCCAGGAAGCAATCGCGCAGTACCTGGAGGTGGCCGGGCAGGCCAAGCCGACCGGGGGCAAGGGCGGGAAGGCCGTGCCGAAGCACACCGACGCCCCGCCCGTGGACAACGACGAGGCACCCCCGTCGGCCGCGCCGCCGGTGCCGCCGGCGGTTCCGGCGTCCCCGGTTCCGGTGCCCCCGGTAGTGCCGTCCGGTGGTGGCGGCGCAGCCAGCGGCGGTGGCGGGCCGAGTGGTGGCGGCGCACCGACACCGTCGACGCCGATGGGGCCGCCGCCCGCGATGCCCCGCATGCCTGCCGTGTCTGGCGGCGGCTACCCGATGAGCGCCCCGTCCGGCGGCGGCATGCCGGGCGGCATGGCGGGCGGCGCCCCGGCTGCCCAGCCCGGCGGCGCGGCGGGCGGCGGGCTGGGCGGCCTGTTCGCCGCGATCGCCTCGATCGTGAACACGGCGGTGCAGGCGGGTCAGCAGCATGCGGCGCAACAGTCCGCCCAGCAGGAGGCGAAAGCCGACAAGGGCACCGACGCGGAGCCGGAACCTGAGGAACAGCCGGCCAATGCGGCTGCCGCGGAACCTGATTCGGCCGCCGCTGGGGCGCCGGGCGAGCGCGCACCGGTCGACGCCGCCCACGGTACCGAGCAGGAGGCGCCGCTCGACATCCCCACGACCCGCACCCTCTAGCGATCAGGAGTGATCATGACCGAACTACGCGTCTCCACCGAGCACGTGCACGAGCTCGCGAGCCGGCAAGGGCAGGCGGCGGCACGTCTGACCGGGGCATCGTCCGCGACCGACGGGGTGAGCGGCTCGATGTGGCTGAGCCACGGCGTCGTCTGCGCGTTGTCGAACGCCGCGGTGGCGGCCGCCGAGTCGGCCCGTAAGGCGGCGTGCGCCGGGATGGCGGTGGTCTCGACGGATCTACACGAGAAGCTCGGCGTCGCCGCGCACCGTTACGACGAGACCGACCGGGTCAGCAGCGGCACTCTCGCCGAGCGTATCCAACCCCGTTGACCATGGCGCTGGACCGCAACGGTGATGACGACGCGCAGGCCTCAGACGTCGAGGCGTTGCTCCTCTACCCCGACACCGCACACGACGAAGCCGAAGCCGAGCCGGGAGAACCCGATTTTCCGGTGATCTCGGCGACCAATCCTCCCGGCACGGTCACGGTCAGCACATATCTCAACGGCACGGTGTACCAGGTCCGGCTGAGCCCGCACGTCGGGGCGGTCACCGAATCGGAACTGGCGGAGGAGATCCGCTTGGTCGCGGATGTGGCCGCCAAGAAGGCGACCTCCGCGATGCACCTCTTCGGCCTCGAACTGCTCGCCGCCCAGGGCGTCGACCGTGCCTCCGCCGAAAGCCTGATGACCGAGCAGATGCCGTTCGCGACACCGGCGCAGGCGCGGGCCGCCGAAGCCGACCTCATCGCCCGGCACCGGCACGCCGAGAGGTGATCAGCGGCGGAAGACCACCCACCGCATCGCGCAGTACATGTACACCGCCTCGCAACCCCCGGCCAGGACCCGGGCGATCTGATACTCGACGCCCATCGCCGTCAGGAGCGTGGACACCCCGAGGATGAACGCCAGGTAGTTGATCACCACCACCACGACGTAGATCGTGAACTGCGGACCCACCGCGGCATGCGATCGGAAGTTGAAGTACCGATTGAGCGCATAGCTGAGCGCGAACGCGCACGCATACGCGACCGTGACCGCCACCGGCAGTGCCACACCGAGCAATCCGTGCAGAACGGTGAGCAACACCAGGTCGACGCCGAAGGTGAAGCTGTTGATCAGGCAGAAGCCGAGAAACGTCGGCGCCACCAGTCGTTTCAGACCGAACGGTAACCGCGCGACGACGCGCTCACACCACCGGTGGAACCGGTCGGGGGGCCGGAGCCGCGACTGCGCTTGCACCGACACGACGACACGATGCCATGTCGAGGTGTCCGTACCGTGAGCTGACGACGAACGCTCGGTGCGGTGTGCGCTTACCAGCGTCCGCGGTGCACGACCTCGTCGAACGGCCGGCGGTCCGGTTTCCGTATCGGAACCAGTGGCCGATCGGCAAGGGATCCGACATCTGGTGCAGCAACACATCCGCAGCAACGACGTGCGACTCTCAGTCGAACCGCAACTCGTGCAGAGAGTGAATGGTCCGGTAGGCGACCGGCGACCGTCCACGGGAACCGGACCGGTCGAGCAGCACCGCAGGCAGCCCCGCACCCAGCGCCCCCTCGATGTCGTTGACCAGCGAGTCACCCACCATGAGACAGCTTCTCGGCTCCACACCCAATGCATTACAGGCGAATTCGAAGGCACGCGGATCCGGCTTGGCGCTGGGCAGGTCCGACGAGGCGAACAGCGGCAGGTCCAACTCCGCGAGCGCCGTCATCTCGACCTTGCGTCGTTGATCCCGGGCGTCACCATTGGTCAGCACACCCACCCGCAGGCCCCGGTCGAGTGCTCGACGGACCGCGGCGACGGCGTCCGGGAAGGCGCGCCACGCCGAGCTGTACAGCTCCCAATACGTGCCGAACATGTCGTCGGCCTCATCGTCGGTAAGTTCCGCTGGATGCAGCGCCGCACGAATCCGCGCTCGGCGCTGCTCGAGCTTGGACAGCTCACCGCGCTGATACCTGTCGTAGTACTCACGCTCCAGGCGCAGCCACATCGCTGCCAGCTCCTCGGCGGCGACATCCAGCCCCGCGTGCACTGCCCAGGCGACGAGGGCGTCGTTGGCGGCGCCACGGTGGTCCAGCAATGTGTCGTCCAGGTCGAACAGCACCGCCGCACAGCCGCCGACATCCGTATGCACGCGCTCGACGCTAGCGCCACGAAGGGTGTGATCGCTCCCGGGGTCCGACCGGTGCCGGCGGGTCACCCGCGAACACCGGCATCCGCCCATTCGGCTTGCTAGGTTTACCCGGTGGCCGGTAGGTGGTCGTCGACCCTGCTCGAACTGATCCCGCTCGCACTGGTGATCGCGCTGTCGCCGCTGTCGATCATCCCCGCGGTGCTGGTGCTGCGCTCGCCGCGGCCGCGCCCGGCCGGGCTGGCGTTCCTCGCCGGCTGGCTACTCGGGCTGTTCGGCCTGACGGCGGTGTTCCTGTTGCTGGCCGGGTTGGTGGGCAACTTCGACAAACCGCCCAGCTGGGCGTCGTGGGTGCGCATCGTCGCCGGCATCGTGCTGATCGGGTTCGGGGTGTTCCGCTGGACGCGGCGGGGTCAGGGCCACACGCCGAAGTGGATGACCTCGCTGACCGAACTCGCCCCGGCCCGTGCGTTCGTCACGGCGCTGGTGCTGGTGGTCGTCAACCCGAAGGTGCTGTTCGTGTGCGCGGCGTCCGGGGTCGCGATCGGCACCAGCGGGCTCGGGGTGGCGGGAGCCTGGTCGGCCACGATCTATTTCATGCTCGTCGCCGGGTCGACGGTGCTCATCCCGATCGTCGGGTACGCGCTGTACACCCATCGACTCGACGGACTGCTCCGCCGGGTCGGCGACTGGATGGAGGAGCAGCACGCGGCGCTGGTGGCCGGCATCCTCGTCGTCATCGGTCTCCTGGTGCTGTACAAGGGAATCCACGGCGTCCTCTAGCCGGGCAGCCCCAGTTCATCGGCGCCGGCGGTGAGGTAGCGGGTCACCGTCGGCGCGAGCACCCGCACAAGCTCGTCGCCCGTGAGTGACGCCAGCGGCGGGATCTTCATCACGTAGCGCAGGATCGCGGTGCCGACCAGTGTGGTCGCCGACAGCATGGCGCGCAGCCGCGCCTGCTCGTCGCCACCGAACACTCCCGCCACCGCGGTGAGGACGTAGGTCTGCATGAAACTGCGGAACGCCTCGTGCGCATCGCTGTTCGACGTGGCCGACTGCAGCATCGCCACCATGCTGGGCCCGGTCTCCGGGGACTCCCAGATCTGCAGGTACGTCCGGACCAACCGGGTGCCGATGTCGCCGTCGCCGTCGGACAGCGCGGTGACCAGCACCTGCGGGTCGATGATCAGCCGCAGCGACTCACGGAACAGCTCGAGCTTCGAGCCGAACAGGTACAGCACCATCGACGGGTCCACGTGCGCGTCGTCGGCGATGGACCGCAGCGTGGTGCCTTCATAGCCCTGGCTGGCGAACCGCTGTTTCGCCGCGGCCAGCACCGCCTCTCGCGACACCGGCTCACCCTGGCGGCGACCCCGGCGTCGCACCGTCTTCGCAGGTGGCGCCATACGGCGACCTTATCATTTCAATCACTGTTGAATATTTTCCCACCCCGCGTTACGCTCGGCCCACGGAATTCAACCGTCAGTGAAAAAGGAGTGAGCCATGACAACGACGTCGGCCTCGCGCACCCACCACGCCGCCCAAACTCACGAATCACCGGCCGCCGCGCGGGCCACCGGCATCGTCGTGCTGCTGACCGCGGTGATCGCGCTCGTCGCGCTCGCATTCGCGCTGCCCGCCGCCCGGTCCGGTCCGCACGGCGTGCCGATCGGTGTGGCCGGACCCCAGGCTGCCAACGGCCAGGTGGCCGCCGCGCTCGACCAGCGCGCCCCCGGCGCGTTCGAGGTCACCTACTACCCGAGCCGGGACGCGCTGCGCGACGCCATCCGCGATCGGCAGGTCTACGGCGGTCTGGCCGTCGGCCCGGAGGGCCGCACCCTGCTCATCGCCACCGGCGCCAGCCCGATCATCGCGCAGACGCTCACCCAGCTCGGCGCCGGCCTCGCCCAGCAGACCCCTGCGCCGCCGGCCACCGAGGACGTCGCGCCGCTGCCCGCCCGCGACCCCCGCGGCGCGGGCCTGGCCGCCGCGGCGCTGCCGATCACACTGGCCGGAATCCTGCCCGCCGTCGCGCTGGTCTTCGCGTTTCGCCGCGAGGTGTGGACCCGGCTGGGCACCGCCGTGGTCTTCGGCGGCGTCGCAGCCGTGACGATCACCGCGCTGCTGTACTACGTCCTCGGCTCGATCGACCAGAACTTCTGGGGCGTGACGGCCGCCCTGACGGTCGGACTGCTCGGCTGCGGACTGCCGATCCTCGGGCTCGGCTCGCTGTTCGGCCGGGCCGGACTGGCTGCCGGCGCGGTGCTCGCGCTGCTCGTCGGCAACCCGCTGTCCGGGCTGAGCAGCGCCCCGGAGATGCTGCCCGACGGTTGGGGGCAGGTGGGACAGTGGCTGCCGCAGGGCGCCACCGCCACCCTGCTGCGCTCGGCCGCCTATTTCGACGGCGCGGGGGCGACGTCGGCGCTGGCGGTGCTGGCCTGCTGGGCGACCGCGGGTGCGGCGCTGGTGATCGTGGCCGCCGCGCGGCAGCGGAAGGTCTCAGCGAGCTGACTTACACTCGAACGACGTGGGACTCGACGACCGTGACGCGCTGGCCGTACTGCGCGCCGCGGTCGACCCGCGACGCGGCTCCGATCCGCTGATCGCCGACTTCTACACCCGCTGGTTCGCCGCCGATCTCTCGGTGCGCGACCTGTTCCCGCCCGATATGGCCCGGCAACGCGCCGCCTTCGCCCAGGCGCTGACCTGGCTGTTCGGCGAACTGATCGCCCAGCGCGCCGAGGAGCCGGTGGCCTTCCTCGCTCAGCTCGGCCGCGACCACCGCAAATACGGTGTCGCACAGGTTCACTACGACACCATGGGCGACGCCCTCTACACCGCGCTGCGCACGCATCTCGACGCCTCGTGGACCGGCCGGGTCGACGAGGCCGCCCGCGATGCCGTCGCGCTGATGACCGGGGTGATGCGCGGCGCCGCCGAGGCCGAGGACGGTCCACCGTACTGCGACGGCACGGTGATCGAGCACATGCGCGTCACGCGCGACGTGTCGGTGGTGCGGCTGCAGCTCGACCGGCCGCTGTTCTACCACCCCGGGCAGTACGTGACGGTGCAGGTGCCGCAGTGGCCGCGGCGCTGGCGCTATCTGAGCCCCGCCATCCCGGCCGACCGCGGCGGCGGTATCGAGTTCCACATCCGGTCGGTGCCGGGCGGCATGGTCAGCAACGCGGTCATCAACGAGACCCGCACGGGCGACCGGTGGCGGCTGTCCAATCCGCACGGCGGCCTCAACGTCGACCGCGACGGCGGCGACGTACTCATGGTGGCCGGCAGCACCGGTCTGGCCCCGCTGCGCACGTTGATCATGGACATGACCCGGTTCGGGGTGAACCCGCGGGTGCATCTGTTCTTCGGCGGGCGATACCCCTGCGACCTCTACGACCTGCAGACGCTGTGGCAGATCGCCTCGACCAACCCGTGGCTGTCGGTGACCCCGGTCTCGGAGTACAGCAGCAATCCGCCGTGGGCGGGCGACTACCCCGACCCCGCACCGCCGCGCGGACTGCACGTCCGCCAGACCGGGGTGCTGCACGAGGTGGTCACCCGGTACGGCAGCTGGGGCGACCGGCAGATCCTGATCTGCGGCGGACCACGGATGACCCAGGCCACCAAGGCCGCGCTGATCGCCAAAGGTGCACCACCGCAACGTATTCAGCATGACCCGCTGACGGACTGACCCGCGCGGTGCGGCGGCCGACGGGCCGTGCCACACTGGCCGGATGGCCGAGCCGCAATCTGTCATCCTGCGCGATCCGTCGTCGTCGCTGACCGCGACCTACGTGCCCGCCGCGGGCATGATCTGCACCTCGCTGGCCGACGACGGCACCGAGTACCTCGGACAGCGCCGCGGGCTGCAGGCCTACATCACCTCGGGCAAGACGATGGGCATCCCGGTCCTCTACCCGTGGGCGAACCGGCTGAGCTCGAGCAAGTACGGCATCGACGGCGCGGTGGTCACCCTCACCCCCGGCGTCGCGGGGGTGCGCACCGACGAGCACGGCGTCCCGATCCACGGTGTGCTGGCCGCGAACTCGGGCTGGCTGGTCACCGAACAGTCCGATGACCGGCTGGTCGCGGTGCTCGATTGGACCGGCAAACCGCGCCTGCTGGCGACGTTCCCTTTCCCGCACCTGCTGACCATGGCCGTGACGCTCGCCGACCGCACGCTGACCGTGGAGACCACCGTGCTGCCGTCGTCCGGCGCAGCGGTGCCGCTGTGCTACGGCTACCACCCCTATCTGCAGATCCCCGGTGTGCCGCGCGCCGAGTGGCGGCTGGCGACGCCCGCCATGCGCCATCTGCCGGTGGACGGCTGGGGCATCCCGACGGGCGCGACCGCCGACTGGGACGGCGGTACCGAGGAGCTCGGCGACACCGAACTCGACCACGGCTTCGATCAGGTCCCCGACGGCGCGCGGTTCGCGCTCGCCGGCGGTGACCACCGGCTCGACGTGACGTTCGAGACCGGATACCCGGCGGCGCAGCTGTTCGCGCCGGGCAGCGACGACGTGGTCGGCATCGAACCGATGGCCGCACCCACCGACGCACTGCGCCGGGGCAACCACCGCACGGCCTACCCCGGCGCGCCCGACGTGAGCCGATTCTCGATCCGCGTGGGCTGAACGCCCTCATCGGGCTATCCGGCGCTAACGGGCGGTGACGAGGTCGCGGCTTCGCTTCGTCTCCAACCGGCGCCAGGTCCACCAGAACAGCAGCGCCGAGGCGATCGAACCGGCAGCGGCCAGCCACTGCGACCCGAGGAAGAGGTCCCACTCGACGGGCCGGTCATCGAGGTGGGCGGCCGCCGCCTGCATCACCTGGATCGCCCCCCACGCCAGACTGCACAGTCCGACGACACCGACGATCACCACGAACACGGTGCGCAAGGTGTACCGCGCCGCGCTCGGTGACACCACCGCCCGGATCCGACCCGTGCGGGCCAGGAAAAGCGATGCCGCACAGGCGACCACGAGTGCCACCGCGTCGGCGGCCAACGTGTCCGACAGCCGGTGGGCGCCGATGATGACGGTGTAGGCCCCGATACCCACCGCCCAGGTGAGGGTGAACAGCATCGCGATGCCACGGAACCGGTACGGCATCACGATCAGCGTCGCGAACAACAGGGACATCGCCGCCGTCGTGTGTCCGCTCGGCAGCGTGTTCTCAGTCCATCCGTTGTGCACCACACCGAGATCCGGGCGCGCCAACACGTAGTACTTCAGCACCTGGGTGAGCGCCTGACCGACCAGGATCACCGAGACTCCGGCGATGGCCAGCCACAGCTGACGCCGCAGCAGGCCGATGACACCGACGATCAGCGCTGCGGCAAGCTGCGAGGTGACGGAGATGGTGTGGAACTGTTCGAGCGCCGCGCGACGCACCTCCGGGTCGACCTGACGGGCGCCGCGCAGGGCCGCGTTCTCCAGGGCCTGGCCCGTTCGCGTCTGGACCGCCAGCAGGTAGGTCACCACGCCGAACACGAGCGCGGCCATGAGCACGATCAGCCAGCGGCGTCGCGCGCTGGACAGCTCCCGGTCGCCGTTCAGAGCGCCTTGCACCTCGATGACTGTCACCGCGAATGCCTCCGCCGTTCGGTCCGGACACCGACCGGGAAGAACACCTGCGGCCGCCCCGAGCCGCCCACGATACCAACGCACCGGATGCCGCCGACGTGCTCTATTCGAGTGGGCTAGCGGCCGCGGCCCTTCCGCGGCTGCCAGACCACCAGCGCGGTGCTCTTGGCCGGCACCGCGACCTCACGCCGCTGCGTCGCCCGCAACTGCTCGACCTCAGCGACCAGCTCGGAGACCCGCGACTGCAGCGCCTCCACCTGGTTGGTCAGCTCGATGATGCGTTTGATGCCGGCCAGGTTGACGCCCTCGTCCTGCGAGAGCCGCTGTACCTCACGCAGCAGGTCGACATCGCGCTGTGAGTAACGCCGGCCGCCGCCCGAGCTGCGCTGCGGGCTGACCAGGCCGAGCCGGTCGTAGGTGCGCAGCGTCTGCGCGTGCATCCCGGCCAGCTCGGCGGCCACCGAGATCAAAAACGTCCGAGCGGCATCCTCTGAACGTTTGGACGCCATGTCACGCCCCCGCCCAGCCGGCCCGCGGATCGAAGCCGCTGGCCCGCTCCGCCTTCGCGTACGCCTCCAGCGCCTCGGCCGCCTCGCCCTCCAGTGCCGGCGGCACCGCGACCTTCACGGTGACCAGCAGATCGCCGTGGCCGCCGCCGCGCTTGGGCACACCGCGCCCACGCACCCGCAGGATCCGGCCGTCGGAGGTGCCCTTGGGCACCCGCACACCGACCTTGCCCTCGAGCGTCGGCACCGACAGCGTGGTGCCCAGCGCCAGCTCGTGGAAGCTGACCGGCACGCTGACCGTCAGATCGTCGCCGTCGCGGCCGAACACCTTGTCGGGGCGCACGTGCACGGTGACGTACAGGTCGCCCGACGGCGCGCCGCGCAGACCCGCCTCACCCTGACCGGCCAGCCGAATCCGCTGCCTGTCCTCCACGCCCGGTGGAATCCGCACGTTGATGGTGCGGGTCCTGGTGGTGACCCCGGTGCCTTTGCACTCGCTGCAGGGGTGCTCGATGATCGAGCCGCTGCCCTTGCATTCGGTGCACGGCTCGGAGAACCCGAACGCGCCCTGGTTGCGGTTGACGACGCCCGCGCCGTTGCAGTTCGGGCACACCTTCGGGCTGGTGCCCGGCCGCGCGCCACTGCCGTGGCAGTTGGTACAGGGCGCCGGGCTGGTCAGCCGCAGCGGCATCGCCACACCCTTGGTCGCCTCCAGGAACGACAGCTCGGTCTCGGTCTCGAGGTCGTTGCCGCGCCGCGGCCGGCTGGGCCGCGGCGAGGCACCCCGCCCGAACAGTCCCCCGAAGAGGTCACCGATGTTGGCGCCGCCGGTCTGACCGGCGGCGTCGAACAGGTCGTTGAGGTTGAACTCGACCCCTTCGGACCCACCGCCGAAGCCGCCCCCGAAGCCGCCGCCGCCGCCGTTGAAGCGGCCGCGCCCGAACCCACCGCCGGCGAACAACCGACGGGTCTCGTCGTACTCCTTGCGCTTGGCCGGGTCCGACAGGACGCTGTGCGCCTCGGAGACCGCCTTGAACCGTTCGGAGGCAGTGGGGTCGGGGTTGGTGTCGGGATGCAGATCACGGGCCAACTTGCGGTAGGCCTTCTTGATCTCGTCCGCGCTGGCGTCAGAGGAGACGCCGAGCTCCTTGTAGAAGTCCTTCTCGACCCATTCGCGTTGGGCCATGTCGCGTCACCTCCTCACCTTTCTCTCGTGTGTTGCTCTCTAGTTGTCTGATTCTGGACTTGATTCTGGGGCCAGGGAGGCCGGCGCGCTGTCGTTCTCGGCCGTGTCGGCCGGGACCGTGTCCACGACGCCGACGAGCGCGTGGCGCACCACCTGCTCGCCGACCCGGTAGCCGCGCCGCATCACGGTGCCGACCACCGGGTGGGTGCCGTCGCCCTCGTGCTGGACGGCCTCGTGCAGCGCGGGGTCGAACTCGTCGCCCTCCTCGCCGAACGCCGTCAGCCCGAGTTGCTCGAGTGCGGTGGCCAACTTGTCGGCCACCGACTTCAGCGGTCCGGATTCCAGATCGCCGTGGCTGCGCGCCCGGTCGAGGTCGTCGAGCACGCCGAGCAGCTGGCTGACCACCGACACCTTGGCGCGGTCGGCGATCATCTGCTGATCGCGCAGCGTGCGCTTGCGGTAGTTGTCGTACTCCGCCTTGACCCGCTGCAACGTGCCCTTGAGCTCGGCCACCTCATCGGTGTCACCGGCCGCGGCCTCGGCCTCCGGCGCCGGCCCACTGGGGGCCGGCCCGGTGGCCGGGGCCTCGCGCACCTGACCCGTCTCGGGGTCGATGCGGCGCTTGTCGGTCACGGTGATCGGTTCTGCCTCTTCCCTCACGCGTTCGGCGTCACTCACTTGCGCTCCTGGTCGTCCTCGACAACCTCGGCGTCGACCACGTCGTCGTTGGCGCTGGAGCCACCGGCGGAATCCCCACCGGCCGCCCCACCGGCGGCCTGCTCGGCCTGGGTGGCCTCGTAGATCGCCTGGCCGAGCGCCTGGCTCTCGGTGCCCAGCTTCTCCATCGCGGCCTTGATGGCCCCGATGTCGGTGCCGGCGAGCGCCGTCTTGGCCTCGGCGACGGCGGATTCGACCTTGCCCAGCGTCTCCTCCGGAACCTTGGACCCACCTTCGGCCTCGCGTTGTTCCTTGACGAACTTCTCCGTCTGGTAGACCAGCGTCTCGGCCTGGTTGCGGACGTCGGCCTCCTCGCGACGCTTGCGGTCCTCGTCGGCGTGCGCCTCGGCGTCCTTGATCATCCGGTCGATCTCCTCCTTGGACAGGCCGGAGCCCTCCTGGATGCGGATCGTGTTCTCCTTGCCGGTGCCCTTGTCCTTCGCGGTGACGTGCACGATGCCGTTGGCGTCGATGTCGAAGGTGACCTCGATCTGCGGCACGCCGCGCGGGGCCGGCGGGATACCGGTCAACTCGAAGCTGCCGAGCAGCTTGTTGTGCGAGGCGATCTCGCGCTCCCCCTGGAAGACCTGGATCTGCACCGACGGCTGGTTGTCGTCAGCGGTGGTGAAGGTCTCCGACCGCTTGGTCGGGATCGTGGTGTTGCGCTCGATCAGCTTGGTCATCACGCCGCCCTTGGTCTCGATACCGAGGCTCAGCGGGGTGACGTCGAGCAGCAGCACGTCCTTGACCTCGCCCTTGAGGACGCCGGCCTGCAGGGCCGCGCCGACGGCGACGACCTCATCCGGGTTCACGCCCTTGTTGGGCTCCTTACCGCCGGTCATCTCCTTGACCAGGTCGGACACCGCGGGCATCCGGGTGGAACCGCCGACCAACACGACGTGGTCGATGTCGGACACCGAGATGCCGGCGTCCTTGATCACCTGCTGGAACGGCTGCCGGGTGCGGTCGAGCAGATCCTGGGTGATGCGCTGGAATTCGGCGCGCGTGAGCTGCTCGTCGAGGAACAGCGGGTTCTTGTCGGCGTCGACGGTGATGTAGGGCAGGTTGATCGAGGTGCTCTGGCTGGAGCTGAGCTCGATCTTGGCCTTCTCGGCCGCCTCGCGCAGCCGCTGCATCGCCATCTTGTCCTTGGTCAGGTCGATGCCGCTGGTGCCCTTGAACTTCTCGACCAGCCAGTCGACGACGCGCTGGTCCCAGTCGTCACCACCGAGGTGGTTGTCACCGGAGGTGGCGCGCACCTCGACGACGCCTTCGCCGATCTCGAGCAGCGAGACGTCGAACGTGCCGCCACCGAGGTCGAAGACCAGGATGGTCTGTTCCTTCTCGCCCTTGTCGAGGCCGTAGGCCAGCGCCGCGGCGGTCGGTTCGTTGACGATGCGCAGCACGTTGAGGCCGGCGATCTGGCCGGCTTCCTTGGTGGCCTGACGCTGGGCGTCGTTGAAGTACGCGGGCACGGTGATGACCGCGTCGGTGATGTCCTCACCGAGGTAGCTCTCGGCATCGCGCTTGAGCTTCATCAGCGTGCGGGCGCTGATCTCCTGGGCGGTGTAGTTCTTGCCGTCGATCTCGACGGTCCAATCGGTGCCCATGTGCCGCTTGACCGACCGGATGGTCCGGTCGACGTTGGTGACGGCCTGGTTCTTGGCGGGCTGGCCGACCAGCACCTCGCCGTTGCGCGCGAACGCGACCACGGACGGCGTCGTGCGCGAGCCCTCGGAGTTGGCGACGACGACCGGGTCGCCACCCTCCAGCACTGCGACGACGGAGTTGGTGGTCCCGAGGTCGATTCCGACCGCACGAGCCATGGTGTGTCCTCCTTGTTGCAACTACTACGTTTGTGGGGTCTGAGCGGACCGGACTCAAGACTGCTCCAGTCGGCACTCTCGTGTCAACCCAGACTTGAGCGTGACTCACTCAACTTGTCGTATGGCTCAACGGGCCGCCGCGCGGATTTGTTCCCGCCGCATCGCCGAGTTCTGCACCCGGGTCGCTGCACCGGCGAAACCACGACCGTGGTGCAGAAATCGGCGCACCATCGGTTCATGGAGACCACCGTCGACGAGATCGCCACCGGGGTGTTCCGGCTGTCGACCTACGTTCCGGACATCACCGAACACGGCTTCACGTTCAACCAGTTCCTGCTGACCGGCGACGAGCCGTTCCTGTTCCACTGCGGCCACCGGCACCTGTTCCCACTGGTGTCGGCCGCCATCGGACGCATCCTGCCGCTCGAGCGCCTGCGCTGGATCTCGTTCGGGCACGTCGAGGCCGACGAATGCGGCGCGGTGAACCTGCTGCTGGCCGCCGCGCCACATGCGCAGGTGGTCCACGGCCCGCTGGCCTGCATGCTCACGCTCGACGACCTGTGCGACCGGCCACCGATGGCCGCCCCCGAGGAACCGCTCGACACCGGCGGCCACTCGCTGAGGTTCATCGCGACCCCGCACGTCCCGCACAACTGGGAGGCCGGCGTGTGGTTCGACGAGGCGACGGGGACATTGCTCGCCGGCGATCTGTTCACCCACGTCGGCCGCTGCCCGGCACTCACCGAGAGCGATTGCGTCGCACCGGCGCTCGAGGCGGAGCACGTCTTCCACGGCACCGGGCTCACCACCACCCTCACCCCCACCCTGACGGCGCTGGCCGATCTGCGGCCGACGACGCTGGCGATCATGCACGGGTCGTCGTACTCCGGCGACGGCGCGGCCCAGTTGCACGGGCTGGCCGACGGCTACACCGACATGATGCGCGCGTCACTTCAGTCACTTGCGCCACACTCACCGTAGGCTCGAGGTGTGCGGTCGAAGCTGGCGGTGGCAGGCGTCCTCGCCGCCGGCATGCTGCTGACCGGCTGCCAGAGCGACACCTCCGGAACCGCCGTGCGCAGCCCCGACACCGTCGAACCGACCGAACCGACCGTGCCGACACCGCGGCCGTCCCGCACCTCCACCCCGGCGCCGGCGCCGCCGCCGCGCACCATGGCCCCGGCCCCGCCGAGCGCCGCCCCGCCCGCGGCCGCCGAGGTGCTGGCACCCCAGAACGGCTACGTGTTCGTCGAGACCAAATCCGGCAAGACCCGCTGCCAGCTCAGCACCGCCGAGGTGGGCTGCGAATCGCAGTTCACCGACGCGCCGACCGTGGGCGGCCTGCCCGCCAACGGCGTCCGGCTCACCCCGGCCGGAGACATCGAGTGGGTGCTCGGCAACCTCGGCGACATTCCCGCCGTGCCGCTGGACTACCGCCGGTACTCGGCCGTCGGCTGGACCATCGAGGCGTCCAGCGAGGGCACCCGGTTCACCAACGACCGCACCGGCCACGGCATGTTCGTCGCGGTGGAACGCGTCGAGACTTTCTGACGAGTCGGTCACATCGGTTTAGCCCACCTAACGGTCCGGGCATGTCACGGGCGTGCCCCACCACGACCTGAGCGCCGGGCACCGGCCGCCGCCGCACGTGTTCGTGTTGTTCGGGGCGACGGGAGATCTGGCCAAACGCAAACTGTTCCCCGGCCTGTACCGGCTGGCCGCCGAATCACGCCTGCCCGCCGACTACGCGATCATCGGCTCCGGGCGGCACTCCCCGGGCAGCGACGACGAGTTCCGTGACACCGTGCGCGCCGGCCTGCGGGACTCGGTCGACGACCTCGACGAGGAGGTGCTGTCGAACCTCCTGCAACGGTTGAGCTTCCAGACGTCCGACGCCGACGACGGCAGTGACCTCGCGGCCGCGGTGCGCGCGGCGCGCGATGACCTCGGCGAGGACGCCCGCACGCTCATCTACCTGTCGGTGCCGCCGACGGCGATGCAGCCGATGATCGGCATGCTGGGCCGCGAGCAGCTCACCGACGGCGCCCGGGTGGTGGTGGAGAAGCCGTTCGGCACCGACCTGGCCTCGGCCCGTGACCTCGACGCCGCGCTCAAGGAGGTCGTCGACGAGGAGCAGGTGTACCGCATCGACCACTTCCTCGGGAAGGAGGCGGTGCAGAACATCCTGGCGCTGCGTTTCGCCAACGGCCTGCTCGAACCGGCGTGGAACCGCGACCACCTGGCGTCGGTGCAGATCGACATCCCCGAGGAGCTGACGATCGAGGGGCGCGGCAGCTTCTACGAATCCACCGGCTGTTTCCGCGACATGATCTCCACCCACCTGTGCCAGGTGCTCGGGTTCGTCGCGATGGAGCCGCCCGTGCACCTCGACGCGACCTCGCTGCGCAACGAGAAGGCCAAGGTGTTCGAGGCGATGCGCCCGCTGGACCCCGAGCGGGTGGTGTTCGGTCAGTACGACGGCTACCGCGACGAAGAAGGCGTCGCCGACGACTCCGAGGTGGAGACCCTCGTCGCGCTCGAGGCGTTCGTCGACACCGAACGCTGGCAGGGAGTGCCGTTCTACCTGCGCACCGGCAAGGCGATGTCGGCCACCCGGCGCACGGTCACGCTGACCTTCCGCACCCCGCCGATGGGCCGGTTCGGGGGCGGTGACCAGCCCGCCAACCAACTGGTCCTCGAACTGCGTGACTCCCCCACCGTCGCGGTCGCGATGCTGGCCAAACGTCCGGGACCGAACCTCGAGCTGATGCCGGTCGACGTGCTCCTCGACGTCGGCGCCGAGGACCCCGAGGACACGCCGCTGGAGGCCTACGAACGGCTGCTGCTCGACGTGATGCGCGGCGACCAGACCCTGTTCACCCGGTCCGACGAGGTGGACCGGCTGTGGCAGGTGTGCCAGCCGGTGCTCGACGCGCCGCCGCGGGTGCGGCCCTACCCGCAGGGGTCCTGGGGGCCCGACGAGGCGGTGGCGCTGCCCGGGCCGCCGGGGTGGCGGCTGGGGTGAGCGACAACCCCCTGGAGATCGCCGACCACGGGCTCATCGGCGATCTGCGCACCTGCGCCCTGGTGGGCACCGACGGCACCATCGACTGGTTCTGCGCGCCGCGTTTCGACTCGCCCAGCGTGTTCGGCGCCATCCTCGACGGCGACCGCGGCGGCAGCTGGGAGCTGGCGCCGACCGTGCCGGTCACCCGCACCCAGCAGTTCTACTATCCCGACACCGCGGTGCTGATCACCCGCTTCCTCACCTCGGACGGCGTCGTCGAGGTGCACGACTTCATGCCGGTGCTCACGCGCGACGATCCACACCACCGTCAGCGGTTGGTGCGGCGGGTCAGCGGGGTGCGCGGCACGCTGCGGATGCGGATGCGCCTCGACGCCCGTCCCGACTACGGGCGCGAATCCTGCGGGGCCCGGCGCACCGGCGACAGCGTGCTGATCACCGGAGACGGGGTGCGGATGGGTCTGATCGCGTCGACCGATCTGCACGTCGACGGCGGCGTCGTGCAGGCCGAGGTCGAACTGTCCACCGGTGACACCGCGCTGTTCGTCCTCGAGATGCTCGGCGAGGACGACGAGGTCACCGCCGACGCCGTCGACATGACCGACGCCCTGCTGGACGCCACCACGGCGTTCTGGCGGAACTGGCTGTCGCAGTCCACCTACACCGGGCGCTGGCGCGAGACCGTGCACCGCTCGGCGATCACGCTCAAACTGCTCACCCACGAACCCAGTGGCGCGATACTCGCCGCCCCCACCACCAGCCTGCCCGCGCCCATCGGCGGCGGCCGCAACTGGGACTACCGGTATGTGTGGGTCCGCGACGCCGGCTTCAGCCTCTACGCGTTGCTACGGCTCGGATTCCTCAGCGAGGCACGGGAGTTCATCCGCTGGCTGTCCGAACGGATGGGCCGGACCGACGGTGGGGACGACGGTGGCCTCGGTCCGCTGCGGGTGCTCTACGACATCGACGGCAACCTGCCCGAGGAGACCGAACTCGACCACCTGTCCGGCTACCGCGACTCGGCGCCGGTCCGCATCGGCAACGCCGCCACCGAACAGCTGCAGCTCGACATCTACGGCGAGATCATCGACTCGGTGTACCTGTTCGACAAGTACGGGCCGGGCATCAGCCACGACGGCTGGACCGATCTGACCGCGGTCGTCGACTGGGTGGTCGCCAACTGGGACCGGCCGGACGCCGGCATGTGGGAGGTGCGCGACGACGCCGAGGCCTACACCACCTCCCGGCTCATGTGCTGGGTGGCGATCGAACGCACCATCCGCATCGCCCGCACCCGCGGCCTGCCCGGTGACGTGGTGGCCTGGTCGAGAGCCCGCGACGAGATCTACGACCGGATCATGACGAAGTCGTGGAATCCCGATCTGAAGGCCTTCACCCGCGTCGAGGGCGGTACGGCGCTCGACGCCGGGGTACTGCTGATGCCGATGCTGAAGTTCCTCTCGCCGGCGGATCCGCGGTTCCTGTCCACGCTGGACGCCGTGGAACGCCACCTCGTCACCGACAGCCTGGTGTTCCGGTACGAACCGGGCACCGACGGGCTCGACGGTGACGAGGGCACGTTCTCGATCTGCTCGTTCTGGTACGTCGAGGCGCTGACCCGGGCGGGCCGGCTACAGGACGCCTCGCTGGCGCTGGAGAAGATGTTCACCTACGCCAACCACCTCGGCCTCTACGCCGAACAGGTCAGCGCCAACGGCGATCAGGTCGGCAACTTCCCGCAGGCGTTCACCCACCTGGCCCTGATCAGCGCCGCCATCAACCTCGACCGCGCCCTGGACGGATGACAGCCCACGCGCCCCACGGGAGGATGACTTTATGACCGCAGCCCAGCGCGAACGCGCCGCCCTCGTCGAGGCGATGCGCGCCGTCGGCCCCGAGGAACCCACCCTGTGCGAAGGGTGGAAGACGCGGGATCTGGCCGCCCACCTCTACATCCGTGAGAGACGGCTGGACGCCACCGCGGGCATCGCCGTCCCCGGCCTGTCGTCCTACACCGAGAAGGTGCAGAACCAGGTGGCCGACGGCATCGACTGGGACGAGATGCTGGACAAGATCGCCGCCGGGCCGCCGGTGTACTCACCGTTCAAGCTGCTCGACCCGGTGGCCAACCTCGCCGAGATGTTCATCCACCACGAGGACGTCCGCCGCGCGCAACCGAACTGGGAGCCGCGGCCGCTCGACGACGCGACGGTCAAGGGGCTCACCCGCACGCTGTCACTGATGGCGCGGCTGACGCTGGCCAAGGCGCCGGTGCGGGTGGCGTTACGCACACCGGAGGGCAAGACGCTGCTCACCGCGGGTAAGGGCGACCCCGTCATCGTCACCGGGAAACCCGAGGAACTGCTGCTGTTCGCCGTCGGCCGGGAAGCCCGCGTCGACTTCGACGGCGACGTGGCCGCCGTGCAGGCGCTGCGCGACGCGCCCAAGGGTCTGTAGGTTGGCCGCCGTGGATTTCCGTGTTTTCGTCGAACCCCAGCAGGGCGCGCGCTACGCCGATCAACTGGCCGTCGCCAGCGCCGCCGAACAACTCGGCTACTCCGCCTTCTTCCGCTCCGACCACTACCTCGCGATGAGCGGGGACGGCCTCCCGGGCCCCACCGACTCGTGGGTCACGCTGGCCGGCCTGGCCCGCGAGACCTCGACGATCCGGCTGGGCACGATGGTCACCTCGGCCACGTTCCGCCATCCCGGCCCGCTGGCCATCGCCGTCGCGCAGGTCGACGAGATGAGCGGCGGCCGGGTGGAGCTCGGCCTCGGCGCGGGCTGGTTCGAGGCCGAGCACCAGGCGTACGCGATCCCGTTCCCACCGCTGGGCGAACGGTTCGACCGACTCTCCGAACAGCTCGACATCCTCACCGGCCTGTGGGCCACACCCGTCGGTGAGACGTTCGACTACACCGGAACCCACTACTCGGTCGTCGACTCCCCCGCCCTGCCCAAACCGGCGCAGGCCGTGCCGCCGATCATCATCGGCGGACAGGGCGCCAAACGCACCCCTGCCCTGGCCGCTCGGTTCGCCGGCGAGTTCAACGTCCCGTTCGTCCCGCTGGACACGCTCACCACCCAGTTCGAGCGGGTCGCGGCCGCGGTCGCCGACGCCGGGCGCGAACCGGACTCGATGACGTATTCCGCGGCGTTCGTGCTGTGCGCCGGCGCCGACGACGCCGAGATCGCCCGCCGCGCCGGGGCGATCGGCCGGGAGGTCGACGAGTTGCGCAGCAACTCCCCGATGGTGGGCACGCCCGCCGAGATGGTCGACAAGCTGGCCCCGTTCGTCGAGGCCGGAGTACAGCGGGTGTACCTGCAGATGCTGGACATGTCCGACCTCGATCACCTCGCGCTGGTGGCCGGCGAGGTGATCCCCCAGCTGCGATGACCCGGCACCGGGCCGCCGGTGGTGGATAGGATCGGTGCCCGTGACGGACGCCCACGACGAGGACGACCACTCCGGCGCAGAGCCGGATGCGGCGTCGTGGCACAACTCGACGCCCAAGCTGCTCGCGGCCAGCGTCGCGGGGCTGGCCGCGATCGGGCTGGCCGTCACCGGCGTGACCGTCCTGGCCCGCGACGCCGACGAGCCGCCGCAGGCGCCCTCGACCTTCGTCGACACGGACACCACGGCCAGGACGCAGACCACCTCGGTCTCCGAGGCGGCGAGCCCCACGCTGACCACCCGCATCAACCCGCCGCAGACCACCGACATCGACCTGCCCCCGTCCGAGCTGCCGCCGCCCCCGCACCCGACCGAGTCGACCAGCGGTGAGCCGCCGCGGACCACCGACGAGGACGCCGCAGAGGACGAGCGCGACGAGGAGTCGACGCCGCGCACCACCCGCAACCGGCCGCGACTCAACGAGACGCGCACGCTTTACCCGCGAAACTGAGCGGACGCCCTACTATCGAGATCCGTGGCGCGACCCCCTGAAGAACCGGAATACCCGGACAGCGAACCGACGCAGTACTCCAACGCCTACAGCAGCGAGCCGACGCAGTACTCGAACGCCTACAGCGAATACGACCAGGGCTACGACACCGGCGGCTACGACCAGCCGCCCCCGGACGAGCCGACCCCCTGGTACCGCAAGCCGGGTGCGCTGATCGCGCTCGGTGCGGTGGCCGCGCTGCTGATCGCGGTGATCGTGTGGCTGATCGTCCAGCTCGCCTCGGGTGAGGACACCCCGTCGGACAGCACCACCACGACCACCACGACGTCCGAGGAGGCGACGACGTCGGCTCCCGCGGTGGCGCCGACCGAGACGGTGACGCAGTCGCCGACGGAGACCACCGCGCCGCCGACCGAGACCACGACCACCACGGCGCCGACGACGACCACCACGACGGCGCCCACCACCACGACCACCACCACGCCGCCGCCGACCACGTCGACGACCGTGGAGACGAGTACGAGCACCAGCACGGTGACGGTCACGGTGCCTGAGGAGGCTCCGCCGGAGGCGCCGCCGGGCGGCTGACACGCACGCGGTAGCGCGGGCGCGGCGGGCGCGCCCGCGCGTTGGACAATGGCCTCGTGGTCACCCTGGACCGGCTGGTCAACGTGCTCGGCGGATACGGCGTGCATCTGCGGGCCTGCCCGGTCCCCAGGTCGACCGAACTGCGCAGCGTCGTGATGCACGAGGACCGCGATGTCGTCGGTGACGTGCTGCTGGCGGCGGGAGCCGACTCCGTCGAGGACGCGCTGGACTGGGCGCGGGCCGCCCACGCCGTCGCGGTGCTGATGCGCGCCGACGGCGGCCTCGCCGACCCGCCCGGGGAGGTCGCGGTGCTGACCGTCGACCCCGAGGTGTCCTGGAGCGAGATCGCGGCGGTGGTCTACGGGTTGGTGCTCGAGGGCCGCGAAACCGAATCCGGGCGCGGGCCCACCGATCTGTTCGCGCTGGCCGACAGCCTGGCCGACGCGATCGGGGCCGCGGTCACGATCGAGGACCGCCACGCCCGCGTGCTCGCGTACTCCCGCCTGCAGCAGCACGCGGACCCGGCCCGGGCCGCGACGATCCTGAGCCGGCAGGCGCCCGAGTCGCTGCGCGCGCTGTTCGAGGAGCGCGGTGTCCCTCAGCACCTGGCCACCTCCGACGCGCCGATGGAGTTGGCGCCGGCGGCCGAACACGGCCTGTCGAGCCGCACGGTCGTGGCCGCCCGGGTGGGCCGCGAGTTGCTCGGATCGGTGTGGGTGGCGAGCGCCGACCTGCCCGAGGCGCGACGCCGCGCGCTGGTCGACGGCGCCCGGGTGGTCGCGCTGCACCTGCTGCGCTCGCGGGCCAGCGCGGACCTCGAACGCCAGGTCGAGTCCGAGTTGGTGATCGGACTGCTCGACGGCACCGCCGACGCGCCGACCGTCGTCAGCAAGCTGGCCCTGCCGACGTCGGGTCTGCGGGTGATCGCCCTGCGGGCCCGGTCCGGACAGGAGCGGCACGCACCGCTGCTGCTCGCCTTCGAACGGGCCACCACCGGTTTCGGGTGGTCGCGGCCGGGACGGACCGCGTTGACCGGCACCACCGTCCACACCATCCTGCCCAGCGATTCGGCGGCAACCGCGCGGCGCTGGGTCGACGACCTGCGCGCCGCATTGCCGGGGCACGTCGACGTCCACGCCGGGATCAGCAGCGCCGCAACAGTTCTGGAACTTCCCTCGGCACGCGACGAGGCGGAGGAGTGCCTCGGGCTGCACGAGCTGAAGCCGCAGTTGGACCAGGTGCCCACCTACGACGAGGTGTGGGGGGACATCCTGTTGCAGCGGTTGCGGCTCGCCGCCCGCGCGGGCCGCACCCCGCAGCGTGGGCCCATCGCCGATCTGCGCCGCCACGATGAGCGGCACGCCACCCGCTACATCGACACGCTGCGCGCCTGGCTGGCGAGCCAGGGCGATCTCCGCGCGGCGGGCGAGATGCTCGGGGTGCACGAGAACACCGTCCGCTACCGCCTGCGCCGGATGACGGAGGCGACGGAGATCGGTCTCGACGACCCGCGCGCGCGCCTGGCGATGACCGTGGAACTCGCCGCGATCGACGACGGCCCGCTGCTGTCGGAAGGCGACAAAGAGCACTAGCCGGATTGTCCGGACAGCGCAAACCACCGTCCATGATCAGCCGCCACCATCGAGGTGACCGATGGAACCCTGGTGGAGGTGATGTGATGTCCGGCGTCGAGCAGTTCGACGGTGGGCCGCGCTCGGTGATCGTGGTGGGCGCCGGCATAGTCGGCCTGTCCACCGCCTGGTTCCTCCAGGAACGAGGGGTCGAGGTCACGGTCGTCGACCGCACCGGCGTCGCGGCAGGGGCCTCGTGGGGAAACGCCGGGTGGGTCGCCCCCGCGCTGACCATCCCGCTCAACCAGGGCCCGACGGTCGCCTACGGTGTGCGTTCCCTGCTGAATCCCGATGCGCCGCTGCATATTCCCGCCCGGTTCGATACCGCGCTCTGGGGATTCCTCGCGCGGTTCGCGCTGAATTCGCGGCGCTCCGCATGGGACCGCGCGATCCGCGCGAACGTGCCGTTCAACGACGAGTGCCTCGAGGCATTCGACGTCCTCACCAGCAACGGGGTCGACGTGCCCAGCACCGACGGACCCATCACCGCGCTGTTCACCGACGACCACCACGCCGCTCATCTGATCGCCGAACTCCAGCGCCTCGAGCAGGCCGGCCAGCCGGTGTCGTACCGGCGACTGCCCGCCGACGAACTGGCCGACCAGGTGCCGCTCGCCTCACCGGCCGTCCACGTCGGCATCAGCGTCGAGGGACAACGCTTCGTCGACCCCGGCCGCTTCACCACGGCCCTGGCCCGTGCCGTGGTCGACCGCGGCGCCACGATCCGCATCGACGACGTCGATGAGGTGCGCCCGGAATCGCGCGGTGTGCGCATCGTCCCGCGTGACAGCGCGCCACTGTCCGCGGACGCCACCGTCATCGCGACCGGCGCCTGGCTGAATCGCCTGGCCGCGCCGTGGGTCCGCACCCCGGTGCACGCGGGTCGCGGCTACTCGTTCACGGTGCCCGTCGACCGCCCGGTCCCGGGACCCGTCTACCTGCCCGAGGTGCGGGTGGCCTGCACGCCGTACCAGGGCCGGCTGCGCGTCGCAGGCACCATGGAGTTCCGCGGCCCCGACGAGCCGGCGGTCCCGGCCCGCATCGAGGCGATCGTCCGCTCCGCGATCCCCCTGCTGCGCGGCGCCCGCTGGACCGAGCGCACCGACGAGTGGGTCGGTCCGCGCCCCGTGAGCGCCGACGGCCGGCCGCTGATCGGCGCCGTCGCCCCGGGTGTCTACGTCGCCGGCGGCCACGGGATGTGGGGACTGGCACACGGCCCGATCACCGGGCGGCTCCTGGCCGAGCAGATCACCACCGGCAAGCAACCCTCCGCGCTGCGCGACGTCGACCCGCTGCGCTGAACCACGAGCCCGCATCCAGTCGTCAGGGGCGGCGTCATCGACCCGCCCCTGACGACGATCCTTCCGAAGAGAGCCGAGAATGACCGCTGCACAACGCTGTTGGATGACCCCGCAGGCCTACGACCGGCTGCAGTCCGAACTGGCGACGCTGCGCGCGCTGCTCGCCGGGGAGAGCACCGACGACGGCGAGGAGAACGCCGTCGCCGTCCAGCGCGCCCGCCGCGCCCGCATCCAGCAGATCCACGACGTGCTCATGCACGCCGTCGTCGGTGAGGATCCGGCCGACGACGGGATCGCCGAACCGGGCATGGTGCTGACGGTGCGCTTCGACGAGACCGGCGAGACCGAGACGTTCCTGCTCGGAGTCCGCGGTGCGGAGTACGGCGACCTCGAGGTGTTCTCGGTCGACTCCCCGCTCGGCGGCGCCCTGATCGGCGCGCGGCCCGGCGAACAGCGCCGCTATGCGGTGCCCAGCGGATCGCTGATCCTGGTCACGTTGGTCAAAGCCGTGCCGTACGGGCTGCACCAGTCCGCCGGCTAGCCCGACTCGGGTACGCGTGCCGTTTCACCCGCGACACGCCGGGCGAAGCGGACCACACCGCACACGCGATGTGGTGTGCGAGCTAGCAGACCGTCTCGGTGGTCGGCACGCACTCCTCCGGCGCCGGCTCGGCGGCCGTGGGTTCGGGCGCGACGGTGGGCTCCGGGTCCGCGGTCGGCTGCGGCTCCGGCGCGACCGTCGGCTCGGGCTGCGGCGCAACGGTCGGCTCCGGCTCCGGCGCGACGGTCGGCTCCGGCTCGGGCGCGACGGTCGGCTCGGGCTCGGGCTGGGGCGACGGCTCGGGCTGCGGCGACGGCTCAGGTGACGGCGACGGCTGCGGCGACGGCTGAGGCTGCGGTGACGGCGACGGCGACGGCGACGGCTGCGGTGACGGCGACGGCTGAGGCTTGGGCGGCGACAGCGGCGGCAGCACGATCGTCGGCATCGGGATCCGCGGCAACCCGATCCCCGGCGCCGGCGCAGGTGCCGGAGCGGGCGCCGCCGGAGCGGGCGCGGACGCCACCCGCCGCGGCGCCGACTTCGGCGGCGCAACCCGACGAGGCGCCGACGCAGAGGCGTTCTCGCGCACGAGTTTCGGCGGACTCTGCGCCGCCCTCGGCGCCGGGGCGGCGACCACCGCGGTCTCGGCGACGGTCGCCCGCCCGGCGGGCGCCTCGGCCACGGGCGCTGCGGCACTGTCGGGCGCGTTTTCCACCGGCTTGGTCGCGACGGGCTGGCTGATGCCCATCGCATCGGACGACACCGCGCCCCCGATGTCGGAGGTCAGCACCAGCCCACCGGCCGTCACGGCGGCGAAACAGGCAGCGCCGGCGAACAGCGCCACCGGGCGGCGGTACCACGCGGGGCCGGCGTCGGTGTCCGTGGTGTCCCGCTGATCGAAGTGCACGTCCGGACGGGCCTGCGCGCTGTCGTAGACGGGTTGCACGTAGTCGGTCGCAACGTCGGCTTCGGGCTGCTCAGCCGACCAGGCCAGCGACAGCGCCGACACCGTCTCGGCGTCCCCGGAGACCGCACCGGCCGGGACGGCCCAAACCCCGGGCGCCGCCACCACCGCGGTCGCCGGGTCGGGCTGCGCGGCGCGCTGGGCCAGCAGTTCGGCACCGGCCGCGGCCGCCACCAGGGCACCCGGGGTGGTGACCACCGGACGCTGCAGCGCCTGCGAAAGACGTTGGGTGACAAGCGGCATCCGCGCGCCACCGCCGACCGTCGCAATCGCCGCCAGCTGTGCGGGTGCGATGCCGGCGCGCTGCAGCGTGTCCATGAGCACTGCGACGACTCCGTCGAGCGGACCGTCGACCAGCGCCTCGAGTTCCTGGCGGGTCACCCGCACCGTGGTGTGCGCCCCGGCCAGGCCGGTGGCCGTCGCCACCGACAGCCGCTCCTTGGCGGCCCGGCACTCGTCGCGCAGACCGGACAGCGAGGCCACCGCCGAGGTGCCCGACGGGTCGACGTCCAGGCCGGCCAGCGCGTGCCGCAGCACCGCCGCGTCGATCAGGTCCCCGGAGAAGTCGTCGTAGCGCACCGGATCGGTCACCGCGCGGAACCCGTCCCCGGCATCGGCCAGCGTGATCGTGGTGCCGGTGGCACCGAAGTCGCAGAGCGCGACGACGCCCTGTGCGGGGAGCCCGGGGGCGGTCTGCAGCGCCGTGAGCGCCGCGGCCGCGTCGGACACCAGACGCACGTACGGCACCAGCGCGCGCAGGGCCGCCACCGCCTGCGGCGACCAGTGCGCGGGCACGGCCACCGCGACGTCGTCGGGCCGGCGCTGCGGGCAGGCCTGCCGGGTGAGCGACTCGATGGCGGCCGCGGTCAGTTGCCCGCCGTAGTGCGCCGAGCCGTCGGGAGCCACCAGCGGCACCGGATCCCCGACGCGGTCGACGAACCCGGTGATGCCTGCGCTCGCCAGTTCGGGCGGACGGTGCGGGAGAAGCGTGAGTACAGCCGGACGGGTGGTCAGGCGACCGCCGGTGACAGCGGTCAGATTGGCCGAGCCCAGCGATACGCCGAGAGAGATGCGCATACCTGTTATTCGTCGCAGCGGGGCGAAACGTTAGGCGGGTCCGCGACCCTTTGCGGCGTACTCCGCGACCAGCGCCTCGGCGCTGCGCACCGCCGCCCGGCACGCCCTGGTGGTGAACGGATCGTTGAGCGGATGCTCGGCCCTGCGCCGCCACCTCTGCGCCGCGGCGAACGCCGCCCGCGGCCCGTCGTAGGGGGCGTCGGGCTGCAGTCCGAGCCGGCTGGCCGCGTCGGTGCCGGACCCGCCGATCAGCCGGCGCAGCGACGCCATCTCGTCGTCGTTGAGCGTCGTCGGCCGGGATCGCAGCGCGCTGAGCAGCCGTAGCTCTTCGAACGCGTGCGTGTCGGCCAGCAGCGGGTCGATGTCGGCGACGATGTAGGGCGTCGCGTAGATCGGGTTGCGCTGCACGAACCGCCGCAACGACAGCAGCGCGGTGTGCGCCTTGAGCAGGTCGGAGCGCTGTGCGAACTGCTGGTCGATGACGTCGCGCAGAGCCACCAGCCCGCTGCGCTCGAGCAGTTCGTCGGCCAGTGCCACCGAATCGCTCACCCCGGCGTGCAGCGCGGCGATCGCGATGCGGATGCCGAACATGCCGAACCGGTCCAGCAGCGCCGCGCGGGTCGCGGCGTCCAGCGGCAGCGGGCTGTCCTCCCGGACGAACCGGTCGACCGACAGCATCGCCTTGGCCAATTCGGCCGCGTCGACGCCGGCGAGCTTCTCCAGCGCCACGTATTCGCTCTGCCGCAGCGTGCGCGCGGTCAGCGCGAGCAGCCCCGACACCGGCACGACGGCCTGGCAGATGCCGGTGCGGTCCATCTCCTCGGTGAAGCGTTTGGCGACGTCGCCGGCCGACAGCATCGCATCGATGCGCCCGGCGCCGATCTCGTCGGCGCGCGAGGCCACGCCGATCACGCCGAGCGCGCCCGACGAACCGCCGACCAGTTCGCCGATCTGCTTGAGCAGCGCGATGTCGGCGGCGTTGAGCGTGCGCAGCAGGAACACCACCGCGTCGACCCGCGGCACCCCGTCGTCGGGCACCAGCAGCCGCAGCGTGCGCGCCGAGACGTCCTGCGACAGCGACGACGTGCCGGGCGTGTCGATGATGGTCGCGTCGATCAGTTCGGCGGCCGGCCATTCCACGTCGAGGTCCAGCACGTCGTCGGGATCGAGCCGGGCGAAGTCGAAGGTCAGCGCGCGGTCCTGCGGATCGCGGGCGATCGGCACGTTGGACCGGCGGCCGCCGCGGTGATTGGCCGTCACCTTCGGTGTCGGCCCGTGCCGGAACCAGGTGACGATCCGGGTGGCCTCGGTGGCATCGGTGGGCGCGATGTCCTCCCCGACCAGCGCGTTGACCAGCGTCGACTTACCGGCCTTGAGGGTGCCGGCCAGCGCGATGCGGATCGGCTGGTTCAGCCGGCCGCCGATCCGCTCGAGCTCGTTGAGCACGTCGGGCCGCTGGCGGTATGCGGGGTCGGCCCGGTAGGCCGCGATGGTGCCACCGAGGATCGCCCGCACACGGTCACTTGTGCTCAGAGTTTCGCCCAGTCCCGTCTGACGTGGAAAGTACTAACCCCTCGAGCTTAATGACGGCACCGGCGCGGCCGCGCTCAGCTTCTGCGCATGGTCGAGCACCTGGCGCAGGATGTTGAGCTGCCGGTCGAGTTCCTTGAGCCGGGCGGTGCGCTCGGTCTCCTCCACCTTGGCCGCGGCGAGGGTGGCCTGCAGCGACTCGTTGAGCGAGCGGGTGGTCTGGTTGGCGATCTCCCGGTAGTGGTCGCGCAGCTGGCGCTGGATGCCCTTGAGCCGGTCGCGGGATTCCTTGCCCACCTCGAAGGCGACGTCGTCGACGAAGCGGCGCACGTTCGTCTTCGCGTCGTTGCGCACGCGCAGCATCCGGTTCTCCATGTCCTCCTTGTAGGCCTTGCGGCCCAACACGAATCCCGCGCCCAGCGACAGCGGGTTGAACATGCCCAGACCGGCGAAGGAGGTCAGCATGCCGAACATCAGCACGCCACCGTAGGACCCGCGCATCCCGGTGACCACCTTGTGGCCGAGTTTGAGGGGGCTGTGCTCGAGATCGGCCAGCGACTTGAACTGCCCGAACTCGGCGCCCATCTCCCGTGCGTCGAGCGCGGGCATCCGGACCGCGTCCAACCCGGCCTCGCGGAACGTACGGGCGACGTCGGAGGCCAGGGCCTCGGCGCGCTGGTAGGCCCAGACGAAATTGTCGCCGACGGCGGTGGCGACCTGCTCTTCGAGTTCGGCCCCGATCTCGGCCCAGTGCAGCGTCGGATCGGAGGTGTCGATCACCCGCTCGGTGTGGAACGTGATGTTGCGGAAGCGTTGCCGCAGATCGTGATCGACGTCGGCGGTGAGGTCGGCGATGCCGTCGTTGAGCACCTGCTGCCACAGCGCGGTCTGCTGCAGCGCGTCCTGGGCCTCCTGCTTGCGCCGCTCGAGGTCGGCAGTGAGGTGTTCACGGGCCTGCGGATCGTCGAGCGCCTGCCGCTCGGACTCCAGCGCGAGCCGGAGATGTTCTGCCGCGGCACGGATCTCGCCGACCACCTGATCGCGCACCCGGTCGTTCTCCCGGGACAGGACCTTCTCGGACAGGAACTTCACGATCGCGGGGAAGTTCGACTCCTCGTTGAGTTCCTTGTCGTTGAGCGCGACGGCGTGGCTGCGCAGGGTCGACGACGCCGGGATCATCGGCGTGGTGATCCCCGCGCGCTCGAGGTGGGCGGCGTTGGCGCCGACCACCTGACGCCAGTGCGGGTAGAGGTCGGTCTTGGTCGCGACGATCACCGCGACCGGGCAGATCTCGGTGGCCTGTCGGATGAACGTCAGCTCCGGTTCGGTGAACTCCTGGCTGGTGTCGCTGATCATCAGCATCGCGTCGGCGTCGGGCAGCAGCCCGAGCGTGGCCGAAAGGTGCGGCTGACCGTGCCCGCCCACCCCGGGGGTGTCGACGAACGCGAGCCCGCCCTTGAGCAGCGGGCTGGGCACGCTGACCTCGACCCGCAGCACGTCGCGGCCGCCGGCCTGCGGCGCGCGGCGCAGGTCCTTGGTCAGGTCGGTGGTCGGGATCTCGACGAGTTCGGGTTCTTCGCCGTCGGGCCGGGCCACCACGAGCCGCGCCGAGGCCTGCTCCCCGTACGACACCACAGTGGCCAGCACCGTCGACTCGTCGTCACCCACGCGGGCCACCGGCATGTTGAGCAGTGAGTTGAGCAGTAGGCTCTTGCCCTGCTTGAGCTGACCGGCGATCACCACCCGGATCTGCGGATCGGTGATGCGGGCCTTGGCGCGCGCCAGCCGGGCGGCCAGATCGCCGCGATCCTGGGCGGCCGCGATCGCGGTGGTGTGGTCGATGAGCTCGACGATCACCTTCACCTTGCGGGGGTCGTTCGGTTGCGTCATGGCGCCCTTCCGTGCCGGTGGCTCTCACCGTAAGCGCGCGAACTGGCGGGGACCATCGCGGTCCCCGCCAGTTGCGCTATCCGGTTGTGTCGATCAGAACGCGTCGAGATCGGTGTTCGTCGCGGTGTCGTTGTTCGAGGCGATGTCGGTGTTCGTCGCGAACCCGGTGTCGTTGCCCGAGAACAGGTCGGTGTTGACCCCGGTGTCGTTGCCCGAGAACAGGTCCGTGTTCGTCTCGTTGCCGGAGCCGATCGCGGTCTCGTTGCCCGAGCCGATGTTGGACTCGAAGTTCGAGGAGTTGTCCTCGATCGAGCTCTCGGTCGACGTGGAGGTGTTGGTCTCCACCGAGGTGTTGACCGAGTTGTCCTCGGTGTTGTCGCTGCCGTAGTCGCCGTCGATCTGGGTGCCGGCGTTGACGTCGTTGTCGGTGATGATGATCCCGCCACCGTTGCCGCCGTCGCCACCGACCGCGTTGCCGCCGCCGATGCCGATCAGGCTGCCGCCGCCGTCGGCGCCGCCGCCGTTGCCACCGGAGGTGTCGACGTCGTTGAGCACCGGCGCATCGTTGTCGGCGATCAGGTCGCCACCCGCGGTCTGCGAGTTGTCCTCGACCTCGTTGTCCTTGCCGACGACCACGTTGGAACCGGACCCGGCGAGGATGTCGCCGTTGTTCATCGTGTTGCCGTCGCCGAGCGCGGCGCCGTCACCGCTGACGATGTCGCCGTCGTTGTCGCCGCC
The DNA here is from genome assembly GCF_004570325.1 of Mycobacterium sp. PS03-16. Taxonomy (GTDB): domain Bacteria; phylum Actinomycetota; class Actinomycetes; order Mycobacteriales; family Mycobacteriaceae; genus Mycobacterium. The sequence goes on along the minus strand of NZ_SPQO01000008.1, from coordinate 3,889 downwards.
GACCACCACGCCGCCGTTGGTGGCGGTGTTGCTGGTCTTGTCGCCCAGGGTGATGTCACCGAAGCCCAGGTTGAACGCGCCGTTCTGGGCGTTCGCGCCGGCGGCCTGGTCGGGGCTGGCGATCGGGACGTTGTTGCCGCTGAGCAGGTCGGTGTCGTTGCGGCTGGCGAGCTCTGTCGTCGGCGCGAACGAGGTCTGCGGCGAGAACGGCGAGGCGAAGTTCGACGCCAGCTGGTGGTGGTCGGCCACCGCGCGCTGCAGACCCACGATCGGGTCGCCGCCGCCGAGGGCATAGCCGGCCGGGGCGGCCGTGGCGGCCACCGACGCGAGCTGGGCGGCGGTCACGTTGGGCAGCCCCGCGTCACGCAGCGCGCCGTCCGGATCCATGATGAACGACGCGGCCGAGCCGGGGCTGCGGAACAGGTCGAGGATGAAGTCAATGAGGTTCATGTGACTGCCTTTCGTGTCTTCCCAGTGTTCCCGGGGAGGTTGTCTCGCCGGCTCTCCGGCGATCTGGAGACCAATCTATGGACGCCGGGACCCCGCGGAAACGGGGTACGCACCCATCCCTCATCGGGGACGTTGAGGGATACGGGGATCGCCCCGTTAGGGGGTTAGGGGATACCCCGGGGCGCGGCGGTGGGGTCGACATCCGGCCTGCTCAGACACCAAAAAGCCCGCGCGGATCGGGTGATCCGCGCGGGCTCGTCGGTGCGCAGGGGGTCTAGTCGAACAGGTCGAACCCAGCGCTGTGGTCGACCGGTTGTGGAGCGCTGACCGGAACGTTCCAGTCGTCGAGCGGTTCGGCGACGACGGGCGTCGACTCCTCGACCAGCGGGGCGTCGAACTGCAGCGATACGGGTTCGGCCGAGGTGAGCGCGTCGACACCGGAGTCGACCGGCTCCGGCGCATCCACCACCACGGGGACGTCGGCGTCGATGACCGCCGTATCGGGCACCAGGTCGTCGAACGCGTCGAACGCGGCCGTCGCGGCGCCGCTCGCCCACACATTGCCCGCCGCTTCCGCGCCGAAGGCGTCGAAGCCCGCCGACGACGGCGCGGCCATCGACATGGACTCCGACACCACCGGGATGAGGTTGTTGACGTCAGCGCTGGTCACGTCGGTCAGATGCGCATCGGCGATGGCCCCGGCCGGATCGGCCGCGTAGCGGGCCGCGGCGTCGGGATCCCGCACCAGCGACATCACGAAGTCGAGTAGCGAGTTTGCCATCACACACCTTCTCCAGAGCCGACCGTGCGACACGGTCGAGCCGGGGCCAGTCCCCCGACTGCTTGTCACGATGCTATCGACGCCGGTCGGTCCCCGGATCGGTGCGCGGCCCACCCCTTCACCGCAGCCGTTAGGGGATCGGCCGTTAGGGGGTCGACGCCACTAGGGGGAAATCCGAGGCCGACGGGGGTGCAGTCGCTATGGTGGTGACCGGCCCAGACAGGAGTGACGCCACCATGACAGAACCGTTGGGGTTGTCGATCGGGATGACCAACCTGGTGGCCGCCCGCGTCGGTCAGCCGCCGGTGCTGCGGCGAGCCATCCTCACCTTCTTCCCGGACCGCGCGCCCGAGGTGGGCGTGCCCACCGCGCCCGGGTTGGTGCTCAGCGGTTTCGTCGACCGGGTCGGCGACCCGGTCCCGCTGGTGGCGTCCGACGGCTCGGCCCACCGCGGCGAGCAGGTGCTGGCCGAGGCGCTCGACGCGATGGCCCGCAGCGTGGGCGGTGGCGCGCCGATCGCGATCGCCGTGCCCGCGCACTGGGGGCCCGGCACCGTCGGCGCCCTGCGCGGCGCGCTGCGCACGAAGCCGAACCTGGCCCCGGGCGGGGTGCCCGCCGCGCTGATCCCCGATTCCTCGGCGGCGCTGGCCGCACTGCAGGCCGCCCCGGGCCTCCCCGCGCACGGTGTGGTGGCGCTGGTCGACCTCGGCGGCAGCGGCACCAGCATCACGCTCGCCGACGCGGGCGCCAACCTCGACGCGGTCGGACAGACCGTGCGTTATCCGGAGTTCTCCGGTGATGCGATCGATCAGGCGCTGCTCAGCCACGTGCTCGCCGGCATCGCCGACGCGAACAACCCCGATCCGGCCGGCACCGCCGAATTCGGTCTGCTGGCCCGGCTGCGCGACGAGTGCCGCCAGGCCAAGGAGCGGCTGTCCGCCGACACCGCGACCGTCGTATCCGCCGCCCTGCCCGGGTTCGAGTCCGACATCCGGGTGACCCGCCCCGAGCTCGAACAGCTGATGGCCGGCCCGCTCGACGGGCTGCTCGCCGCGATCGAGGACACGTTGCAGCGCAACAATATTGGGCCGGCCGACGTCTCGGCGGTGGCGACCGTCACCATCGGACCGGACGGACAGGCCACCACCACGGTGACCCAGCCGCCTCCGCCGCCTCCGCCGCCGAGCACCACGACGGCAGGAACGACGACGACCACGGCGCCGACGAGCACGACGACCACCACCACGACTCAGCCGACCACGACGTCGACCACCACGACCAGGACCACGACCACCCGGACGACGACCCCGCCGCCGACCACCACCCCACCGCCCCCGACCACGACGGTCCAGCCGCCGCCGACCACGGTGGACCCGCCCGATCCGATCACGACGACGGTCATCGTTCCGGACGACGGCGGCGCCTGACCCGCCGATGACCAACCCGGCGTCGTCGCGGCACTCCGAGCTCCCGCCGGCCTCGCGTGCAGCCGTCGCGGAGCTCGAGGCCGATCCCGCCGCGGCCGTGAAGCTCCTGGTCACCGGCGGGATCGGGACGGGTAAGTCGACGGTGCTGGCCGCGGTGCGGTCCGCACTGCGCGCCGCGGACCGCCCGGTGCTGTCGCGTCCGCCCCGCCCGGAGGACCCGGCCGGCGCGGCGGTGGTGGTCGACGAGGCGCATCTGCTCGACGGCGGCGAACTCGACCAGCTCACCGAGCTGGTCGCCGACCCGGCCGCGACGGTGGTGATCGCCGCGCAGCCGCTGGTCCACCATCCCTCGCTGCGGGGGCTGACCATTGCGCTGGAACGCGAACACCCGGCGCTCACCCTGGGTCCGCTGCCGCCCGGCGAGGTGGCCCGACTCGCCGGGGCACGCGCCGGTACGCCGCCACCGCCGGAGCTCGTGCGGCTGCTCGTCGCCGCCACCGCCGGCCTGCCGTTCCTGCTCGCCCCCGCGATCACCGCCGCCGCGGACGGCGGGGCCGCGGTCCGGCAGGCAGCACGGATCGCGCTGATCGAACGGTTGCGTCGCCTCGACGAACCGCTGCTCGACACGCTGCTGGTGTCGTCGCTGAGCCTGGACCTCGGCCCCGACGACGTGGCGGCCACACTGCACATGGCCTCGCAGACGGCACTGGCCACCGTGGACCGGGCGCGGGCGAGCGGGCTGATCGAGCCGTCGCACCATCCCACCTTCCTGCGCGCGGTCCACGACGGCATCGCGCAGATCAGCGGCGCCGCCCGGCACCACGACATCGAGGTGGCGCTGCTGTGCGCGCAACTCGACTCCGGCACGCTCACGGCCGAACTGGCGCTGCGGATGGCCGAGCACGGCCTGCGCGACGACCGGCTGGCCACCGCGCTGGCCGATCTGGCCGGGCGCACCCGGGGGCATCCCGCCCGGGCGGCCCGCCTCTACCGGGCCGCCGCGGACGCCGGCGCCACCGCCCTGAGCGCCCAGCTCGCCGATGCGCTGGCGCTGACCGGCGACTGCGTGACCGCGGCACGGCTGACCGACGAACTCTTCACCTCTGCCGACGCCGCCGAGCGGGCGGCGGCCGTGCGCATCGCCGCCAGCATCGCCCTGCACGACGGCAGTGCCGCGCAGGCCAACGATCTGTTCGGCTGGCTCGGTCCGGCCCCGGACGCGGCGCTGGGT
>NZ_SPQO01000066.1 GCF_004570325.1 Mycobacterium sp. PS03-16 | reverse complement strand
ACGCGATCGCATCGATGCCCGACAGGCACATCTTGTTGATCGTCAACGCCGGCACATCCCAGCCGATCCCCGCCGCCACCGCGGCTTGGCGCGCCGGCATCTGCCCCGCCCCCGCGGTCAGCACCTGACCCATGATCACGTAATCGACCGCCGACGGCGCCACCCCCGACTTCTCCAGGGCGGCCTTGATCGCGATGCCCCCCAGATCACTACCCGAGAAATCCTTCAACGACCCCATCAGCTTGCCCACCGGCGTACGGGCTCCAGCAACGATCACCGACGTGGTCATGAGTACCTCCAGGGGGTTTGTAGTGGCTTCGTCCAGGCTATCCACCGGATGAGGAGTATTCGAAACCGATGTCGTTAGGTTACCTTTGCGATATGACCGCCGAGCAAATTGACGCCCGTCCAGTCCTGGCCACCGCGCTGGTGACCGCGATCGACCACGTCGGTATCGCGGTGCGCGACCTCGACGAGGCGATCAAGTGGTACCACGACCATCTGGGCATGATCGTCCTGCACGAAGAGGTCAACGAAGAGCAGGGCATCCGCGAGGCGATGCTCACGGTGCGCGGCGCGGCGGTCGGCAGCACCCAGATCCAGCTGATGGCGCCGATCGACGACGAGTCGACGATCGCGAAGTTCCTCGACAAGCGCGGCCCCGGCCTGCAGCAGTTCGCCTACCGGGTCAGCGACCTCGATGCGCTCACCGAGCGGCTCCGCGACCAGGGTGTGCGCCTGATCTACGACGCCCCGCGCCGCGGCACCGCGAACTCCCGGATCAACTTCATCCACCCGAAGGACGGCGGCGGCGTGCTGATCGAGCTCGTCGAGCCGGCCGCCGAGCACTGATCGGCCACTAGGACCACCTGCGCGTCGGACCGCGCGTCGCCCGGCGTGACCAACACGGCGTGTGCCAGTGGCGTCGGTCGTCGACCGCGGACTCCCCCACCCACCCGTCGTTGCGGGCCGGCCACACCACGACGTGGGCGGTGCCGACACGGATCTCGTGGTCGCACCCCGGGCACCGGTAGGTCTTGGTGGCCCGCGACGCCGCGACCGCGCGGACCTCGTAGTCGTGGCCGTCCGGCCCCGGTTCGATCCGGCGGGGATCGAGCGCGGACGGCAGCGGCCGCGGCCGCCGCGGCGGGGTCCGGCGCCTGGGCATACCGTCAGTCTAGGGGGTCAGAAGAGCCGGAACTCGTTGCTGTCCATTCCCCGCATCTGATCGTAATCCAATGTCAGGCAACGGATTCCGCGGTCGGTCGCGAGCGTGCGCGCCTGCGGCTTGATCTGCTGGGCGGCGAACACACCGCTGACCGGCGCCAGCAGCGTGTCGCGGTTGAGCAGTTCGAGGTAGCGGGTGAGCTGCTCGACGCCGTCGATCTCCCCACGCCGCTTGATCTCCACGGCGACCGACCGTCCGGCTTCGTCGCGGCACAGCAGGTCGACCGGGCCGATCGCGGTCATGTACTCGCGCCGCACCAGCGTGTACCCGGCGCCGAGCAGCTCCACGTGTTCGGCCAGCAGCTTCTGCAGGTGGGCCTCGACGCCGTCCTTCACCAGCCCCGGGTCGACCCCCAGTTCGTGGCTGGAGTCGTGTTCGATCTCCTCGACCGTGATGCGCAGCTGCTCGCCGGCCTTGTTCTCCACCACCCACACCGGATGCGTCCCGCCCAGCTCCTCGGACGTCTTGCATGGTGGGCTCATCCAGTTCAGCGGCTTGTATGCACGATCGTCGGCGTGAACGCTCACCGAGCCGTCGGCCTTGAACAGCAGGAGCCGGCGGGCGGAGGGCAGATGGGCGGTCAACCGGCCGACGTAGTCGACGGTGCACTGGGCGATCACGAGGCGCACCCGCACAACATTAGGGTCTGCCGCCACGCGCAACTTAGGCTGTCGACACAATGACCGCGACGACGACCGGGAAGAAGAGCGTTCCGCAACGGCTGGGCGTCCTGCTCGAGAAGGTGACCCGGCAGAGCGGGCGCTTACCGGACGCTCCCGGTTATGGCTCCTGGCTGTTGGGCCGGCCCGAAGAGGATCAGCGGCGCCGGCGCATTCGCATCCAGGTCATCCTCACGTTCTTCATCCTGTTCACCAACGTGCTCGGCATCGGGGTGTCGCTGCTGCTCAACACCGTGGCGATTCCCGTCCCCAGCGTCTTCTCCGATGCGCCGGGATGGCTCACCTGGGCGGTGGTCCCGGCTTACATGCTGATCGCCCTGATGGCCGGCACGGCCTGGATCACCTCGAGGACGGTGCGCTCGTTGCGATGGGCCATCGAGGAGCGGACCCCCACCCGCACCGACCAGTACAACGTCTTCCTCGCGCCGTGGCGGGTGGCGAAGATGCTGCTCCTGTTCTGGGGTGTGGGTACCGCACTGCTGACCCTGCTGTACGGCTTGCAGGATTCGGCCTTCATCCCGCGGTTTCTGTTCGCCGTCGGGTTTCCCGGCATCGTGGTGGCCACCGCGTGCTACCTCATCACCGAATTCTCGCTGCGGCCGATCGCCGCTCAGGCACTCGAGGCCGGCCGTCCGCCACGTCGGCTGGCGCACGGGGTGATGGGCCGGACCATGACCGTCTGGCTGCTCGGTTCGGGGGTGCCGGTGCTGGGCATCCTCCTGCTGGCCCTCTTCTCGCTTTCGCTACGGAATCTCAGCACCACCCAGTTCGCCGTGGCCGTGATGATCATCGCGGTGGTCGCGCTGACGTTCGGGCTGATCCTGATGTGGTTGCTGTCGTGGATCATCGCGACGCCCGTGCGCGTCGTGCGGTCCGCGCTCAAGGCCGTCGAGGGTGGCGACTTCGACTGCCAACTGGTCGTCTTCGACGGCACCGAACTGGGTGAGCTGCAACGCGGCTTCAACTCGATGGTGCACGGCCTGCGCGAACGTGAGCGGGTGCGCGATCTGTTCGGGCGCCACGTGGGCCGCGACGTCGCGCTGGCCGCCGAGAAGCAGCAGATCGAACTCGGTGGCGAGGAACGCCACGCCGCGGTCGTCTTCGTCGACATCATCGGCTCGACGCAGCTGGTGACCAGCCGGCCGGCGGTGGAGGTCGTGGAACTGCTCAACCGATTCTTCGCCGTGATCGTCGAGGAGGTGGACCGCCACCACGGGCTGGTGAACAAGTTCGAGGGCGACGCCGTGCTGGCCGTGTTCGGCGCCCCGGTCGCGCTGGACAACGCCGAGGACGAGGCGTTGTCGGCCGCGCGCGCGATCGCCCGGCGGCTCCGCGACGAGGTGCCTGAATGCCAAGCCGGGATCGGGGTGGCGGCCGGTGAGGTGGTGGCGGGGAATGTCGGCGCGAAGGAGCGCTTCGAGTACACCGTGATCGGCGAACCGGTCAACGAAGCGGCGCGACTGTGCGAGCTGGCCAAGGAGTTCGACGCCCGCCTGGTGGCCTCGTCGGCGGCGCTGGACCGGGCCACCGACGGGGAGCAGCAGCACTGGTCACGGGGTGAGACGGTGACGCTGCGCGGCCATGACGAGCCGACCCGGCTGGCCCTGCCCGTCTGATCGGTCACATCGCCACGTCGGTAAGTGATACCGAGCGTAACGCTAATTAGACTCGAGTCATGACGACCGAGGGCCTGCTGCAGATCGAGGATTGCCTGAACGCCGACGGCGGCATCGCGCTGCCGCCGGGCGTCACGCTGATCTCGCTGATCGACCGCAACATCGCCCATGTGGGCGACGCGGTCGCCTACCGGTATCTGTCGCACACGGGCGCCGACGAGGGCCGCGCCGAGGAGCTCACGTGGACCCAACTCGGCCGCCGGATGCGCGCGATCGGGGCGTGCCTTCAGCAGGTCGCCGCCCGCGGGGACCGGGTGGCGATCCTGGCGCCGCAGGGGCTCGATTACGTCAGCGGCTTCTTCGGGGCGGTCAAGGCGGGGATGATCGCGGTGCCGCTCTTCGCCCCCGAGCTGCAGGGGCACGCGCAACGCCTCGACACCGCGCTGCGTGACGCCACGCCCAGCGTGGTGCTCACCACGGCTGCCGCGGCGGACGCGGTGCGGGAGTTCCTGGCCGACAACGGCTTCGGCGGGCGGGCAGTGCTGGTCCTCGACGAGATCCCCGACTCCGCCGGCGAGGGCTTCACGCCGGTCACCATCGACGTCGACGACGTGTCGCACCTGCAGTACACGTCGGGTTCGACGCGGACCCCCGTCGGGGTGGAGGTCACCCACCGGGCGGTGGGCACCAATCTGCTGCAGATGATCCTGTCGATCGACCTGCTCGACCGCAACACCCACGGGGTGAGCTGGCTGCCGCTGTACCACGACATGGGGCTGTCGATGATCGGCTTCCCCGCCGTGTACGGCGGCCACTCGACCCTGATGTCGCCGACCGCGTTCATCCGCCGCCCCCAGCGGTGGATCCGCGCGCTGTCGGACGGCTCGCGGCGGGGCCGGGTGGTGACGGCGGCGAACAACCTGGCCTACGAGTACACCGCCCAGCGGGGGCTGCCCGCGCCGGGCGAGGACATCGACCTGAGCAACGTCGTGATGATCGTCGGCTCGGAACCGGTCAGCATGGACGCGATTCGCGCGTTCGAGGCGGCGTTCGCACCGTTCGGGCTGCCGCCGACGGCCATCAAACCGTCCTACGGCATCGCCGAGGCGACGCTGTTCGTCTCGACCATCGCACCCGGCGCCCGGCCGACATCCGTTCACCTCGACCGCGCTCGGCTGACCGAGGGCCGCGCGGCGCCGGTCGCCGCGGGGTCCGGCGACGCGGTGACGCACGTGTCGTGCGGCCAGGTCGCGCGCAGCCAGTGGGCGGCGATCGCGGACCCGGCCACCGGCGCCGAACTCGCCGACGGGTGCGTCGGGGAGATCTGGCTGCACGGCGACAACGTGGCCCGCCGCTACTGGAAGCGGCCGCAGGAGTCCGGGCGCGCGTTCGACGCCGAGCTGCGCCCCCGCCTGCGCGCGGGCAGTCACTCCGCCGGAGTCGCCGACCGCGCCGGGTGGTTCCGCACCGGTGACCTCGGGGTGTACCTCGACGGTGAGCTGTACGTGACCGGCCGGCTGGCCGACATGATCACCGTCGACGGCCGCACGCACTATCCGCAGGACATCGAGGACACCGCGACGGCGGCGTCGGCGATGGTGCGGCGCGGTTACGTCGCGGCGTTCCCGGCCGCCGACGGCACCGCGGTGGTGGTCGTCGCCGAGCGCGCCTCGGGCACCCGGCGGGCCGACCCCGGACCCGAGGTGGACGCGATCCGTACCGCGGTCACCGATCGGCACGGCCTCGCGGTCGCCGACGTGCGGTTCGTGCAGGCCGGCCTCATCCCCCGCACCACCAGCGGCAAGCTGGCCCGGCGCGCGTGCCGCGACGAGTACCGCAGCGGGGTGTTCGACGCGGGGCCGCACTGACACAATGGGCGGGTGCCCGCTCCCTTCGGCACCTGCCGTCCGCTCACCGTGGCACTGGTCGTGGTGAGCGTGATGTGCACGGCTGCACCGGCATCCGTCGATGACGACAGTGCGCACCGCCGGATGAGGTGATCGCGATCGACGCGCGCGAGGCGAGCCCTCACGACTCGGCGTCCCCGGCCGGCGGCAAGCAGGCCGAGGCCCGGCTCACGGTGTCCCGGCACGCCTGCGCGCTGTTCTGGGCGAACGGGGTCCAAGCCACCAGCGGGGACGACATCGCTGCGGCGGCAGGGCTTTCCACCCGCACGATCTGGCGATACTTCCGCTCCAAGGAGAGCTGTGTCGAGCCGGTGCTCGACACGTCGGTCGAACGCTTCCTGGCCATCATGCGCCGGTGGCCCTCCGAGCTCTCGCTCACCGAGCACCTGGTCGCCGACGCAGCCGTCCACCCGATGAGCGAGCAGGAGATCGCCGACGAGATCACCGCGATGCAGATCGCCACCATGACCGCCTCGGAGCCCGCACTGCGTACCGCCTACCTGATGGTGCACGACCAGATGGAGCGCGGACTGATTCCGGTGCTGGCCAAGCGGTTACACCTCCCCGACGGCGATCTGACCGTGCGCCTGTGCGCGGCCGCGGTCACCGGGGCCTTCCGCGTCATCGACGAGGACGTCAGCAGGGCGGTGGTGGTGGACCGGAAACAGGTGACCCGCGCCGAGACGCTGGCGTTGATCGACCGCGCCATCCGCGACGCCACCAACGGCCGCCTCGGCGGACCCGTGAGTTCCTAGGGCGCGGCCGGATTGGGCGGGACGAATACCAGACCCGGCGCTTCGCGGGCAGGTGTCCGATTCTTGAGTCAGGCACCGCCACACACTCCGGTCGCACGGTCGACACGGTGGCCGCGGTCGCGCTGATCGCCGTCAGACCATGCTGGCGGGAATCGCACTGCTCGGTTTCCTCGCCCTGCCGATGAGCATCGACATCTGCGCCTACGAGGCCTGTGTCGACGAGAAGTGGGTCACCTAGGGGATGTGGACGTCGGCGTCATCCCTTCTCGTCGGGCTGGTGTTCGCCTGCTGGGCGATCTACCGCCGCGCCGAACGCCGGACCGCCTTCTGGCCGGCGCTGCTGGGCGCCGTGGGGGTGACGCGCCGGCGCGGCCCACCAGTCGCCGCCCACGACGATGTCCGATTCCCGCCAGTGTTGTCGGTGCCGGCGTGTAATCGTGTGAACATGCACGAGGATTTCGACCGGTGCCTGCGGGCGGTGCAGTCCAAGGACGCCCGCTTCGACGGCTGGTTCGTCACGGCCGTGCTCACCACCGGCATCTACTGCCGGCCGAGCTGCCCGGTGCGGCCCCCGTTCGCCCGGAACATGCGGTTCTACCCGACCGCGGCCGCGGCGCAGGCGGCGGGGTTCCGCGCATGCAAGCGGTGCCGGCCGGACGCGTCTCCGGGCTCCCCGGAATGGAACACCCGCGGCGACGTCGTGGCCCGCGCCATGCGCCTGATCGGTGACGGCACCGTGGACCGGGAGGGTGTTCCGGGACTCGCGGCCCGCCTGGGCTACACGAGCCGCCAACTCCAGCGCATCCTGCAGGCCGAGGTCGGCGCCGGCCCGCTCGCGCTGGCCCGCGCCCAGCGCGCGCAGACGGCGCGGGTCCTGATCGAGACCACGCCGCTGCCCTTCGCCGACGTCGCATTCGCCGCCGGTTTCGCGAGCATCCGCCAATTCAACGATACGGTCCGCGCCGTCTGCGACCTGACACCCACGGCGCTGCGGCAGAGGGCGCGGGCGCGGTTCGGCGCCGACGCCGGCGTGCTCGGTGCGCTCTCGCTGCGCCTGCCGGTTCGGGCGCCGTTCGCGTTCGAAGGGCTTTTCGGACATCTGGCCGCCAGCGCGGTGCCCGGTGTGGAGGAGGTCCGTGACGGCGCGTATCGGCGCACCCTGCGGTTGCCGTCGGGCACCGGCATCGTGGCTCTGTCGCCGCATCCCGATCACGTCCACTGCCGACTGGTCCTCGACGACTTCCGCGACCTGTCCGCGGCGATCTCGCGGTGCCGCCGTCTGCTCGACCTCGACGCCGACCCGGAGGCCGTCGTCGACGCTCTGAGCACAGATGACCGGCTCACCGCGCTCATCGCCAAGGCGCCAGGACAGCGCATTCCCCGCACCGTCGACGAGGCGGAATTGGCAGTGCGGGTGGTGCTCGGGCAGCAGGTGTCGGTGAAGGCAGCCCGCACGCACGCCGCCCGGCTGGTCACCGCCTACGGCCGCACGACGCACGATGCCGGCGGCGGTTTGACGCACGTCTTCCCGGCCGTGCATGACCTCGTCGAGGTCGACCCGGCACATCTGCGGATGCCGGCGTCCCGGCGCCGGACGCTGACCGGGCTGATCGGTGCGCTCGCCGACGGGGACCTCGTCCTCGACCCCGGGTGCGACTGGACCAGGGCGCGACGCGACCTGCTCGCGTTGCCGGGGGTGGGGCCGTGGACCACCGAGGTCATCGCGATGCGGGGACTGGGCGACCCCGACGCGTTTCCGGCCAGCGACCTCGGCGTGCTGGCGGCCGCCCGTGGGCTCGGGCTGCCGGATACGCCCCGCGATCTGGAGCAGTCCAGTGAGCGCTGGCGACCGTGGCGGGCGTATGTCACCCAACATCTCTGGACGGCGCTCGACCACGCCGTCAACGAATGGCCACCGAAGGAGACAGCGGCATGACCATGCGGTACCGAACCATCGACAGCCCTGTCGGACTACTGACTCTGGCCGGCGTCGACGGACGGATCCGTCATCTGAGGATGGTCGATCAGACCTATGAACCCGATCGCAACGGGTGGCAGCCCGACGACTCGGGGTTCCCGGACGCCGTCGAGCAGCTCGAGGCGTACTTCGCCGGTACCCGCACCGAGTTCGACCTCGACTTGGATCTGGTGGGCACGGGATTTCAGCGCCGGGTATGGGAGGCGCTGCTGACCATCCCGTACGGCGAGACACGGTCCTACGGCGAGATTGCACGGCAGATCGGTGCACCGGGGGCGTTCCGGGCGGTCGGTCTGGCCAACGGACACAATCCGATCGGCATCATCGTGCCGTGCCATCGGGTGATCGGCGCCAACGGAAGCCTCACCGGTTACGGCGGTGGACTCGACAGGAAACGGACACTTCTGGGCCTCGAACGGACTCATGCCGCGACGGTTCCCACGTTGTTCGATTGACGCCGGCGCATTCGCCATTTCCAATGAATGCGCGAATTGACAAGACTGGCGAAACACAAATGCCGCGGCCCCCCGATCGAAATCGGGGGACCGCGGTCTTAATGTGTGTTCGGCGGTGTCCTACTTTTCCACCCGTGTGGGTAGTATCATCGGCGCTGGCAGGCTTAGCTTCCGGGTTCGGGATGGGACCGGGCGTTTCCCTGCCGCTATGGACCGCCGTAACTTT
>NZ_SPQO01000065.1 GCF_004570325.1 Mycobacterium sp. PS03-16 | reverse complement strand
CTTCACCAGGACCTGGGCGGCGACGCCCTCGCCCTCGCGGATCAGGCCGAGCAGGATGTGCTCGGTGCCGATGTAGTTGTGGCCGAGCTGCAGCGCCTCGCGCAGCGACAGCTCGAGCACCTTCTTCGCCCGCGGGGTGAAGGGGATGTGGCCGGACGGCGCCTGCTGGCCCTGCCCGATGATCTCCTCCACCTGCTGGCGGACGCCCTCGAGCGAGATGCCCAGGGACTCGAGTGCCTTGGCAGCGACGCCCTCACCCTCGTGGATCAGGCCCAGGAGGATGTGCTCGGTGCCGATGTAGTTGTGGTTGAGCATCCGGGCCTCTTCCTGGGCCAGGACGACCACCCGTCGGGCTCGGTCGGTGAACCGTTCGAACATGCGCTGCTTCTCCTCTGACCGGCTGGTCCGGCACTGCTCTCCCCGAGAACGGGAAGGAGCACCCGACGTCCGTCGGCGCGCTGGGGCACCGGTCTTTCCACTGTAGTCGCGGTCTCCGACCTCCCGTCGGCGCGCGGCCGGTGTTGGGGAGGGGAGCTGTCCGGTGCAACCGGCGCCGGCGGGAGGGTGTTCCACCGGCGTTACGCCCACAGCAGAAGGCGGCCCGGGGCGGGATGCCCCGCCGGGACGGCGACGGCCCGGCCCCCGAGCGGGGACCGGGCCTGGTCGCGTGCTGGAGCGGCCCCCTTGCAGGGCCCCGGCACGAGCTCGCGAGTGCCGGGGGCAGGAGAAAGGACCTCCTCCACCTCATCCCTCGCAGGCTCGGGACGAGCCTCGGAGCGGCCCCCTTGCAGGGTCCCGGCACGAGCTTGCGAGTGCTGGGGGGCAAGAGAAAGGACCCCCTCCACCTCATCCCTCGCAGGCTCGGGACGAGCCTCGGGAGGGGGCCGTCAGTGGGCGGCCTCGTAGGCCTCGACCACGCTGGCCGGGATGCGCCCGCGGTCGCTGACCGCGTGGCCGTTCTTGCGGGCCCACTCCCGGATCGCGCCGGCCTGCTCACGGTCCATGCGGCCGCCACCGGTCGCCCGCGACCGGCCACCGCCGGAGGCGCGGCCGCCGCCGCGGCTCACCTTCCGGGCGGCCTGCACGTACCGGGAGAATGCGTTCCGCATCTCGTCGGCATTCTTCTCCGACAGGTCGATCTCGTAGTTCGTCCCGTCGAGGGAGAAGCTCACGGTCTCGTCCGCGGGCAGGTTTTCGTCGAGGTCGTCACTGAGGATCACCTGGACCTTGCGAGCCATTACTCTTCCCCACTTCTCACCGCGGCCCCGGAATCGGGGCGGTGTCTCGCCCCGGGCGGGGCTGCTGCATTGCCGGTCGAACGATAGACCATTCGGGAGGATTTGCGGTACACGGCCCACAATGGGGTGAGAAAGGAACGCCTCGGTTCAGGAAGAAATCGGGCGGACGAGCGGGAAGAGGATGGTCTCGCGGATTCCCAGACCGGTGAGGGTCATCATCAGCCGGTCCATGCCCATCCCCATGCCACCGGTCGGCGGCATGCCGTACTCGAGCGCCTCGAGGAAGTCCTCGTCGAGCACCATGGCTTCGGGATCCCCGGCGGCGGCCAGCGCGGCCTGGGCGGTGAACCGCTCGCGCTGGGCGACCGGGTCCACCAGCTCGGAGTAGGCCGTGGCCCGCTCCACCCCGGCGATGTAGAGGTCCCACTTCTCGGCGAGTCCCGGGGTGGACCGGTGGGCCCGCGTCAGCGGCGAGGTGTCCACCGGGTAGTCGACGACGAAGGTCGGTGCCTGCAGGGTGTGCTGCACCAGCGCCTCGAACAGCTCCTCGACCACCTTGCCGGGGATCCACGCCGGGTCCACCCCGACGTCGTGGCGGTCGGCGAGCTCGCGCAGCCGTTCCACCGGCGTCTCCGGTGTGACCTCCGCATCGACCGCCTCGGAGACCGCGGTGTAGAGCGGCACCTGGCGCCACTCCCCCGACAGGTCGATCTCGGTGCCGTCGTTGTGCCGCGCGACGTGGTCACCGAACAGCGCCGCACAGCATTCCTGGGTGAGTTCGCGGGTGAGGGTGGCCATCACCTCGTAGTCGGCGTAGGCCTGATAGGCCTCGAGCATCGCGAACTCGGGAGAGTGGGTGCTGTCGGCCCCCTCGTTCCGGAAGTTCCGGTTGATCTCGAACACCCGGTCCAGCCCGCCGACGATGCACCGCTTGAGGAAGAGCTCGGGCGCGATGCGCAGGTACAGGTCGAGGTCGAAGGCGTTCATGTGCGTGCGGAACGGCCGGGCCGCCGCGCCGCCGTGCACCGTCTGCAGCATCGGCGTCTCCACCTCGAGATAGCCCCGGGAGATCAGGCCCGCGCGCAGGGCGGCCATCACCGCCGCGCGCTGGCGCACGGTGCGGCGGGCCTCGTCGCGCACGATGAGGTCGACGTAGCGGCGGCGGACCCGCAGCTCCTCGCTCATCGGCTTGTGCGCCACCGGCAGCGGGCGCAGCGCCTTGGCGGCCAGCTGCCAGGAGTCGGCGAACACCGAGAGCTCCCCGCGTCGCGACGTCCCGACCTCGCCGGTGACCAGGACCTGGTCACCGAGGTCGATGTCGGACTTCCAGGCGGCCAGGCACTCCTCGCCCACCCGGTCACGGGAGAGCATGACCTGCAGCTCGGCCTCTCCCTCGCGGAGGGTGGCGAAGCACAGCTTGCCGGTGTTGCGGCTGAAGATGACCCGGCCGGTGACGCCGACCCGCTCGCCGGTCATGGTGTCCGGCGCGAGGTCGGGGTGGGCGACGCGGACGGCGGCCAGCGTCGTGGTGCGGGGCACCACGACGGGGTAGGGGTCGACGCCGGCCTCGCGCAGCCGGTCCAGCTTCGCCCGGCGGACGCGGAGCTGTTCGGGGAGTTCGTCGTCCGGAGGGGCTGCACTCGGGCCCGACTCCGCGCCCCGGTCCGCTCCTCGCTCGTCTGCCGAGGGCGCCTCCGCGGTCGCTCCGCTCCTCGCTCGCTGGCGCTCGCTGCGATGCTCACTTCCTGTCGGCGCCCGCCTCGCTGCGATGCTCCCGGGGCTGTCGTCGGGCAGGGGTTCCTCGGTCACGACAGCCCAGCCTACGGGGACGCCGGACGCCGCCCGGCCGCCTGCTGGCGCTCGAAGGCCAGGCGCAGCCCGTGCACGGTGAGGTCGGGTTCGCGCTCGGCGATCGACCGGCAGCTGTCGGCCACCAGCGGCGCCAGCCCGCCGGTGGCGACCACGACCGGTGCGGCGCCGAACTGCCCGACCAGCTCCGCGGCGATCCGGGCGACCAGGCCGTCGACCAGGCCGGCGAACCCGAGCACCAGGCCCGACTGCAGCGCGGCGACGGTGTTCTTGCCGATCGCGTGCGGCGGCACGCTGAGTTCCACCGAGCGCAGTTGGGCCGCCCGGCTGGCCAGCGCCTCGAGGCTGACCTCCACCCCGGGCGCGAGCGCCCCGCCCAGGAACTGCCCGTCAGGGCCGACGGCGTCGACGTTGGTCGACGTGCCGAAGTCCACGACGACCACCGGGCGGCCGCCCCCGTCGGGTCGGCGGCCGAAGAGCTCGTGCGCGGCCAGCGCGGTCACCACGCGGTCGGCGCCGACTTCCCGCGGGTTGTCCACATGCAGCGGGACGCCGGTGCGCACGCCGGGGCCGATGAGCACGACCGGCACCTCGAGGGAGTCCAGCAGCTGGCGCAGCGCCGGGAGCAGCGCCGGCACCGTCGAGCAGGCGGAGACGCCGGTGACGACCGCGTTCCGCAGCAGGCCGCGCCAGAGCAGCCGCAGCTCGTCGGCGGTGGCGCGCGGCGCGGTCGTCACCCGCCAGGAGCCCACGCGGCGGTCGCCGTCGAAGGTGGCGAGCACGGTCTGGCTGTTGCCGACGTCGACGGTGAGCAGCACGGCTCAGCCCACCCGCAGGTCGAGGGCGAGGTCGAGGATCGGCGCGGAGTGGGTCAGCGCACCGACCGACAGGTAGTCCACGCCGGTCTCGGCGACCTCGCGGGCGACCTCCAGGGTGAGCCCGCCGGTGGCCTCCAGCTCCGCCCGCCCCCCGACCAGCGCCACGACCTCGCGCAGCACCGCCGGGGGCATGTTGTCGCAGAGGAGGAAGTGCGCGCCGGCCGCCACCGCCTCGGCCGCCTGCGCGGGGACGTCGACCTCCACCTGCACCGTCACCTTCGGCGCCCGCTCGCGGATCGCCGCCACCGCGGCGGCGACCGCATCCTGCGCCAGCACGACGTCGGCATCGACGAAGACCAGGATTTCGCCGCGCGCGGCGGCGGCCAGTTGCGCGCAGGCGTGCGGTTTCCCGAGCCACCCCGGCGGGGGCGCGACACCGGTCAGCACCCGCAGGCGCGGATCGCCGCCCGCCGCCGCCCGGACCGCGTCGGCGGTCCCGTCGGTGGAGCCGTCGTCGAGGACGAGGATCTCGGCGTCGCCGAGCCCACGCTGGGCCAGCAGCGAGCGGATGGTCGGCGCGATGCGGTGGGCCTCGTCGCGGGCGGGCACCAGCAGCGACACCGCGGCGGTGACCGGCGCCGGATCGCGCGGGGGACGCCGCAGCAGCCGCAGGTTGACGAGCTGGTGCAGCGTGCCCGCGCACGCCAGTGACGAACCGGTGACGGCGAGCGCGCGTAGGGTTTCGGTGGATCGCGCTGCGGGCACCTGCAAACTCTACGGAGCGCCGGCGGCGGCCGCACGGACCGGCGGGCGCACTCGGATCCGCGTTCCGGCTGACAGTGGAGGTATGACGCGTGGCGTTGGCCGTGCCCGTGGTGCCGCGACGCATCACCGGCCTGGTGTGGACGCTCGTCGGCGCGGCGATCCTGGTGCAGATCTTCTATCCGCTGATGCCCGAGTCGTTGCGGACGCAGGTGACGGTGACCAGCGTGGTCGTGTTCTTCCTCGCCGCGGTCGCCGACGCGGCCCGGGTGCACGGCGCGGGCGGGGCCGCGCTGCTGGTGGCCGTCGCCGGCGGCGGCGGGCTGATCGCCGAGGCCGTCGGGGTCGCGGCCGGGTGGCCGTTCGGCGGCTACTCCTACACCGGCACGCTGGGTCCCCAGGTCTTCGGCGTACCGCTGGTGGTGCCGCTGGCGTGGGTGATGATGGCCTGGCCGGCCCTGGTGGTCGGCCGCACACTGGCCGCGCGCCCCGTGGCCGTCGTCGCGGTGGGCGCGGTCGCGCTCGCCGCGTGGGACGTCTTCCTCGATCCGCAGATGGTCGCGGCCGGGCACTGGCTGTGGTTCGATCCCTCGCCCACCCTGCCCCTGATCCCGGAGATCCCGTTGAGCAACTACGTCGGCTGGCTGTTGGTGTCGGCGGCGATCATCGCCACCCTGCACGCCAGGCTGCCCCGCCACGACGGCCCGTCGGCGCCGGCGGCGACCCTCTACCTGTGGGTGTACTTCTCCTCGGTGCTCGGTCACGCGGTGTTCTTCGGACTGCCCGGCTCGGCGGTGATGGGCGGGCTCATCATGGGGGCGGTCGCGGTGCCGTTCGGCCTCGCGCTGCTGCGTCGCCGGGAGCGGACCGTGCCCGGGGCGGTGGCATGACCGACGCGCTGACCAGTCGCGCCGCGCCGCTGCGGATGCGGCGCCGCCGCCTGGTGACGGCCGATCCGCTGCTGCCGCGCGAGGTCGGTGCGGGTGCGGAGGCCGTGGTCGTGGGCGGCGGCATCGCCGGGATCTCCGCCGCGGTGATTCTGGCCGAACGCGGGGTGGCGGTCACCGTGCTGGAGGCGGCCGACCACTTGGGCGGCCGGCTGGGCGCCTGGCCCGAACGGCTGCCCGACGGCACCGAGCAGAACATCGAACACGGCTTTCACGCGTTCTTCCGGCACTACTACACGTGGCGGTCGATTCTGCGCCGCGCCGATCCGGACCTGTCGTTCCTGGCGCCCGTGGACAGCTACCCCGTGATCTCCGAGACCTGGCCGGCCGAGGACCTGTCCGGGCTGCCCGCCGCGCCGCCACTCAACCTGCTCGCGCTGGCGTTGCGCTCCAAGAGCCTGACCCGCCGCGAACTGGTCAGGGCCGACCCGGACGCCGGCCGCGCGCTGCTGGCCTACGACCGCGCCACCACCGTCGCCGAACTCGACGACGTCGACGCCGCTTCATTCCTGGACCGGCTCGGCATGACCGATCGCACCCGCAGCATGCTGTTCGAGGCGTTCGCCCGGTCGTTCTTCTGCAATCAGGGGGACATGTCCGCGGCGGAGCTGGTCGCGATGTTCCACTACTACTTCCTGGGCAACCCCGAAGGTATCGGCTTCGACGTTCCCACCACCGATCACGCCACCGCGATCTGGAATCCGTTGCGCCGCTACCTCACCGGGCTCGGCGCCGACATCCGCACCGATAGCCCGGTGACCGGGCTCGCGCCCGACGGGCACGGCTGGCGGGTGGCGACCGACGGCGGTGACCTCGTCACCCGGCACCTGGTGTTGGCGCTGGACCCCGGGGCGCTGCGCGCGTTGGTGACCGGGTCGGCGGCGACCGCTGTCGCCGCGCCGCTGCTCGCGCGGCGTTGCGAATCCTTGCGCGTGGCACCGCCGTTCGCGGTGAGCCGGCTGTGGCTGGACCGCGACGTCGCCCCCGATCGGGCTGCGTTCAGCGCGGTGAGCGGCCAGCCCAACCTCGACTCGATCGCGGTCTACTCGCGGCTCGAGGAACCCAGCGTCGCGTGGGCGCGGTCCACCGGCGGCTCAGTGATCGAATTGCATTCGTACTCCTGCCGTATCGGCGATGCCGTGGCCGCGGCGCACGCGATGCGCGACGAACTGGCCGCGCTGTGGCCGGAGACCAAGGATGCCGTGGTGCTGCACCGCCACGACCGGCTCGAGGCGACCGCCCCCGCGTTTCCACCCGGTTCGGCGGGCACCCGGCCCGGGGTGCGCACCGACGCGCGCGGGCTGCGGCTGGCCGGCGACTTCGTCGAGCTGCCGTATCTGGCCGGGCTGATGGAACGTTCGGCGATGTCGGGGGTGCTGGCCGCCAACGACGTGCTGGCCGAACTGGGTGCGGCCGCCGAACCGATCGACGGTGTGCCACAACGGGGTCTGCTGGCCGGGGTGCCCGCGCTGCGGCGGCGCCGATGAACACCATGACGGACGCGGAGGTGGCCGAACGCAGCCGGCGGGCGGTGGCCGCCGCGGTCGCCGCCGCCGGTGAACTCGGGTTGCGATCCGAGGACCCGGTGGTGCTGCACGACGTGTTCTCCGTCGTCGTCCATCTCGCCCCGCATCCGGTGGTCGCCCGGGTTCCGCTGGTGCTGACCGGTGACCTGGATCCCGCCCGACAGGCCGCCCGGCAGCAGCGCGAACTCGACGTGGTCGCGTGGCTGCACGAGCAGGGCGTTCCGGTGGTGCCGCCGTCGGACCTGGTGCCGCGGATGCCGGTGCGCCGCGACGGCTTCCCGATGACCTTCTGGGAACTGGCCGAGCTCGCCGACGACCACGAGCCCTACCGGGGGGTCGACATCTCCTGGAGTGCACTGTTGCATGCGCGGCTGGCGGACTACCCGGGGGAGCTGCCGTTCCTGGCGCCGTTCAACCACGGGCTCCCGGCGATGCTGGAGGCACTGGACCGGGTCGACCTCGTGACCGCGGCCGACGTGTCCCGCGCCCGCAGCGAGTTCCGCGCGCTACGCACCGTGCTGGCCGACGAGGCGGCGTTCGCGTCGGCGTTCCCCGGCGTCGGGGTTCAGCCCGTTCAGGGAGATGCGCCGTCGCACAACGTGATCCGCACGACGAGCGGGATCCGCTTCTCCGACTTCGAGGATGTGACGCGGGGGCCGGTCGAATGGGATCTGGCGATGATGGGCGCCGAGGCGGTCGCCGCCTACGACGACGCCGCGGTGCGCCACGGGTTGCGCCGCACCGATGCGGAGGTGCAGCGGTTGATGGATGCGGCGCGGCGGCTGCAGCTCATCGGCTGCCTGACGCTGATACCTCAGCTGCCGCTACTGGCCGACGGACTGGCCGGCGTGCTGGAGGAGTGGCGCGCCTCTGCGCCGCTGACCTGAGCGGCGCTCACCGCCACGCGAAAACGGGCTGCTCGAGGTGATCGACCGGATCGGACCGGCCTTCCAGCCCCAACCACCGCAACTGTAGGAGCACCGCACCCGTCGGCGCGTGGATGAGGTCGTTGCCGAGCGGGATCTGGACCACGGGGCGCGGGCTCTCCGGGATCTCGATGAACCGCGGTGAGTCGTCGCGCTGCAGCTGGTGCAGGCCCACCCGGTAGACCGCCACCACTTCATCGGGCGCGGGCCGCAGGTCGAGCCGTCCCCCACCCCACACCACGACCGGGGTGATGACGTAGCCGGAGCGCGTCGGATAGTCGTCGAGCAGACCGAGCACCGACGACGGCGGCAGTCGGACGCCGACCTCTTCGTCGAGTTCCCGCAGGGCGGCGTCGATCTCCGTCTCCCCCGGGTCCAGGCGGCCGCCCGGCAGTGCCCACTGGGCGGCGTGGGCACGCAGCCGAGACGCCCTGCGGCACAGCAGGAATGCCGCACCACCGGAAACGTCCACCATGCGGCCGTCGAGGTTCTCGGGGATCGGGCGCCCGGCGCCCCAGTCGTCCACCGGCGCCGGGTCGGTCCGGTCCTCGCCGACCTCGGAGTCGACGAGCACCACCGCCACCGCCGCGCGCCGTTTGGTCGCGTCGGTCACGGTGCGCCGGTCGTGGCCGGCCAGGTGAGCCCGGATCCGGTCGCGCAGCGCGTCGTCGTAGGTGATCGTCACTGCTCGACGATAGGTGGCCCCGGCGGCGCTGCGGTTGGCCGGGTTATCCCCAGCGGCGGTTTCATCCACAGAAGTGGGTGGGTGTGGTTGCGCGGATGGTGTTGTCGGAGGGGCTCTTTAGAATGAACGTGTGTTCGAAGAGGTGGCCACCGGTGAGCTGATCACGACGATCAGCGACTCCTATCGTGAGGAGTCGAAGCTGGTGGCGCGCCGGTTGGCCGCGGTCGCCGAACTGCTGGGCCGGCGCACCTGGGAGGCCGAGGCCGAGGACCCCGATTGCGGCTACATGAT
>NZ_SPQO01000007.1 GCF_004570325.1 Mycobacterium sp. PS03-16 | reverse complement strand
CGGTCAGCCGAGCATTAGCGTGGGACACGAGGACCTCCGTGTGTGTGAAGACGTCAGACATCTCCACTAAGCCCGGAGGTCCTCCCCTCTCACAGCCAAACCGTCAACAACGTCCCTGCCGAGTACATCTAGCCGGTGCCGGAACCCTGCTGGCGCACCGACGCCTCGACCAGGTCGAGTACCGCGCTGAGCTTCTTCGGGTCGTCCCCGGAGGCCAGCCGTGCCACCAGGCCGTCCAGAACCAGGTCGAGGTAGGTCTGCAGGACGTCGCTGGGGACGTCGTCGCGCAGCCTGCCCGCCTGCTTCTGACGCCGTAGCCGTGCCGTGGTGGCCGCGGACAACTCCGCGGAGCGCTCGGCCCAGCCCCGGCTGAACGCCGGGTCGTTGCGCAATTTGCGGGCGATCTCCAGCCGGGTGGCCAGCCAGTCGAACTGCTCCGGTGCCGCCAGCAGGTCACGCATCACCTGAATCAGTCCTTCGCGCGAGGCCACATCGGCCATCCGCTCGGCGTCCTCGCGCGCCAACTCGAAGAACAACGTGTCCTTGTCGCGGAAGTGGTGGAAGATGGCGCCGCGCGACAGCCCGATCGTCTGTTCGAGCCGTCGCACGGTCGCCTCGTTGTATCCGTACTCCGCGAAGCACCGACGCGCGCCGTCGAGAATCTGCCGCCGCCGGGCCGCCAGATGGTCATCGGTGACCCGGGGCATTCGTGCCTCCTCGCGCCGCGCTCGCCGGACCCTTACTTGGACTTGAGCATGTTGCGCAGCACGTACTGCAGGATGCCGCCGTTGCGGTAGTAGTCGGCCTCACCGGGGGTGTCGATGCGCACCACCGCGTCGAACTCGACCTTGTCGCCGCCTTCCTTCGTCGCGGTGACGTGCACGGTCTTCGGCGTCTTGCCCTCGTTGAGCGCCTCGATCCCGGTGATGTCGAACGTCTCGGTGCCGTCGAGCTTGAGGCTCGCGGCCGACTCACCCTCGGGGAACTGCAGCGGGATGACGCCCATGCCGATCAGGTTGCTGCGGTGGATGCGCTCGAACGATTCGGTGATCACCGCCCGCACGCCGAGCAGCCGGGTGCCCTTGGCCGCCCAGTCGCGCGACGAGCCGGAGCCGTACTCCTTGCCGCCGAGCACCACCAGCGGGATGTCCTGCGCGGCGTAGTTCTGCGCGGCGTCGTAGATGAACGCCTGCTCGCCGCCCTGGGTGAAGTCCCGGGTGTACCCGCCCGACACGTCGTCGAGCAGCTGGTTCTTGAGCCGGATGTTGGCGAACGTGCCCCGGATCATCACCTCGTGGTTGCCGCGGCGCGAGCCGTAGGAGTTGTAGTCCTTCTTCTCCACCCCGTGCTCGTCGAGGTACTGCGCGGCCGGTGTGCCCGGCTTGATGCTGCCGGCGGGGGAGATGTGGTCGGTGGTGACCGAATCGCCCAGCAGGGCCAGCACCCGCGCACCGCTGATGTCGGTGACCGGCTGCGGTTCGGCCGGCATGCCGTCGAAGTACGGAGGCTTGCGCACGTAGGTCGACTCGGCGTCCCACTCGAACGTGTCACCGCTCGGGGTGGGCAGGTTGCGCCACCGCTCGTCGCCCTTGAACACGTCGGCGTAGTTCTTGACGAACATCTCCTGGCTGATCGCGTTGGCGATCGTGTCCGAGATGTCCTTCTGCGACGGCCAGA
The DNA here is from genome assembly GCF_004570325.1 of Mycobacterium sp. PS03-16. GTDB lineage: Bacteria > Actinomycetota > Actinomycetes > Mycobacteriales > Mycobacteriaceae > Mycobacterium. Next base: position 215,917 of record NZ_SPQO01000007.1, on the reverse strand, counting down.
TGTCCTTCAAGAACACCTCGTTACCGTCTTTGTCCTTGCCCAGGCAGTCGGATTGGAAGTCGAAGTCCATGCTGCCGGCCAGCGCGTAGGCGATCACCAGCGGCGGCGACGCGAGGTAGTTCATCTTCACGTCCGGGTTGATCCGGCCCTCGAAGTTGCGGTTACCCGACAGCACCGCGGTGACCGACAGGTCGTTGTCGTTGACGGCCTTGCTGATCTCCTCCGGCAGCGGACCGCTGTTGCCGATGCAGGTGGTGCAGCCGTACCCGACCAGGTAGAAGCCCAGCTTCTCCAGGTACGGCCACAGGCCGGCCTTGTCGTAGTAGTCGGTGACGACCTGCGACCCGGGTGCCATGGTGGTCTTGACCCACGGCTTGGAGGTCAGGCCCTTCTCGACGGCGTTCTTGGCCAGCAGCGCCGCGCCGAGCATCACCTCGGGGTTGGAGGTGTTGGTGCAGGAGGTGATGGCGGCGATCACCACGGCCCCGTGGTCGAGCACGAACTCGCCGCGCTCGTCGGATTTCACCGTGATCGGGTTGGTCGGTCGGCCCTCGGCGCCGTTGGCCGCGGAGACGACCTCGACGGCATCCTCCTCGGCGAACGACAGCGACACCGGATCGCTGCCCGGGAAGGTCTCCTCGACCGCCTCGTCGACGTTCGAGTGCGCCGGCGAGTTGCCGTTCTCCACGTAGTTGTGGATGTCCTTGCGGAACGCGGACTTCGCGTCATCCAGGGCGATGCGGTCCTGCGGACGCTTGGGCCCCGCGATCGAGGGCACCACGTCGGCCAGGTCCAGTTCGAGGTACTCGGAGAACTTCGGCTCGCGGCTCGGGTCGTGCCACATGCCCTGCTCCTTGGCATAGGCCTCGACCAGCGCGAGCTGCTGATCGCTGCGGCCGGTCATCCGCAGATAATCGATGGTGACGTCGTCGATCGGGAAAATAGCGGCGGTAGAACCGAATTCGGGGCTCATGTTGCCCAGCGTGGCGCGGTTGGCCAGCGGCACCTCGGCCACGCCCTCACCGTAGAACTCGACGAACTTGCCGACCACGCCGTGCTTGCGCAGCATCTCGGTGACGGTGAGAACCACGTCGGTGGCGGTGACGCCGGGGCGGCGCTCACCGGTCAGCTTGAAGCCGACGACGCGGGGAATGAGCATCGAGACGGGCTGGCCGAGCATCGCGGCCTCCGCCTCGATGCCACCGACGCCCCAGCCCAGCACGCCCAGGCCGTTCTCCATCGTGGTGTGGCTGTCGGTGCCGACACAGGTGTCCGGATAGGCCACCCCGTCCCGGTCCATGACGACACTGGCCAGGTACTCGATGTTGACCTGGTGCACGATGCCGGTGCCGGGCGGCACCACCTTGAAGTCGTCGAAGGCGCCCTGACCCCAGCGCAGGAACTGATAGCGCTCGCCGTTGCGCTCGTATTCGATCTCGACGTTGCGCTCGAAGGCGTCCTCGCGGCCGAACAGGTCGGCGATCACCGAGTGGTCGATGACCAGATCGGCCGGCGCCAGCGGGTTGACCTTCTGCGGGTCGCCGCCGAGGTCGCCGACGGCCTCGCGCATGGTGGCCAGGTCGACGATGCACGGCACGCCGGTGAAGTCCTGCATGATCACGCGGGCCGGCGTGAACTGGATCTCGATGCTCGGGTCGGCCTCGGGATCCCAGTTGGCGATGGCCTCGATGTGGTCCTTGGTGATGTTCGCGCCGTCCTCGGTGCGCAACAGGTTCTCGGCGAGCACCTTGAGGCTGTAGGGCAGCTTCTCGGTGCCGGGAACCTTGTCGAGGCGGTAGATCTCGTACGACGTGCCGCCGACCTCGAGGGTGTCACGGGCATCAAATGAGTTCTTCGACGAATCCTTACTGCTCACATCAACTCCCGGCTAGTTCTCGCCGTCGACGGGCTGTGTCGGCGGCGCTCCTGACTCTAACAGTACGCTTGTCCTGCATTTCACTCCAGGGCGGAGTCACGGCCGGGTACCAGTCTGGTCGCCGTCCGCGGGCCCTGCCACCCGGGTACCCGCCGTCGCGGTACCGTCTGCTCGTGAGCGCTCCGCATGTCCTGCCCTTCCTGCCCGGGTACATTCCGACGGACGTATGCGGGCTGGTCGGACGGGATCCGGCGACCACGCCGGTGGACACCTGCATGAGCGAGGTCGTCGCCGACGTTCGCGACGACGGGGTGAGTGCGCCGGCCGCCGATCAGGCCGCGCTGCGCCAGGTGGTCTCCGAGGCGCGCGCCGACGGTATCGATCTCAAGATCGTCGTCATCCCGACCAATCCGCCGCTGGACACCCCGCTGCGCGACATCGCCACCGAGGTGGGTCAGGCCTACCCGGGGTCGACCGTGCTCGCGATGAGCCCGTCATTCGCCGGCGCGTACAGCACGCAGTTCGACCGCGTCACCCTGGAGGCCGGGCAGGACCTGGCCAAGACCGGCGATCCGGTGCAGTCGTCGGAGAATTTCGTGAGCCAGCTCAACACCCCTGATTTCCCCTGGACGGGCCTGACAATTGTGGTGGTTCTGGCCGTCGCCGCCGCGGTTGCGGCAACGCGGTGGTTACAGATCCGAGGCAAACGCTCGGTGCAGGGGGAGCCGGCCACTACGGGGACTGACCAGGGCTGATCCGCCCGCCGGCCGCGGTCGGCAAATTCGATAATCACCTTTCGATAACAAGTCTGGCAATTACATTGTTGTAATTTGTGACTAAAGTTTCTTCAGCGTCGAATGTGACGTACGGTGCTGTCGGTACCCAATGTTGTCGTTGTGTCTGCTGTGACTTCTGAGCATGGGTGCGCCGACGAATGTGCCGGCACGTTCGCGTCGACCCGAGGAGACCTGAGTCGAATGAAGCGCTCCACTCGCGCCGCCGCCTCCCGGATGTACGGCCGGGCCTGCGCGCTGCCGCTGACCGTCGGAATGCTGATGGGCACGGTCCTGTGGGGCGGCGGTACGGCGGCCGCCGACCCCGACGACGTGGCGACGCTCGTCGCCGCCGTCGCCAACGCCGACCAGAAGCTGCAGGAACTCGGCGCCGCGGTGCAGAGCACCCAGGAAGGCGTCAACAAAGCCATCCTCGACGTGCAAAATGCCCGGGACGCCGCGGCCACCGCACAGCGCGAGCTGGAAGCCAGCCGGCGCGGTATCGAGGACGCCACCATCGCGATCGAGTCGGCGCAGCAGCGGTTCGACACGTTCGCCGCCGCGACCTATGTCAACGGACCGTCGTCGTCGTACCTCGCCGCCGGTGACCCGGCGGACATCCTGCACACCGCCTCGACCGCGCAGACGCTGTCGATGACCTCGGCGCGGGTGATGGAGAACCTGCAGCGCGCCCGCACCGAACAGGTCAACAAGGAGTCCGCGGCCCGGCTGGCCAAGCAGAAGGCCGACCGGGCGGCGGCAGACGCCCAGGCCAGCCAGCAGGCCGCGGTCGCCGCGCTCACCGAGGCGCAGCGCAACTTCGGCGGTCAGCAGGCCGAACTCAACCGGCTCACCGCCGAACGCACCGCGGCGCAGACCCGGCTGGCCGAGGTCCAGAAGGCGTCGACCACCCGGGCGACCGCACCCGCGCCCGGACCGGCTCCCGCCCGGGCGGCGGCACCGCAGGCCGTGGCGCCGTCGGGCAACTGGGACCGCACGCCCGGGGCCACCGCGCCGGCCACCCAGAACTGGAACACCGCGTGGGATCCGACGCTCCCGGCCATCCCGAGCGCGTTCGTCAGCGGGGACCCGATCGCGATCATCAACGCCGTCCTGGGCATCACCGCCACCTCGGCGCAGGTGACCCAGCAGATGGGGCGCAACTTCCTGCAGAAGCTGGGCCTGCTGCCCACCCCGTCCGGCTACACCAACAATGGCGCGATCCCGCGGGTCTACGGCCGGCAGGCCACCGAGTACGTCATCCGCCGCGCGATGTCGCAGATGGGCGTGCCCTACTCCTGGGGTGGCGGCAACGCGGCCGGCCCGAGCCGCGGCATCGACTCAGGCGCCGGCACGGTCGGGTTCGACTGCTCCGGGTTGGTGCTCTACGCCTTCGCCGGCGTCGGCATCAAACTCGACCACTACTCGGGCTCGCAGTACAACGCGGGCCGCAAGGTCCCCAACTCCCAGATGCGCCGCGGCGACCTGCTGTTCTGGGGACCCAACGCCAGCCAGCACGTCGCGATCTACCTCGGCGACGGCCAGATGCTCGAGGCCCCGTACACCGGCAGCCACGTCAAGGTCTCGCCGGTGCGCACCAGCGGCATGACCCCGTACGCGACTCGATTGATCGAATGGTGACTTTGTTGAAAGCGTTGCGCGCGTTGGTGTCCCGCTGCGGTATGGCGATCCTCGCGGTCGCCGCCGCGGGCGCGATGCTGGTGGGCGCCACTCACACCGCGGCGGCCGCGCCCGAGGACGGGCAGTGGGATCCGACGCTGCCGAAGCTGATCAGCGCGGGCGCGCCCGGCGACCCGCTGGCGATCGCGAATGCGTCGCTGGCCGCCACCGCGCAGGCCACCCAGGTCACCATGGACCTCGGTCGCAAGTTCCTGTCCAGCATGGGGCTGGGCGGCGCCGCCCCGGCGGCGGGTGTGGCACCCGGCCGGGTGCGCGGTCCGCAGGCCATCGAATACGTCATCCGCCGCGGCGCGTCGCAGATGGGCACCCCGTACTCGTGGGGCGGCGGCAAACCCAGCGGGCCCAGCCGCGGCATCGACTCGGGCGCCAACACCGTCGGTTACGACTGCTCGGGGTTCACCCAGTTCTCCTACGCCGGTGTCGGGGTCCTGATCCCGAAGTACTCCGGGGACCAGTACGACACCGGGCGCAAGGTGCCCGTCGCCCAGGCCAAACGTGGCGACCTCCTGTTCTGGGGACCCGGCGGCAGCCAGCACGTCGCGATGTACCTCGGCAACGGGCAGATGATCGAGTCGTCGGGCAGTGCGGGCAAAGTGACGGTCAGCCCGGTCCGCACCTCGGGTCTGCAGCCCTACGCGGCCCGCATCATCGAATCCTGAGCGCACGCTGAGGCCACCCGGGCAGCGTCGACGGATCCGGAAGTGCCTGGAATAGTTGAGGCGGGCGCCGGTGCGCCCGAGCGCTGACGCGGGAACGGCCTGCGGCACGGGCCCGGAGAGCGGCTCGACTGGAAGCAACAGTGGGAGGAATCTCGATGACGTCACCGAGTGGGCCGCCGCAGGGCGCCGGAGGCTTTTCCGGCTCGAATCCCGCGCAGGGGTACCCCGCCGGTTCGCACGCCGCTCCGCAGGGCCAGCCGCCCGCGCACCACAACGGCGGGCTGCAGGGTGAGGTCAACACTCTCGAACGCGCCATCTTCGAGGTCAAGCGCATCATCGTCGGCCAGGACCGCCTGGTGGAGCGGATGCTGGTCGGCCTGCTGGCCAAGGGCCACGTGCTGCTCGAAGGTGTGCCCGGTGTCGCGAAGACGCTGGCGGTCGAGACGTTCGCCAAGGTGGTCGGCGGCACGTTCGCCCGCATCCAGTTCACCCCCGACCTGGTGCCCACCGACATCATCGGTACCCGCATCTTCCGGCAGGGTAAGGAGGAGTTCGACATCGAACTCGGCCCGGTCGTGGTCAACTTCCTGCTCGCCGACGAGATCAACCGCGCCCCGGCCAAGGTGCAGTCGGCGCTGCTGGAGGTCATGGCCGAACGCAAGATCTCCATCGGTGGCAAGACGTTCCCGCTGCCGCAACCGTTCCTGGTGATGGCGACCCAGAACCCGATCGAGCAGGAGGGCGTGTACGCGCTGCCCGAAGCCCAGCGCGACCGCTTCCTGTTCAAGCTCAACATCGACTACCCGTCGCCCGAGGAAGAGCGGGAGATCATCTACCGCATGGGCGTCAAGGCGCCCGAGCCCAAGCAGATCCTCGCCCCCGGCGACCTGCTGCGGCTGCAGGATGTCGCGGCCAACACGTTCGTCCACCACGCGCTCGTCGACTACGTCGTGCGGATCGTCACCGCGACCCGCGAGCCGGAGAAGTTCGGGATGCCCGACGCGAAGTCGTGGATCGCCTACGGCGCCTCCCCGCGCGCGTCGCTGGGCATCATCGCCGCCGCCCGCGCACTGGCGCTGGTGCGCGGCCGCGATTACGTGATTCCCCAGGACGTCGTCGAGGTCATCCCGGACGTGCTGCGCCACCGCCTGGTGCTCACCTACGACGCGCTGGCCGACGAGGTCTCGGCCGAGACCGTGATCGGGCGCATCATGCAGACCGTGGCGCTGCCCCAGGTGAATGCCATTCCGCAGCAAGGGCCTTCGGGTCAGCCCGCAGTCCCGGCCGGGGCGGGCGTGGCGGGCGGTCGGTGACCGAGCCCGCACGCCGCACGGTCGACCTGCCGTCGCTGCAGCGCGGGGAGATCCGCGACCCCGCGCTGTCGGCGGCGCTACGCAAACTGGAACTGACCGTCCGGCGCAAACTCGACGGCGTTCTGCACGGCGACCATCTCGGGCTGCTGCCCGGCCCCGGCTCCGAACCGGGGGAGTCGCGGATGTACGAACCCGGCGACGACGTGCGCCGTATGGACTGGTCGGTCACCGCGCGCACCACCATCCCGCACGTGCGGGAGATGATCGCCGACCGCGAGCTGGAGACCTGGCTGGTGGTCGACATGTCGGCCAGCCTCGACTTCGGGACCACCGGCAGCGAGAAGCGCGACCTCGCCGTGGCCGCGGCCGCGGCCATCACGTTCCTCAACAGCGGGGGCGGTAACCGCATCGGGGCGATCATCGCCAACGGCGACACGGTGCGGCGGGTGCCCGCCCTGTCGGGCCGCATGCACGAGCAGGAGATGCTGCGCACGATCGCGACCATGCCCAAGGCGCCACCGGGCGTGCGCGGCGATCTGGCCGCCGCCATCGACGCGCTGCGTCGCCCCGAACGCCGCCGTGGGATGGCCGTGGTGATCAGTGACTTCCTCGGCCCGATCAATTGGATGCGGCCACTGCGCGCCATCTCCGGACGCCACGAGGTGCTCGGCGTCGAGGTGCTCGACCCGCGCGACATCGAGCTGCCCGACGTCGGTGACGTCGTGCTGCAGGACGCCGAGACCGGGGTCACGCGCGAGTTCACCATCGACCACCAGCTGCGGGAGGACTTCGAGCGGGCGGCCGCCGAACACCGCGCCGAGGTCGCCCGCACGCTGCGGCGCTGCGACGCCCCGCTGCTGACGTTGCGCACCGACCGGGACTGGATCGCCGACGTGGTGCGGTTCGTGGCCCAGCGGCGGCGCGGCGCCCTGGCCGGCCGATGAGCGCTTGCGCGAAGAGCAACTGGCGCCGATGACACGACACATCGATCGACGAAATGACAAGTAACACATGACTTTGCCGTTGCTCGGCCCGATCTCGCTGTCGGGTTTCGAACACCCGTGGTTCTTCCTGTTCCTTCTCGTCGTGCTCGGACTGGTCGGCCTCTACGTCATCGTGGCGCTGGCCCGGCAGCGGCGGATGCTGCGCTTCGCCAACATGGAGCTGCTGGAGAGCGTCGCCCCGAACCGGCCCAAGCGGTGGCGGCACCTGCCGGCCATCCTGTTGGTCGCCGCGTTACTGCTGCTGACTGTCGCGATGGCGGGTCCGACCCGCGACGTGCGGATCCCGCGCAACCGCGCGGTGGTGATGCTGGTGATCGACGTGTCGCAGTCCATGCGGGCCACCGACGTGTCGCCGAGCCGGCTGGCCGCCGCGCAGGAGGCGTCCAAGCAGTTCGCCGACGAGCTGACCCCGGGCATCAACCTCGGGCTGATCGCCTACGCCGGCACCGCGACCGTGCTGGTGTCGCCGACCACCAACCGCGAGGCCACCAAGAACGCGATCGACAAGCTGCAGCTGGCCGACCGCACCGCGACCGGTGAAGGCATCTTCACCGCGCTGCAGGCCGTCGCCACGGTCGGCGCGGTGATCGGCGGCGGTGACGAACCGCCTCCGGCGCGCATCGTGCTGTTCTCCGACGGTAAGGAGACCGTGCCGTCGAACCCCGACAACCCCAAGGGTGCGTTCACCGCGGCCCGCACGGCCAAGGATCAGGGTGTGCCGATCTCGACGATCTCGTTCGGCACCCCGTACGGCTACGTCGAGATCAACGATCAGCGCCAACCGGTTCCGGTGGACGACGAGATGCTCAAGAAGATCGCCGACCTCTCCGGTGGCGAGGCGTTCACCGCGTCCAGCCTCGAGCAGCTGCGCGAGGTGTACTCGAATCTGCAGCAGCAGATCGGCTACGAGACCATCAAGGGTGACGCCAGCGTGGGCTGGCTGCGGCTCGGCGCGCTGGTGTTGGCACTCTCGGCGCTCGCCGCGATGCTGATCAACCGCCGGCTGCCCGGTTAGCTAAGGCGATTTCTTAAGAATGGCGGGCACCGACTAAGTTGACGGACATGACTTCCACCGAGGATCGCGTTGACGCTGCCGGTGACACGGGCGGGCGGCCCGCGTTCGTCTCCCGTTCGGTGCTCGTCACCGGCGGCAACCGGGGCATCGGCCTGGCGATCGCGCAGCGGCTGGCGGCCGACGGGCACAAGGTCGCGGTGACCCACCGCGGATCCGGCGCCCCCGAGGGACTGTTCGGCGTCGAGTGTGACGTCACCGACAACGAGGCCGTCGACCGCGCCTTCAAGGAGGTCGAGCAACACCAGGGGGCGGTCGAGGTCCTGGTGTCCAACGCCGGCATCTCGAAGGACGCGTTCCTCATGCGGATGACCGAGGAGCGGTTCGAAGAGGTCATCAACGCCAACCTCACCGGCGCGTTCCGGGTGGCGCAGCGGGCCTCGCGCAGCATGCAGCGGAAGCGGTTCGGCCGCATCATTTTCATCGGTTCGGTCTCGGGCATGTGGGGCATCGGCAACCAGGCCAACTACGCGGCCGCCAAGGCCGGGCTGATCGGTATGGCCCGCTCCATCTCGCGCGAACTGGCCAAGGCCGGGGTGACCGCGAACGTGGTGGCGCCCGGCTACATCGACACGGAGATGACCCGGGCCCTGGACGAGCGGATCCAGGCCGGCGCGCTCGACTTCATCCCCGCCAAGCGGGTCGGCACCGCCGAGGAGGTGGCCGGAGCGGTCAGCTTCCTGGCTTCGGAGGACGCGACCTACATCGCCGGTGCGGTGATCCCGGTCGACGGCGGCATGGGCATGGGTCACTAAGGAAGGTAAGGACTTTCACATGGCAGGCTTTCTCGAAGGTAAGCGGATCCTCGTCACGGGGATCATCACCGACTCGTCGATCGCGTTCTACATCGCCAAGGTCGCCCAGGAGGCGGGCGCCGAGGTGGTGTGCACCGGCTTCAACCGGATGCGGCTGATCGAGCGGATCCTCGACCGGCTCCCGTCGAAGCCGCCGCTGCTCGAACTCGACGTTCAGAACGACGAGCATCTCGACACCCTGGCCGACCGCATCACCGAGGTGATCGGCGAAGGCAACAAGCTCGACGGTGTGGTGCACTCGATCGGCTTCATGCCGCAGACCGGTATGGGCATCAACCCGTTCTTCGACGCCCCGTACGAGGACGTCGCCAAGGGCATCCACATCTCGGCGTACTCGTACGCCTCGCTGGCCAAGGCCGTGCTGCCGATCATGAACCCGGGCGGTGGCATCGTCGGCATGGACTTCGACCCCACCCGCGCGATGCCGGCCTACAACTGGATGACCGTCGCCAAGAGTGCGCTCGAGTCGGTGAACCGGTTCGTCGCCCGTGAGGCCGGCAAGGTCGGTGTGCGGTCGAATCTCGTTGCCGCCGGGCCGATCCGGACACTGGCGATGAGCGCGATCGTCGGCGGCGCCCTCGGCGACGAGGCCGGCGCCCAGATGCAGCTGCTCGAGGAGGGTTGGGACCAGCGCGCCCCGCTGGGCTGGAACATGAAGGATCCCACCCCGGTCGCCAAGACGGTGTGCGCCCTGTTGTCGGACTGGCTGCCCGCCACCACCGGCACCATCATCTACGCCGACGGCGGCGCCAGCACCCAGCTGCTCTAGTGGAGTGCCCCGTTGTTTGACGCGCTGCTCGTGCTGTCGTTCGGTGGCCCCGAGGGCCCCGAGCAGGTGATGCCGTTCCTGGAGAACGTGACCCGCGGACGCGGGATCCCGCGCGAGCGGCTGGCCAGCGTCGCCGAGCACTATCTGCACTTCGGTGGGGTCTCGCCGATCAACGGGATCAACCGGGCGCTGATCGAGCAGATCGAAGCCGAACTCGCCGAGCGCGGCGAGGATCTGCCGGTGTACTTCGGCAACCGCAACTGGGAGCCGTACGTCGAGGACACGGTCACCGCGATGCGCGACGCCGGTGTGCGGCGCGCGGCGGTGTTCGCCACCTCGGCGTGGGGTGGCTACTCGAGCTGCACGCAGTACAACGAGGACATCGCCCGGGGCCGCGCGGCCGTCGGCGACGACGCGCCCGAACTGCTCAAGCTCCGGCACTATTTCGACCACCCCCTGTTCATCGAGATGTTCGCGGAGTCGATCCACGCTGCGCGGCAAGAGCTTCCGGCCGAGCTGCGTGACGACGCGCGGCTGGTGTTCACCGCGCACTCGATTCCCACCGCCGCCGACGACCGGCACGGACCCCGCCTATACAGCCGCCAGGTGCACTACGCCGCCCGGCTGGTGGCCGCCGCCGCGGGCGTCGACGAATTCGACCAGGTGTGGCAGTCGCGGTCGGGGCCGCCGCGCATCCCGTGGCTGGAACCCGACATCGGTGACCACATGACCGCGCTGGCCGAACAGGGCGTGCGGGCAGTGATCATCTGCCCGATCGGCTTCGTGTCCGACCACATCGAGGTGGTGTGGGACCTCGACAACGAGGTGCGCGAGCAGGCCGCCGAACTCGGCATCCTGATGGCACGCGCGACCACGCCGAATGCCGACCGCAGGTTCGCCCGCCTGGCGCTGGACCTGGTCGACGAGCTGCGGCAGAACCGCCCGCCGACCCGGGTCGCGGGGGCGGACCCGGCGCCGGGCTGCGGGCACACCGTCAACGGCACGGTGTGCGCCGACTCGCCGCGGTGTACGGCGATCATCACCAGCTGAGCCCGCTGGTCCGCCCGCGTGTGGCGGCGCCCGCCAGCTGCCGCGAGTTCCCCCCGCCTGGGCGCGAGACTGAAGCTACGCAGGGGTCTACCCGCACTTCCGCTGCATAGGTTCAGTCTCGGGGCGCGCCCCGGCACGCGTCGGTTCCCAGCGATCTCCCAGCGTGTTCACCTTGCGCTCCGCGCTGGCCGGGTGAACAATCGCTGTTGCGTATAGAAGAGCGCGTTGCGTAATATGCAACAGCATCTTCCCTCAGTGGAAGCCGGTTCATTCATGCCGAGAATCGTGATCATCGGTGCCGGGATCGTCGGGACATCGCTGGCCGACGAGTTGACCGCGCGCGGGGCCACCGACGTCACCGTGGTCGACCGTGGGCCGCTGTTCGTCACCGGCGGCTCCACGTCGCACGCGCCCGGCCTGGTCTTCCAGACCAACCCGTCGAAGACCATGACGGCGTTCGCGCGGTACACCGTTGAGAAGTTCTGCGCGCTCGAGCACCCCGACGGGTGGGCCTTCAACCAGGTCGGCGGCCTCGAGGTCGCCACCACGCCGCAGCGCTGGGCCGATCTACACCGCAAGGCCGGCTGGGCGCAGGCCTGGGGCATCGAGGGACGGCTGCTCACGCCCGGCGAATGCGCCTCCCTGCACCCGCTGCTGGACCAGGACCGGATCCTCGGCGGATTCCACACGCCTGCAGACGGTTTGGCCAAGGCCGTGCGCGCCGCCGAAGCGCAGGGCAGGCGGGCGATGGCGCGCGGCGCGACGTTCCTGCCGCACACCGAGGTGCTCGGCGTCCTCGACCACCACGGCCGGGTCACGGGCGTGCGGACGTCCACCGGCGTCATCGACGCCGACGTCGTGGTCTGCGCGGCCGGGTTCTGGGGCGCGCAGCTGGCCAAGCAGGTCGGGCTGGTGGTGCCGCTGGTGCCGATGGCCCATCAGTACGCGAAGACCGGCCAGGTGGCGCCGCTGGCCTGCCGCAACACCGAGCCGGCGGAGGCGGGGTTGCCGATCCTGCGCCACCAGGACGCCGACCTGTACTTCCGCGAGCACGTCGACCGCGTGGGCATCGGCTCCTACAGCCACCGCCCGATGCCGGTGGACCTGTCCACGCTGATGGCCGACACCGCCGACGAAGCCATGCCGTCGATGCTGCCGTTCACCGACGAGGACTTCGCGCCCGCGTGGGACGCCGCGGTCGGACTGCTGCCCGCGCTCGGCGACGCGAAGGTCGAGGAGGCGTTCAACGGGATCTTCTCGTTCACCCCGGACGGCTTCTCGATCATGGGGGAGCACCGGGAGCTGGCGGGTTTCTGGGTGGCCGAGGCGGTCTGGGTGACGCACTCGGCGGGCGTGGCCCGAGCGACGGCGGAGTGGATCCTCGACGGCACCCCGACGGTGGACGTCAGCGAATGCGACCTCTACCGGTTCGAGGACGTCGCGCGCAGCCCGGAATTCGTCATGCAGACCAGTTCGCAGGCCTTCATCGAGGTGTACGACATCGTGCACCCGTACCAGTTCCGTGAGAAGCTGCGCGGGCTGCGCACCAGCCCGTTCCATGCCCGCCACCGCGAGCTCGGCGCGTACTTCTACGAGGGCGGCGGCTGGGAGCGCCCGGCGTGGTTCGACGCCAACGCCGACCTGCTGACCGGACTGCAGGTCCCCGACCGCGACGACTGGTCGGCGCGGTTCTGGTCACCGATCTCGGTCGCCGAGGCCCGGGCGACCCGGGACCGCGTCGCGATGTACGACATGACCCCGCTGACCCGCTACGAGGTGTCCGGGCCCGGCGCCGCGGCGTTCCTGCAACGGATGACCACCAACAATGTCGACAAGAGCGTCGGGTCGGTGACTTACACCCTGATGCTCGACGAGGCCGGCGGGATCCGCAGCGATCTGACCGTCGCCCGGCTGGGGGAGAGCACGTTCCAGGTCGGTGCGAACTCCCCGCGCGACCTCGACTGGCTCGAGCGGCACCGGCCGGACGACGTGATGCTGCGGGACATCACCGGCGCGACCTGCTGTGTGGGCCTGTGGGGCCCGCTGGCCCGCGACGTCGCCCAACCGCTGTGCCCGGACGACCTGTCGCACGGCGCGTTTCGCTACTTCCGTTGTCTGCGCACCTATCTGGGCGCCATCCCGGTCACCATGATGCGGGTGTCCTACGTCGGCGAGCTCGGCTGGGAGATCTACACCAGCGCCGACTACGGCGCAGCGCTGTGGGACCTGCTGTGCGAAGCCGGCCGCGCGCACGGCATCGTTCCCGCCGGCCGGATCGCGTTCAACAGCTTGCGCATCGAGAAGGGCTATCGCAGCTGGGGCACCGACATGACGCCCGAACACCTGCCCGCCGCGGCCGGCCTCGACTTCGCGGTGCGGATGGACAAGGGTGACTTCGTCGGCCGCGCGGCGCTCGAGCGGGCGTCCGAACCGGCAAACCTGCTGCGCAGCATCGTGTTCGAGGACCCGAGTGCGGTGGTGCTGGGCAAGGAGCCGGTCTTCCGGGACGACCGGTGCGCCGGGTACGTCACCAGCGCCGGCTTCTCGGCCACGGTCGGGCGCACCATCGCCTACGCGTGGCTGCCTGCCGACGCCGCCACTGGTGAATCGGTGACCGTCGACTACCGGGGCACCCGCCACCGGGCCGTCATCCACCCCGAACCGGTCGTGGACCCCGACATGCTGCGGATCCGGAGATAGCCATGGTGCACCCGACACATGCGGACGTCATCGTCATCGGCCTGGGGGGAATGGGCAGCGCCGCGGCCTACCACCTCGCCGCGCGCGGTCAACGCGTCCTCGGACTGGACCGTTTCACCCCGGCCCACGACAAGGGCTCCAGCCACGGCGGATCCCGCATCATCCGCCAGTCGTATTTCGAGGACCCGGCCTACGTGCCGCTGCTGCTGCGCGCCTACGAACTGTGGGACCAGCTGGCCGCCGACGCCGCCCGCGAGGTCTACCGGATGACCGGCGGACTGTTCATCGGGCCGCCGGACTGCCTCACCGTGGCGGGCAGCCTGCGGGCCAGCCGTGAGTGGGACCTCCCGCATGAGGTGCTCGACGCAGCGGAGATCCACGCCCGGTATCCGAATTTCACGCCGCGCCCCGGGGACATCGCGCTCTACGAGGCCAAGGCCGGCTTCGCCCGCCCCGAACTGACCGTGCAGGCGCACCTCGACCTCGCCGAACGCGCCGGCGCCACGCTGGTGTTCGGTGAAACGGTGACCGGATGGCAGGAGACCGCCGAAGGCGTCGCGGTCACGACCACCGGCGGCACCCACACCGCCGGACAGCTGGTGATCTGCCCCGGGGCGTGGGCGCCCGAACTGCTCTCCGAGTTCGGCATCCCGATCACCGTCGAACGGCAGGTGCTGTACTGGCTCGACCCCGTCGGCGGCACCGGCCCCTTCGAGGACCACCCGATCTTCATCTCGGAGAACGCGGACGGCGAACAAATCTACGGGTTTCCGGCCATCGACGGGCCGGCCGGCGGTGTCAAGGTCGCGTTCTTCCGTAAGGGCACCGTCTGCACCCCCGACACCATCGACCGCGTCGTGCACGACCGCGAGATCGCCGAGATGCGCGCCGAGGTGGCGCACCTGATCCCGGCGCTCGACGGGCCCTGCGTGCACTCCGCGACGTGCATGTACTCCAACACCCCGGATCAACACTTCGTCATCGCCCGCCACCCCGCCGCCGCCAATGTCACGGTGGCGTGCGGCTTCTCGGGTCACGGGTTCAAATTCGTGCCCGTGGTGGGCGAAATTCTGGCGGACCTGGCGATCGACGGCGCCACCCGCCATCCCATCGACCTGTTCGACCCGCGACGGCTGGTGACCGCATGACCGCCACCCAACACCCGCCCACACTGCTGGCCACGCTCGGCGGCGACTACTACACCAGCGAGGCGGTGTTCGCCGCCGAGCAGGAGAAGATCTTCGAGAACTCGTGGATCTGCGCGGCGCGGTCCGCAGACCTCGCGCTGGCGGGCCAGTTCAAGAAGGTCCAGATCGGCCGCGAGAGCGTGCTCGTGGTCCGCGGCCGCGACGGCATGCTGCGGGCGTTCCTCAACGTGTGCCGCCACCGCGGCGCCCAACTGTGCACCGAATCCGAGGGACAGGTGCGCCGGACGCTGCGCTGCCCATACCACGCGTGGACCTACGCGCTGGACGGAAAGCTGGTGGCCGCGCCCAACATCGCGGCGCTCACCGACGACGACGGGGTAGCGATCGACCGGTACCGGTACGGGCTGGTGCCGGTCGCGCTCACCGAGTGGCTCGGCTACGCGTGGGTGTGCCTGGCCGACCTGCCGCCGTCGTTCGAGGAGACCGTCGTCGGCGAGGTGACGCTGCGGCTCGGCGACGACGGGGCGGTCGACCGGTACGGAATCGACGGGCTGCAGCTGGGCCGGCGCGTGGTCTACGACGTAGCGGCGAACTGGAAGCTCATCGTCGAGAACTTCATGGAGTGTTACCACTGTGCGTCGATCCATCCCGAACTCGTCGACGTGCTGCCGGAGTTCGCGCGCGGGATGGCCGCCCAGTCCTACGTCGGTCACGGCGCCGAATTCGCCGCGGACGTCGCGGGTTTCACCGTCGACGGGACGGACGGGTTCGGCAGGCTGCCCGGGCTGATGGCCGACCAGGACCGGCGCTACTTCGCGATCACGGTGCGGCCGTCGGTGTTCGTCAACCTGGTACCCGACCACATCATCTTCCACCGCATGTATCCGCTGGCGCCCGACCGCACGGTCGTCGAATGCGACTGGCTCTACGCGCCGGACGTGGTGGCCGCCGGGCACGACGTATCGCACTCGGTGGAGCTGTTCCACCGGGTCAACCAGCAGGACTTCGCGGCGTGCGAACGCACGCAACCGGCCATGTCCTCGCGCGCGTATCAGCACGGCGGTGTTCTCGTCCCTGCCGAACATCACCTCGCGGAGTTCCATCAGTGGGTAGTGTCCCGTCTCGGCACGTCGGACGGCTGCGCAAGGGGTTAGACCCATGGACGGTGAACCGGACCTCTACATCGGGGGGTCATGGCGGCATGCGTCCGACCGCGGCACCCGCGACATCGTCAACCCCGCCGACGGCAGCGTCGCCGCCACCGTCGACGAGGCGACACCCGACGATGCCCGCGCCGCCGTCGCCGCCGCCCGCGCCGCGTTCGACGACGGCGCCTGGCCCGCCACACCGGTCGCCGACCGTGCCGCGCTGCTCGACCGCGTCGCCGACCTGCTGATCCGCGACAAAGAACGGCTTGCCCTGCTCGAGACCCGGGACACCGGTAAGACCCTGACCGAGAGCCGCATCGACATCGACGACGTCACCTCGGTGTTCCGCTACTACGCGCGGCTGGTGGCCGTGCAGTCCGACAGACTCGTCGACGTCGGCGATCCCGCCATCGTCAGCCGCGTGGTCCGTGAACCGATCGGCGTCTGTGTGCTGATCGCGCCGTGGAACTACCCCCTGTTGCAGATGTCCTGGAAGGTGGCACCGGCCCTGGCCGCCGGCTGCACGATGGTGCTCAAACCCAGCGAGGTCACACCGCTGACCACGATCGCGTTCACCCGCCTGATCGAGGAGGCCGGTGTTCCGGCGGGCGTGGTGAACCTGGTGCAGGGCAGCGGCGCCACGCTCGGGTCCGCGCTCACCGACACCTCCGAGGTCGACTTCATCTCGTTCACCGGCGGTGTGGCCACCGGACGCACCATCGCCGAGACGGCGGCCAAGCACGTCACCAAGGTGGCGCTGGAACTCGGCGGGAAGAACCCCCACCTGGTGTTCGCCGATATCGGCGACGGGGAAGCGTTCGACACCGCCGTCGACCACGTGCTCACCGGTGTCTTCCTGCACTCGGGGCAGGTGTGTTCGGCGGGCACCAGGCTGATCGTCGAGGAGTCGATCGGCGACGACTTCGTCGCCGCGCTGGCCGCGCGGGCGGGCAAGATCCGCGTCGGGGACGGCATGGACCCGGCGAGCGAGACCGGGCCGCTGGTCTCCGAACAGCACCGCGAGAAAGTCGAGCGCTATGTGGCGCTCGGCCTCTCGGAGGGCGCCACGCTCGTGTGCGGTGGGGCCCGGCCGGACGACCCGGCGCTGGCGACCGGCAGCTACTACCTGCCCACGATCTTCGACCGGTGTGACCGGTCGATGCGGATCGTCACCGAGGAGACCTTCGGCCCGATCCTGACGGTGGAGCGGTTCACCGACGAGGCCGAGGCGGTCGCGCTCGGCAACGACACGGAATACGGTCTCGCGGCCGGGGTGCGGACCTCCGACCCCGCGCGGGGCGAACGGGTGGTGCGGGCATTGCGGCACGGCACCGTATGGCTCAACGACTTCGGCTACTACACCGCGGCGGCGGAGTGGGGTGGCTACGGCAAGTCGGGTAACGGACGCGAACTCGGACCCACCGGGCTCGCCGAATACCAAGAGATCAAACACATCTGGCACAACACCGCACCGCAGGCCGCCGGCTGGTTCAAGGGCTGAACCCCGAGAGGACACACAGATGGTCATCAAGGAACCGCACGCCGACAGCGGTCTGGACGATTTCGGCTACCGGGAATCGCTCGACCGCAGCATCGGCAAGTTCGCCAGCTTCGCCGCAGGAGTCAGCTACATCTCGATCCTGACCGGCACCTTCCAGCTGTTCTACTTCGGCTACGGCACCGCGGGACCGGCCTACCTGTGGTCATGGCCGATCGTGTTCGTCGGTCAGATGGCCGTGGCGCTGTGCTTCATGGAGCTCGCCGCCAAGTACCCGGTCGCGGGATCGGTCTACAACTGGAGCAAGAAACTGGCCAGCCGGCTGGTCGGCTGGACGTCGGGCTGGCTGATGCTCACCGCGTCGATCGTCACGATCTCCGCGGTGGCGCTGGCCTACCAGCTGAACCTGCCGCGGCTGTGGAGCGGGTTCCAGATCATCGGCGACGGCAGCGGCGAATACGACTACGCCGCCAACGCGGTACTGCTCGGCACGGTGCTCATCGCGTTCACCACGCTGGTCAACGCGCTCGGCGTGCGGCTGATGGCGATGATCAACAGCAGCGGGGTGTTCATCGAACTGATCGCCGCTGTGCTCATCGCGTTCCTGCTCGCCATCAACATCCAGAACACCCCCGAGGTGTTCTTCTCCAGCAACGGATACGGGGCCGAAGAGTCCATGGGCTTCCTCGGGGCGTTCCTCATCGCCTCGCTGGCGTCCGGATACGTGATGTACGGCTTCGACACCGCGAGCTCGCTGGGGGAGGAGACCGTCGAACCGCGGCGCACCGCACCCAAGGCCATCGCCCGAGCCATCCTCGCCTCGTTCGTGATCGGCGGCGCCATCCTGGTGTTCGCGGTGATGGCCGCCCCGAATCTGCAGGACCCGCAACTCGGTGAGAGCTCCGGCGGACTGCAGTACATCGTCGAACAGGTCATGTGGGGGCCGCTGGGCAAGATCTTCCTCGCCTGCATCGTCGTCGCCGTCACCGTGTGCTGCCTGGCGGTGCACACCGCCGCGATCCGGCTGACGTTCGCGATGGCCCGCGACAACGCGCTGCCGTTCGGCGAGAAGCTCGCCACGGTGCACCCGAAGACCCAGACCCCGATCGTGCCCGCGGTGACCATCGGCATCATCGCGGTGATCATCCTGGTGCTCAACATCGCCAACACCCAGATCTTCACCGTGCTCACCTCGATCGCGATCATCATGATCTACCTGGCCTACCTGATGGTCACCGGGCCGCTGCTCAAGAAGCGCCTGCAGGGCCAGTGGCCGCCGAAAGATCTGAAGGAGGGCGGCTACTTCACCATGGGCCGCTGGGGGCTGCCGGTGAACATCGTCGCGGTGGTGTGGGGCATCGGGATGGCGCTCAACCTGGCGTGGCCGCGCGCCGCGGTCTACGGCGAACCCTGGTACAACACCTGGGGCGCATTCGTCTACATCGGCGTCATCCTCGGCGCCGGACTGATCTGGTACGCCGTCAAGGGCCGCCACCACATCGGCTGCCTCGAGTCCCACGCCGCGACAACGAAAACCGAGGCTCGCCTCGATGGCTGACACGGGCACGTTCGATTACGTCATCGCCGGGGGTGGGACCGCCGGATGCGTGCTCGCCGCCCGGTTGTCGGAGAACCCCGGCGTCACCGTCTGCCTCATCGAGGCCGGGCCTACGGATGTGGGCGACGACAACATCCTGGTGCTCGACCGGTGGATGCACCTGCTCGACTCGGGATACGACTGGGACTACCCGATCGAACCGCAGGAGCGCGGGAACTCGTTCATGCGGCACGCGCGGGCCCGTGTCCTCGGCGGATGTTCGTCGCACAACTCCTGCATCGCGTTCCATCCGCCGGCCGAGGCGCTCGACGAGTGGGTCACCATGGGCGCCGCCGGCTGGGGCGCCGCCGAGATCCTGCCGCTGACCGACCGGTTGACCAAAACGGTGCTCCTGCGCGACGTCCCGCCCGAAGATCCCTGCGGGACTGCGGTTCTCGAGGCGGCCGCGGCGGTCGGCATCCCCACCGTCGCGTTCAACCGCGGCGAGACGGTCCGCAACGGGGCGGGCTGGTTCCAGATCAACGCCGGCGAGGACGGCCTGCGGAACTCGACGTCGCACGCGTTCCTGCACCCGATACTGGGCACCCGGCGAAACCTCGAGGTGCGCACCGACTGCTGGATCGCCGAGATCCTGTTCGACGAGGCGTTGCAGGCCACCGGGGTGCGCTATCAGCGGCCCGACCTCACCGGCTACGACGCCGTATCCGCCCGCCGCGAGGTGATCGTGTGCGCGGGCGCGATCGACACCCCGAAGCTGTTGATGCTGTCGGGGATCGGGCCGACCGCGCACCTACGGGAGATGGGCATCGCGGTGCGCGTCGACTCGCCGGGAGTCGGCGCGAACCTCGATGACCACGTCGAAGGCCTGGTGTTCTGGGAGGCGTCGCGGCCGATGGTCTCGACGTCGACCCAGTGGTGGGAGATCGGGCTGTTCACCACCCTGGATGACGGTGCCGCACAACCCGACCTGATGATGCACTACGGCAGCGTTCCCTTCGACATGAACACGCTACGGCGCGGCTACCCGACCACCGACAACGGATTCTGCCTCACGCCCAACGTCACCCAGGGCCACAGCCGCGGCACCGTGCGGTTGCGCACCCGCGACTTCCGCGACCGCGCCCGCGTCGACCCCCGCTACTTCACCGACCCCGACGGCTACGACGAGCGGATCATGCTCGCCGGGGTGCGGCTGGCCCGCCGGATCGCCGAGCAGGCGCCGCTGGCCGACTGGGTGGCACGCGAACTCGCCCCCGGCCCCGACGCCACCACCGACGACGAACTGCTCGACTACATCCACCAGTGCCACAACACCGTCTACCACCCGGCGGCCACCGCGCGGATGGGCGCGGCCGACGATCCGATGGCCGTACTCGACCCGCAGCTCCGGGTCAAGGGAGTGACGGGACTGCGGGTGGTCGACGCGTCGGCGATGCCGAAACTGCCTGCGGTGAACCCGAACATCACGGTCATGACGATGGCCGAGAAATGCGCCGACCTGATCCGGGGAGTCTGATCACGCGTGGCCGTCCGGGCCTTCCTGGCCGAGCACACGCCGTTCCAGTCGATGGCCGGCGACGACCTCGACCGGTTGGCGGAGGCGGCGACGGTCGAGGAGTTCGGGCCCGGTGCGGTCGTCGCGGACTACACGCACCGCGTGCCGGATGACGTGTGGATGGTGGTCACCGGGCAGGTGACGCTGCACGCGTCCGCCGACGGATCCGTCATCGACACCGTCAACGCGGGCGGGATCTTCGGGTACACGCCGCTGCTCATCGGCGGAGGGATGCCGTTCGAGGCGCGCGCCGGGGTCGCCAGCACGCTGCTCCGGCTGCCGGCTGCGCTGGTGCGCACCCAGCTGGCCAGCCCCGCCGGACTGGCGTTCCTCGCGTCGTCAGCATGGCAGGCGACCACCGCCGACCGGCCGACGCTGGCGGCCACCACCGACGGTCAACCCGTCGGCGAGCTGGTCCACGGCGACGTCCTGATCGTCGACGCGCAGACCACGGTGCGCGACGCCGTCGTCCGGATGACCGAACGCCGGGTGTCCTACGCGCTGATCCGCCGCCCTGACGGGGCGCTGGGCATCTTCACCGACTGGGATCTGCGGGCCCGCGTCGTGGCCGAAGGTCTGCCGGTCGACATCGAGATCGGCCGGGTGATGAGCGCCCCGGCCCGCACCGTCACCGCCGACCTGACCGCCGAGACCGTGCTGATGGAGATGCTCGAGCGCGGGGTGCGGCACATGCCGGTGCTGACCGGGCGCGGCATCGTCGTCGGCGTGCTCGAGGACGCCGACCTGCTGGCCGCGTCGGCGCGTCAGAGCTTCACGCTGCGCCGCGCGATCGGCGCCGCCGCGGACGCGCGCGCCCTGCAGCGCGTCGGGCAGCGGGTGCAGGGCATCGCCGCCGAACTGTTCGGGAACGGCACCAAGGCGTCGGCCACCAGCGCGATCCTGTCGGTCATCGTCGACAGCCTGGTGCGCCGCGCCCTCGAGGTGGCGCTGGCCGAATCCGGCAGCGCCCCGGCCGACGAATTCGCCTGGCTCACGCTGGGCAGTGTGGCGCGCCGCGAGGCGATGCCGTCGTCCGACGTCGACAGCGCGCTGAGCTGGCATCACGAAAGCGACTCGGGTGCAGCGGTGCTGCGCGACATCGCCCGGCGTGTGCACGCCATCCTCGACGGGTGCGGGCTGCCGTCGGACCGCAACGGGGCGGTCGCCAGCACGCCGGCGTTCTCCCGGTCGGCCGCCGACTGGTCGGCCGCGGCGCAGGGTTGGCTGGACGATCCGCTGCGCGACCGCGGGCTCATCCTGTCGTCGCTGCTGATCGACGGCCGGGTGGTGTGGGGCGACGCCGCGCTGCACACCGTGCCCGCCGCCTACCGCCGCATCGGTGAGCGGCATCCCGACGCGCTGCGCCTGCAGCTTCTCGACGCGCTGTCCGGGCGGGTGCGGACCCGGTCGCTGCGCGATGTGCTGGCCCGCCGCGGCGGTACCTTCGACCTCAAAAACCACGCGATATCGCCGATCGTGAACCTGGCCCGCTGGGGCGGGCTGGCCGCCGGGCTGACGACGGCGACGACGCCCGCCCGGCTGGCGGCGGCCGCGCAGGCGCGGGCGATCAGCGAGCAGGACGCGACCACGCTGTGCGACGTGTTCCGCATGCTGCAGCGCCTGCGGATGACCCACCAGGTCGACCAACTCACCGCCGGCCACACCCCGAACGACGTGATCACGATGTCGGAGCTCTCACCGCTGCACCGCAGCCTGCTCAACGACGGCCTGCGCGAGATCGCGGCTGTGCAGCGGCGGGTGCGCCAATCCGGGATCCCACCCGTTTAGGCTGACGCCGATGCCACAGGGAGATGACAGGCCGGCCGCCGCGGTGCAGTCCGTCGACCGCGCACTGGTCGTGCTGGAGATCCTGGCCCAGACGGGGCAGGCCGGCGTCACGGAGATCGCCGCGGCGCTCGACGTGCACAAATCGACCGCCTCCCGGCTGATCGCGGTGCTGGAGTCCCGCGGCTACGTCGAACAGGTGTCGGGGCGCGGCAAATACCGGCTCGGATTCGCGATCGCTCGGCTGGCGCGCGCCAGCAGCGGGCACCTTGACCTCGGCCGGCTGAGCCAGGACGTCTGCGACGACCTCGCCGAGGACCTCGGCGAGACGGCCAACGTGGCGATCCTCGACGAAAACCGCATCGTCAACATCGTCGAGGCGATCGGACCGGGGGAGATCACGCTGCGGACCTGGGTCGGCCAGAGCTGCCCGGCGCACGCGACTTCCAGCGGGAAAGTGCTGCTGGCCGGCCTGGACGTCGCGGAGGTGCGCACCCGCCTGAGCGATCCGCTGCAGTCCTTCACCCCAGCCACCATCGGCACGCTCGACGATCTGGTGGCCGAACTGGCGGCGGTACGGGACCGCGGCTGGGCCAGCGTCACCGAGGAGCTGGAAGTCGGGCTCAACGCGGTCGCCGCGCCGGTGCGCGATGCGGGCTCACAGGTGGTGGCGGCGCTGAGCGTGTCGGGCCCGTCGTACCGCATGGGCGAAGAGAAGTTCGGCGACGTGGCCAAGCGTGTCACGGCCGCCGCCGACGCGATCAGTCGCCGGCTGGGATGGATCGAGCCCGATACGGCCTGACGTGACACCGCCCCGTCGCGGTGTCAATGGGCGCAACGCCCGGCGCACCCGTTGCGCGCCGTACGCCGCGACGAACCCGTAAGCTCGATGACGTGCAGCGACGAATCATGGGCATCGAGACCGAATTCGGCGTGACCTGCACGTTCCATGGTCATCGCCGGCTCAGTCCGGACGAGGTTGCCCGCTATCTGTTCCGGCGCGTGGTGTCGTGGGGCCGCAGTTCGAACGTCTTCCTGCGCAACGGCGCGCGGCTGTATCTCGACGTCGGTTCGCACCCCGAGTACGCCACCGCCGAATGCGACAACCTGATCCAGTTGGTCACCCACGACCGGGCCGGTGAGCGGGTCCTGGAAGACCTGCTGATCGATGCCGAGCAGCGGCTCGCCGACGAGGGCATCGGCGGCGACATCTACCTGTTCAAGAACAACACCGACTCGGCGGGCAACTCGTACGGCTGCCACGAGAACTACCTGATCGTGCGGGCGGGGGAGTTCTCCCGGATCTCCGACGTCCTGCTGCCGTTCCTGGTCACCCGCCAGCTGATCTGCGGCGCGGGCAAGGTGCTGCAGACGCCAAAAGCGGCGACGTTCTGCCTGAGCCAACGCGCCGAACACATCTGGGAGGGCGTGTCCTCGGCGACCACGCGATCGCGCCCGATCATCAACACCCGCGACGAACCGCACGCCGACGCCGAGAAGTACCGCCGCCTGCACGTCATCGTCGGCGACTCCAACATGTGCGAGGCCACCACGATGCTCAAGGTGGGCACGGCGTCGCTGGTGCTGGAGATGATCGAGGCCGGGGTGCCGTTCCGCGACTTCTCGTTGGACAACCCGATCCGCGCGATCCGCGAGGTCAGCCACGACCTGACCGGGCGGCGTCCGGTGCGGCTGGCCGGCGGCCGGCAGGCCAGCGCGCTCGACATCCAGCGCGAGTACTACTCGCGCGCCGTCGACTACCTGCAGACGCGGGAGCCGAACTCGCAGATCGAGCAGGTGGTGGACCTGTGGGGCCGCCAGCTCGACGCGGTGGAATCGCAAGACTTCGCGAAGGTCGACACCGAGATCGACTGGGTGATCAAGCGCAAGCTCTTCCAGCGCTACCAGGACCGCTACGACATGGAGCTGTCCGACCCGAAGATCAGCCAGCTCGACCTGGCGTACCACGACATCAAGCGTGGCCGCGGGGTGTTCGACCTGCTGCAGCGCAAGGGCCTCGCCGCGCGGATCACCACCGACGAGGAGATCGAGGCCGCGGTCAACACGCCGCCGCAGACCACCCGGGCCAAGCTGCGCGGGGAGTTCATCAGCGCCGCCCAGGAGGCCGGGCGCGACTTCACGGTCGACTGGGTGCACCTCAAGCTCAACGATCAGGCGCAGCGCACGGTGCTGTGCAAGGACCCGTTCCGGTCGGTCGACGAGCGGGTCAAGCGGCTCATCGCCAGCATGTAGCCCTTCCGGATCGGCTGCACATTTGGTGCAGTGTGGGTGGACCGTGCTCAGGTAGCATTTGCTGGAGTATTCGTTGACGGTTGGCCGATACGTGTCTTGAAGCGGGTGGGGGTTCGATCTTGTCTGCGGCACACTTGCTGGGTGTTCCGGAGATGAGGCTTCGCGCGCTTGGTGATGGGGGGGCGTCGATGACCGAGCTGAGGGTGAACACCGGCGAGCTGGCTAACGGGGGCAATGGTCTGGCCGAGGGCGCGCGGGCGATTCCCGAGCCGCTGCAGCCTCTGGTGACGTCGGGCACCGATGCGTTGTCGCTGGCACTCAATGCGCGGACCAACGAGATCGAGCAGCCCCTGATCGAGGGCATGCCCAAGACCAAGGCCGAAGCGCTGGCGACGGCGGAGAACATCATCAGGGCCGCCGGGATGTACGAGCAGACCGATCAGGAGATCGCCGACCGGATCCGCAAGGCGCTCGACGAGCTGGACGGGGCGGGAGCGCCCGGTGCCGGGGTTTCCGGTGGCGCGTCCGGTGCCGAGGGAGCTGCCGGGGCGGGCGGCGGTGCGGCGCCGGCGGCGGGTGGTGCGGATGCCATGGGCCAGATGGGTCAGATGTTGGGCATGCCGCTCCAGATGGCGCAGCAGGCCGCGCAGATCCCGATGCAGCTCGCCGGGATGGCGGCGTCGATTCCGCAGCAGATGATGCAGGGTCTCCAGGGCGGAATGCAGCAGATCGGGCAGATGACGGGTCAGCGGAGCGAGATGGGCGGCAAGGACGACAAGGATCGGCGCGAGGAGCTCGAGGACCGCGAGCGTCCTGACGAGCGGTCCGAACGGCCGGAGCCGGAGCGGGCGCCGGAGGGCGCCGCGGCCGGGGATGGCGGCGGCGAGCGAGCACCCGAGTATGTGCCGCGACATGCCGCGCCGGAGACACCGCCGGTGGAGCAGGCGCCCGAAGCTGTGCCCGTTCCGCCGAAGCCGGCGCCGACGCGACCCGCAGAGGCCGACCCGTCGATTCTGTTGTGACAGTGACTGTTCCTGACGCAAAGGTGCGCTTATGACGATGCCTCCCCCTCCCAACCCGTACGGCGGACAGCCTCCGTATGGCGGTCAGCCACCGCATGGTGGGCAGCCGCAGTGGGGAGCGCAGCCGTCGTGGGGTGGGCAGCCGCCGGCGGGTGATGCCAGTGGGCAGTTCGGGGGTCCGCCGCCGTGGGGGCCGCCGCCGCAGCAACCGCAGTGGGGTGGTCCGCCGTCCGGCCCGCCGCCGGGCAAGGGCGGTAAGGGCAAGTGGATCCTCGGCGGGCTGGTGGTGTTGCTGGCCGTCGCGCTGGCGGTGACCATCACTGTCTTGGTGACGCGGCCGGATCCGGATGGCAATTCGCCGGCGGGGCCGGGCGACGATCAGGCGTCGGAGTACGCAAGCGCGGATGACACGGGGCCGGTCAACATCATTACGGAAGATCCGACGTGTGATGCGTGGGGACGGATCAGCCGGTCATACAGCGATTCGGCAGCCGCGGCAGGTTGGGCGGAACGAGACGATTCAGTGCCGGCGGCTGGTTGGAATGTCGAACAGCGGCAGATGTACGAAGTTGTTGGCGAATCGATGGCGACGGCTGCGGATGCAGCGGTCAACCTGACGAAGGCGACACCGCATCGAGTGATGCGCGAGCTCTACGAACAATTTATCGCCTACGCCGAGGACTTCACAACGCGTCTCCCCGATTACGTACCGACCGACGGAAAACTCGCTGTAGTAGTAGATAGTCTTTCCTCGGCTCTGGCTATGATCTGTTCCGCAATTGATTTTAATTCCGCGGAAGCGCTGGCCCCGTTAGTCGAGCCGTCTCCGACGCCTACCGAAGTCGCACGGCCTCCTAGTGAAGCTGCTGACCGCGAGATTTTCCTTGAGTCTCCTATCGGAGTTTGCGCTGCGTGGGAAGTCGAGGCTGAGGCTTTCTCGTCGAAGGTCGTAGGGTGGCAAGCGATCGACTCAAACCTCTCGGCCGCGCAATGGTCTCCGGAGCAGCGCAAAACGATTGAAGACACTGTACCCGTGATGCGGGCAAGTGCCCAAAGGCTGCAAGAGTTGGGGGGAAGAAGTGGGAACGCAACATTTGAAGATATGGCCTATCTAGCATCCCGTTATCGCGCAGCGTACGCTGCAGGACTTCCCAACTACTCCAGCGCCGACAATTTCGTTTCTTCGGCGGCCACCTACCTTGTGAATTTCTTACTCTCCGCGTGTCAGGCGTCTGAGTGATAGGCGGAGGCGCAGGCAAGCCGAAGCCCATAGGGCCGTACGCGGGTGAGATGACAGGTTCCGGTGCCTGGCCGGAGGTTGACGAAAGCGTCTTCACCGAGCGCGCCAACACCTTGGAGCAGATCCGATCAAGCTTGGAAGGCGCCCGGGATACATTCGCGAACCATAGCGCCGCGATCTTTAATGGCCCCTTCGTATGGAACGGGAATGCTTCGATCAAAGCCGCTGCTGAAGTTAACGAGCATGCCCAATCGATGCGGTCATATGATCAGCGACTCCGAGATGCGGTCACTTGGTGCGCAGATGCTGCGAACGGAATCTCGTCGCTCAAAGATGGCATTGCCGAGAATGTACAGGCAGCTCAAGATCAGATATCTCGGCTCGAAAGCGAGGCGGCCGCCAAGAACCTCGACGCGACAGCCGCTGTCAGATCGTTTGTAAATGGCAGATACCTCGAGAATCTCAACGCCGTAAATGGCCTTGCTGAGCGCTTCGGCGGGAAACCGACTTCGCCAAAGGTGCCCTTTGATGAGACGGAAATCAAAAGCTCGGAGAACAATGGCGACGCCCCCGGTGACGGCAATCCGCTGGCAACGTTCACTGCCAAGCCGCTGGACATGACAAAAGTGTCGTCGCCGACCTCGGGCCCATCGCCGGTCCAAGCGCCAACGGCTACACCCGCTTCGCATAAGCCGATGGATATCGCCCCACCGGAAGCCCCTGTGCCGGCCCCCGTACCAGAGGTAGCGCCTCCTCCGCCGAGTTTTGTGCCGAAACCGACCGATGTGCAGCAAGTTGGAGCGCCGGTCGCAGGTCCGGCTTACCCTGCCCCGACCGGCGGAGGCGGCGGCGCTCCACGGCCGCAAGCACCGACTGTGCCCAGTGTGCCGTCGACAACCGCAGGTAACGCCCCGAGTGCGCCTACGTCGCCGCTAGCAAGCGGCTCCACGAGCGCTCCCACCATGGGCAGTGCAGGGATCTCAGCAGGAGGCCTCAGCTCCGGAGGGGGTGCCTCATCTGGGGGGAGCTCGTTGGACGGGTTGTTCGGTGACAGTCCAGCCTCTGGAGGCGACGGCTCGGCCGTGGATACTGGTTTCGACCCATCGCAGGCCAGCGCCGCAGGCGGCCCTTCAAGCGGCTATGGCACACCGCCGCCCATTCAAGCTACCGCCGAGGCACTTTCGAACATCGGGCCAGCGATTCAGCCGGCCGCTGCGGCGGTGCCGGCGCCCGTCGCCCCTCCGCCGGTCGACACGGCAGCCACAACGGCATCCGCTCCAGTGAGTACCAGTGCAGCGAGCACACCGGTCACGCCGCCGTCGACACCGCCGTCGGCAACTCCCGCCGGTCCTCCCATGTCAGGTGGTGCTCCGGCCATGCCGCCGGGCATGCCATTGGGGCCGCCTCCGACGCCGTCACCGGCCGCACCGGTCGCGCCGGCTTCGGCGATGCCACCGCCCGTGGCGCCTGCCGCACCGAACGCCGCGTCTGTTGCCGGTGCACCCGCGCCGGTGCCGGTATCGGCCGCGCGGGCGGAACGGGATGCCATTGCCGGTTCGATGCGACGTCAGTCCAGCGGTGATCCGGTGCAGGTTGCTCGCCGGATCGGTGCCGCGTTGAACGCGTATCGCTCGATAGATTTCGGGTTCTTCTGGCTGACCGGCGTGACGAAGGAGGGGACGCTCCTTGTCGCGAACAGCTACGGCATTGGCTACATCCCGGACGGGGTGAAGCTGCCCGAGCAGGTGAAGATGGTCAGCGCTGATGAGTCGATTCCCCTGGAGGAGCGGGCGAAGTGGGCGACGTTCCCGATGCTGGCCTTACATGGCTGGGCACAGCATCACGACACGGCGCTGCGTGCGGTGGTGGCGACCGCCGACCAGTTCGACGGGTTCGACCCGGGCGCTGCGCGGGTCATCCTGCAGCCCGACGACATTCCGGAGAAGGGTGACATCGCCGGCCGCTCGAGGCTTGAGATCGTCGCCCCGAACGCGGTGAAACAGCTGAACTCGGTCAGCGACGCATCGCTTGGTGATCTGCTTCCGCCTGCGCCGGTCGATGCCAATGCTCCTGAAGACAAGTCGATGTCGCTGTGGTTCGACGTGATGAAGCCGATGATGAGTACGGCACCTGATCGGGGCGGCGCGCATCTCGCGGCCATGGTTATTTTCGCTGACCACGCCCAAGTGCTGGCGGTGCACCGGGCGCAGACGGCGACCGACGCGGAACTACAGCGCGCCGCTATCGCCGACTGGGTCTACTGGCAGCACGTCAGCGTCATGTGCGGCGACGCTATTGCGGTAAAGCACTAGCCTCTAACGCAGCGTGTCCGGCCGTCCACCTAGGCAAGCGGGCGTCCGTCTGTCTGCTTGAAGGAGCCAAGCGGGAGGATCAGCGCTCGTAGGAAGGTCCCGAGTCTGTATGGCCATCCTGCAGACGCAATGTGTCGCGCACTGGTGTGACGGTCAATTGCAGCGGTTCACGCATTAGCGATTCGTTGATAATTGTCATTGAAGTCGGCGATCGCTGCACTGACGGCTGGATAAGCCGACAGGAAATTGGAGAGTTGGGCTGCATACAGACTCGACTGCGCGTTGTCGACGCGTCCGGGCGAGATCAGCGTTCCTTGTGGATCGAAGAACTGGGCGCTGATCCGAGGATCACTGCCGCGGACCATCCGGGACACGACCGCGTATTCCAGCTGACTCTTCGGGCCTGATAGCGAGACACGGCCGCCCTCACCGTCTTGCTCTACTCGAGCGATCAATCCCAGCAGGCGGCCGGCGAATTTCGTTTCGCCGCGCACGGAGCCGGTGATGGGAGCTGCGGGGTCGGCTGCGGCCTGATCTGCGAAGGCTTCTTCGTAACGGTCAACGCGCTGCCGTGCTTCGGCGACGAAGCCTTGGCCTGCCGGACCTGCCGAGTTCATCGTCGAGAACAATGAGGCGGTTCGCGGCATGTCACTGTCGGGCGCATCCAGCGGTGCGAAACCCGTTGTGCCCGCGGGATCTCCGACCATGGCTCCTTGGTAGGAAATGAGTGCAGCAGCGAGCGACTCGAACAGAGCCGGGTTGCGACCTTCGCAGTCACGCGTTGCATCCGGATGCTCCGCGAAGAACTCAGCCACCGAATGTGCGATCTTTCCGGCCGCTTGCGCGGAAGGCTGATCCGCACCGTCGACGGCGGGACGAATCCACGTGAACAGACCTGCTGGTTCAGCGCCGTCCTCAGGCCATTCGTAGCTGCAAGTCCGCTCGAGGAACGAGGCGCCGTCTTCTCCGGTAACGACTTCCGCCACCGCCGCTGGGTCGTCCCCCGCCGGTAGCGCCGGCAGCTCAGGTGCGCAGGAAGTAACGAGGATTAGCGACGCCATAAAGGCGAGCAGGATCCGAGCGCCCCGGATTATCGATGACCGGCTCATCTGCTTATCCGCCCGGTTGAATCTGAGGGATCGAAGGGAGCCCATGAAGCATCAGATATGTGGTGCGATAGTTGGTGACTGATGCGTTCAACTCCGGATGGGTGGTCGCCAGATAGTTGGCGAGTTGTGTGTCATAGGCGCTCCAGTCAGCGGGGCTGATCGTGTTAGGGGGCTTCAGCGCGCCCGTTCTCTCGTCGAAGAACCGCGGGTCGATGTAGCCGGAATTCGGATCAGCGAATCGGCTTGCTACCTCGTACTGCACGTTCGTGGCGCTGTGCTGCGCGTCCTGTTGCGTGGCGCTCAGGCCGATATCGGTTACGTAACCGGCTTGAGGATCAATCTTGAAGTCCGTCCTCTCGGGCGGGGGTCCCAGAAGGATGTTGTCCGCCTGGCCGGTGATCAAGTCTCCGCCGGGTGCGTAAGACGCCACCTGATCGATTATCTCTTTCTTCCAGTTGTACGAGGCTTCTGCCGCTGAGAAGGCCTGTTCCGCGTTCATACGACCGTTTTGAATGCTCGACGCTAATTCGAGGTGTTGGCCGCCGTTGATCGCGCCCAACAATCGGGCCGAACTACTGAGGTCGTCCAATCGACTGTCGGTCGTGCGCAGGTCGGGGTTCTCCGCGGCGAGATCTCCGAAGGAGTGCTGCAGACCGAGGACGTGGCTGTAGGCCGCCTTATTGAACTCTCTTGCGGCGTCCTCATTCGAATCGATCACGGAGAAAAGCTGCTTGGTCACTTGCATATCGCTGCCGAGATCTTCGAGTGGCTGGAAGCCGTGAGGCTCGACGCCTTCCCCGACCATGGCGAGTTGGTACGGTTGCAAGCCTGTTGCGAACGACTTCACGAGCTCAGGATTGAGTTCACCGATCTGCTGGTTGCCGGGGAGATTAAGAAGCTCCGGACCGTGATTCGCGAGGTAGGTCGCATACTTTTGCGCTGTCTCCGCGGCGATCTGTCCGTCGGGGCCAGTAGTGCTCGCAGTCCACTCGAACAGGTTCCCCGCCGCCTCCCCGTTGTCTATCCATGCGCGGTGAGTGATGCCTTCCATGAATTCGTCGGGATCAACGCCTTCAATACCCGAGCTTCCGCCAGCAATCGCACTGTGAATAGCTTGGTGGTCTGGTGCCACCGCGTCGAAGACATTCGACACCAGTGGGTCGAGCACCTGAGGGCGCCGGTCGTCAGGGAGGGTGGCCTCCTCAGCGCTCTGTTGCCAGCCGGGAGACTCCATGATGTCCGCGGTTTTTCGCAGCAACCCGCGATCAATCTCGGTGCTTGTTTGGAAGCGGTCGTCGCCGTCTTTCACGATCGCTGCGATCTGCTCAAGCCTTGGCGCGCCAGCCGAGCCGGGCGCTTCTAAGGTGTCACGAACATCTTTCGGTAGCTGGTCAAATCCGCCCTTAACCGGCACGCTGGGGTCGTCTAGGGCGCCTACCTCCGTCTCAGTCTTGGGGAAGGTGACGTCCGGGTCGCTCACCAACTGCCACGAGTCGCCGATGATGTCCTTGTGGTCGCCCAGTCGTTGCTCGACTTCGCGGAGGCGATCCACGCTCATGCCGTGTTGCTGGGCCTGCATCTGACTGAGGTACGAGCCCTGCTCGGGGCTCAGCGGCTGACCCGGCCAAATGGAGTCGAGCACCGCGTCAACACGACCAGCGGCCTGCGCATCGCCAGATAAGGCGTCTTGAACATCCTGCTTAGCGCGCTCTTGGAACTCCCCTTCTTCTTTCTTCTCGTCTTCGTTGCCCAGCGCTTCTGCTTCGCCGTCGCCTTTGTCCTCCTTGATGTCGCCGGCGAATCGGATGGTCTCCTTGAGCGAGTCGTATTCCGAGGTGATGGCGCCGATGTTCTGACCGATGGTGTTGGACTGCTTGTTGGTCTGCTCGACAACTTCGGTGAGCCGCCCAAGTCCGGCTTTGGCGATCTGCAGCTCCATCTGGTGCCGCTGCTTGCCGGGCGGGAGGCTGTTGACTGCGTCGGTCACCCATCGCTTGACGCTGTTGAGATTCTGCCGGCCGGTCGCCACCACCTGAGCGGAGTTGTCGACCTGCTGGGCGATCTTCTGGTCGAGCTGGGCGAGCTGGGTGAAGACGGCTTGGTGGTCGGTGTTGGCCTTGTCGTAATTCGACGCGGCCGCCCCGGACCACTTCGAGCCCGGCGCCGCCG
The DNA here is from genome assembly GCF_004570325.1 of Mycobacterium sp. PS03-16. Classification (GTDB taxonomy): domain Bacteria; phylum Actinomycetota; class Actinomycetes; order Mycobacteriales; family Mycobacteriaceae; genus Mycobacterium. The sequence goes on along the minus strand of NZ_SPQO01000007.1, from coordinate 183,388 downwards.
ACGACAGCCCGGTGCCGAGCCCGGTGAGCTGCGAACTGTTGTCGAAGTCCGCGCCCGACTGCGGGCTGCCCTGGCCGAATGTCTGCCGCGCGTTGTTCCAGTTCGCATAGAAGCCGCCGACTGCACTCACTGCCGCGCCACCCACCCCCGCAACCCCATTTGCTCAGTATCTCCCAGACCCGATGACGTCGGTGTCACGAATCCGACCCGACCGGGGACTATGGCAACCGGCAATGTCGAACGCGTCGCACTGACCTTGATAGCGGCCCGACGGCGGGACTCCCGGCTCGCTGGCTGAACTTCGAAGACCACGCCGCACCCACAGAAGCGTCGCCCCACACCTCCGACGCCTTAAGCTCGTAGGAGTGGCCACCTCCAAAGTCGAACGGCTGATGAACCTGGTCATCGCACTGCTGTCGACGCGCACCTTCATCACCGCCGACCGCATCCGCCAGGTCGTCGCCGGCTACGCCGACAGTCCCAGCGACGAGGCCTTCTCCCGCATGTTCGAGCGCGACAAGAACGAACTGCGCGACCTCGGCATCCCGCTGGAAACCGGCCGCGTCTCCCAGTTCGACCCCACCGAGGGCTACCGCATCAACCGCGACGCCTACGCGCTGCCCGCCGTCGAGCTCACCGCCGACGAGGCCGCCGCCGTCGCTGTCGCCACCCAGCTGTGGGAGTCGCCCGAACTCATCACCGCCACGCAGGGTGCCCTGCTCAAACTCCGCGCCGCCGGCGTCGACGTCGACGCCGGTGACAGCGTCGCCATCTCCACGGCGACCCTGCCCGGCGTCCGCGGCTCCGAGGCGACGCTGCGCACCCTGCTCGACGCCATCGACGCCGGCCAGGCCGTCCAGTTCGGCCACCGCCAATCCCGCACCGACCCCTACAAGACCCGCACCGTCGAACCGTGGGGCGTCGTCACCCACCGCGGCCGCTGGTACCTCGTCGGCCACGACCGCGACCGCGCCGCGCCCCGCACATTCCGGCTGTCCCGCATCGCCGACGACGTCACTGTCATCGGCCCCCCGGGCGCCGTCCGCAAACCCGAGGACGTCGACCTCAAAGACCTGGTGCACCGCGCCGTCGCCGAATGGCCCACCGGTACCCAGGCCCGCGTCTGGGTCGCCGAGGGCCGCGCCACCGCGCTGCGCCGCCAGGCCGTCGTCGAAGGCCCCATGACCCTCGGCGGCCGCGCCGGCGACGTCGTCACCGTAGAAATCGGCATGTTCGACCGGCTGGCCCGCGAGGTCGCCAGCTACGGCGCCGACGCCATCGCGCTGGAGCCCGAGTCGCTGCGCGACGACGTCATCGCCCGCCTCACCGCGCAGGCGGAGGTGACCGCATGAGCGCCGTCTCCACCCGCCTGGTCCGGCTGCTCAACATGGTTCCGTACTTCCAGGCCAACCCGCGGATCACCTACACCGAGGCGGCCTCCGACCTCGGCGTCAGCGTCGACCAGCTCCGGACCGACCTCGACCAGCTGTGGATGTGCGGCCTGCCCGGCTACGGCCCCGGCGACCTCATCGACTTCGAATTCTCCGGCGACACCATCGAGGTCACGTTCTCCGCGGGCATCGACCATCCGCTGCGCCTCACCTCGCCCGAGGCCACCGGCGTCCTGGTCGCGCTGCGGGCCCTGGTCGACGTGCCCGGCATGGTCGACCCCGAGGCCGCCCGCAGCGCCATCGCCAAGATCGAGCAGGCCGCCGGCGCCGCCGGCCACGACATCAGCGACGCCGTCACCGCCGTCGAGGAACCCGCCCCGGTCGAGAGCGAGGCCGCCGCGGCCGTGCGCACGGCCGTGCGCAACGCCCGCGCCTTGACCATCGAGTACTACTCGGCCTCCCACGACGTGCTGACCAGCCGGACGGTCGACCCCATCCGGGTCGTGCTGGTCGCCGACCACAGCTACCTCGAGGCGTGGTGTCGTTCGGCCGAAGGCGTGCGCCTGTTCCGCTTCGACCGCATCGTCGACGCCCGCGTGCTCGACGAACCCGCGGCACCCCCGCCGCCGGCGGTCGAGGCGGGTCCGGACACCTCGCTGTTCGACGCCGACCCGGCTCTGCCGTCGGCGACCCTGCTGATCGACCCGTCGGCGTCCTGGATGTTCGACTATTACCCCCTGCGCGTGGTGCGCGAACTGCCCGACGGCGCCTGCGAAGCGGCCATGACCTACGCCTCCGACGCCTGGATGGCCCGCTTCGTCCTCGGCTTCGGTTCGGCGGTGCGGGTGCTCGAACCGCAGGCGCTCGCCGACAAGGTCCGCGAATCCGCCGCCGCGGCCCTGCTCGCCTACGCCCGGAGCGGCACCGGCGGGTAGACTCGGCGGCGACTTCGAGGAGGTGCACATGGGCGGTCTGCAACCCTGGCATTGGGTAATCGTCATCGCGGTGTTCGTGCTGCTGTTCGGCGCCAAGAAACTGCCGGATGCGGCGCGCTCGCTGGGCAAGTCGATGCGGATCTTCAAGTCCGAGATCAAGGAGATGCAGGCGGAGGGCAAGTCCGACACCCCGCCGGCCACGCCGATCGCCTCCGAGCGAGTCGACGTCGCCGATCCGGCCACCACTGCCGACAAGACGTCGGACAAGCGGTCGGCCTGACCACTCCGTCCCGCGCGGCGTGACGCCGCGTCGTCAGGCCGCACTCGCCGGCGGCCTCTAGGCAATACACGTGCAAATCCCCGGAATCATCAAGCGGCTCAACCCGCGGCAGCGTCGCGCCCAGGTGAACCCCGACGGCACCATGTCGTTGGTCGAACACCTGCATGAACTGCGCAACCGGCTCCTGGTGGCCGCCGCCGCGGTGGTGCTCACGACCATCTTCGGTTTCTGGTGGTACAGCCACGGCGTCTTCGGCTTTCCGAGCCTCGGTGACTGGCTGCGCGGCCCGTACTGTGCGCTGCCGGCGTCCGCCCGCGCCGACATCACCCCCGACGGCGAGTGCCGACTGCTCGCGACCGCGCCATTCGACCAGTTCATGCTGCGCCTGAAGGTCTCGCTGATGGCGGGCATCGTGCTGGCCTGCCCGGTGTGGCTCTATCAGCTGTGGGCGTTCATCACCCCCGGCCTGTACAAGAACGAACGCCGGTTCGCCGCGGTGTTCGTCGCCATCGGCTCGATCCTGTTCATCGCCGGTGCGGTGCTGGCCTACGTGGTGCTGTCGACCGCGTTGAGCTTCCTGCTCACCGTCGGCAGCGACGTCCAGGTCACCGCCCTGTCCGGCGACCAGTACTTCGGCTTCCTGATCAACCTGCTGCTGGTGTTCGGGTTCAGCTTCGAGTTCCCGCTGCTGATCGTCATGCTCAACTTCATCGGGATGCTGCCCTACGAGAAGCTCAAGGCGTGGCGGCGCGGGCTGATCTTCGCGATGTTCGTGTTCGCCGCCCTGTTCACGCCCGGCTCGGACCCGTTCTCGATGCTGGCGCTGGCCTGCGCGCTGACCATCCTGCTCGAGATCGCCATCCAGGTCGGCCGCATCCACGACAAGCGCAAGGCCAAGCGCGAAGCGGCCGTCGCCGTGCCCGACGACGAGGCCGCTCCGATCGGCACCGCCGAACCGATCGAGGCCCCCAGCGCCGTGCCGACCCCGTCGCGCGTCAACGTCCATGACGAATCCACCTGACACCCAGCTCGCCGCCTTCACCGCCGCGCTGCCCTTCACGCTCGACCCGTTCCAGATCCGCGCCTGTCAGGCACTCGAATCCGGCCACGGCGTGCTGGTGTGCGCGCCGACCGGCGCCGGCAAGACCGTCGTCGGCGAGTTCGCCGTCCACCTCGCGCTGGCCGCCGGCGGCAAGTGCTTCTACACCACCCCGATCAAGGCGCTGAGCAATCAGAAGCACAGCGATCTGGTGCGCCGCTACGGCGCCGAGAAGATCGGCCTGCTCACCGGCGACCAGTCCATCAACGGTGACGCCGACATCGTCGTGATGACCACCGAAGTGCTGCGCAACATGCTGTATGCCAACTCGCCTGCGCTGCAGGGATTGTCGTACGTCGTGATGGACGAGGTGCACTTCCTGGCCGACCGGATGCGTGGCGCGGTGTGGGAAGAGGTGATCCTGCACCTGCCCGACGAGGTGCGGCTGGTCAGCCTGTCGGCGACGGTCAGCAACGCAGAGGAGTTCGGCGGCTGGATCCAGACCGTGCGCGGCGACACCACCGTGGTGGTCGACGAGCACCGTCCGGTGCCGCTGTGGCAGCACGTGCTGGTCGGCAAGCGGCTGTTCGACCTGTTCGACTACCGCGCGCACAACGCCGACCGCAGCGGCCGCGAACTGATCGTCGACCCCGAACTGCTGCGCCACATCGCCCACCGCCGGGAAGCCGACCGGATGGCCGACTGGCAGCCTCGCGGCAAGGGTCGCGGCGGCCACCGCGGCCGCCCCACCATGTACCGCCCACCGGCCCGGCCCGATGTCATCGCCGCGCTGGACCGCGAAGGACTGCTGCCGGCGATCACGTTCGTGTTCTCCCGCGCCGGCTGCGACGCCGCGGTCAAACAGTGCCTGCGCTCCCCGCTGCGGCTGACCTCCGAGGAGGAACGCAAACGCATCGCCGAGGTGGTCGACCGGCGCTGCGCCGACCTCGCCGAGGACGACCTGATCGTGCTCGACTACCACGAGTGGCGCGAAGGGTTGCTGCGCGGCCTGGCCGCCCACCACGCGGGCATGCTTCCGGTGTTTCGGCACACCGTCGAGGAGCTGTTCACCGCCGGGCTGGTCAAGGCCGTCTTCGCCACCGAGACCCTGGCGCTGGGCATCAACATGCCCGCCCGCACCGTCGTCCTCGAACGCTTGGTGAAGTTCAACGGCGAGCAGCACATGCCGCTCACGCCGGGGGAGTACACCCAGCTGACCGGGCGGGCCGGCCGCCGCGGCATCGACGTCGAAGGTCACGCGGTGGTGCTGTGGGGCACCGAGGTCGAACCCGCCGAGGTCGCCGGGTTGGCGTCCACCCGCACATTCCCGCTGCGCAGCTCGTTCGCGCCGTCCTACAACATGACCATCAACCTGGTGCAGCAGATGGGTCCCGCGCAGGCGCGCCAACTGCTCGAGCAGTCGTTCGCGCAGTACCAGGCCGACCGGTCGGTGGTCGGGTTGCGCCGCGGGGTGGAACGCGGTGAACGCGTGCTCGATGAGATCGCCGCCGAACTCGGCGGCCCCGAGGCGCCGATCCTCGACTACGTGCGGCTGCGCGCCAAGATCGCCGAACGCGAACGCGCCCAGTCGCGCGCGTCGCGGTTGCAGCGCCGGGTCGCCGCCAACGACGCGCTGAGCGCCCTGCGCCGCGGCGACATCATCACCATCACCCACGGGCGGCGCGGCGGGCTGGCCGTCGTCCTCGAATCCGCCCGCGACAGCGACGACCCACGCCCGCTGGTGCTGACCGAACACCGCTGGGCCGGTCGCATCTCGTCGGCCGACTATCCCGCCGCGACTCCGCGCGTCGGCACCATGGCGCTGCCCAAACGCATCGAACACCGCAACCCGCGTGTGCGCCGCGACCTGGCCTCGGCGCTGCGGTCGGCCGCCGAAGGCATCGTCCCGCCGTCGGGTCGCCCCCGCCGCGGCGGCGCCCCCGCCGAGCAGGATTTCGACCCGGAGCTGACGGCGCTGCGCGAGAAGATGCGCCGCCACCCCGCCCACCAGCTGCCCGACCGCGAGGACCACGCCCGCCTGGCCGAGCGATATTTGCGCATCGAACGCGACAACGCCCAGATCCGGCAGAAGGTGGCGGCCGCGACCAATTCGCTGGCCCGCACCTTCGACCGCATCGTGGTGCTGCTCGGCGAACGCGGCTTCATCGACACCACCGGCGACGACCCCGAGGTGACCGACGACGGCCGGCTGCTGGCCCGGATCTACAGCGAGAGCGACCTTCTGGTGGCCGAATGTCTGCGCGGGCGGATCTGGGAGGGGTTGGAACCGGCCGAGTTGGCGGCGGTCCTGTCGTCGGTGCTCTACGAGTCGCGCGGCGACACGCCGGGCGCGCCAGCGGGTTCGGAGGCGCCGACCGGGAAGGTGCGCCGCGCGCTCAACCAGACCCGCCGGCTGTCGGCCGAATTACGCGCCGACGAGAACCGCCACCGCATCGCCCCCGGCCGCGAACCCGACGAGGGGTTCGTCACCGCCGTCTACCGCTGGGCGACCACCGGCGACCTCACCACCGCGCTGGCCGCCAGCGACGTCACGGGGAGCGGGTCCCCGCTGTCCGCAGGCGATTTCGTGCGCTGGTGCCGCCAGGTGCTCGACCTGCTCGACCAGGTCCGCAACGCCGCCCCGAACCCCGCCCTGCGCGGTGTTGCGAAACGCGCGATCAACGACATTCGACGCGGCGTCGTGGCAGTTGATGCGGGGTAGTGTGTTGCCAGCGAACGGACCGACGACCAAGGAGACACGATGAGCGGACCGCAAGGTTCTGATCCCTCGCAGCCGTGGGCCGGTCAGCAGCCGGACGCGGCCAAGGATCAGCCGGCCGGCGACCCGTCGAACACCCAGTGGCAGTCGCCCGGCACCGGCGGGGGCGACCAGCCGCCGACCGGCGAGACCCCGGCGTGGCAGCAACAGCAGCCGCCGGCGTACACGCCGCAGCAGTATCCGCAGTACCAGCAGCCGACGCATCAGCAGCCGGCCTACCAGCCGTACCCCACCACCGAGCAGCAGTACGGGCAGCAGCCGCAGTACGGGCAGCCCGGCCAGCCGCAGTACGGCCAGCAGCCTCAGTACGGTCAGCCGCAATACGGCGAGCAGCCCCAGTACGGGCAGACCGCGCAGTACGGTCAGCCGCAGTACGGGCAGACCGGCCAGTTCGGTCAGCAGCCTCAGTACGGCCAGCCCGGCCAGTACGGCTACGGTCAGCCCGGCGCGCAGGACCACTCGAAGCGCTCGCTGAAGGTCATCGGTGGCGTCGTGGGCGCGCTGGTGGTCGTCCTGCTGCTCGTGGTCGGCATCCTGGGTTTCTGGAAGCCGGGCTTCTTCGTCACCACCAAACTCGACGTCGACGCCGCCCAGACCGGCGTGCAGCAGATCCTCACCGACGAGTCCAACGGCTACGGCGCCAAGAACGTCCAGGACGTGACGTGCAACAACGGCGAGAGCCCCGAGGTGCGCAAGGGTGCGACGTTCGACTGCGAGGTCAGCATCGACGGCACCAAGCGCGAGGTCACCGTGACGTTCCAGGACGACGACGGCACTTACGAGGTCGGCCGGCCCCGCTAGTCGAGGTCGTCGAGCGCCTTCTGCAGGCGCCCGACCGATGACGTGACGCCGAGGTCGCCCGCCAACTGGGCGACCTTGCGCGGGTGGGCCGCGGCCAGCGGCAGCTCGTCGGTCTTCGTCGACATGGTCACGGGTGCGTCGGTGGCCACCCGCACCACCGGCTCGGCGGCCTCGATGTAGTCGGTCGCGGCCAGCAGCTTCTTGCGGTACGCCTTGGACATCTTCGACGCCGGGTCGTGGGCGGCCGCGACGATCGCCTCGAGCGACCCGTACTGCGCGAGCAGCGTCGCGGCGGTCTTCTCGCCGACGCCCGCCACCCCGGGCAGCCCGTCGGACGGGTCCCCGCGCATCAGCGCCAGCTCGGCGTAGGCGGCGCCGGCGCGGTCCTCGGGCACGGCGTACTGCTCGGCCACCTCCTTCGGCCCGAACAACGTCGCCTTGGACATGCCGCGGCCCAGGTAGAGCACCCGCACCTCGACCGGTTCGTCGCGGACGACCTGCAGCATGTCGCGGTCCCCGCTGACCACGATGACCCGGTCGCGCCGCTCGGCGGCGGCCAGCGTGCCGAGCACGTCGTCGGCCTCGTACCCGGGGGCGCCGGCGTGGGGGATGCCGAACGCGTCGAGCATCGCCATGATCATGTCGACCTGCGGGGTCAGCTCATCGGGTACCACCTCGACGTCGGTGCCCGCCGGTTGCGGTTCGGCGACCCGGTGCGCCTTATAGGACGGGATGCGGTCGACGCGCCACTGCGGCCGCCAGTCGTCGTCGCGGCACACCACCAGCCGCGACGGCCGTTCCCGGGCGATCAGCATCGCCACCGTGTCGAGGAACCCCCGGACCGCGTTGACGGGCCGGCCGTCCGGCGCGGTGATCGACGACGGCAACGCGAAGTAGGAACGGAACCACATGCTGGCTCCGTCGAGGAGCATCAGGGGAGCGGCCATGGTGGTTCAAGCTACCGGCCGCGCCAGTAGCCTTGGGCCATGACCGGTAGCCGTTTCAGCACCGACGTGTACGCCAGCCGACTGCGGGCCGCCGCCACCGCGGCGGGGGAGGCCGGGCTGGCCGGGCTGGTCATCACCCCCGGCTACGACTTGCGCTACCTGACCGGATCTGCGGCGCAGACCTTCGAACGGCTCACCGCGCTGGTGCTGCCCGCCGACGGCGAGCCGACCGTGGTGCTGCCCAAGCTGGAGCTGGCCACGCTCGGTCATTCGGCGATCCCGGAACTGCCTGTGCGCGTGCGAGATTGGGTCGACGGTGACGATCCGTACGCGATCGTCGCCGAGGTGCTCGGCGGGGGACCCGCCCGCATCGCGGTCACGGACTCGATGCCCGCGCTGCACCTGCTGCCGCTGGCCGGGCTGCTCGGCGAGATGCCGGTGCTGGCCACCGAGGTCCTGCGCCGACTCCGGATGATCAAGGATCCCGCCGAGATCGACGCGCTGCGCAAGGCCGGCGCCGCGATCGACCGGGTGCACGCTCGGGTGCCGGACTTCCTGGTGGCCGGCCGCACCGAGGCCGACGTCGCCGCCGACATCGCGAAAGCCATTGTGGACGAAGGGCATTCGGAGGTGGCGTTCATCATCGTCGGCTCCGGCCCGCACGGCGCCGACCCGCATCACGAGTGCTCGGACCGAGAGCTGCGGGCGGGCGACATCGTTGTCGTCGACATCGGCGGGCCGTACGAGCCCGGCTACAACTCCGACTGCACCCGCACCTACAGCCTCGGGGAGCCCGACCCCGAGGTGGCGCGGCGCTACGCGGTGCTACAGCGCGCGCAGCAGGCCGCGGTCGAGGCCGTGCGACCGGGGGCGACCGCGCAGGAGGTGGACGCCGCTGCCCGCGATGTGCTGGCCGCCGAGGGGCTGGCCGAGGCGTTCGTGCACCGCACCGGCCATGGGATCGGACTGTCGGTGCACGAGGAGCCCTACATCGTCGCCGGCAACGACCTGCCGCTCGAGGAGGGGATGGCGTTCAGCGTCGAACCGGGGATCTACTTCGCCGGTGAGTGGGGCGCGCGGATCGAGGACATCGTGATCGTCACCGCCGACGGCGCGGAATCGGTGAACCGGCAGCCACACGACTTGACCGTGGTGCCCGCCGGCCCGGCCGCGACGGTCTAACTCTCTGCGCCGAGCAGACATAAAAGTGCACTCTGTGGCCCCATTTCGGGCACTATTGCGTCTGCTCGCGCCGAAGATGTTCAGCCGTTGGAGCGGTCGAGCAGCTGCGACGAACCCAGCACCCGCTCCACCCGCACCTCGATCACCACGCGTTCCGGGTTGACCCGGGGGGTGCGGTAGCGCTGGGCGTAGCGCAGCTCGGCGTCGCGCACCGCGTCCGGGTCGGAGTTCACCGTCGACTTGCCCTCCAGCGACAACCACCGTGCGCCGTCGACCTGGCTGAGCACCGCCACGCCGCGCTGATCGGCGTTGACCGCCTTCTGCGAGCCGCCGGTGGTGATGACCCGCGCGATGTGGGTCTTCGGGTCGAAGGTGAACCCGACCGCCACCACATGGGGTGAGTTGTCCGAGCGCAGGGTGGTCAGCATCGCCAGGTGACGTTCGGTGAGAAACGCCAACGCGTCACTGGTGAGTTTCGTGGTCGCCCTGCCGCCGGATCCAGCCATCGACCCCACGCTAGCGCAGGACATAATCGCTGCCGTGAAAGACACGGGTGCGGGTCTGGTCGTGGTGTTCGGCGGCCGCAGCGAGATCGGGGTCGAGGTGGCGGTCCGCCTGGCGCCCGGCGCGACGGTGGTGCTCGCCGCGCGCGGGGCCGACCGGCTCGACGCGCAGGTCGCCGCGGTGACGGGGGCCGGGGCGACCGCGGTGCACACCGTCGAGTTCGACGCCGACGACCTCACCGGGCACGTCCCGCTGGTCGAGCGCCTCGTCGCCGAACACGGCCTGATCGGCACCGCGGTGCTGGCGTTCGGAATCCTGGGCGATCAGGCCCGCGCCGAACGCGACCCCGCGCACGCGGCCGCGATCGTGCACACCGACTACGTCGCGCAGGTCAGCCTGCTGACCGTGCTCGCCACCGTCATGCGGGAGGCGGGCTCGGGGTCGCTGGTGGTGTTCTCCTCGGTCGCCGGTGCCCGCGTGCGCCGCGCCAACTACGTCTACGGCTCCGCCAAGGCGGGCCTGGACGGGTTCGCCGGCGGCCTGGCTGACGCGCTGCACGGCACCGGGGTCCATCTGCTGCTGGTGCGACCCGGTTTCGTCATCGGCCGGATGACCCAGGGGATGGACCCGGCGCCTCTGTCGAGCACCCCGGCGCAGGTCGCCGACGCGACCGTCCGCGCGCTGGCCAGGCGGCGGAGCACGGTGTGGGTGCCGCGGTCGCTGGCCGGACTGGTCGCCGTGATGCGGATGCTGCCCCGACCGGTGTGGCGGCGGATGCCGCGCTGACCGGCTGCGCGGCGAGACTGAAGTCCTGCAGGCGAGACCGGGCGAAACAGCTGCGAGGGTTCAGTTTCGGCGGCCGAGCTCGTCGATCAGCTCCAGCGCGCCGAGTTCGCGGACCGCGCGGCAGCCGCGCTCGAGCATCGTCAGCGCCATCTCGTCACCGCGCTCGGTCGACGACGCGAATGCGAAGCCCAGGGCGGTGATCAGCGGCGCCTGCACAACGCCGAGCCGGTAGTCGCGCCAGCAGTCCTCGGCGTCGTAACCGGTGACGCCATGGCCGGCCAGCGCCGCGTGATAGCGGTCGACGAGGTCGCGCTCCAGCGTGGACCGCTCGTCGGGCAGCAGGCTGGTCGCGGTGAAGTACGCCAGGTCCCGGGCGGGCAGTCCCACCCCGAGGGTCTGCCAGTCCACCACCGCCACGCGCGTGCGCTCCGGGTCGAACAGCAGGTTGTCCAGCCGGAAGTCGCCGTGCAGCAACGCGAACCGGTCACCGGCGGCCAACAACCAGGGCGTCACCCGGCTCATCGCCTCCGACAGCGTGTCGCGGTCCTGCATGGACATCCGCTCGCCGAGCTTGTCGGCGGTGATCCCGGCGGCCATCACCGCGATGTCGCCGAAACCCTTGGCGCCGTCGGCATCCGGGCGGGGCATCACGATGCCCGGCATCCCGTCCAGGTCGGGGTCGCACCACGTCGGCCCGTGCAGCCCGGCCAGCGCCTCGACCGCGAGCCGGGCCTCGGCCTCGCGGCAGCCGGCCAGCTGGTCACCCTGCACGGCGGGGCTCATGTCGGCCAGCAGGAGGACGAAGTCCGCGCCGTCGGAGGCGGCGTCGCAGTGGTAGCAGTGCGGCATCGGCACCGCGACCCGGTCGGCCATCGCGGTGTAGAACGCGTGCTCCGACCGGTAGCCCAGGGCCACCCGCTCGCGGACGGTCTCGTCCTGTGACGGCAGCTTGACGACGAAGGTGGCCGGCAGGTCGGGGTGTGCGTCGGTGTAGGTGACCGACAACCGGTACGTCGCACCGGTCTGTCCGGTGCCGACCGGCGTCACGTCGACCGCGGCGACCCCGACCGGCGCGCCATCGATGCTGAGGACGGTACTGAGCCACTGCGGGGTCACCTCGGCGGGGCGACCGGGAATCAGAGCCTGCACGGCACCGCCTTTCGTCACGCTGTGACGCCGGACACTATCACCGCAAGTGTCTAGTCGGCGGCGGTGCGCCCGGTGCCGAGCAGACGCAGAGTCGCATGATCGAGGCGCCATTCATGCGAGTTCGTGTCTGCTCGCGGTTAACGCAGGCCCTGGGCTCAGGGCGACGGCGGGCGCACGCGGTAGCCGTCGGGCCCGGCCACCAGCACCTCGCCGACCGGCGGGCTGCCACAGCCGCGTTCGCACCCGACGAAGTGGCGATGCCCCTCGGCGGGGTGGTGCACCGCAGCGGCGGCGTCGGCGCGCACGTCGGCGGCCGACTTGTCACAGCCCGGGGTGCCGGTGCAGGCGCTGACGTCCAGCCACGGCGAGTTCTCGTCGAACACCAGGCCCATCGGCGCCAGCACACGCAACGCGACGTCCGCGACGCCTTCGTCGAGGTCGCCGACCAGCAGCGACCGCCACGGCGTCACGACCACCGGCGCCTCGATCGCGCCGACGAACTCCGCGGTGCGCGCAGGCAGCACGCCCAGCGGAACCGCGGCGCCCAGCGTGATCCGGCCGTCGTCCTGCGGAATCCAGCCGACCGGCGGCCGGGTGACCGGTGCCCAGGTTGCCCCCGGCGCCGCGGTGGGCCTCAGGCCCGCCAGCAGAACCCCGGGCTCGTCGAGTTCGTCGACCCGCCACGCGGTGCCACGAATCTCGGTGAAGCGGGCCGCGACCGCGAGCAGCGTCGACACGGCGTCCGCGACGTCGACCCGCACGCCGGTGTCGCGCCCGGACAGCAGCAGCGCCGCCCGCGCGTCGTCGAGCAGGTGCACGCCGGCGTCGGTGCCCAGGCCGGACACGTCACCGCGCCCGTCGTCGAATCCGAACCAGAACCGCCCCGACAGGGCCGCCAGCTCCGGCGCCGACTGCAGTGCGGCGTCGAGAGCGGTCACCAGCGGGCGGACGTCGCCGAGTCCGCCGCTGCGCCCGGACAGCGGGGAGGCGACGATGTTGCGCACCTTCTCGTGGGTGGGCGACGGCAGCAGCCCGGCGTCGGCGACCGCGGCGGCCACCGCCGCGGTGTCGGACACCCCGCGGATCTGAACGTTGCCGCGCGAGGTCAACTCCAGCTCGGCCGTGCCGTACTCGGCCGCGGTGTGTGCCAGCGCGGTCAGCTGGGCTCCGGACAGCATGCCGCCGGGCAACCGGATGCGCGCCAGCGCACCGTCGGCGGCCCGGTGCACAGAGAGGGCACCCGGGCATGCGTCCTGGTCGCGGGATCGAGTCGTCACTGCAGCCATCGTATCGACCGGGGATCGCAGCGCCGTGGGACCGGGAGCGGGCACGACGCGTGAGATGTGTTTGATCGCGTCAGCACGCGGGAGGCGCCGTGCCCGTTCGATACTGCAGAGGCCCGCCGTTTACTACGCTTCGCCATGTCACGGTTTCACCCCGCGGAACAGGAGCCCGTCATGAAAGCCCGCGACAAGGAACATCGCGAGGACGTTGCACGCCTGCGGGAATTCCCCGCCTTCGCAGACTTCTCCGACGACGACCTCATGCGCCTCGTCCGAGTAGCTCATCGCACCTCGATGTCGGGGCCGTGGCCGATGATCCACGAGCAGACGCCGTCGGATGCGGTGTTCATCCTGTTGAGCGGCGAAGCCGGGGTGTATCTGGGTCGCGACCGCATCGCCGTCCTGCCACCGGGTGAGTTGATCGGCGAGAATGCGCTGCGCCGCGGGAAGTTGCGTTCGGCCACGGTGACGACGACGGGTCCGGCGGAGATGTTGCGGCTCGCGCGCGACGACTTCGAGCGCCTCCTCGAGGAGATCCCGGCGTTGCGCGGCATGGTGGACGACACGATCGCGCGTCACATGTCGGCGGAATCCGGCCAGTCCTGACGAGGCAGCTCAGCTCGCGAGCGCGATCGGCGTCACCTCCGAGTAGCCGGACGCGTCGCCCGCGATCACCCGGCTGGACTGACCGAACACGTCGACGGGGATGTCGCCGGCCAGCGTGACCCGGCTCAACCGCCGGTACTGGTCGTCGTAGTCGGCCACCGCGTAATGCTGGGTGGCGCGGTTGTCCCAGATGGCGATGTCGCCGGGCGCCCATGTCCAGCGAACGGTGTTCTCCAGCTTCGTCACCCGATTCTGCAGGAGAGCCAGCAGCGTGGCGGATTCCGCGGCGCCCAGGCCGACGAACTGCTTGACGAAGTGACCGAGCAACAGCACCTTGCGGCCGGTCTCGGGGTGAACGCGCACCACCGGATGTTCGGTCTCGTAGTACTCGGAGACGAACTCCTCGCGGTACTCGCGTTCGGTGGCGGCCAGCGCCTCGCGTCGGCCGTCGTAGTCGGCGGCGTAGTCGAACTGATTGGTGTGCACCGCCCAGAGATTCTCGACCAGCGCCCGCAGCGGCGGCGGCAGTCGGTCGTAGGCCACCTCCGTCGACGCCCACGTCGTGGTCCCGCCGTACTCGGGCAGCGTGACCGCGCGCAGCACGGACGCCTTCGGGATGCGGTCGACGAACGTCACGTCGGTGTGCCAGCTGTTGGCCTTGTCGTAGCGGGAGTCAATCGGCAGGATGCGGTGTCCGCGCGAGGTGACCGTCGGGTGTGCGGTCGTCGGCGTGCCGAGCAACCGCGCGAAGGCGAGCTGTCCGTCGTCGTCGAGGTGGTGCTGGTCACGAAAGAAGATCACCTTGTGCGCGAGCAACGCCGCATTGATCGCAGTGACGGTGCCGGCGTCCAATCCGCCGCCGAGCCGCACCCCGTCGATCCGGGCGCCGATGTGCGCGCCGAGCTTCACCACATGTACAGACATGCAGGCCAGCGTCGGCGCTACGGCGCTGCCGCGCGACCGTTGTACTCACCGCGATCGCAACCGGCGCGGGCCCGTCGCCGTTTCGTTTTCCTGCTGTTCGGGTACCGGCAAATGCGGCAGCGGTCGACGAAGTCTCACGGAGGTGGTCGTGCAGGAGCTGTGGGACTACCTCAGCACCCACCGGGATCAGTTGATGTTCGACTCGTACCAGCACGTCAGCGCGGTGGTGCAGAGTGTGCTGATCGCCACCGTGATCGGCGTGGCCATCGGCGTGCTGACCTATCGCAGCGCGGCCGCGGCCAACCTCGCCACCGCGGGTTCCAGCGTGATCCTCACGGTGCCGGCGTTCGCCCTGCTCGGCCTCCTGATCCCGCTGTTCGGGCTGGGCGTCATCCCGTCCGTCGCGGCGCTGGTGCTGTACTCGCTACTGCCGATCATCCGCAACACCGTCGTGGGGCTCAACGCCGTTGACCCCGCGCTCACCGACGCCGCCCGCGGCATCGGTATGGGTCGGATGGCCACCCTCGGCCGCATCGAACTGCGGCTGGTGTGGCCGTCGATCCTGTCCGCCATGCGGATCAGCACCCAGATGGCGATGGGCGTGCTGGCCATCGCCGCCTACGTCAAGGGTCCGGGC
Organism: Mycobacterium sp. PS03-16; assembly: GCF_004570325.1. Classification (GTDB taxonomy): domain Bacteria; phylum Actinomycetota; class Actinomycetes; order Mycobacteriales; family Mycobacteriaceae; genus Mycobacterium. The sequence continues at coordinate 168,145 of NZ_SPQO01000007.1, read as the reverse complement.
CTGGGCAACCTGATCTTCGCCGGACTGGCCCGGGTCGGCAGCCCGACCGCCGTGCCCATGGCCGTGACCGGGACGCTGCTCATCGTGATCCTTGCGCTGGCGCTCGACGCCGTGCTCGTGTTGATCGGGCGGCTCACCACATCGAAAGGCATCCGATGACCACGACGACGGCAGCGGACACCACGGCGGGGACGCCCTCGGGGGTGCGCATCGAGCTCGACCACGTGTCGAAGATCTATCCCGGCGCCACCGAACCCGCCGTCGACGACGCCTCACTGGACATCCCGGCCGGGGAGATCGTGGTGTTCGTCGGCCCGTCGGGATGCGGCAAGACGACGATGATGCGGATGATCAACCGGCTCTCCGAGCCGACGTCGGGCAGCATCCGTATCGGCGACCAGGATGCGCTGTCGATCAAGCCGACCGAACTGCGCCGCAAGATCGGCTACTCCATCCAGCAGGCCGGCCTGTTCCCGCACATGACGATCCGGCAGAACGTCGGCCTGGTACCCGGGCTGTTGCGCTGGGACCGCAAGCGCATCGACGCGCGGGTCGACGAACTGCTCGACCTCGTCGGCCTCGACCCCGGCCAGTACGCCGACCGCTACCCGCGTCAGCTCTCCGGTGGCCAGCAGCAACGCGTCGGGGTGGCCCGCGCCCTGGCCGCGGACCCACCGGTGCTGCTGATGGACGAGCCGTTCGGCGCCGTCGACCCGATCACCCGCAGCTCGCTGCAGGACGAACTGCTCAACCTGCAGAACGACCTGCGCAAGACCATCGTCTTCGTCACCCACGACTTCGGCGAGGCGGTCAAACTGGGCGACCGCATCGCCGTGCTCGGCCCGCGGTCCAAACTCCTGCAGTACGACACTCCGCAGAACATCCTGGCCAGCCCGGCCGACGACACGGTGGCCGGCTTCGTCGGGTCCGGCGCCTCGCTGCGCCAGCTCGGGCTGATGCGGATCAAGGACGTCGACCTGCGGCCGCATCTGGCGGTGCGCATCGACGATTCCCTCGACCAGGTACGGAACGCGTTGTCGGGCAGCGAATTCGACTGGGCCGTGGTGCTGGACCGGCGCGAACGCCCGATCAAGTGGGTGCGTGAGTCGCGGCTGCGCCACGCCGCCACACTGGCCGACGCCGCCGAGGACCTCGACACGGTGAGCACGCATTCGACCCTGGAGGATGCGCTGGAGGCGATCCTCGCCGAGCAGCACGCCTCGGCGGTGGTCAGCGGGCCGGGCGGCCGGTACGTCGGCGTCGTCACCCTCGACACGCTGATCGACACGATCACCCGGCTGCGCGCCGAGGCGGAGACGTCGAGCGCGTGAGTACCGTCGCCGAGCGGCCCGGGAAGGCCGCAGGAGCCGGCGCCGTCTCTGCAGAACGGCTGCGCCTGCTGATCCAGCCCGCGCTGACGCTCGTGGTGGCCGCGGCGGTGCTGTACTGGGCGTTCGACCGCGACCTGACCGCCACGCAGCAGGAGAACATCAACGTCGCCAACGTGGCGACGCTGATCTGGGAGCATCTGCTGATCACTGCCGCGGTGACCGGAATCGTGTTGGTCGTCGGGGTGCCGCTCGGCGTGCTGGTCACCCGGCCCGGCGCGAAAGCGTTGCGGCCGTTGTTCATCGGCGTGGCCAACGTCGGCCAGGCCGCACCGGCCATCGGTCTGCTGGTGCTGCTGTTCCTGATCACCGCGCGCACCGGCTTCTGGATCGGGGTGCTGCCGATCGCGCTGTACTCGCTGCTGCCGGTGCTGGCCAGCACGATCCTCGGGCTCGACCAGGTCGACCGGTCGATGATCGACGCCGGTCTGGGACAGGGCATGTCGCGGGCCGGGCTGCTGATGCGCGTCGAGCTGCCGCTGGCGGTGCCCTACATCCTGGCCGGCCTGCGCACCTCGCTGGTGCTGGCCGTCGGCACCGCCACACTGTCGTTCCTGGTCAACGCCGGGGGGTTGGGCATCCTGATCGACACCGGTTACAAGCTGCAGGACGACGTCACCCTGATCCTGGGCAGCGTGCTGGCGGTGTGCCTGGCCCTGCTGGTCGACTGGATGGGCGGACTGGCCGAGCACTTCCTCAACCCGAAGGGCTTGCGATGAAAAGCCGCAGCACGATTCGGAACCTGAGCGCGATCGTGCTGACCGCACTGCTCACCGCCACCGGATGTGGGCTCGGCTCGGGCAGCACCGTGCCGCTCAAGGTCGGGCCGGGCTCGGTCACGCCGACCGAGGGGCTGGAGGGCGTGCCGATCACGGTGGGCTCCAAGGAGTACACCGAGCAGGTCATCCTCGGCTACATCCTGGAATTCACCCTCGCCGCCGCAGGCGCGGACGTCCGTGACCTCACCGGCATCGTGGGGTCGCGCAGTACGCGCGAGGCGCAGCTGTCGGGTCAGGTCGACGTGGCCTACGAATTCACCGGCAACGCGTGGATCAACTACCTCGGCCACGAGAAGCCGATCCCCGACAGTCGCGCCCAGTACGAAGCCGTGCGCGACGAGGATCTCGAGCGCAACGACATGGTGTGGCTCGAGCCGGCGCCGATGGACGACACCTACGGCCTGGCCGCCAGCCGCGCCGTGGTGGACCGCACCGGGGTGCGCACGCTGTCGCAGTACGCCGAGTTGGTGCAGACGAACCCGGCCGCGGCGAAGACGTGCGTGGACACCGAGTTCCGGGCCCGCCAGGACGGCTTCCCGGGCATGGCAGCCGCCTACGGTTTCGACCCGGGGCGGGCGCAGACGCCGATCCTGCAGGTCGGCATCATCTACCAGGCCACCGCCGATGCGCGGCAGTGCGACTTCGGCGAGGTGTTCACCACCGACGGCCGGATCTCGGCGCTCGACCTGATCGTGCTCGAAGACGACAAGCAGTTCTTCGCCCACTACAACCCCTCGGTCACCATGAAGCGCGATTTCTTCGCCGCCCACCCCGAGATCGAGGAGGTGACCGCGCCCGTGACCGCTGCGCTCACCAACGAGGTGATCATGGAACTGAACAAGCAGGTCGACGTGGAGGGCCGCGATCCCAGCATCGTCGCCCGCGACTGGATGGTGGCCCGAGGCTTCATCACCGCCGCGTAGGTCCCTGATCGGGCCTTTCGCGCGTCGCTGTGACATCCGTCACGTCGAGGCGCCTAGTGATCCGTGCCACACAGAATGCCCCATGCGTCTTCTGCGCGTCGTACGTTCCCTGTGAAGCCGGTACCACCGGTACCGGTGAGAGAAACGTGAAGGGAGCACACCGTGTTCGCATTGCTCGCCATGGTCGCGGCGTTGGCCGTGCTGGTGTCCATGCTGGGACTGCCCTACTCGCAGTCCTGGTACGACCGCTGGGGCGGCCACTCCTGATCGAGGGGTGCCTGGCCGCCGGTCGTGGGGGCGGCCGGCGGCTAGGTTTAACCCATGGCCCCCACTTTTGCTGAGATCGCCGGTTCGGAGTACGTCCTGCTGACCACGTTCACCAAGGACGGTAGGCCCAAGCCCACCGCCGTGTGGGCCGCCCCCGCAGGCGACGGTCTACTGGTCATCACGCAGGAGAAGTCCTGGAAGGTCAAGCGGATCCGCAACACCCCGCGGGTGACCATCGCCAAATGCGACCGGCGCGGCGCCCCGCAGAGCGAACCCGCCGAGGCGGTCGCCACCATCCTCGACAAATCGCGCACCGCCGAGGTGTACGACGCGATCGCCGCGCGCTACGGCGTCGTCGGCAAGACGTTCAACTTCTTCTCGAAACTGCGCGGCGGCATGAAGAACAATGTCGGCCTGGAACTCAAGGCCGCATGATGGCCGACCGCTTCGACGATGTCGCCGACGCCAAGTACCTCCTGCTGACCACGTTCACCAAGGACGGCAAACCCAAGCCCACCGCGATCTGGGCCGCCCGCGACGGTCACCGGCTGGTCGTCATCACCGACGACGGATCCTGGAAGGTCAAGCGGATCCGCAACACCCCGCGGGTGACCATCCAGCGCTGCACCGCGCTGGGCAAGCCGAAAGGCGGACCCGTCGATGCGCAGGCCCGGGTGCTGCCGAAGGACGAGACCCGCGCCGTTTATGACGCCGTGGTGCGCCGGTACTGGTGGCACGCCTGGTGGTTCGTCCCGCACAGCCTCATCCGCGGCGGCATCGACAAGGTCCACATCGGCTTGGAGATCACCCCCGCGACGGCCTGACCGTCACGACGTCGGCAGGTGTTCGGCGAAGAACGCGAACACCCGCCGCCACGCGTCGTCGGTGGCCTCCGCGTCGTAGTTGAAGCCGATGATGCGCGCAAATCCCTGGGCGGGAAGCTGATTGGCGAAGCTGTGCCCGGCGCGCGGATACACCTTGATGTCCGCGGCCACGCCCTTGGCGGCGACGGCCGCGCGCAGCGTGGCGGGGGCGCCGACCCCCATCGGATCCCGGCGGCCGAAACTCGCCACCACCGGGCACGACGGGTCGAGCGTGTCGGTGACACTCTTGGGCAGGGGAGTGCCGTAGAACGGCGCCGCCGCCCCGAAATTGCCGGGGCCGAGCAACAGCGCGAACTGCCCCCCCATGCAGAAACCGGCGATCGCGATCGCCCCCGTGCACTGCGGCATCTCCCGCAAGTGGTCGCGGGCGGCCAGCACGTCGTCGAAAGCCCGGCCCTGCCCGCGCACGGCCTCACTGAACACCCGCTTCACGCAGCGGATGCGGCCGCCGCGGGAGAACAGGTTCGGGGTGATGGTCAGGTAACCCGCCGCCGCGACGCGCGCCGCGGTCGCCGCGATGTCGGGCCCGTAGCCGATCGCATCGTGCACCACCACCACACCCGGCCACGGACCGTCGCCGGCGGGCACACCCAGCCAGGCGTCGATCGGCCCGTCGGCGGTCTGTACGCGAACGGTCTCCACGGTGTGCGTCACGATTGCCGAATCTACGGAACCTCCCGGCGGCGCGGTACGTTCGACGGTCATGGCAATGCGGCTGTTCCTGCTCTACGCCGTCATCGAGATGGCGGTCGTCGTGGCGCTCGTCTCCACCATCGGGCTGGGGTGGACGCTGCTGCTCGCCGTCTCGGTGTTCGTGCTCGGCCTCGCGCTCGCCGGCGCACAGCTCAAACGCCAGCTGCACCGGCTGCGGACCGGGCTGACGGCCACCACCGCGCAGGGTGCGGTCACCGACAGCGCGCTGGTCGCGCTGGGCACCGTGCTCGTCGTCGTCCCGGGCCTGGCCAGTTCGGTGCTCGGGGCGCTGCTGCTGCTGCCGCCCACCCGGGCCGCCGCCCGACCCGTCGTGACCGCGCTCGCCGCGCGTCGCGTGGGTCGCGGTGCGCCGCTGTTCGTGGCCGGCGCCTCGGCCATGCAGCCGCGCGGCGCCTACCGCGGCACCTACATCGACGGTGAGGTCGTCGATGTCGCCGACGACGCCGGCGCCCCGCCCGCACCCAACGCGGTGGAACGCCGGGCCGACTGACCCGGTTACGCTGTCGGGTCCGTGACCACTCTGCTGCTCAACGGACGGGTGCACAGCCCGGCCCACCCCGACGCCACGGCGATGGCCGTGCGCGACGGCACCGTCGCCTGGCTGGGCAGCGACGATGTCGGACGCGCGCAGTTCCCGGACGCCCGCATCGTCGACCTCGACGGAGGTTTCGTGGCGCCCGCGTTCGTCGACAGTCACGTTCACCTCACCGCGACGGGGCTGGCGCTGGTCGGGCTGGACCTGCGCGACGCCACCTCGCTGCGCGACTGCCTCGAGCTGCTCGGCAGCTACGCCCGCGCCCATCCCGAGGGCGTGATCTGGGGGCACGGCTGGGACGAGTCCGGTTGGCCGGAACCGGCGGTGCCCACCACCGCCGACCTCGACGCCGCGGTGGGGCAGCGGGCGGTCTACCTGGCCCGCGTCGACGTGCACTCCGCGGCGGCGTCGAGTGCCCTGCGCCGCTCGGTGGCCGGTCTCGCCGGCGCCGACGGGTACCACCCCGAACGCCCGCTGACCGCGGGCGCCCACCACCTGGTGCGCGACGCCGCCCGCGCGCAGCTCACCGCCGATCAGCGCGCGCTGGCCCGCCGCGCCGCCCTCGACGCCGCCGCGGCATACGGCATCGCGGCCGTGCACGAATGCGCAGGCCCGCAGATCGGCGGCCTCGACGACTGGCTGGAGATCGGCCGACTCGACCACGGTGTGGAGATCGTCGGGTACTGGGGTGAGGCGGTCACCGACGCCGGGCAGGCCCGCGACCTGATCGCCCGCACCGGCGCCCGCGGACTGGCCGGGGACCTGTTCGTCGACGGCGCGCTGGGGTCCCGCACCGCCTGGCTGCGCGAACCGTACGCAGACGCGCCGCACACCTGCGGCAACACCTTCCTCGACGTCGACGCGATCACCGCGCACCTGCGGGCCTGTACCGAGGCCGGCATCACCGCGGGGTTCCACGTCATCGGGGACGCGGCCGTCGGCGCCGTGGTGGCGGCGCTCACCCGCGTCGCCGACCACCTCGGCGCCCCCGCGGTGGCCCGCTGCGGACACCGGCTCGAACACGTCGAGATGATCACCCCCGATCAGGCCGCGCAGCTCGGCGCGCTGGGCGTGATCGCCAGCGTGCAACCGCACTTCGACGCGCTGTGGGGCGGCCGGGACGGCATGTACGCCCAGCGCCTCGGGGCGGACCGCGCCGCCGGGCTGAACCCGTTCGCGCTGTTAGCATCCCGAGGCGTGCCCCTCGCGCTCGGCTCCGACACCCCGGTCACCGGCATGGACCCGTGGTCGAGCGTGCGCGCGGCGACGCGGCACCGCACCCCGGGCAGCGCCATCTCCCCGCGCGCGGCGTTCGCGGCGGCCACCCGCGGCGCCTGGCGGGCCGGGGGGGTGCGCGACGGTGTGACCGGCACGCTGGTCCCGGGCGCGCCCGCGTCGTACGCCGTGTGGGACGCCGAGCACTTCGACCTCAGCGCCCCGGCCGACTCCGTCCAGCGGTGGTCGACCGATCCGCGCTCACGCGTCCCCGCGCTGCCGCGCCTGGAGCCCGACGACGCGCTGCCGCGGTGCCGGCAGACCGTGCACCGGGGTGTCGTCGTCCATGGTTGACGCCCCTGACCGCAGCCGGACCGACGTCTTGGCGGCCCGGGCCCGGCGCTTCCCCCGGGCGGTCGCCGACCGGGTCGTCCCGCTCACGGTCGCGATCGCGGCCGGGCTGGCGCTGTGTGTCAGCTTCCCCCCGTTCGACTGGTGGTACTGCGCGTTCGTCGCCGTCGGCCTGCTGGCATGGGTGCTGACCCGCCCGTCCACCACCCGAGCCGGTGGGTTCGGCTACGGCTTCCTGTTCGGGCTGGCCTTCTACATCCCGCTGCTGCCGTGGATCAGCGGGCTGGTGGGACCGGTGCCCTGGCTGGCGCTGGCCGCGGTACAGGCACTGTTCCCGGGCCTGTTCGGCCTCGCCGCGGTCACCGTCCGCGGGCTGCCGGGCTGGCCGCTGTGGTTCGCCGGGCTGTGGGCCGCCCAGGAGTGGCTGAAGTCGACGATTCCGTTCGGCGGATTCCCCTGGGGGGTGGTCGCGTTCAGCCAGACCGACAGCCCGATGCTCGCGCTCGCCCATGTGGGCGGGGCACCGCTGCTGTCGTTCGCGGTGACGCTGGCCGGTTTCTGCCTCACCGCTCTGGTGGCCGAAATCGTGCGGTGGTGGCGCCATGGTCACACCGCGCCCGCACCGCCCGCCGTGGTGTTGCCCGGGGTGGGGTTGGCCGTCGTGCTGCTCGGCACCGCGGTGGTCTGGCCGCAGGTCCGTCACTCGGCGATGGGCGCGTCCGACGATCAGCCGGTCACGGTGGCCGCGGTACAGGGCAACGTGCCGCGGCTGGGCCTGGAGTTCAACGCCCAGCGCCGTGCGGTGCTCGACAACCACGTCACCGAGACGCTGCGGCTGGCCGCCGACGTCCGTGCGGGGCGCGCCCCGCAACCGATGTTCGTGGTGTGGCCGGAGAACGCCTCCGACATCGACCCGCTGGCCAATCCCGACGCTGCGGCGCAGATCTCCGCGGCCGCCGACGCCATCGACGCGCCGATCCTGGTCGGCACCGTGGTGCGCGCGCCCGACTACAGTCGCGACAACCCGGTGTCGACCAACACGGTGCTGGTGTGGAACCCCGACAGCGGTCCCGCCGACCGCCACGACAAACAGATCGTGCAGCCGTTCGGCGAGTACCTGCCGTGGCGCGGCTTCTTCAGCAAGCTGTCCCCGTACGCGGACCGGGCCGGCTACTTCATCCCCGGCGACGGCACCGGCGTCGTCCGCGCGGCCGGCGTCCCGGTGGGCGTCACGACCTGCTGGGAGGTCATCTTCGACCGGGCCGCCCGCGAATCGGTCCTGGCCGGCGCCCAGGTGCTCACGGTGCCGACCAACAACGCCACGTTCACCGAGGCGATGAGCGAACAACAACTGGCGTTCGGCAAGCTGCGCGCGGTCGAACACGGTCGCTACGTGGTGGTCCCGGCGACCACCGGCATCAGCGCGGTGATCGCACCCGACGGCCGCGAACTGGCCCGCACCGGGTTCTTCGAACCCGCCTACCTCGACACCCAGATTCGGTTGAAGTCCGATATCGGATTCGCCACCCGGTGGGCTCCGGCCCTGCAGGCCGTCCTCATCCTCGTCGGGGTCGGCGCCGTGACCGTCGCCATACTGCACAATGGGAATTTCGTGCCCGCGAGACTGCGGCGGCGGCGCAGCACCACCGATACGGCGATGAAACCGTCCGGTGGGGGCCGCAACGACGAAGGAGCGATATGACCGACCGTGCGGCAGATGCGCCCAGTGGGCGCACGCTGGTCATCATCCCCACCTACAACGAGCGGGAGAACCTGCCGCTGATCGTGCGCCGCGTCAACGACGCGTGCCCCGGCGTGCACCTGTTGATCGTCGACGACGGCAGCCCCGACGGCACCGGCGCGCTGGCCGACGAGTTCGCGCTGGCCGATCCGGACCGGGTGCACGTCATGCACCGCACCACCAAGGACGGGCTGGGTGCTGCCTATCTCGCCGGATTCGCGTGGGGACTGGGCCGCGGCTACTCGGTGCTGGTCGAGATGGACGCCGACGGCAGCCACGCGCCCGAACAGCTCCACCGGCTGCTCGACGCGATCGATGCGGGCGCGGATCTCGCGATCGGGTCGCGCTATGTCTCCGGCGGCGCCATCCGCAACTGGCCGCGGCGGCGCTATGCGCTGTCCAAGACGGCCAACACGTACGCGCGGGTGCTGCTGGGGGTGGGGATCCACGACATCACCGCCGGCTACCGGGCCTACCGGCGCGACGTGCTGGAGAAGATCGACCTGTCGGCGGTCGATTCGAAGGGCTACTGCTTCCAGATCGACCTCACCTGGCGGACCATCAACAACGGGTTCACCGTCGTCGAGGTGCCGATCACGTTCAGCGAACGGGAGCTCGGTCAGTCGAAGATGAGTGGGTCGAACATCCGCGAGGCCATGGTCAAGGTCGCGGAATGGGGAATCCGCGGGCGCTTCGACCGCGCCCGCGGACTCGAATACCGGCGCTGAGCCCGGTCAGTTGCCGCGGCGCTTGGCCTTGATCAGGTCCAAACGCTCCTTGAGCAGCTCCTCGAGCTCGTCGACCGAGCGACGCTCCAGCAGCATGTCCCAATGGGTGCGCGGCGGCTTGACCTTCTTGGGCTCCGGCACGTCGCCCTCGATCAGGGTGCCTTCCATCCCGTTGCGGCACAGCCAGGTGCCGGGGATCTCGGCGTCGTCGGCGAACGGGACGTCGAATTCCTCACCGTTGTCGGTGCGGTAGCGAGCGACCTGACGGGGGGCCAGGTCGTGGTTGCGGTCGGTCTCGTAGCTCACGGCTCCGAGGCGACTGCCTCTCAGGACGCGATCAGCCATCGTCATCACTCCTCAATCAGCGAAACTTGCCGGATTTATCAACGCGGCAAGGCCCGCGACAGTTCCCGACTCGACCCTTCATGATACCGGGCTCCGTCGGTGCGGCCGTCTACAGTCGAAGTCCGTGGAGACCGCCAGCAGACGACGCGCCAAGGCCCAGCCGTGCCGCTGGTGCGGACGCGAGGTCGACGACGCGGGGATGGGCCGCCGCCGCCAGTACTGCAGGCAATCCTGCCGGCAACGCGCCTACGAACAGCGGGCGATGGTCAAGGGCACGTCGTTGTCCCCGGATGCGGTGGTGCTGACCGCCGAGGAGGCCACCCAGCTCTCCGACCGGGTGTTCGAGGTGCGCTGCGCCGCCGAGGACGTCGCGACGGCGGTCGAGGAGGGCGCCGGCGCCGAGGAACTGCGCGCGCTGTGCGATGCGCTGCTGCGCGCGGCCAAGGCCGCCGACGGCTGGCGGTAGGTTTTCCGGCCCGCGGCCCGGGTAACTGGACGCGGTGGTCAGACAAGATGGGGTCGCGGACGAACTGTGCCGCACCGCCCGCCGGGTGTTCGGCTGGGACGAACTGCACCCTGAACAGCTCGAGGCGATGCAGGCGATCATGTCCGGACGCGACGTCCTAACGGTGCTGCCGACCGGTTCCGGGAAATCGGCGATCTATCAGGTGCCCGACGTCCTGCTCGACGGAGCGACGCTGGTGGTCTCTCCGCTGATCGCGCTGCAGCAGGATCAGATCGCCGGCCTCGCCGACACCCGGGCGCCCGACGCCGTCGCGATCCACTCCCAGCAGCGGTCCACCGAGACCGAGGACAACTGGGAGGCGGTGCGCAGTCACGAGGCCGACTACCTGTTCGTCTCGCCCGAGCAGCTCGCCAACGACGACGTGGTGGCCCGGCTGGCCGAGCTGACGGTGTCGCTGATCGTGGTCGACGAAGCGCACTGCGTATCGGCGTGGGGGCACGACTTCCGGCCCGACTACCTGCGGCTGGCGGATGCCTTCGCGCGGCTCGACAGCTCGGCGCCGGTGGTCGCGCTGACCGCGACGGCGTCGGTGGTGGTGCGCCGGGAGATCGCCGAACGGTTGCGGCTGCGCGACCCGCTGATGGTGGTCGGCGATTTCGACCGGCCCAACCTGACGCTCGAAGCCCGCCAATACCTGCGCGACGGTGACAAACGCGCTGCGGTGGTGGACACCGTGGCCGAGCTGCCCCGGCCCGGACTGCTGTACACCGCGACCCGCAAGGACGCCGAACGCTACGCCGAGGCGCTCGGGGAGCGCGGCATCCGCGCGGCGGTCTACCACGCCGGGCTGAGTGCCGCGGACCGTGAAACCGTGCACGAAGGGTTCCGCAACGACGACTACGACGTGGTGGCGGCGACGTCGGCGTTCGGGATGGGCATCGACAAACCCAACGTCCGCTTCGTCGCCCACGCCTCGGTGCCCGATTCGCTCGACTCGTACTACCAGCAGATCGGACGGGCCGGCCGCGACGGTGAGGATGCGCTCGCGCTGCTGTTCTACCGTGCCGAGGACCTCGGCTTGGCCCGCTTCTTCACCACGCACCGCCCCGATCCCGAGCTGATCGAGACGGTCTACAAGGCGCTGGACACCGAGACGCCGAAGCGCCTCAAGGAGTTGCAGGGCGAACTCGACACCCGCGGGCGCAAGCTGACCAATGCGATCAACCTGCTCGAACAGGCCGACGCCGTCACCTCGACCAAGAAGGGTTTCGTGTCGTCGGGCCGCGCGACCGCCGACGCCGTCGACGGGGCGGTCGAGGTGGTGGAGATGCGCGAGCGCATCGACCGCAGCCGGGTCGAGATGATGCGCGGATACGCCGAATCCAGGGACTGCCGTCGGCAGTTCCTGCTGAGCTATTTCGGCCAACCGCTGGACGGCCCGTGCGGTAACTGCGACCGCTGCCGCGCCGTGCACGACGCCGCGCAGGACGGCACGGAAGCTGAAGTGCAGTCCAGCGGTGAGCCGCCGGCCATCCCGGTGAACACCGCGGTGTCCCACAAGCAGTGGGGGAGCGGCGTGGTGATCGGCGGGGACACCGACCGCATCACGGTGTTGTTCGAGGACTACGGCTACCGCACGCTGGCGATGAAGGCCGTCACCGAGAATCACCTGCTCACCACGGGCTGAGGCAGCGGCTGCGGACACGCTGTGAGCGAGGCCGTGAGGCCTTACCATGAGGCGACCGTCCGCCGAGAGGGATGCCGCCCTTGTCCGTGTCGCCACCCGAATCGAACCCGGCCACCGGCGTGGCGCGCCGGGGCGTATGGCGGTTCGACGACTTCGTCCTCGACACGCAGCGCTACGAATTGCGTTGTGGCGCGGCCATCATCAAGGTCGAACCACAGGTGTTCGACGTGCTCACCCAGCTGGTGACCCATCACGACCGGTTTGTCAGCAAGGAAGAACTGTTCGACACCGTGTGGGGCGGGCGCTTCGTCGGTGAGGCCGCGCTGACCAGCCGGATCAAGGCCGTCCGCCGTGCGCTCGGCGACGACGGCGAGTCCCAGCGCTACATCCGCACCGTGCGCGGCCGCGGCTACCAGTTCGTCGGCACGCTGGCCGACGACGCCCCACCGGTCCCCGCGCCCGAGCCCGAACCCGCGCCACCGAGCCAGCACATCGCGTTCTGCCGGGCCGCCGACGGTGTGCGGCTGGCCTATTCGGTGTGCGGCGCCGGACCCCCGCTGGTGCGGGCCGCGAACTGGATGACCCACCTCGGATACGACATCGAGAGCCCGGTGTGGCGGCACTGGGTGCGCGACCTGTGCCGCCGCCACACGTTCATCCGCTACGACGAACGCGGCTGCGGCCTGTCCGACTGGGAGGTCTCCGACGTCACTTTCGACGCCTGGGTGGCCGATCTCGAATCGGTGGTGGAGGCGCTGGGCCTGGAGCGGTTCCCGCTGCTGGGGGTGTCGCAGGGCGGGGCGGTGGCGGTGGCCTACGCCGCGCGCCATCCCGACCGGGTGAGCCGGCTGGTGCTGTGCGGCGCCTACGCGCGGGGCCGCGCGGTCCGGGCCGTCGGTGACGACGAAAAGCGCGCTGCAGCACTGGATCTCGAGCTCGCCCGGGTGGGGTGGGGGCGCGACGACCCGGCGTTCCGGCAGGTGTTCGCCGCCCAGTTCCTGCCCGACGGCACCCGCGCCGACTGGGCCGCATTCGACCAGCTGCAGCGGCGCACCACCTCACCGGAGAACGCGGTGCGCTTCCTGACCGAGTTCGGCCGCATCGATGTGCGCGACGAAGCCGAGCGGGTGCGCTGTCCCACCCTCGTCCTGCACTCCCGCGACGACCACCGGGTGCCGATGCGCTTCGGTGAGGAGCTCGCGGCGCTGATCCCCGCCGCGCGACTGGTCGCGCTGGACAGCAACAACCACCTGCTCACCGCCACCGAACCGGCGTGGCAGGTGTTCTGCGGCGAGGTGGACGCCTTCCTGTGCGACTAAAAGGAGCCGGGCCGCAACTCCAGCGGCACGTCTCCACGCAATCTCCACGCAATCTTCATGTGCCGCCGCCACTCCCGATCCATGCTGGTCACATGAGAAAGCACACCCGCACCCTGCTCGTCGGCGTCAGCGCGCTCTGCGCCTTCGGCACGCTGTCGGCCTGCTCCGGCGGCTCGTCGACCGAGTCCACCACGTCGGCCACCGCCTCGGGTGCGCCGACCACCACCGCGGCGCAACCCGCACCGGTCCCGCAGTCGGCGAAGTACATCGCCGACATGGAGAAGGACGGCCGCACCATGACCATCGGCGTCGCGGTGGAGGGACAGAACATCGCCGCATACGCGTGCAACGGCTCCGACGACGAAGCCTGGTTCTTCGGCACGCAGACCGACGGGGCGATCGACGTCACGTCGAAGTTCCGCGACACCCTCAAGGCGAACTTCGCCGGTGACGAGGTGCGCGGAGACCTGACAATGGACGGCGTCACCTACACGTTCACCGCCGCCGAGGTGCCGGCCCCCGCCGGCATGTACACCGCCGCCCTCGACGGGGTCCGCGAGTCGTGGGTGGTGCGGCCCAACGGGTCGGCGGTCGGCGTCCAGTTCGGTGGATTCGGCGGCGACGCCGACGAATTCGGCGAGTTCGAACGCCAGCAGCTCAAGGACGCGCAGTTCCGCGCCGAGGTGCGCAACCGGCGGCTGCTGCGCCCCGCGAGTGAACTGCAGGAGCGGCCCAACGGCAAGTGGGGGGCCACCATCAACGGCCAGCCCGTGGAGGCGGTCATCGTCGACGGCAACTTCCGGCTGCCGCCCGGTTAGGCAAACCTGACCCACGGCCCCGCCGGCGCCTTCGCGCCGGCGGGGCCCGCTGGTGTCGGGCACCGTTCCCGTCATCGCGAGCCGAATTCTTCACCACCGCCGTGGGCGTCCGTAGCGTTCCCGCACTGTGACCACCTCCGCCGTTCCCAAACCGCCGGCACCGCTCGGCGCGCCGGTCGACAACGGGCGAGGGCAGCACACGTGGACGCTGATCAGGCTCGTCTCGCCGCTGATGCTGCTCGGCCTCTGGCAACTCGGCAGCGCGCTTCGGCTCATCCCGGAGGACGTGCTGCCCGCGCCGTCGCTGATCGCCGAAGCCGGGATCGAACTGCTCGGCAACGGTCAACTGGCCGATGCGCTCGCCGTGTCCGGTATCCGGGTCGCCGAGGGCCTCCTGCTGGGCGGCGTGGCCGGTGTCGCCCTCGGCACCGCGGTGGGTTTGTCCCGCTGGGTCGAGGCGACCCTCGACCCGTCAATGCAGATGCTTCGCGCGCTGCCCCACCTGGGGCTCATCCCGCTGTTCATCCTGTGGTTCGGCATCGGTGAACTGCCGAAGGTGCTGCTGGTGGCGCTCGGGGTGAGCTTCCCCCTCTACCTCAACACCTTCTCCGCGATCCGCCAGGTCGATCCCAAGCTGTTCGAGACCGCCAGGGTGCTCGGCTTCTCGTTCCGGCAGCGGTTCACCACCGTCATCGTCCCGAGCGCCGCCCCGCAGGTGCTGGTCGGCCTGCGTCAGTCCCTGGCCATCGCCTGGCTGACGCTGATCGTCGCCGAACAGATCAACGCCGACCGGGGGATCGGCTTCCTGATCAACAACGCGCGCGATTTCCTTCGCATCGACGTGATCATCTTCGGCCTCATCGTGTACGCCCTGCTGGGCATCGGCACCGACGCCGTCGTCCGGCTCCTGGAACGCCGAGCCCTGAGGTACCGCACATGACCCTGACCACGCCACCGCTGTCGCGGACCGGCACCGCCGCGACACTGCGCCACGTCGACAAGTGGTACGGCCACCACCAGGTGCTGATTGACGTCTCACTCGAGGTCGGCCGCGGCGAGATCGTCGCGCTGATCGGCCGCAGCGGATCGGGGAAGTCCACGGTGCTGCGGGTGCTCGCCGGCCTGGCTGCCGACCACACCGGTGAACGGACCGTGGCCGGCGCTCCCGCACTCGCCTTCCAGGAGCCCCGCCTGTTCCCGTGGCGCGACGTGCGCACCAACGTCGAGTACGGGTTGACCCGTCGCCCGGTGAGCCGTAGCGAGGCCCGCAGCCGGGCCGAACGTGCGCTGGCCGACGTGGGGCTGGCCGACCGCGCCGAGGCCTGGCCGCTCACGCTGTCCGGCGGTCAGGCGCAACGCGTTTCGCTGGCCCGCGCTCTGGTCGCCGAGCCGCAGCTGTTGTTGCTCGACGAACCCTTCGGCGCGCTGGATGCCCTGACGCGGTTGAGCATGCGCGCACTGTTGCTGACGTTGTGGCGTGAACACGCATTCGGGGTGCTGCTGGTCACCCACGACGTCGACGAGGCGGTGGCGCTGGCCGACCGGGTGCTGGTGCTCGAGGCCGGGCGGGTGGTGCACACCGTGGCGATCGTGGATCCGCGCCGCCCACCCGAAGACCCGTCGGCGCATACGGTCCGCCACCGCCGCGAGTTGCTCGACCGGCTCGGCGTCTCGGTGTGACCCGACTTCAGCCATTCGACGACCGACGAGGAGTTGCCGTGCCCTGGATCCGCCGGACCCTGACCCTGTGGGTCATCGCCCTGACAGTGGCGGCCTGGCTCACCGGCTGCGTCACCCGCTCCGCGGAAAGCGGGGCGCAACAGGCGCCGGAGAGCGTCCCGCTCTCCGAACTGGCCGACCTCACGCTGCGGATCGGTGACCAGAAGGGCGGCACCCAGGCGCTGTTGCGGGCCGCCGGCGCGCTCGACGATCTGCCCTACCGCGTCGAGTTCTCGACGTTCACCTCCGGGCCGCCGCAGATCGAGGCGGCCACGGCGGGGCGGATCGACTTCGCCATCACCGGCAACACCCCGCCGATCTTCGGGGCCGCATCCAACGCCAAGGTCAAGGTGGTGTCGGCCTACGACGGCGGCGGCTTCGGCGATCAGGTGCTGGTACATGCCGATGCGCCGTGGCGCTCGGTCGGCGACCTGCGTGGGCGCAGCATCGCTGTCGCCAAGGGCAGCTCCGCGCACGGCCACATCCTGGTCCAGCTGTCGCGCGCCGGACTGCGCCCGTCCGACGTGCAGCTGGTCTTTTTGCAGCCGGCCGACGCGCTGTCGGCGTTCACTCAGCGCCGGGTCGACGTGTGGGCGGTGTGGGATCCGTACACCGCCCAGGCGGAAGTGGAGCTGCCGGTGCGCAGCATCGCCCGGGCGACCGGAGTCACCAACGGTGCGGGGTTCGGCGTGGCCGCGGACCAGGCGCTGGCCGATCCGCGGCGCAACACCGCCCTGAGCGACCTGCTGGTGCGCTACGCCGAGGCGGTGCGGTGGGCGCACGATCACCCGCAGGAATGGGCCGCGCGCTACGCCTCGGACGTCGGTCTCGACCCCGAGGTCGCCGCCCGCGCCCAGGAGCGCAGCCTGCGGTTGCCGACCGACCTGTCCGACGGCCTCATCGCCTCCGAACAGGAGATGGCGGATCTGTTCGCCGAGTCGGCGCAGATCGCGTCGGCGCCGGACTTCTCCCGCTGGGTCGACCGCCGCTACCGGGCGGCCCTGGCACCGCTGAACATCGACCGCAACCAGGAGTGACATGTCTGTTCCGTCCCACCTCACCGCGCCGCTGCTGGACGGCGAAGCGCGCGCACCGCGTGCCGAGTTCTTCTGGTTCCTGCCGACCGCCGGTGACAGCCGGTCGATCGTCGGGTCCTCGCACGCCTCGGCGCAGCAGTCGTTGCCCGCCAACCACCGCGCGCCCACTCGCCGCTATCTCGCCGAGGTCGCCCGCGCGGCCGACCGCCTCGGCTACAAGGGTGTGCTGACCCCGACCGGAACCTGGTGCGAGGACGCCTGGTTGACCACCGCCGCGCTGCTGTCCGAGACCGAACGGCTGAATTTTCTCGTCGCGTTCCGGCCCGGCCTGGTGCCGCCCACCCTCGCCGCCCAGCAGGCCGCGACACTGCAACGGTTCTCCGACGGCCGGCTGATGCTCAACATCGTCAGCGGCGGCGACGACGTCGAACAGCGCCGCTTCGGCGACTGGCTGGACCACGACGAGCGGTACGCGCGCACCGACGAGTTCCTGCACATCGTCACCTCACTGTGGCGCCAGGAGAGCCTCGACTACACCGGCGATCACTATCGCGTCGCCGAGGCGCGGGTGTCTGCTCCGCCGGACCCGTTGCCGCCCATCTACTTCGGCGGATCGTCGGCGGCCGCGCTCCCGGTCGCCGCCCGGTATGCCGACGTCTACCTGACCTGGGGTGAGCCGCCACAGGCCGCGGCCGCGAAAATCGACCGCGTGAAGGCGCTGGCCACCGAACGGCACCGGACCGTGCGCTTCGGCATTCGGCTGCACACCATCACCCGTGACACCTCGGCGGCGGCGTGGGCGGTGGCCGAGGAGCTGCTCGCCGGGTTGTCACCCGAGCAGATCGCCAAAGCAACTGAGTTGCATGGCAGTTCGCAATCCGAAGGGCAGCGAAGAATGACCGCCCTGCACGGTGGCCGGATCGACCGGCTCGAGATCTACCCGAACCTGTGGGCCGGGGTCGGGCTGGTCCGCGGTGGCGCAGGCACCGCACTGGTCGGTAGCCACGAGGAGGTGGCCGGCCTCATCCACGAATACCACTCGCTGGGATTCGACGACTTCATCCTGTCGGGTTATCCCCATCTGGAGGAGGCGTACTGGTTCGCCGAGGGAGTGTTACCGATCCTCAGACAGAAAGGCATCGCCGACTGAGGCGGCGCGTACGCTGCGGATGTCATGGATGAGTGGTTCGACCGCAGTCCGTTCGTCGGCTTCGTCCCGTGGATCGTGTACTGGGTGGTGGCCGACGGGCCCAGCACGTGGAAGTTCGGCGCGTTGTGCGCGGTGTTCTCCGCGGTGATCCTCGGCATCTCGATCGGCCGCGGCGGCCCGCGCCTACTCGACGTGGTGACCATCGTGTTCTTCTTCGGCGTCACGACGGCGGCGATGATGGTCGGCGCGGCCGACCGGGACTGGATGGACACCTACGCCACCACGCTGTCCAGCGGCGTGCTGGCCGTCATGTGCCTGGCCTCGCTGGCCTTTGTGCCGTTCACCGAGCAGTACGCCCGGGAGTCGGTGCCCCAGCGGGACTCCGAGTTGCCCCTGTTCCGGCGCGTCAACCAGGTGCTGACCCTGATGTGGGCGCTGGTGTTCGCGCTCATCGCGGTCCTCGGCCTGCTCGCCGCGCACCTCCCGCACACCAAGGACTGGACCAACTACGTCATTCCCGTCATCGTCACCGTCGGCGCGGTGGGCATGACGCAGATCTATCCCCGCCGGGCGCGGGAGCGGGCCCGCTCGGCCGGGTGACGCCGCCTCAGCAGCTGAACCGCAGCCCGATCCCCGGCGCCGGCGGTTGTTGCTCGAGGCAGCCGAAGGTGACGACGCCGGCGTCGCTGAACCGGGCCGCCGACTGGTGGGCGTAGTTCACGCAGAACAGGCCCGCCGGATCGGTGCGGCACCGGTAGTCACCGAAGGCCAGGGTGTGCCCGTACGGGAGTTCGGCACCGAAGCCGTCGGAGAACGGCCCGGGATCGCCGTGCGCCGAACCCACGTCGAGGCTGGCGCCCGGATAGTCCACCCAGCCTCCCTTCCACTCGCCGTAGACGTCGGCCGGACGCGGGGGCGGGTCGGTCAGCTCGACCAGGCACGTCAGGGCGCCCTCGGCCCTGCGGTCGGTCATGCACCTCGAGGTGCCCGACGGTGTGGTGAACGCGATTTCCTCGCCCAGGTCGGTGCTGATGCCGTCGCGGCTGACGGTGTGGAAGCCGTCGGCCGCGGCCGGCGCTCCCGCCTCGACCCAGCGGATCACCTCCGCGACCGGCGCCTGCCCGGCTGGTGGGCCCGCCGGCGGGGTGGTGGTCGGGGACGGTGACGGTGACGGGCGCGTCGTGCCCGACGGTGCCGACAGCGTCGGTTCCGGGCGTTGTGCCTGCCCGTCCACCGCGTCTGAACAACCCGCGACCAGCACAGACGCCGCGATGAGCACAGCGATCCGCATGTCGGCCAGGCTAGCGGGCCGACACGCGACCGCCGGTCAGGCGCGGTCCACGGCAACGGATTCGCTACCGTCGGGTGATGCACGAACGCATCGTCCGCGCGAACATCAGCACCGGCACGATCGAGGGCTTCACCCAGGACGGCGTCCACCGCTGGCGTGCCGTGCCCTACGCCCGCCCGCCGGTGGGGCGGCTGCGGTTGCGGGCGCCGCGGCCGGCCGAGCCGTGGCCGGGGGTGCGCTACTGCCACAGCGTCGGTTACTGCTCGCCGCAGGACCCCAAGTACACGCTGCTCGGCGTCGGCAAACACCAGTCGATGAGCGAGGACTGCCTGACGCTCAACGTGGTCGCGCCGGAGCACCCGCCCGAGGGCCCGATGCCGGTGATGTTCTTCATCCACGGCGGCGGGTACATCCTCGGCAGCTCGGCCACCCCGATCTACGACGGTGCGGCGATGGCGCGCCGCGGATGTGTGTTCGTCTCCGTGAACTACCGGCTCGGCGCGCTGGGCTGCATGGATCTGTCGGCGCTGTCGACGCCGGAGCACCCGATCGACGGCAACCTGTACCTGCGCGACCTGGTCATGGCCCTGCGCTGGGTGCGCGACAACATCGCGGTGTTCGGCGGCGATCCGGACAACGTCACGATCTTCGGTGAGAGCGCCGGCGCGCATGCGGTGGCCACCCTGCTGGCGGTGCCGCAGGCCGGTGGCCTGTTCGCGCGGGCCATCGCCGAGAGCCCGGCCAGCGGGATGGTCCGGTCGGCCGACGCCGCCAAGGTGTTCGCCGAACATTTCGCCGGGTTGCTCGGTGCCCGCCCGCAGGACGGCGCCGCCGCATTGATGGCCGCCCGCCCGTCGGAGCTGGTGCGCGCCCTGGACAGGCTCCTCAGCCGCGGTATGCAGGACGACCTGCCCGGCGCATTTCCCGTCGGCCCGACGTCCGGCACCGACTACCTTCCGGTGGACCCGGTGGAGGCGATGGCGGCGGGTTCCGCGCACCGGGTTCCGCTGATCGTCGGCAACAACGCCGAGGAGGGTCGGCTGTTCACCCGGTTCCTGCCGCTGCTGCCGATGTCCGAACCGATGATCGAGATGCTGCTCGCCGATTCCGACGCCGAGCGCCGGGAGCGGATCACCGCCGCCTACCCGGGCTACCCGAGTTCCTCGGCGTGCGTGCGGTTGGGCGGGGACTTCGCGTTCGGCACCGCGACGTGGCAGATCGCCGAGGCACACTCCCGCCACGCCCCCGTCTACGTGTACCGCTACGACTACGCGCCGCGCACGCTGCGCTGGTCGGGGCTCGGCGCCACCCACGCCACCGAACTGTTCGCGGTGTTCGACGTCTACCGCAGCCGGTTCGGGTCGCTGCTGACCGCCGCCGCGGACCGCCGCTCGGCGCTGAAGGTGAGCAACGACGTGCAGCGGCGGTGGCGGGCGTTCAGCCACACCGGCGAACCCGGCGACGACTGGCCCGCCTACCGCGCCGACCACCGGGCGGTCCGCGTGTTCGACCGCAAGCCGCGACTGGAGTTCGACCCCGACGCCGACCGGCGCACCGCGTGGGAGGGTTTCACGCTGGCGGCCCGCTGAGCCGATCGGCTGCGCGGCCCACCGCGATGTGATTGCGTAGCGACGTGCCGCATCCCCTCGACCCGTTGACGGCCGCCGAGTTCACCGCGGTCGCTGCGGGGCTGCGCCGCGCGCACGGCGTGGCCGACGGCTGGCGCCTCACGTCGATCGAACTGGCCGAACCGGACAAG
Organism: Mycobacterium sp. PS03-16; assembly: GCF_004570325.1. Classification (GTDB taxonomy): domain Bacteria; phylum Actinomycetota; class Actinomycetes; order Mycobacteriales; family Mycobacteriaceae; genus Mycobacterium. Next base: position 147,029 of record NZ_SPQO01000007.1, on the reverse strand, counting down.
GACGAGCTGGCCGCCTTCGAGCGTGACGGCACCCGCCCGGCCCGACGGGCGACCGCCACCTGCCTGGACCGGGCCCGCAACGCCACCTACAAGGCGGTGGTGTCACTGACCGGCGACCACGTCGAGTCGTTCACCCACATCCCGGGCGTGCAGCCGAACTTCACCGTCGACGAGTTCACCGAATGCGACGCGATGCTGCGTGCGCATCCCGACGTGCTCGCCGCGCTGCACCGCCGCGGCATCACCGACATCGACAACGTGTTCATCGACACCTGGACCTACGGGGACGTGGTCGCCCCGGCCGAGTACCGCGACCGCCGGTTGGGCTGGTCGGACATCTGGTACAAGAACGCGCCGGGCGCCAACCCGTACGCGCATCTGGTCAGCGGACTGCACTGCGTGGTCGACCTCAACGCGATGGCGCTGCTCACCGTCGAAGACGACGGGCCCTTCTCGTCCGGTGAGGCCACCATGCCCGACGTGATGGGTGAGTATGTGCCCCACCACATTCCGGAGCGGATCCGGGCGGCGTCGCGGCGGGAACCGCTGCACCCGCTGCACATCACCCAGCCCGAGGGACCGTCGTTCACCCTCGACGGTCACCTGCTCGCATGGCAGAACTGGTCGGTGCGCATCGGTTTCAACCACCGCGAGGGCATGACGCTGCACACCTTGCGTTACCGCGACGGCGACCGCGACCGCTCGGTGGCGCACCGATTGTCGTTCGCCGAGATGGTGGTGCCCTACCGTGACCCGTCCCCGGATCATTACCGGCGCACCGCCTTCGACATCGGCGAGTGGGGTCTGGGCTTCATGACCACCTCGCTGGAACTGGGCTGCGACTGTCTCGGCGAGATCCGCTACCTCGACGCGGTTCTGCACAACAGCAGGGGCGAGCCGTACACGATCCGCAACGCGATCTGCATTCACGAGGAAGACGACGCGGTGCTGTGGAAGCACGTCGACCACCATGCCGGCGCCGAGGTGCGCCGGATGCGGCGGCTGACCATGTCGTTCCACGTCACGGTCGCCAACTACGAGTACCTGGTCTACTGGCGGCTGTACCAGGACGGCAACATCGAGTGCGAGGTCCGGGCCACCGGCATCATGGTCACCACGCCGCTCGCACCCGGCGCGCCGCATCCCAACGGCACCCTGGTCGACGAGCGCACCTACGCCCCGTTCCACCAGCACTTCCTGGTCGCCCGCCTGGACCTCGACGTCGACGGACCCGACAACACCGTCTACATGACCGAATCGCACGCCGAACCGGTCGGGCCAGACAATCCCTACGGGCTGTCGCTGGTGACCCGCGACGTTCCGCTGCGCACCGAGCAGGAGGGCAGGCAGGACGTCTCGTTCGCCACTCAGCGCGGCTGGAAGGTGGTGAACACCGGCGTCGTCAACGGGCTGGGCACCCATCCGTCGTACAAGCTGGTGCCCGGTGGGGCGATCCCGCCGATGTTCGATGAGTCCTCGCCGGTGCTGGCGCGCGCCAACGTCATCGGCCACACCCTGTGGGTGACTCCGAACCGGCCCGACGAGCGCTGGCCGGCAGGCGAATTCGTCAACCAGTCGGCGCGCGACACGGGCCTGGGGGAGTGGACGCGGGCCGACCGGTCGATCGCCGACACTGATGTCGTGCTGTGGTACGTGTTCGGCATCCACCACATCACCCGGCCCGAGGACTGGCCGGTCATGCCGGTCGACGTGGTGTCGTTCTGGCTCAAGCCGTACGGCTTCTTCGATCGCAATCCCGCCCTGGACGTGCCGGCCACCGAACCGGACGCCTGCCACACCCCGGCGCGCAGCGCACACCACTGAATCCGTTCATTCGGGCCCGGTCGACCTGCTCGGCCCGTCGCCGTCTTCCCCGAGTGCGCTTTCATCCGCGACGCGCCGCGGCGGCCGGCTGAAAACGCACCCGCGGCGCGGCGCACACACTGATTGACACCCGTCAACAGTGTGATGCAGCCCACTGCTAGGTTCTCGGTGTGGCTCACACTGCAGACCTCGTCATCGAACGTCCCACAGATCTGACGGCCGACTGGCTGAGCACGGTGCTGCGCGCAGGTACCGTCGCCGACTTCACGTTCGACCGCATCGGCACCGGTCAGATGAGCGAGTGCTACCGGGTGACGCTCACCTATGCCGAGGGGTCCACCGGCCCGGCGTCGGTGGTGCTCAAGGTCGCGGCCACCGATACCAACAGCAGGCAGACCGGGCTGGCGCTCGGACTCTACGGACGCGAGGTGCGGTTCTACACCGACATCGCGCCGGGCCTGGCCGGGCCGGTCGCCCCGTGTTACCACGCCGCCTACGACCCGCAGACCGGTGCGTTCGACCTGGTGCTGGGCGACGCCGCGCCCGCCGTCGTGGGCGACGAGATCCGGGGCGCCACCGCCGAGCAGGCCGCGCTCGCGCTGGCCGAACTGGGCCGCGTGCACGGACCGCTGCTCGGGAACGCGGCGCTGGCCGATGCGGAGTGGCTCAACCGCGAGTCGCCGATGAATCAGGCGCTGATCGCCCAGCTGTGGGCGGGATTCGCCGACCGTTACGCCGAGCAGATCGCCCCCGAGCACCGACAAGTGTGTGAGCGACTGGTCGCCGCGTTCGACGCGTACCTCGAGGCGGAGGCGGCCACCCCGGTGCAGGGGCTGATTCACGGCGACTACCGCCTCGACAACATGCTGTTCGGCCAGCCCGGCGCCGACCGCGCGCTCACCGTCGTCGACTGGCAGACCGTCACCTGGGGGCCGGCCTTCACCGACGTCGCCTACTTCCTCGGCTGCGCGCTGCCGACCGAAGACCGGCGCACCCACTACGACGCGCTGCTGCACGCCTACCACGACGCACTCGGCGCGCAGGCCCCCGTCGACTTCACCGCCGTGCGCGACGGCGTGCGCCGACAGAGCTTCTTCGGGGTGATGATGGCGATCGTGTCCTCGATGCTGGTCGAACGCACCGAACGCGGCGACCACATGTTCATGACGATGCTGCGCCGCCACTGCGAGCACGTCCTCGACACCGACGCGCTCGGGGTGCTGCCCGCCGCCGTGGCCGACACCCCGCTGCAGCCCACCGCCGAGGACGAGGGATCCCATCCTCCGGGTGCGGAGGAGATGTGGAACGAGAGCTGGTACTTCGACTTCGTCGACCGACGCGCCGGGATCGGCGGCTGGATCCGGCTCGGCCTGGTGCCCAACCAGGACACGGCCTGGATCAACGCGCTGCTGTGCGGTCCCGATATGCCCACCATCGCGATCGTCGACTTCGAGGCGGCGGTGCCCACCGACTACCGCGAAACCCGCGGTGCCGGCGTCGAATTGCGGCTCGACCCGGCCGACCCGCTGCGCACGTTCCGGGTCACCGTGCGGGGGCGCGGCGCCGCGTATGACGATCCTGCCGCGCTGCTGCGCGGTGAGCCCGGCCGGCCGACCGACCTGTCGATGGACCTGACGTGGACCACGGTGGGCACGCCGTACCAGTACCGCATCACGTCCCGGTACGAGATCGCCTGCACGGTGTCGGGCACGGTCGCCGCCGACGGCCGCGACTACGCGTTCGAGTCGGTGCCCGGCCAGCGCGACCACTCGTGGGGAGTGCGCGACTGGTGGGCCATGGACTGGGTGTGGCACGCGCTGCACCTCGACGACGGCACCCACACCCACGGCGTCGACCTGCGCATCCCCGGTGCACCGCCGATGAGCGTCGGATACGTGCAAGCGGCCGGCGCGGCGCTCACCGAGACCACCGCGGTGACCGCGCGGGCCACCTTCGCCGACAACGGCCTGCCGGTCACCACCACGCTCGCCCTGCAACCCGGCGACACCACAATCGAGGTCGACATCCGCGGGCAAGCGCCGGTCCGCCTGACCGCCGCCGACGGGCGGGTCAGCTTGTTTCCCCGCGCGTGGGCCGTGGTCACCACCGCCGACGGCCGCACCGGCACCGGCTGGCTGGAGTGGAACCGCAACACCTAGACAGGGCAGGGTGGTCGTCGTGATGGTGGCCAAGTCGATCGCCCTGTTCATCCTTGCCGCGCTGCTCGAGATCGGCGGCGCCTGGCTGGTGTGGCAGGGGGTCCGCGAACACCGCGGTTGGCTGTGGGTCGGGGCAGGTGCGCTGGCGCTCGGGGCCTACGGCTTCGTCGCCGCCTTCCAACCCGACGCGCACTTCGGGCGCGTGCTCGCCGCCTATGGCGGGGTCTTCATCGCCGGATCGCTGATCTGGGGGGTGGTGGCCGACGGGTTCCGCCCCGACCGCTGGGACATCACCGGCGCGCTGATCTGCCTGGTCGGCGTCGGGTTGATCATGTACGCGCCGCGGTGACGACGAAAATGTGACGGGTTGGGCGCACCCGGGATCAACCGCAGGCATGCGGGTATGCGCGCGTCATGAGCAACCAGGAATTCCACAAGGGTGACAAGGTCACCTGGAAGAGTCACGGCAGCACGGCCGAAGGCAAGGTCGAGGAAAAGATCACCAAGGAGACGGAGGCGGCCGGCCGCAAGGTGAAGGCGTCGAAAGAGGAGCCGCAGTACCGCGTGCGCAGCGAGAAGAGCGGTAACGACGCCGTGCACAAGCCCGAGGCGCTGAAGAAGAAGTAGGCGACAGCGAATGGCGGAGAAGCACAAAGACGACCACCAGGAGACCTGGTCGGAGTTCAAGGACGTGGTGAACATGACCGCGCGCGAACTCGACACGTGGCTGGGCACCGACGAATCGAAGTCGGTGGGTCAGAAGTCCGGTGGCGGAGAAGCGACCGGCCACGCGAGTGGGCGACACATCGTCAAGATCCTCGAGGCCAAGAAATCCGACCTCGGCGACGAGGATTACGCCCACATGCGCAAGGTGGTCGGCTACGCCAAACGCCATCTCGCGCAACGGCCTTCGGGTGACATCGAGGACACCGCGTGGCGGTACTCACTGATGAACTGGGGCCACGACCCGCTCAAGAAGTGACGGTTCTCAGCCGAGGTGGGCGCTGTCGTCGTCGAGGTCGGCGCGCGACAGACCCATCGGGGTGGTGGCCGGCAGGTCACCTCCGGCGATGACCGCGCGCGTGAGCGGCGTCAGGGCGCGGAACAGGGTCTCCACCTCGTCGTCGCTCAGGGCGTCGAGGGCGCCCAGCGCCAGCGCATCGGTGGCGTCCTCGAGCCGCTGCTTCTCGGCCCGCCCGGCGTCGGTCAGCTCGCCTCCGGCGTCGAGGAGACCGCGTTCGGCCAAACGTTCGGCGTAGTGCTGCCACTGTTCGTCGTCGTAATCGCGGCTGCGCATGATCATCTCGCGGGGCACCCGGCCGTCGGCGGCATGCAGCACGTTGCACTCGCGCCCGGAGATCCCGGCGGCGGTGAGCAGCGCGACGTGGCCGTCGCCGCGGTGTTCACGCAGCAGTGTGGTCGCGTGCCACAGCATGGCGACCGGCTCCTGCGGCCAGTCCAGCGCCCGGTTCGCCGCATAGAGCGGCCTGCCGTCGACGGTGAGACCGCGCGCCGCCTTGGCCGCCAGTTCGGCGGCCGTCGCAACGCCGTCCCCGTCGGCGACCCCGTAGCGCCGCAGCGCGGCGACGGCCGACTGCTCCCGCGCGCGCAGGGCCGCTTCGGGCGGCGCGATGTCCCAGGCCGCGGGCAGCGCCTTGGCGACCCGCTCGGGGGCGAAGTTGTAGAACACCGCGCCGACCACCTCGGCGGGCACCACGCCCAGCGGGGCGGACCGGGCCGCGAAGTACCCCATCCAGAAGCCGCGGTACCCCAGATCATCCAGCGCCGCACGCGCTTCCGGGGCGAAGTAGGTGACGGCGTGAAGCGGCTCGATGCGGTCGAAGAACCGGCGCGCCAACTGCGGGTGTCGGGTCACATCGGCAGCCTAACCAGCCGGTGTCGGCGCACGCTCGGCTGGTGTGGCGGCCCCGACTTTCGGGTAGGTGATCAAGATGACACCACCGATCGTCGTGATGGGGGTGTCGGGGTCCGGTAAGTCGACCGTGGGCGCCGCGCTGGCGCAGCGGCTGCGGGTGCCGTTCGCCGACGCCGACGACTTCCACCCGCCGGCCAACATCGAGAAGATGACGGCCGGCCATCCGCTCGACGACACCGACCGCCATCCCTGGCTGGAAGCGATCGGGGAGTGGTTGGCCGCCCACGCGGACGGCGGCGTGATGAGCTGCTCGGCGCTCAAGCGCCGTTACCGCGACCAGCTGCGGGGACACTGCGCCGCAGTGGAATTCCTGCACCTGAGCGGTACGCAAGACGTGATCGGCAGGCGGCAGGCGAGCCGGCCCGGTCACTTCATGCCGGCTTCGCTGCTGGCGTCGCAGTTCGCGACGCTCGAACCGCTCGGCGACGACGAGCGGGGCGTGACCATCGACGTCGCCCGCGACATCGACGCGATCATCGAGACGTACCTGTCGCGCACCGACACCGCTTCCTGACCAAGAAATCCCCCGACCCGCGGGGCGGTGTCGGGGGATCTCCGGAGTGCGAAAGTCGGGCTCAGCCGCCCGCGAGCGTCAGCCTTTGACCACCTGGGTGCCGCCGGCCATCTCATCGTGCTTGCCCTGTTTGGTCGGGCTGCCGTTGATGGTCACCGCGATCACCACGATCGCGATGACGCCGAGCAGGCCGCCGACGAACGGGATGATGGGCAGCAGCGTGAACAAGTTGCGAATAGCCGACTGCGACGCCGACGGCTTCGGCGCGCCACCGGGGCCGCGCACGCTCATACCGAGCAGTTTCTTGCCCGGCGTCCACCCCTGCGTCACCTCGAACACGACGTAGTACAGGAACGACAGCGCACCGGTGAACAGTCCGGTGACCCAGAAGTTGTCGGAGGTCCCGGTCAGCAGGATCACCAGGCCGCCGACGATGCCGACGATGATGCCGTCGATCAGGCGGGCGAGGAACCGCATGCCCAGGCTGCCGGGCTGGGTGCCGCCGAACGGCGGGGGATATCCGCCCGGCTGCCCGTATTGCGGCTGCCCGTAGGGCGGTTGGCCGTACTGGGGCTGACCGGGTGGCGGCCCACCGTACTGCGGTCCACCGTACTGGGGTTGTCCGTACTGGGGCTGGCCCGGTTGAGGGGGGTAGTCACCGGTTGTCATCGCATCCGCTCCTGACCGCGTAGTGGGGTCTGACGAATGTACCGTCCGACGACAACGGACCGGGCGCTTCGACGCGCCCGGTCCGGTCGGTGAGAGTCGCGGCTGGTCAGCGCAGCCGGCGCTTGGCCTGCTTCTTGGACTGCTTGACCTGGCTACGGGTGGTGTCGGCGAGCTCGTTGGCGCGCTCGCGCGCCAACTCGGCCAGCTCGGCGCTGCGCCGGCTGGCCGCGTCGGCCAGTTCCGGTGCGCGCTCGCGTGCGACATCGGCCCACTCGTAACCGCGTTCGCGGGCGACGTCGGCCCACACGGCGCCGCGCTTGCCCGCGGCGTCGGCCAGTTCGGCGCTGCGCTTGCTGGCGATCTCGGCGAGTTCGGCGCTGCGCTTGCTCGCCGCGTCGGCCAGCACCGCACCGCGCTTGCCGGCGACCTCGGCCCACTCCGAGCCGCGCTCGCGGGCCACCTCGGCGAGTTCGGCGCCGCGCTTGCCGGCCACCGTGGCCAGCTCCCGGCCACGCTCGGCGCCGACATGCAGGCCGTGGCCCAATTTCTCGGCGAACTCACTGTCGGTCAGCGAGTGACCGGCGGCGGCGCCCACGGGCAGCGCCGCGGTGACCGCACCGGCGGCCTTCTCGGCGGCCTTGCGGCCGCGCCAGCCCAGCGACGGCTTGCCTTCGGTGTCCACCGCGGCGATGATCAGCCCGCCGATCAGGCTGACGTCGGTGAGGAAGGCGCGCCGCTCTTCGGCCTTACGGGCCGGGTCGGTCTCGCTCCAGAAGGTGTGTCCGCCCAGGCTTCCCGGCACCACGCTGAACGCCAGCGCGGCGGACGCCAGACGCGGCATCTTGCCGGTCGCCAGCAGCAGCCCGCCGCCGATCTGCACCGCGGCGGTGATCTTCGCGACGGTCTCGGCATTCGACGGCACGTTGGTGCCGACCGGATCGGGCAGCTTGCTCAGGCCTTCGAGCGTCGGCCGGGCGGCGTCCGCAGCCGGTTTGGGGCTGCGCAGCGCCTCCACACCCCGCCCGATGAACACAGCAGACAACATGGGTCGCGCGATACGTCGGATCAGCATGGCGGGTGTGTTCCCCCGCCGACGACGTCACAAACTCCTCAGTCCGGCCTTCTGTCGCGCCGTTCCCGAACCGGCAGGACCAGCCAGAACGACGTGAGCGCGACCAACGTCAGCACCCCGGCGGCCCAGGCGCTCGCGGGGCCGAGCACCGCGTCGAAGATTACCGCCGCGACACCGGCCAGGGTCAGGCCCAACAGCAGCAGACCCCACATCGCGCACAGGTGCGACGAGGCGACCAGCACGTCGAGCCGGTGCCTGCGGAACAGCACGCGGTGCATGCTCACCGGCGCGACGAGCAGGACGGTGGACCCGATCGAGCACGCCACGGTGACGAGGTAGACCAGCCGCGCGCCGTCACCGAGCTGGGTGAACCGCTGCTGGAACGGGAGGGTGAGCAGAAAACCGGTGAGCACCTGTACACCGGTCTGGGCGACGCGCAGCTCCTGCAGCAGGCCGGCCCAGTTCCGGTCGAGCCGCTGCGCCTGCGTCTCGTCGCGTTCGGGATCCCACCGATCTCCGATGCTCATCACTTGATTGTCGCGCTGTCACGGCGAGTGTGCGCTCACTGCGAGAAGTCGGCCCGAATTCCGCAGTGGACGCACGTCCGGCGGGCTGTGGGCAGCGAGGCCGCGAGGACGGTGCCGCCGTCCCTGCTGCGGCGGGCCCGGCTGGATAGGCTGGTTGTCCGTCTGAACATAGGAGGCCATGGTGGCGCTGGTTGCCGGTGTCGACTCGTCGACCCAGTCGTGCAAGGTTCTGGTGTGCGATGCCGACACCGGTGAGATCGTTCGGTCGGCGACGTCACCGCATCCGGACGGGACAGAGGTCGACCCGCAGCTGTGGTGGGCGGCGCTGCAGGCCGCCGTCACCGCCGCCGGCGGCCTCGACGACGTCGCCGCGGTGTCGGTGGGCGCCCAGCAGCACGGCATGGTGTGCCTCGACGAGTCGGGCGCGGTGGTGCGAGATGCGTTGCTGTGGAACGACACCCGCTCCGGCCCCGCCGCGGCCGAGCTGGTCGAGGAGCTGGGTGGGCCTGCGGCCTGGGCCGAGCGGATCGGCGTCGTCCCGGTCGCCTCCATCACCGCAACCAAGCTGCGCTGGCTCGCCGACACCGAGCCCGCCCACGCGGAAGCCACTGCCGCCGTATGCCTTCCGCACGACTGGCTGACCTGGCGGCTGTCCGGCTCCACCGACATCGCCGACCTGCGGACCGATCGCAGTGACGCCAGCGGCACCGGCTACTTCTCCGCCCGCAGCGGCGACTACGACCCCGAGCTCTTGGAGATGGCCATGCGCGGGCGCCGGCCCGCGGTGCCGCTCGTGGTGGGGCCGCGCGACGAGGCGGGCCGGACGCCGGCGGGCGCCCCGCTCGGCCCCGGGGCCGGGGACAACGCGGCTGCCGCGTTCGGCCTGGGCGCCGAACCCGGCGACTGCGTGGTGTCGCTGGGCACCTCCGGTGTGGTGAGCGCCGTCGGGACCACCGCCCCGCGCGATCCGGAAGGCATCGTGGCGGGCTTCGCCGACGCGACCGGCCGGCAGCTGCCGCTGGTGTGCACGCTCAACGGCGCGCCCGTGCTGGCGGCCACCGCGAACATGCTGCGGGTGGACTTCGACGAACTGGACCGCCTGGCGCTGCAGGCGCCCGCGGGGGCCGAAGGGCTCACGCTGGTGCCCTACTTCGACGGGGAACGCTCGCCGAACCTGCCGGGCGCCTCGGGGGCGCTGCACGGTGTGACGACGCGGAACCTGACGGCGGCCAACATCGCGCGGGCGGCGGTCGAAGGCCTGCTGGCCTCCATGGCGTACTGCATCGACAAGATCTCCGCCCAGGGCATCGACGTGCACCGCATCATCCTGGTCGGCGGCGGCGCCCGGTCGGCGGCGGTGCGCCGGATCGCGCCCGCGGTGTGGGGCCGTCCGGTGCACGTCCCGACACCGGCCGAGTACGTGGCGCTGGGCGCCGCCCGGCAGGCCGCGTGGGTGGTGTCGCAGCAGGACACGCCCCCGGCATGGTCGTCCGGCGCCACCGAGACCTACGAGGCGGCCGCCACCCCGCAGGTCAACGAGCGGTACGCCGGCGCGCAGGCGTTGACCCTGGGGCAGTGACGCCGACCGTGCTGTTATAACGGCGCCCTACTTAACACGTTATGTGTTGATTATGTGATGTCGCGTGATATGTTCTCGTGCGCATGTGTTGCTGCTCACGAGGAGGTTCGCGGTGTCCACACCGCCGTCGCGCACCGGCACGCACTCACACCGGCGCTCGGAGATCGTGGAGTTCGTCAAGGCGCGGGGTGGCGCCCGCATCGACGAGCTGGCCGACGTCTTCGGCGTGAGCACGATGACGATCCACCGCGATCTCGACCACCTGCATGCGCGCGGGATGCTGCGCAAGGTGCGGTCCGGCGCCGAGGCGCCGCCCAGCGAGGCGTTCGAGCGCAACATCGCGTTGCGCAAGAGCCTCAACCTCGCCGAGAAGCAGGCGGTGGCGCGGGTGGGCTTCGATTGGGCCGCCGGTCGGGTCGACATGCAGGCCGTCGCTCTCGACGACAGCACCACCGCGCTGCATCTGCTGCCGGTGCTGCTCGAACACCTGCCCTTGACGGTGGTGACCAACTTCCTGCCCGCCATCAACGAGTTGTCGGCCGACCCGCGCGTCCGGCTCAACGCCGTCGGCGGGGACTTCGTCCCCGAGTTCTCGTCGTTCGTCGGGCCGCAATCGGTGCGCGCGCTGCGCGACATGCACTACGACGTGTTGTTCATGTCGGTGCCCGCCGTCTCGCGCGGGGCGTGTTTTCACCCCTCGAGTCCGGCCGCCGATCTCAAGCGCGCGTTCATGGCGAGTGCGGAGATCCGCGTCCTGCTGATCGATCACACCAAGGTGGCCCGCCGGGCCATCCACCGGATCTGTGACCTCGAGGAGTTCGACGCGGTCGTCGTCGACGACGCCCTCGATCCCGAGGAGCGGCGACGCATGGCAGACAGCGGCGCGAACGTCGTCCTGGCGCCGCGCCTCGAAGCCGCCGCCACCGATCAGGAGGGGCAGTCATGACGACACCGTTGGTGATCGCCGTCGACTGCTCCACCACGGCGGCCAAGGCGATCGTCGTCGACGCGCGCGGCCGGCTCGTCGGTGCCGGGGCACAGGCGCTCGACACCCGTAGCCCGGCGCCGCACTGGTTCGAACAGCAGGCGCCCCAGTGGTGGACGGCCACCGACCTCGCCGTCAGGCAGGCGCTCGACGAGATCCCCGACCGGAGCGCCGTCGCCGCGATCTGCGTGACCCATCAGCGGGAGACGTTCGCGTGCCTGGACGCCGACGAAAAGCCGTTGCGGCCGGCGATCCTGTGGATGGACGGCCGCGCCGACGTCGAGGTGCGGCGCTACGGCACCGACCGGGTCGAGTTGCTGTCCGGCAAACCGGCCGACATCACGCCCGGTCTCTACAAGCTGCTCTGGCTGCGCGACCGCGAACCCGACACCATGGCCCGCTGTCACCGCGTCGCCGACGTCCACTCCTATCTGGTGCACGCCATGACCGGACACTGGACGTCGAGCCTCGCCTCGACCGATCCGCTGGCGCTGATCGACCAGGCCACCGGTGACTACAGCCCCGAGCTGCTCGAGCTGGCCGGCCTGCGCCGCGAACAGCTTCCCGACCTCGTGCCCACCGGAACGCCGTTGGGTCCCCTGCTCACCGACGTCGCCGACCGCTGGGGCGTACGCCGCGACGTCGTGGTCGTCGCGGGCACCGGTGACGGCCAGGCCGCGGGCGTCGGGCTGGCGGTCACCGATCCGGGCGCCGCCTACCTGGTCCTCGGGACCGCGGTGGTGATCGGCAGCGAGACCCCGTCGTATCTGCCCTCGCGGGCGTACCGGTCGATGGTCTCCGCGATGCCCGGGCAGACCACCGTGGAGACGTTCAGCGCATCCGGCACCTACCTGCCGACCTGGTTCCGCGAAGAGTTCGGCGATCCCGACCTCGCCGGGGCGCCGGACCCGCAGCTCGAACGCGCCGCCGCCGCACTGCCGGTGGGTAGCGAGCGACTGCTCACGCTGCCGTACTGGAACTCCGCGCAGACACCGCACTGGGACACCCAGGCCTCCGGGCTGACGGTGGGCTGGCGCGGCTGCCACACCAGGGCACACTTCTACCGCTCGCTGCTCGAGGGCATCGCATTCGAACTGCGATTGCAGCTCGACGGACTGGAAGCCGCCCGTGGCGAACGGGTCGACGTGTTGCGCGCGATGGGTGGCGGCGCACGCAGCGCGCTGTGGACCCAGATCCTCGCCGACGTCTTCGGCCGCCCCCTGGAGGTCTGCGCCTCCGGGGAGGTCAGCGCGCTCGGCGCGGCCGCGATCGCGCTGACCGCCATCGGCGAGTACGCCACGCTGCCCGAGGCGGCGGCCGCGGTGGCCCAGATCGATGCCGTGGTCGAACCGCGGGACCCGGCAGTGACCGAATACGCGGCACTGCGGTCGATCTACGAACGCATGTACACCGAGACCCGGAGCCTGCTGCACGCGCTCCACGACCTACCTCAGCACCACGACACGCAAGGAGTAATGCGATGAGAGCGGCCATGTTCTACGGGCCAGGAGAGTTACGACTCGAGGATCTCGCCAGCGCCGAACCGGCGCCGGGGGAGGTGCTGGTCGAGGTCAAGGCCGCGGCGACGTGCGGGACGGACCTGAAGTCCTACCGGCGGGGGCATCCGAAGCTCTTTCCCGTCCTGCCGTCGCGATTCGGGCACGAGTTCGCCGGAGTGGTCACCGCTGTGGGCGACGGCGTCACCGGCTTCGCGGTTGGTGACCGCGTCACGGCGGCCAACACGGTGCCGTGCGGGCACTGCTGGGCGTGCACCCGCAACCGCCAGAGCCTGTGTGAGAACCTGGAATTCCTCAACGGCGCCTTCGCCGAGGAGGTGATCATCCCCGCGGCCATCGTGCAGCGCAACACCTACCGGCTGCCCGACGACCTCGACTTCGCCGACGCCGCACCGCTGGAGCCGTTGGCCACCGTGGTCCACGGAATGCACGAGACCGGTATCGAACTCGGCGACACCGTCGTCGTGCACGGGGCCGGGCCGATCGGCCTGATGTTCGTGCGGCTCGCGACGCTACGCGGCGCCAATGTGATCTCGGTCGACCAGTCGTCCTGGCGGCTGGAACAGGCGAAGATGGCCGGCGCGGTGGAAACCGTTGACCTCTCGGAGGTTCCGGACTTCGAGGATCGCGTGGCGCTGATCAAGAGCCGCACCCCGTACGGCCGCGGGGCGGATGTCGGCATCGAAGCCGTCGGCCTGCCTCAGGTCTGGGAGCAGACGGTGCGCACCCTGCGCCCCGGCGCGACGGCGGTGCTCTTCGGCGGGACGCCCAAGGGCGCGATGTTCTCGGTCGACTCGAGCGCCATGCACTACGAGGAGTACACGCTCAAGGGCGTCTTCCACCACACACCCGACTTCGTCCGGGTGGCGGTGGAGTTGCTGGCGAGCCGGAAGGTCGACGGGTCGATGCTGGTGACCGAGCGCCGACCGCTCGACGCGCTGGTGCCCAGCCTCGAGGACATGGCCGCCGGCCGCGGCTCCAAGTACATCCTCGAACCGTGACCGCGCCGGACCTCCGGCTCGGCCGCGAACGCCGGCAGGTCGTCGACGCCTGCCGGTTCCTGAGCCGCTCGGGACTCGTGGTGGGCACCGCGGGCAACGTCTCGGTGCGCGTCGGCGACCTCGTGGTCATCTCGCCCAGCGGCGTGGATTACGAGGCGATGTCGCCGCGCGACGTCGGGATCCACGACCTCGCCGGCAACCCGGTCGACGCGCTGCTGAAGCCCTCGAGCGAGCTCGCGCTGCACCTGGCCGTCTATCACGGATCGCCGCACACCGCGGTGGTGCACACCCACGCCCCGGCGTCCACCGCGATGTCGACCGTCGCCGACGAGGTACCGGCGTCGCACTACTACGCGGCCTTGTTCGGCGGCGCGGTGCGCGTCGCCCCGTACGCGACGTTCGGAACGCAGGAGCTGGCCGACAACGTCACCGCGGCGCTGGTCGACCGCACCGCCGCACTGATGGGCAACCACGGTGCCGTGCTGGTCGGCCGGGCGCTGCCGAAGGTGCTCGACATGGTGCCCTACCTGGAATATCTGTGCGACGTGCAATTGCGCGCGATGGCCAGCGGAGCGCCGGTGCGGGTGCTCGGCGACGACGAGATCGCCGAGGTCGGGCGTCGGCTCGCGGGTTACGGTCAGCAGGCGACCGGGCCGGGCGGCGGGCAGGGCTGACCGAGGGCACGGACCAGCGGCCATGACACCATGGCAGCGAAAGCCGCGCCCACGACAGGAGACTCGCGATGGAGCCCACGTTCTCCCTGGAACTGCCCGACGACGTCGTCTCCGTGCGGGACTGGGTGCACGAATTCGCCCGCGACGTCATCCGGCCCGCCGCGGCCGAGTGGGACGAGCGGGAGGAGACGCCCTGGCCGATCATCGAGGAGGCGGCCAAGGTCGGCCTGTACACCCCTGAGCTGTTCGCGCAGATGGCCGGCGAGTCCAGCGGTCTGGGGCTGCTCACCGTGTTCGAGGAGATGTTCTGGGGCGACGCCGGCATCGCGCTGTCGATCCTGGCCACCGGGCTGGCCGCGGCGGCGCTGGCGTCCAACGGGACGCCGCAGCAGATCGGTGACTGGCTGCCTGCGATGTTCGGCACTCCCGGAGACACGAAGGTCGCCGCCTTCTGTTCCTCGGAGCCCGGCGCCGGATCCGACGTCGGTGCGGTGCGCACCCGGGCGGTGTACGACGAGGCGGCCGACGAATGGGTGCTCAACGGCACCAAGACGTGGGCGACCAACGGCGGGATCGCCAACGTGCACGTCGTCGTGGCGTCGGTGTACCCGGACCTCGGCACCCGCGGCCAGGCCAGCTTCATCGTCCCGCCGGGGACGCGGGGACTGTCGCAGGGGCAGAAGTTCAAGAAGCACGGCATCCGGGCGTCACACACCGCCGAGGTGGTGCTCGACAACGCGCGCATCCCCGGCGACCTCCTCCTCGGTGGCCGGGAGAAGTTCGAACAGCGCGTGGCCCGCGCCCGCGAGGGACAGCGCACCTCCAGCCAGGCCGCGATGGCGACCTTCGAACGCACCCGCCCGTTCGTCGGGGCCATGGCGCTCGGCGTGGCCCGGGCCGCCTACGAGTACGCCCTCGACTACGCCTGCCAGCGCGAGCAGTTCGGCCGCAAGATCGGCGAGTTCCAGGCGGTGGCGTTCAAGCTCGCCGATATGAAGGCCCGCGTCGACGCCTCCCGGATGCTGGTGTGGCGGGCCGGCTGGATGCACCGCAACAACAAACCGTTCACCGCGGCCGAGGGGTCGATGGCCAAACTGCACGCCAGTGAGACCGCCGTCTACGTGACCGACGAGGCCATCCAGATTCTCGGCGGCAACGGCTACACCCGCGACTATCCGGTCGAACGGATGCACCGGGACGCGAAGATCTTCACGATCTTCGAGGGCACCAGCGAGATCCAGCGCCTGGTCATCGGGCGGGCGCTGACGGGACTGCCGATCCGCTGAGAGCGGGTGATCAGGAGTACGCGGGATAGGGGCGTTCACGCAGGACCCGGGCGAGGTGCACCGCGTTGCGGGCGGCGTTGCCGGTGGTGCTCGCGACGGCTTCCGGGGTCTCGTCGAGGTCCTTGAAGTCGCGGCCGCCCATCGCCTCGTCGTTCCAGTAGGTGCAGCCCTGTGCGGCGATGCTGAAGCCGATGTCGTTGAGCGCCTGGAACAGATCGGCCTCGATCTTGTGCGCGCCGTCCTCGTTGCCGACCACCGCGGCGAGCGCAACTTTGCCGACCTGCCGCGGGCGGCCCGCGTCGTCGGTCTCGGACAGCTCGGCGTCGAGGCGCTCGAGGACCCGCTGGGCGACGCTGGACATGTGCCCGACCCACGTCGGGGTGGACACCACCAGGATGTCGGCCGCGACGATCTTCTGCAGGATCGCCGGCCATTCGTCGCCGTCGCCCATATCGGCGTCGGTGCCCGGTTTGATGTCGTAGTCGACGCAGCGGACCGTCTCGCACTCCACCCCGGCCGAGCGCATGTGGGCGAGCAGCTGTTCGGCGATCACGTCGCTGCTCGACTCGGCGGGGCTGGCCTTGAGGGTGCAGATCAGGGCGACGGCACGCAGAGGCGTGGTGTTCTGGGAAGCGGTCATGATCATCGGCTACCCGCCCGCGGCGGGTCGAACCGTCGCGGGGCGGCCGTCACATAGAGGTCATGATGGCGTGGTCGTCGCAGCGTGGTCCTCTCGGCCTGTGCGACGATGCGCGGATGACCGACCGCCGCGCCCACTTCGTCCAGACCGACGACGGGGACTACCAGCCCACCCGGTTCGCGCAGAGCCACTGGGGTGAGGACCACCTCAACGGCCCGGCCGTCGTCGGGTTGGCCGCGCGGGTGCTCGAGGGCGAGTACGGGGACGCCGACTTCCTGCCCGCCCGGTTCACGGTGGATCTGTTCAAGGCCGCGCGCGGGGTGCCGACCACGGTCAAGACCAATCTCGTGCGCGACGGCAGGCGGGTCCGCAACGCGGAATGCGAAGTCGTCCAGGCCGGGGTGACGGTCGCGCGCGCGACCATGGTGCAGTACCGCCGGTCCGAGGCGCCGCGTGGTCGCGAATGGGTGGGCGACGACGCCTTCTCCCCGCCCGCCGCGCTCGACCCGGACCGCGCGATCTACCTGGGCAGCGACGGCACCGGGTGGACGACGTCGATCGCCGAGCACCAGAACGACGCGAGGAAGCGGTCGATGAGCCGGTTGATCGACGTGGTCGAGGGGACGGACAACACCCCGTTCGTGCGGGCTGCGATGGCCGCGGAGGGCACCAGCCTGGTGACCAACCTGGGCACCGCGGGCGTCGGCTACATCAACGGCGACCTCACGGTCGCGCTGGTGCGCCTTCCGCGCGATGAGTGGATCGGCCTGCAGGCCGATTCGCACCGGGTGGCCGACGGCGTCTCGGTGGGCACGGCGACGCTGTTCGACAGCGCCGGCGCCTTCGGCACCGGCATGGTGACCGCGGTGAGCAATCCCGCCGCGCAGATCGACTTCTCCGCCGACCCGTTTCCCTCGAGGATGCACTGAGCCGCGAGGGACGTAGGGTGTCGCGCGTGGATCTGCTGCTGGGGATCGACATCGGGACGGGAAGTACCAAAGGCGTCCTGGTCGACGCATCGGGATCGGTCATCGCGTCGGAGACCATCGCGCATGCGATGAGCCTGCCCCGGCCGGGCTGGGCCGAGGCCGACGCGGAGGCGCTGTGGTGGCGTGAGGTCTGCCAGATCAGCACCGCGCTGACGGCCCAGGTGCCCCGCGGCGGCGCGGTCGCCGGGATGTGTGTCAGCGGCGTCGGACCCTGCCTGGTGCTGTGCGACGACCAGCTCACGCCGTTGCGCCCCGCGATCCTCTACGGTGTGGACACCCGTGCGACCGCCGAGATCGCCTCTTTGACCGAGGAATTCGGCGAGGCTGCGATTCTCGAGCGGGCCGGCACGCTGCTGTCGAGCCAGGCGGTCGGGCCCAAGCTGGAGTGGGTACGCCGGCACGAACCGAAGGTGTTCGACCGCGCCACCGGCTGGTACGGCTCGAACTCCTACATCGCGGCGAAGCTCACCGGCGAGTACGTCATCGACCACCACACGGCCAGTCAGTGCGATCCGCTCTACGCGACCCGCGCCTTCGACTGGAACCACGATTGGGCCCGCCGCATCTGCGGGCA
The DNA here is from genome assembly GCF_004570325.1 of Mycobacterium sp. PS03-16. Taxonomy (GTDB): domain Bacteria; phylum Actinomycetota; class Actinomycetes; order Mycobacteriales; family Mycobacteriaceae; genus Mycobacterium. Next base: position 129,083 of record NZ_SPQO01000007.1, on the reverse strand, counting down.
TCTGCCGCTGCCGCGGCTGGTGTGGCCGAGCGACGTCGTGGGCACCGTGACCGCTGCCGCGGCCGCCGCGACGGGTGTCCCGGCCGGCACCCCGGTGTCGGCCGGCACGGTGGATGCCTATTCGGAGGCATTCTCGGCGGGGGTACGCCGGCCCGGCGATCAGATGTTGATGTACGGCTCGACGATGTTCCTGGTCCAGGTGATCGACGAGTACTTCAGCGACCCCACGCTGTGGACCACCACCGGCGTCGAGCACGGCAGCCTCGCCCTGGCCGCGGGCACCTCCACCGCGGGCAGCCTGATCGGCTGGCTGCAGGCCACGACCGGAGGGGCCTCGTTCGAGGAGCTCACCGCCGAGGCCGCCGCGGTGCCGCCCGGAAGCGAAGGGTTGCTCATGCTGCCCTACCTGGCCGGGGAACGGACGCCGGTGTTCGACCCCCGGGCCCGCGGCGTGGTGGCCGGGCTGACGCTGCGCCACGGCCGGGGGCATCTGTTCCGTGCGGCCTACGAGGGCATCTCGTTCGGCATCCGGCAGATCCTGGAACGGTTCGACGACGCGCACTCGGGCATCCGCACCGTCGCCGTCGGCGGCGGGCTGCGCAGCCCGGTGTGGGTACAGGCGGTCAGCGACATCACCGGCCGCCCGCAGCTGGTGCCGCGCCAGGCCATCGGCGCCAGCTACGGCGACGCCCTGTTGGCGGCCATCGGCACCGGCGTCGTCCCGCCCGACACCGACTGGACCGAGATCGCCTACGAGGTGGAGCCCGATCCGCGCCACCGCGGACTCTACGACGACCTCTACGCCACCTGGTGCGAGCTCTACCCGGCCACCCGCGCGCAGGTGCACCGGCTGTCGGCGGCCGATCCGGAGTAGCGCGCCTGCGGTCGGTCTCGCCGTGGGCGTCTCAGGCGTCGGCGTGGTCGACGGCGTCGAGGATCGCCGCCGCGGTGGACGGGTCGGTGACGAGCTGGTTGAAGTAGCCGCCGCGCGCGCCGGCGATGATCGAGGCCACCTTGTCGGCGCCGACCGCGACCGCGATGGTCACCGGCACGTGCCGGAGCGCCTCGAGCGCGACCGCGATCAACCGGTCACTGCCCTCGAATTCGACCTCGTGGCCGTCGCTGTCGTAGAACCGCGAACAGACGTCGCCGACGGCGGCGCGCAGCGCGCTCGACCCCGTGGGCACGAACTGCGGGATGTCCGACCGCGACAGCGGCGGTGCTCCGACGCCCATCAGCGCGCACCGCGCGTGCGGCCACAGGTGCAGCACCCGCTGGATGCTCGGATCGTTGAGCAGCGACGGATACAGGTCGGGGCCGGGCAGGGCGGGAGCGAACAGATAGTTCGGCCTGCCGTTGACGCGGTTGGCGACGCGGCGGGTGATCTCGTTGGTCTGGTACCACTCCTCGGGCTGGTCGTTGCCCCCGACGGTCGGGGCGACCAGCACGCCGGGCAGCGGCACCAGGTCGTACTGCGCCACCTCGTACACGGTGCGGCCGGACGAGACCAGCAAGACGTCACCCGGTAGCAGGCCCGCACCCGACAGCGCGCGGCCGACGGCGGGCGCGAGCGCGGCCCCCATCACGTCGACGATGCCGCGGCCCGGGCCGGGACTGGGCAGCGGATGGCTGAGGAAGACCGTGGTCAGCGACAGCGCCCGGGCCACCCGGTCGGCCAAATCCCCGGTCGCCACCTCGGCCGGGGGCACCACCTCGATGCGCACGATGCCGCGCCGCTTGGCCTCGGCGAGCAGGCGGCTGACGGTGGCGCGGCTGGTGCCCAGCTGGCTGGCGACCTCGGCCTGGGTGGCGTCCTCGGTGTAGTAGAGCTTCGCCGCGGCGTAGAGCAGCGAAGCCGGGAAGTGGCCGGCTGAGACGTCGGCGCCGTCCGAGACGGGGCTGTCCACGCCGGCCGGGGGAGATGTCTGTGCGGACCGAGGCACGCTGTCGAGTATGGCATTGAACACATGTTCCTGAACAGATTCTCGCTGAACAGATGTTCTGGACATATGTGCATGGGTTGGTTAATGTGAGCGCAGCCACACCCGAAGGAGCTGCCGATGACCGATCACATTCCGGAGAAGATGCAGGCCGTGGTCTGCCACGGACCGCACGACTACCGGCTCGAGGAGATCGCGGTGCCGCAGCGCGGCCCCGGCGAGGCGTTGATCCGGGTGGAGGCGGTCGGCATCTGTGCCAGCGACCTGAAGTGCTACCACGGCGCGGCCAAGTTCTGGGGCGACGAGAACCGCCCGGCCTGGGCGGAGACAATGGTGATCCCCGGCCACGAATTCGCCGGTACCGTCGTCGAACTCGATGACGAAGCCGCGCAGCGGTGGGGTATCGCGGTCGGCGACCGGGTGGTCTCCGAGCAGATCGTGCCGTGCTGGGAGTGCCGGTTCTGCAAACGCGGCCAGTACCACATGTGTCAGCCGCACGATCTGTACGGCTTCAAGCGCCGGACCCCGGGCGCCATGGCCAGCTACATGGTGTACCCGGCGGAAGCACTGGTGCACAAAGTTTCCCGCGACATCAAACCGCAGCACGCTGCCTTCGCCGAACCGCTGTCGTGCTCGCTGCACGCGGTCGAGCGCGCGCAGATCACGTTCGAGGACACCGTGGTGGTGGCGGGCTGCGGCCCGATCGGTCTCGGCATGGTCGCCGGCGCGCGGGCCAAGAACCCCATGCACGTCATCGCACTCGACATGGCGCCCGAGAAGCTCGAACTCGCCGGCCGGTGCGGCGCCGACATCACGATCAACATCGCCGAACAGGACGCGGTGTCGATCGTGCGAGAACTCACCGACGGCTACGGCGCCGACGTCTACCTCGAGGGCACCGGGCACACCTCCGCGGTGCCCCAGGGCCTGAACCTGCTGCGCAAGCTGGGCCGCTACGTCGAGTACGGCGTCTTCGGCAGCGACGTCACCGTGGACTGGAGCATCATCAGCGATGACAAGGAACTCGACGTCCTCGGCGCGCACCTCGGGCCGTACTGCTGGCCGGCGGCGATCAAGATGATCGAGTCCGGGGTGCTGCCGATGGACGACATCTGCACCCATCAGCTGCCGCTCACCGACTTCCAGAAGGGGCTGGACCTCGTGGCCAGCGGTAAGGAGTCGGTCAAGGTCTCGCTGATCCCGGCGTGAGAGGCATCGAAGACATGAACCGCTTCACGGGACCGCAACTCTCGCGGCGAAACATGCTGGCCGCCATGGGCATTGCCGCTGCGGGCGTACCGGTGCTCTCGGCGTGCGGCGTCGGCGGAAAAGCCAGCGCCCCCAACGGTGCCTCGGAGGTGAGTGGTGGCTTCGACTGGCGCAAGGCCGAGGGGTCGACCATCAACATCCTGCAGACCCCGCACCCCTACCAGCTGTCCTACCAGCCGCTGCTCAAGGAGTTCACCGAGCTGACCGGCATCACCGTCAACGTCGACCTGGTGCCGGAGGCGGACTACTTCACCAAGCTCAACACCGAGCTGGCCGGCGGCTCCGGCAAGCACGACGCGTTCATGCTCGGGGCGTACTTCATCTGGCAGTACGGGCCGCCCGGCTGGATCGAGGATCTGGGGCCCTGGCTGCAGAACACCTCGGCCACCAGTGCCGAATACGACTTCGAGGACATCTTCGAGGGTCTGCGCACCTCGACGCGCTGGGATTTCACGCTGGGCAACCCGCTGGGCACCGGCGGCCAGTGGGCGATCCCGTGGGGCTTCGAGAACAACGTGGTGGCCTACAACAAGCGGGTGTTCGACGAGAAGGGCATCACCAGGCTGCCCGACAACCTCGACGACTTCATCCAGCTCGCCGTCGACCTGACCGACCGCGCCAACAACCAGTACGGCATCTCGACGCGCGGGTCCAAGTCGTGGGCGACCATCCATCCGGGCTTCATGACGCAGTACAGCCGCCAGGGTGCGGTCGACTACACCTTCGACGGGCGCGAACTGGTGGCCGAGATGGCCAGCGACAAGGCCATCGAGTTCACCGAGAAGTGGATCGCGATGCAGCACGAGGCCGGCCCGACGTCGTGGACCACGTACGACTATCCCAATGCCACAGGTGATCTCGGTGACGGGAAGGCGATGATGGTGTTCGACGCCGACAGCGCCACATACCCGAAGAACAAGCCGGGGGCGAGCAAGGAGGCCGGCAACCTCGGCTGGTACGCCGGGCCCGCCGGTCCGGACGGGAACTACAAGACCAACCTGTGGACGTGGAGTTGGGCGATGAGCGCGAACTCCCGCAACAAGCTGCCCGCGTGGTTGTTCATCCAATGGGCCACCGGCAAGGAGTCGATGAACAAGGCCGTCGAGGCCGGCAAGTACGCCGACCCGGTCCGCAAGTCGGTGTTCGACACCACGTTCAAGCGGGTCGCCGCCGACCAGTTCGGCTACCTGGAGGCGTTCGAGACCGTGATCGGTGAGTCGAAGATCCAGTTCACGCCGCAGAAGGCGTTCTTCGACACCACGCAGAACTGGGCCGTCGCGCTGCAGGACATCTACGGCGGGGACGACGCCGCGTCACGACTGCGCAGCCTGGCCAAGACCAACACCTCCAAGGTCAACCTCTAGGAGCCGTGTCCCATGAAAGAGCAGGGCAATCCATGACCACTCAGACCCCCAAGGCGCCGGAGACGTCGCCCGAGCAGCCGTCCCGGGCGCCGGGCGGCGCGCTCCCGGAGGTGCCGGGCTGGCGGCGCCGGCTGCGGCCCTACCTGTTGTCGATCCCCGCACTGGTGATCGTCATCGGGATCCTGTACCCGTTCTTCGTCGGCGCGTACTACGCCTTCCTCAACTACGCGGCGGTCAATCCCGACCCGCACTTCATCTGGTTCGAGAACTTCCGGTCGGTGCTGGGTGACCAGATCTTCTGGGAGAGCGTGAAGGTCACCGGCATCTTCGCGATCGTGGCCACCGCGGTCGAGACGGTGCTGGGGGTGGGACTGGCGCTGCTGCTCAACCGGTCCTCGCTGATCGGCTCGTTGTTCGAGAAGGTGCTGATCCTGCCCCTGATGATCGCGCCGGTGATCGCCGGTGTGATCTGGAAACTGATGTTCAACCCGCAGTTCGGCATCCTCAACCACGTTCTGGGACTGGGCAACACGTTCGACTGGCTGTCGGCGGACAACGCTCTGCTTTCGGTGATGCTGGTCGACCTGTGGATCTTCACGCCGTTCGTGGCGATCCTGGTGCTGGCCGGGATCCGGTCACTGCCCAAGGAGCCGTTCGAGGCCTCGGCGGTCGACGGGGCCAGCTGGTTCTACATGTTCCGCAAGCTGATGCTGCCGATGCTGTGGCCCTACATCCTGGTCGCGGTCATCTTCCGGTTCATGGACAACCTCAAGGTGTTCGACCACATTTACGTGCTGACCGCTGGTGGGCCCGGAATCGCCACCCGCACACTGCAGATCGGGGCGTTCGAGGATTCGATCATCAACCTCAACTACTCCCGCGGCAGCACCTACATGCTGCTGCTGTGGATCATCGTGTTCATCACCGCGCGCTACCTGGTGAGCGTGTTGGGCAAGGCGCAGCGTCGCGCTGCCGGAGCGGAGTCGTAGACCATGGCCATCATGCGCAGAACCGAGCTGATGCCCGGGCAGAAGCGGCTGTCGATCGGATCGGTCGCCGCTGACGTCGGACTGGTGTTCTGGTTCCTGTTCTCGCTGTTCCCGATCTTCTGGATGCTGATGCTGGCCCTGAAGAACGCTGAACAGCAGACCACCACGTACTTCTCGTTCAGCCCGACGTGGTCGAACTTCGCCACCGTGCTGTCCGACAAGGGCACCCAGATGACCAGCGTCGATTTCAAGACGTCGCTGCTGACCAGCCTGATCAACTGCGGTGGCGCGGTGATCGTCTCGCTGGTGATCGGCATCCCCGCCGCCTATGCGGCCGGCCGCTGGCAGTACCGCGGCAGCAACGACCTGATGTTCCAGATGCTGTCGTTCCGATTCGCCCCGGAGCTCATGGTCATCGTGCCGCTGTTCGTGATCTACAACCAGATCGGGCTGTTCGACACCAAGGTCGGCATGATCTGGGTGCTGCAGCTGGTGACGATGCCGCTGGTGGTCTGGATCCTGCGGTCCTACTTCCAGGACCTGCCCGAGGATCTGGAACAGGCCGCGCTGCTCGACGGCTACACCCGCAAGCGGGCGTTCGTCATGGTCGCGCTGCCGATCGTGCGGCCGGGGATCGCCGCCGCGGCGCTGCTGGCGTTCATCTTCGCGTGGAACAACTACGTGTTCCCGCTCATCCTGGCCGACACCAATGCCGGCACCGTCACCGTGGCGATCACCAAGTTCCTCGGCGGCGGCGGTCAGGCCTACTACAACCTCACGGCCGCGGCGGCACTCATCGCGGCACTCCCGCCCCTGATCCTGGCGCTGACCATTCAGCGCTACCTGGTACGGGGCCTGTCGTTCGGGGCGGTGAAAGCCTGATGGCCACGGTATCGATCAACGAGTTGCGCAAGCATTACGGCAAGAACGACAGGATGATCCGAGCGGTCGACGGTGTGTCGGTCGACATCGCCAACGGCGAGTTCTTCGTCATCCTCGGCCCGAGCGGCGCCGGAAAGACCACGACGCTCAAATCGATCGCCGGACTGGTCGACATCGACGGCGGCACCGTGCACATCGGGGGCCGCGACGTCACCCGCGTCGAGCCCTACCACCGCAACGTGGCGATGGCGTTCGAGAGCTACGCGCTCTACCCCCAGAAGACCGTCAGCGAGAACCTGGCCTCACCGCTGAAGTCCGGCCGCACCGGGCGCTACACCGAGGCCCAGCGCACCGAGCGCATCGATCAGGTGACCTCCACACTGGGGATCAACCACCTGCTCAAGCGCTTCCCGCGGGAGCTGTCCAACGGGCAGCGCCAGCGCGTGGCGCTGGGCCGGGTGCTCGTGCGGCCGGCCGACATCTACCTGCTCGACGAGCCGCTGAGCCATCTCGACGCCAAACTGCGCGCCGCGATGCGCGCCGAGCTCAAACAATTCGGCGCGATGTCGGACACCACCACGCTCTACGTCACCCACGACTACCAGGAGGCGCTGGCGCTGGGGGACCGGATCGCGGTGATGCGGGAGGGCCGGCTGGTGCAGATCGGCACACCCGAACAGATCTGGCGCCGCCCCGCGGACACGTTCGTCGCCAAGGCGCTCGGCCAGCCCGAGATCAACCTGCTCGACGGCGTGGTCGACGACGGGCGGATCCGCCTCGGTGACGGGTCGATCGAGGTGCCCATCCCGGCCGACGCCGAGGTCGACCGCGGTGACCGGGTCCGGGTCGGTCTGCGCCCCAGCGACATTCACGTCACCGAAGGGGAGGGCTCGCTGCGCGGACGGGTCCTGCTCGCCGAGCGGCTGGGCCGCAACATCGAGCTGACCGTCGACTGCGGGGGCACTCAGCTGATCGTGCTCACCTCGGGGCGGCACGGGGTCGGCGAGGGCGACAACGTGACCATGCGGGTCGCCGACACCGATGTGCACGTCTTCGCCACCGGCGACGGCGACACGGCGCGACTGGGCGCCGACAAGACACTGGAGGCAGCGCAGTGACCGTGACGACCGAGGCAGCCAAGACCGCGACGGCCCAGAGCCTCACCCTGGAGAACCTGGTCAAGACCTACGCCTCCCGTGGGCGCGAGAGCGTCACCGCGGTCAAGGGCATCGACCTGGCCATCGAACCGGGCGAACTGGTCGCACTGCTGGGCCCGTCCGGATGCGGCAAGACCACCACGCTGCGGATGATCGCCGGCCTGGAGACCGTCACCAGCGGCTCGATCAGGATCGGGGAGCGGGAGATCTCCCAGCTGCCCGCGGCCAAGCGGGGCATCGGGGTCGGCTTCGAAAGCTATGCGCTCTATCCGCCGCTGTCGGTGCGCGAGAACCTGCTCTACGGGCTCAAGGCGCGCAAGGTCAAAGGTGCTGAGCAGATGGTCGATTCGATCAGCCGCCGCCTCGAGATGGACGAGCTCATGCACCTCCGGCCGGCCGGGCTGTCCAGCGGTCAGAAGCAGCGGGTGGCGCTCGCGCGGGCGCTGGTGCGCAACCCACCGGTGCTATTGCTCGACGAACCGCTCAGCCACCTCGACGCCTCCGCACGCCAGCGCGTGCGCCGGGAACTCAAAGTGCTGCAACGCGAATTCGGCTACACCACGATCGTGGTCACCCACGACCAGGTGGAGGCGCTCTCGCTGGCCGACCGGCTGGCCGTGATGGATGCCGGTGTCGTGCAGCAGTTCGGCACGCCCGACGAGGTCTTCGACGATCCGGCCAACCTGTTCGTCGCGCAGTTCGTCGGCGAACCGCAGATCAACGTGCTGCGCGGCACCACGACGGTGCGCGACGGCAAGGTCAGCGTTCGGATCGGCGACGGCAACGGCGCACTGCACACCGTCGTCACCGACGTCGCCGATGAGACCCAGGTCACGGTGGGTGTGCGGCCGCAGGACTGCGCGATCACCACCGACCCCGGACAGGGCATCACCGCGACCGTGGCGTACTTCGAACACCTCCTCGAGTTCGGTCTGACCACAAGTACGGTGTCAGGCATGGAGGAGGGCATCGTGGTGCAGACGCCTGCCGCGCAGAGGTACGAACCGGAGCAGAAGGTGGTGGTGACGGCGCCGCCGGAGCGGGTCTACCTGTTCGACGCCGACACCGGAGCGCGGCTGCGATGACCAAGCTCTACAACGACCCCGCCCGCTTCACCGAGGACATGCTCGCCGGCTTTCTCGACGCGAACGCGCGGTACGTCGCCGGGGTGCCCGGCGGTGTGGTGCGCGCACAGGAGACCCGGCCCGGCAAGGTGGCCGTGGTGATCGGCGGCGGGTCCGGGCACTACCCGGCGTTCTGCGGCACCGTCGGCGTGGGATTCGCCGACGGCGCGGTGGTCGGCAACGTGTTCACCTCGCCGTCGGCCGAGGAGGCGGCCTCGGTGGCCCGCGCCGCACACGGCGACGCCGGGGTGCTGCTCACCACCGGCAACTACGCCGGTGACGTGATGAACTTCGGCCTGGCCGTGACGCAACTGCGCAACGAGGGCATCGACGCGCGGTACTTCGCGGTCACCGATGACATCGCCAGCGCGCCGGCCGGGGAAGAAGCCAAGCGGCGCGGGATCGCCGGTGACTTCACGGTGTTCAAATGCGCGAGCGCCGCCGCCGAAGAGGGCCTCGACCTCGACGGGGTCGAACGTGTGGCGCAGGCGTCGAACGCGGCCACGCGCACGCTCGGTGTCGCGTTCGACGGATGCACGCTGCCTGGCGCCGATCATCCGCTGTTCACCGTGCCGGACGGGCAGATGGGCGTCGGGCTCGGCATCCACGGCGAGCCGGGTGTGGCCGAGGAACCGATGCCGACCGCCGCCGGCCTGGCCGGCACGCTGGTCGACGGCGTGCTCGCCGACAAACCCGCGGAGGCGTCCTCGACGCGGATCGCGGTGATCCTCAACGGACTCGGCCGCACCAAGTACGAGGAACTGTTCGTCGTGTGGGGTGAGGTGGCCCGGCTGCTGCGCGAGCGCGGCTACGAGATCATCGAACCCGAGGTCGGCGAACTGGTCACCAGCCTCGACATGGCCGGCTGCTCGCTGACCGTCATGTGGCTCGACGAGGAACTCGAGCGGTACTGGACCGCCCCCGCCGACACTCCGGCCTACCGCAAAGGTGCTGCGACACAGGACACTTCATCGGCACGCCGCACCGGTGCGGCCGCCGGCGCGGCCGCGGCCGCACCCGCGCTGCGCGAGCTCGCCGACGACGCAGGCCGCCGGGGCGGCGAGCTCGTGTCGCGGATCTTCGACGCGATGGCGGCCATGCTCGCCGAGGCCGAGGACGAACTCGGCCGCATCGACGCGGTCGCCGGCGACGGCGACCACGGCCGCGGCATGGTCAAGGGGTCGTCGGCCGCACGCGACGCGGCCGCCCGCGCCGTCGCCGACGGCGGGGGGCAGGGTTCGGTGCTGGCCGCCGCCGGTAAAGAGTGGGCGGCCAAGGCCGGCGGCACCTCCGGGGTGCTGTGGGGCGCGATGCTCGGCGCGCTGGGCGCCCGCCTCGGCGACACCGGGAAACCCGACTCGGCGACCGTCGCGGCGGGAATACGCGACGGCTACAACGCGCTGATTCAGTTGGGCGGGGCCGCACCCGGCGACAAGACCATGCTCGACGCGCTGCTCCCGTTCGTGGAGGAACTCGAACGGCGGGTCGGGGACGGGGAACCGTGGCAGCAGGCGTGGCCGGCGGCCGCGCAGACGGCCACCGAGGCCGCCGAGGCGACCGCACACCTGCGCCCCAAGGTGGGCCGGGCCCGGCCCCTGGCCGAACGCAGCGTCGGCACCCCCGATGCCGGTGCGACCTCGCTGGCGATGTGCGCCCGCGTCGCCGCCCAGCACCTCACCACCACCGCGGAAGGAAACAACGCGACATGACCTCGAGTCTTCGCATCGTCGTCGGCTCCGACGACGCCGGTTACGAATACAAGGAAGCGCTCAAGGGGGATCTCAAGGCCGACTCGCGCGTCGCCGAGGTCACCGATGTAGGTGTCGGCACCGACGAGGACACCGCCTACCCGCACATCGCGGTGGCCGCGGCCCGGCTGGTTGCCGAGGGCAAGGCCGACCGCGCGCTGCTGGTCTGCGGCACCGGTCTCGGGGTGGCGATCGCCGCCAACAAGGTGCCCGGCATCCGCGCGGTGACCGCGCACGACAGCTTCTCCGTCGAGCGGTCGGTGCTGTCGAACGACGCGCAGGTGCTGTGCTTCGGTCAACGTGTCGTCGGCCTGGAGCTGGCGCGCCGGCTGGCCCGCGAGTGGCTCGGCTACGAGTTCGACCCCGCCAGCAAGTCCGCCGACAAGGTCGAGGCGATCTGCGGCTACGAGCCGGCCACCAACTGACTCGACGCCCCGCCGGGGACTACGCGCTCTCGCGGTCCTCGGCGGGCGGCTGATAACCGTCCAGGAAGCTGGTCTTCGGGCGCAGGAACCCCGGCCGGGGTAACCGCATGTCCGGCTTGAGCGCCGCAGGCCCCACCGACGACCACACCGTGGACGCGGGCTTCTTCGACGAGCGGATGCCGAAATCCCGCGCCAGGTGCGATCGGTATGGCATACCCGGACCCAGCAGGAAGTTGCCGCTGTGGTTTTCGCCGGTGTCGACCTGGTACACCGATCCGGCGAACGGCAGGGGCCGTAGGACACGCCCGCGGTCCTTCCACCACTCCAGCGCGTGCCGGTGATCGGCCAGGACACGCTCGAGTTTGTCCCCGAACGCGTCGGCGATCTGGTGCTGTGACGCGGTGACCGCGAGGTCCGCGGGTACCTCGTACGCGTCGAGCGGGAGGATGAACGAGGTGCCGCAGATCCGGAACAGGCGGAAGCGCGGCGCGTAGGCGTTGCGGGCCCGCGAGTACATGAACCCGCGCTTGACCACCCACCCGGGGCTGGCGGGATGCGCGCGCGCGAACGCCGCGAGCTCCCGGTGCACGAAGTCGTCAGCGTCGACCAGCATCGCGTAGCGGGCGCCGAGGACCCGCGCCGCCACCAGGCCGACGCCGACCTTGGTGCCCTTGTCCCACACGAATGGCGCCATCCCCGTTTGCGGCCCGCGGTGGGCGGTGGGCGGGGGGAAGTCCACCTCGACGAAGTGCGCCCGGTCGGGCAGCGCGAACGACGGCCGCCGGTTGCCCACGATCAGCACGGCGTAGTGGTCACACGTCTGCCGGGTGATCGACGCCAGTGTGTCGGCCAGCAGCGCTTCGACGCGACCGTAGTCCGCGGAATTGCGAGGGTGGCGCAGCGTGGTGATGAAGGCCAGCATCAGCGATCGCCTCCGGCCGTGCCGGTGGCGACGCAGCAAAAGTTTGCGGCCCGAAGGTGGTGTGGGGCCGGTGGATCGGTGCGCAGGGCCAGCTGCGTGGCGTGAGGAGCGTCACCCCGGCGGTGTTGCGGGAGCAGGACGGTCAGGCCGCGTGCGTCCGAGCCACCCACGACGTTCCTCCGTTCGATGACTGTTGGCGGTCAACGGCATTCGTGCACATGGTGCCGGGTCGACGGTGGTGGCCCGGCGGACGTTCCCTACAGGAATATCACACGGTGTTCAGTTAGGCTAACCTACGTTGATCGTGGTTGGACCACTCGCCGCCGCCGTCGGGTGGTGCATCGACATGGAGAACAAGCAAACGCCACGCGACCCAGGCGTCGACGTGTGCTGCCACCACCGGATCGAGGTCTGTTGAATCCCGACGAAAGCCCGCTCGAATACCGATCGGTGATCGCCCACGTCGAGGCGACCGCCCGGCGTCGGCCGGACTCGATCGCGATCCGCACGGCGACCCGGTCGGCCACCTACGCACAGCTCCTCGCCGCTGTCCACGCACTGACCGAAACCCCGCCCGAGCCGGGGCGGCGCCGGGCGGCGCTGCTGTCGGCGAGCCTGACCCCCGCCACGGCGGCGACCATCCTGGCACTGTTCGCCTCGCGGACCGTGCTGGTGGCCGTCGATCCCGCGCTGCCGGCCAACCGGGTGCGCCGGATGAGCGGAATCCTCGAAGCGGCGGGATATTCCGTGGACACCGCCCGGGTTCCTGCAGACCTGCCCACCGGTGTCGTGACCGGTGCGCCGGCCGCAGGCGGCGCACCCGACGACGTGACGAGCATCCAGTTCACCTCCGGCTCCACCGGCATGCCGAAGGCGGTGCTGCACCCCAACGGGCTCTGGCTGGCCGACGCGCAACTGCTGCAGCGGCGGTTCGGCATGGCCGACGGGCGCACGGTCGCGCTGGGTATGCCCGTCAGCTTCGCCGCCGGCCTCAACGTCCTGCTCGGAGCGCTGATGGGCGGCGCCGAGGTCATCGCGGTCGACCCGCGCGTCACCTCCGCCGTCGAGGCGTTCGATCAGATCCGCGCATCGGGCGCGCAGGTCATCGCGGCGACCCCGGCCTTCGTCGACGCCTTGCACACCGCGGCGCGTGGGGCCACCGTGCCGACCGTCGAGCGGATCGTCACCACCGGTGAACCCGCGCACGCCCGGCACGTGCGGTTGGCGCGCGCGTTCGCACCGAACGCCGTCTTCACCAACTGGCTGGGTTCCACGGAGGTCTGCGGGATCGCCAGCCACGACGTCGCACCCACCGCTCCGCTGCCCGAGGGCGCGCTGCCGGCCGGAATCCCCACCCCGCACAAGCGGGTCGAGGTCGACGCCGACGGCGCCATCTCGATCACCTCGCACCACATCGGCCTCGGTTACCTCGACGGGCAGGCGGCCGCGGCCACCTTCGTCCGCAACGCGGACGGAAGCCGCACCTACCGCGGCGGAGAGGTCGGCCGGTGGGACGACGGCATCCTGGTCATGCGCGGCCGCGCGGACGCAGCCGTCAAGATCCGCGGCTACCTGGTGGAGCCGGCGGAGATCGAGGCGGCGCTGCTGCGCTACGACGACGTCCGCGAGGCCGCGGTGGTCACGCATCCCGCGAGCCCGGCCGCACTGGCCGCCTACGTCGCACCCAGCACCACGGTGCGGACCCCCTCGGTCGCCGATCTGCGCACGCGCCTGCACCGTGACGTGCCCCCGTGGATGGTGCCCGCCCATCTCGAGGTGATGGCCGCGCTGCCGCGCACCGACCGCGGCAAGATCGACCGGATGGCATTGCCCGCCCCTCGGCGCGGTGCCGGGCAGCAACCGCGGGGGGAGTGGGAGAACCGGATCGCCGGATTGTGGGCGGAGGTGCTGCACACCGATGCGGTGGGACGCGACGAATCGTTCTACGCGCTGGGCGGTGACTCACTGACCGTGACGGTGATGCTGTCGCGGTTGTGCCGCGGCCACGGCGTCGTCCTGCAGCCCTCCGATCTCGCGAGCGCACCCAGCGTCGCGCAGTTCGCACGGAAGGCGGCCGCCCAACACACCGGCGCGGTGCCAGAGGGAACTCGGCTGAGCCGCACCACGGTCGCGCTGCGACCCGCCTCCGCCTCGACCGGCACCACGCTGTTCTGCTTCACCGGCGCCGGGGCTTCGTCCCTGTGTTTCGTCCCGCTGGCCGACCGGGTGGGCGCCGGCACCGCGGTCTACGCGTTCGAACCGAAGGGCCTGGAGAAGCGGGCGCTGCCCGACCTCTCGGTGCGCGGCGCCGCCCGGCGCCACGTCACCGACCTGCGTCGCATCCAGCCGCACGGTCCTTACGTACTCGTCGGCCATTCCCTGGGCGCGCACATCGCGCTCGATGCCGCTCGCGCGCTGGAGGCCGCGGGGGAGTCTGTCGAGCTGTTGGTGATGCTCGACCCGTGGCTGTCCCCGGCGGCGGTCCACGAGGCCCGGCGCGATGTGCCCGACGCCAGGCTGACCCTCGAGCAGACCGTGCCGACCGATGTGCGCTCGTGGTGGGCGCATCAGCGACGGCTACCCCTGGCCGGTCTGCTGTTCGGCGGTCGCCAGCGCCAGGTCGACGCCGTCGAGGAGGTCGGCGTGATCACCGGGATGCGGCACCGGCCGCAGCCGTGGGCGGGTCGGGCACTGGTGGTGATGAGCCATCTCAACGAGGACGACCCCCGGTTGTGGCGCCGGGTCCTGACCGGCGAGCTGACGATCGAGCGGCAGGACTGCGACCATCACTCGATCGTGCGCGAACCCCACATCGGGGCCGTGGTCGAGCTGATCGCCCAGGCGCGGGCTCGCGCGACGGTCGGGCAGCGGCGGGCTATTTGAACGTGGCCGGATCGGCCACCGCGAAGCATCGCTGGCTGTTGGTCATGATCAGCACCTCGCGCACGGCGGCGGGATCGGTGTTGGGGAAGTCGAACAGGTGGATCTCGCCGCGGTCGAGCACCGCGCGCTCGGTGACGTCGATCCCGGTCTCCGCACGCACCAATACGGTGACCGCGGTGAACTCATCGGCCCAGAACGTGACCAGCACACCGCGGCCGTCCGGGTGGCGGCCCCAGGCCTGCGACGACGGGCACGCGGGATCGCCCTGGGCGTTCGGGGGGATGGCCAGCGGCGTGGGATGGGCCTCGTGCTGGTGGTTCGACGGCAGCACCGCCGGAGCGCTGCGCACCGACACCACCGCCGTCGCAGGGGCGGCCTCGGCGGCCGGTGCGGACGCCGCCTGATACCCGCCGATCCGGTAGCCGCAGCCACTGACCGCCATCGCGGTCGCGGCGACCACCAGGGTCGCCCTACCGATGTTCACGAGTCCCCCTCGTAGCCATCCCGACGAGCCGTGAGTACCCCCTTACTCGTGCGTCAATCAGGCCCATCATGGCGGCCGAGGGCCCGTTCGGGAGCCGAACCGCACATTTCAGTCAGTCACTGACAAAAGTCGTCCCCGGAAAATTCCGCCGCGGCGTGCGCCATCAACCCCGTGGACGGGCACGCGGCGGGTCCCGTTCAATGCAGGGATGAATCCGACCCGCACCGGCGCCCTCATGGCGGTCACGGCGATGCTGTCGGTGCAGCTGGGCGTCGCGGTCGCGATCGGGCTGATCGACCAGGTCGGCGCCGAGGGCGCCGCGTGGCTGCGGCTGGCCTGGGCCGGGCTGCTGTTCCTGCCCTTCCTGCGGCCCCGTTCAGCCGGCTTCACCCGGCGCAGCGTCGCCGCGTGCGCAGCCCTCGGCGTGGTGACCGCGGGCATCACGCTGCTGTTCATGGCGGCGCTGGACCGCATCCCGATGGGCACGGCCAGCGCGCTGGAGTTCCTCGGCCCGCTCGCCGTGGCCGTCGCCCACGGCCGCGGCCGCGCCAGGGTGGTGTGGCCCGGACTGGCCGGCATCGGCGTGGTGCTGATGACCCAACCGTGGGCGAATGCCGTCGACCCGGTGGGTGTGCTGTACGCGCTGGCCGCGGCGGTGTGCTGGGCCGGCTACATCCTGCTGACGCAGCGGGTCGGGGATGCGGTCAGCGGGGTCAGCGGGCTGGCCGTGTCCATGCCCGTCGCCGGCCTGGTCGCCACCGTCGCCGTCGGGCCGCTGGTGTTCGACCGGCTGACCCCGCACCTGCTGCTCGCGGGCCTGGGCCTGGCGGTCATGCTGCCGGTCATCCCGTTCGCCCTGGAGCTGCTGGCGCTGCGCCGCCTCACCACCGCCGCCTTCGGCACGCTGATGAGCCTGGAACCGGCGTTCGCCCTGATCATCGGCTTCGTCGTGCTGCACCAGGTGCCCGGCGCCGCTGCGGTGGTGGGCATCGTGTTCGTCGTCGCCGCCGGGATCGGTGCGGCGCGCAGCGGCGCCAGGCCCGCACCGATCCCCGCGGAGGTGGGCTGACCCGGCTCAGGCGTCGATGCGCTTGCGGCGGTAGAGCGTGCCCGCCATCAACAACAGCAGGCTGACGATCAGGATCGCGGTCGCGATGACGTTGATCTGCGGGGGCACCGCGGCCTTGGTCGCGGCGTTGACGTACAGCGGATAGGTCACCGACGAGCCGCTGACGAAATAGGTGATGATGAAGTCGTCGAGCGACAGCGCGAACGACAGCATCGCCGCGGCCACGATGCCCGGCACGATCAGCGGCAGCGTCACCTTGAAGAAGGTCCGGGTGGGGCTGGCCCCCAGGTCCATCGACGCATCCTCGAGCGTCCAGTCGAATCCGCGCACCCGCGCCCGCACCGTCATCGCGATGAAGCTGACCTCGAACGCGATGTGCGCCAACAGGATCGTGACGTACCCCGTGGCCCACCCCAGGTCGAGGAACAGCACCAGCAGTGACGCGCCCATCACGACCTCCGGCGCGGTGAGCGGCAGCACCAGGAAGGTGTCGACGGCGCGCTGACCGCGCCACCGCTGCCGCACCAGCGCGATGGCCACCAGTGTCCCGAGCACCAGCGCGCACAGCGTCGACACCCCGGCCACGTTGAGGCTCAGCTTCATCGCCTCGGTCAGCGCCGGGTACTTGAACGGGTCGAGCCAGTTGTCGAGCGTGAAGCCCTGCCAGCTGTAGTTGAACTTGCCCTGCGGATCGTTGAAGGAGAACAGCACGATCACGAAGATCGGGATGAACAGGTACAGCAGCACGAGTCCGGCGACGATGCGCAGAGTCCAGTCGCCCCACTTGGGGGTGCCCCTGACGGTCTTGGGCCGCGGCGGCTGCTGGGCCGCGGCGGCGACCGCGGCGCCGGCCTGAACGGTCATACGAGATCCTCCGTGCCCAGCGCCCGGGTGTACATGAGCACCCCGACGAGAATCGTCCCCATCAGCACCAGGCTCAGCGCGGCGGCCGCGGGATAGTCCTTGACCACCAGGAACTGCTGCTGGATCACGTTGCCGATCATGGTGGTCTGCGTACTGCCCAGGTACTCGGCGTTGATGAAGTCACCGGCCGCCGGGATGAACACCAGCAGGCTGCCGGCCAGCACGCCGGGCAGCGACAGCGGCAGGATCACCTTGGTGAAACTGCGGGTGTTCGACGAGTACAGATCCTTCGAGGCCTCGATCAACCGCGGGTCGATCTTCTCCAGGCTCACGTACAGCGGCAGGATCATGAAGATGATCCAGTTGTAGATGAGCCCGCCGATCACCGCCCAGCTGGTCGACAGGAGCCGGCCTTCGGCGGGCAGCAACCCGATCGTGTCCAGTGCGCTGACCACCCACCCGTCGTCGGCCAGGATCGTTTTCCACGCGATGGTCCGGATCAGGAAAGTCACGAAGAACGGCAGGATCACCAGACCGAGGATCAGGTTCTTGAACCGGCCGGCCTTGAACGCGATCACATACGCCAGCGGATAAGCCAGCAATAGGCACACCACCGTCGCGGTGAGTGCGTACCCGAACGAGCGCAGGATCTGATCGGAGTACCGGCTGAACGCATCGGCGTAATTGCCGAAGTCCCAGGAGAACGTCAGCGTGGGCAGGAACACCGACCCGCCCGTCGACGACAGCGACGTGCGGGCCAGCGAGATCAGCGGCCACACGAAGAAGATTGCGAGGTAGGCCAACGCAGGCAGGACCATGAGGTACGGAGCGATCCTGCTGCGCTGGCGGCTACTGCTGGCTACGCCTGCCATGGTGGAACTGTCAGCCTCCGGTCACCGCGGCGTACATGGTGTTGTACTCCTGGGTCTGCTCATCGGTCAGCGCCGCCCAGCCCTTGGACTTGTCCAGGGTTTCCTTGGACGGGTTGATCAGCGGGTTGTTGGCGATCGCGGGATCGATCTTGGCCAGTTCGTCGGTCATCTCCGACAGCACGGGCACGTACTGGACGAAGGCCACCAGCTTCGCGTAGTTGGCGCGGTCGTAGATGTAGTTGATCCACGCCTCGGCGGCCTTCGGGTTCTGGGTGGTGTAGGGGATCACCATGGTGTCGACGAACGTGGTCGCCCCCGAATCGGGCACCACGAACTGCAGATCGGGATTGTCGGCCTGCAGTTGGACCACGTCACCGGAGTAGGCCTGCGCGACCGCGACGTTCCCGGCGGCCAGGTCGTCGGCGTAGTCGTTGCCGGTGAAGCGGCGGATCTGGCCGCGGTCTTTCTGCTCGCGGACGAGATCGACGGCGCGCTGGACGCTTTCGGTCGACGGCTCGGCCGGCGAGGCGCCCTGCGACATCATGATCATGCCGAGGCCGTCCTGGGCGTCGGAGAACAGGCTGACCCGGCCCTTGAACGCCGGATCCCACAGGTCGTCGATCGTGGTGATGTCGCGGCCGGTCGCGGCGCGGTTGTAGGCGAGCCCGACCAGACCCGACATGTAGGGAGCGCTGAACTTGCGGCCCGGGTCGACGTTGGCCTCCAACAGGTCCGACCGCAGGTTGTTCTTGTTCGACCAGCCGGCGTCGCTGATGTCGTTGAGCCAGCCCAGGCTGTGCAGCCGGGTGGCCATGAACGTGGTCGGCACCACCAGGTCGGCGCCGATGTCCTGCTTGCGCGACAGCGGCTCCTTGACCTTGGCGAACCACTCCTCGTTGTCGTTGAAGTCCTCCTTGTAGTCGACGGTGATCCCGGACGTGTCCTGGAAGCCGGCGACGAACCCGTCGGCCATGTACAGCGGCCAGTTCGAGACCCGCAGCGT
Source organism: Mycobacterium sp. PS03-16 (assembly GCF_004570325.1). Lineage (GTDB taxonomy): Bacteria > Actinomycetota > Actinomycetes > Mycobacteriales > Mycobacteriaceae > Mycobacterium. Next base: position 110,088 of record NZ_SPQO01000007.1, on the reverse strand, counting down.
GCCGCTGGCCGGTCCGCTGTCCTGCGCCGCCGTGTCACCTGAGCCGGAGCCGGAGCTGGAGCTGTCCGACCCGCAGGCGGCCAGAACCGCCGGGCCCAGCGCCAGTGCGGCGGCCGCCGCCGCGCCCCGGCCGAGGAACCGCCGGCGCGAGGTGCGATTCGTGGCGAGGCGGGCGAGCAGCCGGGGATCGATCTCGTTGGGCATGGCGAGAAGTGCCTTTCGTGGATTCTCCGGGGGGCGGAGGGGTTTCCGGGGGAGGGAGTGCGGTCGAGCGACGAACGGGGAACGACGGTCAGGACTCGTCGAGCATCTCTTCGAGATCCTCGGTGGTGGGGATGTCGGCGGCAGGCAGCACCAGCGACGCGTCGGGCGACCAGCAGACGTGCACCTGGTCGCCGGGCCGCAGCATCGGCAGGTTCTGTTCGGCGCCGACGTGCGCGACGATCGGCGAGTCGTCCGGCGCCGCCAGCGACAGACGCACCACCGGACCCTGGAAGGTCATGTCCCGCACGGTCGCCCGCACGCATGCGACGTCACCGATCGGTGGCTCCATCGACACGCGGACACGTTCGGGCCGCACCATGAGCGTGGCGTGCCCGCCCGATTCGATCGCGGTCTCACCGGGTTTGGCCTTGAGCTTGCTGCCGAGCACCTCGATCTCGACGTAGTCGCGGTTGAGACGCCCGGTCTGGCGGCCGGGCCAGAGGTTGGCCTGCCCGATGAAGTTGGCGACGAAGACCGTGGCGGGCCGGTCGTAGATGTCGGTCGGTGTGCCGATCTGTTCGACGTTGCCCGCGTTCATGACCGCGATGCGGTCACTCATCGTCAACGCCTCCTCCTGATCGTGGGTGACGTAGATGAACGTGATGCCGACCTCGCGCTGGATCCGCTTGAGCTCGAATTGCATCGCATGGCGCAGCTTGAGATCGAGTGCGCCGAGCGGTTCGTCGAGCAGCAGCGCGCTGGGGTAGTTCACCAGCGCGCGGGCCAGTGCGACACGCTGCTGCTGGCCGCCGGAGAGCTGGCCGGGCCTGCGGGTCGCGAAATCGGTCAGCCGCACCACCTCGAGCAGTTCGTCGACGCGGCGTTTGACCTCTTGCTTGTCCTTCTTCATGCTGCGCGGTCCGTACGCCACGTTGTCCCACACGCTCATGTGCGGGAACAGCGCGTAGTGCTGGAACACCGTGTTGACGTTGCGCTTGTGCGGGGGCACGCGCGACACGTCGTCACCCTCGAGCCGGATCGCCCCTGAGGTGGGGGTCTCGAACCCGGCGATCATCCGCAGCGTCGTGGTCTTGCCGCAGCCCGACGGGCCGAGCATCGAGAAGAACTCGCCGGAGGCGATCGAGAAGTCCGCGTCGGCGACCGCGACGTAGTCGCCGAAGCGCTTCGTCACATGATCGATCTCGATGACGGGGGAGCCCTTCTTCGGGTCGACCCCGTCAACGGTCTGGTTCACCGCGGTGGTGTGTGTGCCGGTCAGAGCTCAACCTCCTAGAGACGCAGCCCCGGTGGACTGTGGGTAAACAATCGCCGATCGGAGCGACCTTCGCAAGCGATTCCGCAACGATTTAACATTCCTACAATGGATTCCTTCGTCAGGGACGGGTTCTGACAGAAGAATCCGCGCAATTTTGTGGTTCAGGGCGAACACGCTCCGGACCCGGTTCCGGTCCGGGTCAGGTCGTTGATCAGTCTGTCAGCGCGGGCAGGGCGGCGCCGGGATTCCGACGACGTCGTTTACCGCGGCCGGACGGCCGGGTAGTGGAGGGACATGGCATCGGTCGACGTGGCGGTTTCCAGTGATCTGACCCCTGAACGCGCGTGGGAGTTGGCGTCGAACCTCAAGCGGTTCGACGAGTGGCTGACCATCTTCGGTGGGTGGCGCAGCGAGGTGCCGTCCGAGATCGAGGTGGGTACCTGCGTGTCCTCGCTGATCAAGGTGAAGGGGTTCCGCAACACGATCCACTGGCGCGTCACGCGGTACGACGAGCCCAAGGACATCGAACTCATCGGCACCGGCTTCCCCGCGGTGTGCATCGCACTGTCGCTGCACGTCGAGGAGGAGCAGCCGGAGGGGTCCCGATTCCGGGTGGTCGCCGACCTCTCGGGCGGTCTGCTCAACACCAGGGTCGGCACGCTGGTGGCCAAGGTGATCGAGTCCGACGTCCGCAAGTCGGTGAGCAATCTCGCCGCCCTGCGTTAACCCCACTCGTGGTTCATCGCGCGTGACTCGGTGCGTGCGTCGGGGTCGACCGGCCGTTCCCGCGAGCGCGACAGCGCGATCAGCGCCAGCGCCAGCACCGCGGTCACCGCGCCGGCGGAGAAGATGACGACGAAACTGGACTCCTTCGGCACCGCGGTGCCGGGGACCGACTGGCCGAGCAGGACCGCCACCACCGCGGCCGCGGTCGAACTGCCCACGGTGCGGGCGATCGCGTTCATACCGGTGGCCACGCCCGTCTCGTCCGCATCCACCTCGGCGACCACCAGTGCCGGCAGGGCGCCGTAGCCGAGGCTGATGTAGGCGTTGGCCAGCATCCCGGCGAGGATCACCTGCCAGGACCGGTCGTGGGCGACGGCGAGCGCCACGAATCCGGCCGCCCCGGCCATCGCGGCGATCGCCAGCACGCGTACTGCGCCGAACCGGTCGATGAACCGGCCGCTCACCATCGCGACGGCGAATCCGGTGAGCGCGCCGGGCAGCAGGTAGACGATGCTGGACTCCAGCACGGTGGCGCCGAACCCGTAGCCGCCCACCTCGCGCGGACTCTGGACGAATTGGGTCAGGCCCAGGAACGCGAAGTACAGGCCCATACCGACGAACACGGTCGCCACGTTGCTCAACAGGATCGGCCGCCGGACCAGCATGCTGGTCGACACCAGCGGATGCGCACGCCCGCGCTCCCAGCGCCACCAGCCCGCCAACACCGCGACCCCGCCGGCGCCACATCCGATGGTCCAGCCCGACGCCCAGCCCCAGGTGTTGCCCTGGGTGATCGCCAGCAGCACCGCGGACAGGCCGACGGCCAGACCGACCGCGCCCAGCCAGTCGATGGACCCGGTGGCCGTGCGGCCCCGCCGGGGCACCAGGAACACCACCACGGCCAGCACCGCGACGGTGAACGCGGTGGTCAGCCAGAACACCCGTTGATATGCGGCGTCGCCCGCCATCAGCAGGCCGACGACCACGAGGCCCATGCCGCCGCCGAAGCCCAGCGTGCCCGACATCACCGCCATCGCACCCGGCAACCGGTCGGACGGGATCTCCTCGCGCAGCACCGCGACGCTGATCGGATACAGGGCGAACGAAGCGCCCTGCAGAACCCGGGCGACGATGAGCATCGGTAGCGACGCGGTGGCGGCGGCGAGCACCGACCCCGCCAGCACCACCAGCAGCACCGCGATCAGCACGCGCTTCTTGCTGTACAGGTCGGCCAGCCGGCCGAGCAGCGGGGTGGCCGCGATCGCCGCCAGGAGGTTCGCGGTGACTGCCCAGCTGACCGCGACGGTCGACGCGCCGAGCTGGTCGCCGATGATCCCCAGCACCGGGACCACCGCGGTCTGCAGTACCGCGACGGTGAGCACCACCAGGCTCAGGCCGCCGACCAGCAGGCCCGGACGGTGCGTCGCGAGGGCCGTCGACCGCGTCTGCCCGGTCCCGACCACTTCCGCTCCGATCTCTGCTCCGAATCCCCAGCGCACCCCGACGTCGCTGACGCTAGTCGAGCCGGGCGGCCAGCCGCTCGCGCGGGAGGTTGACGTGGTCGAATGTCCGCATGCCCGAAGGGTCATCAGCGAGCGCCCTGCGCGCAGCGACATTCAGCGGACGCCGCCCCACCGCGGCCGGCGACCTCGCGGTGGAGACCCACGGCATCGCGCCGCTGGCCGCCGACCAGCGCTACGGTCACCCGGCGCGGCTGTTCACGGTGTGGTTCGCCCCGCAGGTCAACATGGCCGGCGTGTTCACCGGCACGCTGGCGATCGTGCTCGGCCTCGGGTTCTGGCTGGGCATGCTCGCGATGGTGATGGGCACCGTGCTCGGCTCGCTGGTGGTGGCGTACCTGTCGACGTGGGGGCCGCGCACGGGGGCGGGCCAATTGCCGCTGTCGCGCATGGCATTCGGCGGCGGGGTGGTGGTGCCCGCGGTCCTGCAGTGGGTGTCGTCGATCGCGTGGGACGCGCTGGTCGGCCTGTTCGGCGGCGAGGCGCTCTCGCTGCTGCTGGGCATCCCGTTCTGGGCCGGGGTGCTCATCGTGCTCGGTGTGCAGGCCGTCGTCGGCGTATTCGGGTACGAACTGATCCACCGGATGCAGGCGGTCCTCACGGTCGTCCTGTTCGCGACGTTCGTGGCGTTCGCGGTCCAGCTCGCCGGCGGGCACCCGGTGATCACGCCGCCGACGGTCGGCGGCGCGGACCTCGCCGGCGCCTTCGTGCTGGAGGTGACCATCGCGTTCAGCCTGGCGATCTCGTGGGCCAGCTATGCCGCCGACTTCAGCCGATACCTGCCGGCGACGTCACCGCCGTCGCGGGTCTTCGGCTACACCTTCGCCGGCCTGGCCCTCGGCTACGTGTTCGTCCAGGGCATCGGGATCGCGGGCGCGGCTGTGCTGGCCGAGCACACCGCGGCAGGGGTGCAGGCCGTGATGGGCGGGGGCGTGGTCGGTGCACTGGCCATGCTGGTGATCGCCGTGGCCTCGATGGGCTCGGGCGTGATGAACGACTACAGCGGATCGCTGGCGTTGCAGACGATCGGGGTGCGCGTGCGCCGGCCGGTGTCCGCGGTCATCGTCACCGCGCTGGCCTTCGGATTGATCCTGTGGCTGCACGCGGCCGACACCGCCACCCGCTTCCAGGACGTGCTGCTGCTGGTGAGCTACTGGATTCCGGCGTTCGTGGCGATCACGGCCGTGGACTGGCTGCTGCGGGTGCGCGGCCGGGCCTTCCTCGATCCCGCACTGGAGCGCTGCGCGCGCCGCGACGCCGCGGTGGCGCTGGGCGTGTTCGTCGTGTCGTACGTGGTGGCGATCCCGTTCATGAACACCACGCTGATCACCGGTGCGGTGGCGCAGGCGTGGCACGGCGCCGACATCGCGTACTTCGTCAACTTCGCGGTCGCTCTGGCGTGCTACGGCGGCTACCGGCTGGCGACCCGCACCGGACGCACCGCCGGCGATGACGCGACGGTGACGTGACGGTTCGGATGATCCGGGCCCGGGTACGTGATCTTGACCCGTCGGAAAGGCAACTCCCATGCGCGCATCGACACTCGCCAAGACCGCGGCCGCCGTGGCGGCCACCGGAGGACTCGGCGGACTGGCCAGCCGCCCGGCGCAGTCGCTCTGGTACGCGCGGCTGAAGAAGCCGAGTTTCCAGCCGCCGCGCCAAGCCTTCCCGATCGTCTGGCCGATCCTCTACGCCGACATCGCCGCGGTGTCGGCCTCGGCGATCGACCATTACGAGGACACCGGGCGCTCCGACGCCGCCCGGGCCTACACCACGGCGCTGGTGGCCAATCTCATCCTCAACGGCAGCTGGTCGTGGCTGTTCTTCAACCGCCGCAAGCTCGGCTTGTCCGCCGTCGCGGCGGGCGCGTTGACCGTCAGCAGCGTCGACCTGACCCGCCGCGCGGCCGAAGCCCGCGGGGCGCAGGCCGCGCCGCTGGCGCTGTACCCGCTGTGGTGTGGCTTCGCCACTGTGCTGTCGTCGCGGATCTGGTGGCTGAATCGCTGACCCCGCACACCCGCCAGCGGATAGCCTGGCGCTCTTCGATCGAAAGGTCAGACGGTGGCGGTGGCGAAGCGGACGGCGGCCAAACCCCAGGAGGAAGAACGGCAGCGGTTCGCCGACCGCGCTCTCGGACTGCTCGAGGACGCGGTGTACTGGGCCATCGCGATCGTGTTGGTCATCTGTTCGGTGGCGCTGTTGGTCGCGCAGTTCAACACCATGCTCCGACTGCGCAACACACCGACGACCACGGTCATGCTCGAGGTCCTCGACGGCCTGCTGCTGATCTTCATCTTCGTCGAACTGCTCTACGCGGTGCGGTCCTGTCTGCGATCGCACGAGATCGTCGCCGAACCGTTCCTGATCGTCGGGATCCTGGCCGGCATCAAGGAGATCGTGGTGCTCTCGGTGGAGGCCGCGACGATGCTGGAGAAGGGGCCGTCCTTCGCGCGCGCGGTCGTGGAGATCGGGGTGCTCGGCGGTGTGGTGCTCGTTCTGGCGTTGGCGGCATTCGTCCTTCGGGAGCGCCGCCGCGACACCGAGGACGCCGCCGAGGGCGCCGCCGAGGATGACGACGGGCTCGACGCGACGTAGCTCCTCAGGTCGCCGCGATCACCGACAGCACGTGCTCGGTGAAGCCCGTGGTGGTCGCCGCACCGCCGAGGTCGGCGGTGTGCACCCCGTCATCGAGGGTGCGGCGTACCGCGGTCCGGACGGTCTGCGCCGCCTCGGCGAGCGTCGTGTCGCCGTCGCGGTCGGCGAGCCAGTCGAGCAGCATCGCGGTGGACATGATCATCGCCACGGGATTGGCGGTGTTGCGGCCGGCGATGTCGGGTGCCGACCCGTGCGCGGCCTGGGCCATGGCCTTGTCGGCGGAGGCGTTGATCGACGGCGCCATGCCCAGCGAGCCGGTCAGCTGGCCGGTGAGGTCGGACAGGATGTCACCGAACATGTTCTCGGCGACGATGACGTCGAACTCCGCCGGCCGGGCGACCAGCAGTGCGGCGAGCGCATCGATGTGCTCGCAGCGTACGGTCACCTCCGGGTAATGCCCGGCCACCGCCAGGCAGCTGTCCCGGAACAGGCCGGTGGTCTTGGCCAGCACATTGGCCTTGTGCGCCACCGTGACCGAGCGGCGACGGGTGGCGGCCAGCCGGAACGCCCGGTGGGCGATCCGCTCACATGCCTCGCGGGTGAACACCGCGACCGCCATCGCCACATCGGGGGTGGGCATGAACTCGCCTGCGCCGTCGTACATGTTGCGGTCGGCGTAGAAGCCCTCCGTGTTCTCGCGGACCACCACCACGTCGAGACCGGGACACGCGGCGGGCACGGTGTCGCTCAGCCGGCGGGCGGGCCGGATGTTGGCGAACATCCCGTAGCGTTTGCGGATCGCGCCGCCGGGGGAGAGCGCGTCGCGAAACGGTGCCGGATAGGCGGCGTTGTCATGCGGGCCGAGCAGCCAGGCATCGAGCCCGTCGAGTGCGTCCAGCGTCGATTCGGGCAGCGGCGTGCCGTCGGCGGTGATCGCCTCGGCGCCGATGCGCAGCCGACGCCACCGGACCGGCACGGACACCGTGGCCAGCGCCTGCTCGGCGACCTGCGTTGCGGCCGTGACGATCTCGGGGCCAATGCCATCACCGGCGAGCACCCCGAGGGACAACGGTTCCTGTGCGGACATCCCTGCGCGCATCCTCTCGCTCGACGACGCCACCAGTGTGCCGCAGGGCGCCGGGCTCAGGACAATCGCGCGACCAGCGCCTCGGTCACCTCCATCGTCGACGCCTGCCCGCCGAGGTCGCCGGTGCGGGTTTCCGGGCGGGCCAGTGTCTGTTCGACCGCGGCCAGGACATCGGCGGCGGCCGCGGCGTGACCGAGGTGCTCGAGCATCATCGCCGCCGACCACACCGCGCCGATCGGGTTGGCGATGCCCTGTCCGGCGATGTCGGGTGCCGAACCGTGGACCGGTTCGAACATCGACGGATGCTCCTTGGTGGGGTCGAGGTTGGCCGACGGGGCGATGCCGATGGACCCGGCCACGGCGGCGGCGAGGTCGGACAGGATGTCGCCGAACAGGTTCGAGCCGACCACCACGTCGAACCGGCCGGGCTGCAGGACGAACTTCGCCGCCAGCGCGTCGATGTGCTCGCTGTCGAACCGCACCTGCGGGTGGCGCGCGGCGCGTTCGGCGACCACCTCGTCCCAGAACGGCAGCGTGTGCACGATGCCGTTGGACTTGGTGGCCGACGTGACGTATCCGCGGCGGGTCTCGGCCAGTTCGAAGGCATAGTCGGCGATCCGGGAGACCCCGACGCGGGTGAACACCGACTCCTGCACGGCCATCTCGTCGGGGAAACCGCGGTTGAGCCGCCCGCCGATCTCGCTGTACTCGCCCTCGACGTTCTCTCGGACGACGACGAAGTCGACGCCGGCGGCGTTGCGCAACGGGCTCTCGACGCCGTCGAAGACACGGATGGGCCGCAGGTTCACGTACTGGCGGAACTCGCGGCGGATCGGGATCAGCAGGCCCCACAGCGAGATGTGGTCGGGCACACCGGCCCAGCCCACCGCACCCAGCAGGATCGCGTCGAACCCGCGCAACGTGTCGAGCCCGTCGGCCGGCATCATCGCACCGTCGCGGGTGTAGCGCTGGCACGACCAGTCGAACTCCTCGTAGTCCAGCGCGATCCCGTGGCGGTCGCTGACCGCGTCGAGCACCGCCCGCGCGGAGTCGATCACCTCGGTGCCGATGCCGTCGCCGGGTATCACGGCGATGCGCTGTGCGCTCATGCGCCGAGGCCCAGCATCGCGATCAACAACGGCAGGAACACGATGATGAGGACCGCACCGGCGATGTCGAAGCTGATCCCGGAGCGGATCATCGTGGTGATCGGCACCGCGCCCGAGCCGTAGACGATCGCGTTCTGCGGGGTCGAGACCGGCAGCATGAAGCCGAACGAGGCGGCGAAGGTGGCGGCCAGCGCCGGCACGAACGGATTGACCCCGGCGGCCACCGCGACCGGGATGATGATCGGCACCACCACCGCGGCCGAGGCGGTGTTACTCGTCGTCTCCGACACCACGATCGCCAGCAGCACGGCGAAGATCGTGATGGCCACGACGCTGGTCAGGCCGAGCGAGTCGGCGACCGACGTGCCGATGGTCTCGGCCAGTCCCGTGTCGGCCAGCAGCGAGCCGAAGATGATCCCGGTGCCGAACAGTACGATGGTGCCCCAGTCGATCGCGGCGGCGTCCTTCCAGCGCAGCGTGAACTCGCGCTGCTCCCAGTCGGTCGGCAGCAGGAACAGCAGGGCCGCGCCGAAGACGGCGACCGTGCCCTCGTCGAGGCGGTCGCTGACCAGCGTGTAGATGTCCGACTCGTTGCCGAAGAGCAGCGCGATGATGCCGGGCAGTATCCACAGGCTCACCGTGACGCCGAACGCGATGAGCGTGTTCTTCTCCGCGCGGCTCAGCCGGCCCATCTCCTCGCGCTCGCGGGCCACGTAGTCCGCGACGCCCTCGATCCTCTTGATCTCCGGCTTGTTCAGTTTGATCAGCACGACGGCGAGCGCGATGAACATCAGCAGGCAGATCGGTGCGGCCATCACCATCCACTGCCCGAAGCTGATGCGCTCCCCGGTGGCCTCTTCGATAAGGCCGCGGCCGATCAGGTTCGGTGGGCTGCCGACCGGGGTCAGCAGGCCCCCGACACTGGCCGCGTAGGCGAGCATCAACATGATCGCCGCGCCCACCTTCAACCGCAGCGGGTCGAAGTCCTCGGCCACCTTGCCCTGCTTCTGCAGCAGTTTGGCGATCACCCCGAGGATGCCGAGCGCGGTGGGCAGCAGCATCGCCACCGTCGCCGTGTTGGAGACGAACGCCGAGAGCAGGCACGTGATCGCGCCAAAGGCGATGATGACGCCGGTGGTGGACTGGCCGGCGCGGGGCAGGGCGAGGATGCGGAACGCGAAGCGCCGGGCGACGCCGTGTTTGAGCATCGCCTGGGCGAGGATGAACGCGCCGATGAACGTGAAGACCGTCGAGGAGCCGAACGGTCCGAGCACGTCGTCGACCGGCGCGACACCCAGGAACACGACCACGGCGACGCCGAGCAGGCCGCCGATCGGGATGGGGACCGCCTCGGTGACCCACAGGACGATCACGCCCAGCAGTACGCCGGCCAGCGTCTGCTGTTGCGGCGGAATGTCCAGTGGTAGCAGGAGAAAGACGATCGTCAGGACAGGCGCGAGGAAGAGCCCGACCGTGCGCCGGCCCTTCTCGAACTTCTCCTCGGCCGGGGTGAGCCGTTGCTCGCCGAGGCTGCGATAGGTCGCGCTGCCGAGCAGCGCCTTGTCGACATCGGTTCTCTTGACCGGGTTGTCAGCGGTCATCGGGCCACTCCTCGGCGACGTACGACGCGGCGTGTGAGGTGCCTCACACGGAACGTGGATTCCCGATCTTGATGAGGTTCAACCGTCGCCGGTCAATTGCGCGCGGCGGCGCGCGCGAGGCCGGCGGTGAGCCGGGCGGGTAATGCGTCGGGATCCCACGCTCCGGCGCGCAACCAGTCCCGCACGGTGGTGACATCTGCGGGATCGGTGAGGGGGCCGATCCAGTGCGCGGGCCCGATCGGGCGGCGTTCCGCGGTGCAGGGCTGCACGATCACCATCGTTCCGCGGCCGTGTAGGCCCGTCGCGCAGGCGAATCGGCCCGCAAGGCACCGTGAGGTCACCAGCACGCCGAGGGCGCTCTCGCGGACCACGGCGCGCAGCGCGTCGAGCACCGCGAGATGGGCGGACGCCGGACAGCTGCTGCACACCACGGCGGTGAAGCCGCGGCGGGTGTTCGGCACGGTCACGGAACCCCCGTCTAATCGACAACGATTGTCGATAGGGAGGCTACCCGTGGCGGAGCCACTTGTCGAAAATGATTGTCAGGAAGCGCTCAGCACGGCGCGATCGCCCAGTGGTGCGTCGAGGGTGATGGTGGTGGCGCCGAGGACGGCCTTGGCCGAGCAGAGCCGATCGGCGGCCTCCGGGAGCAGCCCTTCGCTGAGGTGCACGGTGACCGCGTCGGGCGTCTCGGTGGTGGTTGCGTGGACGCCGTAGCACGACGGCGTGCCGGCGACGAAGTAGACGCGAATGCTGTTCGTCTCCGGCAGGCGGCTCCACCCGTCGAACGCGAGCGAGGTCGTGTTCACGATGTCGGCCCGGTCGGTGAACGGCACCTCGGTCGAACTCAACTGCCGCTCAATCGGTTCGGTGGTGGTCGGCGCGGCGGCCGCAGGGGCGGCCAGGGAGGAGAGGCCGACGCTGAACAGGGCACCCGCCACGGACGCGGACAGCGCGATTCGCATGTGATGACGGTAGATCCGGCGCCGGGTAGGTCGGCCTCGATCACGCCACGCGTCGCGTCACGGTTGTGCGTCGGTTGGGTCACCGCCGGGGCGGTGGGCGGTCAGTCCCGCGACCAGAGCGCGACGAACGCGTGGGGGATGCCCGTGAGGTGTGAGATCAGATCACGCGCAGTGGCTTCGGCGTCGGCGCGGGACGGGTCGCGGGTCACGGCGCCCAGTTCGGGGACGCTCACCACCCAGCCCGTCGCATCCCGGGTGATCACCATCTCGAACGCCTGGCCGGCCATCGGCGGCATTGCCCTGCGACGCGCCGTCCGGTGGAGCGCCCGGCGCCGGCATGCGTGAGAACTCCGAATCGTGGCAGGCATGTGTGCGCTTTCTGCAGCGGGGATTGGCCGCCGGTCAATCTACTTCTGCGCAATGCCGCGGGCAAATTGCCGCAGCAGGGCTAGAACGGGCTGCTGTTGGACTGCCACTTCGCCTCTTCGGGACGGGGTCCGAAGCGGCGGGCGTAGTCCTCGTGAATGTGGGCGTCCCTCTTGCGCTTGATCACGTCGACCAGGTTGGGGTCGAGGCGGTGCTGCGCCAGCCGGTGCCGCCGCCACACCTTGTTGAGGGCGAGCGCCATCAGGATGGCCCAGATGTAGATGGGCGCGGTCATCTCGAGGCGGACGTAGAAGGAGGCCGGCAGCAACCAGAACGGAGCGAGGATCAGCAGCGGCGGGATCGCCATCCGGATCATGTGCCGGCGGACGGCGCCCTCGCCCGCGAGGTCCTCGGCGACCCAGCGGTTCATGGATGCCGGCAGTCGCTTGCCGTAGATGTAGCGGAAGCGCTGCCAGGTCGAGGGGCGTTCTGGCGCGGTGTCGGCGGCCATGGTGGCTCTCCTGTGCGGGTTGGTGGGGTCAGAGGGGCAGATCACCGGCGGCAAGGGCCGCGGTGTTGACGCGGGTGAGTACCCGGTGCAGCTCTTCGAGTTCGGACAGGTCGACGCCGAGGCGGGAGACGACGGCGGGCGGGATCGCCAGGGCACGCTCGCGCAAGGCGACACCCTGTCCGGTCAACGCCACCTCGGTCGACCGTTCGTCGGCGCTGCTGCGCGCTCGGGTGATCAGCCCCAGCGTCTCCAGCCGTTTGAGCATCGGCGACAGCGTCGCGGAGTCGAGTTGCAGCGCGGTGGCGATCTGTTTGACCGACATGGGTGAGCGCGTTTCCGGCGCCGCCTTGCGGTGGTCCCACAGGGCCAGCATGACGAGGTATTGCGGGTGGGTCAGCCCGAGCGGTTCGAGCAGCGGGCGGTAAACCGCCAGCACCGCCCGGTTGGTGACCGCGAGGGCAAAGCACACCTGCCGCTCGAGGGCGAGCGGGTCGATCTCGGTCGTCGTGATCGTCACAACTAGATCGTACGCTAACTATTAGCGGCCTAACAGAGTGCGCACGGTGACGTCGGGCACTGCGCGGCCCGGTCTCACGTGATGCTGACCACCGCGCGACTGCCCACGGGCGCGCCGAGTTTCACCGGCATCGACCCGATGACGCCGATCGCGATGCACGCTCGGCCGACCGCCTCCGGCACGGTGCCGGACCGCAGTTTGATCGCGACGATGTCGGCGGTCTCCTGCACCTCGGCATGCACGCCGTAGCACTCCGGTGTTCCGGTGGTGAACTGGACGGCGACGGCGTCGGGGTCCGGCAGGCGGCTCCAGGCCTCGATGCCCTGCGGCCGCGCATCGACGATGGCCGGGTTGTCGGTGAACGGAGTGACCCCGGTCAGCGCCGGACGCTCCGGAATCATCGTGATGGTCGGTGTCGCGGGCGGTTCGGCGGGCTGGGCGGTGGCCGTCGCCGGGGTTACCGTTCCGAACGCGGTGGCCAGGGCGGCCGCGCAGGCGGCGAAGCGGGTGGTGCGCACGGGCTCACTGTAGGCGCGAGCCGCCGCGCCGGGCGGCGTCTACACGAATGCGCGGCGATACTGCGGCGGGTAGTCCAGCGTGGCGCCGAGCTGATCGGCGGCCTGGCGGATCCAGGCCGGGTTGCGCAGCAGCACCCGGGCCAGGAACACCGCATCGGCCTGCTCGCCGGCGACGACACCCTCGGCCTGATCCGCGTCGGTGATCAATCCGACGGCGCTGGTGGCGATCTCGACCTCTTTACGGACCCGCGCGGCGAACGGCACCTGGTAGCCGGGCGCCACCGGAATCCGCGCGTCCGGTGCGGACCCGCCCGACGACACGTCCATCAGGTCGACGCCGCGGACCTTGAGCTGCGTGGCCAGTTCGAGGGTGTCGGCAACCGTCCAACCTGGCCGCTCGTCGTCGGTGTCGCCACCCAGCCAGTCGGTGGCCGACACCCGGAAGAACAGCGGCAACTCGTCGGGCCAGGCGCCGCGCACGGCCTCGACGACCTCGAGCGCGAAGCGGAGCCGACTGGTCAGCGCGCCGCCGTACCCGTCGGTGCGGGTGTTGGAGTAGGGCGAGAGGAATTGGTGGATCAGGTAACCGTGCGCGCCGTGCAGTTCGAGTACCCGGAATCCGGCGTCGGCGGCCAGGCGGGCCGACGCGGCGAATGCCTCGACGATTCGCGCGATCTCGGCGACCGACAGCTCGGCGGGGTTCGGTAACCGCCCGAACGGCACCGCGCTGGGTCCGACGGTGCGCCACCGGTAATCATCGACGCCGCCCTCGTCGGCCCACGGCCGACCCGTGGCACCCTTGCGACCCGCGTGCACCAGCTGGATTCCCGGGATCGACCCGGCAGCGGTGACGAACGCCGTGATCCGGCGGAACGCATCGGCCTGCGCGGAGTTCCACAGCCCGAGGTCGTGGACGCTGCTGCGGCCGACCGGGTCGACGGCGGTGGCCTCGGCCATCACCAGGGCCGCCCCTGCGACCGCCCGCGATCCAAGATGCGCAAGGTGCCAGTCGGTGGGCGCGCCTTCGTGCGCTCCGGCCGGCACCGCGGAGAACTGCATCATCGGCGACATCCACGCCCGGTGCGCGAACCTGACCTCCCGCAGTGTCAGGGGGGTGAACAGCGCGGACACGGTCAGGCCCGTCGGATCGGCAGCGGGGCGTTGTCGCTGTCGAGGTGTTCGACGGTGGTGAACACCAATTCGCCGTCCCCGATGTTCTCGATGTCGTGCAGTAGGTATTCGCCCGGCCCGAAATGGAAGTGGCGGGTCTCGCCGGCCTGGTAGGACACCTCGCGGGTGGTGCCGTCGTGGGTGTGCTGGCGGCTACGGCCGGCGTTGACGGCCGTCCAGAAGTAGTCGAGCACATGGCGGTGGGCGTGCCAGCGTTGGCCCGGGGCCAACCGGATCTCCCAGACCCGCACCCGGGAGTCCTCGCTGAGCAGCCGGGAGCCGACCTCACCGTCCATCGCGTGGTCGGCGAATTCGGTGCGCAGCCAGTCGGGCCAGCCCTCGAAGTCGGTGGCGACCAGGTCGCCGGCCAGGGGCAGGTCGGTCAGGAAGTCGTTGTGCGGCATGGTGGTTCCTTTCGGGGTCAAGAGTCCGGGGCCGTACAGGCCGAAGCGCAGGTCGGGGTCGCCCGGCGTCCAGGTGTTGCTGAATTGGGAGCGGTCTCCCATCGCGACGACGCGGCGCAGCAGCGAGTCGCTGAGGTGAAGTTGGGCCGGTTCCCACTTGGTGAGCGCGGCGGGGATGTCGCCGCCGGCATCGTGCAGCGCTGCCGCCAGGGTCCAGCCGTCGGCGGCGGCCTTGGCCGTGCCTGCCGCGGCGTGGGGCCGCGACGCGCACGCCGCGTCACCGATCAGCGCCACCCGTCCCAACGCCATCCGGTTGGAGCGCACGTCCGAGAGCACCTGCAGGTACGGCTGTGCGGTCTTTTCGACCACCTCGGCCACCGCGGGCGCCAGCAACTCCGCGGCGTCGGCCTTCATCTCCGCCACGTAGCGGTCCTGCACCTGTCCCGGATGGACCGACACCGCGCCGGCGAATCCGCGCTTGTCGATCTGCATCTCGGTCAGTTCCGCGCCGGCCGGCACGTTGCGGTACCACACGTAGTTCATCAACCGGTCGTTCAGCGCGAGGCTGTTCTCACCGGGGATCGGATACATCGTGATGTGCGAGTGCGGGATCACGTCGTAGGTGATGGCGTCGGCGAGGACGTCGCGGGTGGCGGGGGAGAGCTCCTTGAGCGCGACGGTGCCGCGCCAGCCGATGTAGCCGGCGTAGCGCAGGCGCGCCTCGGGGTCGAACCGTTCCCGGGCCACCGAGGTGACGCCGTCGGCGAAGACCACCAGATCCGCGGATGCGGTGGTGCCGCTGACGAATCGAACGGTCGCGCCGGTGTCGTCCTGGTCGAACCCGCAGGCGTACTCCCCGTAGTGGTAGTGCTCGGTGCCGAAGTCGGCCAGCAACGCCCGGTAGAAGGTGCCCCAGGAGGTGTAGGTCCAGGTGCATTGCTCGCGGAACACCACCGCACCGGAGCGGTCGAGGTACTGGACGTAGTTGGTCGACGTCTTCAGGTCCTCGAGGCTTTGGCTGCTGCGTTCGGTGAACCAGCGGACGGTGTCGGGCTGCAGGACGATGCCGGACCCGCGGCCGTCGAGCGCGGTCGGGGTGCGCTCGTAGACGTCGACGGTGAAGCCGAGGTCGCGCAGCAGCAGGGCGGTGGTCAGGCCGCCGATCGAGCCGCCGATGACGATGGCCGTTGCGTTCGTGTAGTCACTCACGACCGGCTCCTTTCCGTGCGAACGGTGACAGTGGTTGCGGTGGCGGGATCAGCCGGAAGCGGCTGCCCGCGGGTCTCTCTGGCGAAGGCCAGTCCGATGACGGCGACCAGTCCGAGCGCCGCGACCGACGCGGTGGCCAGCCCGAGGTTCCCGCCGAACCAGGAGGTGGCGATGGCTCCGGCGGTCAGCGGGCCCAGGGCGGTGACGTACCGGCCGAAGCTGTTGCAGGTGGCCAGGGC
This sequence comes from Mycobacterium sp. PS03-16, assembly GCF_004570325.1. GTDB lineage: Bacteria > Actinomycetota > Actinomycetes > Mycobacteriales > Mycobacteriaceae > Mycobacterium. The sequence goes on along the minus strand of NZ_SPQO01000007.1, from coordinate 94,071 downwards.
GGTGGCCCGGACGCTGGGCGGGAACAGTTCGGGCCCGTAGATGAACGTCCCCGACAGGGCCCCGAACAGTCCGAAGCCGAGGAACGGCATGGCCACCATCAGCTCGGTGTAGCTGCGGTCGAACGGGAACGCCCAGGCGACGGTGACCGCGGAGACCGCGAAGCTGACGACGAACGATCTGCGGCGCCCGATCGCGTCGGCGAGAAATCCCCAGGAGGCGTAGCCGATGATGCCGCCGGCGTTGAACAGCATGGCCGCCATCGCCACCCGGTGATCGGCGATGTCCTTGGGCAGGTCCTCGAGTGCGGTGACGCCACGGATGATCTGCGGGTACCACGTGCTGACGCTCCAGAACGCGATCAGCGCGCCGGTGGCCAGCGTGGTGCAGACCAGCATCGGCCGCAGCAGCGGCGGGGCGAACAGCCGGCGCAGCACGAATCGATCGTGTGAACTGTTGGTGCCGTACTTCTTTCGGGCGCGTCGGGCCTGCATGGTGGCTTCCACCTCGGGCGGTTCGGGCACGTAGCGGCGGATGAACCACACCAACAGCGCGGGTAGGCCGGCCAGCAGCAACATCGGGCGCCAGCCGTACTGGCCGAGGACGGCATAGGCCGCGGCCGCGGCGAAGAACCCGCCGGCGTAGCCGGCCATCATGATGCCGCCGGCCCGGGCACGGTAGCGGTTGCGCCAGGTCTCCGCGATCAGGGCGGCGCCCACGGGAGCCTCCACGCCGGATCCCACCCCGGCGATGAAGCGCAGAATGCCCAGCTGCCACCATGTTTCGGAGAACGCGGCCAGGGCGCTGAAGATGGCGTAGGTCAGGATGCCCGCCGACAGCACCCTGGTGCGGCCGAAGTAGTCGGCCAGCACGCCGAACAGAATTCCGCCGGTGGCCCAGCCGATCAGAAACAGCGCGACCGTCAGGCCGCCGTAGTAGCCGATGGCCGCCGAATCGACTGCGATCCCACTGTGCGGCAACAGCTCTGACATCGTTGGTCCGAGGACCAGGACGTAGAGACTGCCGGCGAAACCGTCCAGGCCCCACCCGAGAGTGGTGCCGGCCAGCACCAGCCACTGGATGCGGGTGATCTCGGTGCGCCACCCGGTGCGCGACGTCGACGTGGTCATCAGTTCAGCCGCCCCTGCTCGCGGCCGCCGTACCAGTCGACCGGTTCGGCCGCGGTGCGTACGACGATCGTCTTGATCCACGAGAAGTCGTCGAAGGACTCCGAGCCGGCGTCCTTACCGGTGCCCGACTCCTTGACGCCGCCCCACGGCAGCGACGGTTCGAGGCGGTGGTGGTCGTTGACCCACACCATGCCGGCGACGATGCGACCGGCGACGCGGTGCGCGCGGCCGATGTCGCGGGTCCACACACCCGCGCCGAGGCCGAAGCGGTTGTCGTTGGCCATGGCGACGGCGTCGTCCTCGTCGTCGAAGGGGATGACGACGGCCACGGGGCCGAAGATCTCCTCCAGTGCGACCGTCATGCCGATGGTGGCGTCGGCCAGCACGGTCGGCTGCAGGAAGAAGCCGTCGCGCAGGGTTTCCGGCAGATCGGGCACGCCGCCGCCGGCGGCCAGCCGGGCGCCCTCGCCCAGGCCGATCTCGATGAGATCGCGGACCTTGTCGCGCTGCCGTGCGCTGATCAGCGGACCCATCTGCGTCTCGGACCGGGCGGGGTCGCCGATGCGGATGGCGCGGGCGCGGTCGGTCAGTGCGTCGACGAAGGCGTCGTAGACGCCGCGCTGCACCAGGAACCGGGAGCCCGCGACGCAGGACTGGCCGGCGGCGACGAAGGCGGCGAAGGCTGCGCCCTCGGCCGCGGCCACCGGGTCGATGTCGTCGAAGACGATGACCGGGGTCTTACCGCCGAGTTCCGCTGTGACCCGGGCGAACCGGGCCGCGGTGGCCACCGCCGCCGAGCGGCCCGCCTCGGTGCTGCCGGTCAGCGTGATCTTGGCGACGTCGGGGTGCTCGGTGAGCCGGGCGCCGGCGTCCCGGGCGCCGGTGACGACGGTGAGCACACCGTCGGGCAGGCCGGCGCCGGCCATGATCTCGGCCAGCGCCAGCGTCGTCAACGGCGTCAGCTCCGACGGTTTGACCACCACGGTGTTGCCGTTGGCCAGCGCCGCGGACACGCTGCGGCCCAGGATGAGCAGCGGATGGTTGAACGGCGTGATGATGCCGCAGACCCCGAGCGGCAACCGCTGCTGGTAGGTCAGGTAGGGGCCGTCGCCGGGCAGGACCGCCGGACGCTGCGCCGCGAGCAGGCCCGCGTTGTACCGGAACCACTCCGGCACGCGCGACAGTTGCGCGCGCGTCTCGGTGATCGGCCTGCCGTTGTTCGCCGCCTCGAGGGTGTAGAGCCGTTCGGAGTCGGCCTCGATGGCCTCGGCGATGCGCAGTAGCAGCCGGGCGCGGGCGCTGCGGGTCATCTCCGGCCACGGGCCGGTCTCGAACGCGGCCTTGGCGGCTGCCACGGCGGCGTCCACAGCTTCGGCGCCCAGTTCCGGGACGGTGGCGATCACCGCTCCGGTGGCCGGGTTGATGATGTCGCGCTGCGCCACCGGCGTGGTGGTGTCGACATCGCTGGCGACCTGGGTCATGTGTTCCGTCCTTCCCTGCCGTGAATCGGTCCGATTCAGAGCATGGGTATGAGTGTCGCCACACCGCACAGCGGGTTCAATGTCTACGACAACACTGTTGGGGACGGATCTATGTGCCCACGAACAGGTCGGGGAGTGCATGCACGCCGAGTTCTGCGTCACGCGGACGACGCCGGTCCCGCGACCCTCATGCAGAACTCGGCGACCCCCGCCGCGCCGTCACCGCGGGTCGAGGCGAGTGACCACGCCCCGGTCCCCGTCCACCCGCACGCGGTCGCCCGTGGCGAGGGCCTGCGTGGCGACCAAGGTGTTGACGACGCACGGCAGGCCGTACTCGCGAGCCACGACGGCACCGTGGGAGACCGAGCTGCCGATGTCGGTGACCAGTGCGGCGATGACCGTGAAGTAGGGCGTCCACCCCACGTCGGTGACCGGTGCCACGAGGATCTCGCCGCGCTGCACCGCACGGGCGTCCTGGATCGACTTGGCCACGCGGACAACCCCGTCCACGGTGCCACGGCTGGCCGGCCGGCCGACGATCTGATCGTCGGTGTGCGTGCTGGGCGCCGGTGCGACGACGGGCGTGGGCCGGCCCACCGAGACGTCGTCGAACTCGAGCGTGTTCTGGTAGGCCAGCGCTTCCCGACGCTGCACCGCCCGCTGCACCAGGTCGGTGATGTCCTCGTCGCCGACGACGCGGGACAGTTCACCACGGTCGAAGAAGAAGACCAGATCGGCGTCGGGGAGCCGGCCCGACCGGGCCAGCACCTCGCCGAGATGGCGGTAGCCGCGCTTGAGTGCATGCGCCATCAGCGCCATCTTCGATTTTGTCTCTTCGCGGCCCCGGGCGCCGCCCTGGGCCAGCCGGGCGAGCAAGCTGAGCGTGCGCGAGGTGGGCGCGTCGGCCGGCGTCTGCGTCGAGGGGCGTTCGGTCGGGTCGGTGACCGCCCCGAGCATCACCTGCATCATCGATCCCAGGCCCAAGGGGTCCTCGGCCCAGGAGGCGTCACGCATGCACAGCTCGCGGTATCCGCGGTGGCCGTGTCGGGCGAGGAACCGGCGCAACGCGATTCCGGCGGGGTCGTTCGCTGCGCGCAGCCCGGTGACCGCGTCCTCAGGGGTGGCGGACAGGAATCGGTCCTTGGCGGCACCGTCGGCGGCGATGGTGCGAATCACGGACTGGAGCTCGTCGAGCATCATCGCGCTCTCGACGTCGGTCGCCCCGGCCATCAACCGCATGGCCTCGGCGCGGCCGTCCTCTTCACTGCGTCCGTGCCTGACCGCCTGTTTGACCAGGAAGCTCTCGAGGATGTTGGCCGCCACCGCGGCGCGCGACGACGACCGCACGTGGGTCAGCGTGACGTCGCAGTACAGGTCGACGCCGACCTCCAGCTGGTCGAAGACGGCCCGCGGGTCGGTTCCGGTCGGAATGCGGAACCCGGCGATCTGGCCGGCGAGCCGGCGGATCGCCGGGCCGGCGGACAGCGCGTGGGAGGTGAGCAGATACGTGTTGACCAGCTTGCGGTGCAGCGGCTGTGGTGGCTTGGGCACCAGTTCCTCGACCACCCGACCGCAGATGGACATCGAGAACTGTTCCAGCGAATTGCCCAGAATGCCGGAGCTCAGCGCCGTGCCCTCGGTCATGTTGAGGAACATGTGCCCGTAGAAGTAGCCGACCTGCAGCCACGGCTTCTCGTAGCGCGGTTGCGCCCGTGCCACCACCTGGGTCATCTGCATCGCGTAGTCGATGGCGAAGCCGGACACCGACGCGGTGAGCGGGCAGAACGCGCCCGGCATCATCTCGCCGATGTTGCAGCGGGTGTAGACGTGCGTCTCACCGGCCACCGGCGAGTCCATCTCGTTGAGATCGCCGGGCAGGGTGGTGATCGGCCGGGCCTGCAGCCACCACAGTGTGCCGGTTCGGTCGATGGCCCACTCGAGGTCCATCGGCTTGCCCCAGTGCCGTGCCGCGCGCAGCGCGCCCGCCCGGATCTCGGTTACCGCCGCCGGCGACAGGACCGGTGACCCACCGACCTCGTGGACCGCGACGGTGCCGTCGGCGCTCAGCACAAGGTGGTCGGGGGAGGCCGACCCGTCGACGAGCGCCTCGCCGAGCCCGGCGATCGCGTCGATCACCATGAGGTCGCGCCGGCCCGTCGCCGGATCCGCGGTGAACACGACGCCGGCCGCACACGCGTCGACCATCTGCTGCACGACGATGTTCATGGTGGCCGCGGCCCCGCCGCTGTAGGACGAGGCGCGTCGGGACCCCACGGAGTCGGCGCACGTGCGCACCGCCGCGGTGAATCCGTCGACCGAATCGACGCCCAGCACCGTGTCGTACTGGCCGGCGAAGGAGTGGTCGTCACCGTCCTCGCCGACCGCCGAGGATCTGACGGCCACCGGCGTCGCCCCGGCGGCGGCCATCTGGGCGAACCTGTCCGCCGCGGCGTCGAGGGCGCCTGGCGCGGAGGCGTCGGCGATCACGAAACCCCCGGGCACGGCGAGGCCGAGGCGGCGCAGCTCCGCCAAACCCGCTGCCTTGCCGCCGAATCGGGTGTCGGTGATGTCGTCGAGGTCGATCGTCGTCGGCGCCATGCGTCAGCCCAGCGCGTCCACGATCTCGGCGAGCGCCTCGACGGCGATGGGGCCCGGTTGGTACAGGCAGATGCGATCGGACACCCCGTCGACGCGGTCGCGGATGTGCGCGGCAACCTCGGCCGGTGTTCCGCACGCGGCGATGGTGTGCAGTATCTCGTCGTCGATCAGTGTGGCCATCTCCTGCCAGCGGCCCTGTTTGGACATCGCGTTGAGCTCCGGCTGCAGATCGCCCCAGCCGTGGGCGTCGAGCACCGGCCGGTAGGCGGGAGTCGAACCGTAGAAGGACAACAACATTCGCGTCGAAGTGTGGTCCGGGTCGGTCTCGGATCCGACCGAAACGATGATCTCGGGTATCACCTCGAAGTCCGCCTCTGCGCGACCGGCGGCAGCCAGCCCTTCCCGCACCGCCGGCAGCGTCGTCTCGTGCAGGAACCGCTTGGAGCCGAACGGCATCACCAGCAGACCGTCGGCGACCTCGGCGGTGGCGCGGGTCAGTCGTGGGCCCAACGCGCCCAGGTAGATCGGCGGCGGACCGAACGGATTGGGTCCGGGGATGAAGGTCGGCGTCATCAACGTGTGGCGGTAGTACTCACCGCGGAAGTCGAGCCGTTCGCCGGTGTTCCAGGTGGCGAAGATCGCCCGGAGCGCGCCCACCAACTCCTTCATCCGCGCGACCGGATGGTCGAACTCGGCGCCGTAGCGCTTCTCGATCTGCGCGCGGATCTGCGTGCCGAGGCCCAGGATGAACCGGCCTTCGGAAATCAACTGCAGATCGTTGGCCTGATGGGCCAGCTGGATCGGGTTGCGCGGAAACGCGATCGCGACGTTGGACATGATGTCCAGGCCCTTGACCGCCGAGGCCAGCACCAGCGGCGTGAACACGTCGTGCGGACCTTCGAAGGTGAACACCCCGGACGCGCCCGCCTCCCGCAGGACCGCCGCCCGGCCGGCCGCATCGGTGGGGCCGAACAACGCAGTCATGACCTTCATACCGTGCCTACTCCGCGACGTCGGTCCAGTCGGAGAAGCCCGACGGGTGGTGCGGGCCGATGATCCCGTGCTCGAACAAGCCCGCCCCTTCACGGGTGCGGCCGTCGGGTTCGGTGCACACCGCGGTCCCGACATGGTCGATGAGACTGAACGGCGCCCCGGCCATCACGGCCGGGTCGGTCAGGTCGAACGTGACCCGCTCAGTGAACGGCCCGCCTGTCCAGGTGCCGTGGGCCCACGAGGAGTCCCCGCCGTAGCCTGATCCGAAAGCGATGGGCGCGAACAGCTTCGACTCGACGTCGAGCTGGATGCGGTCACCGGCACGGTTCATGAACTCGACGTGTGCGCCGTGAGGGATCCGGGTGCCGACGGTGTAGTGGATGGTGGCGCGCACGCCGTCGAGCTGTTCGACCCGGCCGTCGCGCCAGCGTCGCGTGCAGTCGTAGAGGCTGCGATGGCCGTCCGGATCCTCCTGCAGGATCAGGAAGAGTTGGTAGTCGTCGAACGCCAGCGGCAGGTAGAGCCACCACATCCCTTGGAAGGCGCTGTCGGGACGGCCTGCCGGCTCCGGCTCGCCGACCGGCCGGATGCCCCAGGACCGGTCACGGCTCGCCACGCTGGTGTCGTGCTCGACGGTCAGGCGCTCGCCGTCCACGTCGATCCAGCCCTGCCAGGTGCCCACCTGCGCGAATCGGCACGCCTGCAATGTCACTCGACGCTCGGTGAGCATCTCGTGGGGCCGCTCGAGGGCGGCGGGGAACAGGCCTCGCCAGGTCAGGTCCGCGGAGATGCCCTCGGTCTCGGCCAGCGTCAGGTGCAGTTCCTGCAGCGGTTCGACGACGTCGAGGCGGTACCCGTTGACGCCTTGGTGGAGACGGTCGTCGTCGATCGCATCGCTGAGGTGCACCGCGGTCTGCGTGTCACCGCGCCGGACGACGAAGTAGGCGTCCTTGACCCCGAGGCGAGGGTAGTAGCCGATTCCGGTGAGCGCCATGAACCGTCCGGCGCGGTCGAGCACGTTGAGATAGGACCGGTCGTAGAAGTTGCGGTCCGAGGTGGCCGGCGACGTGATCGGTGCGGGTGTCTGGTGGATCGGGTACTCGTCGAGCGGACTGAGGTTCACAGGCTCCCCAATAGATACGATGCATTCTGTATTGGAAGTAGGCTGGAGCTATGACAGCAGATCGGCGCGCGCATGGCAAGGGTGCGGCGCGGTCCGCTCCTGGGCGGCCCCGGGACAGCAGGATCGACGCCGCGATCATCGCGGCCACCCGCGAATTGATCCTGGAGACGGGCTATCCGGCGTTGTCGCTCTCCGCGATCGCCGCACGCGCGGGCACGACGACCGCGGCGATCTACCGACGGTGGACGAGCAAGGCGCAACTGGTCCACGAGGCGGTGCTGTCCGCCGAAGTGATCGCCCCGCCGGACGGCTCCGGTGACATCCGCCAGGACATCCGGGCGCTGGTCGAGACCACCCGCGCGATGTTCGACCGGCCCGAGGTCAGGGTGGCCTTGCCCGGCCTCATCGCCGACACGGTCGCCGACCCGGACGTGCACAGCATGATGATCTCCCGCCTGGCCGGGAATCTGGCGGCCTTCGAAAGCCGCTTCGGTCTGGAGCGCCGCGGTGACGACGACCTACCCATGCTCGCGGAGGTGGTGGCGGGCACGGTGATCTTCCGGCTCCTGATCCGTCAGGACGCCGCCCTCGACGACGGGTGGGTGGATGCGATGACCGAGATGATCACCGAGCGCTGGCCGACGGACGAGCGTCACGCGGAGCGCTAGCGCTACACGCCGCCGCGGCGCAGCATCCGGCCGCGCGGGGTCTGGAAGTCGATCTTCCTGCCGCGCAACCAGGTACCCGTGACAACACCGGCGAGTGCACGCCCGTCGTACGGGCTGATCGGATTCTTGTGGTGCAGTTTGTGGACGTCGACGACCTGCGCGGACTCGGGCTCGAAGATCGCGAAATCGGCGTCGTAGCCCAGCGCGATCTTGCCCTTGTTGTTCAAACCGGCGAGCGCGGCAGGGTTGGCCGCCATCCACTCGATCACCTGAGTGAGTTTTATCCCGCGACGCTTTGCCTCGGTCCAGATCAACGACAGACCCAGCTGCAGCGACGCGACGCCGCCCCAGGCAATACCGAAGTCGCCGTTCTCGACGTCCTTCAGGTCAACCGTCGATGGAGAGTGATCAGAGACGATGCAGTCGATCGTGCCGTCCAGCAGGCCCTGCCACAGCAATTCCCGATTCGACGCCTCGCGGATGGGCGGACAGCACTTGAACGCGGTCGCACCGTTCGGGATCTCCTCGGCCAGCAGCGTCAGGTAGTGCGGGCAGGTCTCGACGGTGATCTTGACGCCGTCACGCTTCGCGGTGGCGAGCATGGGCAGCGCGTCCGACGACGACAGGTGCAGGATATGCGCACGGACGCCGGTCCACCGAGCGCGCTCGATGACCTCCGCGATCGCCACGTTCTCCGCACCGCGCGGCCGCGACGCGAGGAAGCGTTCGTACTTGTTGCCCTCCGCCGAGGGAGCCCGGTCGATGGCGCGGGAGTCCTCGGCGTGCACGATCATCATGGAGTCGAAGCCGGCCAGTACGGCCATGTCCTTCTCCATCTCATCGGCGTCGAGGTGCGGAAACTCGTCGACGCCGGAGTGCAGCAGGAAGCACTTGAAGCCGAACACGCCATCGTCGTGCAGAGCGCGCAGATCACCGGTGTTGCCCGGGATCGCGCCGCCCCAGAAACCGACATCGATGTGTGTCTTGCCCGATGCGGCCGCGCGCTTGGCGTTGAGTGCCTCGACGTTGACCGTCGGCGGGATCGAGTTGAGCGGCATGTCGATCAGCGTCGTCACACCGCCCGCTGCCGCTGCGCGGGTAGCCGAGTCGAACCCCTCCCACTCGGTGCGGCCCGGCTCGTTGACGTGCACATGCGTATCGACCAGGCCGGGGATCATCACCTGCTCGGACGTGAGCTCGACGGTCTCTGTGCCGGTGAGGCCGCTGCCCAGCGGCTCGATCGCGACGATGCGACCGTCGCGGATGCCGATCTCGCGCGCGACGATTCCCGCCGTCGTCAACGTGCGTTCGCCGCGAACCACCAGGTCGAAATCGGCGTGGTTCGACTGCTCGGGTACGTCGGCGGTCATGGGCAGATCTCCGTTGTCATCGAGACTGATTCCTCATCGTGGAACTGGAAGTCCACTTCCCGGGAGACTTTAGATGTGACCGTAGGCACAGTCAATCGTGCCAAAAGCTTGACAGGTGGGTCGGGATGCGACTTACTTATCAAATCCGTGGAATATTACTTCCGCACAATGGAATGTTTGCGGCGGCGCTGGGCGTCGGCGCTCCGACCGTGACAGGCGTATCCATGAGCACAGAGTCCACCGGGCTCATCGGCGATCCCAGCCGTGGCCCCAGCCGTGACGATGCCACCTCGTTCGCCGACGTGAGTCCGCATCTGTACAACGCCGATCTGGCACCCACCAAACGCGAAGGTCGACGGTGGGGGGCGTACAACATCTTCACGCTGTGGGCGAACGACGTACACAGCCTCGGCAACTATTCGTTCGCCATCGGACTGTTCGCCCTCGGCCTCGGTGGGTGGCAGATCCTGCTGGCGCTCGGACTGGGCGGCGTCTTCCTCTTCTTGTTGCTCAACCTGTCCGGGTTCATGGGGGAGAAGACCGGCGTCCCGTTCCCGGTGATGAGCCGCATCGCCTTCGGCATCCGCGGTGCGCAGATCCCCGCCCTCATCCGCGGCGGGATCGCGATCGCCTGGTTCGGCATCCAGACGTATCTCGCGTCGGTGGTGCTACGCATCATGATCATCGCGCTCGCACCGTCTGCCGAGTCCCTCGACTCGAACAGCTTTCTGGGGTTGTCGACGCTCGGCTGGATCTCGTTCATCGCACTGTGGGTGATCCAGGTGGTCATCGTCAGCTACGGCATGGAGATGATCCGCCGGTACGAGGCGTTCGCCGGTCCGGTCATTCTGATCACGATGATCGCGCTCGCGATCTGGGTGCTGGGCAATGCCGACTGGACCATCGCGTGGACGACGCCCGACTCGCTGACCGGCGTCGACATGTGGCTGCAGATCATCGGCGGCGCCAGCCTGTGGGTTGCGATCTACGGCACCTTCGTCCTCAACTTCTGCGATTTCACCCGTAACGCGACGTCGAAGCGGGCCATCGTGGCAGGCAACTTCTGGGGCATTCCGCTCAACATGCTGGTGTTCGGCGCCATCGTGATCACCCTGGCCGGCGCTCAGTTCCGCATCGACGGACGCGTCATCGAAGCGCCTGCCGACATCGTGCAGGAAGTGCCGAACACCCTGCTGTTGGTGCTCGCAGCACTCGCGCTGCTGATCCTGACCGTCGCCGTGAACCTGATGGCGAACTTCGTCGCCCCGATCTACGCGCTCAACAACCTGTTCCCGAAGCACCTGAACTTCCGTCGCGCAGCGTTCATCTCGGCCGTCATCGGCCTGGTGATCCTGCCGTGGAACCTGTACAACTCGCCGGCCGTCATCAACTACTTCCTCGGCGGGCTCGGTGCCATCCTCGGGCCGCTGTTCGGCATCGTCATGGTCGACTACTGGCTGGTGCGCCGTTCCAACATCAATGTTCTGGCCCTGTTCACCACCGATGTCAACGGCGAATACCACTACACGAAGGGCGTCAATGTGCGTGCCGTGGTGGCGCTCGCCATCACGGCGGTAGCGGCACTGCTGCTGGCGTTCGTTCCGGCGTTCAAGATCGTCTCGGAGTTCTCCTGGTTCATCGGCGCGGGACTCGGCGCAATCGTGTACCTGGTGGTCGCCGACCGCCGCGGTCCGTTCAACGATGTGTCCGGCGAGCCCATCGCCGTGGCGAGCACGCACCACTGAGGACCGCCATGAAAATCCTCGTAGCCAACGTCAACACGACGGCCTCGATGACTGATGCGATCGCCGACTCGGCGCGCAGTGTCGCGTCGCCGGGCACCGAGATCGTCGGCATCACACCACGGTTCGGCGCGGACTCGTGCGAAGGCAACTTCGAGAGCTACCTTGCGGCCATCGCCGTCATGGACGCGATCACCTCGTATCCCGAACCGTTCGACGCGGTGATCCAGGCCGGCTACGGCGAGCACGGTCGGGAAGGCCTGCAGGAGTTGCTCGACGTTCCGGTGGTCGACATCACCGAGGCGGCTGCGTCGACGGCGATGTATCTCGGACACAAGTACTCGGTCGTCACCACGCTCGACCGCACGGTCCCGCTGATCGAAGACCGTCTCAAGCTGGCGGGACTCGACGCACGATGCGCATCGGTGCGGGCGTCCGGCCTCGGTGTGCTCGAACTGGAGTCGGATCCGGATCGGGCGGTCGAGGCGATCGTCCGCCAGTCCCGAGAGGCAGTCGCGAACGATCACGCCGAAGTCATCTGTCTCGGCTGCGGAGGCATGGCCGAACTCGAGGAGAAGGTGTCGGCCGCGACCGGCGTCCCGATCGTCGACGGAGTCCGCTCGGCGGTCACCATCGCCGAAGGTCTGGTCCGGATGGGTCTGTCCACGTCGAAGGTGCGTACCTACGCGACTCCGCGCCAGAAGAAGGTCGTCGGGTGGCCTTTTGAGGTGTAGGCCAACGAGATCAACGTAACGGGCGCCCCGGCCGGGGCGCCCGTTACGTCGTGTCAGAGCATGATCTGGCGGTTGACGTCCTTGTACAGCAGGTAGCGGAAGTTCGACGGCCCGCCCGCGTAGCAGGCCTGCGGGCAGAAGGCGCGCAGCGCGAGGAAGTCGCCTTCCTGAACCTCCACCCAGTCTCCGTTGAGGTGGTAGACGGCCTTGCCCTCGAGCATCAAAAGACCATGTTCCATGACGTGGGTCTCGGCGAACGGGATGGTCGCGCCGGGCTCGAAGGTGACGATGTTGACGTGCATGTCATACGCGAGGTCCTGCGGGTCGAGCATGCGTGTCGTGCGCCATCTGCCGTCGGTCCCGGGCATGGCCGACGGTGCGATGTCCTGCTCGTTGCCGAACGTGACCGACGCCGTGTGGCCCTCGATGGCCTCATAGCGCTTGCGGATCCACACGAATGACGCGTCGGCGTCGCCGTTGTTGTGGGCCGACCAGTCGGTGCCTGCCGGAAGGTAGGCGAAGCCGCCCTCGGTGAGTGTCTGCGACTGGCCCGCCGCGTCAACGGTGAGCGCACCGGACGTGACGAACAGGAAGCTCTGCACCTCGGGTTGCGGCTCGGGTCGCTGCGCCCCACCGCCCGGCTTGACCTCGACGATCGCCTGGAAGTACGTCGTCGCACCACCGGCGACCGGCCGGTTGAGGATCCATGCGCGCGTATCGCTCCACTCCGGGAACACCGACGTGACGATGTCGGAGAGCACGCCACGCGGGATGACCGTGTAGGCCTCGGTGACGATGGCGCGATCGGTCAGCAGATCGGTCTGCGGGGGCAGACCGCCGCGGGGCGTGTAATACGGCGCTGCGGTCTTTGGGTGGGTCACTGATTGCTCCTGGTTGTGCGGCCGAGCGCGATATCGCGCACGGTGGACAGGGGGAGATCGGCGGCTGCCTCGATCTCGTCGACGGTGAGGGCGCCGCACACGCTGCCCCGATGGATCACGTTGGCGAGTGCGCGGGCGGTGGCCGGCTCGTCCATGACGGCCGAGTCGTGTTGATGGACATAGTTGCGCAGCCGTGTGGCGGCGGGGGCGAAGGCGCCACGGTAGAACGCGTAGGTCGCCAGGTACCGGGTGACGAGTTGGGCGGGATGCATGTCCCAGCCCTGGTAGATGCCGCGTTCCAGGTGACGGCGGACGAGGCGCGCGTGCAGCTTCCACGCCATGGCGACGTTGTCGGGGTCGCCGACCGGGAGGATGTTGGTCGAGCCATCGGACATGTGGACGCCGGTGCCCGCGACGGCGAGCTGCATGACGTTCTTGGCGTGGTCCGCCGCCGGATGCTCCATCGACTGGTATGCGGCGGCGATACCGAGGGACGCCGAGTAGTCGTAAGTCCCGTAGTGCAGCGCGCTGACGCGGCCCTGGCCGGCGTGGATGAACTGGGCAACCGGCGCGCGGCCGTCGGCGTCGAGGATCGCCTGCGGTGTTTCGACCTGCACTTCGAAGCGGATGCGCCCGGCCGGCAGTCCGTTCGCATCTTCGAGGGCGCTCGCGACCGCGACCATCGCCTCGACCTGGTCGACGGACGTCACCTTGGGAAGGGTGAGGGTGAGGCCGTCGGGCAGGCCGCCGGATGCGACGAGTCCGCTGACGAACATGTCGAGCGTACGCAGCCCGCGCGCACGGGTGCCTGCCTCCAAGCACTTGAACCGGGTGCCGACGAACGGCGTCGAGGTGCCTGCGTCGAGCGCCATCCGCAGCGCGGCGACCGCGCGTGCGACATCGGCGTCCTCGATCGCGTCATCGAAGGTGCCGTAGCCGTCCTCGAAGTCGATGCGGAGGTCTTCGATCGGCTCGGTGCTCAGCTTGTGCTCGACGAGGGTCGCGAGAGTCTCGGGTTCGCAGTCGGTTCCGCTGCTCGCACCGACGAGTGCGGCCACGACGTCGAGCCCGCCTGCGTCCTTCGCGGCGGCGAGCGCGGTGGACCCCCAGTCGGCGGGCATCGTGGGCGAGTACCGGTTGCCCGGGATGTAGACGGTGTGGACGGGCTGCCGACGGCCGTCGTCGCCGGGGTATCGGGCCACCAGTCGAGCGTCGGCGGCCGAGAGGCGACGGTCGACGTCGGCCAGCACCGCATCCTCGAGGCGTCGTGTCACAGGTGTCCCTATTCTTGCTGGCAGTTTCCGTAGAGACAGAATTCCACATTGTGGAGATTAGCGCGAGGCCTCACGGAGGATCGGTATCGCGCATCGCCGCCGAAACAGTTCCATATTGCGGAACAAAACTCCGGCATGTTGAATGGAACGACAATCGTGGGCCGGAAGTGGAACGTATGGCGGAGAAGTCAGGCGGCGTGCAATCGGTGGAGCGCGCGTTCGAGTTGATGGAGCTGATCGGACGGGCGGGAGGGGAGTGCTCGTTGACGGAGTTGTCGGCGGAGTCTCCGTTGCCGCCGCCGACGATTCACCGCCTCCTGCGCACGCTGGTCGGACTCGGCTATGTGCGCCAGCTGCCCAATCGCCGTTACGCCCTCGGACCGAGGTTGATTCGGCTTGGTGAGGTGGCGAACCGCCAGCTGGGCGTGGTCGCCGGTCCCGTGCTGCGGTCGTTGGTCGACGAACTGTCGGAGACGGCGAGTCTCGCGGTACTCGACGGTGACATGGTGATCTACACCGGGCAGGTTCCGTCTTCGAAGCAGATGCAGACGAACAACGAGGTCGGCAAACGCGTCGGTCTGCACACGTCCGGTGTGGGCAAGGCTGTTCTGGGTGAACTGGACGACGCTCGCATCCTGAAACTGGTCACACAGTCCGGACTTCCAGCGCCGACCGAGAACAGCGCGTCGACCCTGTCTGCGGTGTTCGCGAACGTCGAGCGTGTGCGCGCCGATGGTTATGCGATCGACGATGAGGAGTTCGAGATCGGCATCCGCTCCGTCGCGATGGCGGTGCCCGGTGCGCCGACTCCGATGGCAATCGGCATATCCGGCCCCTCGGCTCGGATGAGCAAGGATCTGATCGCTCGCGCCGTTCCAGCGCTGAGGAAGGCAACCGGCGTGATCTCTGAAGCGTTGATCGGCGCGAGGGAACAGTAGCTCGGCGCTCAACAACAAGGAGAACGATGTCGTCACCGCGGAACACCGCTGAGCTCGAACCCCTGGCCACGCACGGGCCAACTCGCGCGTGGGCCGCCGTCGTGGTTCTCGCCCTCGTCGGCACCCTCAATTACGTCGACCGCTTTCTGCCGGGCGTGCTGGCCGAGCCCATCAAGCAGGACCTGGCGTTGTCCGACACCGCAATCGGCGTGATCAACGGGTTCGGGTTCCTCATCGTGTACGCCGTCGTGGGCATCGTGATCGCGCGTTTCGCCGATCGCGGCATATTCGGCGCCGTCATCGCCGGCTGCCTGGCGTTGTGGGGGTCGATGACCATGCTGGGTGGCGCGGTTCAGTCCGGCCTCCAGCTCGCCCTTACCCGCGTCGGCGTGGCCGTCGGCGAGGCGGGCAGCACACCGGCCGCGCACGCCTATGTGGCCCGCAACTTCGTCCCGGAGCAGCGGTCGGCGCCGTTGGCGGTCATCACCATGTCCATCCCGCTGGCCAGTGCCGCCAGCCTGCTCGGCGGGGGTCTGCTCGCCGAGAGTATGGGCTGGCGGATGGCTTTCGTGGTGATGGGCGGGATCAGTGTGCTGCTGGCGCCCCTGGTGCTGTGGGTGGTCGGCACCCGCCAGAGGCTGCCCACACCGCCGCCGCAGGAGCGCTCCGCCGCACCGAAGTGGTGGGATCTCCTGCGGAAACCCAGCTTTCTGGCCATGGTGGGCGGCACCGCGCTGGTGTCGGCGGCCGGCTATTCGCTGACCACCTTCGCGCCGGCCTTCCTGATGCGCACTCGAGGTATGTCGATCGGCGAGGTCGGTGTCGAGTATGGCCTGGCCACCGGTTTGCTCGGTGTTCTTGGGCTCCTCATCGTCGGACGGATCGCCGACCGGCTGGCCACCCGGGACCCGCGCTGGCTGCTGTGGATCGTGGTCATCCTGATCGCGGCACTGCTGCCGGCCTCTACGTTGGCGTTCATCGTCGAAAGCCGCACGTTGTGCGTATGGATGCTGGCGCTGGCTTACGTCATCGGCACCGCGTATCTGGCGCCGTCCATCGCGGCAATCCAGCGTCTGGTGCTCCCGAAGCAGCGCGCGACGGCGTCCGCCATCTTCCTGTTCTTCAACGCCACGCTGGGCGCGGTCGGGCCGTTGCTGACCGGTGTGATCAGCGATTCACTGACTACGGAGCTGGGCCCGCAGGCACTGGGTCGTGCACTGCTGATCCTGGTGCCGAGCATGCAACTGGTGGCGGTCGGCTGCTACGCGCTGGCCGCGCACCGCTACCGCCGCGACATCGTCGAGGAGCCGTGAGCAAGTGCAGTCAACCCACGCGCGAAGCCGAGCGCGGGCCGAACATGGCGCCAAGTCAGTATTGCTCGGCTACGCCAATACGTCACAGTGACGAAAAAGCGCACAGATCACGTGGGCGCTGTAGGGGGCCGATACGGGCTGCCGGATTCGTCGGCCGAATGGCTCCGGCGAATCTGGGGTGAGACATGCCTGGGTTTCTGGCCGAGCTTGTCCGGCGCTGTCGGATCTCCGATCGTGCGAACCGTCACGAGTGCGGATCTCACGTAGTCGCAGGACCCACGCTCGCGGGATGGGTTCGCCGGCTGAAGCAGGCGGCAGGTGGAAGGCTCGAACGTGCGAGTGCATGCATGTCACGCCAGCGACATCGTTTTACCGATAAGCCACATTATGTCAATCAACCGCTAGGCCCGCTTCCCGACTTCTACTCCTGCGCTGTCCGGTTGTTCGCTCTCAACTGACATGGCGGCGTTCTTGCTCAAGCTGGCGGACGAAGGAATCCGGCCACTGTGTCGATCAAGCGGGCGGCCGAGGTCAGATCCGTCGAACTGCTTCCGCACTTCATAGTGCAAGCCTCGCTTCGCGACAGGTTGCCTGCTGGCACGGACAACGACCCATCAGGTACGTCATCGAGGCCTCCGATCTAGAAACTCTGCGTCCAATGCATAGAGGGGCGCGATGCCATTCGGGGCTGCTGGCGGCTCGGTGGGGAATCCTCCCCGACCCCTGATGGTTGCTGGGCTCGCTGCGCGTGGCTGTGGGTGCCAGGGGTAGCCGGACAATAATGTCGGCGGGTGTGTGCGTCGTCGGCGCCCGGGCCTCCGGGCGATCGTCGCCCTCGTGCCGAGTAAGTTCGGGCCCATGGGGCCAGTCATTGTGGGGATATCTGCAATCGTCGTCTCTGCGTTGTTCAACGTCTGGACCCTACAGCGATCTGCGAAAACTCTTCGATTAGCGGAGAAGACGTTCGAACGGACCGAGGAGAAGTACCGCTTCGACCGGCTCGCCGCCCGCAACGACAAGCTACGTGAGGCGCTCCTGGCGGTGCAGACGTCTGTAGACCGAGAATGGATGCACGCGATTATCGAGCTTGAGCGGGCAACGAGGGCGTGCGCCGCCGCACTCCGTGAGTCGGAACTTGATGCTTCGAAGCTGCAAGCGGCGATGCATGCCATGAACCAGGCCCAGATGAAGCAGATGCTTCCAGCGTTGAACAGCGCGGGTATTGCGCTCTCCAACCTCAGGTTCTTAGCCGAGGGAATCGAGGAGCTGATGGTTCCTCTGCGCAGCTTGACATCGGCCCTGACCGCTGTAGATCAATCATCGATACCCGACGCTCCACCGGGACCCGATTGGTACGAGGCGCGGTCGGAAGCACTAGTAGCACAGCGATTAAGGACGACCGAGTGCGCCACCAAACTCACCTTGGCGCGTATGCGACTGTTCGTGAGGGATTCGCATCGCGAGCTTCCTTCGTAATCACTTCCTCGTTGCCGCTTCAGGTCGGGCGACTTCCGGCTCGTATGGCGATGACGACGTCGGAGTCGAGTTCGAACGCGCATTCGGTGGCGGCCACCAGTTGGTCGTCGCGTTGACTCATCAAAAATGCGCGCGAAAGGGTGATTCGTTGCCTCACTGAGAATGCGCGCGTACGCCCAGTGGATGGGGTTGACGTTGGCAGAGCGCAGAGCAATCACCGCGACGGTGGCGACCCGCTACGAGCGGGCCAGTAAGCGCGGCAAGAGCCGGATCCTGGACGAGTTGTGCGCGAACACCGGGTGGCACCGCAGTCACGCCCGCAAGGCGCTTAAAGCAGGGCGCGCATCCAAGCTGGCGGCCCCGCGCAGTCCGCGGCCAGCGAAGTACGGACCTGAAGTCATCGCGGCGCTGACGGTCTGCTGGACCGTGCTGGGGATGCCGGCGGGTAAACGGCTAGCGCCGATGCTCAACGAGCTGGTGGGTGTGTTGCGGCATTTTGGAGAATTGGTCATCGACGACGACACCGCGGCGTTGCTGGTGTCGATGTCGGCGGCCACCATCGACCGCCGCCTGGCCGATGCGCGAGCGAAATCGCAGCTCAAAGGTCGTTCCGGTACGAAGCCGGGCTCTCTGCTCAAAAGTCAGATTCCGGTGCGGACGTGGGCCGAGTGGAACGATGCACGACCCGGGTTCGTGGAGATCGACCTGGTCTGCCACGACGGCGGCAGCATGGCGGGGCCTCATGCGTTCACGCTGACGGTCACCGATATCGCCACCGGGTGGACCGAGAATCGGTCCGTACCGGCAAATCAGCCAAGTGTGTCGTGGCGGCCCTCAACGGCATCGCCAACACAATGCCGTTTCGGATCCTCGGCGTGGACTCGGACAATGGCTACGAATTCATCAACGGTCACTTGCTGTACTGGTGCGAGCGGCGGCACATCACATTCACCAGATCTCGACCGGGCAACAAGAACGACTGCTGCCACGTCGAGCAGAAGAACTGGGCGGTGGTGCGCACCATTGTCGGCTACCACCGCTACGACACCGCCGCAGAACTGTTGCTGCTCAACGAGATCTGGCGGTTGCAGTCACGGCTGACCAACTACTTCCACCCTCAGCGGAAATTGGTCTCCAAGGTCCGTACAGGCGCCAAAGTAGCTAAGAAGCACGACACAGCCACCACTCCATATCATCGCGCGATTAATCACCCCACCATGACCGTGGAAGTTATCGTCGCGCTGACCCGGGCTCACTCCCTGATCAACCCTGCAGCCACCCAGCGCCAAATCCAAGCCCTCACCGCCCAGCTCCTCGCCTTGACCACCAGCAAAGCCCGAGCCGGCGCCGAACCGCCCCTACCCAAGCGCGCACGAACACGTGAGGCAACGAACCCGCCCTCGCGCGCATCTTGACATGAGGCAACAGGGGTCGTGAATGCGGAGGGCGACTGCTTGCCGTGCCTCAACGGGGTCGCCGCCGCGGTCGGCAGGATGATGTACCGCAACATCGATTGGCGCGGTGGCGGTCTGTCGAGTTGCTGCCCAGCATGGTGCGCTGGGTCAGGGCAGCGGCTGCTCCACGGATGGTTCGTTGCCATTGAAATAGATCGTGTCAAAGTCAGGGCTGAGATTCATCGCCGTATGCCACTGCTTGGCGAAGTCCAAACTGGTTGTGACAGCCCAGTCGGCGCAGCCAGCGCCGAGCGCCCTGTTGGGAAACCACGGATCGACCACCTGCTGGCGGTTCTCTCGACCCCGCAACCGGCGCTCCAAATCGGCGTATAGATCGCCGTTGATGAAGTCGTGCTCCCACTCAGGAACGTAGTGCAGCAGGGCATTCCGCAGGTGTCGCACCACGTTGAAGCTCTGGCCCGGGTCTCTGCCGATGTCGAGTGGCTGTCGCCCTGACGCTCTCAACGCCTCCTGGGCGTTGTGGATTGGGTTGGGCCGACTGTTGATCTGCAATCCCTGCCGGTCGACCGCATCATTGACCAGAGCCTCAACGAAGGCCACCGAGCTGAAGACAGCGGTGGTGACGTGGGCACGGTGTTCGCGATCCACGTTGCGATAGTCGATGTCCACCAGGTGTTGCTCGCGCTGACTGCTCAGCCACGCCGCTCGGCGCGCCGTCCACAGATGTTGTGTGGTGAAGCCTGGTCGCACCGACATTGTCGTCTCTGTTCGCACCTCGATCCGCTGGTCCATCTCTAAGCCTTCAGAATCGGAATCTGTCACGTGGGAAGCTTAAGCCGCAGCGCGCGGCAGGCAGACTTGCGGAGTGAACGATAGTCAGCGACGGCTCGACCGGATCGTGAAGTGGATATACGAGGTAGCTGACCCGTGGATGCAGGACGCGGCCAACGCCCAGCCTCAGCCTGGTAGTGACTTGGCCGTCGATGACGCGGAACATCCGCCGTCATCCCCGCTGTCTCACCGCGGGAAAGTGATGGCCTTGGATCATTTGGGGGCGGTTGTAGACGCTGTGGCGGCCAGCCCGCCGATGCGACTCAACGCCCACTTCACTGCGCTACGGACCGCGCTGATCTGCGGCGCCCGAGTGTGCTGGCTGTTGGAACCTGACTCATCAAATGGACGGCAGCTTCGCGCGATCCGCTACCGGTACGAGAACCTGGAGGAGCAGCGCAAGGCCATGACCGACTTCGCCGACACCCACCTGAATGATGATGAGGACAAGGCGTTGGCCGAAAGCCTTGTGATCACCGAGCTCGAGAGGCAGGCGCTCAACAAGCGGGCGTTGGAGCTGGGCGCCAAGCTGACCACGCCGACTTCAACGACGCAGATGATGAAGGACTTGGTGAACCTCACCACACCCGGGGGCACGGGGATGGTGCATCTATGGCGTACTGGCTCGGCGTCCGCTCACGGGCATTACTGGGCCGATGACATGCGCGACAACCCAGCAGCTTTCGATCACAAGTGGTTTCAGCCCGCGATACAGGGCACGGTGCTGACGATCAACGACGCCTTGATCTTGCGGCGCAAGCGGGCGACAACCCGTAGCGGGCGGGACTAACCCGCGCTTGTGCCTTTCATGCATCACACACCAGCCCAGGTGTGCCGTCGCTGTAGGCACAGCGTGATCACGTACCCGCCGGCACACCTCGCTGCAGCAGTTTGTGCCTCGCCGTCCGGCCGGCTGGCCGTCGCCCTTAATGTGGGTGGCGACCGTTACCGTCCCCGGCCATGAGTAATGCAGCCCCGTAGGCAATCGGTGCTGTGATATTCCACAGAAGTCAGAGACGGGTCACGCTTGGCCCTTCTGTTCAACGCGGACGGGTAGGTCGACGGTCGGGCGCCTGCGGTGGTCATGAAGGCTCCGCGACGAACAGGGCTCTACTCCCCCGTATAGCCGCCGGTCGGACTTCTCACATATTGCGGGGAGGCTCTTGACGCATGCACTTCGCGTCTGTGGGAAGTCGATCACTCACGTTGCCAGTCGCTGGCGGCCGTCTCCGCGGTGCGTCGGGCTTCCCGAAGCCGCGTCCCGCGCGATTGGGCGCGCGGCGCGGACGCGTTGTCGCCGGGGCGTGGAAGGCCCCGAACGGTGCGAAACGCGACGGGCGCATGTGGCGATGACAGAACGACCAAGGTCGAGTGATTTCCGCAACGGCGTCGACATAGCACCTGTAGAGGCTGACCGCCGTAACCCCTAGCTGGTATGCCGGGCGGCCGGGGCCCCGGCTCGTGTCGCCTAAATGTACTTCAGTATCGAAGGGACCACCGGCTCGTGCGGCAGCGCATAGCGCTCTTCGTCACCCATCGTCGACCGTTGCTTGCGCGGAAGTGGCGCGACAGATCGAACGGACCGGGCTACTCATGGTTCCGACAATCCCCCGGGCCGGCACCGTGCGATGCGCACGGTGCCGACGTTATCTACATGAATTCCACGTCGAGAAGGAGCACGTCCTATGTCCTCAGAAGCCACCGTTTCGGATTCAGCACGCAAGATTTTCGTCGTCGGTGCGACCGGCGGTGCCGGCCGACGACTCGTCGCCGCCCTCACCGCCAGAGGACACCACGTCACCGGGCTGCACCGCTCCCCCGACACCGCGGACGTCGAACGCGCGCGGGCGCCAAGCCCGTCCGAGGCGACATTGTCAACGACGGGCCGACTGACTTCGTCGACCGCATCGCCGGGCACGACGCGGTGGGCTTCTGCGCCGGCGCCGGCGGCGGCGGTGATCAGGTCGAGGCCATTGACGGACAGGGCCCGGGCAAGCTTGCGCAAGCCGCGGCCCGCGCCGGGCTGAACCGCTTCGTGCTGGTGTCGGTGTTCATGGATGCCTGGCGAGGCGACCAGTCACCGGGGGCAGGCTTCGAGCAGTACATGGCCGCCAAGCGCACCGCCGACGTCGACCTCGCCACCAACCTCAACTTCCTGATCGTTCGACCTGGCACACTGACCCAAGACGACGGCACCGGTTTGGTCAACGCTGGCATCTCCGTGGCTTACGACGAGATTCCCCGCGACGACGTCGCGGCGTTCATCGCCGCGAGCCTGTTCACGCCCCACCTCAACCGCACCGCCATGGAGATCACCCGCGGGGACACGCTATCGACGATGCCGTCGCCTCACTGCAACCCGACCACTGAGCAGTACTGGAGCAGGGAGCGGCCGTCCAACCGCTCGACCGGTAAATCGACGGTGTAGCCGTAGCCGCCGAACAACTGCACGGCGTTAGTGGTGCCCTCCATCGCTACATCGGACGCAAAGCACTTCGCCGCCGACGAGATGAAGCCAAGGTTCGGTTCTATCCGCTCAGCGCGCGCCGCGGCTGAGTACACAATCAGCCGGGCAGCCTCAATGTTCATCGCCATGTCGGCAGCACCTGACGCACTCGCGCACCTCGGCCGCCCTCGACCGAGCTGCTTCGCAAGGCGACAACCCCCACCGGACTACAACGGTCAAGGGTATAGGAGGCGCTGACCCGCGACGCGCGCCGTAATTGCGTTGCGCGATCAGTCACGCAGGGCGGCCGCCGCCACGGGCTCCTCGATCTGCTTGACGAAGCGCCCTACGGAGATGACAACATCGCTGAGACGTCCTCCCCCAACCTCGTCTCAGTACAGATGACATCCCACAGGCCGCGAGTGACAACTTCTCTGAGACCGGACAGCAACCCACTCCCACCGTCCAGACTCGAAGCACCTGGCGGTCTCCGCGATGGAGGTCGATCAACTCCTGCCTCGGCCACTCCACACCCCAGTGTCTACTCGCCGGCCAACGTGAGTGTTCCTCCCCAGGGCGCCGAGGACGATCGCCTCGGCCGGTACCGCGTTGCGCAGGAGCGCAATGACATAGTCGGCCATCCGCTCGAAGGGCCGTTCGTAGGTGTCTCGGGTCTGCGCCGACACCCACCCAGATCGTCCGATACTCCAGCTCTTCGAGTTCGGGAGCGTAGGCGATACGGGGGGCACCACCCAGTGCGGGGGTGAGCCATGCTCCGTATGCGCCAAACCGCTCGTGTGTGTCGTTCATTGCGTCGGCGCGGTGGTGCTGAAGATCGGCCAGCAGATCTCGGTTGCGGTGAACCGGGCTGGATTC
This sequence comes from Mycobacterium sp. PS03-16, assembly GCF_004570325.1. Classification (GTDB taxonomy): domain Bacteria; phylum Actinomycetota; class Actinomycetes; order Mycobacteriales; family Mycobacteriaceae; genus Mycobacterium. The sequence continues at coordinate 70,784 of NZ_SPQO01000007.1, read as the reverse complement.
GTAGGCGTGCTGCCGTGGTAGTGCTCGCGAATAGGCCCTTGGCCGCTGATCAGATGCTCGTTGACGTAGACGCCCAGGGCTGCGTAACTGCGGTCGATGCCGTCGTGACCGTCCGGGTGGGTGAGCACCGCGAATTCGGCCCTGGGTAAGACCTCGGCGTGGATACCCTCGGGAGGCTCTGCGGATGGCGGTGCCTCGACGAACATGGTTGCGCGGCCGCGCTGTTCGAGAAACAGCGCGCGGTCGTACAAGCCGCCCGGCACCACCGCGGTCGGTGCGCCTGCGGCCCTGGCGACGGCCCGGTGCAGTGTCTGCAGTGACACCGCGAACCAGTCGTCGATCCCGGAGGTGTCGATGGTGGCGCTGACCGACCACACGGCCAGCGCCGTTTCGTGGCGTAACGTGACGTCGGTTGGAGTGCGCACAGGGGACAGCAACTCGCGCAGCGCACCCACTGCGTCACGGGTCTGCTGCAGCTGAGCCTCCATCTGTTCGAGATGGGTGGTGATGATGTCGGTGCGGGCCCCGGCGTCGTCGGTGCTCAGTAGCGCCTTGATGTCGGGAATGGACATGCCCAGCGATCGGAACCGGCGAATGATGTGGGCGTGATCCACCTGGCTGGTGTCGTAGAAGCGGTAGCCGGTGTAGGGATCGATGTGGGCGGGTTCCAGAATGCCGATGTCGTGGTAATGGCGTAGCGCCTTGCGGCTCAGACTGGTCATCACCGCGAAGTCACCGATCGAGACCTGTGCGCCCATGGCGTCCTCCTCTGCGTTGCGTCACCTACATCGATGAGGCCATGTTGAAGCCTCCCCCTGGGGCAAGGTCAACCTCGCGGCAAGCCCGCGATCACGGGTTGACCTTCCCCTTACGGCAACCTCCATGGTTGGGCCATGACCACAACAGAATGGGAAACACTCCCAGAAACCGTAAGAACGTTCATGACTGCGCTAGATGCCCGTGAGGTGAACGAAGCGCTGGCCACGCTCACCACCGATGCTGTCGTCACCGACGAGGGTCACGACTACAAGGGACACGACGAGATCGGTGCCTGGATCGCGACTGCAGCCAGCGAGTACACCTACACCACCGAGATCACCGGCGCAACGACGACCGACGCAGGCGTCGACGTCGGGCAGCATCTGGAGGGCAACTTCCCGGGCGGGGTCGCCGACCTGCACTACCGATTCACCCTCGACGGCACTGTGATCAGCCGGGTGGTGATCGAACCATGACGCGGCGTTGGTTCATCACCGGGGGCACCCCCGGCAACTTCGGGATGGCGTTCGCTGAAACGGCACTCGAGGCCGGAGACCGGGTGGTGCTCACGTCCCGGCGTCCGCAGGAGCTGGCGACGTGGGCCGAGCAGTATGGCGACCGCGTTCTCGTCGTGCCGCTGGAACTCACCGATGCGGCGCAGGTGCAGCGTGCGGTGCGTGCCGCCGAGGAGCGCTTCGGTGGTATCGACGTGCTGGTCAACAACGCCGGCCGCGGTTGGTACGGATCGATCGAGGGCATGGACGAGTCCTCGTTGCGGGCAATGTTCGAACTGAACTTCTTCGCAGTCCTGTCGGTGACGCGTGCAGTGCTGCCGGGGATGCGCGCCCGCGGGAACGGGTGGATCGTCAACGTGTCCTCGGTAGCCGGGCTTGCATCAGCGCCCGGATTCGGCTACTACAGTGCGACGAAATTCGCCATCGAAGCCGTCACCGACGCGCTGCACGACGAGGTCGCTTCACACGGCATCTCGGTGTTGGCCGTCGAACCGGGAGCGTTCCGCACGAACGCCTACGCCGGCTTCGCGAACGAGCCCGTAGCGGAGTCGATCCCGGATTACCACGACATGCTCGAAGAGGTCCGTGCCACCTTCGTCGGGATGGACGGCGTGCAACCCGGCGATCCGCGCCGCGGTGCCCGTGCGGTGATCGCGGCGATGGCTCAGCACTCACCGCCTCGTCGGCTGGTCTTGGGCAACAGCGGATACGACGCCGTGATCGATACGCTGGAGAAGAAGCTGGCCGACATCCGGACCAACGAAAAGCTCTCTCGCAGCGCGGATTTCCCCACCTGACCGGCCGCCGGAGCGAGACGTACCAGACCCGCCCCGCCGGTCATAGTCGGGCACGATCACCCGATAGCCGGCGGCTAGCGGCATCATGACCTGGCGCCACTCGTACCGCGTTTGGGGGGGCGCCGTGGAGAAGCACGACCGTCTTAGTGGGTTCGGGTGGAGTGACAACTGTATAGCCGATACGAACCGTCTCATCCGGGTCGACCCAGGCCCGCCCGTGGTGAACAACGACATCGCGCGCTGTGGTCATGGTCTTCCGCCCTTCGGTGTGCATGCCTGTCGGCGGCCGGTGTCGCCCCCCCCGGCAGGCCCGAATCACCGCTAGGGCCACCCACCCCGAGAGCGGCCCCGGCGCCCGACGCTCGTCCGGGTTCGGGTCGGCGTGAAACGGGCACCCTCGCGACGACGAAGCTTCCGGCGGGACGACTCCGCGGGAGAATTGGGAGGACCGGACAGTGACGATGCCCAGTGATGCAGCGGATGCGGTCGAGAGACGAGGAGCCAACGAAGGTCCGCGTGACCACGCCCAGGCCGACACCGAGCACGCCCCCTACGTCGATGACGACAACGTCCCCCATCCCGGCGATGCCAACGAGGCCGACTGACCAGCCTCCACTCACGTCTTTGAGGAAGTCGCCGGGCGCGACACGGGCGGGCGGTGAATACCGGCCCGAACGGCACGGCCGCGGGTGGAGAATCGCGGTATGTCGACTGCGCTCTGGATCCTGATCGCCGTACTGGCCGTCGGCGCCATCGCCGGCGGCCTACTGCGGATACGGGCCTGGTTGGACAAGCCCGCCCCGCCCGAGGTGATCGAGGCGGCGCGCCGTCGCGACGAGGAAGATGACCGCTCCCCTGACTGAGCGTGGACCGTGTGCGATCGTCGATTGCCGCACCGACGCCATGGAGGAAGATGAGCCCCGTCTCCGAGTTCGACTACATCATCGTGGGAGCAGGCAGTGCGGGCTGCCTGCTCGCGAATCGGCTCAGCGCCAATCCCGATCACCGGGTGCTCTTGGTCGAGGCGGGCGGCAAAGACAATTGGTTCTGGATCAAGGTGCCGGTGGGCTATCTGTACACCATCGGCAACCCCCGCACCGATTGGTGTTTCACCACCGAACCTGATCCGGGTCTGGCCGACCGCAGCATTCTCTATGCGCGGGGTCGTGTGATCGGCGGCTGTTCGTCGATCAACGCCATGATCCATATGCGCGGACAAGCTTCCGATTACGAACTCTGGGCGCAGGCCACCGGTGACGACCGATGGCGTTGGGGTGGCCGGGACGGCGCCGGCCAGACGCTGTCGATCTACCGGGAGTTGGAGGACTACTTCGGCGGGGCCGACGAATGGCACGGCGCCGGTGGTGAGATCCGCGTCGAGCGGCCACGGGTGCGCTGGAAGATCTTGGACGCCTGGCAGGCCGCCGCGGACCAGGTTGGCATCTCTCCCATTGACGAATTCAATCGCGGTGACAACTCCGGCAGTGCGTACTTCCACGTCAACCAGCGGCGTGGCCGTCGCTGGTCGATGGCCGATGCCTTCCTGCACCCGATCGCCCATCGGCCCAACCTCACCGTCTACACCCAGACCCAAGCCGTGCGGCTGCTGATGGACGACCAGGTCCGGGAGCATCAGCGTCGCGGTGCCTGGACCACGGCTGCGCACCGCGCCACCGGCGTGCGGGTGCGCAGAGACGGTCAGATCATCGACATCCGGGCCCGCCGGGAGATCATCCTGAGCGCCGGCGCGATCGGGTCCCCGCACCTCATGCAGGTCTCGGGGCTGGGTCCCGCCGGGCTGCTCACCCAGCATCACGTTCCGGTGGCCGTCGACCTGCCGGGAGTCGGTGAGAACCTCCAGGACCACCTGCAGCTGCGGACGGTCTACCGGGTGCGGGGTGCCCGGACCGTCAACAGCCTGTACCGCAACTGGATCACCCGGGCAGGCATGGGACTTCAGTACCTGGTGCTGCGTTCAGGACCCATGACGATGCCGCCCTCCACGCTGGGCGCCTTCGCCAAGAGCGACCCCAAGCTGGCCAGTCCCGACATGGAATGGCATGTGCAGCCCCTGTCGTTGGCCAAATTCGGCGAACCGCTGCACCGGTTCGGGGCGATCACACCCTCGGTGTGCAATCTGCGCCCGACCTCGCGGGGTCACGTACGTATGGCCAGTGCAGATCCGCTGACCCACCCGAAGATTGCCTGCAATTACCTGTCCACTGACGCCGATCGTCAAGTCGCTGTCCGCGGCTTGAGGATGACCCGGCAAATCATGGCGGCGTCTCCCCTGGCTCGCTATCGCCCAGAAGAACTGCTTCCCGGCCCGCAACTGGTGAGCGACGAGGATCTGCAGCAGGCGGCCGGCGAACTCGGCACCACCATCTTCCATCCGGTGGGCACCTGCGCGATGGGCGCCTTCGACCCCCGCGGCATGCCGCGGTCGGCCGCCACGGTGCTCGACACCGACTGCCGCGTGTACCGCGTGGCCGGCCTTCGAGTGGTCGATGCTTCGGCGATGCCCACCATCACCTCCGGTAACACCAACGCGCCGGTCATGCTCATCGCCGAGCGCGCAGCGCGCGCGATCCTGGGCTGCCTCCCGGAATAAACCGGCACGCGGTGAACTTGGCTCGAGAGTCGCCTCTTCCTCCGACTCAGGAGCATCCATGACCCGTCCCGTCCGCGTCGCCGTGCAGATCCCGCCCGGCGGCACGCCCGACTACGCCACGTGGCGTGACGCCGTCCTCGCCGCCGACGATCTCGGCGTCGACGTGATCTTCGGCTACGACCACTTCCACCGTCCGGCGATGGAAGGCCTCGTCGACGGCAAGCCCATCCTCACCGACGAACAACCCGACGTCGCCCACTTCGAGGGGTGGACCGCGCTCGCGTCGTGGGGTGAGATCACCTCACACGCTGAGATCGGGCTCCTGGTCACCGGCGTCGGCTACCGCAATCCGGACCTGCTCGCCGACATGGCGCGCACCGTCGACCACATCAGTGGTGGCCGGCTCATCCTCGGCCTCGGCGCCGGATGGTACGAAAAGGACTACACGACCTACGGTTACGACTTCGGCACCTTCGGGTCCCGCTTCGACCTGTTCGACGAGAGCCTGATCCGCATCGAGAACCGGCTCGCCGCACTGATTCCGCCGCCCGTGCGCAAGCTACCGATCCTCATCGGCGGCACGGGACCCAAGCGCTCGCTGCCCGCCATTGCCCGGCACGCCGACATCTGGCATGCGTTTCAGGACCTCGACGCGTTCCGCAGAAGCAGCGACCGCGTCGACGAGCTGGCCGCGACGTTCGGCCGCAACGGCGCCGAGATCGAACGCTCGACCCTCTGGGCAGACGCCGATAGTGCCGACGCCTTCCGCGAGGCCGGCGTCACGCTGTTCCAGACTCAACTCGCCGCCGACGACGGCTACGATCTCACGTCTCTCAAGCAAATCATCACATGGCGGGATAACGGCTGACCGTGGCACTCGTCTCGAGGAGGCGGTCAGCTACATGCCACCCCGACGACGCGGCAGCCCGGACCGTACCGACTGCACGAAATCAACGCGGCTCTCTGCGCGCCGGCGCTGTCGCGGCCCACACCCGTAGCCCACGACGCGTTGGGCGCCTGGCCAACCGCGCCGCATCCTTTCGTGAAGTTCACGACGGCCCGGCAGTCGCGGGCGCTGCAGAGGCCGATGGCCGCGCGCTCGGCCTCGAGAGCAGAGTTGAAGCCTTGCGAGTATCCCACCTTGCCGGTATTCACGGAGACCGCGATCGCGCCCCAACCGAGGGCTGCGGCAGTAGGTGCCGTGAACACCGCACCTCCGCCGAGGCACACGGCCATCAGCGAAACCACGAGCAGACGCCGGAGGGCCACCATAGGAGCGGATCGTAATGGCGCCGTGCAGAAGCGGGCAGTGGAGCTACGGAAGCGGTACCGTCCCGAGACTGCGATGAGATCGATCTCGCGCGTACGCTGCTGACGGCGGTTCTCCGGCTCGGCAGGGATGTTCACCTTCGCGACACCTTGCCTCGGCATACTCGTGTGATGTCGACGTCGGATCCCCTGCTTCCCTCATCCGGTGACCCGGAGCAGTCCACCGTCGCGGCCGAGCCCGGTTCCGGCGGTCCGCAACCGCAGTCCTCAGAGGAGCCCGATCTGGCGATCGGCGACGAAACCGACCGAAGCCTGGACGACGCCGTCGCGGACGAGAAACCGCCCTTTCGGCCACCGACGCCCGGCGACAAGCTCTCGCCGGGTGACCTCCAAGCCGAATGACCTCCTGAGTCACCCAGCCACTTCAGTCCTCCCCCGCGGCGCCGATCCGTCTCATCCTTCGCGGACGTCCGTTCCGTGTTCGGCGAACGCCTTGAAGTCCTGCATGTGCTGCTGCGACTGCGTGCGGAAGGCCCCGGGCATGAGAAGTCCCACCAGCCGCATCAGCGGACTGCTGAACCGGTATTCGCTGTCGCTTTCCCAGAGCGTCGTCGCCGGGTCGGCTTCAGTCAGCCGATCGCGCACGGCGCTCCACATACCGGCGCCGGCGATCTCCCGGTCGAAGTGAACGATGACGTTCGCGGGGATCTCGTGCAGGTCCGCCGGCTCCCGGCGGGTGATCGTTTCGGTGCACTCGATCTCCCTCTTCCCTGACCGCATCACGACTCGCGACGTGGTTCCGAGTTGCCCATGTATCCCGCTCACCGGCTCGTGCACCTCCACGCCTCGCAGCCACTTCGGTATGTGTGCCGGATCGGCGAGCAGCTGGGCCACTTTCTCCCGCGGCAGAGCGATCTCGATCGAGTTGGTGTACTTCATCAGTCCCCACTGTTCGTTCGGCGACTTCCACCACTACCATTGGGCAACGCGATCTGCAGCGCAGCCCTGTCAGCCGTTCAGTGACCAACTGACGGTAAAGCCATGCCGGAGAACCAGTTCCGTCAGGACGTCGGTGCGATCGGCGAGTGACCACGCCCGCACTCGGAAGTGATCGTGGGCGAAGAACGCATAGTTGGTGGATTGCTCCGGGGTGGTCCGCGAGCGGTACACGATCGCGCCGAGGTCAGGCCACCAGCCCCGGACGGCGTCGGCCAGGTGTTGGCAGGTGTCCCAGACGGCGTCGTGTTGTCCGGTACTGATCTGGTCGTCGACGTCGAGCGCGTCGAGGTTGCGCTCGGTGCGCAGGTCGAGCACCCGCATCGGACGCTCGGTGACCATCTCGATCAAATGGTGCTCGGCGTGATCGGCCGGGATGACCAGTCCGGTGGCCCGATAGCGCTCGCGGCAGGCGCCGACGAGATCGGCGCCGGCGTACCGCGTGCGGAACGCGCCCGACGGCGGGTCGAAGCGGTAGCGCGGCTGCGGAAAGCCGCGCCAATCCCACTCGTCGGGGGCGGCGGCCTCCACTCGCCACATCGCGGTGCCCGGCCGCACCGTTCTGCTCCTCAGCCCCGTGGGCCGGGCAGAGGGCAGCGGACGGCGAAAGCCGGGAAGGAGGTCAGGCACCGAGCGCGGTGAGGGCGCGCCACGCCGCCGCAGCGGTTACCGGGTGGTCGAGCGCCTCGGCGATCGAGGTGTCCCCCAAGTCCTCGCGCTGGAGCCGCATGATGCGGTCCGCCGCGACCGCGTCGTCGGTGTAGCGCGTCAGCAACTCCAGGATTCGCGGCAGATCGGCGCGGAGCCGTCCGCCGTCGAATTGCCAAGCCGGGAACCAGGTCGTGTTCCCCACTGCGGCACCGATCAGCCGCTTGCGCGTGCGCAGCCGGTGCACCGCCTGTGGCGAGGCGTATGCGAGTTGAGTCTGTACCTGGGCGGTGGACAGGGCGCCCTCGATGAACTCCGCGATAAGGACGGCGCGGCGCTGCTCGTTGAGGGTGTGCGCTGCCGAGCGTTCCAGGGTGCCGTGCGGGCCTGTCGGCGCGTCGCGCAGCGCGTCGAGGACCCGCAGGAAACCGGCGTCGCGTCGGGCCCGGGCCTCGATGTCCCGGACAAGCGGAGTCACGGCTGCGGTCATGCGGCCAGTCTATGCACACCAGCGGGCAAACGAAACAATTGAAACACAGTGGACACGCCCATCTGGATGGCGCCGTGCACCACATGGTGGCCGGCGCGGGCGTTCTTGACTCGCTCACACCGCTGCCGTACTGTCACCCCCATCACAAATTGAAACGTTTCATTCAGTTCAGACGATCCGGCGGAGGCATCGATGCCCGACACCTTGCAACGCGTGTGTTTCGTGATGTACCTCAAGCCCGACCGGGTGGATGACTATCTGGCCGCCCATGAGCAGGTGTGGCCGGAGATGCTCGACGCACTGCGGGACGCCGGCTGGCGCAACTACTCGCTGTTCCTGCGGCCCGACGACGGCATGGTGGTGGGCTACCTCGAGACCGAGGACTTCGACCGCGCCAGCGCCCTGATCGAACAGACCGACGTCAACGAGCGCTGGCAGGCCCGCATGTCTGACTTCTTCCGGCCCGCAGTGACCGGCGATCGCGGCGCCAACCCCGATACGGTCCGCCAGCGGCTCACCGAGTACTTCCACCTCTGCTGACCACCTCTTCTGCCCCTCCCCCTGACCCCCCTCCCCTGACCACCCGAACCACGAGGACTGCCCATGAAGATCGGAGCTCACTCCACAACCGGCTGGCGAGCCACCATCGCGGTCGCCATGTCGAATTACATCGAGGCCGGCTCGATCATCGCGATCGCCACCAGCCTCGGTTTCTGGCAGGCGGAGTTCGGCATCAGCAACTTCGCGGTCGGCCTGCTGGCCGCGCTGAGCGCCAACGCCTTCGGCGCCGCGATCGGCGCCATCCTCGGCGGCCCGCTGTGCGACCGGTTCGGCCGCAAAGCCATCTACACCTACGACCTGCTCGTCTACATGGTGGGCGTGCTGCTGGCCGCGTTCGCCCTCAACTTCACCATGCTGCTGGCCGCCTTCGTCATCACGGGCATCGCCGTGGGTGCCGGAGTGCCCGCCTCGTGGACCTACATCGCCGAGCAGGCGCCGTCGGTGGAGCGCGCCAAGCACGTCGGCACCGCGCAACTGGCCTGGTCGGTCGGTCCGTTCATCGGCTTTGCGCTGGCCGCCGCGCTCGCCCCGCTGGAATTGCTCGGCTCGCGGCTGATCTTCCTGCACCTGTTCGTGGTGGCGGCGGTCGTCTGGTGGGTCCGGCAGGGCCTGGCGGAATCACAGATCTGGCAGGACGAAAGCGTCAACGAGACCCGCGAACTCGCGTCGAGCGTCGGGGTGCGCGGTCTGCGCGGCCTGTTCTCCCGCAAGGTCAACATCACCGCCCTGCTGTTCCTCGGCGGCATCTACCTGTTCTGGAACACCGTCGCAGGCCAGGCCGGCATCTTCATGCCCCGCGTCTACGACACCGCCGGCCTGCACAGCCCCGTCCAGCAGAACCTGCTGCAGGTGCTGGTGTGGGGTTGCACCGTCGCCGCAACGTATTTCGGCTTCATGCGGTACGCCGACCGGGTGTCACAGCGGGCGCTCTACAGCTTCGGCGCCGCACTGGGCATCGCCGGGTGGATCGTCCTGGTCGCCTTCACCGACAGCGGCATCGCCACCATGCTGATCTTCGCGATCCTGTGGGGTGTGTCCTCGGGCATCGGCGCGCAGGCGTTCTACAGCCTGTGGGCCAGCGAACTGTTCGCCACCCCGTACCGCGCCAGCGCGCAGGGCACCATGTTCTTCGTGGTGCGCACCGCCACCGGTCTGCTCAGCTACTTCTTCCCCACCATGCTCGCCGTCATCGGGCTCACCTGGGTGGGCGCCCTGCTGGTCGGTCTGCTCACCGTCGCCCTGATCATCGGCGCCGTTTGGGCCCCGAAGACCCAGGGAAAGACCTTGCAGCAGATCGAGACCGAACGCTACGGGTCGCCGGTGAGCCCCGCCGCATCCGCACCGTCCACCGCCACCGCCTGAGGACCACCGATGATGCATGACTTCACCGACACCGTTCTGGACAATCTGCAGATCGAGCTGCCCTCCTGGGCGTTCGGTAACTCCGGCACGCGATTCAAGGTGTTCGGCACGCCGGGCACCCCCCGCGACGTCCGGGAGAAGATCGCCGACGCGGCGCAGGTGCACCGCCTCACCGGCCTGGCGCCGTCCGTGGCGCTGCACATCCCGTGGGACCGCGTCGACGACTACCGCGCGCTGTCGGACTACGCACAGGACCTCGGAGTGCGGCTCGGCACCATCAACTCCAACACGTTCCAGGACGACGACTACAAGTTCGGCAGCCTGACCCACACCGACAAGGCGATCCGGCAGAAGGCCATCGACCATCACCTCGACTGCATCGAGGTGATGCACCAGACCGGGTCCCGCGACCTCAAGATCTGGCTGGCCGACGGCACCAACTACCCCGGCCAGGGCGACATCCGTGGCCGACAGGACCGGCTGGCCGAATCGCTCGCGACGATCTACCAGCACATCGGTGAGCAGCAGCGACTCGTCCTGGAGTACAAGTTCTTCGAACCCGCCATGTACATGACCGACGTGCCCGACTGGGGCACGGCCTACGCCCACGTCTGCGCCCTCGGCGAGCGCGCGGTGGTGTGCCTGGACACCGGCCACCACGCGCCGGGCACCAACATCGAGTTCATCGTGGCGCAGCTGCTGCGGCTCACCAAGCTCGGCTCATTCGACTTCAATTCGCGGTTTTACGCCGACGACGACCTGATCGTCGGCGCGGCCGATCCGTTCCAGCTCTTCCGCATCATGTTCGAGGTGGTGCGTGGCGGCGCGCTCGACGCGCACTCGCCGGTGGTGTTGATGCTCGACCAGTGCCACAACGTCGAGGAGAAGATCCCCGGTCAGATCCGGTCGGTGCTCAACGTGCAGGAGATGACCGCCCGCACGCTGCTCGTCGACACCGAGGCCCTGCGCGCGGCGCAGGACGACGGCGACGTGCTGGGCGCCAACGCGATCATGATGGACGCCTTCTACACCGATGTCCGCCCCGCGCTCGCGCAGCGGCGCGCCGAGCGCGGACTGCCCGAAGACCCGATGGCCGCCTTCCGCGACAGCGGATACCAGGCCCGCATCACCGCCGAGCGTGTCGGCGGAACTCAATCCTCGTGGGGAGCGTGACGCAATGACCGATACCGCCGAAAAGACCGTCTCCGAGCTGATCTCGCGGTCCAACCGCCTCGGCTCCGACCCCAGGAACACCAACTACGCCGGCGGTAACACCTCCGCCAAGGGCACCGGCACCGACCCGGTGACCGGCGAGGACGTCGACCTGCTCTGGGTGAAGGGTTCGGGCGGAGACCTGGGCACGCTCACCGAGAAGGGACTGGCCGTGCTTCGGCTCGACCGGATGCGCGCACTTGTCGACGTCTACCCGGGCGTGGACCGTGAGGACGAGATGGTCGCCGCGTTCGACTACTGCCTGCACGGCAAGGGCGGTGCCGCACCCTCGATCGACACCGCGATGCACGGACTGGTCGACGCGGCACACGTCGACCACCTGCACCCCGACTCCGGTATCGCGATCGCGACGGCCGCCGACGGAGAGTCCCTGACGGAGAAGATCTTCGGTGAGCGCGTGGTGTGGGTGCCGTGGCGCAGGCCGGGCTTCCAGCTCGGACTGGACATCGCCGAGATCAAACGCCGCCACCCGCGGGCGATCGGGTGCATCCTGGGCGGGCACGGCATCACCGCATGGGGGGACACCTCCGAGCAGGCCGAGGCCCACTCCCTGGAGATCATCGAGACCGCTGCCGAGTTCATCGCGGCCAACGGCAAGAATGAGCCGTTCGGCGCGCCGCTGCCCGGCTACGGCGCCCTGCCCGACGACGAACGCCGCGCCAAGGCCGCCGCGCTGGCCCCGTTCATCCGCGGTCTGGCCTCGACCGACAAGCCCCAGGTCGGTCACTTCACCGACGCCGCACCGGTACTGGAGTTCCTGGCCGCCGCCGAGCACCCTCGGCTGGCCGCGCTGGGCACCAGCTGCCCCGACCACTTCCTGCGCACCAAGGTCAAACCGCTGGTGCTCGACCTGCCGGCCGACGCGACCGTCGAGGACTGCAAGGCCCGGCTGGCTGAGCTGCACGCGGCCTACCGCGAGGACTACCGCGCGTACTACGAGCGGTACGCGACCGCGGACAGCCCGGCGATGCGCGGCGCCGACCCGGCGATCGTGCTGATCCCGGGGGTCGGCATGTTCAGCTACGGCAAGGACAAGCAGACCGCGCGCGTGGCCGGCGAGTTCTACCTCAACGCCACCAACGTGATGCGCGGCGCCGAGGCGATCTCGACCTACGCCCCGATCGACGAGTCGGAGAAGTTCCGCATCGAGTACTGGGCGCTCGAAGAGGCCAAGCTGGCGCGCATGCCCAAGCCCAAGCCGCTCGCCACCCGGATCGCCCTGGTCACCGGGGCCGCGTCGGGCATCGGCAAAGCCATCGCGACGCGGTTGGCCGCCGAGGGCGCCTGCGTGGTGATCGCCGATCTCGACGCCGAGAAGGCCCGCGCTGCTGCCGAAGAGATCGGGAACAGCGACGTGGCCGTCGGAATCGCCGCGGATGTGACCGACGAGGATGCGGTGCAGGCCGCCATCGATGCGACGGCGCTGGCGTTCGGCGGTGTCGACATCGTGGTCAACAACGCCGGCCTGTCGCTGTCGAAGTCGCTGCTGGAGACCACCGCCGCGGACTGGGACCTGCAGCACAACGTGATGGCCCGCGGATCGTTCCTGGTGTCCAAGGCGGCGGCCCGCGCACTGATCGACCAGAAGCTCGGCGGGGACATCATCTACATCTCGTCGAAGAACTCGGTGTTCGCCGGCCCCAACAACATCGCCTACTCCGCGACGAAAGCCGATCAGGCCCACCAGGTGCGGCTGCTGGCCGCCGAGCTCGGCGAGTACGGCGTCAAGGTCAACGGCATCAACCCCGACGGTGTCGTGCGGGGGTCGGGCATCTTCGCCGGCGGGTGGGGCGCCAAGCGGGCCGCGGTGTACGGCGTCGCCGAGGAGGATCTCGGCAAGTACTACGCGCAGCGCACACTGCTCAAGCGCGAGGTGCTGCCGGAGAACATCGCCAATGCCGCGTTCGCGCTGTGCACGTCGGACTTCTCCCACACCACGGGTTTGCACGTGCCGGTGGACGCGGGCGTCGCGGCGGCCTTCTTGCGATGAGCGCTTGCGCGAAGAGATGGCGGCACCGATGAGCGCTTGCGCGAGGAGATTGAACCGATGAGCCAGGTCGCCGCGATCGATCTCGGTGCGACCAGCGGCCGCGTCATGCTCGCCGACATCACCGGGGAGCGCATCGCCGTCGAGCAGGTAGCCCGGTTCCCGAACGAGCCGGTCTACCTGTGGAACGGCCACCGCACCGCCATGCACACCGATGCTCCGGGTCTGTTCCGGGCGGCGTGCGCGGGGCTGGCCGAGGCCGCCCGGCGCGCGGAGGATCTGGTGGCCGTCGCGGTGGACTCCTGGGCCGTCGACTACGGGCTGCTCCGCGACGGGGCGCTGCTCGGGTTGCCGCACCACTACCGCGACGTCCGCTGTGAGCAGGGCGCCGCCGCCGTCCACGACCGGATCGGCCACGCGGACCTCTACCGCCGCAATGGATTGCAGTACCTGCCCTTCACCACGGTCTACCAGCTCGCCGCGGAGGATCGCCTCACGGTGGCCGACCGCGCACTGCTGATCCCCGATCTCATCGGGTACTGGCTCACCGGTCGCCTGGCCACCGAACGCACCAACGCGTCGACCACCGGGCTGTTGCACACCGGCGGGCACTGGGACAGCGAGCTGTGCGACGTGCTGGGCGTGCCGTCGGGTCTCTTCCCCCCGGTCGTCGACCCCGGAACCGTGCTGGGTCCCGTGCTGCCCGACCTCGCCGGCACCCTCGGGCTCGACACGGCGGTCTCGGTGACCACCACCGCATCGCACGACACGGCGTCGGCGGTGGTCGCCGTCCCGATGGATCCCACGTCGGCGGCCTACATCTCGTGCGGCACCTGGGGTCTGGTCGGCGTCGAGCTCCCGCAGCCCGTCCTGAGCGAGGCCGGCCGGCGCGCCAACTTCACCAACGAGGTGGGCGCGGACGGCCGCATCCGGTATCTCCACAACGTCATGGGCCTGTGGCTGCTCAGCGAGACGATCCGCCAGTTCGAGCGCGACGGCGAGCGTGCGGACCTGTCCGAACTGCTCGCTCAGGCCGCCGAGGTACCCACGGGGCTCGATGTCTTCGACACCGCCGATGCCCGCTTCGCCCCGCCCGGTGACATGCCGGGCCGGATCCGCGCGTGGTACGACGAACGCGGTCTGCGGGTACCGACGACGCACCCCGAACTCGTCCGCGTCATCGTGGAGAGCCTGGCTGCTGCCTTCGCCGACAAGGTACGTCAGGCCGCCGAACTGTCCGGCGTACCGGTGCGCACGGTCCACCTCGTCGGCGGCGGCTCGCAGAACCGGCTGCTGTGCCAGCTCACCGCAGACCGGCTCGGCCTGCCCGTGCTGGCCGGGCCCGTCGAGGCCACCGCCCTGGGCAACGTCCTGGTCACCGCGCGCGCCCACCACCTGATCACCGGTGATCTCGAAGCCCTGCGCCACCGTGTCGGCGCGAGCTTTCCGGCTCAGCGGTACCTCCCCCGAACGTCGACCACCGCAGCCCGCACCGGAATCCCTCCGGTGGGAGCGGGAAAGGCCACATCGTGAAACGTCGCGTCCCCCGCGTCCGCGATCTCGCGCCCCTGATGCAGTTCAGGAAGCCCGAGCTCAACGCCCGCACCCGGCGGCTCAACCGGGCGTTGACCATCGAGGACCTGCGCGCCATCGCGAAACGCCGCACCCCGCGGGCGGCCTTCGACTACACCGACGGCTCCGCCGAGGCCGAACTGTCCCTCGCGCGGGCGCGACAGGCATTCTGCGACATCGAGTTCCATCCGGCCATCCTGCGCGACGTGTCGAAGGTGGATACCAGTTGCACGGTCCTCGGCGGCCGGTCCGAACTGCCGTTCGGGATCGCGCCGACCGGCTTCACCCGGATGATGCAGACCGAAGGCGAGTACGCCGGCGCCCGCGCGGCAGGCCGCGCCGGCATTCCGTTCTCGCTCTCGACCATGGGCACCGCATCGATCGAAGACGTCAAGTCCGTGAACCGGCACGGGCGCAACTGGTTCCAGCTGTACATGTGGAAAGACCGCGACCGGTCGATGGCGCTGGTCGACCGCGCCGCGAACGCAGGATTCGACACGATGCTGGTGACCGTCGACGTGCCGGTGGCCGGAGCGCGCCTGCGCGACAAACGCAACGGCATGTCGATCCCGCCCGCCCTGACCGCGAAGACGGTGCTCAACGCGGTTCCCCGCCCGCAGTGGTGGATCGACTTCCTGACCACCGAACCGCTCGCGTTCGCGTCGCTGGACCGGTGGTCGGGCACCGTCGCCGAATTGCTCGACACGATGTTCGATCCCGCCGTCACATTCGAGGATCTGGCCTGGATCAAAGCCCAGTGGCCGGGCAAGCTCGTGGTCAAGGGCATCCAGACGGTCGAGGACGCGATCGCGGTGACCGACCTGGGCGTCGACGGCCTGGTGCTGTCCAATCACGGTGGGCGTCAACTCGATCGGGCCCCGATCCCGTTCCACCTCCTCCCCGGCGTCGCCGCCGCGGTCGGCGACCGCACCGAGATCATGCTCGACACCGGCATCATGTCCGGGGCCGACATCGTGGCCTCCATCGCACTCGGTGCCCGGTTCACCCTCGTCGGGCGTGCCTACCTGTACGGCCTGATGGCCGGCGGTGAGGCCGGCGTCGACCGCGCCATCGCGATCCTGCGTGAGCAGATCACGCGCACCATGCGCCTGCTCGGCGTGGCCTCCCTCGACGAACTGGAACCTGGCCACGTCACCCAGTTCGAGCGACTGGCCCCGCGTGCCCGGCGCTGAAGACTACGCCGATCTGGTGTGATGGACGTATGGCCGTGAGCATGCGTGACGTCGCCAACGCGGCGTCGGTATCCCTCGGCACCGTCTCCAACGTGCTCAACGCCCCGGAGAAGGTCTCCCCCGCCACCGTGGCCCGCGTACACGACGCCATCGACCGGCTCGGGTTCGTCCGCAACGACGCCGCGCGGCAGTTGCGGGCGGGACGGTCGCGGTGTGCCGGTCTGGTGGTGCTCGACATCGGCAACCCGTTTTTCACCGACATCGCCCGTGCCGCCGAACAGCAGGCGGCCGTGCACCAGCTGACGGTGCTGCTGGGCACCTCCGACGGCGACGACGCCAAGGAGCAGGCTTACGTCGACATCTTCACCGAGCAGCGGGTGTTCGGGCTGATGGTGTCACCCCTCGGCGAGAACCTGGATCGCCTCGCCGCGCTGCGACGGCGCGGCACCCCGGTGGTGCTCGTGGACCGCGACGGCGCGGGAACGGTGTTCGACTCCGTGGCCGTCGACGATGTGGCCGGCGGTCGGCTGGCCACCCGCCACCTGCTCGACAGTGGGCGGCGCCATATCGCGTTCGTCGGCGGGCCTCGGGGTCTGCGCCAGGTGACCGACCGGCTGCGCGGCGCACAACAGGCCGTCGACGCGGTGTCCGGCGCGCGACTCGAGGTGATCGAGACGCCGACGCTGAGCGTGCTGGCCGGACGTACCGTCGGAGAACAGCTGCATCGGCGGCCCGCCGGCAAGCGTCCCGACGGGGTGTTCTGCGCCAACGACCTCGTCGCCATCGGCGCCCTGCAGGCGTTCACCATGCTCGGTGCGCTGCGGGTCCCCGACGACATCGCGCTGATCGGCTACGACGACATCGATTTCGCCCAGTCCGCGGTGGTGCCCCTGTCCTCGATTCGCCAGCCCACCGCGCTCATCGGGGCGACGGCCGTCGACCTCCTGGTCGCCGCCGCCGACCGGACGGACCGCGCACCGTCGCACCCGGTCTTCGCCCCGGAACTCGTCATCCGCCGCACCACGGCCGCCGCGCCAGGGGAATCTGCCCCCTCGCTGCGGTGAACTCGTGCGGTGCCGGTCCGCGATTGAACCGACTACTATTCAGATTTTGTTTGCCCGCACGGCGGTAGGGCGGGTCGGTGCGGACGGTTGACGGGGGTGCGGGTTGCCGGCGACTTCGGGCAGCGTCGTGGTGTTCAGCCGGTTCATCCGCGCGTGGTGGCAGGAGCCGGTCGACTACGCCGGGCAGGTGCAGTACTTCGCCAAACGGGCGATGTCCGGGGCGATCAAGACGCTGATCGGTCTGGGCACCGGTTTGAACGCGGTGCTCTCGCTGGCGATCCTGCTGCCGTTCGCCGACACTCCGGCCTCGCGCGTGGTGGTCGCGCTGTTCGCCGCGTTGCAGTTCGGGTGGGCATGGGCGTGGTGCACCCGGCCGTGGCCGTCGCGGCGCACCTCACTGGCGTTCGTCGTCTCCGCCGACATCGGAATCGCCGCGGTGGCCGTGGTGGACGCGTCGTGGCTGCTGGGCCTGTTCGGCTTCAACGCATTCGCGATGATCTCGGTGTACCTGATGTTCTTCGACGGTCCCAAAGTGATGGCCGCCCATGCGCTCTGGATACTGCTGGCGACCACCGGGTTCGCCGTACAGGCCGGGGCCGCTGCGGGCTTCGACGCGCTGACGTTCACGGCCAGCACGCTGGCCGCGGTGGCGCCGGTCGTCGCGACACCACTGGGTGTCCAGCTCGGTATCTGGGCCATGCGCAACGACGCGAACGTGTCGGTCACCGATCCGCTGACCGGGTTGCTCAACCGGCGCGGTCTGCACCTGCACATCGAGGAGTTGGTGCGCGACGCCGCCACCGCGGATGCCGAGGTGACGGTGATGGTCGTCGATCTGGACCGCTTCAAAGACGTGAACGACACCTTTGGCCACACCGTGGGCGACGACGTGCTGGTCCGCAGCGCACGCCGGATCATGACCGCGGTGCGAGGCACGGCCCTGGTGGCCCGCATCGGCGGTGAGGAGTTCGTGATCGTCGATGTCGCCCCCGGGCCGGGCCGCGACCCGGCGCGGGAATTCGACCGGGTCCGGGAAGCCATCGCCGCGCCCGCACCCCATGCGGTCACCGCCAGCGTCGGCGTCACCTGCGTGCCCGTCGCCGGCTTCACCGCTCCGGGAGTAGACCCCGTGGCGCTTCTCGACACCGTCATCGAACGCGCCGACGAAGCGATGTTCGCGGCCAAGCGCGGCGGCGGCAACGCCACGGTGCACCTGACGCCTGTCTGCGGCAACGGCTGATCCGAGCCGGCCCACCAGCCGGGATGAGTCCGGCCGCCGGAGCGAGTTCCACGCGGAAGACAGGTCGATTCCGCCTGTCGTCCGGTCGCTCAGGAGGAGAACGAACATGAGCATTGTCGACGAGAACCCCGCCGGTAGGCCCCGCCACGATGAACTGGTCCCCTCGCGTTACGCGGTGCAGGTCGGCGACATCGAGGTGCTGGTGATCAGTGACGGCGTACTTCCCATCACCGCCAGGACGATGGCGACCAATGCCGACGCCGCCGAGTTCAGCCATTGGCTCGACGACCGGTTCCTGCCGCACGACGTCCTGGACTGGCCGCTGAACGTGGTCGTGGTGCGCAGCGGCGACCAGACGATCCTGGTGGACGCAGGGCTGGGCGTGGAGTTCCCTGACTTCCCCAGGGCCGGGCAGACCGCCCACCGCCTGGAGGCCGCAGGCATCGATCCCGCCGCCGTGACCGACGTGGTGCTGACCCATCTGCACATGGACCACGTCGGTGGACTACTCACCGCAGGACTACAGGATCGGCTGCGTCCCGACCTGCGCGTCCACGTCGCCGCCGCCGAGGCCGAATTCTGGGAGTCGCCTGACTTCTCCCATACCGACATGCCCGCGCCGGTACCCGACGCGCTGCGCTCGATCGCGTCGCGGTTCCTCGACGAATACCGCGGTCGGCTGCGGACCTTCGAGACCGAGTACGAGCCGGCGCCCGGAGTGCTCATCGCCCGCACCGGCGGTCACACCCCCGGGCACAGCATCGTGCGGCTGGCGTCCGGCGGTGACCGGCTGACGTTCGCGGGTGACGCGGTGTTCGAGCCCGGTTTCGACAATCCCGGGTGGCACAACGGGTTCGAGCATGATCCGGACGAGTCGGTGCGGGTCCGGGTGCAGCTGCTGCGCGAGCTCGCCGCGACCGGTGAGTCGCTGGTGGCCACCCACCTGCCGTTCCCGTCGGTCTGCAAGGTGGCCGCCGCCGCCGACGCCTTCCGGTGCGTACCGGCCGGCTGGCACTACTGAGCCCGGGTCAGCTCTTGGGCAGCGACGGCACCGAGTTGATCGCATGCCTGGACGGCGGCTCGGTGTGGTGCTCGTGCCGATTGCCGCCCGCGCGTTTGGCCCGGTACATCGCCGCGTCGGCGGCCCGCACCAGCCGGGCCAGGCTGTGGAGTCCGGCGCGGTCGCGGATCGCGGGGCCCACCGCCATCCCCGCGGTTCCGACGCTGGCGGTGACGGACTGCGGCAGCGCGGCGATCTCCTCGCAGATCCGCGCCGCGATCGACGTCGGATCACTGGTCGGGTACACCGCGGCGACCACGAACTCCTCGCCGCCGCACCGGCCGATCACGGTGGGGACCCCGACCATCGCGTGGCGCAGCGCGCGGGCCACCGCGATGAGGGCCTCGTCGCCGGCCTGGTGGCCGTAGGTGTCGTTGATCTGCTTGAACTTGTCCAGGTCGACCAACGCCACGATCAGGTGGCCACCGGTGGTCCGACTGCCCACCATCTTCGACGCCTGCTGGTCGAACGCCCGCCGATTGAGCAAGCCGGTCAGTGAGTCGCGGTCGGCTTCCACCAGGTCGATGCCCAGCGAGCGGACGATGACGTGGATGGCGACCGGCATCGCGATGTTGATCTGCACCACCAGCAACAGATCGACGGCGGCCAGGGCGGTGTGCCCCTCCCACGCCAGCCGCAAGGCGGCGACCACGCCGACGGCCGTCGCGACCACGAAGTTGTAGAGCACCAGCACCGTCGAGTGGAAGAACGCGATGTATGCGGCGATGGTGGCGAACGAGATGCAGCCCGTCAGCGCGCCCTGCGGATCCGGATACGCCAGACACGCCAGCGCGATGGCCGCGTTGGAGACCACCGCAAAGGCCAGCGATTGCGCGTGCGACGGCCAGCGCCACGTCCACAGCGCCACGCCGGCGACTCCGCAGGCGACGGCGGCCCACATCATCGCGACCGGGAGCGCACCGACCGGACCGTCGAAGCGCAGCAAGGCGAGCAGGCACGCGGTCAGCGACGCGGCGATGAGCGCCATCATCAGTCGCACGGAGGTGGTCATGCCGCGGGCGGACAGGTACTCACTGATCCACTCATAGTGGTTCGCTCGCACCCGCCATCGCGGCGGTAGCGCGGCCGTCATCGTGCTCGCCCCCGAAGAAGTTCAGACGGTCGGCCGTCGTGTGCGCCGACCCTGCACAGCAAACTGATCCGAGACTACATGGTTCCGGTCCGGGCACGTACCGATCCCGGGAACCGCGAGGCGCAGTGGGGCCGCCGGTAGCGTGACGGCCGTGAACATCTCTCGCCTGCCCTCCTCGGTCGCGCTCGTCCTCGGGGCCGCGTCGGTGGCCATGACGCTCACCGCGTGCGGCTCCGATGAAGAAGCTCCCGCGACCACGACGTCGTCGGCGCTGGAGGCGACCACCTCCCCGTCGCCGTCCCAGACCGCTCCGGCGACGACGGAGGCGGCGGCCATGTCGTGCCCGACGGCCGCCCCGGCGGCCGACGCCGCACCGGAGTGGACGCTGCCCGGCACGACCGGAAACGTCGCGGTGACCGGCTCGACCGAGGAGGCCGCGCCGCTGATCACCGTCGAGGCACCGTTCAGCGTGACCGAGACGCAGGTGCAGACGCTGCAGCCCGGGAACGGCCCGGTCGTGTCCGACACCGCGACCGTGCTGGTCTGCTACATGGGTGTCAACGGCCGGGACGGCTCGGTGTTCGACAGCAGCTATGAACGCGGCGCCCCGGTGGACTTCCCGCTCGACGGCGTCGTGCCGGGCTTCCAGAAGGCCATCGCCGGCCAGAACGTCGGCTCCACCGTCGCCGTCGCCATGGTGCCGGCCGACGGCTACCCCGAGGGCCAGCCCGCCGCGGGTATCGAGCCGGGTGACTCGCTGGTGTTCGCAATCAAGATCCTCGACGCCGCCAACTGAATCGACCACTACCTGTAGCAGTCTGCTACGCTGGTTTCACACTGCTACAGGGAGGTTCGTCATGGCTGAGGCCGCCGCCGACCGGGTCACCCGGTTCGCCGCGGATCTGATGGACAGTGCGGCCGCCGAGGGCGCGCGCCAGAGCCGCTCGGCCAAACAGCAACTCGACCACTGGGCCCGCGTCGGACGCGCCGTGTCCAGCCAGCACAGCGCCGCCCGCCGCAGGGTGGAGGCGGCCCTGGCGGGTGCCACTCCCCTGCGCGACCTGAGCGCCGAGGAAGGCGTGGTGTTCAACGCCGAGATCTCCGCGGCCATCGAGGACAGCCTCGCGCGCACCGATTACGGCGCGAGCTTGGCCGCCCGCGGCGTCACCACCGTCGCGCTCGGCGACGACGGAGAGCTGGTGCAGTACCGCCCCGACGGCAGCACCGCCGTGCTCGACCACCGCGCGTGAACACGGCGGGCGCTGACGCGAGCCGCCGACACCAGCGGTGAACCGGCTCGATCTCATCGTCGGACCCAACGGCGCGGGCAAGTCCACGTTCATCGAACTCACCCTGACTCCACTGCTGCCCGGCAGCGCGGTGGTCAACGCCGACGAGATCGCCAGACACCGCTGGCCGGCTGACCCTGCCGGACACTCTTACGACGCCGCCCGGATCGCCGCGGCCACCAGGGCGGCCCTGTTGGATCGCGGCGCGTCGTTCATCGCCGAGACCGTGTTCTCGCACCCGTCGAAACTCGACCTCATCGACGCCGCGCACGCGGCCGGCTACACCGTCGTGCTGCACACGGTGCTGATCCCCGAACCCCTCGCGGTCCAGCGCGTGCGCCACCGGGTCGCGGCCGGCGGCCACGATGTCCCCGAACAGAAGATCCGCGACCGCTACCGGCGGCTGTGGGATCACGTCGCGGTGGCCGCGGTGCGCGCGGATTCGGCGACGTTCTACGACAACAGCGCCGTCCGGGGACCGCGGATCGTTGCCCAACTCGCCGGGGGCTTCATCGTCGGCTCTCCCACCTGGCCGGACTGGACGCCCGCGGCACTCGCGTCCCGGTGGCCGGGCTGAGCGGGTTCATCATGGACGGTGTGGAGTCGACGAGAATCGATCGCTGGCTGTGGTCGGTACGGCTGACCAAGACGCGTCCCGACGCGGCGTCGGCATGCCGGGGCGGGCACGTGCGGATCAACGACCGGCCGGCGAAACCGTCGTCGATGGTGTCGCCCGGCGACGAGGTGCGGGCCCACCTCGGTGACACGACGCGCATCGTGCAGGTGGTGCGGATCATCCACAAACGCGTCGGCGCGCCCGACGCGGCGACGTGCTACCTCGACCGCACTCCCCCGCCACCACGAGTGACGGCCATTCCGGTCGCCGTGCGCGACCGCGGGGCCGGACGGCCCACCAAACGCGACCGCCGCATGCTGGACCGGTGGCGCGCCGGCCGGATGTGAGCCACCCGCGCCGCGGCATCCCCTCCCGGCTGTAACTGTTAAAAGAATGTTGAACGGTTACTCTGCATGTGGACGCGCGCCGCACTGCGGAAGGAGGGCGCGATGGCCACGGAGAAGGTGCAGACGCTGACCGCTCGTCCGTTGTCGGACGCCACCTGGGAGGACTTCGTCGACGTCCTCGGCGACAACGGCGGGGCACGCGGATGCTGGTGTATGCACTGGCGCCTGTCGTTCGCCGAATGGGCCGAGGGCAGGGGCGACGGAAACCGGCGGGCGATGCGGAAATTGGCGCGGCGCGACGACGCTTCCCCCGGCGTGGTGATCTACCGCGGGTCTGAGGCGGTCGCGTGGTGCTCACTCGGACCGCGCGAGGACTTCCCCCGGATGGCGCGCTCACCGCTGCTGGCACCGATCGACGACGAACCGGTCTGCGCGATCGCCTGCCTGTTCGTGCACCGCGCGCACCGCGGGGCGGGGTTGCTGCCGGCGGTCCTCGACGCGGTCTGCCGCTATGCCGCCGGCCGCGGTCACCCGATCGCCGAGGGGTACCCGGTCGAACCGCGCGAAGGCCGGCGCGCCGGCGCCGACACCGCGATGACCGGTATCGCCAGCGCATTCCGCGGCGCCGGCTTCCATGAGGTGGCGCGCCCGCGGGACGACCGCCCGGTCATGCGGCGCCGCCTCCGACCGGCCTGAGGCGGGCTCAGGCGCCGGCGGAGTCGGCGCGGCGGTGGCGGGTCACCTTCTCCCGGTTGCCGCAGGTGCTCATGCTGCACCACCGTCGGCGACCGCCCCGCGACGAGTCGAGGAACAACCAACCGCACCGGCCGCAGGCCCGGACGCGGTCCGGGGGCAGCGTGAACAGCGCCTGCACCGCCATCAGGGAGAGCGCGGCGGGGATCGCCCCCGGTGCGGCCCAATCGGCCTCCCATTCCCCGGGGCCGGGCCCGGTCCAGTCGATGCGGGCGCCGCGCGCCCCGGCGCCGGCCCGCTCGAGCAGCGCGCCCAGCGCCCCGGATGGCACCGCGGTGCCGCCGGCCACCGCGCCGAACACCGCGGCCGCGTGCTCACGCACCGCGCGCACGTCGGCCACCAGTGCCCGCTCGGCGGCCGGGGTGAGCGTCGGCGCGGTCGCGAACAACCCCACCGACAGGCACCAGGCCACCACCTCCGCGGGTGACCGCAGCAGGTCGTTGTCCTCGGCGGGATGCAATCGGTCGAACACCGTGTTGGTCAGGTCGAGGATGGGGTGGCCACCGATGAAATGCGCGTCCTGCCAAGGTGATCGCGCGCGGGGCTCACCGAAGGTAACCATTGAAACCACTGTATCCGGTTGCGCGCCTGCGGGGCGCACGCGCGGTTCCCCGGTACGGGCCTGCCGCCGGGACACCGGGAACTGACGGGGTGGACAATGATCATGAAACGACGTCGAGTCACACCACGGAGGTCCCCGATGTACCGCTCATTCGCCGTCGCCGGACTGGTCTCGGCCGCGGCACTCGGGTTGGCCCCGTCGGCATCCGCCGACGAGGCCGGGTACCTCGAACTGCGGGAGACGCTGGCGTTTCTGACCGAGGATCAGCTGCTGTCGGCCGGTCACGCGGTGTGTCAGGCGACGCGCAGCGGCGTCCCGGCCTCGGACATCGTCGACATCGTCCTCGACGAGCTGCAGCCGTACGGCGTCACCGTGTCGTCCGCGACGCACATCGTCGTCACTGCGATCACCGAACTCGGCTGCTGAGCCGGCCGGTCAGCCCACCGCCGAGGGCGACGGCGGCGCCGAATCGCCCTGCCGCGTGCGCCCGGCCATCAACCCGATGATCGCCTCCCGGTCGGCGGGCGACGGCAAGCCCATACCGGGTGCGTAGCCGTAGACGTCGTGCAGCGGTGTGGTGGCGGTCCGACCGGTGAGGATGTCCACCGCGTCGGTGCCGATCAACCCGGGATGCTCGACGCCGCAGGCCTCGGCCACCTTGACCAGGTCCCGGCGCAACGTCTTGATGTAGTGGGCGGCCCGCTCCGCCTTGAGCTCGGGCACCAGCCCGCGTGCCAGCCAGGCGTTCTGGGTGGCGACGCCGGTCGGGCACGTGTCGGTGTGGCACTTCTGGGCCTGGATGCAGCCGATCGCCAGCATCGCCTCTCGTCCGACGTTGACCATGTCGCAGCCGAGCGCGAACGCGACCACCGCGTTGTCGGGCAGGCCGAGCTTGCCGGCGCCGACGAAGGTGACCTGCTCGTGCAGCCCCCGGTCGGCGAAGATGCGGTAGACCTGCGAGAAACCGAGTTGGAACGGCAACGACACGCTGTCGGTGAAGATCAGCGGCGCGGCGCCGGTCCCGCCCTCCCCGCCGTCGATGGTCACGAAGTCCACGCCCCGGCCGGAGTCGCGCATGAGATCGGTGAGCTCGTACCAGAAATCCAGGTCGCCGACTGCGGCTTTGATGCCGACCGGCAGCCCCGTCTCGGCGGCCAGCAGTTCCACCCAGTCGAGCAGGCTGTCGGTGTCGGAGAACTCGGCGTGCCGGGACGGGCTGACGCAGTCGCGCCCTTCGGGAATGCCGCGGGTGGCGGCGATCTCGGCGGACACCTTGGCCGCGGGCAGCAGTCCGCCGAGGCTGGGCTTGGCGCCCTGGCTCAGCTTGATCTCCAGCGCCCGCACCGGGGCGCCGGCCACCAGGTCCTTGAGCTTGGCGAGGTCGAACCGCCCGTGTTCGTCGCGGCAGCCGAAGTACGCGGTGCCGATCTGGAAGATCAGGTCACCGCCGTGGCGGTGGTAGCGGGAGATACCGCCCTCGCCGGTGTTGTGCAGGCATCCGGCCAGCGCGGCGCCGCGGTTGAGCGCCTCTATCGCGTTCGCGGACAACGAACCGAAACTCATCGCGGAGATGTTGACCACCGACGGCGGCCGGAACGCCTTGGCCCGCCCGCGCGCGGCGCCGATGACCTTCGCGCACGGCACCTCGACGTCGTGGCCGGCGGTCGGCGCCGACGGCGGAACGGTGCGGGCGAACGTGCGGTGTTTGATCACGGGGTACCCGGCCGTGTACTCGATGTTGTTGTCGGTGCCAAAGCCGAAGTAGTTGTTCTCCTTCTTCGACGAGGCGTACACCCAGCGCCGCTGATCGCGGGTGAACGGGCGCTCCTCGTCGTTGGCGGCGACGATGTACTGGCGCAACTCCGGTCCGATCGCCTCGATCAGGTACCGGGCACGCCCGATCACCGGGAAATTGCGCAGCAGTGCGTGTTTGCGTTGGAAGACGTCCCGGGCCGCCGCGGCGACCAGTGTCGAAGCGGCGGCGGCGGCGACGGTGCGAACGGTACGACCCATGGGTCGAGGGTTTCCGCGGGCCGGCGGCTCAAACCGGCCCCGACCGGCCGCGACCGTCCGTTCGCGCGCTCGCCACCGGGTGTTCAGACAACTCGCCGGCGCAGTGCCGAAGGGCGGCGCCGACCACCGCGGGCGATGGTGACCCACAGCCATCAGAGGGCACCCTGTGTCCGACCGGGCCGACCGGAGTGCCGCGTGAGAATTGATATTTGTTGTGACACAACCGCTTCGACGGCCGCCTGCATGGTCGCGCCCCGCGGGGATGCGGCCTGTTCGAGGTCCGCGTGATGATCGGATCGATTCCAGAAAGCCGATCCGCCACGTGTGGCGACCGGCCACAGCGAATAATCTCGGGCGTCTCGGTAGTGCGTCCGCACCACGAAGGGAGCGCCGATGGGTACGGCCGCGCAGCGTGCCTCGCAACTCGACCTGGTCGCCCGCCTCAAGTCGGCGTATCCGGAACTGCCGGATGCACCGACTCCCGATCAGCTCGACCACGCGCGGATCACCGCGTACCTCAAGCCGGTGCACGACGTCGGGGGTGAACCCGACGCGCCGATGACGTACGAGAACAAGCAGTACGAACAGTGGGAGGAAGCGACCTACGTCATCTGCGAGGTGCTGGGTGCGCGCGGCATCTGGCTGTCTGAGGAGCGGCGCCGGATCGGCAACGTGGACGTGGGGCGGGCACAGTATCTGGGCCTGCCCTACTACGGCCGCTGGCTGCTCGCGGTCGCCCGCGTGCTGGTGGAGAAGCACCACATCGGGCTCACCGAACTCGCTGAACGCATGGCCGAGGTGAAAGCGCGCTACCCCGACGGCCTCGACGGCCGGAAACCCCAGGCGCAGCCCAGGTTCGAGGGGGACGGCGCACAGGTCAAGCGCAACGAACATCACCGGCACGCCGTCGGCAAGGGCGACCCCCAGGTGTACGCCGGCCTGGCCGGTGCGCCTCGCTTCGCCGTCGGCGACGCCGTGCGGGTGCGTGAACTTCCCGTCGTCTTCTACACCCGCACCCCCGAATACTGCCGCGGCGCCACCGGCACGATCGCCGAGGTGGCCTACGAGAGTCCCGCGGCGGAGGACGAGACCTGGGACCTGCCCGATGCCGCCCCCGAGTGGTTCTACGTCGTCGAGTTCAACCAGAGCCAGCTCTGGCACGGCTACACGGGGACGCCGGCGGACACTCTGCGCACCGAACTGCCCGAGCGCTGGCTCGAGCCGGCGACCTAGCCGAGGAGGACGGCACATGGCCCACGACCACGACCACGACCGCACCGTCAAACCCATGGTCGACGAGATCACCGACTTCGAGGTGCTCGAGATCGCGCTGCGCGAATTGTGCATCGAGAAGGGCATCTTCACCGCTGAGGAACACCGTCGCTTCACCGAGTTCGCCGAGCAGATCGGGCCCACCCCTGCGGCCCGGCTCGTCGCCCGGGCGTGGCTGGATCCCGACTTCGAACAGCTCGCCCTCACCGAGCCGATGGCGGCGAGCAAGGAAGTCGGCGTCGACTGGCTGGAGCCGACCGGGTTCGGCACCCCGAGCGACTTCACCGCGTTCCAGATCCTCGCCGACACACCGACCGTCCACCACGTGATCGTGTGTGCGCTGTGCTCCTGCTACCCGCGGCCCATCCTCGGCAACTCCCCGGAGTGGTACCGCACCCCGAACTACCGGCGCCGGATGGTGCGCTGGCCTCGCCAGGTGCTCGCCGAATTCGGCCTGTACCTGCCCGACGACGTCGAGGTCCGGGTGCAGGACTCCAACCAGAAGCACCGCTTCATGGTCATGCCGATGCGCCCGGAGGGCACCGACGGCTGGACCGAGGACCAGTTGACCGAGATCGTCACGCGGGACTGCCTGATCGGGGTGGCGCTGCCGAGAGCCGGGGTCACCACCAACGTCATCACCGACACCCGCCCGGCCGTCCACCCGATCGGTGACTAGATGAGCACCGCGGAGCGCGGCCCGGTCGACGGCCGCCGGATCGAAGCCCTCGAGCGCATCGTCGAACGCAACCAGGTGTGGCCGCGGATGGCGGAGAAATACGGGGTGGTGAACCCGGTGCCGCCGTGGAAGACGAGCCTCGACGGGTTGTGCGACGCACTCGACCACGGCGGCTGCGGGCGGGCCGAGGGGCTGGACTTCAAGCAGCGCCGCGACGAGGAGGACCAGCTGTCGGCCACCGTCTACGCGGGGCTGCCCTATCCCGAGAGTCAACTCGTGTCGTTGGCGCACTCGCTGCTGATCCGCGGCCTCATCGACGAACGTGACCTGCAGGAGCGGCTGACCCGCATCCGCGCCCGGCTGGAGGCGTAGACCGCGCGCAACGGGAATCATCGGGGGCGTGCCCGAAGGTGACACCGTCTACGCGCTGGCCCGCCGGCTCGATGCCGCGCTGCGCGACCGGGTGCTGACCCACGGGCAACTCCGGGTGCCCGCCCACGCCACCGCCGACCTCGCCGGCCACACCGTACTCGAGCACGTCACCCACGGTAAGCATCTCCTGACGCGCCTGTCCGACGAGCTCACCCTGCACACCCACCTGCGGATGTCCGGCTCCTGGACCGTGTCCGAGCAGGGCCGGTGGCTTCCGCCCGCGGTCCTCCCCGACGTTCGGGTGGTGCTGCGCACCGCCGGACCGGCCGCTTACGGGGTGCGGCTGCCGGTGGTCGAGCTGCTGCGCACCCGCGACGAACGCGACGTCGTCGGGCACCTCGGACCCGACCCGCTGCGCACCGACTGGGACCCCGACGAGGCCGCGCGGCGCATCGCGGCGCAGCCGGACCGGCCACTGGTGGCGGCGTTGCTCGACCAGCGGTGCGTCGCGGGATTCGGCAACCTGTGGGCCAATGAACTGTGCTTCCTGCGCGGGCACAGTCCGTGGACGCCGGTCGGGGCCGTCGACGTCGGTGCCCTGCTCCGTCTCGGCGCCCGCGCCCTGCGGCACTCCGCCACCGTGCCCGGCGCGATGCAGGTGACCACCGGGGTGCGCCGCAAAGGTGAGCAGCACTGGGTCGCCGGCCGGGCGGGCCGGCCATGTCTGCGGTGCGGGACGACGGTGCAGGTGGTGGCCGAGGTCGTCAACGACCCGGAACGGCGCCGCACCTGGTGGTGCCCGACCTGTCAGCCGGGCCCCGCCCCCGCGCCGCGATGACCCGGGCGGTGTCAGCGCGTGGTGTCGTCGTCCGCCGTGGACCCGTCGCGGTCCGACGCGGGGTCGGTGTCGTCGCGCGCCGGTTCGAGCGCGACGCTGCGGGACCGGCGGCCGCCGCCGGTGGCGTCCGCCGGTTCGGACGGCTGCAGCGCGACCACCTGTCCGACGGCGCGGCGCAGCCCGGGCGGTCCCTCGATGCGGATCAGCTCGCCGATACGCCCGGCGCGGTAGCGCAGCGGTGAGCCGAGGAACTCGCCGAGCACCACGCCGCTGCCCAGCGCCAGCGCCACCGCGGTCGCCGAGAGCATCTGCGCCAGACCGTCCTGATAGTTGCCGTCGACGGCGAAGTAGAAGACCGCGCGGAACACCGCGAGGCCGGGCAGCATCGGCATGATGCCCGCGGTCGCGGTGACCAGCGCGGGTGACTGGCGGCGGATCGAGATCAACGTGGCCAGGAACCCGACGCCCAGTGCGGCGGCCCCGGTGGCGACGACCTGGCCGACCCCCGCGCTGCCGAGCCCGATCAGCACCCACTCGGCGAGGCCGGCGGCCACCCCGGCGGTGATCACCGACCGCCACGGCGCGTAGCTCGCGATGGTCAGGCACGCGCCGGCCAGGCCCGCTCCGACGACCGCGAGCGCGATCTCCCACGGCCGGTTGGGGATGATGAACATCTCGGTGGCGTCGACATGGAGTTCGATCGCGACCCCCGCGATGGTCGCGACCTGCAGGCCGGCGACGATGCCCACCACGATGCCCGCGGTCAGAAACAGCGCCTCGCCGAGGCGGGCCACCGCGGTGAGCATGTAGCCGGTCACCGCGTCCTGCATCGCGCCGACCAGTGTCAGACCTGACAGCAGCATCACGATGCCGGTGGCCACCAGGGCCGTCGGTCCCTGCCCGGCGAACAGATACGCCGCGACCGCGACCAGCGTCGCGATCGCCGCGCCGGTCACCTGATAGAAGAAGAACGGCGTGCCGATCCGGGCCAGCAGCCGGCCCACCCGGTCGATCACCGCCGACGTCACCGCGGCCAGAATGCACGTCAGCCAGCCGCCGCCGAGCAGCATGGCGATACCGAGCGCGAAACCGGCCCAGCCTGCCGTCGCGAGCCACCGCGGGTAGGGATGCGGCCGCTCGGTGATCTCGTCCATCTCCTCGTGGGCCTGATCGACGGTGACACCGCCCACGGTGATCCGCTGCACCAGCCGGTCCAGCGCGGCCAGGCGCGAGTAGTCGGTCGTACGCGTGTGCACCGACCGCACGATCGTCACCGGCGCGCTGTCCGGGCTCGGCATCGCCGACACGATGATCGTGGTGAACGTGATGTCGACGACGCAGTCGCTGAGCTGGTAGGCCTGCGCGACGTCGCGGGCGGTCGCGACGACGTCCGCGGTGCCCGACCCCGACGACAGCATCACCTCGGCGAGCCGGATGGTCAGATCGAGGACCTTGCGGGTGTGCATATCCCCGCGGCCCTCGGCGCCGCGGAAGCGCCGACCCGCGACGGGTGCCGGGTCGCGCCGTCCGCGCAGTGCCATCCGCAACCCGCGGCGCAGCGCCGCGGTGCCCTCTGTCCGATCGTGCTCCATCGCCCAGCAGGATACTGACGGCGCCTGATGTGCCGGGCACGACATCGAGGCTGTGGCGACTCGCCGAATCGGCCGTCGCGTCGCCACCATCGTCCTATCGTCGGCACCATGACCACCATCGACGCCCAGTCCGAAGTCACGACCTCGTTCGAGAAGGAGGTCGCCGACACCCAGCGATACTTCGACTCGCCGCGGTTCACGGGCATCACCCGCCTCTACACCGCCCGGCAGGTCGTCGAGCAGCGCGGCACCATCCCCGTCGACCACACCGTCGCGCGGGAGGCGGCGCAGGCGTTCCACCCCCGGCTGCGCGAGCTGTTCGCCGAGGGCCGCAGCATCACGACCTTCGGACCCTACTCCCCGGGCCAGGCCGTGACGATGAAGCGAATGGGCATCGAGGGCATCTACCTCGGTGGCTGGGCCACGTCGGCGAAAGGGTCCACCAGCGAGGACCCCGGGCCCGACCTGGCCAGCTATCCGCTCAGCCAGGTGCCCGACGAGGCCGCCGGGCTGGTGCGGGCGCTGCTCACCGCCGACCGCAACCAGCACTATCTGCGGCTGCGGATGGACGACGCACAGCGTGCTGCCACCCCGGTCCACGACTTCCGGCCGTTCATCATCGCCGACGCCGACACCGGTCACGGCGGCGATCCGCACGTGCGCAACCTGATCCGGCGCTTCGTCGAGGCCGGGGTGCCGGGCTACCACATCGAAGACCAGCGCCCCGGCACCAAGAAGTGCGGCCACCAGGGCGGCAAGGTGCTGGTGCCGTCCGACGAGCAGATCAAGCGGCTCAACGCGGCGCGCTTCCAGCTCGACGTGATGGGGGTGCCGGGCATCATCGTCGCGCGCACCGACGCCGAGGCCGCGAACCTGATCGACAGCCGCGCCGACGAACGCGACCAGCCGTTCCTGCTCGGCGCCACCAACCTCGCCATCCCGTCCTACAAGTCGTGCTTCCTGGCCATGATGCGCAGCTTCTACGACGCCGGGGTCACCGACCTCAACGGTCATCTCCTGTACTGGCTGCCCGAAGGCGAGTACGACGCGGCGCGAGCCTGGTTGCAGCGCAACGGGATCGGCGACGTGATCGCCCGGGCCGCCGCGGCGTGGCGCGCCGACGGCGACCCGAGCAACGATGCGCTCTACGACGATGTCGAATCGCAGTTCGTCGCGGCGTGGGAGGAGGACGCCGGCCTCAAGACCTACGGTGAGGCCGTCGCCGACCGGATCGCGTTCGCCGAGGGCGACGGGGAGGCGCTGGCCATGAGCGCCGACGAGTGGCGGACGTTCGCCGAGCGGGCCTCCCTGTACAGCGCCGGCCAGAAGGCCCGCGAACTCGGTGTCGAGGTGGCCTGGGACTGCGAACTGGCCAAGACGCCCGAGGGCTACTACCAGCTGCGCGGCGGAATCCCCTACGCGATCGCCAAACAGCTCGCGGCGGCGCCCTTCGCCGACATCCTGTGGATGGAGACCAAGACCGCCGACCTTGCCGACGCCCGGCAGTTCGCCGAGGCCATCCACGCCGAATTCCCCGACAAGATGCTGGCCTACAACCTGTCGCCGTCGTTCAACTGGGACACCACCGGCATGACCGACGACGAGATGCGGGCCTTCCCTCTCGAACTCGGCAAGATGGGCTTCGTCTTCAACTTCATCACCTACGGCGGCCACCAGATCGACGGTGTGGCGGCCGAGGAGTTCGCCACCGCCCTGCGTCAGGACGGCATGCTCGCGCTGGCCCGGGTGCAACGCAAGCTGCGGCTGGTCGAATCGCCCTACCGTACGCCGCAAACCCTGGTCGGCGGGCCGCGCAGCGATGCCGCGCTGCTCGCCTCCTCCGGGCGGACCGCGACCACCAAGGCGATGGGTAAGGGCTCCACCCAGCACCAGCACCTCGTGCAGACGGAGGTGCCCAAGAAACTGCTCGAGGAGTGGCTGGCGCTGTGGAGCGAGCACTACGCGCTCGACGGGGCCCTGCGTGTGCAGCTGCGCCCGCTGCGCGCCGGCGGCGAAGTCTTGGAACTGGGCATCTTCGGCGAACGCGACGGCCGCGAGGAAAAGCTCGCCAACGTGCTCGTCGACCCCATCAAGGACCGCTACGGGCGCAGCATCCTCACCGTGCGCGACCAGAACACGTTCGCCGAGGAGCTACGGCAGAAGCGGCTGATGACGCTGATCCACCTGTGGCTGGTGCACCGCTTCAAGGCCGACGCCGTCTACTACGTGACGCCGACCGAGGACAACCTGTACCAGACCGAGAAGATGAAGTCGCACGGCATCTTCAGCGACGTGTACCAGGAGGTCGGGGAGATCATCGTGGCCGAGGTGAACCGGGAGCGGATCGCCGAACTGCTCGGCGCCGACCGCGAGGCACTGGGCCGGCTGATCCGCAAGGAGGACTGAGACTCCGTCAGACGCTTGTGGATGCGGTGCCAGCGGCAGTCCGCTGCCGCTGCACCGCCCAGGCGCCGGGTCCGGTGAACGCCAGCAGCAGCATCGCGAAGCAGAACAGCACGGGGGTTTCGCCGCCGTTGACCATCGGCCAGAAGCTCTCGGGGAAGTGCCGCCAGAAGTACGCCACGGCCATGGTGCCCGAGGCCAGGATCGCCGCCGGCGCCGTGAACAGCCCGATGGTGACCAGCAGGCCCGTGACCACCTCGATGACCCCGGCGTACCAGGCCGGCCAACTGCCGAACTCGACCGCCGAAGAGCCCGGGACGCCGAAGAGTTTCGCCGTGCCGTGGTGAGTGAACAGCAGGCCGACCACGATCCGGAAGATCGAGAGCATCCTGGGTGCGTGCGGGGCGAGACGGGGTCCGAGCGTCATGGCCCGAACCTACCTGGACCGCGGTCCGGATGGAGGGCGTGCGTCGGGTGATCCCCGTCGCACGTCATACCCGGCCGGTCGCCCTCATCATCTGCTCGGACACCATTGCCAGCACCGGCCGCGGTGCGATCCGGTAGCCCAGCGCCAGGATTCGGTTCTGCAATCCCGACACCACCGTGGGGAACGGCCGATCGAGCGCCTTGAGCGCGGTGTCGACCACCTCGGCCGACGTCTGCCTGCCCCGCGTCGCGAACGATTTCCCGGTCCGGTCGAAGAACTCCGTTTCGGTGGCGCCGGGGCACAGCGTGAGTACCTTGACGCCCTGCCCGCGCGTCTCCTGCCACAGCGCCTCGCTGAACGACAGCACGAACGCCTTCGTCGCGCCGTAGACCGCCATGCTCGGGACGGGTTGGAAACCCGCCGTCGAGCCGACGTTGATGACGATCCCCCGGCGGGCGGCGACCATCGCGGGCAGCAGGTGCCCGGTGAGCTCGACCAGCGCCACGCAGTTCAACTGGATCTGGGCGGCGTTGGCGGCGGGGTCCTGTTCGGCGAACCGGCCGTGGGATCCGACGCCGGCGTTGTTGACCAGGATGTCGGCCTTCCGGCCCAGCGTGCGTATCTGCGCGGCCACCTCGGCCGCGGCTCCGGGCACGGCCAGGTCGGCGGTCAGCACGTCGACCTCGCGGCCCGGATGGCGGGCCAGCAGCTGCCCGCGCAGCTCTTCGAGGCGCTCGGTGCGCCGCGCCACCAGGATCAGGTTCACGCCCGCGGCGGCCAGCCGGACCGCGAACTCCTCGCCGATGCCGCCGCTGGCGCCGGTGACCAATGCCGTTCTGCCCGAGAGATTCATGCACCCAACGTAACCAGTCCCTATGCTGTGACGGAACCGCCTGCGTGCGGCCAAGCTCGAGGAGGTGTCGTGGCGGGTGGACGCCTGCGTCGGCTCGGCGTGACGTCGCTGGCGGCACTGCTGGCCGCCACCATGAGCGCCGCGCCCGCGGCCGGGCAGCCGCCGGCCGGGTCGCAGATGATCGTGGTCAGCGCACCCGACGCCCAGTCGCCGACCGCGACCCTGACCGCCTATCAGCGCGACGGCGCGGGCTGGCGCACGATCCTGGGGCCGATGCGCGCCGACCTCGGATCGCTCGGCGTCGGCGCACCCGCCGACGACGTGTTCCGCACCCCCGTCGGCACGTTCCCGCTCGGCCAGGCGTTCGGCCGCCAGCCCAACCCGGGCACGAGGATGCCGTACTTTCAGGCGACCGACGAGGACTGGTGGGACGAGGACGTCGACTCCCGCACCTACAACACCCATGTCCACGCCGCCGAGATCGACTCCGAGGACGCCGAAAACCTCTACGACTCCGGCCCGATCTACGACTACGCGGTGCTGATCGACCACAACCCGCAGCGGGTTCCCGGCCGGTCGGCCGGCATCTTCCTGCACGTCACCGACGGCGAGCCGACGTGGGGCTGCGTGGCCGTCGATCGCGACCAGATGCGGCGGGTGCTGCAGTGGCTGGATCCGGCGGCATCGCCGCACATCACCATCGGCGTCGGGATCGACGGGCCCGCGCGCTGACCGCGGGTTTCAGCGCCCCGCGATCACGTTGGCGATCCGCGCCAACCTGCTTGTGCCCGGGCGGTTTCGCGCCGCCTCCCGCCGGTCGGCGGTGCGGTACATCGCGTACATGCCGTGCACACCGAGCCAGCGCAACGGTTCGGGTTCCCATCGGCGCACCCGCCGCCCCACCCAGGGCAGCCGGGTCAGCGCGGTGTCCCGGCCCGACACCAGGTCGGCCAGCGTGTGTCCGGCCAGGTTCGTCGTCGTCAGCCCGCTGCCCACGTAGCCACCCGCGGTGCCGAGACCGGTCGCCGGGTCGAAGTCCACGGTCGCGGTCCAGTCCCGGGGCACCCCCAGCACCCCGCACCAGGCGTGGGTGACCGGTACGTCGCGTGTCGCCGGGAACATGTCGTGCAGCAGGGTGATCAGCGCGTTGACCGTCCACTCCTGGGTGGCACCGCGATCGTCGATGCGGGACCCGAACCGGTATGGGATGCCGCGCCCGCCGAGCGCGATGCGGTGGTCGGCCGTGCGCTGGGCGTACATGTACCCGTGTGCGAGATCGCCCAGCAGTTCTGCTCGGTGCCAACCGATCTCGTCGTGGACCTGGTCGGGTAGCGGCTCGGTGACGATCATCGAGGAGTTCATCGGCAGCCAGTTGCGCCGCTGGCCCGGGATGGTCGCGGTGAACCCCTCGAGGCAGCGCAGGACCACCGGCGCCCGGACCGTGCCGCGGTCGGTCACCGCCCGGCCCGGGGCGATGCCGGTGACCGTGGTCTGCTCGTAGATCGTCACGCCGCCGGCCTCCACCGCCCGCGCCAGCCCCTGCACCAGCTTCGCCGGCTGCACCCGTGCACAGTGCGGGCTGTACAACGCGCCCTGGGCGTTTCGCACCCGCACCCGGTCGTCGAGTTCGGTGCGGCTGAGCACCACGAAGTCCTCGGGCCCTGCCCCCCAACGCCGTTCGAAGTCCAGCGACTCCCGCAACCGGCCGAGTTGGGCCTGATTGCGCGCGACGTGCAGCACGCCGTCCTTGACGATGTCGGCGTCGATGTCCTCGGCCTCGGCGACCGCGATCACCTCGTCGACCGCGCCCTGCATCGCCCGCATCAGGTCCACCACGCCCTGGTGGCCGTGGGTGGCGGCGTAGGCGTCGCGCGAACCGGCCAGTTCCGCGGACAGCCACCCGCCGTTGCGGCCCGAGGCGCCGAAGCCGGCGAACTCACGCTCGACGATGACGATGCGCAGCTGCGGCTGGGCCTGTTTGAGATAGTGCGCCGCCCACAGGCCGGTGAGCCCGGCCCCGACGATGCACACGTCGGCGTCCACGTCACCGGGCAGTGCGGCGCGGCGCGTCG
Source organism: Mycobacterium sp. PS03-16 (assembly GCF_004570325.1). GTDB lineage: Bacteria > Actinomycetota > Actinomycetes > Mycobacteriales > Mycobacteriaceae > Mycobacterium. Next base: position 34,246 of record NZ_SPQO01000007.1, on the reverse strand, counting down.
GCCAGCCGATGGCGCGGTACCAGAACGAGACGCCGCCGTTGATGAAATCCGTTGCCAGAGCGCCGGGCTGGTGGTCGGACATGGTGTCGCTCCTCAGTCGGTGGGGGGACTCACTATCCAGAGCAGCTCGGCCCGGGTGTCGCTGTGGTTGTGGACGGTGTGCGGGACCGAGGTGCGGTATTCCGCGCTGTCGCCGGCGTCGAGGCGGTAGTGCGTGCCGGCCAGGTCGAGGGTCGGGCTGCCGGCGATGACGACGAGAATCTCCTGGGCGTCGCCGTGCGTGTAGGCGGGGCCCGCGCCCGCCCCGGGCGCGAACTCCGCGGCGTAGACCTCGAGGTGGCGTAGCGGCTTCTGCGACAACAGATATTTCGCGCTGGACTCCGAGACGTGGATTTCCGGGCGGGCGGCCCTGCGCAGGATGCGGGGGCCGTCGGTGTCGGTGTCGGCGAACAGGTCGGGCAGGGACACGCCGAGCGCCTCGGACAGCCGGCGCAGGCTGCCCACGCTGGCGTTGACCTGGCCACGTTCGAACTGGCTGAGAAATCCGGGCGAGACGTCGGCCCGGCCGGCCAGCTCGCGCAGCGTCATCTGCCGCGCTGTGCGGAACCGCCGCAGCCGCGCCCCGGTCGCCACGTCGCCGTCGTCCGGCATTCGGTGAACATCCGTTCGTCGAAGGTGATCCGTTGTTTGGTGGCACCGAACAACGTGTTCGCCGACTGACGGTAGGCCGCGGCGGCGGTTCCCGCAAGGGGGTGCTCACTAGGGTGCAGCCATGAGCCTCGTCACCTACGAGTTGGACGACCACATCGCCACCATCACCCTCAACCGGCCGGAGGCCCGCAACGCCATCAACGGCGCACTGCGCCACGAACTCAACACCGCGTGGAACCGGTTCCGTGACGACGAGGACGCCTGGGTCGGCATCCTGACCGCCAACGGCACCGTGTTCTGCGCGGGCGGGGACCTCAAGGACGGTGCGGGGTCGGTCGGCACGTTCGGCGGCACCTTCTGGGAGAAGCCGACCATCAACTCGTTCGAGAGCGGCATGGAACTGTTCAAACCCACGATCGCGGCCGTACAGGGTCCGTGCGTGGGCTACGGTGTGACCGGAATCCTGTTCTGCGACTTCGTCATCGCCTCCACCGAGGCGACGTTCTCGTTCCCGGAGGTCGCGCTGGGCATGCCCACCGTCGTCGGGGCGATCCGGCTGCCCGAGCGGGTGCGCTGGGCCGACGCCATGGAGTTGCTGCTCACCGGCCAGCCGATGACGGCCCAGCGTGCCAAGGAGATCGGGCTGGTGTGGCGGCTGGTCGAACCGGACGATCTGCGGGCCGAGGCGCGGGCGTGGGCCCGCACGCTGACCGCCGCCGCCCCGCTGGCACAGCGCGCCACCAAGGAGGTGGCTTGGCGCTCCTCGCGGATGGGCTGGATCGAGGCCGTCCGGTTCGGCGAGACGATGCGCAAGGTGGCCGCCGCCACCGAGGACGTCGCCGAAGGCATCAGCGCGTGGCGGGAGAAGCGCGCCCCGCGCTGGAAGGGCCGCTGACGGTCAGAACGCGTAGCGGATCCGGCACTCCGGCAGCTTGGCGTCGATCAGCTCGGTGAGCTGCTGAACCCACCGGCCCTTCCACGGGCTCTTGTAGCGGACGTTCCACTGCCCGCTCTGGCTGCGCTTGAGCTGCTGCAGATCCGGGCGCCACAGCAGCTCCTCCCCCTTGGGGTGCCAGCCCATGTTGACGTCGTGCAGGCCCTCGTTGTGGGTGAGGAAGATGATCTCGGCGGCGAGCTGCTGCTTGGTCCGCGCACTGGTGCCGTCCGCGATCTGGTCGAGCAGCTCGGACCAGTCGGCGAGCCAGTTCTCGTGCACGATGACCGGGCTGAAGTTGAGGTGCACCTCGTATCCGGCCTCGACGAAGTCGTCGATGGCGGCGATGCGCTCGGCGATCTTCGAGGTGCGGATGTCGACGAGCTTGGACGTCTCGGCCGGCATCAGGCTGAACCGGACGCGGGTGCCGCCCTGGGGGTCGTAGTCGAGCAGGTCGCGGTTGACCAGTTTGGTGGCGAAGCTGGCCTTGGCGTTGGGGATGCGGGCGAACAGCCCGACCAGGTCGCGCACGTTGTCGGAGACCATCGCGTCGACCGAGCAGTCGCTGTTCTCGCCGATGTCATACACCCAGTCGACCGGGTCGCACTGGTTCGGCACGGGTTTGGGGCCCTGACGCTTGGCGTGGCGTTCGAGGTAACCGGTGATCCTGTCGATGTTGGCGAACACCGTGATCGGGTTGGCGTACCCCTTGCGGCGCGGGACGTAGCAGTACGAGCAGGCCATCGCGCAGCCGTTGGCGGTCGACGGGGCGATCCAGTCGCTCGAGCGTTCGTTGCGTCGGGCCGACAGGCTCTTCTTCTCACCGAGGACCAGCGTCTGCTGTTTGATGCGCACCCAGTCCTCGACGTTGCCCTCGTTGCCGTAGAGGCCGGGGATGGCCTGATGGGACAGCACCTGGATGCGTTCGGCGTCGGGATATCGGTCGAGCACCTCGACGGCACGCGGGAAGCGTTCGATGTCGGGTTCGTGGTAGATCCGGGTGATGTCGAGGAGTCGGTCCGCCAGAGTGGCCGGGGTACGGCCGAGCGTGGACGTCATGTGTGGTTCAACGGGGGCCGGGTGACCGGGATTCCGCCGCGGCGCCGGGGTCACCGACATCACAGCTGCCCCGCGGCCGTCGGGAGCAACGGGTCGATGAGGCCGATCTCGTCGACGTCGACCCACGACGGATTCGCCTGCTGAGGAGACCGGAACACCTCCAGCGACGCGAGGCTCCCGGTCGCAATCAGCGCGGCGGCGGTGACCGGTCGGCCGAACAGCGGGATGTCGACGGGAACGCGGAGGCGGCCGTCGTCCCATTCCGCCCGGCCGGTGAGGCGTCCGGCGCCCCAGATGCCGCGCTGCGGATGCGCCGACACCCAGAACAGCACGCGGTCGCCGGGCCTCAGCAGGCGGGAGCGGTAGTTGTCCGCGACGCACCACGAGCGGTGCGCCGCGCCCGCCACCACCATGGGCGTCAGCGACGTCACGTGCGGGTTGCACTTGATCACCCACGCACCGAGTGCTTCCCGGGTCACGCGGCGTCGCGCTCCAGACTGACCGTGGGCAGGCCGGCTCCCGCACTTCTCCCGCACAGCTTCAGTCTCGCGCGGCGACGCGTGCGCTCGGACCCGTCGAGCCGGCGTCAGCGGGTGCGTTCCGGCGGATGTCCACCCGAGGGCGCGGCGCCGCCGTCCTCCGGCTGGAACTCGGCCGAACCGTCGTCCTCGGCGGCATCGGTGTGGTCCTCGGCGCCCAGATCGCGCGGATGGCTCATCGTCGTCTCCTCGCCTGTCGGATGTGCGTCGGCGTGATGCTTCTTGCCGAACGGCAGCACGTGCATCACCGCCACCACCAGGGCGCCGACCACCAAGCCGATCACCGCCGACGCGGCCGTGTTGACCAGCCAGGCCAGGACGCCGCCGACGCCCGGCACCGCGTGGTGGACGGCCTCCTCGGCGTGGTGGACGATCCCGTACGGTCCGTGCCAGCCCAGCTCGTCGGTGCCGACCAGCAGGATGTGCCCGCCGACCCACAGCATCGCGACCGTGCCGATCACCGAGAGCGCGGCGAGCAGCTTGGGCATCCCGGCCACCAGTCCACGACCCACCGACTGCGCGACGCGGGAACTGCGCTGCGTCAGCCGCAGCCCGATGTCGTCCATCTTCACGATGCCCGCCACCACGCCGTACACCGCGGCGGTGATCACGAGCGCCACGACGACGAGGATGATCAGCCGCGGCCAGAACGATTCGCTCGCCACCTCGTTGAGCGCGATCACCATGATCTCGGCCGACAGGATGAAGTCGGTGCGGATCGCGCCGGTCACCATGTACTTCTCGGCGTCCTCGCCCACCTCGGCCGCGGGCGCGGCGTGGCTGTCATGACCTCGGATACGGCCCCACACCTTCTCGGCGCCCTCGAAGCACAGGTAGGTGGCGCCCAGCATGAGGATCGGGGTGAGCAACCACGGCAGGAACTGGCTGAGCAGCAATGCGGCCGGCAGGATGAACACCAGCTTGTTGCGCAGCGAGCCGATCGCGATGCGTTTGATGATCGGCAGTTCCCGCTCGGCGGCGATCCCGTGCACGTACTGCGGGGTGACCGCGGTGTCGTCGACCACGACACCCGCGGCCTTGGCGGTGGCCCGGCCGGCGGCTGCGCCGATGTCGTCGACCGAGGCCGCCGCGAGGCGGGCCAGCGCGGCGACGTCGTCGAGCAAAGCGAACAGGCCGGCGCTCATGGCGTCTGCTCCATGGGCGAAGGGTACCCGCCGCGCGTGCTCTACACCCGGGCCGCGTCAGCTCGCGACGAACCGGTCGCGGTAGGGCCGCAGCCGCGCGGCCACCGCGTCGACGTCGAGGCCGAGATCGGCCGGTCGGTGGCGCACCCCGCCGTACAGACCGCGGGGGTGGTCGGTGCGGAAGCGCTGCATCGCCGTGCGGGCGCGCTCGTCGAACGGCTGGCCGGCCAGCGCGTAGATCCGCGCCAGCGTCCCCTCCTCGTCGGCCATGAAGTCGTCGAAGCGGATGTCGACGGACCGGTCGGCGGGCAGCACCGCGCGGTCGCGCAGGCATCCGGTGAGCAGGTCGTCGGCGCGGTCCACCCAATAGCGGGTCAGCGCCGCCGGATCGGGCCGGTCGCACGACATGCGCGCGGCGTAGCAGATCATCGTCGCCATCGACTGCACCACCTCGACCGGATCCCGATGCGTCACCACGAACGTCGCGTCGGGGAAGGTCGAGACCAGTGCCGGGAACTGTTCGAGGTGCTGCGGGGACTTCAGCACCCACCGGGTTCCGCCGCGCAACCACTGCAGCGCCTGCAGCGTGCGCTTGAGATGGGCATAGGACGGCGACTGGTCGGTGTCGCGGTAGTGCGCCGCATAGGAGGGGACGTGGAACATCGTCTCGAACAGCATGCCGCCGATGTCGTTGCCGAGCAGCTGGATCTCCTCGTGAGCGTGCTCGACGGTCATGTCGTGCATGCGCCGGAACTCGGGCATACAGGTGTGCACCAGGTCCAGGCCGGCAGCGCACCGCGCCCGGCGGGCCGCGTCCTCCTCCCCCGGCGCGGCGACGGGTTCCAGGCTCTCCCAGTAGGGCAGGTACCGGATCGCCGGATCCGCGGCGATCATGTTGTGCAGGTGCGTGGTTCCGGTGCGGGGCAGCCCGCAGACGATGATCGGGCGGTCGATCGGCACGTCGAGGATCTCGGGGTGCGCCGCGATCAGCGCGGTCAGGCGTAAGCGGTTGACCAGATGCTGGGTCAGCTGTTCGAACGCCAGCGCCCGGCCGGCGTCGGACAGCCCGGCCTCCTCACGCAACGAGGTGCACAGCACATTCAGGCGGGTGCGGAACCCGTCGTCGCCCCAGTCGTCGAGTCCGGTCCGGGCCTCGGCCGCCGCCAGCAATGCCGCGGGCGTGAGCGTGACGGTGGCGCCGTAGCCGGCCAGCGCCGCGCGCATCGGCTGCGCAGCGGCCGGGAACTCCGGCGCGGCGAGGTCGTCGAGCGTGATCGCCGCGGGCCGGGCCGGCGCACTCACCGCGACACCCGGTCGAAGTCGGAGGCGATGTCGACGACGCGGCACTGCGGCCGCTCCGGCGTCTGCTCCGGCAGGAACCAGCGCAGCCAGATCAACCCGGTGCGCCGGCCCGCGGTGGACACCCAGTTCGGATGTCCGGGGTCGCGGTCGGCGATCACGATCTGCCACGAGCCGTCGGGCCGGTACCCGATCTGGGCGCCGTTGATCGTGACGCGTTCGTAGGTGTAGTCGTAGGTGTGCAGGAACGGATTCCACAGGCACAGGTTCCAGAACACACAGTCCGGTGAGGTTCCCTCCACGATGAGCGCCTGATCCGGTTCCAGGGCGTAGGCACCCATCGCGTAGGCGGCGTCGGCGGCCGACCATCCGTAGGCGTTCTGCGGCACCGGGAACGGCTCGTGGATGCTGTTGGGCGGGTCGACGCGGGTGGGCAGGAACGAGCACTGTTCGCGAATCCATGTGCGGGCGGCCCGCATTCGCCGCGCCAGATCCTGTGCGTCGTCGTGGCGCCGAGCCGGCGGGTCGATGGTGTCGATGGCCCACCGGGTGCGCCGCCCGCTGGCCGGATCCTCGAGGTAGTCGCGGGTCAGGGCCATCACCGCGTCCGCTTCGGTCCGCAACCAGGTGCCGGGCTGCGGGTCGGGGCTCATGGTGAAGGCGAAGTTCCCGTCCTCGTCGAAGTCCAGGTCGCGGTGGTTGACGGTGCCGACGATGCGATTGCTGTAGCTGCCGTCGTCGGGACCTCCGTAGACGGTCATCGACAGGTACACCGCGTCGCCGCGGTTGCCGGTCACCCGGTAGGTCCGCGCCGGGTCGACGGGCGCAAGCTGGTAGAAGGCGTCCGAATTGTCGCCGCCCCATTTGAGATACGGCCCGATGACGTCCACCAGCCGCGGGCGGTCCTTGTCGCCCCAGACGTACGCGTCGACGGCGACGCGCAGCAGGCTGAAGGTGAGGCGGTAGCCGTCGAGGAGGTCGGCGTCGGCCAGGGGCGGATCGGCGTGCAGGAACCGGTCCTCGATGGCGCGCACCTCGTCGAGCAGGGCAGCGAATGCCGTGGACAGTTCACCGTGACGGGTCATGGGTGCTCCTGGTTGCGGACGGCGGCGCCCCGTAGGAGCAGCGCGCCGAGGTGGGCGACGCAATCGTCCACGTCACGGCGGTCGAGGACATGGACGGCGTAGAACGCGCTGCCGATCACCGTGTCGTAGAGGGTGTCGGCGTCGAGTTCCGCGTCGACCGCCCCCCGCGCGACGCCGTGGCGGACCAGCGCCGCGAACTGTGCGCGGGTGGCGTCGTCGAGCAACTGCTGCGCGCGGATCTGCAGCTGCGGGTCGCGGTGGCGGTCGGCGAGGATTCCGAGCGCGGCGGCGTGCACCGCCGGCTCACGCCAGAACTCGACGACGGCGCGCACGAAGCGGTGCAGGTCTGCGCCGAAATCGTCGCTGCCGGTGAGCAGATCGCCGATGTCAGGTTGGCCGAAGGCCGCGTCGAACACCAGGTGTGCCTTCGACGGCCAGCGGCGGTAGACGGTGGGGCGGCTGACCCCGGCCTCGCGCGCGACGGACTCGATGGTCACCTGGTCGTATCCGTCGCGGACCAGGATCGTGCGGGTCGCGGCCACGAGGTCGTGCCGGGTGCGCGGATTCCGGCGCCGCCCCCGCGGCGGCGTCTGCGGCGCGGCCTCGGTCACACCTCAGCTTTACACGGTGTCACGTAATTCGTCGGCGATTCGGCCGATGCGCTCAGTCCTCCACCCACTCCAGGAGGTCGCCGGGTTGGCACTGCAGCACCCGGCACATCGCCTCGAGTGTGGTGAATCGCACCGCCTTGGCGCGTCCGTTCTTGAGCACGGCCACGGTGGCAGGGGTGAGCCCGACCCGTTCGGCGAACTCGCCGACGCTCATCTTGCGGCGCGCGAGCTGGACGTCGATGCGCACGACGATCGGCATCAGATGACGGCGTCCATGTCGGTGCGCAGCGCGGTCGCCTGCGCGAGCAGGGCGCGCATGACCACCACCAGCAGGCCGAGGACCGCGCCGCCGGTCAGAAGCAGGAACAGCAGCAGTGGCAGCCCGGGGTCGCGGGCGTTGAGCCCGACGTAGAGGAACACCCCGAGCAGCACCGCCCACCCGGCCCCGATCGCGCCGACGATGGCGTCGACCCAGGACATCGACGCCTCGGTGAAGATGCGGTCGCGCCGCACCAGGGTCAGCAGCTTCCACGTGCACACGATGACCACCTGCGCGCACAGCACCCAGAACATCGTCACCGCCGTGGCCGGCCAGCGCAGGTGCGCCGATTCGGGCGATTCCGCGGCCATGTGCGCGAACTGGCCCGGAAGCGACATGGTCTGCATCAACAGCAGGATCCCGAACAGCGCCACCAGGCAGGCCCGCAGTCCACCGATCACCCATCGTTGCCTCGTCATACAACGACTATCGTTCGATACCTATCGAAAGTCAATAGGTTGGGGAGGTGGCCGCCGCGGTCAGTCGATGTAGCGCACGAGGTACGGAGCCATGTTGTTGGTGCGCACCGGCGTCACCTGGACCGCATCCCCCACCTCGATCATCTGACCGTTGCCGATGAACAGCGCGACACTCTGCGTTCCGTTCGGTCCGTAGAACAGCAGATCGCCGGGCAGCGCCTGAGACGGCAGCACCTTGCGGCCCACCAGGTACTGCTCCCCCGAGGTCCGCGGCAGCTTGAGCCCCGCACCGGCGAACGCGTACACCATCAGACCAGAGGCGTCGAAGCCGACGACCCGCGGCGCCGGAGCCGGTGCGGGCGCGGGCAGCACGGGAACCGTTGGCAGACCGGGCATTCCCGCGGGCGGGAGAAAGCCGGGCGAGCCGGCGACCGGGAGCGAACCGGGTGCGGTCGCCGCGGACTGGCTCACCTCGGCGGTGCTGCCGTTGCCCAGTGACGGTCCGGCGACCGTGCCGCCGCCGTAGGCGAACGGCACCCCACGCTGCGACAGCGCGCGGGCGATCACGATGTCGATGGCCTGTTGATTTCGGGTAGGGAACATCAACCTGTCGGCGGTGGCGGCCCCCGCGGTCGCCAACGACACAGCCAGACACACGACGAACACGACGATCCGTCTCATCCCAACCCACCTCTTCGTATGCACGCAGACATCGACCGGTCGGCCACCGGTCAAGATCACTTCTACCGCCTGGCCTCCCCGGATGGCGAACCCGTAAGCGTCCCATCGGCAAAAGATGCCGGAGTGAGACGCAACGGTGACCGAATGCGGGTGAACGCGTGTGAGACGCGCACCGCGGGGTACGTCGGAACACCATGACAGGTATGCCGCCGCAACCCGAACCCGAGGAAGTTCCCGGTCTGGAACCCGGCGGCGGCGTCGCGCCGGGCGATACGCCGCCCGACGCGGGGTCGACCGCGGTGGGCGAGGAACCCGGGCCGCAGCCGGCCCGCCGGGTCACGCCGGGCAGCGTGCTGACGATCGTCCTCGTGGCACTGTTCGCGCTGGCGTTTCTCGCCGTCGCCGTGGGCGTGGTGCTGCACATGACCGGAGTCACGGGCTGACCTGCCCGCCGGCCGGAATCGCGCTCCCCCGCGAATCGTTGCACCAGGCACATGACCACGATCGCTGCCCTTACCTCCACCCCCTCGCCCACTCTGTGGAAGCCCGCGCGCGTCCTGGTGACCCGGTCCGCCGCCGAGCTGCCGCACGGGGCGCAGATCATCGACCGCTGTGCCGCCGCGGGCGTCGAGGACATCACCGTTTTGCGCGGCGACCGCTTGCCGCCGCTGGGCGCCGACTCCGACCGTGCCGCCTACGCACTGGCCAAACGCACGCTGGCGGTGGTCGTCGCACCGCCCGGTAAGCGCAAGCCGCAACCGATTCCGCCCAGTGCGGACTGGCGTATCGACCTCGCGCAGGGCTGCCCCGGCCACTGCCAGTACTGCTACCTGGCCGGGTCGCTGTCCGGCCCGCCGATCACCCGCGTGTATGCGAACCTGCCCGACATCCTCGCCGAGATGGACGGCCACGTCGGCCGGGGCACGATCACCTCGGCGTCCCCGCTGCGCGCCGACGAGGGCACCACCTTCGAGGCCTCCTGCTACACCGATCCGCTGGCGCTCGAACACCTCACCGGCTCCCTGTCGGCGACCATCGAACACGTCGGCACCCACCCGTGGCCCGGTCCGGTGGGGCTGCGGTTCACCACCAAGTACGACAACGTCGCGCCGCTCCTGGACCTGCCGCACGGCGGCCGCACCCGGGTGCGGCTGTCGGTCAACGCCGAGAACGTCGCCCACCGCTTCGAGGGCGGTACGGCGCGGTTGCCACGCCGCATCGCCGCGCTGCGCGCGCTGGCGCTCGCCGGCTACCGCATCGGGCTGACGATCGCCCCGATCATGCCGATCGACGACTGGCGCAACGGGTACGGTGCGCTGCTGCGCGACGTGGCGGCCGCCGTGTCTGACATCGCCGACCTGGACCTGACCGTCGAGTGCATCACCCACCGGTTCACCGCGGGCAGCAAGGACGTGCTGACCGGGTGGTACCCGCGCACGAAGCTCGAGATGGACGAGGCCGTGCGCACCCGCAAGTTCGGCAAGTTCGGCTCGGCGAAATACGTCTACCCGAAGGAGACGATGGCCGAGTTGCGCGGGTGGTTCGAAGCCGAGCTCGCCGAGACGCTGCCGGCCGCCCGCCTGCTCTACTGGACCTGACCCGGCGGAGCACCGGCGGGATCGCCGACCCGCACCAGCATCTTGCCGATGTTCGCACCGGTGAACAGCCCGTTGAGCGCGTCGACACACGATGCGACGCCGTCGAGCACGTGCTCGCGGTGCACCAGCCGGCCGTCGGCCTCCCACGCGCGCAGGGCGGCGAACGCCTCCTCGTAGCGCCCCCACTCGTCGAGGGCGTTGAAGCCCTGCATGGTCGCAGTCTTGGCCAGCAGGTTGACGTAGTTGGCCGGACCCGGATGCTCACCGGTCAGATAGCTCGAGATCACCCCGCACAGCACCACCCGCGCGCGGTGCGCCAGCCGGCCCAGCACCGCATCGAGGATCGGCCCGCCCACGTTGTCGAAGTAGACGTCGACCCCGCGCGGACAGTGCTCGCGCAGCGCGGCGGCGACATCGGCGTTGCGGTAGTCGATACACGCGTCGAAGCCGAAATCCTCGACCACAGCGCGGCATTTTTCCGGTCCGCCCGCGATACCCACCACGCGGGCCCCGGCGATTCTGGCGATCTGCCCGGCCACCGACCCGGTCGCCCCCGCGGCCGCCGACACCACCACGGTCTCCCCTGGCTGCGGGCGGCCGATGTCGACCATGCCGAAATACGCTGTGGCGCCGGTCGGTCCGTAGACGGACATCACCGCGAGTTGGTCGACCTCCCCGCGGCCGGGCACCGGCGTGCTGAACAGGTCGTCGCGGATGATCGCGTATTCCTGGAAGCCGGTCAGCGTGGTGACCACGTCGCCGACCGCATACGCGTCGCACCGGGACTCGATGACCTCACCGATGCCCGCGGCCCGGATCACCTCGCCGAGCTGCACCGGCGGGAGGTAACCACGCTGATCGTTGAGCCAGGTCCGGACCGCGGCGTCGATGCCCACATAGGTGACGCGCAGCAGCGCCTCACCGTCCGCGGGCGTCGGCGCCTCGGTGACGATCAGCTCCGTATCGTCGGGATCGACCAGCCCTTCTGGCCTGCGGCGCAACACGATCTGGCGGTTCGGCGGTGATGGCACGCCTGCGAAGTTACCGATCGCGATGGCGCCCAGGGCGAGAACGGTTCGCGCGCTCGTACAATCGCGCCGGTGATCGTGCGCGCAATCCACATCGCCAAGGGCAGGCGGCTGCCCGTGCGGTCGGTCGAGTCGGTACTCGCCGAGGCAGGACGGGGCCTGGTCGGTGACCGCTACCACGGCACCAAGCACCGGCACGTGTCGATCCAGTCCCAGGAACTGCTCGACCGGGCCGCCGAGGAGCTCGGTCACCCCTTCGACTGCGGCGCCACCCGGCGCAACATCACCGTCGACTCGGGCGACATCCCGACGGCGCCGGGGAGTCGGCTGACCATCGGTGAGGTCGAACTCGAGGTGGTGCGCATCCTGGCGCCGTGCCGGCTGCTCGACGATGACATCGGGCGCGGCGCGGCCGCGGCGCTGCGCCGCCGGGCCGGATCGGCGTGCCGCATCCTGACCTCGGGCACCATCAGGCTCGGCGACCCGGTGCACATCGTCGCGACCGCCTGAGGGGTCAGCGGCGCCGCTCGCGCACCCGGTAGGTGGCCGGCCACGACAACCGGGATTCGTCGCCCACCAGCGGGGTGCCCTTGCCGCCCACCCGCACGTCGTAGGCCTCCTGTCCCGCGCCCACCTCGCGGGTGACGTGTTCGGTTGCCAGGAAATAGAGTTCGTCGATCGCGGCCTCGCTGTAGGCGACGAACGTGGTCTTGCGGGTGATGTCGCCCGCGCCGGCGGTCATCCGGTCCGGCAGCACGCGCGAGATGAGCGCGCCGGCCGCCATCAGCACGAACGGCACCGCCCAGTAGCAGACGAACGTCACCGGGGTTTCGGTGTCGAGGATCGACGCGTCGCCGCGCACCAGCGGTGGGATCGCCGACGACACGGTCATCCCGGCGAACACCGCCACCCAGACCCACGTCAGCCGGGTGGTGATCTGTGTGAACAGATCGGTGTCGATGATGTCCTTCGGCTGGCCGGCGGCGGCGAATTCGCGTATGAACGGGCGGCCGGCGAGCACCCCGGCCAGTGCGGTCAGCAGCAGGCCGGCGTTGCTCAGCGGCAGCAGCCAGCGCAGCGCGAACAGGTCGGTCGAGACCAGTGTCAATGCGGTGAGAACCGTGAACGTCACGGCCGCGCCGATGTCGAGGGTGCGGCCGGAGGACTGGCGGGCCGGTCCGATGGCCAGTGCCGCCACCGCGACCACCAGCGCGAGCAGCGCGGCGAGCAGCATCGGCGCGTTGCCGATCACAACCCAGTAGACAACCCATGGCGCGAATCCGAGGACGATGCCCATGCCGAGGATTCTAGAGCGTCACCGTTACAGCGACGGCTCCAGTTGTCACGGTTCGTCGCGGCGGCGGCGGGACCACCTCGCCGAGGTGTAGAACTGCGGGTGATGCGATACCTGCTCATCGCCCTGTACCTGGGCGGCTGGCTGCTGACCACCGTGGCACTGCTGCGGCGGCAGTTCGGCGACGACGAGCGGGGCCGGCGCGACCGGATGGTGTTCAACACGGTCAGTGTGCTGTGCGCGATCGCGCTGGCCGCCGTGTGGCCGCTGTCGGGCTGGTTCCTGCCGATGATCCGCGCCGCGCTCGGCCGGCACGACGACGACGGCTGATCCTCGGTCCGGACGGCACTGCCCCGCCCGGATCACGGCGTGGACCCGGTGTCCCCCGACGTGTCGGTGCCGTCCGACGTGCCGCCCGATGTGGTGTCGGTGCCCGCATCGGTGGAATCGGCGGGCTCCGCGGTCGAGTCTCCGGTTGCGGTCGGTTCGGGGGTGGCGGGCGGCGCCGCCGACTGTGTCGCGGTCGCCGTCGGGCTGACCGCGGTGGCGGTGTCCACCGCGGTGGCGGCCGTCGACGGGGCGGGCGCCGAGGTGGTGGCGCTCGGCGTCGGCGACCCGCTGGTGGGCGGCGCGGACGTCGTCGCGGGAGCCGACGTGGTCGCGGTGACGGCGCTCGTGCTCGTGGTCGGCGGCGTCGCCGAGGTCGTCGGGATCGTCCCCGGCTGATCTTCCTCGACGATCGCCATGATCTGCCCGGTGTACTTGTCGAGGCGCGCCTCGATCTGATCGGGCGGCACCCGGCCGGCCTCGATGTCCTTCTCGAACTTCCTCATGTCCGCCCACACCGCGTCCAGCTTCCTCATCGCGTCCTCGGACAGCGGCTCGTCGACGGTGATGAACACCTGACGCGCCAGCGCGTAGGTCAGGCAGTTGGCGCATTCGTAGTTCAGCGCACCGGCGAGGTTCTGCGGTGCCACCACGTTGTCGTCGGCCGCGTCGCTGTCGATGACGAACACCACCTGGTAGGCCACCGCCACCGCCGCGCAGGAATCGCATGACGCATAAGCGTGTGCCTCGTTGACGTTCATCGCATCGGCGTTGTCGGTCACGTAGACCATCGCGAAAGCGGCGTCGTAGACGGTGGTTCCGTCGGTGGTGTTGACCGCGAGCGCCTGATTGTCGCCGGGTTCCGGCGCGAGCGGTTTGTCGACGGGGAACACCCAGCCGTTGTCGCTGCCGGTGGTCGAGGCCGCGGGGGCGGCGGCGACGCTGCCGCCCGAACCGCCGCTGCTGCCGGTGAAGTCGGTCTGCTGACGGGGCAGGAGGATGAGCGCCAGCTGCGGAGACTGCTGGGTCGGCGGCGGGCTGGCGGTGTCCCACACCGCCTGCATCACGCCCTGCTGGCCGTTGACGAACCTCGGTGCCGCGGCCAGGGCCGGATCGCCGTCACGCGCTGTGGGCGTGGCGATCTCGTCGGTCTGCAGCGCATAGACGATGTCGCCGATCGTGCCGCGCTCCCACGGTTGGATCGGCCGGTAGGTGCCCTCGCCGGGCCACCAGGCGTAGGCCACCCCGGCGAAGGCCACCGCCCCCAAGGCCACGACCATCACGCGCTTGACCGGTTTACCCGCCGACCCGGCCCAGGCCGCCGCGGCGCTGCGCCGGACCAGGCGCACCAGCATGTAGATGATGCCGGCCACCGGGATGACGATCGCGATCATCGCCAGCACGCGGGCGACGGCCTGCAACATGTCCCCGTCGGCCCACGCGGTGGCCAGCACGTCCTGCTGCTTGTTCAGGCCCGCCCATGCGCTGCCGAGCACCCGGGGCAGCGTCCAGACCGCGAGGGCGAGGGTGGCGAGCAGGAGCGGGACCACCAGCACCACCCACAGCGTCACCACGATGCGGGCCCACGGTTTGAGCAGCCGGGCGTGGGGATCGCCCCACCGCCACGGCAGCGCGCCGAGCAGCGTCGGTTTTATCCGGGAGTACAGGTCCGGCACGCCGGTCAGATCGGCCAGCACGTGGTAGCCGTCGAAGCGCACCAGCGGCGCGAGCTGGCGCAGCATCTGCAGAATCTGTGTCGCGACGACCAGCAGCAGGGCGTCGTAGCCCAGCCACCACCACAGGCCGGTGATCACGATCGCGACCAGCGCGTTGAAGTACAGCCCGCCCAGATCGGTGCGGATCCGCCCGGCGCGGCCGAGGCGGTAGGAGTCGGTGACGTCGGTGTAGAACGCCGGCCACACCAGGTAGACGCCGAACCCCATCACCCCCGGGGTGGCGCCGCCGTACCGGGCGGCCGCGGCGTGCCCGAACTCGTGGAATCCCGCGGACAGGATCGTGACCGCGAACACGAGGATGAGCAGCCCCGGGCGCTCGAACGCGTCGTGGGCCGCCGACGCGAGACCCTTCTCGAAGAACACCCACCAGCACACCGCGACGAACGCGACGAGCGCGGGCAGCACCACCCACGGCCGGAACAGGAACCGGAACGGATCGGTCACCCGCCGGGTGCGGTCCGGATCGGTGACCGCGTACCGGAATCGCAGACCGAGCAGCGGGTCGCGCTTCTTGACCACGGGCTGGCTGCCGTCTGCGCGCACCAGCAGCCCGAGTGGGCGCAACTGTCCGTCGGCGAGCTGGCGGACGTTGTCCTCGCTGACCGTGCGGCCGGTCGCCGCCGAGACCCTCTCGGCGATCTCGGCGGCGGTCCGGCGTCCGTCGACCTCGCGGAGCACCGCGTAGAGCAGCGGGGTCAGCTGCACGGTCTGCCCGTCGCCGCGCCGCGCGAGGGACGGCGGGATCCGGTAGCCGGATCCCGCCATCTCCCCGATCAGCTGGACACCGTCGGCGCGCTGCAGTCCGACCTGGGTCGGCTGGGCGTCCATGGTGGTCACAGGAGCACTCCCGTCGTCGCGTCAGGCGGGTCAGCCGGCGGTGCCGCCGCCGCTGCTGCTGTCGCTCCCGGAATCGGAGCCGCCCGTGGAGCTGCTCCCGGAGTCGGTGCCGCCGGTGGCCCCCGAATCCGTGCCCGAATCCGTGCCGGAATCCGTGCCGCCGGTGTCGCTGTCACCCTGCGAGATCTGGGAGTCCTGGTTGGCCGTCGCGACCGCCTCACCGGTGATCGACTGGCTGATGATGGCGTCCTGCTCGGCGATCGAGATCGCATCCGAGTCGACCGAGCCGATGTTGGCGGCCACGCCGGCGTTGATCGGTGCGGCGACGTTGGCGTTGGCGGCCACCGCGCCACTGATCGGGGCCGCCAGGTCGGTGTCGAGGTCGACGTTGACGTTGACGTTGAGCAGATTGCCGTCGAGCAGCGCAGCCGGGCTGGTGTCGACGCTGGTGCCGGTGCCCGTATCGGTGCCGGTGCCGGTATCGGTTCCGCCGGTCGGCTCGTCCCCGTCGGTGTCCATACCGCCCTGATCGATGCCGCTCACCTGGTTGGAGGTGGCGTAGGCGTTCGCGGCAAGCGTCTGTTCGATGGAGGTGCCCTGGTCCACCACGGCCTGGGCGCCCGAGCCGTAGGAGAGCACGTTGGCGCCCGCGGCGGCGTCGATCGGGGCGGCCACGTTGAGATTCGCCGCGGCGGCGAGGTCGATCGGCGACGCGGCGTCGATCGCGACGTCGACATCGGCGTTGAGGTCGAGGATCGACACGACCTCTTTGTCGGGCAGCGCGATCGCGCTCTCGGCTGCGAGTTCGGCCGCGCTCAGTCCTTCGGTGCTCATCTTGATCTCCGCTCTGGTCACGTGGACTCGGGCGACGTTGCTACGCCCGAGCGACAGGTGCGCCTGTCATGACGCGCGGATACCCATACTTCTCCAAGATCAATTAGGAAATTCCTCAGGATCGCGTGCCGAACTGGGAGAACGGGAGTCAGCTAATTAACCTCTCCGTCACCGACGCGTCGCCCCTCTTCGGTTGTGCAGTCGAAACGGGGCGGCGCTGGGTAAGAGGCCGTTTTGCTGGCGATATTTGGCTCCGTCAGGGGGTCGGTGGCGGCGACCAGTGCACGACCTTCACCGCGGTCATCTCGTCGAGCAGTTCCGGCCCGAAG
The DNA here is from genome assembly GCF_004570325.1 of Mycobacterium sp. PS03-16. Classification (GTDB taxonomy): domain Bacteria; phylum Actinomycetota; class Actinomycetes; order Mycobacteriales; family Mycobacteriaceae; genus Mycobacterium. The sequence continues at coordinate 17,521 of NZ_SPQO01000007.1, read as the reverse complement.
CCGAAGCCCTGCCCGCTGGCGCGGCGGGGTTGGGACGCCCCGCCCGGCGCTCCCCCGAAGACTGCGTTGATCTTCACGGTGCCCACGGGCAGCGTCCGCCAGGCGGTCTGCGCATGGGCCATGTCGGGGGTCAGCACGGTCGCGGCCAAGCCGTACCGGTCGTCGGCGGCCTCGGCCAGCGCGGTGTCGAAGTCGGGCACCACGCGCACGGGCGCCACCGGCCCGAACGTCTCCTCCCGCAGCACCAGCATGTCCGGTGTGCAGCCGGTGAGTACGGTCGGCGGATAGAAGCAGCCCGGGCCGGGCCGTGGTTCCCCGCCGGCACGGATCTGCGCGCCAGCGCCGACGGCGTCCGTGACGTGCTGGTGCACCACGTCGCGCTGGCGTTCGTCGACCAGCGGGCCGATGCGGTCCGCCCACTCGCGGGCCTGACCGGCCAGCGCGTCGACGAACCCGCCGGCCGCCTCTTCGACGACGTAGATGCGTTCCACCGACACACAGATCTGACCGGCGTTGGCGAAGGCGCCCACCGCCGCCTGCTCGGCGGCCCACCGTGGGTCCACCCCGGCGTCGACGATCAGCGCATCGTTGCCGCCGTTCTCCAGGACGGCCTTCGCGCCGCGCTCCGCACAGGTCCGCGCGATCTCTCGTCCGGTCGCACTGCTGCCGACATGGGCGACCACGTCGACGTCGTCGGCGGCCGTCAGGCGCGCCCCGACCGTCGCGTCCCCGTCGACGATCTCCAACACGCCGTCGGGCAACTGTTCGGCCAGCAGTTCGGCGAAGCGGCGGCCGGTCGCCGGGCAGCGCTCACTCGGCTTGTGAACCACGGTGTTTCCGGTCACCAACGCCGCGCCGAGCAGTCCGGCCGCCACGGCGACCGGATCGTTCCACGGTGTCAGCACCGCCACCACGCCGCGCGGCTCGGGGACCATCAGGTCCGTGGCCGACCACCCGCCGTGCAGGCTCCGGCCGCGGTGCAGCGGGCCCAGTTCGGCGTACTGCACCAGCGTGCCGGCGCCGGCCTCGACACCGCCTGCGGCGTCGGTGCGCAACTTGCCGGTCTCGCGTTCGTTGAGTTCGGCCAACTCGTCGGCGGCCGCCCGCACCGCCGCAGCGGCCGCGGTGAGCGCGGCGGCGCGTTCGGCGGCCGGTGTGCGGGCCCATCCCGGGGCCGCTGCGCGTGCCCGCTTGACCGCTTCGTCACAGGCCGAGGCGTCGGCGATGGGAACGCGGCTGACGACGTCGCCGGTGCGGGGATCGAGGACTGTCAGTGTCTCTGGCACGGCCTACCGGTTACCCCTGGACCTGCCGGTCAATCACCAGGTGTCCACGAAGCGCGGCGTGCGGCGTTCACGGGGAGCGCCGCACGCGGCGGCCAGCGTGGCGACGACGACGCTGCGGGTGTCGGCGGGATCGATGACGTCGTCGATCTCGAACATCGACGCGGCATTCAGCGCCTGCGCGTGCTCCTGCGCCGCGGCGGTGGCGTCCCGTACCGCGGCCTCACGCTGCTCCGGATCGGCGATGGCCTCGAGTTCCTTGCGCATCCCCAGCCGCACCGCGCCTTCCAGACCCATCGGACCCAGATGCGCCCCGGGCCAGGCCACCGTCAGCAGCGGCTCGTGCAGTCCCCCGCCGGTCATGGCCTGCGCGCCCAGGCCGTAGCCGCGGCGCAACACCACCGCCACCAGCGGCACCCGCAGGGCCGCGCCGGCCACCAGGAGGCGGGATCCGCGGCGCACCAGGGCCTCCGCCTCCGCGGCCGGGCCCACCATGTAGCCGGGGCAGTCGACCAGGGACAGCACCGGAATCTCGAAGGCGTCGCACAACTGCAGGAAGCGGGCCGCCTTGTCGGCCGCGGCCGCGGTGATCGCGCCGGCCATGTGGCGGGTGTCGTTGGCGAGCACGCCGACCGGGTGGCCCTCGATGCGCGCGAACGCCGTGACCATCTCGCGGGCGAACCGCGGCCGCAGCATCGTCACCGATCCCTCGTCGGCGAGCGTCCGGATGATCGGGGCGACGTCGTAGGCGCGTCGGGCGCGTTCGGGCACCGCTGCGCGCAAGAGGGTCTGGTCCGGCACGGGTCCCGGTGCGCAGGGTCCGGTGAAGTAGCCGACCAACGTCCTGGCCACGGCGACGGCCTGGGCCTCGTCGTCGACCACGACGTCGACCACGCCGTTGGGTTCCTGCGTCGAGATCGGCCCGACCGCGTCGGGTGCCACGTCGCCCAGTCCCCCGCCCGCGATCATCGCCGGTCCGCCCATGCCTATCGATGTGCCGGTGGTCGCGACAATCAGATCGGCGCAGCCGGCGATCACCGCATTACCCGCGAAGCACCGGCCGTTGACGACCGCGATCCGCGGCACCAGCCCGGACAGACCGGCCCACAGCGCGAAGGCGCGCACGTCGAGGGAGGACACCGTGGGGACGTCGGTGTCCCCGGGGCGTCCCCCGCCGCCCTCGGCGAAGAACACCGTCGGGAGCCGCATCCGTTCGATGAGGTCGAACAACCGGTCCTTCTTGCGGTGGCCCAGGGCGCCCTGAGTACCGGCCAGCACCGTGTAGTCGTAGGACAGCACCGCGCACGGGGCGCCGTCGATGCGGGCCGTGCCGGCCACCAGCCCGTCGGCCGGCGTCCGGGCGATCAGGTCAACCGCCTCCCGCCGTTGCCGTTGTGCCGCAACGGCGAAGCGGCCGTACTCGACGAAGGATCCGGCATCGATCAGGTCGGCGATGTTCTCGCGCGCCGTGCGGTGTCCGGCGGCGTGACGGCGCTCGACCGCGTCCGGTCGGGCCGCGTCCTCGGTCAGCGCCCGCCGGCGCATCAGCTCGGCGTGGTCGGCGCGCGGCGGGTCGGCGGCGGTCGGGTCGGCCATGTCGGGGACTGTTCGCCTCGGGTCTGCGGTCAGCTGTAGAGCTCTTCGAAGCGCTGGATCGACCGGTCGATGTCGCCCTTGACGGCGCGCGCCGCGGTCGCGCCGATGGGTCCGAACAGCGGCGCCCCGCCGAGTTCGAGGGTGACGGTGAAGGCGCACCCGCCCGTGGTCGGACGCACCGCCATGGTCAGTCCGTACTTGGTGCCGCCGACCCCTTTGCCCTTCACCTCGAGCAGTTCGGGCGGGTCGAGTCGCTGAATGGTCCAGGTGACCCGGTTGCGCATGCCCTTGGCGCCCGCGACGCCGACGATCGTGGTGCCCTCGGTGAGCTCGTCCGGCAGCTTGCTGCGCCAGCCCTCGTGCAGCACCAGCCAGTCCCCCATCTCCGAGAGGTTCGACGCGTGCGCCCAGGCGTCCTCCGGACTCAGCGTCAACTCGCGGGACAGCTCCAATTTCGCCACGCGGTGATCCTAGTCACGGGCCGGTGCGGCGCCCGACCGAATCGCCGATCCGCTGCCGATTTCGCGTTCCGCTCACCGCGGGCGGCCGAGTTCGTAAGGCGCAGAACGGTTCAGCTCGTCCAACCGGCCTGCGGGTCGGCTCCCGCGGAACGACATGCTGGGCGCCAAGTCTTGACTAATTCCAGAAAAAGGAGTGATATGGCTGTCGTGTCGTCGGAGTACGTGGACCAGCTGAGGGGCGCCGATCTGCGCGTCACCCGTCCGCGGGTGGCCGTGCTGGAAGCGGTGCACGCCCATCCGCACGCCGACACCGACACGATCTTCGCCGCCGTGCGCGCCGCGCTGCCGGAGGTGTCCCGCCAGGCGGTCTACGACGTGCTGCACGCACTCACCGGCGCTCGCCTGATCCGGCGGATCCAGCCGTCCGGCTCGGTAGCACGCTACGAGACCCGGGTCGGCGACAACCACCACCACGTGGTGTGCCGGGCATGCGGCAAGATCGGCGACGTGGACTGCGCGGTCGGGGAGGCGCCCTGTCTGACCCCCTCGCATCACGACGCGCTCGACGGCTTCGTCCTCGATGAGGCCGAGGTCATCTACTGGGGCTTCTGCCCAGACTGCTCCACCCAACGACATCCCTGATCACATCCGTGATCACAGCCCCATCACTCGAATGATGTACGGAATATGAAGGGAAACACAGTGTCCGACACCTCCGACGCCCGCCCGCCCGCCTCCGACAGCGAGACCCACAGCCACAGCGAGTCCGAGAACCCGATCATCGACTCGCCCGAACCCAAAGCTCATGCGCCGCTGACCAACAAGGACTGGTGGCCCGAGCAGGTCGACGTGTCGGTGCTGCACAAGCAGAACGAGAAGGGCAACCCGCTCGGCGAGGACTTCAACTACGCCGAGGCGTTCGCCCAGCTCGACGTCGAGGCGTTCAAGCGTGACGTCATCGATGTCATCAACACTTCGCAGGACTGGTGGCCCGCCGACTACGGCAGCTACGCCGGCCTGTTCATCCGGATGAGCTGGCACGCCGCGGGCACCTACCGCATCTTCGACGGCCGTGGCGGCGCCGGCCAGGGCAGCCAGCGCTTCGCCCCGCTCAACAGCTGGCCGGACAACGCCAACCTGGACAAGGCGCGCCGCCTGCTGTGGCCGATCAAGCAGAAGTATGGCAACAAGATCTCCTGGGCCGACCTGATCGCGTACGCCGGGAACGCCGCGCTGGAGTCGTCGGGCTTCCAGACCATGGGCTTCGCGTTCGGCCGCGAGGACATCTGGGAGCCCGAGGAGATGCTGTGGGGCCAGGAGGACACCTGGCTGGGCACCGACAAGCGCTACAACGGCACCAACGACAGCGACAAGCGTGAGCTCGCCGAGCCGTTCGGCGCCACCACGATGGGCCTCATCTACGTCAATCCCGAAGGCCCGGAAGGCAAGCCGGATCCGCTGGCCGCCGCACACGACATCCGCGAAACCTTCGGCCGGATGGCGATGAACGACGAGGAGACCGCGGCGCTGATCGTCGGCGGCCACACCCTCGGCAAGACGCACGGCGCCGCCGACGTCAACGTCGGCCCCGAGCCCGAGGGCGCTCCGATCGAGGATCAGGGTCTGGGCTGGAAGTGCCCGTTCGGGTCCGGCAACGCCAACGACACCGTGACCAGCGGCCTGGAGGTCGTCTGGACCGGCACGCCGACGCAGTGGAGCAACGGCTACCTCGAGATCCTGTACGGCAACGAGTGGGAGCTCACCAAGAGCCCCGCGGGCGCCTGGCAGTTCGAGGCCAAGGACGCCGAGGCCACCATCCCGGATCCGTTCGGTGGGCCGCCGCGTAAGCCCACGATGCTGGTCACCGACGTCTCGATGCGGGTCGACCCGATCTACGGGAAGATCACCCGGCGGTGGCTGGACCACCCCGAGGAGATGAACGAGGCGTTCGCCAAGGCGTGGTACAAGCTGATGCACCGCGACATGGGCCCGGTCAGCCGCTACCTCGGCCCGTGGGTGGCCGAGCCGCAGCTGTGGCAGGACCCGGTGCCGGCCGTGGACCACGCGCTGGTCGACGAGTCCGACATCGCCTCGCTGAAGAGCACGCTGCTGGATTCCGGCCTGTCGGTCGCGCAGCTGGTCAAGACCGCATGGGCGTCCGCGTCGAGCTTCCGCGGCACCGACAAGCGCGGCGGGGCCAACGGCGCCCGGATCCGGCTGCAGCCGCAGCGCAATTGGGAGGCCAACGAGCCGGCCGAGCTCGACCGGGTGCTGCCGGTGCTCGAGCGCATCCAGCAGGACTTCAACAGCTCGGCGACGGGCGGAAAGAAGATCTCGCTGGCCGACCTGATCGTGCTCGCGGGGTCGGCGGCGGTCGAGAAGGCCGCGCGCGACGCCGGCTACGAGATCGACGTGTACTTCGCACCGGGGCGCACCGACGCCTCACAGGAGGACACCGACGTCGAGTCGTTCTCGGTCCTGGAGACGAAGGCCGACGGGTTCCGCAACTTCGCCCGGCCCGGTGACAAGACGCCGGCCGAGCAGCTGCTGGTGGACAAGGCGTACTTCCTGAACCTGACCGCTCCGGAGATGACCGCGCTGATCGGCGGTCTGCGGGTGATCGGCGCGAATCACGGCGGCACCAAGCACGGCGTGTTCACCGACCGGCCGGGCCTGCTGACCAACGACTTCTTCGTCAACCTGCTGGACATGCGGACCCAGTGGAAGCCGTCGGAGGCCACCGAGAACGTCTACGAGGGCCGCGACCGCTCCACCGGTGCGGCGAAGTGGACCGCCACCGCCGCCGACCTCGTTTTCGGGTCGAACTCGGTGCTGCGCGGCATCGCCGAGGTCTACGCGCAGGACGACAGCGCCGGCAAGTTCGTCGAGGACTTCGTCGCCGCGTGGGTCAAGGTCATGAACAACGACCGGTTCGATCTGGAGAAGTAGCAGTCACACCGTCATCACCGGGACACCCCGCGAACCGCCGCCCGGTTCGCGGGGTGTCTCGCGTTGCGCAGACATGATCGAGCTCCCAGACACGCTGCGCGCCATGGCGGTTCGCGGACCGGACTGGCGGCAGTGGCTCGACGGGCTGCCCGCCGAGGCGCAACGCCAGATGCGGGAGTGGGAGCTGCGTCCCGACGGTGCGCCCACCCACGGCGAGAGCTCGCTGGTGCTGCCGGTCCGCACCCCGTCCGGTCAGGCCGCCGTACTCAAACTGGGCTTCCCCGAGGACGATTCGCAGCACGAACACCTCGCGCTGCGCCGGTGGGGCGGCGTCGGCGCGGTGCGGCTGCTCAGCGCCCAGCCGCACCGGCGCGCACTGCTGCTCGAGCGGTTGGCACCCCGCGACCTGACCGAGCTCTGGGACGTCGCGGCGTGCGACGTGGTGGCCGGACTCTACCGTCGCCTGCACGTGCCCGCGCTGCCGCAGCTGCGGACGCTGACCGCCGCGCTCGACACGTGGACCGCGCTGCTGGCCGGGCTGCCGCGCGGCGCGCCGCTGCCCCACCGGCTCGTCGAGCAGGCGGTCGGGCTCGCCGGCGACCTGCGGAGCGACCCCGCGAGCACCGGCACACTCATCCACACTGACCTGCACTACGCGAATGTGCTCGCCGCCGAACGAGATCCGTGGGTGGCGATCGATCCCAAGCCGCTCAACGGCGACCCGCATTACGAGGTCGCGCCGATGCTGTGGAACCGCTGGGACGAGCTGGCCGGCGATGTGCGTGACGGGGTGCGCAGACGGTTCTACGCCCTCGTCGACGCGGCGGAGTTCGACGAGTCCCGCGCCCGCGCCTGGGTGGTCATCCGGATGATGACCAATGCCGTGTGGGAGCTGACCCGGCCCGGCCCACCCGACGGCGGTTGGCTGACCGTATGCGTAGCGGTGGCCAAGGCCGTGCAAGATTGACCGCGACACCCGCCGAGGGGAGCGATGCGATGCAGGTCCTGCGGACACCCGACGAATGCTTCACCGGTCTGCCGGGATACGCGTTCGCACCGCACTACCGGCAGGTGAGCACGCGCACACTGCCGCCAGTGCGCATGCATTTCGTCGACGAGGGTCCACCTGACGGGCCGGTGGCCCTGCTGCTGCACGGCCAACCCACCTGGTCCTACCTCTACCGCGACGTCATCGGCGTGCTGGTCGCGGCGGGGGTGCGCGTCATCGCCCCCGACCACATCGGCTTCGGCCGATCGGACAAACCCGCCGACCCCACCGATTACACCTTCGCCCGCCACGTCGACTGGATGCATGCGCTGGTGACCGCGCTCGACCTGCGCGATGTCACGCTGGTCGCGCAGGACTGGGGTGGCCCCATCGGGCTCAGTGTGCTGGCCCGCGACCCGGACCGGTTCGCCGGCGTGGTCGCCACCAACACGATCCTGCACACCTGCGATCCGGGTCTGGCCGACCGGCTGACCTGGGCGCACCACGGCGTCGGCGACGGCCGCGTCCTGCACGAGGAGGCGCTGCTCGACTACGTGGCGTTCTACCAGCGCTCCCCCGACATCACCGCCAGCGTCTTCCTCGACGCCGTCGCCGGACCCCTTCCCGAAGACGTGCTGCGCGCCTACGACGCCCCGTTTCCCGACCGCGCCTACAAGGCCGGGCTGCGCCAGCTCACCGCACTGGTCCCGCTGACCCGCAGCGATCCCGGCGCGAAGATCGGGCGGGCCACCATGGCGGTGCTCGAGCAGTGGCACCGGCCGTTCCTGACCGCCTATTCCGACGGCGACCCCGCAACCCGCGGCTGGGACCGGGTGTTCCAAGAGCGCGTGCCGGGCGCCCGCGGCCTCGAGCATCCGGTGATCACCGGCGCCGGGCATTTCGTTCAGGAGCAGTGCGGGGCGGAACTCGGGCGACTCGTCGCCGATTTCATCGGCGGTGTATGAAGCCGATTTCATCGGCGGTGTCTAGATCCGACGGGCCAGCTGGGCGGCGATCAGCGGGGCGATCTTGTCCGCCATGTAGACGTGCCCCGCATCGGTCGGGTGCACGCCGTCGGCGCCGATGAGCTGCGGTTCGTCGACGAACCACCGTTCGGCGAGCGGGTCGACGAATGTGGCGTTGGCCAGCCGCGCCTGATAGCGCAGGGTGTCGCGGATGCGGGTGATGGCCTCGGGCGGGTCGGCGGTCGGCCACGGCGGGCCGATCACCAGCAGCCGCGCATTCGGGGCGGTGCGCCGGGCCGACTGGAAGACGCCGTACACCATGATCGACAGCAGTGCCGGCTCGACGGGCTGGTCGTTGCGCGAGCCGTAGAACACCACCAGCTGGTCGTCGGGCGAGACGGCGCGGGCGGTGAGGTCCTCGAAGACACTGCCGCGGTTGCCGCGAACGCCGTAGCCGGCGCCGCCCTCGGCGGCCACGTCGGCCCGGACCGGCAGGCCCTGGCGGGCCAGTGACTGCCAGGCCAGCGTCGCCCATCCGCGGTTGCCCTCACCGCCCTCGTTGCTGCCGGTGGTGTAGGAATCCCCCACCACCGCCACGCGATAGCCCGAGTACTGCAGGGTCACCATGGGGTCGTCGCGGTGCGGCACCGGGCGGCCGACGACGAGACCGACCAGCAGCGCAACCGACAGCACCAGCGTGACCAGGCGACTCACCGCTACCTCCCCGTTCGACGGCATCGGGACGCCGCACACACAATGCTGAGGAGCCTATGTCGCCGCGCCGGGACCGCAACAGCTCGGCTTGCTCGCGTGACGATCACGAAACCGACTCAGCCCGCGCGCACGGCGAGCGGCTCGCCCCGCTCGGCCCGCGCTTCCGGCAGCGATGAACCAGGGCCGGTGCCGGAGTCGCGGACGTCGACCATCCGGCGCATCCACAACCGGGCCGGCTCCTCGACGACGTGGTAGAGCACCGCCGCCCCCACTGTGGACACCGCCAGCAGGCCCAGCACCACCGCCTGCGCCGCGATGCCCGGCGTCAGCGTGATCTCGAACTGCACCGCCGCCCAGTTCCACGCGGTGTGCACCAGCTCGTGAACCATGTACAGGCCGAACGATATGTGCCCCAGATACACCATCGGCCGGGCCGAGAGCAGTCGCGGCAGCGTGCCCGCGCCGACGGCGAGCGTCACCACCAACGGCACGAACAGCACGTCCACCAGGCCGCTGGCGTCGCGGATGCTCGCGGGCGGGCGGGCGTCGAGATAGTAGAGCGCGCCGACCATCGTGGCGGCGATCGCCAGGGACAGCAGTCCGAAGCCCTGGCGGGCGCGCGTGGTGAGCCGTAGCTTGCGCACCGCGGCACAGGCGAGCGCGCCCGCGGTGAACTGCATGACGATGCGCGGCAACCAGCTCCATGGAGTGTAGAACTCACCGGTCGCCAGCAGCAGCAGCGTCGGCGGCAGTGAGGCGGCGACCGCAAGCCACAGCAGGCCGCGGGCCCGGGTCACCCGGGCAATCCGGAACACCACCAGGATCAGCGCGCCGAAGAGCAGATAGGCCAGCCATTCCGCACTGATCGACCAGGCCGGGCCGTTCCAGCTCGACCCGTCGAAGAACGGCTGGAACCACAGCTGCACGAGGAACAGCTGACGCAGGTAGCTGACGGCCGTCAGCTGGTCCACCGCGGGTGAGGGGACGTGACCGACGTTGAGGGTGAAGATGATCCAGGCCGCGGCCAGATGCATGGTCACCAGGTACACCGGCCACACCCGGGCCAGCCGCAACCACAGGAACCGCACCGTTGCCCGGGTCGACCAGCTCTGACCCATCCGGTCGAGGTAGGTCCACGTCAACACGAAGCCGCTGAGGATGAAGAACAGGTCAACGCCCTGGGCGCCGCAGTCCAGCAGCGGCGCCAGCGCCGACGCCAGATCCGGTGCGGCCTGCGCGAGCAGGGGCCGGAAGTGGAACAGCACCACCCACACCGCGGCGACGATGCGCAGCCCGGACAGGGCCCTGATCTCTCCGCTGCGCACAACACTCGTTTCGTGAGGGACTGGTGACTGGCTCGTTCGGCTCGGTGGCAACGGCCTCGAACGCGAATGGCGGGCCTGCACACACCGAGCGGCGTAGGTGAGAGTAGCAGCGGTGCGGACCGCTGTGCGCGCCCGAAACCTGTGTGCCCCCTGCCAACCGGTATCGGCCGTCAGCGCCGTTCGAAGTGTTGGTAGTCCTTCGGAGTGCGCCAGTCCCCACCCCAGCGCCAGCCGCGTTCGGTGAACGCGAGCACCGCGGGATCGCCGGCGTGCAGCATCCCCGGATCGATCCGCGACCGGTTCAGATACGGACCCGCGTTGGCCGGCTGGTAGGCGCCACCGCTGTCGATGTACGGGTTGATCAGCGGGTTGATGTCGATGGCGCGGCCGTAGGCGTGATACGACCAGCTCTGCGACCCCGGGATGCCGCGACAGTTGTACGCCGAGGTGTTGTTGTCGGCCATCGACAGCTCGTCGTCGGCGTTCGGATAGACTTCGACGGTGCGCATCCGCTCGACCGGATAGCGCATCCGGTAGAGCTCGCCGAAGATCTCGATGACTTCGCCGACGAGATCCTCGTGCACCACCAGCGCGCCGCGCTGGGTGCGGTTGTCGAAGCCGAGGAACGCCACCTCGATGCGGCGCAACCGCTCCGGACCGACCGGACAACCCGGCCGCCAGGTGGCGCCGAGGTCGGCCACGGTGACGGGGGTGACCGTCGGCTCGAGTGACACCGGCGGTGCGGGCGGCGGCGCCGGATCCGGGGCGCGCGTTGCACTCGGGGCGGCCGGCGCCGACGCCGGCGGCGACGGCGACGGTGCCTGCGGGGGCGCCGCGTCCGGCGCGCAGCCGGTCACCATGGCGAGTACCGACGTAACAGCGGCGAGGGCGGGACGGAAAGACACGGTGGGATCGCCGTCGACGCTACCTGCCGGCGCCCGACTCGGCGCGGTGCCGGGTCGCCGGATCGACGCCCAGGACAACAGGCTTCGGTATTGTCAGAGAGCTATCACTGAAGCAGAGGTCAGCGCGGCCGCGGTGATGACACGAGAAGGACGGTTTGTCGATGCTCGCGCCGCATGACCCAGGACTGAGGCCTTTGCCGCACACTGGCGTTGCTCCCACCATGCCATCCGAACCGTTGTCCGTGCTCTTGGTCGAAGACGACCGTGGCGACGCGTTGCTCGTCGAGGAGTTGATCATCGACGCCGTCGCCGACATCCGGCTGCGGTGGGCGGAGTCGATGGCGCTGGCCGAACGCGAGATCAAGACGTCGCGCCCCGATTGCGTCCTACTCGACCTGAATCTGCCCGATGCCAACGGCACCTCGGCCGTCGACCGGATCTGTGATCTGGATCCCACTCTGCCGATCGTGGTGCTCACCGGCCACATCGACGAGCACTACGGCGTGTCCGCCGTCGCGTCCGGTGCGCAGGACTATCTGGTCAAGGGACGCGTCGAACCCGAGATGCTGCGCCGGTCGCTGCTCTATGCGATCGAGCGCAAACGCTCGGAGCTGACCGCGGTGGATCTGCACGCCAGCCAGCTGCGCGCGCAGGAGAACGCCCGCCTGGAACGCGGGCTGCTGCCCTCGCCGCTGCTGATGGACGATCCGGGCGTCGACATCGTCGCCAAGTACCGGCCCAGTCGGCCCAATGCGCTGCTCGGTGGCGACTTCTTCGACTTCGTGCAGACCCCGGACCGCACCGTGCACGTCATGGTCGGCGACGTCTCGGGACACGGGCCCGACGAGGCGGCCCTCGGCGTCGCGCTGCGGATCGGCTGGCGGGCGCTGACCTTCGCAGGGCTGCGCGGCAACGAGCGCATGCAGCAACTCGAGCGGATCCTGCGCGCCGAACGCCAGGGCAGCGGGATCTTCGCCACGGTACTCAGCCTTGCCTTCTCTCCCAGGAACCGCAGCTTCACCGCGGTGCGCGCGGGACATCCCGGCATGCTGCTGCACGGCGGCGGCACGGTCGAGTGGTTGGAGCCGCCCGCAGGCCCGGCGCTGGGCCTGGGTGGCAGCGACTGGCCACTCAACGAGCTGGAGCTGCCGGAGGGGCACGGTGTGCTGCTGCTGACCGACGGGCTGTTCGAAGGCCACTCCGGCGAAGGCAACCGGCGCCTCGGTGAGGATGGTCTGCTTCTGCTGGCCCGGTCGCTGGCCGCGTTGCCCGGCTCGCAGTTCGTCGAGACGCTGATCGATCGTGCCGAGGAACGCGCCCGGTCCCGCGGCGGGTTGAGTGACGACATCGCCGTGGTGCGGGTGGAGCGCACGCGGTGACCGCTCCCAACCGGAGCCGGGGGCGCCAGCTCACCGTGCAGGGCTGGCAGAACGTCGTCCTGGCGACGATGGGTGTGCTCGTGCTGGCCGGCTCGGTCGCGGGTGCGATGCTCATGACCCGCACCGACTCGGTGTCGCGCGAACTGATCGATCACATCCAGCCCGCCCGGGTGGCGGCGTACCAGCTGCAGGGAGCGCTGCGCGATCAGGAGACCGCCGTGCGCGGCTATGCGATCGCCGCCGACCCGCAGTTCCTCGAGCCCTACTACGACGGCCTGATGACCGAGCAGGAGACCGCGCAGGAGATCCGCGGCCACGTGGAGGGGCGCGGCAATCTGCTCGCCGACCTCGACGCCGTCGAGGGGGCGGCCGAGCGGTGGCGGGAGAGCTACGCCGAGCCGCTGATCGAGAGTGTCCGCGACGGCCGGACCGGGGCGGCCGTCGACAATGCGCTACTGCAGCGCGGCAAGGAGGAGTTCGACAACATCCGTGCGCTGTTCCACGTGCAGAACGTCGACCTGGCCGCGGCCCGCACCGTCGGTATACAGGAACTCGACGACGTGCGCGCCTGGCGCGATCGGGTGCTGGCGGCCATCATCGGCGCCTTCTTCGTCACCGCGCTGCTGCTCGCGTTGATCGTGCGCGGCGCGCTGGTGCGGCCGCTGTCGGCGCTGGCCGAGTCGTGCCGGCGGATCACCGAAGGGCATTTCGACGAGCGCATCGTGCCGCGCGGACCCCGCGACATCCGGGCCATCGCCTCCGACGTCGAGGACATGCGCCAGCGCATCGTCTCCGAGCTCGAGGCCTCCCGCACCGCGCGTGTCGAACTCGACGAGCAGGCCGTCGAACTGCGCCGGTCGAATGCCGAACTCGAACAGTTCGCCTATGTCGCCTCGCACGACCTGCAGGAGCCGCTGCGCAAGGTGGCCTCGTTCTGTCAGCTGCTCGAGAAGCGCTACGGCAACCAACTCGATGAGCGCGGGACCGAGTACATCCGGTTCGCCGTCGACGGCGCCAAGCGGATGCAGGTGCTCATTAACGATCTGCTGACCTTCTCCCGGGTGGGCCGACTCAACGCCGCTCACTCGCCGGTCGACCTGGGCGACGCCCTGGACGCGGCGTTGTCCAACCTCACCACGGCCATCGACGAATCCGGCGCCGAGATCGTGCGGCCGGCCGAACCGCTGCCGACCATCTTCGGTGATCCCACCCTGTTGGCGATGCTCTGGCAGAACCTGATCGGCAACGCGGTGAAATTCCGCAAGCCCGACACCGCGCCCCGCATCGTCATCGCCTGTGAACCCGGCGGCAGCGATCGCGCGGGTCAGTGGTTACTCACAGTGTCCGACAACGGGATCGGCATCGCCGAAGAGTTCTCGCAGAAGGTGTTCGTGATCTTCCAGCGACTCCACGGCCGGGAGGCCTACGGCGGCACGGGGATCGGCCTCGCGCTGTGCAAGAAGATCGTGGAGTATCACGGCGGCACCATCTGGATCGACAACAGCTACACCGACGGCACCAGGTTCCGCATGACCCTGCCCGTCGCCGTCGAGGAACAACCCGAAGCGGTTCTGGAAGGAGCCACATCATGACCACGTCCAGTCGGCCCATCGACGTCCTGCTCATCGAGGACGATCCCGGCGACGAGCTGATCACCCGAGAAGCATTCGAACACAACAAGATCAGCAACACGCTGCATGTCGCGCACGACGGTCAGGAGGGGCTGGACTTCCTCTACCGCCGCGGCGAGTACGCCGACGCTCCCCGGCCCGACCTGATCCTGCTCGACCTCAATCTGCCCAAGTACGACGGCAGGCAGCTGCTGGAGACGGTGAAGTCCGACCCGAACCTCAGCCACATCCCCGTCGTGGTGCTGACCACCTCCTCGGCCGAAGAGGACATCCTGCGCAGCTACAAGCTGCACGCCAACGCGTACGTCACCAAGCCGGTCGACCTCGACCAGTTCATGAACGCCGTGCGCCAGATCGACGAGTTCTTCGTGCAGGTGGTACGGCTGCCGCAGTTCTGACGGCACGGCACGGCACGGACAACACGGGAAGTGGAGCGTCGATGACCACGTGCGAGTACGCCCCCGGCCGGTCAGCCGATCGCTACGGCGAGCCCGACCACCCCACCGTGCTGCTGTGGCATGGCATGCAGACCGACTCGCGCGCCGCCGTCGGCCCACTGGCCGAACGGCTCGCCGCGCGCGGCTTTGCGGTGGTCGCCGCCGACTGGGACTCCCACGCCGACGATCTCGGCCGGGCGGACCTGCTGGCGTCGGCCCGGTTCGCGGCCGGGCAGCCGGGGGCGGCCGACGGTCTGATCGTCGTGGGCTGGTCGATGGGCGGTGCGGCCGCGATCGGTCTGACGCTGGCCGCCGCGCAGCACGGGGTCCGCGTCGCGCGCGCGGTGTGCCTCGGTGGCGCGTTCACCGCGCCCGATCCCTTCGCGGGCGGCCGTCTGATCGTCGCTCCACCGTCGGGAGACCGGACCCCGATCACGCTTGTGCACGGCGCCTCCGACGACGTCGTCCCGCCCCGGGTCAGCCGCGATTTCGCCGCCACGCTGGGCGGGGCCGGCTGGGCCGTGCAGTACCTCGAGATCGCCGCCGACCACGGCAACATCGTCGGCGCCCGTTTCGACGCGGCCGCCGACCGGTACGAACCCGCGGATGACGCGGACAGCCTCGCGGTCGCCGACAGCGTGGCCGCGCTGATCGCCGGCACCGGCGACGGCGACCGGTGACCACGCGATGGCAGGGCGCCGACGCGCCCCGCGGTGACGACTATGACGCCCGGTGGCGGCGGCTCGCCGAATCGGGGCAGAGCATCCACGGCGAGGCCGACCTGGTCGAGCACCTGCTGCGCGGCACCGGCGGCACGCGGGTGCTGGACGCGGGCTGCGGCACCGGGCGGGTGGCCGTGGAACTGGCCGCCCGCGGGTTCGCGGTGGTCGGCGTGGACGCCGACCCGGCGATGCTTGATGCCGCGAAAGTCAAGGCACCCGAGTTGATCTGGGTACTCGGAGACCTCGCGGACCTGGAATCCGCGCCCGACGGGGTCGGCGCCGACTTCGACCTCGTCGTGCTCGCCGGCAACGTCATGATCTTCGTCCGGCCCGGCACCGAGAGTCGGGTGCTGACCGGCCTCGCCGGTCGGCTGCGCCCCGGCGGGCTGCTGGTCGCGGGCTTCTCGATCCGTCCCGACCGGCTGTCGCTCGACGACTACGACCGCGCCGCCGCCGCGGCCGGGCTGACGCCGGTGCAGCGGTGGGCGACGTGGGAGCGGGTTTTCTACGACGGCGGCGACTACGCCGTCAGCGTGCACCGGCGGGCCTGAGGCGTCAGGCCGGTCCGAACTCCAGCCCGCTCTTCAGGTTGGCGAGCTTGCGTGGCCACATCCGGGCGATCAACGGGCCGACCACGCTGTCCGGGCCAAAGCCGTCGTGGACGACGGTCAACTCGACCTGCTCGTCGACCACCGCCATGTCGAACGACACCCGCGAGCGGGGCTCGGCGGCTGCCCGCGCCACCTCGTCCGCCCCCAGGCCGCGGTACACGCCGCCGACCTCGGGGGTGAAGGTGTGGAACCGGAACGCCAGCCGCTGATAGGGATCGGACTCCAGCACGATCTGCTCGGGGTCGGTGATCTCGAGCATCTTCTCCTGCCAGGCGTAGGCCGCTCCCTTCTCCCAGGTCGAGACCACCGCGTGGCCCAGGTGGCGCCGCGACGTGGACGGCTCGGTGAGTGCATGCCACAACCGCTCGGGGGTGGTCCGCAGGTAGGTGGTGTAACAGAAGGCCTGCGGTTCGGGCGCGGGTTCGGACGGCGTCGCGATGGCGAGCTCGACCGGCGGCTGCCCGCGGGTGGGTGCGTACTGGGTGATCCAGCGGTCGGAGAGCGCGGCGATCGGATCGGCATTGAGGTGGTGGAGTTTCTCCCGACCCCGCCGCACCGTGGTCACCAGGCCCGCGGCCTCGAGCACCGCGAGGTGCTTGCTGACCGACTGCCGGGTCATGTCCAGGCCGGCGCACAGCTCTCGCAGCGTCTGGCCGTCGTGGACGTTGAGCGTGTCGAGGAGCCGGCGGCGGCTGGCGTCCGCCAACGCTTTGAAGACCTCGTCCATCGCGATCCTCCATACGCAGCCGACTGGCTGCCTGACCGACCATATGCAACTCTACGGATGCATGTCAACGCTGGGGTCACGGGCGGTGCCGGCCCGTGCGCGTCGGCTACCGGTCGCCGCCCCGACCTGCTTCTCGGTCGGCTGGGGTGGCGCGGGGACGGTGTTTGCCATGCCCGCAGTTAAGGTGCGAGTTTCCCGGCTCGACGGATCGCTGTCGGCCAATCGTCGACGGCCGAACGGTGTCCATCAAGACGGACCGCGGGCCGCGCGGGGCCGGTAAACGCTGATCACATGGGCGTGGGCCGTGCCACATCGCTGTAGCCCTATGGGCGAGCTCACGGTTTTGGCGGCCTTCGCCGGCTCTGTTACTGTCCCGCCGCATGTTTGCTATCGCCACTTTGTTGACGCTGGTCAATTCGGTTTCCGGCACGCCGTACGTCTCCGGTGGGGACTCCCCCGCCGGCACCGACTGCTCCGGTCTCGCCTCGTGGGTCAGCAACGCGGCCACCGGACGCCCGGTCTACGGCGACCGGTTCACGACCGCCAACATGGAAGGTGAACTGCTCGCCCGCGGCTTCCAGCACGGGTCGCAGCCCGGTGCGCTGGTGATCGGGTGGAACAGCGGCCACGCGGCGGTCACCCTGCCCGACGGCACGCCGGTGTCCTCCGGCGAGGGCGGCGGCGTCAAGGTCGGCGGGGGCGGTGCCCACCAGGACCAGTTCACCAACCACATGTTCCTGCCGATGCCCGCGGCCGAGCCCGTCCCGGCGCAACCGCCGGCGCCGCTCCCGCCGCCGCCCGGCGCACCGCTTCCCCCGCCGCCGCCGG
>NZ_SPQO01000064.1 GCF_004570325.1 Mycobacterium sp. PS03-16 | reverse complement strand
GCCCGAGGCCGGGCCCCGCGGCGGTGCCCCCCAGCGTCCCGCCGGCCGGCCACCCGAGACGCCGCCCGCCGCCCCCGCTGCGCCGGCCGAACCCCTCGCCCTCCCCGCGTCCTACCGCACCGGATACGGCGAGTACCTGCGCACGGCCGGGGTGTCCCAGATCGCCGCGGTCGCCGTGCCGGGGACGGCGGGAATCCTGGCGCTGACCGGGCTCGGCGGCCTGGTCGGATACCGGCAGGCGAAAGCCGGCCGGACCCTGCGGACCACGAGCATCGCGCGGTTCATGGAGTAGCCAGCGCAGCCCGGACCGCCGTAGCACGTCAATCGTCGAAAGGGGGACACCATGCCCGCCAGCCGCACCGTCACACGCGCCGTCAGCGAGGTGCTCGATCTGGCGCCCCGCCGCGGCGAGGTGACGCTCGTGCGCCTCGTTCAGGCCGTCAGCGCCGACCGCGGACGGCCCATCGACATCAAGATGGCCCACCTGCCGCCCGGCGTGTGCGGGCAGTGGCGCCAGTACTCCGACCGCGACGTGTTCCTGATCCAGCAGGGCCTGCCCGCCTGGGACCGCACCCTCGCCCACGAACTCGGACACCTGGTTCTCGGGCACGAGGGCATGCCGGTGGTGGAGGCTGCCCGGCAGAACACCGAAGTGGCCAGCTCGGACCTGATCGGGTACATGCTCAACCAGCGGACCGGCTGCATGGGGCCCAGCGGTGAGGACGCCGAACAGGAGGCCGAGGACTTCGCGGCGCTGCTCATCTACCGGCTCGGCCGGCTGCCCTGCGACCGCTCCTCGATCGTGCAGGTTCGCCTCGGAGAGGCGTTTGGTTGATCGTCTGGGTGATCGCCGGACTGCTCGGCCTGGCAACCGGTCTGCGGATCGGGTGGGCGCTGGTCAACAAGCAGTCGCTGGTCAGCACCGCGATGATCCTCGCGCTGGGCAATCTCGCACTGGTCGCCGCGCTGAACTGGCAGCCCCTGACGCTGCTGGTGGACACCGTGCTCAAGTGGCCGAACATCGCGATGGGCTTCAGCCAGGTCGCGCTGATCATGTGCGCGGCGGGCAGCTGCGTGATGATCACCACGGTCGCCTCGGCCCGGCCCTCGGCGACGACGCGCAAGATCGCGCTGGCGCAGTACGCGCTCGCCGTGGTGGTCGCGGCCGCCAGCCTGGCCCTGTTCTTCGCCGCCGGTCAGCAGCCGGAGATGTCTCCCGACGAGTATCTGCGCCGCAACCTCGGCTCGGGCGGTACGTCGTGGCTGCTGCCGCTGCTCTACGTGCTGGTGGCGCTGTCCCTGGTGTCCTGGGCGGGGATGCGGAACTCGAGCCGCAGCCGGCGCGGGCGGGCCCTGTTCGTCTTCACCCTGGGCATCGCGCTGATCGTGTTGGCCAGCGCGACGTTCCTGCTGCGTGCGGCGGGGCAGGACCCGGGAATCGGTGTCGGGACCGCGGCGACGCTGCTCGGCTGCGCCATGGTGGTGGTGGCCATCGGGGCGCTGCTGCCCAGCATCGAGGACTGGTTCGGCGCGCGCCGGGAACTGCGCGTCATCGGGCCGCTACTCGCCGAGCTCGACCGCCGTCACCCCGACATCGGTATCGGTGTGCGGCCACGCGGCCCATTGGTCTTCCGGGTGGCCGAGCGGATGTCGCTGATCTCCGACGCTCTCTATCTGGAGGCGACGGCCGCGACCATGCGCTCCTCGGTCGACGCCGGGCGGGACCCGGCGAGCGCGCTGCCCGCCCGGGACACCGATCTGGAGAGCGAGGTCGCGGATCTGGAGCCGCCCAAGGTGCCGCCGCATCGGCAGGCCGAGGCGCTCGCCCGGTGGATCGAGGCCGGCCGCTCAGACGCAGGAGACGGACACGCCGCCTTCCCGGGGTTGAGGTGGCTGCGTCAGCCGGAGGCCTACTCGGACCGCGAGTGGATACTGGCGATCGCCGAACGGTACCGGACGCTCGACCGCGGCTGAATCGGTCCGGACGGCGGGGCGGCAAACAGTCCCGGCTTCGCCGGCCCCGGGCGCCGCGGGGACGCCGTCAGTCGTCGAGGTGTTCCTTGCGACGCAGCTCGTCGACCTTGGCCACGATGTCCTGCTGCGCCTCCGGGGACAGCCCGACCGACCGTGCGGCGATGCGGCGGACACCTTCGTCACGCATGCTCGCCAGCCACGTCAGTTCCTTGTCGAGCTTCTCGTAGTACTCGTCGTCGGTGAAGTAGGCCGGCTTGATCCGGAAGAAGTTGGCCAGCGCCGCCATGGTGGCCGCCGACGGGTTGGTGCGGTTGCCGGACCGTAGCTGGGACAGGTAGGGAGCCGACATCGTGATGCCCTCGGCCTTGAGCGCGCCGATGACTTCGGCCGAGGTATGCGGCCCACGACCCGGCGGGTAAACCGTGTCGAACAGGCGGTTCAGCCGAGCGGCGAACGTCTTGCTCATCGAAATGACCTCCACATGCGGGACGAGCGGGCTAAACGAGCGGCGGATTTGCTGACCATCGTAGCGAGAGTTGTGCCGCGAACCAAGTGCAAACCGCCGGTTTGTTGACTGGTGCAGGGTCGGGGAGCTGCAGATACCCCGTAGAGCAGCGATTTCGCCTGCTCAGGCAGCTGCCGATCCAACACCATGAGGCAAATAATAACGGTTCCGTAGCATCCCCTGTGCTGAGCTCCCTGCGAGGTAACTGCCAGCAATCCTCACCGACGAATGGCGGCGGGGCGGCGTCCGCGGTGTTCAGGGGGTCGGCGGGGGTGTACCGGGACGGGC
Source organism: Mycobacterium sp. PS03-16 (assembly GCF_004570325.1). GTDB lineage: Bacteria > Actinomycetota > Actinomycetes > Mycobacteriales > Mycobacteriaceae > Mycobacterium. The sequence continues at coordinate 7,224 of NZ_SPQO01000064.1, read as the reverse complement.
CCAGCAACCGGCGAAACCAGCGCCGCCCACGGCGTGGCGGACCAGGTCGCACCCGGCGACGGAACGGGCTGCGACCGGGTTCAGGCGGATTCGGACGACGTGTCGCGAACCTGCGGCGTATCGGTCCGCCGGCGCCGTGCCCGCACGGCCCGCACGATGCCCACCGTCACCGCCGCCACGGCCACCGACCCGGTCACCGCCACCGCCACGATCCGCCAGCCCAGTGCGGCGTCGAACAGCATCCAGAGTCCGAACAGCAGGAACAGCAGGCTGGCCACGGTGTGCAGGAACGCTTCGGGCAGCCGCTTGTGCAGCATTGCCCCGACGACGATGGCAACGCCGTCGGCGAGGATCATGCCCAGTGTCGCGCCGACCCAGACGCCGATCGGATCCCGATCGCTGGCCAGGGCGACCGTCGCCAGCATGGTCTTGTCGCCGAGTTCGGCCAGCACGAACGAGGACACGATCGCCAGCACCACGAAGCGGGGTTCGGCCACCCGGACGGCGTCGTCGTCACCGCCGCGCCGGCTGTCGCGCCACGTCCACGCGGCGAAGAGGAGGAACGCGATCGCCGCCGCGAAGGCGATCGGGCGTTCGGGCAGCGTCATGCCGAGGAAGTGGCCGATGGTCACCGACAGGCCGTGCACCAGCATGGCCGCCAGGCCGACGCCGGACAGCACCACCCACCAGCGGTGGCGCAGCGCGTAGGTCATGGTGATCAGCTGCGATTTGTCGCCGAGTTCGGCGACGAAGACCACGGCGAGACTCACGAGGGCGGCGGCGAGCATCGAACACCTTTCGACATGTCGCCGACGCGCGCACAGCCGCGCCGGCATCCTGTCGAAGGTCTCGCCCACCGAGGGTGCGGTTCGCCGGCCGGGCTCCGCGGAGCCAGTATGTCGACGCGACGATTCGGGGCTACTCCCCTTCGCTGACTGCCACGACGATAACCGCCGATTCCCGACGGCGCCAGCGGCGCAGCCGATTTCGGGAAGCCGTATTCTCCGATGCGGGATGGGGCGAAGCCGCCGGTCGGAGGGCCCTCACGCGGCGAGCAGCATGGCCAATACGGCGGTGTCGGGATGGCTGATCGGATCGACACCGACGCGGCTGACCATCGACGTCACCGTGCCGTCCGATTCGGCCTCGACCCAGGCGGCGCGGTGCTCGAGCCCCAGATGCGGCAGCCCGGGCAGCAGCACGCACCCCGATGCGGCGCCGTTGCACTCGGGCAGCGAGGGCGTGGTCTCCGACGGCGGATGCAGCATCAGCAGCGCGGGCGGCTGGCGCTCGGCGAAATACCCGGGCGGCACCGCGGACTCGCCGACCACGGTGCCCTCGGCCAGGACCAGGCCGACCGTGCCGGGTTCCGGTTCGTCGGGGAGTTCTTCGCGGACGCCGAAAATCGTTGTCGTGGAGAGTAATCCGGGTAGCGACGCCACCCGCACGGTGACCATCAGAAGCTGCGCCCACTCCTTCGTGGAATCCGGCCACCGCCCCGACACCACGAATCCCTTGAGAGCGCCACCCGAATGAAATGGGGCGATTTCTATCGCCCGACCGGACCCCGTCTCCATTCCGCCTCCGCCACTTAGGTGTTGCGCCTGGCCGACACGCCTACGGGTCGTGCCCTCAGCATGCGGTAACGGTGCGCTGGCAGGCAAGACGACTCGAGTGCTAACGGAGAGTGAACCCGGCGCGAACGAGAGCGGGGCGCCGCGCGATTCGCGCGGCGCCCCTTGTGCAGAGTCTGCGATCCCCGGTCAGCCGAGGATGATGCCCTTGGCCGCGCCGGTGGCCGTCGCGAACCGCTTCTGGACGTCCTCCCAGTTGACCACGTTCCAGAACGCCTTGACGTAGTCGGCCTTCACGTTCTTGTACTGCAGGTAGTACGCGTGCTCCCACATGTCCACCTGCAGCAGCGGGATGATGCCCAGCGGCACGTTGGCCTGCTGGTCGAACAGCTGGAACGTCAGCAGCTTCTGGCCCAGCGTGTCGTAACCCAGCACCGCCCAGCCCGAGCCCTGCAGGCCGTTGGCCGCCGCGGTGAACTGCGCGCGGAAGGCGTCGAACGAACCGAAGGCGTCGTCGATCGCGGCCGCCAGTTCACCGGTCGGCTTGTCGCCCCCGTTGGGGGAGAGGTTCTTCCACCAGATGGTGTGGTTCACGTGCCCGCCGAGGTGGAAGGCGAGGTTCTTCTCGTAGAGGAAGATCGCGGAGTGGTCCCCGGACGAGCGGGCTTCGGCCAGCTTGGCCAGCGCGTCGTTGGCGCCCTTCACGTAGGTGGCGTGGTGTTTGCTGTGGTGCAGCTCGTTGATCTGACCGGAGATGTGCGGTTCGAGCGCGCCGTAGTCGTAATCAAGGTCGGGCAGGGTGTACTCAGCCACAGGGTTCCTTCCTCATCGGTGATTGATGGAGCTCGAGTTCCTCGACATCGAGATCAACCTTGCTCCATCGCCGCGCGCACCGCAAGGATGCGCGTCCGCCGATCACCCATACCCAGGCCGGGCCGATTCAGAACAGGACGATGAGAGCCAGGATGCCCAGCAGCACCAGCGCGATGATGCCGGCCCGCAAGCACGCCATGAGTTGGCTACGGGTGTACACGTTCGCCGACGACTGCCATTCCGACGGCGGCATCGCGGAGCCCGGACCCATCGAATGAGATGCCATCAACAACCCCTGACCTGCATATTCACGCTAAACCCCCCAGTGAGAACCATCACAGCCTACCCCCGTGTGACGCCGATCATAACCCCCGGTGTCACGCAGCGGAAATCGGCTCCGGCCCGGTCGTCACCGCCGCGCACCGCAGGTCACGGCGGACGACGGCCGGCGGGCGGGACGGCCACCCCCGCGGGGCGCGTCAGCATGACGCGGGAGTGGTGCATCCCGATCGCGGCGGCCGCGGCCCGACGGCGCCGACATGCCGCGGCGTGTCTACCCGGTTCGGGCGCCGACGGCTGGCACACTCGTCCCGCTCGACCCACTCCGCCGACGGGTCCAGCCGTCGCCGGTCGGACGCGGTTAGCGCTACTAAGAATTTCGCTCGGTGCGTTTCCCGTCCTGCCGGGTCCGGTCTGCGGATCGTCAGGTTATCCACAGTTTCTCGCAGCAAGGGCACAGCTCAACGCGCGCAATTCTGATCGTCATCCCCGCGGCCCTGTGGATAGACCTGTGGAAACTGTGGATAAGTCTGCAATTGCTGTTTCGCCGCCGCCACCGCCCCGCGACCGGTCCCGTGACAGCATGGACTCCATGGACGACGTCGATGTTCCCCAGGTGGATGTGGCCGGACTGCCGGTGGAGCCCGATCCGTCGGCGGTACTGCTCGACGTCCGGGAACACGACGAGTGGCAACGCGGTCACGTCGCCGGCGCGGTGCACGTGCCGATGGGCGAGATCCCCGGCCGGATGGCCGACCTCGACCAGGACGTCACCTATTACGTCATGTGCCACCTCGGCGGGCGGTCCCAGCGGGTGGCGCAGTACCTGGCCCGCAACGGCTACCGGGTCGCCAACGTCAGCGGCGGGATCCAGGCGTGGGCGGACGCCGGCCGGCCGGTGATCACCGACGGCGGCGGCCCCGGGACCGTCTGATCGACGCAGTTAGGCTGGTCGGATGATCCAGGTGTGTTCCCGCTGCGGGACGCGGTGGAACGTGCGCGACCGCGAGCGGCAGTGGTGTCCGCGGTGCCAGGGCGCCCTGATGGCGCCGTCCGGCCACGCCACCGCCGCACCGGAGTGGAGCGCACGCGCCGCGGGCCCGGGACCCGGCGGCGCACCGCCCCGGCTGCCCGCGGGGTATCGCTGGATCGCGGTGCGGCCGGGCGCCCCGCCCCCACCGCGGGCCCGCCGCCGCCCCCTCGGCCCCACCCCGCGCTACGCCTCCGTCCCGCGCTGGGGTCTGGTCGAACACTTCGATACCGAGGACACGACTCCGGCGGCGGACCGGCACGGGCCGTCGGCGACGACGGTGCGCCGGACGCTGATCACCACCCTGGCGGTGCTGGGCGTCACCGCCTTCGTCCACGTCATCCGGTACGTGCTGCTGCTGGTCAACCGCAGCATGCTGCTGCACCCGATCGTGGCGGGGGCGGCGACGTGGCTCGGCGTCGCGATGAGCGTGATCGCGCTGTTCTGTGTGATCGCCAGCCTCGTCGTGTTGACCAACTGGCTGGTGGCGCGCCGCGCCGCGGCCTACCGCCACCACGGCCAGGCGGACCCGCGCGACGTGTGGGCGCTGCGGCTGGGCTGCCTGGTGCCGTTCGTCAACCTGATCTTCGCGCCGGTGTACGCGTTCGAGCTGGCCGACGTCGAGAACCGGCTGAGCACGCTGCGCCGGCCGATCGTCGTGTGGTGGATCCTGTGGGTCTTCAGCACCGTGGTGTCGCTGTTCTCGATCGCCACCAGCTTCACCACCGACGCCCAGGGGATCGCCGACAACACCGTGCTCACCACCGTCGCCTACCTGCTGGCACTGGCCACCCTGCTGGTGGCCTACCGGGTGGTGCTCGGCTTCGAGCGGGCGCCGGTGGCCCGCGCGGTCACCCGCTGGGTGATGGTGCCCGACGACGGTCGCCACGCGGGTCGCCCAGCCGCGGCCGACCCGGGCCCCGATCGCGGCACCGGGTCCGGCGCGCGCGACGCGGACGGCGAATCGCGCCGTCCGGTTGAGTCCAGCGGGCAGAACCCGGCAGCATAGGGCTCATGAACCCGGATGACGGCACGCTCGGCGGTCATCCGTTCGTGGTGGCGCACCGGGGCGCCTCCGCCGACCGGCCCGAGCACACCCTGGCCGCCTACGAGCTGGCGCTGCAGGAAGGCGCGGACGGCGTCGAGTGCGATGTGCGGCTGACTCGCGACGGCCACCTGGTGTGCGTGCACGACCGCCGGGTGGACCGCACCTCGTCGGGCACCGGGCTGGTCAGCGAGATGACGCTGGCCGAGCTGCGCGCACTGGACTTCGGGTCGTGGCACGCGAGCTGCAAACCCGGCGAGGGCGCCGATGTGCGGGGCCTGCTCACGCTGCAGGATCTGGTGGAGCTGGTGCTGGACTGGCACCGGCCGGTGAAGCTGTTCATCGAGACCAAGCACCCGGTGCGCTACGGCGCGCTGGTGGAGAACAAGGTGCTGGCGCTGCTGCACCGCTACGGCATCGCGGCGCCCCCGTCGGCCGACCTGTCCCGCGCCGTGGTCATGTCGTTCTCGGCGGCGGCGGTGTGGCGCATCCGGCGGGCGGCGCCGATGCTGCCGACGGTGCTGCTCGGCGAGACGTCGCGCTACCTCGGCGGCAGCGCCGCGACCACCGTGGGCGCGACGGCGGTCGGACCGTCGATCATGACGCTGCGCGAGCATCCCGAGCTGGTCGACCGGGCCGCCGCCCAGGGCCGCGCGCTGTACTGCTGGACCGTCGACCACTACGAGGACGTGCGGTACTGCCGCGACCTCGGCGTGGCGTGGGTGGCGACCAACCACCCGGGCCGCACCAAGGACTGGCTGCAGAACGGGCTGACCGGCGCGGGCCGGGACTGACGCTTACAGTGCGCCGCCGGCCGCCCGCGGCGCCGACGGATCGGCCGCGGCGGCGGCCAGTTCCCGCGCCACGAAGTCCTCGAGGTGAAACAGGTTCGCACCGGCGCGCTCGGCGATGCGGACCAGCGTCGTCATCTGCGCGACCTCCTCGACCTGCTCCTTGAGGAACCACTGCATGAACTGCTCGCCGAGGTAGTCACCCTCCTCGCGGGCCACGCTGGCCAGCCGGCTGATCTGCTCGGTGACCGTGCGCTCCTGGTCCAGGGCGAGTGCCAGTGCGTCGCGCGGAGCGTCGAACCGGTTGCACACCTCGTCGACGCCGGGGATCTCCACCTCGACGTCGCGGTCGATCAGGTACTGCACCAGCATCATCGCGTGGTTGCGTTCCTCGACCGCCTGACCGTAGAAGTGCTTGGCCAGCTGCGGCAGGTCGGCACCGTCGAAGTACACCGCGATCGCGATGTACTGCTGAGCCGCAGTGAATTCGCTGCGGATCTGTTCGCGAAGCAGGCCGATGAACTTGGTGTCGAGTGCGCCGGATGTGGTCATGCCACCACGATAGGCCAGGTCAGACGGGGTTGTCAGCCAAGGTCGACCTTACTGAGGCGAGGGTTCCCTAACCCGGTGTGACGCCGCTAACAGTACTTGGTCTCGTTTGCTGTCGGCGTGTCAGCCGGCGTTGAGCACCTCCGGTGGTACCGGCGCGTCGGAACGCAGCGCCTCGAACAGGCGGCCGGCGGCCTCGCTGTCCCACACCACCACCGCGCCGACGTCGCTGCCGGTGAACTCGCCGATCGGCACCGTCGTGGTCACCGTGTCGCCGCGCAGCGCCCAGCCCAGCCGCGCCAGATCCCACACGTGGGCCCCGCTGTCCACGGTCAGCGACCCGCCCGCCGCCCGCGCCATCGGGTACCAGCGCAGCGGGTTCAACGCCACCGCGGGGCTGGTGGCGCGCTGCAGCAGCGCCGAGACGAACTCGCGCTGGGTGACCATCCGGTCGAGGTCGGCGCGCGCGGTGGCCCGCGTGCGCACGTAGCCGAGCGCGTTGCGGCCGTCGAGTTCCTGACACCCGGCCGGCAGGTCGATGCCGGCCAGGGGATCGCTGATCGGCTCGGGTGGGCACATGGTCACCCCGCCGACCGCGTCGACCACCGCGGCGAACCCGCCGAACCCGATCTCGGCGTAGTGGTCCAGTCGCAGGCCGGTCGCCGACTCGACGGTCTGGGCCAGTAGCGGCGCGCCGCCGAGGGCGAACGCCGCGTTGATCTTGTCCTCGCCGTAACCCGGGACCGGCACGTAGGAGTCGCGCGGGATCGACACCACCGTCGTGGGCGCGTCCGACAGCAGACCGGGCAGGTGCACCAGCATGATCGTGTCCGTGCGGCCGCTGCCGACCTCACCGCCGGTCGCCAGTTCGGCCTGCTGCGCGGAGTCCAGCCCGGCCCGGCTGTCGGAGCCGACCAGGAGCCAGGTGGTGCCCCGGCCGGCCGCCGGCCGGTCCGGATAGTCGGTCAGGGCGGGGATGCGCTGCAGCGCGGTGTCCACCCAGGCGACCAGGCCGACCAGCGTGAGCACGAGCACGAGCAGCACGCTCAGCACGATCCGTCCCCACGGGCGGCGCCGGCGTGGCCGCCGGGCCGCGACGGCGGGCGGGGGAGCCGGCCGGGGCGCGGGGCGGGGAGCGACCGG
>NZ_SPQO01000063.1 GCF_004570325.1 Mycobacterium sp. PS03-16 | reverse complement strand
GATCTCCTGCGGACCCGCACCGTCACCGTGGCCGCCACCGCGGCGGCCGCGACGAGGACCGACGTCGGCGCGGCCGACCACAGCGCCGCCCCCACGGCCGCGCATCCGGCCACCGCCACCGCGCGCCGTGGCAGCTGCGCCCGGCGCGGCGCGCGGCCCGGTAGACGTCGCCGCCCATCCGCCGGCCCGATCAGCACGGCCAGCGCGAGCGCGAGCGCGGCGGTACTCACCGGCCGTCCCGTTGGGCCAGCAGCATGCGCAAGAGGTCGGCCCCCTCGGCCAGGCCTCTGCCGTGGCGCCAGGCCGGGACCACCCGCACCCCGGCGTCGGCACCCCGGTCGAGCACCGCGACCTCGGTGAGCCGCCGGATACCGGAGCGGTCGCGCGCCACGTGCAGCAGCACCTGCACAGCCGCGGCGAGTTGGCTGTGCAGCGCCGAACGCCCCAGCCCGCCCACCGCCCCGAGCGCCTCGAGCCGGGCGGGCACCTCGGCGGGACTGTTGGCGTGCACGGTGCCCGCACCGCCGTCGTGGCCGGTGTTCAGCGCGGCCAGCAGGTCGACGACCTCCGCCCCGCGCACCTCGCCCACCACGATGCGGTCCGGCCGCATCCGCAGCGCCTGACGCACCAGGTCCCGCACGGTCACCTCGCCGACGCCCTCGACGTTCGCGCCGCGGGCCACGAGCCGCACCACATGGGGATGCTGCGGCGCCAGTTCGGCGGCGTCCTCGACACACACGATGCGTTCATGCGCCGGCACCGCACCCAGCGCCGCGGCCAACACGGTGGTCTTCCCCGCCCCGGTACCCCCGCTGACCAGGAACGCCAGCCGGGCGTCGATGACGTCGCGCAGCAGGCCGGCGGCGTCGGCCGGGATGGCGCCCGCCGCGATGAGTGCGGCGAGGTCCTGGTTGGCCGGCCGCAGCACCCGCAGCGACAGGCACGTCCCCGCGGTCGCCACCGGGGGCAGGACCGCGTGCAGGCGCACCACGAACTCGCCGGTGCCCAGACCGTGCAGCTGACCGTCCACCCACGGTTGCGCCTCGTCGAGGCGCCGGCCCGCCGCGAGCGCCAGCCGCTGCGCCAGACGGCGGACCGCGGCCTCGTCGGGGAAGCGGATCTGGCTGCGCCGCAACCCTTTCCCGTCGTCGACCCATACCGCGTCGGGCGCGGTGACCAGCACGTCGGTGGTGCCGTCGGCGCACAGCAGCGGTTCGAGCGGGCCGGCCCCGGTCAGCTCGGTCTGCAGAACCCGCAGGTTGGTGAGCACCTCGGTGTCGCCCAGCACGCCACCGGATTCGGCGCGGATGGCCGCTGCGACCGCGGCCGGGTGCAGCGGGGACGCCTCCGCGGCCAGTCGCTCCCGGACCCGCTCGATCAGCGTCGCGCTCACGCCGCCTCCACCGCCGGATGGTGCCGCAGCACACCGAGCACCCGGCGGGCGGCGGTGGCGAGCGGAGACCGGCGCGGGATCCGCAGACCACCCCGCTCCAACGCCGCCGCCAGCGCCGGCTGCGGGCGCATGGCGGCCAGTAGCGGCAGCCCGACCGAGGCCGCCACCTCCGCGGCCCGCAGTCCACCCGGTGCCGGACCGCGCACCACCACACCGACATTCGCATTGAGCGACGACAGCCACGGCACCATCGCGGCGGCGGCCGCGCAGGTCCGGACGTCGGCGGTGGCCACGACGACCACCAGGTCGGCCGCGTCCAGCGCCACCTCGGCCGCCGCGGTGGACCGGCGCGCGAGGTCGCAGACCACCGTCGCGCCGCCCCGGCTGCCGGCCTCGATCACCGCAGACAGCGCATGCGCGTCGATGTCGGAGCCGGCTCGCCCGTTGGCCAGCACGGTCAATCCGCCGGTGCGGGGCAGCGCGTCGCGCAGCGCGGGATAGCCGACCCGTCCCCCGCGCAGCGACAGCTCCGGCCACCGCAGGCCGGTGGCGTCCTCCAGCCCGGCCAGTAGATCGGCGCCGCCGCTCCACGGGTCGGTGTCGATCAGCAGCGCCTCGGGCGCGCCCATCGCGAGCGCCGCGGCGAACACCGAGCCGCCGGCGCCGCCGCGCCCGGAGATCACCGCGGCAACCGGTCCGCGGGCGGCCTCATCGCCGACCGCGCCGGCCGCGTCGGACAGCAGCACCACCAGCTCGGCTTCCTGCCGCGGCAGCAGCACCACCCGCTGGGCACCGACGGAGATCGCCGCCTCCCAGTCCGTGGCGGCGGGTTCGGCACGGCAGACCATCAGCACCCAGTCGCGCCGAGGCAACCGACCCGCGCAGCGCCGGGCGGCCGGTTCGTCGACCAGCACTGCGGCCGCCGCGAGCCACGCCTTCGGGCTCGACGGCTGCTCGGCGTGGATCACCGGGACGGCGGCCGCGGCGGCCACGCGATCGGTGTCGTCGCGCAGCGCCGGGTCGGTGAGCATGGCCAGGATGCCGGGAGGTGCGGGCATGGCCTCACTGTGCCGGGTGTCCACGACCCGAATCGGTGCGCGACGGTGCGAGAACGTACGCGCTGTGGAAGAACTGGCAACTGTGGATAACCGGTGACACAGGCCACGGAATTGCCGTTTGGGCAACGTTATGGGCGGACCGCGATTTATCCGGTTTGCGAATGCAACCCCACAAAAAGGGACGACCCCCGCCAGGGGGGGAGGAGGCGGAGGTCGTCGTGTATCAGCCCCGGGGGGTCGGGCTGATGCACACCCGGCATAACCCGGGTAACGCCCACTATACACACGGTACGGCCACGGAATGCAAGTCCCGAGCGTCGTTGTAATAACCGATTCGTGACAAAAGGGCGTCGAACGCCACGTGTCGTGATCTGCCATTTTGTACAGCGGGGGCCCTGGATGTCACGTGAGCGCGTTTATGCTGGCCAGGTGACCGAACCCGATCGGACCGCCCTGCCGTCGACCGTTGCGCACCCCCAGGCAGCGACGGACCGGCCGGTGCGCACAGCGGCGTTCTTCGACCTGGACAAGACGGTCATTGCGAAGTCAAGCACGTTGGCTTTCAGCAAACCTTTCTTCGATCAGGGCCTGCTCAACCGGCGCGCGGTTCTCAAATCCACCTACGCCCAGTTCCTGTTCATGATGTCGGGCGCCGATCACGATCAGATGGACCGGATGCGGTCCTACCTGACGAACATGTGCGCCGGCTGGGACGTCGAACAGGTGAAGTCGGTGGTCGGCGAGACCCTGCACGACATCGTCGACCCGCTCGTCTTCGCCGAGGCCGCCGATCTGATCGCCGACCACAAGCTGTGCGGACGCGACGTGGTGGTGGTGTCGGCCTCCGGTGAGGAGATCGTCGCGCCGATCGCCCGCGCGCTGGGCGCGACGCATGCGATGGCCACCCGCATGGTCGTCGAGGACGGGCGCTACACCGGCGAGATCGCGTTCTACTGCTACGGCGCGGGCAAGGTCGAGGCGATCAAGGCGCTGGCCGCCCGCGAGGGTTACGCGCTCGAACACTGCTACGCCTACTCCGATTCGATCACCGACGTGCCGATGCTCGAGACGGTCGGCCACCCCGCCGTGGTGAATCCGGACCGCGCGCTGCGCAAGGAGGCCGCCAACCGCGGGTGGCCGGTCCTCACCTTCACCAAGCCGGTTTCGCTGCGCGACCGGATCCCGGCCCCGTCGGGCGCGGCCGTCGCGACCACCGCCGCGGTGGGGATGAGCGCGTTGGCCGCGGGGGCGCTGACCTACTCGCTGCTGCGCCGCTTCTGGTGAGCTACCGGTCGATAGCTGACGACCCGGCCGTAACGATCCGGAATCGCGGGCCCGACACCCTTGATGTGACGGGCATCACGGAGTAGAAAGGAGTCACGGAAGCCGGTGAGGCCAAGGTTCACCCGGAGGAGAAGGGTGGATCTCCCGAACCAGGCGACCCAGCACGGAACCCGGAACACCCACGCGGAGCACATGCCGCGGAATAGGCAAAAGTGTTGCGGGCCTGCGTAAGTGCGAACAGCGAACGGTGACGGCGGTCCTTTGGGTGGGAGCGCAGCCGGGTCGCCTCGCACGGACGCCGAGGTCAACCCACGCAACCCCAACAGCACGCTTGGGGACCGGGCTCCGTGCTAGCGGGCGGCGAGCCGAACTCGATTCGGAACGCCGCCCGCTTCGCGTTTGCCCGCAGGTTGCTACTGCGATGAATCGGCCGCGATCTGGAGGGCTTCGCGGGCACCGGCGTGCAGCGCCCGGCAGCTCAGCAGCACCCAGGCGGTCAGCCCGTCGGGAGTGCCGGAGGCGAAGCCGCGCGCCGCGGCCTGATAGTCCCCCGACTGCCGCATCCAGTAGATCTCGGGGACGCCGAGACCGTGCGGGTCCAGCCCGCTGGAGATCGTGACGAGCCGGGACAGACCCCGCGCCACCACGCCGTCGGCGGTGCCGAACGGCCGCAGCGTCAGCACCTCCCCGTGCGCGACGGCGGCGAGCACCGTGGCCGGGACGCGCGAACCGCCGGTGAGCAGCCCGGCGAGCAGTTCGAGGCGGCGGCCCACTCCAGCGTCCGCCCGCGGCCGCCCCAGGTGTTCGTCATCGGTGAGGTCGGCCGCGGCGAGCGCGTGCAACCGGGCCAGCGCCTGCAGCGGGGCGCGCTGCCACACGTCGACCAGCGCGGTGGCGCCACCTTCGAGTGCTTGGGAAACCCGCAACGCGCCGGCCAGCACGGGATCCGGCTCCCCCTCCTCGCTGAACTGCAGCGAGCCGCCGTCGAGCACCGACGAGGCGCGGGCCGCGCGCAGGGCCGCCTCGGCCGCGGTCGCCGGCCAGCCGCGCAGATTCGTGCGGTGCCGGTGCGCCCGGCCGAGCGCCTCACGCGCCTCCTCACCGGCCGCCGTCACCCCCGGTAGTTCGGCCAGTGGCGCCAACGGATCGGTCATGGGCGTTCACGCTAGCCGACCGCTGGGCTCGATTTGACCGACGCTCGTCGCATCGGAGCTGCCGTCCGCAGGCGACGATGTGAGGTCTCAATGTGGACGTCGCGGCAGGTGACTACGCTCACACCCATGGCCGAGACGCACACCGAAGTCCTGTCCGCTTACCCGCCGCCCGCCGAGTTCGCCGCGCAGGCGAACGCGACCGAGGAACTGTACCGCGAGGCCGAGCAGGACCGGCTCGCGTTCTGGGCACGCCAAGCCGAGCGGCTCTCCTGGGACACGCCGTTCACCGAGGTCCTCGACTGGTCGGACGCGCCGTTCGCGAAGTGGTTCGTGGGCGGCAAGCTCAACGTGGCCTACAACTGCGTGGACCGCCACGTCGAGGCCGGCAACGGTGACCGCGTGGCGATCCACTGGGAGGGCGAGCCGGTCGGCGACTCCCGCTCGCTGACCTACGCCGAGCTCAAAGACGAGGTGTGCAGGGCAGCCAACACGCTGACCGACCTCGGACTGGTGGCCGGCGATCGGGTCGCGATCTACATGCCGATGGTGCCCGAGGCCATCGTCGCGATGCTGGCGTGCGCACGCCTCGGCGTCATGCACTCGGTGGTGTTCGCGGGCTTCTCCGCCTCCGCGCTCAAGGCGCGCATCGAAGACGCCGAGGCCAAGTTGGTCATCACCACCGACGGCCAGTACCGCCGCGGCAAGGCGGCGTCGCTCAAGGAGGCCGTCGACGAGGCCTGCGAGGGCCAGAAATCCGTCGAGCACGTTCTGGTGGTGCGGCGCACCGGGATCGACACCCCGTGGACCGAGGGCCGCGATCTGTGGTGGGACGAGGTGGTGCCCAAGGCGTCCACCGAACACACCCCGGAGGCGTTCGACTCCGAGCACCCGCTGTTCCTGCTGTACACCTCCGGCACCACCGGTAAGCCCAAGGGCATCATGCACACCACGGGCGGCTACCTCACCCAGTCCAGCTACACCCACTCATGCGTCTTCGACGTCAAGCCCGAGACCGACGTCTACTGGTGCACCGCCGATATCGGCTGGGTCACCGGCCACACCTACATCGTCTACGGACCGCTGTCCAACGGTGTGACGCAGGTGGTCTACGAGGGCACGCCGACCTCGCCGAGCGAGCACCGGCACTTCGAGGTCATCGAGAAGTACGGCGTGACAATCTATTACACCGCACCCACGCTGATCCGCACGTTCATGAAGCTGGGCCGCGAGATCCCCGACGCCCACGACCTGTCCAGCCTGCGGCTGCTCGGGTCCGTCGGTGAGCCGATCAACCCGGAGGCCTGGCGCTGGTACCGGGATGCGTTCGGCAACAACAAGACCCCCATCGTCGACACCTGGTGGCAGACCGAGACCGGTGCCATCATGATCTCCCCGCTGCCGGGTGTGACGGCCGCCAAGCCGGGCTCGGCGATGACACCGCTGCCAGGGATCTCGGCCAAGATCGTCGACGACGACGGCAACCAGCTCGCCCCGGGCACCGATCACGGTGAGCAGGCCAACGGCTACCTGGTGCTCGACCAGCCGTGGCCGGCCATGCTGCGGGGCATCTGGGGTGACCCGCAGCGCTTCAAGGACACCTACTGGTCGCGCTTCGCCGAGCAGGGCTGGTACTTCGCCGGCGACGGCGCGCGCTACGGCGCCGACGGCGAGATCTGGGTGCTGGGCCGCATCGACGATGTGATGAACGTGTCGGGCCACCGGATCTCGACCGCCGAGGTCGAGTCGGCGCTGGTGGGGCACAGCGGCGTCGCCGAAGCCGCGGTGGTCGGCGCCACCGACGAGCAGACCGGTCAGGGCATCTGCGCGTTCGTGATCCTCGAATCGCACGCCAAGGACAACGAGACCATGGTCGACGAACTGCGCGCGCAGGTGGCCAAGGAGATCTCGCCGATCGCGCGGCCGCGCGAGATCCACGTCGTGCCCGAACTGCCGAAGACCCGCAGCGGCAAGATCATGCGCCGGCTGTTGCGTGACGTGGCCGAGGGCCGCGAGCTCGGCGACACCTCGACGCTGGTGGATCCGAGTGTGTTCGAGGCGATCCGGGCCAGCAAGTAGAAGCGGTCAGGAACCGACCGGGACGAACCCCGTGCCCGGTCGGTTCTTGGCGGCGATGTCGGCCAGCTGGGTGTTGAACGACATCGTCACCGCCGGGGTGTGCAGCGGGATGTACTGGATGACACAGGTCGGCAGCTCCTGGGTGTAGGCGCCGTGGATCATGCCGACCAGCCGGTTGTCGACGGTGACCGGTGCGCCGGAATCGCCGGGCTGCCCGCAGACCTGGTTGACGATCGTGCCCGGATCCTCACCAGGCCCCCAGGTGACCCCGCACGAATAGCCGGTGGTGCGGCCCAGTTTGCACGCGATCTGCCCGAAGGACGGATCCGGTCCCAAGCCGTCGATCCGAAAGCCGTTGACCGTGTTGGTCGGCGTGACCTTCTGCGGGTCGAACTGGATGACCGCGTAGTCGAGCGCGTCGTTTCCGGCCACCATGGTGCCGAGCACCCCGGCGGCGTCGGCCCCCTCGGCCGATACCGTCGCCCCCGGCCCGCCGCAGTGTGCGGACGTGAAGCCGATCAGGTTGCCGCGGTTGTCCGTGCCGATCGTGGTGAGCGTGCAGAACGATTCACCGTTGACGATGATGCCGGAGCCGCCGCCGAGGACCACCGGACCCTGCGCCGCGGCGATCGGCGCCACGCCGAGCGCGCACGCCACGACGGTCAGCACTGCCACAGCCCACGACCATCGGCGGTGTCCGGTACGCAATGCCACTCCCCCATCGATTGAGCCCGACCCGCCTCGTGATCGGCACAGTCTAACGTCGGCCGGAATCGTTTAGCGGCAGCCCGCATGGCAACATGAACCGCGACTGTCAGCACAGCGGGAGGAAGTGTCGGTGAGCAGAGGCGAGCGCAACAACGGCGTGCCCACAACCGTGACGTCGATTCCGCTGGTGGACCCGCACGCTCCCAAGCCGGATCCGTCGATCGGTGATCTGGTCAAGGACGCCACCTCGCAGGTGTCGACGTTGGTGCGCGCCGAGGTCGAACTGGCCAAGGCCGAGATCACCCGGGACGTCAAGAAGGGGCTGACCGGCAGCGTCTTCTTCATCGCCGCGCTGGTCGTGCTGTTCTACTCGACGTTCTTCTTCTTTTTCTTCGTCGCCGAACTGCTGGACAACTGGCTGTGGCGGTGGGCCTCGTTCCTCATCGTCTTCGGCATCATGGTCGTGGTCACCGCCCTGCTGGCGCTGCTGGGATACCTGAAGGTGCGCCGAATCCGGGGCCCGCGCGAGACGATCGAGTCGGTGAAGGAAACCCGCGAAGCGCTGACGCCGGGCGGCGAGAAGACGCCGAAGGCGGTCGCCCTGTCCGACGGTCAGAAGGCCACCGACCCGTCCGGCTGGTAATGCCCCCGCCCGACCCGTCGGTCGTGCGGATCGACGGTCCCTGGCGTCACCTCGAGGTTCACGCCAACGGCATCCGCTTCCACGTCGTCGAGGCCGACACGGCCGAGGCCGCCACCATCCCGGCCACCGAACGGCCGCTGGTCATCCTGCTGCACGGCTTCGCCTCGTTCTGGTGGTCGTGGCGCCATCAGCTCACCGGCCTGACCGGGGCCCGGGTCGTCGCGGTCGACCTGCGGGGCTACGGCGGCAGCGACAAACCGCCCCGCGGCTACGACGGCTGGACCCTTGCCGGTGACACCGCGGGTCTGGTGCGGGCACTCGGGCACCGCACCGCGACGCTCGTCGGACACGCCGACGGCGGTCTGGTGTGCTGGGCGACCTCGGTGCTGCACCCCCGCGTGGTGCGCGCGATCGCAGTGGTCAGTTCACCGCATCCGGTCGCGCTGCGCGCCTCCGCGATGACCCGCCGCGACCAGGGCCGCGCCCTGCTGCCGTCGATGATGCGCTATCAGGTGCCGATGTGGCCGGAGCGGACGCTGACCCGCCAGGACGGCGCGGAGGTCGAGCACCTGGTGCGGGCCCGCTCAACCCCGAGATGGCAAGCCTCGCAGGACTTCTCGGAGACGATGGACCATCTGCGCCGCGCCATCCAGATCCCGTCGGCAGCGCATTCGGCGCTGGAGTACCAGCGCTGGGCCGTGCGCAGCCAGCTGCGGGGTGAGGGCCGGCGGTTCATGCGGGCGATGAAGCGGCCGCTGGCAGTGCCGATGCTGCACCTGCGCGGCGACTGTGACCCGTACGTGCTGGCCGACCCGGTCTACCGCACGCAGCGTTTCGCCCCGCACGGCCGCTACGTATCCCTCGATGACGCCGGTCATTACGGGCACGAGGAAGCCCCGGCGCAGACCAACGAACAACTCGGCCGGTTCCTCGGCCAGGTGTACGGGCGCTGACTCAGCCGACGCAGGTGCCGGTCGCCACCCGCGCGGTGTTCCCGACCTTGGCGAGCTGGTTGGCGACCTCCGAGGCCGTCAACACGAAGCCGGTGTCGGCGTCGTCGACCGCGGCGCCGAACACCACACCCAGCACCTCGCCGCTGCGGTTGATCATCGGCCCGCCGGAGTTGCCCTGCCGGACCGTCCCCCGGATCGTGTACACCTCGCGGGTGACCGTGGTGGAGCGGTAGATGTCAGGGCCGTTGAGTTCGATGATCTCGCGCACCCGCGCCGGCGTGGCGGTGAAGTCCCCGCCGCCGGGATAGCCCATCACGATCGCGTCGGTGCCCGCCGGGGCCGCGTCGCCGACGAAGGTCAGCGGCGCGGCGGGCAGGTTGGGCACGTCGAGGATCGAGATGTCGGCGTTGGGATCGTAGGAGACGACGAACGCGTCGTAAGTCTGGCCGTCGACCTCGACGGTGACGCTTTCGGAACCGGCGACCACGTGGGCGTTGGACATGACCCGGTTGGGCGCCACGACGAAGCCGGTGCCTTCCAGCACCTTCTGACAGCCGGGTGCCACGCCGCGGATCTTGACCACGCTGCCCCGAGTGGCACCGACCACCGCGTCGGTGGCCAGCGCCGCATCCGGCGCGTCGACGGTGGCGATCGGGGTGCGGCCGAACGGCTCGAGCACCTCGGGCAGGCCGGAGGTGTCCAGCAGTCCGGACAGCCGGGTGGGCACCTGCTTGAGCCAGCTCGGCGCCACCTGATCGACCTCGGCGAGCACCCGCGACCCCTTCACCGCACCGGCCAGGTTCGGCTGATCCGATGAGGTCAGCGGGGTGGCGAGCAGCCAGGCCGCCAGCAGCACCGCGACGATCTGCAGTCCGACGCCGATGATCGAGTCGAACAGCCGCAGCGTCCGGTTGCGGATCGCGCTGCGCACCGCGCGGCCGAGCACCACACCGGCGATCTCGCCGATCACCACCAGCGCCAGGATCAGGAACAGCGCCGCGAACAGCTTGGTGCGCGGCCCGCTGATGTGGTCGACCACGTGCGGGGCCAGCAGGACGCCCGCCACCGCGCCCAGCACCACGCCGATGAACGACATCAGCGATCCGAGCGCGCCCGAACGCCAGCCGGAGATGGCGGCGACGAAGGCGACGGCGAGGACGAGGAGGTCAAGCCATTGAGAGGGTGTCATTGTTGAGGTTCACCGTAGCTGCCGTGATCGCCGACGAGCGCCATTGCCTCGTCGAGTCCGCGCACGTCGTCGGTGTTCCACGGCACGGCCCACCCGGCGACGTCGAGGATCGCGGAGATGACCTGACCGGTGAATCCCCACACCAGCATCTCGTTGAGCAGGAACGCCGGGCCGGCCCACCGGCGGGAATTGGCGTCGCGGTACACCATCAACCGGTTCTGCGGGTTGACGAATGCCCGCACCGGCACCCGGGCCACGATCGCGGTCTCCGACTCGTCCACCACGGCCACCGGGCCGGGATCCGGCGAATACGCCAGCACCGGCACCACGTGAAAGCCCGACGGCGGGATGAACATGCGTTGCAGCGTGGCCAGCGGATGCACCCGGCTGGTGTCCAGGCCGGTCTCCTCGGTGGCCTCGCGGAACGCGGTGTGCACCGGGCCGTCGTCGTCCGGGTCGGTGGCGCCACCCGGGAACGCGGCCTGCCCGGCGTGGTGGCGCAGCGTGGACGCGCGGACGGTCACCAGGAGGTCGGCGTCGTCGGGCAGATCGCCGCCCGCCTCGTCGCCGGGCCCGGAGAACAGCACCAGCACCGCGGCGTCGCGCTTGCTGCCCGTCACGGTGGCCGTCGCGTTGGCCGCGGTCAGCGCCGCGAGCACATCAGGGGGAACGCGGCGGCGGTAGGCGCGCGGCACCCGGTCGGTGTTGTCGACCAGCGGGGTGAGCCAGGCCGGTGCGGCGTCGGGCACCAGCCGGTGCCCGTCGCGCGTGGAGCTCACCCCGGCTCTCCCATCGTCTGATCGACCGCTGTCTCGATCTCGTCGGCGGTCGTGAAGGGCCGCGGCAGGATCCCGGCCACGCTACCGTCCGGACTCAGCACCACCGTCGCAGGCATGACGTTGGGCACCGCGAGCGCCGCAGCGACCAGGCGGCGCCCGTCCTGCAGGGTCGGCAACCGCACCCCGAGGTCGGCCAGCCGCAGCAGCGCGGCCGTCTCGTTCTCGTCCTGATGCACGGTCACCACCGTCACCTCGTCGCCGGCCCGGCGCTGGTACTCCTGCATCGCGGGCAGTTCGTCCGCGCACGGACCGCACCAGTACGCCCAGAGGTTGAGCACCACCGTCCGCCCGGCCAGCGCGGGCGCGACGTCGACGGCCGAACCGTCGGCCGCGCACTCCAGCGTCACCCCGCGCAGCGCGGCGGAACCGGCGCCGCCGGCCGGCGCCGGGC
>NZ_SPQO01000006.1 GCF_004570325.1 Mycobacterium sp. PS03-16 | reverse complement strand
GCGGCGGCCGTCGCCGACCGCATCCGCGCCGCCGGGGGGAGCGCCGACGCCTGCCCGCTCGATGTGGGGGACCGGGCCGCCGCCGACGCGGCCGCCGAGCAGGCGGCCGGCCTCGGTGGGGGCGCACTGCACATCCTGGTCAACAACGCCGGCGTCACCTCGCCGGCGATGTTCCCGAAGCTGACCGAAGAGACGTTTCGGCTGACGTTCGACGTGCACGTGATGGGGACGTTCCACTGCACGCAGGCGGCGCTGCCGCACATCCCGACCGACGGCACCGGCCGGGTCATCAACGTGACCTCGGCAGCGGGCCTCACCGGCACCCTGGGCCAGGTGAACTACTCGGCCGCCAAGGCCGGACTGATCGGGTTCACCAAATCGCTGGCGCGTGAGCTCGCTCCGAAGAACATCATGGTCAACGCGCTCGCCCCGCTGGCCGCGACGCCGATGACCGAGACCATCCGCACCAATGAGAAGTTCGCCGCCAACATGATGAACCGGATCCCGCTCAAACGGTGGGCGGGACCCGGGGAGGTGGCCGGCGCGTTCGTGTTCATGGCGTCCGACGCCGCCTCCTACATCACCGGTCAGGTGCTACCGGTGGATGGTGGCATGGTGATGTGATGACCGACTCATCCGAGGCGCCGTTGGCCGGCATCACCGTCGTGACGCTCGAGCAGGCGGTGTCCGCGCCCATGTGCACGCGGGTGCTCGCCGACTTCGGCGCCCGGGTGATCAAGGTGGAGAACCCCGCCGGCGGCGACTTCGCCCGGTACTACGACGACGTGGTGAAGGGTCAGGCCGCCCACTTCGTGTGGGTCAACCGGGGCAAGGAGTCCCTCACACTGGACCTCAAGTCGCCCGCGGGCATGGCGGTGCTGCACCGGCTGCTCGACCGCGCCGACGTGCTGGTGTCCAACCTCGCGCCCGGCGCGACGGCCCGGATGGGCATCGGCGCCGCCGACCTGAAGGACCGCCATCCGGGCGTGATCCCCGTCGAGATCGACGGATACGGTGCGGGCGGCCCGATCTCGCACAAGCGCGCCTACGATCTGCTGATCCAGGCCGAGTCCGGGGCGTGCGCGGTGACCGGCCACCCCGGGCTGCCGGCCAAACCCGGTCCGCCGGTGGCCGACATCTCGACCGGCCTGTACGCCGCGCTGTCGATCGTCACGCTGCTCTATGCCCGCGGCCGGCGTGGTGCGGCACCGGCGCCGGCAGTCGCGGTCAGCCTGTTCGACACCATGACCGACATCATGGGCTACCAGCTGACCTACACCCAGCACTCCGGCGTCGACCAGCAGCCGCTGGGCATGAGCTCGCCCGCGGTCGCCCCCTACGGGGCCTACGGCACCCGCGACGGGCACACCGTCGTGCTCGGCACCACCAACGACCGCGAATGGCAGCGGTTGGCCCGCGACATCATCGACCGCCCGGACCTGGCCGCAGACCCTGCCTTCGCCACCAACGCCGCTCGGGTCGCGCACCGCGACGTCCTCGACGAGGCGATCGGATCATGGTGTGCCGAACACGATCTGGCCCACATCCAGAAGACGGCCGATGACGCCGGCATCGGCAACTCCCGCTACAACGTGCCCAGTGAGGTGGTCGCGCACCCACACCTGACCGCCCGCGACCGCTGGCGCACCATCGAGACGCCCCACGGCGAGATCTCGGCGCTGTTGCCGCCGCCGGTCGTCGAAGGCTTCGAACAGCCGATGGGTGCGGTGCCGGGGCTCGGCCAGCACACCGACGCGATACTGAGCGGGTTGGGAATGTCGGCCGGCGAGATCGCGGCGCTGCGCGAGCAGGGCGCGATCGGGCCCGCCTACGCGTAGTCGAGAGGAGCCATCATGCGCGAGACCGTGATCGTCGAGGCCGTCCGCACCCCCGTCGGCAAGCGCAACGGCGGGCTGTCCGGCATGCACGCCGCCGATCTGTCGGCGCTGGTGCTCAACGAGCTGATGCTGCGCGCCGGCCTGGAACCCGATGTCGTCGACGACGTCGTGTGGGGCTGCGTCTCCCAGGTCGGCGACCAGTCGAGCAACATCGGCCGCTACGCCGTGCTGGCCGCCGGCTGGCCCGAACGGATCCCCGGCACGACCGTGAACCGCGCCTGCGGATCGAGTCAGCAGGCAATCGACTTCGCCGTGGCTGCGGTGATGTCCGGCCAGCAGGACGTCGTGGTCGCCGGGGGTGTCGAGGTGATGAGCCGGGTGCCGCTCGGGGCCGCCCGCGCGACCGGAACGCCCTACGGTCCCAAGGTCTTCGAGCGATACGACGATTTCTCGTTCAACCAGGGCATCTCGGCCGAACTGATCGCCCAGAAGTGGGGCTTCTCGCGCACCCGCCTCGACGAGTACTCCGTACGGTCGCACGAGCTCGCCGCGGCCGCACAGGACACCGGTGCGTTCGACGCCCAGGTCGTGCCGGTCTTCCCGGGTGAGGGGCCGCCGGTGACGGCCGACGAGGGGGTGCGCCGCGGCACGTCGGTGGAGAAGCTGGCCGGACTCAAGCCGGCATTCACCGACGACGGGGTGATCCACGCGGGCAACTCGTCGCAGATCTCCGACGGCGCGGCCGCGCTGCTGGTGATGACCGCCGAGAACGCCGTGCAGCTCGGCCTCACCCCGATCGCGCGGTACCGGGCGGGCGCGGTCACCGGGGCGGATCCGGTGCTGATGCTCACCGGCCCGATCCCCGCCACCGAGAAGGTGCTGCACAGGGCGGGCGTCACGATCGACGAGGTGGGTGTGTTCGAGGTCAACGAGGCGTTCGCGCCGGTGCCGCTGGCCTGGCTGGCCGAAACCGGCGCCGCCGAGGCACGGCTCAACCCGCTCGGCGGGGCGATCGCACTCGGGCACCCGCTGGGCGCGTCCGGAGCGGTGCTGATGACCCGCATGCTGAACCACATGCGCGACAACGGGATCCGTTACGGACTGCAGACCATGTGCGAAGGCGGCGGCACGGCCAATGCCACCATCGTCGAGCTCATCGCCTAGAACCGGGAGACACCGCATGCGCCGAGAGCTGTTCACCGACGACCACGCCGCGTTCCGGGCGCTGGCCCGCGACTTCGTCGACAAAGAGGTGGTTCCCCACTACCCGCAGTGGGAGAAGGCCGGCCGCATGCCGCGCGACGTGTTCAAGCAGATGGGTGCACTCGGCATGCTGGGTATGGCGATCCCCGAGGAGTACGGAGGTGCGGGAGTCGATGACTATCGCTACAACGTCGTGCTGCAGGAGGAGGCCGCCCGCGCGCTGGTGACGCTGTCGACGGTGCGCACCCAGCTCGAGGTCATCCTCCCGTACTTCCTGCGCTATGCGAGTGCCGAACAGCGGGGCCGCTGGTTTCCCGGACTGGCGGCGGGCACATTGCTCACGGCGATCGCGATGACCGAACCGGGAACCGGCTCGGACCTGGCGGGGATGCGGACCACGGCGGTGCGGGACGGCGACCACTACGTCGTCAACGGCGCCAAGACATTCATCACCGGGGGAATCCAGGCCGACCTGGTGATCGTGGTCGCCCGCACCTCGACCGATCCGGACAACCGGCGCCACGGCCTGTCTCTGCTGGTGGTCGAGGACGGTATGCCCGGCTTCGAGCGCGGCCGGGAACTGGAGAAGATGGGTTGCAAGGTGCAGGACACCGCGGAACTGTCGTTCACCGACGTCCGGGTGCCCGCGGCGAACCTGCTGGGGGAGGAGGGCGAGGCGTTCGGGTACCTCGGCCACAATCTGCCGCAGGAGCGGTTGACGGTTGCGGTCGGGTCGGTCGCGCAGGCGCGTTCGGCGCTGCACGTGACCATCGACTACGTCAAGAACCGCACCGCGTTCGGCACCCCGGTCGCCTCGTTCCAGAACACCAAGTTCGAACTGGCCGCCGTCTCCACCGAGATCGAGGCCGCCCAGGCGATGCTCGACCGCGCGGTGCTCGACCACGTCGACGGCGTGCTGTCCCGCGAGGACGCCGCCCGGGTCAAACTGTTCTGCACCGAGATGCAGGCCCGCGCGGTGGACAGGTGCCTGCAGCTGTTCGGCGGCTACGGGTACATGATGGAGTATCCGATCGCCCGGCTGTACAACGACGCCCGCGTGGCGCGCATCTATGCGGGCACCAGCGAGGTGATGAAGGTGATCATCGCCAAGTCGCTCGGGCTTTAAGCGGTTTGCTGAGCTGCTGACCAGCGGTGTGATGCAGCGTTAAACCTTTCTTCGGTGAGACCCTTGTCACACGCGCAAAACCTACCTACTGTGTGTTCACTAGGTTGGTTTGAACGAAGGAGTTCGGTGTCCACCCTGGAAACGCCGAGGCCGTACGCCACGCTATTGGCCAAGGGCGAGGATCGGCGGCAACGCATCATGGCGGTGGCCGAGCGTCTGCTGGCCCGCAACGGCTGGCGCAACACTTCGCTGGCGCAGATCGCACGCGAGGCCGGCGTCACCCCGGCGGGGTTGCTACACCACTTCGAATCCAAGGAACAGCTGCTCAACGCGGTGCTCGACGCGCGTGACCTCGACGACGACACCCACGCCGACCGCACCGGGGACCTGTTCGAGCAGATCGCCCGGGTGGCCGAGCGCTTCGAACGCGCACCGGAACTGGTCGGGACGTTCACCGTCCTGCTCGTCGAGAACATCGCTCCCGATGCGCCCCTGCACGACCGCCTCCTCAAGCGCCAGCGGGCGGCCGTGGAGATCGTCGCCGACATCATCCGGCGGGGTCAGCGCGACGGCCGCTACCGCCAGGACTTCGACGCGGCCGTCAAGGCCGTGGAGATTCTCGCCTTCGTCAACGGAATGGAGACCTCATGGTTGCTCGACCCGTCGATCCCCCTGGCCGAGGTGTTCGAGGCGTACGCCGAATCGCTGGCCACCGACTTCAGCCCCCCACAACACCAGCCCGAGGAGACCGTGTGATGACCTCAGAAATCGACATGCGCTACCGACTCGACGTCTGCGCCGCGACCGTCCTCGACGCGGTGGTGTTCGCCGGCGGATGGCTCTACGACCGCGCGATGGCGGGGTGGGACGTCACCGTGCTCATCGGCAGCACCGGCGAGGACGTGCGGCCGCTGGAGATCCTCGGCGCCAGGGTGATCGAACTCGGGCCGGTCCTCGACTCCTGGTCCGACCGGCCCCACCCGCAGACCGTGGCCATCGCCGCCGACCTGTACGAGACCGACGAACGGGTGCGCCAGCACGTGCGCAACGCGCTCGACCACCGCCTGACCGAGGTGACGCTGTGGGGTGAGCACTGCCCGGCCGATCTGGACCGCAACGTCGACAGCGTCCGCCACGAACTGAGCGCGGCGGCACGAGCTTTCAAGGCGCAGGCGCTGGCCGCGGCCGGCGACATCGCGGCCGACTTGGTGGGTGACGTCGAGACCTTCCGGGCCGGCATGATGAGCCGGCCGTCGGTGGCTGCGGACCTGATTCCGGCCAGCTAACCGGCCACGTCGACGACGACCTTGCCGACGGCCCGGCCGTCGGCCACCAGCCGCAGCGCGGCCGCGGTGTCCGCGAGCGGGTAGACCGCGCCGATGTGCGGACGGATCCGCCCGCCGGCCAGCAGATCGGCCAATTCCCGTTCGTTGCGGTGCATGTCGTCCGGTGCGATGTCGCCGAACTGAAAACCCCGGACGGTCACCCCTTTGACCAGCACCAGGTTCAGCGGTATGCGGGGGATCTCGCCGGAGGCGAACCCGATCGTGACGAAGCGGCCGCCCCGGCCGAGGGACCGCAGCGCAGGTTCGGACAGCGCCCCGCCCACCGGGTCGATCACCACCGTGGCGCCCTGCGGCAGTACCGATCGCAACGCGTCCCGCAGCGGTTGGGCCCGGTGGTCGACGAGGTGGCGGGCACCGTGGGTCGCCGCCACCGCCAGCTTCTCGGCCGTGGACGCCACCGCCGTCACCGTGGCACCGAGGTGCGCGGCGAGCGCGACCGCGGCCAACCCGACCCCGCCGCCCGCGCCCAGCACCACCACGTCGTCGCCCGCCCGCACCCGCGCCACTGAACGCAGTGCGTGGTAGGCGGTGCGGTGCGCCACCCCGGAGGCGGCCGCGTCATGGTCGCAGACGGTGCCGGGCACGTGGGTGAGCGTGGCGGCCGCGGCCACCACCTGCTCGGCGAATGCGCCGTGCAGCGCGGTGCCTGCCACCCGGTCGCCGACCGCGAAATGCTCTGTGCCGTGGCCGGTGTCACCGATCTGCACCACCGTGCCGACGAACTCGCTGCCGGGGACGAACGGCGGCGGGATGCGCAGCTGGTACGCGTCGGCGATCAGCAGGACGTCGGGGTAGTTGACCGCCGCCGCGCTGACCCGCACGAGAACCCGGCCGGGGCCCGGTTGTGGAGAGGGGATCTCGCAGATCCGGACCACCTCGGGCGGGCCGTAAGCGGGGCAGACCGCAGCCCTCATCGGTAGTCGGTGGACTCGGCGAGCTCGGCCGCCGACCGCATGAGCGCGGGCACGATCGGGCCGAAGGCGAGCAGCTTGGGATCGTCGCCGGCGCGCTGGAAACCCTGTTCCAGCACGATCGCCAGCTTCCACTTGGCCAGCACCAGGTAGTAGTCGAGGTCGTCGACCTGGCGTCCCGACACCCGCGCGTAGTGCTCGACCACCTGGTCACGTGACGGCATACCGCGCATGTCGACGTAGTCCATCTCGCCGTCGGCGGGGGCGTCGGTGTCGGCGGGCCAGCCCTGCACCATCCATGCCAGGTCGAGTTTCGGGTCCCCGACCGTGCCCATCTCCCAGTCGACGATCGCCGCGAGCCGGGCCGGGGTGCCGTGGTGGTACATCACGTTGGCGAACTGGTAGTCGCCGTGCATGAGGCCGGGAACGAAGTCGAGCGGCCGGTGCGCGCGCAACCACGCGGTCGCGACGTCGAGGCCCTCGAGATCGCGACCCCTGATCCGGTCGAAAAAGGCGGTCCACCGGTCGACCTGGCGTTCGTGGTAGCCGTCCGGCCGGCCGAGATCGGCCAGACCCGCCGCGCGCCAGTCGACCCTGGCCAGCAGCGCGATGCCCTCGGCCAGCTGGTAGGACAGGGCGGACCGGGCGGTGAGGTCGGAACGGTACGGCTCGGGCCACTGCCGCTGGTCCATCGGGGACCAGCCGTCGACGAAGCCCATGAGATAGAAGGGCCGACCGAGGACCGCGGGGTCGTCGCAGACGGCGACGGCCGCGGTGTGGGGTACGTCGGTGCCGTCGAGCGCCTCGATGATCCGCCACTCGCGCAGGATGCCGCGGTCGCGGTCCGGGGGTGCGCCGGGCGGTGGCATGCGCAGCACGCAGCGGTGTTCCCCGCGGCGGATCTCGTAGATGACGTTCTGGGTGCCACCCGAGAGGAACCGCGTCTCGACCGGTTCGCCGCGGCCGGGCAGCGCGGCGGTGTCCATCCAGTCGGCGAGGCGCCCCACGTCGATCGCTGTCACAGATTGCCCACCTCGTGGTCGATGGCCTCCTCGAGGTACTGCGCGAACTTGGCCCGCGCCTTCTCGCGTTTACCCGGTATCCATTCCGAGGGCCAGGTGTCCTCGGTGCCGGTGTGGTCGCGCAGAACCTGTTTGGCGACGGTGGTCTTGTGCACCTCGGTCGGTCCGTCGGCCAGGCCCATGACCGCCGCCCCCGTCACCATGCCGAGGAACGGCATCTCGTTGGTCACGCCGAGCGCGCCGTGCACCTGCATGGCCCGCCAGGCGATGTCGTGCAGCACGGTCGGCATGACCACCTTCACCGCCGCGATGTCCTTGCGCACCAACTTGTAATCGTTGTACCTGTCGATCTCCCACGCGGTGTAGAGCACCATCAGCCGGAACTGCAGCAGCTGGGCGTAGGAGTCGGCGATGTAGCCCTGCACGAACTGCTTGTCCGACAGCAGGCTGCCCTGGGTGCGGCGGCTCAGGGCGCGTTCGCACATCATGTCGAGCGCCTTGCGGGACAGCCCGATCGTGCGCATCGCGTGATGGATGCGGCCGCCACCCAGCCGGGTCTGGGCGATCACGAAGGCCTGACCCTCACCGCCGAGCAGGGCATCGGCGGGCACCCGCACGTTGTCGTAGTGGATCAGCGCGTGGCTGCCCTCGTTGTCCCGTTCACCGTGCAGGCCGACATTGCGCACGATGTTCACCCCGGGCGTGTCGGTCGGCACCAGGAACATCGACATGCCTTGATAGGCGCTCACGTCCGGGTTGGTGACGACCATGACGATCAGGAATGCGGCGGTGGCGGCATTGGAGGAGAAGAACTTCCAGCCGTTGATCACCCAGTCGTCCCCGTCACGGACGGCCCTGGTGGTGAACAGCGTCGGATCGGCGCCGGCGTGCGGTTCGGTCATCGAGTAGCAGGAGAACAGCTCACCCTCGAGCAGCGGGCGCAGATAGCGCTCCTTCTGCGCGTCGGTGCCGTAGTGGGCGATGATCTCGGCGTTTCCGGTGTCGGGTGCCTGGCAGCCGAACACGATCGGCGCCCACTGCGACCGGCCGAGGATCTCGTTGAGCAGCGCCAGTTTCAGCTGACCGTATCCCTGACCGCCGAGGTCGGGGCCGAGGTGGGTGGCCCACAGCCCCCGGCGGCGCACCTCGTCCTTGAGCGGCTCGATCACTTTCCTGCGGTTGGCGTCCAGCGGCACGAACTGCTGGTGCGGGAACGCCAGGTCGAGCGGTTCGACCTCCTCCCGGACGAACTCGTCGGCCCAGTCCAGGACCCTCTGGTATTCGGGGTCGGTCTCGAAATCCCACGCCATCGTGGTCTCCTCTTCAGCGATCTGCGCGGCTGTAGCCGGCGATCAGCGCGGCGATGTCCGCGCCGACGACTTCGGTGAACGAGCGGCCGGCGAAAGCGCCTGCCGCCCAGTGCCGGGCGCCTTCGCTGACG
This sequence comes from Mycobacterium sp. PS03-16, assembly GCF_004570325.1. Lineage (GTDB taxonomy): Bacteria > Actinomycetota > Actinomycetes > Mycobacteriales > Mycobacteriaceae > Mycobacterium. Next base: position 211,917 of record NZ_SPQO01000006.1, on the reverse strand, counting down.
AGCGTGTGCGCCACGTAGGCGAGGTGGCCGGTATCGATGTGACGGGCCAGCTTGCCGTCGCGCTGAGCCCGCTCGAACAGCGCGGTGAACATCCCGCCGTCGGTGTCGGCGGGTTCGTCGCCCGCGAGGATCCGGTGCTCGTGGCGATACCCCTCCAGGATCGCGGCGATGACCAGTTCGGGCGGGTTGCGCGCCATGGACCTCTCGAGATCGGCCAGCGCAGCCCCGACCACCGTGAGGACCTCGTAGGGTCGGTCGAGCATCGCCTGCGCCGTCCGCCTGGCCGAATCGGTCGACATGACGCCGACCTCGAACAGCACGTCTTCCTTGCGCGGGAAGTAGAAGTAGAACAGCGCCTTGGAGACGCCGGCGGCCGTGCAGATGTCGGCGACGGTGGTGCGGGCGTAGCCGTTCGTGCGCCACAGCGCCATCGCGGCCTGGACCAGCATCCGCCTGGTCTCCCGCGACCGGGCCTGCTGCAGTGACGTTCGCCGCTGACCTTGGTCAACAGTGGAACCGCTGTCGGGTGCCGCCACAAGGACGAACCTAACAGGGTTTTCGGGCAATGCAAGAGTTGACCGGTGACTAACTTCTACCGCTTCGCGTGTCCAAGGCCACCATGGGACGCATCGCATGTGATCGGCCTAGGGCACATAGCGGTCCCACTCGTGCGGCACCACCGGGTGAAACGGCGCGGCCAGCAGTGGTTGCGCATCGCCGGCCGCCCACCGGCGCGCCAGCAGGGGGGCCAGACGCCCCGCGACGCGCGCGGGGTCGTCATCGGTGAAGCAGTAGGTGAGCACCTGGCCCTCGCCGGCGCTCGCCAGGCTCGCATCGACCCGGTGGGACGTCGCCGACCAGACGCCGGCCACCCCGTCGACGTCGGTCAGCCCGGTGGGTGCATCGCCGGCCGTCTCGAGGAGCAGGACCACACCGCGAAACGGCCACCAGGGCAACACGTCCGACCCGACTTTGACCCGCGGCGCGGCCGTTTTGGTCATCACCGTGTACACGCCGCGCTGAACCGGCGGGAGCAGCGGTAACTTGCGGCCCCCGTCGCCCAGCGCCGTCGAGAGGTCGTTGAAGGCTCGCAAGCCGGTCCGGTCGGTGAAGAAGTACGTCATCACGTGGTCGATGTCGTCGAAGCGGGCGTCAGGTCCTGATGCGGCCGCCAACCGGGCGGCCCGGCACTGCGGTGTGGACACCAGGCGCACCGAGGCGCGCACCCCCGGAAGCCGGTGCTGCTCCGGCCGGTGGTCGAGGGTGTGCCACCGCAGGTACTCCGCGTCGCGGCCGTCCGGGTGCTTGCGCGCCATCGACACGAACAGCGTGCCGACCTCGCCACGCCCGGCCGCCAGGACGCTGTTCAGCTGGTCGGACGGGATGCCGGGCAGTGTCATGGAGTCCCTCCTGACCGCACGTCGGCGGGTAGTTCGATCTCGGGGTGCCGCGCCGCCACCATGCGGCGGAAGCCTTCGCGCCAGGGCACTCTCGTCCGGCCCAGAATCCGGTGCATGCGGGTCACGTCGGGCCAGAGCGGGGTGTGGGCGTCCGGGGTGTAGTCGAACACCGGATCGACGCCGACCAGGGCGCCGAGGTAGGCGCAGTAGTCCTCGACGCTGACGGTTTCGCTGCCTGCCCAGTTCACCACCACAGGTGGCGTCCCGGCGACCTCCATCGCCCGGATACCGAGGTCGACGTAATCGTCCTCGTAGATCGGGTTGTAGTTGTTCGGCCGATCGGGATGCAGCCGGATCGGTTTGCCCGCCAGCATCATCGCCAGCCGGTCGGCGGGTGCGCCGCCCTCCGGGCCGTACGTCGAGCAGATCCGGATGATCGTGAGCGGAATGCGCTGGCGCTGCGCCACCCACGTGCACACGGCTTCGGCCGCCACCTTGGAGAAGCTGTAGTTCGAGCGCAGGGGCACACCAGGGGGATCGTCCTCGCGCAGCGGGCGGCGGCCCTGGTAGCCGTAGATGGAGCCGGTCGAGCAGAACACGAACCCCTTCGCTCGCCGGCAGTGGTGCAGCAGGTCCCCGGAATGCTGCGCGTTCGTGGTGACGCAGCGGTTCCAGTCACCGGCGCCGGTGTCGACGGCGGCGTGGAAGACGTAGCTGAAATCGTCCGGGAGGTCCGAGAAGTCGCCGGCGCTCATGTCCAGGGCCACCGGACGGATGCCGGCAGCCGAGAGCCTGTCCCGGTGGGCCGGGTCACGCAGGCGGGCCGCACCCCAGACCTCGTTGTGCCCGGCGAGCGCACGCGCGATCGGGAATGCGATCTTGCCCGTCGCGCCGGTGATCAGGACCTTCTCATCGTGCAGCATCGGTTCTGTTCTAGCGCACCCGCATCCGGGTGTCAGGTACTTGATACCAATACGCGGTGCCGGATCCGGTGACGGCCGGCCGGTTGGCGGTCAGCGCGTCAGCGCCCCTCGATCGGTACGACCGGCGGAATCGACACGCCTTCCGGCAGTACGAGCTCGCCCTCGTGGTTGACGTACCCCGAGTGTTCGGTCGGCAGCGGCAGATCCGGATTCGGGCACGGCCGGTCGGTGCCGTCGCCGCAGATGCCGGGATTGAAGTACGAACGCTTCTGCACGTCTTCGGGCCACGCGTCGCCGTGCATGCCCAGCCACGTCGCGGGGACGTTGTAGAACAGGAAGAAGCAGGCGCTGACCCCACCGAAGATCGCCAGGAAGCGGACGAATTGCTGCCGGACGAATCCACCGCGGATGCTGTCGAGTCCGCGTTCGACCACGGTGCGGCCCCGGTCATCGGTGAAGAACCGCAGGCAGCACAGCGCCGCCTGGACTCCGCCCCACATGAAGCCCTCGTAGATCGGGTACTGGTAGTAGGTGCCTGCGTTGATCGACAGCTCCTGGATGGCGCCGGGGTAGGAGTAGAAGCCGATCGGCAGGAGGATGAGCCCCTCCATGACGGCGTCGAAGGCGATCGCGATCGCGTAGGTGACCAACACCAGCCGCAGATTGCTGATCCCCGGCCAGCGGTTTCTGATCCTGCGCATGATCGCGCAGCCGACGATGGTGAGCATGAGCACGCCGTACATGTAGCCGGGGATGTTGGTCAGCAGCGGTTCGGGCACCGTGTGTCCCGGTTCCTCGGGCGCCACCCAGCCGGGGAAGTACGGTGCCCAGGATCCCCGGTTCCACAGCCACGCGTTGTAGGTGCACCAGGTGCTGTAGTAGTTGAGCATCGGATCCTGGAACATCATCAAACCCATCGACACCAGCAGCATGCCGTCGAGCGTGATGCGTCGCTCCCGTAGCCAGGGCCGGATCAGGAAGTGCCACAGGGCGAACGGCAGGCCGACCCACAGCACGACGGCGTTGGCGATGAGCGGGATCTTCATGTACAGGGGCGGCTCGCTCGGGCCGCCCGCCACCGGCTCGAAGTAGGGTCCGGTCACCCATCGGACGAACACGTACACCGTCAAGGCCAGGAACACCGCTCCGACCGTCGCCCAGATCCGCACGGCGTTCGACGCTCCCGGCGTCTCGCCGCCCAGATCCGCACTGGCGCTCGTCGAATCGGTGACGGTGGGCTTTCTCGACAGTTCGCTCACCCGTCGAAAGATACCAGTCGGTATCCGAGTATCCAATGGGTTTCTCGGATCCTGTGTCAGAATTCAGGCATGGCGGAGCGGTGGACGAAGGAGCGGCGGCTCGAGCACACGCGATCGCTGCTGCTCGACGCCGCCGAGGACGTCTTCGCCGAAAAGGGCTTCACCGCAGCAACACTCGACGACATCGCGCATGCGGCCGGGTACACCAAGGGGGCGATCTACAAGCACTTCGCCACCAAGGAGGATCTCTTCCTGGCGGTGAGTGACCGGTACTGGCGACGCTATTTCGACACGTTCGCCGAGGTCATGGCGTCCGCCCGGCAGGTCGGCGCCCGGGAGCTCGACGAGATCGCGCGGCGGTGGCGCCAGCTGAGCATCGACCGCGGCGCCGAGCACGCCGCGCTCGGCCACGAGTTCACGCTCTACCTGCTGCGCAACCCTGACGCGCGGGAGCGCGTCGCGCAGAAGCGCGCCGAGGTCGTCGACAAGCTGGCCGACTTCATCGTCACGGGCATCGACCGGTTGGGCGGCGCGCTGCTCATGGCGCCGACGACGTTCGCCCAGGTGCTGGTCGCCACCAGCGATTCGGTGGTGCTGGGCAGCGAGCTCGACGACGTCGACCTCTACCGGCCGATCGTCGAGATGTACGTCTCGGCGATCAAGCTGCCGTAACGCCCGTGCCGGTCCGGGGGCCCGCCCGCCGGGTGAGGTGGTCGATCTGCAGGTGGATGGAGTACAGCACCAGCGGCGGCAACACGATGAACGGCACGTTCTCGGCGATGAACTTGAAGCCCAGCCCGTAGGCGCCCTGTCCGATGTTCTCGAAGCCCGCGCCCACCTCGGCCAGGAAGTACACGGCGGTGCTGCTCATCAGGATCGCGCACCCCGCGAACGCGATCCACAGGCACCGGATCCGGGTTTCGCCGGACAGCGTGGTGCGCACCAACCGGGTCCACACCAGGAACACCGTGGTGCCGGTGAGCACGCCGACCACCTCGAGCGCGAAAATCCACGGATTGCCGCTGACGTAGCGGGTGTCGGCCAGCGCGTACTGCCACCACAGCCACTTCCAGCCCGGGTCGTCGGTGGGCGTCCACAGGCCGAGCGGATGGCCGACGAGGAACATCAGCTCATAGCCGATCTGGCTGCAGGCGGTGTAGGGGAGGTAGAAGAGGGTGAGTTCGGTGGCCTTGTCGAGGCGAGTCCGCCGCTCACCCGGCGCACCCCAGAGCAGCACGAAGGGCAGCAGGATCACCGGGATGCCGAACAGGAGGTTCGCGACGACGTCGACCGTGAACGACGGCGGAATCAGGCCGACGCCGACGCCGAGCGTCATCCCGACGAACATCACGGTGGTGAACAGCGCCGTGCCGGTGTAGATCCGCAGGCGGTGCGGCGCCCACGGCTGGGCGAAGTCCGGTTCGTGGCCCGTGACCGCATCGGTCGTCATGTCATGCTCCCCTGGTGTTCGTCGCCACCGCAATGGATTTGGTGCCGGTGTAGCCGTCGATGCCCTCGCGGCCCAGTTCGCGGCCGTACCCGCTGGCTTTGACGCCGCCGAACGGCGCGAACGGATCCATGGGATAGCCCTGGTTCACGCCGAACGTGCCGGTGCGGATGCGTTCGGCGACCGCGAGTCCGCGGCCGGCGTCGGCGGTGAACACCGACCCCGCGAGCCCGTAGTCGGAGTCGTTCGCGATCCGCACCGCGTCGTCGACATCGGTGTAGGGAATGACGGTCAGCACCGGACCGAAGATCTCCTCGCGCGCAATGGTCATCGCGTTGTCCGCCCGGTCGAACAGCGTGGGCCGGACGTACCAGCCGCGGTCGAGGCCGTCGGGCATCCCGGCGCCGCCGGTCACCACGCGCGCTCCTTCCTGCTGGCCGCGCTCGATGTAGCCGGTGACGCGCTCCTGCTGGCGGCGGGCCACCAGTGGACCCACCTGCGTGGCGGCGTCGGTGGGATCGCCGACGACCAGGCCGGACACCTCCGCGGCCAACGCGTCGGTGAACTTCGATGCGCGTCCGTCCGGGACGAGGACGCGGGTCAGCGCGTTGCAGATCTGACCGCTGTTGGACAGGCTGGCCGAGCGGATGCCGGCCGCCACCGCCGCCGGGTCTGCGTCGTCGAGGACGATCGCCGCCGATTTCCCGCCGAGTTCCAGGCTCACCGGCCTCAGGTCGGCCGCGCACGCGGCGGCCACCGCCCGGCCCGCGGCCGTCGACCCGGTGAAGGAGACCTTGTCCACACCGGGGTGGCGGACGAGGTGCTCGCCGACCGTGCCGTCGCCCGGCAGCACGCTGACCACCCCGGGCGGCAGCCCGGCCTCGGCGATGATCTCAGCGAGCAGCACGGCGTCCAGCGGTGACTCCGGCGCCGGTTTCACCACGACCGTGCAGCCGGCCAGGAGTGCGGGGATCAGTTTTGTGACGATGAGGAATTGCGGCATGTTCCACGGCACGATGGCCGCGACGACGCCGACCGGTTCGCGCCGGATGTCGATGTCGGCGCCGTAGCGGCCGGGGCGGCTCTCGCTCCACGGGTATCCGGCGGCGACCTCGCAGAACGCGTCGATCATCATCAGCGGAAGCCCGACCTGGGCCCGCTGGGCGAAGCTGATCGGCGCGCCGATCTCGGCGGTGATCAGCTCGGCCATCTCGCCGCGCCGCAGGCCGTAGGCCGCGCCGATCCGCCGGACCGCGTCGATGCGTTCGGCCGGGTCGGTCCGGGCCCACGCGCCGGCGTCGAACGCCGTGCGGGCCGCGGCCACGGCCCGGTCGACGTCCGCGGGCGCGGCGGCCGCCACGTGCGCGACGGGCTGTTCGGTGTGCGGTGAGGTGACCTCGATGCGACGGTCGGTGCTGGGCTCACACCAGGCGCCGCCGATGAACAGCTCCTCACACCGCACGCCTACGCCTCCGCACTTCGCCACGGTAATATCAACTACTTGCGATTAACGGGTGGAGCATATACCGTCGGCGGTGCAGGCTCTGAGCGAATTGCCGAAAAGGCAGCTGCGCGTGACAGATTGCCCCGTCGTGGCTGGCCCCCGGCGCATGGCGAGGGGCGGCGCCGCACACTTGCCGTCGACAGGAGACGCACATGGCCCGGTTCCCCAAACCGCCGGAGGGCAGCTGGACGGAGCACTATCCGCAGCTGGGAACGGGTCCGGTGTCCTATGAGGATTCGATCGACCCAGCGTTCTACGAGGTCGAGCGCAAAGCGGTGTTCCGGCGCGCCTGGTTGAACGTCGGCCGGGTGGAGCAGGTGCCGCGCAAGGGCAGCTACTTCACCAAGGAGATGAAGGCGGTCAACACGTCGATCATCGTCGTTCGTAACAGATCCGGTGAGGTGAAGGCATTCCACAACATCTGCCGCCACCGGGGCAACAAGCTCGTCTGGAACGACATGCCGCTGGAGGAGACCAGCGGGGTGTGCCGCCAGTTCACCTGCAAGTACCACGCCTGGCGCTACGACCTGGACGGCGATCTCACGTTCGTGCAGCAGGAGGGTGAGTTCTTCGACCTCGACAAAAGTCGCTACGGCCTGGTACCCGTGCACTGCGAGGTGTGGGAGGGGTTCATCTTCGTCAACTTCGCCGACGAGCCCGAGCAGTCGCTACGGAACTTCCTCGGGCCGATGATCACGAATCTCGAGGGCTATCCGTTCGCCAGGATGACCTCGCGGTTCTACTACCGCTCGGAGGTGAAGGCGAACTGGAAGCTCTACATGGACGCCTTCCAGGAGTTCTACCACGCACCGGTCCTGCACGCGAACCAGTCGCCGACCGCCTACTCGAAGGCCGCCGCGGAGGCCGGGTTCGAGGCGCCGCACTACCGCATCGAGGGTCCGCACCGGCTGGTGAGCACGTCGGGTGTGCGGGCCTGGGAGATGGCCGACGAGATGCGCAAGCCGATCGAGGACATCTGCCAGAGCGGCCTGTTCGGGCCCTGGGACAAGCCGGATCTGGGGGCGATGCCCGCGGGCCTCAACCCCGCGAAATGCGATCCGTGGGGCCTGGATTCGTTCCAGCTGTTCCCGAACTTCGTCATCCTGTTCTGGGGGCAGGGCTGGTACCTGACCTACCACTACTGGCCGACGTCGCACAACACCCACATCTTCGAGGGCACGGTCTATTTCCCGAAACCGCGCACCCCGCGGGAGCGCATCGCCCAGGAGTTGGCGGCGGTGTCGTTCAAGGAATACGGCCTGCAGGACGCCAACACGCTCGAGGCCACCCAGTCGATGATCGAGTCGCGGGTGCTCGACGAGTTCGTGCTCTGCGACCAGGAGGTGCTGATCCGCCACCTGCACAAAGAGACCGCCGCCTGGGTGGAGGACTACCAGCGCAAGACGGCCGGGGTGTGACATGACCGCCACCGAGAGCGCAGCCAAGCTGCCGCCCGAGTTCGCCGACCTCGAGCAGTACTCCGACTGGTGCCTGGGCACCGAGGCGGAGCGCTACGCCAAGCGCCTGAACAGCACGATGCGCGAACTGCAGGCCTTCTACGATGCGATCACCGCCCGCGCCGAGGAGGCGATCGCCTACTGCGACAAGTTCAGCCTCGACGACCTGCCGGAGGACGTGCTGAACCTGATGCACCTGCTCTACTCGATGATCCAGGCCTCCTTCCCGGTGGAGTGCTGGAAGCAGCCGAAGGTGCCGGACTCCGGAGCCACGACGCTGGACTGCGTGTCCGAACCCGTGCCGTGAGCCTTACCGTTCTGCGCGCCGAGCGCTGGGCCGACGTCGAGGCCGGCGAGGTGCGCTCGCCGGCCGTCGTGGTGATCGAGGGAAACCGCATCCAGGCGGTCAACCCGCCCGCACCACCGCCAGATCCGGTGGCAGACATCGACCTCGGCGACGTCACCCTGCTGCCCGGCCTGATGGACATGGAACTCAACCTGCTCATCGGCGGCCCGGGTGGGCCCGAGGGGCTGCCCAGCCCCATGCACGGTGTGCAGGACGACCCCGCCTACCGCACGCTGCGCGGCGCGGTCAACGCCCGCACCACGCTCGACGCGGGGTTCACCACCGTCCGCAACCTGGGCCTGATGGTGAAGACCGGCGGCTACCTCCTCGACGTGGCGCTGCAGCGCGCCATCGAGCAGGGTTGGCATGCCGGCCCGAGGATCCATCCCGCCGGGCATGCGGTCACGCCGTACGGCGGGCATCTCGACCCGACGGTGTTCCAACGGCTGGCGCCGGGGATCATGCCGCTGTCGGTGGCCGAGGGTATCGCCAACGGCGTCGACGACGTCCGCGCGTGTGTGCGCTATCAGATCCGCCACGGCGCCAAGCTGATCAAGGTGTCGGCGTCGGGCGGGGTGATGTCGCACAGCACGGCACCGGGAGCGCAGCAGTACTCGGACGAGGAGTTCGCGGCCATCGCCGACGAGGCCCACCGGGCCGGTGTCCGCGTCGCCGCCCATGCGGTGGGGGACAGCGCAATCCGCGCCTGCATCCGCGCGGGCATCGATTGCATCGAACACGGGTTCCTCGCCTCCGACGAGACCATCCAGATGATGGTCGATCACGGCACGTTCCTGGTGTCGACCACCTACCTCACCGAGGCGATGGCGGTCGACCGGATCGCCCCGGAACTGCGCCGCAAGGCCGAGGTGGTCTTCCCGCAGGCGCAGGCGATGCTGCCCAAGGCGATCGCCGCCGGCGTCCGCATCGCCTGCGGCACCGACGCCCCGGCGGTTCCGCACGGGCAGAACGCGAAGGAACTGTGCGCACTGGTCGCCCGTGGGATGACGCCGATGCAGGCGGTGCGCGCGGCGACGGTCACGTCGGCCGAACTCATCGAAGCCGACGACGAGCTCGGACGGCTCGCACCCGGCCACCTCGCCGACATCATCGCGGTACCCGGTGACCCGTCGCAGGACATCGCGACCACACTCGACGTGCGGTTCGTGATGAAGGACGGCGTGGTCCACAAACACGCCGGATGTGACTAGCGTCGGTGCCATGAACGCGCGTCAGGAGCCTGGAATGGAACTCACCGACAACATCCTGTGGCTGCTCAAGCAGGCGTTCTACTTCTCGTTGACCACGGTGAACGAGGCGGTGAGCGAACACGGCGTGAGCACCGCGCAGATCGGCGTGCTCCGCCAGCTGTCCAACGAGCCCGGGCTGAGCGGGGCCGAGCTCGCGCGCCGGCTCCTGATCACCCCGCAGGGTGTCCAGCTGGCCCTGACCGCGCTGGAGAAGCGTGGGTTGGTGCAGCGGAAACAGGACCCCCAGCACGGCCGCATCCTGCAGGCCTTCCTGACCGACGAGGGGCGCACGGTGGCGGCTGCGGTGGTCAGCGACGCGATCGCCGCGCACGACAAGGTGTTCGGGGTGCTCAGCAAGGTCGAACAGCAGACGCTGCGCGAACTGCTCGGCCGGGTCGTCGAACAGGGTACGGGCCACGAGCTCTACGCCGATCACGTGGAGAACTGACCCGGCGCCGTCGTCGGTGAGCAGCAGGCCGGCCGGAGTATCAAGGACTTGATATGTATGACAAGTACTTGATATCTTTCGGGAGATGAGTGAGGCACTCGAAACCGACGGATTCGCCCCGCTGCGTGTGAAGCGAGTGGTGCGCGAAACGTCTGACGCGGTGTCGCTGGTCCTCGACGTCCCCCGGCACTGCTCGGCGCGCTTCCGGTATGAGGCGGGCCAGTTCCTGACGTTGCGGGTCACCGTCGACGGCCGGGATCTGCGCCGGTGCTACTCGATGTCCTCGGCGCCGGTCGAAGACGAGCTGCGGATCACCGTGAAGCGCGATCCCGGCGGCGTCGTGTCGAACTGGCTGAACGACACCGCATCCGAGGGTGTCGAGATCCATGCCGCACCGCCGGAGGGGCGCTTCGTCCTGCGCGAGGCCGCGGACACCTCGGTGATCCTGGCCTTCGCCGGGGGGAGCGGCATCACGCCGATCATGTCGCTGGTGCGGACCGCGCTGGCGACCACGGCGCGGCCCGTCCGGGTGTTCTACGCCAACCGCAGCCGCGAGTCGGTCATCTTCGCCGACGCGCTGTCGCGGCTCGTCGAGCAGCATCCCGACCGGCTGGCGATGACCCACCACTTCGACGACGACGGCGGCGTCGTCACCCCCGCCGCGGTCGCGGATTTCGTCGCCGGGTCCGGTGACGCCGACTACTACATCTGCGGGCCGGCGCCGTTCATGGACACGGTGGAGGCGGCCGTCGCCGACGCCGGCGCTCCCCGCGACCGCATGCACCTCGAACGCTTCTCGGTGGCGCAGACGCCGGTCGAGGATGCCGGCAGCACGAAACAGGTCACCGAAGAGGTGGTCATCGAGCTCGACCACACGACCACCACGGCGGCCTACCGGTCGGGCAACACGCTGCTGCAGACGGCCCGCACGGCGGGGCTGCGGGCCCCGTCCTCGTGTGAAACCGGTTCCTGCGGAACGTGTATGGCGCGCATCGTGGCCGGTACCGCCAGGATGCTCAACAACGATGCGCTCGACGACGACGAAGTGGCCGAGGGCTGGGTGCTGACATGTCAGTCCCTGCCCACGAGCCGCACGGTGCACGTGGTCTACGAGTAGGGACGGGAAAGGATCTGCGATGGAGCGGTGCCGATGAGCCGCGTGGCGGTCGTGACCGGAGGCGCGTCCGGAATGGGGGAGGCCATCTGCCACGAGCTCGGCCGCCGCGGACACCGGATCGCCGTACTCGACCTCGACGGGGATGCGGCCCAGCGGGTCGCCGAGGATCTACGCGCCGAGGGCGTCACCGCGCTCGGTGTCGCGGCCGATGTCAGCGACCGCCCCGCGGTCGAGGAGGCGTTCGCAAAGGTGCGCACCGAGCTCGGGCCGGTGCACATCCTGGTCACCAGTGCCGGGGCCGTGGATTTCGCGCCGTTCACCGACATCACCGTGGAGTCCTGGCAGCGTCTGGTGGACGTCAACCTCACCGGGACGTTCCACTGCTGCCAGGTCGCGGTGCCGGACATGCTGGCGGCCGCCTGGGGACGGATCGTGATGATCTCCTCGTCGAGCGCGCAGCGGGGGTCACCGAAGATGGCGCACTACGCCGCTTCCAAGGGTGCGCTGCTGTCGTTGACCAAGTCGCTGGCGCGCGAATACGGACCGGTCGGCATCACCGTGAACAACGTGCCGCCGTCGGGCATCGAGACGCCGATGCAGCACCAGTCGCAGGCCCTGGGCCACCTGCCGCCCAACGAGCAGATGGCGGCCAGCATCCCGGTCGGCCACCTCGGCACCGGCGACGACATCGCCGCCGCCGTCGGCTTCCTGTGTTCCGAGGAGGCGGGCTTCATCACCGGTCAGGTGCTCGGCGTCAACGGCGGTGCGGTGCTGTGAATCGGACGGGCACACCACCACGACAGGGAGGTTCGCATGGGTAAGTGGCCGAAGCCCGCGGAGGGCAGCTGGACCGAGCACTACCCGGAGCTGGGCACCGGGCCGATCTCGTTCCGCGACTCCACCTCCCCGGAGTTCTACGAACTCGAGCGCGAGGCGGTGTTCAAACGCGCCTGGCTCAACGTCGGCCGCATCGAGGACGTGGCGCGCGTCGGCAGCTACTTCACCAAGGAGATCGCGGTCGCCAAGGCCTCGGTGATCGTGGTCAAGGGCCGCGATGAGCGGATCCGCGCGTTCTACAACGTCTGCCGGCACCGCGGGAACAAGCTGGTGTGGAACGACTTCCCCAACGAGGAGGTCAGGGGCATGTGCCGGCAGTTCACCTGTAAGTACCACGGCTGGCGCTACGGCCTCGACGGTGCGCTGACGTTCGTGCAGCAGCCCGGGGAGTTCTTCGGGCTCGACACCGACGACCTCGGGCTCGCGCCCGTGCAGTGCGACGTGTGGAACGGGTTCATCTTCATCAATCTCGACCCCGAGCCGCGGTGGAGCCTGCGGGAGTTCCTCGGGCCCATGATCACCGCGCTCGACGACTACCCGTTCGGGCAGATGACCGAGCGCTACGAATTCGAGGCGCACAACAACAGCAACTGGAAGATCTTCGCCGACGCGTTCCAGGAGTACTACCACGTCCCGTCGTTGCACAGCCAGCAGGTGCCCAGCGAGGTGCGCCAGCCCAACGCCACCTTCGAATGCGGGCACTTCCAGATCGACGGCCCGCACCGGCTGGTGTCGACGGCGGGCACCCGGCGGTGGCTGCTGGCGCCGGAGTACATGTACCCCGTCGAACGCGCCACGCGCAGTGGCCTGGTCGGCCCCTGGCGGACGCCGGACACACATTTCTCGGCGGGCCTCAACCCGGGCGGGATCGAACCGTGGGGCATCACCAACTTCCAGATCTTCCCCAACCTGGAGATCCTCATCTACCACGGCTGGTACCTGCTGTACCGGTACTGGCCGACCTCGCACAACACTCACAAGTTCGAGGCCTACAACGCCTTTCACCCCGCGCGGACCGTGCGTGAACGCATCGAACACGAGGTCGCCTCCGTGGTGCTCAAGGAATTCGCGCTGCAGGATGCGGGCATGCTGGGCGGCACTCAAGCCGCGCTCGAGTACGGTCTGGACGAGCCGATAGTCGACGACTACCCGCTGTCCGACCAGGAGATCCTGGTCCGCCATCTGCACAAGGTCGCCGTCGACTGGGTCGAGGAGTACCGGGCCGAGCGTCATCCGGTGGGAGTGTGACCGTGACCCATCTACCGGAAGCGTTCGCCGAGTTCGAGTGCTACGCCGAGAAATGGTGCCTGGCAACAGAACCCGAACGGTGGGCAATCCGGCTGGCCACTCCGATGCCGGAGATCCGCGAGTTCTATGACGCGTTCTCCCCGCGCTTCGAGGAGGCGATCGACTACTGCGACAAGTTCCCGCTCGACGAGGTGCCCGACGACGTGCTCCATCTGTTGCACCTCGTCTATTCGATGATCATGGTCTCCATGGCCGTCGAGATCTTCGGCACCCAGAAGCCGGTCGACTCCGCCGACGCCGTCATGCACCGCGTCAGCGCGCCGGTGCCGTGACCATCAGGGAGAAACGATGAGTGTGCTGACGATCAACAAGCTGACCGCAGCGGTCGGCGCCGAAGTGGTCGGGCTCGACCCGCAGCGGTTGGCCACCGACGACGCGCTCGGTGCGGCGGTGCTCGACGCGCTGGAACACAATGGCGTGCTCGTGTTCCCGGAGCTGCACCTCGACCCGCGGGCGCAGGTCGAGTTCTGCCGTCGCCTCGGCGAGGTCGACCACTCCTCGGACGGGCACCATCCGGTCCCCGGCATCTATCCCGTGACCCTCGACACGTCGAAGAACTCGTCGGCGGCATACCTGCGCGCCACCTTCGACTGGCACATCGACGGATGCACCCCCACCGGGAACGAATGCCCCCAGAAGGCGACCGTGCTGTCGGCGAAGCAGGTGGCCGAGCATGGTGGCGAGACGGAGTTCGCGAACTCCTACGCGGCGTACGAGGCGTTCAACGACGACGAGAAGGAGCGCTTCGGCGCGCTGCGCGTCGTGCATTCGCTCGAGGCGTCACAGCGCCGCGTCACCCCCGACCCGTCACCGGAGGTGTTGGCACGCTGGCGGTCCCGGCCCACCCACGAGCACCCCCTGGTGTGGACGCACCGCAGCGGGCGGCGCTCGCTGGTGCTCGGGGCATCGGCGGACTACGTGGTGGGCATGGACCTCGATGAGGGCCGCGCGCTGCTGGCCGACCTGCTCGACCGGGCCACGCGGCCCGACCTGGTGTACAGCCACGCCTGGTCGGTGGGGGACACGGTCATCTGGGACAACAACGGCGTCCTGCACCGCGCCGCACCCTATCCGCAGGACTCCCCGCGAGAGATGCTGCGGACCACCGTCCTCGGCGACGAGCCGATCCAGTGACGCGGCTGGCGCCGCTGCCCGCCGACGAATGGGACGACGAGGTGCGGCGGGCCCTGAGCCCGCTGCTGCCCGCCGAGCGGAGCAACCCGCGCGACGCGGGCAACCTGCTGGCCACCCTGGTCCGCCACCCGCCGCTGACCCGCGCCTACCTCGAGTTCAACGCCCACCTGCTGCGGGGGTCGACGTTGTCGGTGCGGCTGCGAGAAGTGGCGCTGATGCGGGCGGTCCTGCGGCGGAACTGCGACTACCTCTGGGACCACCATGTCCCGCTGGCGCAGCGCGCCGGGCTGAGCGCGGCGGACATCGAGGCCATCCGCGACGGCGACATGGCCGACGGGCTCGACCGGCTGGTCATCCGGGCGGTCGACGAACTCGACGGGGGCGCTGCGCTCTCCGATGAGACGTGGGCGTCGCTCGGCCGGTACCTCGACGACCGCCAGCGCATGGACCTGGTGTTCACGATCGGCGGATACACCGTGCTCGCGGTGGCGGTGAACACCTTCGGCATCGCCGCCGAGACCGACTGACCGGCCCGCTTCGTTGACGAGGCACCGACCGGTATGGAAACCTGATACGCACAAATGAGAATCACGTTCTCGGACGGGGATCGGAACGGAGCAATGCATGGCGGAAGATCTCACCGGTGTCGACTTCTTCCGGGACACCCGTCTGACCGATGACCCCTACTCGTTCTATGCCGCGCTGCGCGACAAGTGCCCGGTGGCTCGGGAGGACCACTACGGCGTCACGATGGTGACCGGGTGGCAGGAGGCGGTCGACGTCTACAACGACGCCGAGACCTTCTCGTCGTGCATCTCGGTGACGGGACCGTTCCCGGGGTTCCCGGTGTCGACCGAGGGATGCGACGACATCACCGATCTGATCGCCGAGCACCGCGACGAGATCCCATTCAGCGACCAGTTGCCCACGCTCGACCCGCCCACCCACACCAACCACCGTGCCCTGCTGATGCGGCTGATCACCCCAAAGCGCCTCAAGGAGAACGAGGACGCGATGTGGCAGCTCGCCGATGACATCCTCGACGACTTCCTCGCCGCGGGGGAGGGCGAGTTCATCAAGGGCTTCGCCGCGCCGTTCACGCTGCGGGTGATCGCCGATCTGCTCGGCGTGCCCGACGAGGACCGGCCCGAACTGCTCGAACGGCTCGCGCGCGGCACCCACGGCGGCGCGCTGGGCAGCGCCGAGAAGACGCTGACCAAGACGCCGCTCGAATACCTCTACGACGTGTTCGCCGAGTACATCGAGGACCGCCGCCGCGAACCGCGCGACGACGTGCTCACCGGGCTGGCGACCGCGACGTTCCCGGACGGCACGATGCCCGACGTCGCCGACGTCGTGCGGGTGGCCACCAACGTGTTCTCCGCCGGGCAGGAGACCACCGTGCGCCTGCTGTCGACCGCGCTGAAGGTCATCGGCGACCGGCCCGACGTCCAGCGCCGGCTGCGCGCGGACCGCAGCCTGCTGCCGAACTTCATCGAGGAGTGCCTGCGCATCGAGAGCCCGGTCAAGGGGGACTTCCGGCTGTCGCGGGTGCCGACCACGGTCGGCGACCAGGCGCTCGGCGCCGGTGCGACCGTGATGGTGATCAACGGTGCGGCCAACCGCGATCCCCGCCGCTTCGAGGACCCCGACTCCTTCGATCCCGAACGCAAGAACGCCCGTCAGCACCTCGCCTTCGGCCGGGGTATCCACAGCTGCCCCGGCGCGCCGCTGGCCCGCGCCGAGACCCGGGTCGGCCTCGAGCGGCTGTTGGACCGCACCACCGACATCCGGATCAGCGAGGCGCACCACGGGCCGGCCGGCGAACGCCGCTACTCCTACATCCCGACCTACATCCTGCGTGGACTGACCGAGCTGCATCTGGAGTTCGACGTGACGGGAGGGGAGTCGTGAAGGTCGCCGTCGACGAGGACCGGTGCCGCGGCCACGGCATGTGCCTGACGCTGTGCCCCGAGGTGTTCCAGATGACCGACGACGGCTATGCCGTCGCCGACCCGTCCGACGTGCCTGCCGGCCTGGAGAACTCGGCCAAGTACGCCATGGCGAACTGCCCCGAACAGGCCATCATCGAAGTCAGTTGAGCGACAAGGAGACACCGTGCCCAAGGGCTACATCCTGATCACCGAGGACGTCAAGGATCCGGCCGGTATGGCCGAGTACGGCAAATTGGCGAGCCAGGCGATGGCCGGCTCGACCCTGCTGTCCTTCGATGCGAAGCCCGAACTGCTCGAGGGGCAGTGGCACGGCACCCAGACGGTGCTGCTGGAATTCGAGTCGGTCGAGGCGGCCCGGGAGTGGTACCACTCCGACGCCTATCAGGAGGCGCTGAAGCTGCGGCAGGCCGCCGCCGACTGCAACGGCGTCATCCTGCATGGCCTGGGCTGAGTTCCACTCGCCGGTCAGGTGAGCACCCGGACGGGGACGTGTGACCAGCCGGCGACATTCTGCATCGCCACCCGCCGGCACTCCTCCCAGAGCACCTCGTAGCGCGGCATGAAGTCGAGCAGCCGCTCCAGCGCGATCGCGCTCTCCATCCGGGCCAGCGCAGCCCCCAGACAGCTGTGCACGCCGTATCCGAAGCCGAGGTTCTGCGCCTCGGTGCGGTCGCGGTCGATGTCGAACGTGTCCGCATCGGTGAAGGCCTCGGGATCGCGGTTGGCCGATCCGCCGAGCAGGAACACCGGTTTGCCGGCGGGGATCGTCACCCCGTGCAGGGTCACCTCTTTCATCGACCGGCGCACGTTGTACTGGGCGGGCGCCTCGTATCGGAGGAGTTCTTCGACGGCGGCGGGGATCTTGCTGCGATCGTCGAGCAGCTTCTGCCACTGATCGGGGTTGCGGGCGAAGGTGACGGCCGCATTGCCGATCAGCTTGGTCACGGTCTCGGCACCCGCACCGCCGAGCAGCGTGGCGAATCCCGCGATCTCGAAGTCGTCGAGGCGCTCCTTACGCCCGTCCTCGCGTTCGATCTCGGCCTGTACCAGCCGGGTGAACATGTCGTCCTGCGGTTCGGTGCGGCGCTGCTGGATCAGCTCGTAGTACAGGGCCATCGCCTCCGCGATGGCGGTCATGCCCTCCTCGGACATCTCGACCTGACCGGGCTCGCGGTGCAGCGAGGTGTCCACCCATCGACGCACCTGCTGCCTGCGGTCCTCGGGGACCCCGAGCATCCGGGTGATCACCTCGACCGGGAAGAACGCCGCGAACTCCTGCACGACATCGAAATGCTGCGGATCGGCCGCCCGGAAGCACTGGTCGATCGTCTCCTCGACCATCGGCTTCAGGTTGGCGATCTGGCGCGGCGTGAACACCTTGTTGACCAGGCTGCGCATCTGCCGGTGATCGGGCGGGTCCATCAGGATGATCATCTTGAACGGGGCCGGCTCACCCTTTTTCACCATCGCCAGGTCGAGGCCGTACGCCGAGGAGTACGTCTCGTAGTCCTTGAACGCGGCGGCCACGTCCTCGTGCCGCGACAGGGCGTAGAAATCCTGTTCGGCGTTGTAGTACACCGGCGCTTCCTCGCGCATCCGCCGGTAGATCTCCCAGGGTTCGTTGAAGTACTCCTCGGAGAACGGATCGAACACGAGCTTCGACGTGGTCATCGGGTTGTGTTGCCCCTCTTGGCCGTTGTGGATGTCATTCGTCGCGGATGGAGATCGCCTGCCGTGGGCACTGGCGCACCGCCTCCTTGACCTGGTCCTCGTTCTCGGGCGTCACCTCGTCGGTCAGGACGTGCAGGTAGTCCTGGTCGTCGAGGTCGAAGACCTCCGGGATGATGCCCATGCACACGCCGTTGCTCTCGCACAGTCCGAAGTCGACCTCGATCTTCTTGGTCATGGGTTCCTCCGGCTCTTCGCGCGGGCGCTCATCGCACCACCCGTACCGGAACATGGTGGTAACCGGCCACGTTCTGCATCGTGACGCGCTGCAGGCCGGCGAAGTCGACCTCGAAGCGAGGCATGAAGTCCAGCAGGTGCTCGAGGGCGATCTGCGTCTCCAGGCGCGCCAGCGCCGCGCCCAGGCAGCTGTGGATGCCGTAACCCAGACCGAGGTTCTGGGCCTGGGCGCGGTTGCGGGTGATGTCGAACGTCTCGGCGTCGTCGAACGCGCGCGGATCCCGGTTGGCGGCGGCCTTCATCAGGAACACCGGCTTGTGCGCGGGGATCGTGCCGCTGGGCACCTCGGCGTCCTTCAACGTGTAGCGCACGTTGTACTGCACCGGTCCGACGTAGCGCAGCAGTTCCTCGACGGCGGCCGGAACCAGGCTGCGGTCGTCGAGCAGCAGCTGCCACTGGTCGGGATGCCGAGCGAACTCCACCACCGCACTGCCGACCAGCTTGGTGACGGTCTCGGCGCCCGCGCCGCCGAGCAACGACGTGAAGCCGGTGATCTCCAGATCGTCCAGCCTGCGCATCGCGCCGTTCTCGCCGGGTATCTCGGCGGCGATCAGCCGACTGATCATGTCGTCCTGCGGGTTGGCGCGCCGCTCCTGGACCAGGCCGTAGTAGTACATGCCCGCGTCGATGTGGGCCTGCATGCTCTTCTCGCTGAGCCCGATCTGGCCCGGCTCGCGCTCGAGCCCGGTGTCGATCCAGTGCCGCACCTGCTGGCGGAAGTCCTCGGGGACGCCGGCCATGCGGGTGATGACCTCGACCGGAAACGGCGCCGAGAATTCCTGGACGACGTCGAAGCCGTCGGGATCGACCCGCGACAGGTAGTGCTCGACGAGCTCGACGATGGTCTCGCGCTGTGACTGGATTGCCCGCGGGGTGAACGCCTTGTTCAGCAGGCTGCGCATGTGGCGGTGATCCGGCGGGTCCATGAAGATGATCGACTTCTGCGGACCCTCCTCCGACCGGACCATCGCCAGATCGCAGCCTCGCGAGGAGGAGAACGACTCGTGGTCCTTGAGGGCGGCCGCGACATCGGCATGCCGGGTCAACGCGTAGAAGTCCTCGATCTCGTCGTAGTAGATCGGGGCTTCGTCCCGCATGCGTTGATAGATCCCATAGGGATTGTCGAAGTACTCCTGCGAGACCGGGTTGAACACCAGCGTGGGTTTGGTCATGAACTCCTCCTTCGCGGCTGGCTGGTCACCGGAAGCGTTACGTGAGGCTGATCGACTGTAAACGGTAACAGGATTCTCCTCAGCGGAGAGCGAGAATGGTCATCGCGTCGGTGTGGCATCGCCGGTTTTTCCGATCCCGCTACCGGCCCATGGCGATCGCGTCGTCGAGCAGACCCAGATCGGTGCCCGCGGTGGCGGCGATGCCGCGGACCACGTCGACGTCCTTACCGACGAACGCGCCCGCCATCTCGACGAAGGCGCCGACCGAACCGCGAGGCGCGATCATCGTCAGCACCCGGCTCGACGAGCTGCCGTGGGTCAGCGCCGTCAGCAGGTCCGGCTCCGCCACCCCGAGGTGGTCACCGAGCCGCACCGCCTCCCGCAGCAGCCCTATCTGCGCGGCGAACAGCGCGTTGTTCACCAGCTTCACGCACTGACCGGCACCCACCGGCCCGACGTGCAGCAGCGGGTCGCCGTAGGCCGACAACACCGGCGCCACCCGGTCCACCGCCTCGGCCGCGCCGCCGACGAACAACGTGAGGGCACCCGCGGCGACGTCGTGCGGCCCGCCGCTGATCGGTGCGTCGAGCACGTCGACCCCGTGCGCTGATGCGGCCGCGGCGATGCCGCGGGCGGTGTCCGGACTGCCGGTCGTGTGGATGACCAGTGTCGCGCCGGGAGCCATGGCCGGCAGCAGCCCACTGTCCAGGCAGACCTCGCGGACCTGCTCGTCGGTGAATACGCACACCACCACGAGGTCGGCGGCCGCCGCCGCGATTCCGGTGACCGGTGTGGCGCCGAGTTCTGCGATCGCGGAGGACTTTCCACCGCGGGCCGCCACCGACACCTCGTGCCCTGCGGCGACGAGGCGCCGCACCATCGGGGCGCCCATCCGTCCCGCCCCGATGAACCCGACGTGCGTCACCGGTGCCTTCTGCTCTTCGCGCAAGCGCTCATCGGCGGGGATGGTCCATGGAGTCCAGTGCCGTGTCGGCCGCCGTGAACACCGACCCCTCCGCTGCCGCGGCGGCGGCCGCGATGCTGGCGGCATGGCGCACGTCCTTGCGCAGCAGCGCACCCGCGATCGGCGCCAATCCCTCGACCGTGCCGCCGAACATCGCGATGCTGCCGAGCGCCTTGCTGGTGGCCGACCCGCCGTTGAGGACCTCGGCGAGGCGAACCCGGGGGATGCCCAGCGACTCGCCCAGGTCCAGCGTGCTCAGCGCGCTGCCCAGATTGGCGGTGAACAGCAGATTGTTGAGGATCTTGGTGACCTGACCGCTGCCCAGCGGGCCGAGGTGCACGATCGGGTCGGCGTAGGTGGCGAACACCGGGCGGCACCGCTCGACGACGGCCTCCTCCCCGCCGACCATGACCAGTAGTGTGCCCTGCTCCACCGCGGGGCCGCCGCCGCTGACCGGCGCATCGACCACCGAAACGCCCTGTGCCGACGCGGCTTCGGCGATCTCACGGCAAGTGTCGGGATGCACGGTGCTGTGAACCGCGACCACGCCGCCGGAGGCCAGCCCGGCCAGCACGCCGGTCTCGCCGTAGAGCACCTCGCGCACGTCATCGTCGCCGACCACACACAGGCACACCAGATCGCTCGCCGCGGCCAGCTCGGCCGGCGTGGCCGCCGTCTTCGCCGCGGTGTCGGCATACGGTTCGAGACTGGCCGGCCGGCGTGCCCACAGCGTCGTCTCGTAACCGCCCTCGACGATCCGCCGGGCCATCGGCCCGCCCTGGCTGCCCAGCCCGATGAAACCCACCCGCATCAGCGCACCTCCAGCTTCACATCGGCGTCGCGCGAGACGACGCACTCTTCGACGAACGACAACACGCCCAGGTGGTAGGCCGCCGCGGTGCGCCCGACACTGAGGTTGTGTCCGGCCGCGAGCTGTTCGGCGACGACGAATCGCGGCGCGGCACCGAACACGGCGGCGATCTGCTCGAGCGCCTCGTCGTCCGAGCACCACACCCGCTCGTGTTCGGCATGGGTGAAGCGCACCGGCACCCGCACCCGTCCGGCCAGGTCCGGGAAGTCGCGCGCCGGCCAGTCCCGGACCATCGCGGCCTCGTACGGTGCGCCGGTCGAGGAGTTCGTGATCCCGCCGAGCACCTCGGGCGGATACAGCTCGGCGGGCTCCCACAGCAGCCCACGCAGGCCCGGCGGACGCCGTGACGGACTGGCCGCCTGCAGGATGTCGAGCGCCGAATCCTGATAGCGCAGACCGGTTCCCGCCAGCTCCAGGCCCACCAGATCGGCACCCCGCCCGTCGGCCGCCATCCGCAGGGCCAGTTCACACCCGTTGGAGTGCGCGACGATGAACAGCCCCGCGCCGCGCGGCGACTCGCCGAGGATCTTGTCGACCGCGCCGTAGGCCAGCGCCACGCGCTGGTCGGGATCCTCCAGTGCTTCCGGGTACGGCGCCGAACTGCCGTAGCCGGGCCGGTCCAGCGCGATGACGGTGAACCCCGTCAACGCCGCCAGTCGCAGCAGGGACAGCCGGGGATGGCCGGGGCAGTCGAAGTACGCCGCCGTGCTCGCCCCGCCGTGTAGCGCGACGATCACGGCGCGGGGTTCGTCGGCGGTGGCGGCCAGACCGGACATCGGCACGCCGTCGACCAGCACCACCCGCGGTCGCGGAGCCGAACTCATGACTCCGCTCGCAACAGTAGGACCCCGCTGGGCGTGAGCCCCCCGCTGCTCACCACCGCGACGCGGGCGTCGGCGACCTGGCGTTCCCCGGCCTCGCCGCGCAACTGGCTGACGGCCTCGTGCACCAGACCCATGCCGTGGGTGCGGCCGTGCGAGAGCTGGCCGCCGTGCGTGTTGAGCGGCAGCGCGCCGTCGCGGGCGATGGCGCGCCCACCGTCGAGGAAGTCCTTCGCCTCGCCGATTCCGCAGAAACCCAGCGCCTCGATCCACGACAGGCAGTTGAAGGTGAAGCCGTCGTACAGCTCGGCGACATCGACGTCACTGGGCCGCAACGAGGTTCGCGTCCACAGGTGGGCCGACTGCCCGAGCACCTGCGGTTCGTGGGTGAGCGTGGTCTGATCCCAGTCGGTGCGTTCGACGATCTGCGTGCCGACCGCCTCGACGAACACCGGCGGCTTGGCCAGGTCGCGGGCGGCGTCGACGGCCGAGACGACGACAGCGACGGCGCCGTCACACGGCACGTCGCAGTCGTACAGTCCGAACGGCGTGGTGATCGGCCGCGCTGCCAGGTAGTCGTCCATCGTCATCGGGTCGCGGTAGATCGCCGTCGGATTCAACGCGGCGTTGGCGCGCTGATTGAGCGCGATCCAGCCCAGCGTCTCGCGCGTGGTGCCGTACCGGTGAAAATGCCGCTGCGCGTTGAGTGCCAGCGTGTGGGCGGCCGAGGTGGCCCCGAACGGCATCTGCCAACTGGTGGTCCGACCGCCGCCGGGCGGCGCCATCCGGCCCTCCTTGAGCAGCTGGCCGAACGTCGCCTCCCACAGCGTTCTGAAGCACAGCACGTGGCGTGCCATGCCGGTGGCGACCGCCATCATCGCGGCGATCACCGAGCCGCCGGGACCGAACGTGTCCATCCCGCCGTTGATCCACGTCGGCCGCAGTCCCAGCGCACCTTCCAGCGCAGTGACCCCGCCTTCGCCCATCCCCGCCACGTCGAGCCCCGGGTACGTCGACAACCCGTCGATGTCATCGAAGGTCAGACCCGCATCGGCGACGGCGGCCTCACACGCCTCGATGGTCAGCGACAGCGGCGCCACCATGAGCCGGCGACCGAGCCGCGAGGCGCCGATCCCGGTGATCGCCGAACGGTCCTCGAACTTCTCCCGGGTCAGCATCGGGCGGACGAACTCTCCGAAGCGATCCGGAGCGATCTCGTCGTCGGGCAGTGTCCGGCTGCCGTCACCGTCGGCCGCCGGCCGGAACAGGGGCAGCCAGACGTCATCAACCTGTTCGAACGCCACCTCGACCGGTTGGCCGAGTTGGAGGGTCGCCGGGTCGGCGTCGACGATGTTGGTGGTCAACCGCACCCGCGAATCCTCGGCGAGCGCCACCTGCGCCACCACGTACGGCGGAGGCAGGTCGGGAAAGCCGAACCGGTGGTTGACGGTGAACCCGGCCAGCGTGCCGCGCCCCGACACGGCACGGACGCCGAGCTTCTGGCTGCGGCAATACCGGCAGATCGGCTGCGGCGGATGAATGAGCGACCGGCATTCCTGGCATTCCTGGATGCGCAGTTCCCCGTCGGCGCCCGCGGTCCAGAAAAACTCGTTCTGCGCGGTGAGCTGTGGCAGGGGTCGTCCCGGAGTCGTCACGTCACATCCCCGGCATCATCTGCGGTTCTCGGCGCACGTCGGCGTGATCCGGGTCGTGGTCCGCGCCGTCGTCGCGTCCTTTCTCGTCTTTCGGCGGCGGTTGCAGCGGCCGGTCGGAACCCGAGTCGTCGTCGTGAGCCATTTCGATGATCGCGTGCACCGGACAGTCCAGCAGCGCGCGCCGGACGGCGGGTTCGTCGGCGGCGGGCACGGTGCCGTTGCCCACCAGTGAGGCGTAGCCCCAGTCGTCGAGGGAGAAGTACTCCGGGGCGTGTTTGGCGCAGATGCCGAACCCGTCACACATCGTGCGATCCAGGCGGATCTTCACGGCGTCATCACCGCCTCCACCTCGTAGGGCCGGGTCGCGTTGTAGACCTTCGATGCGCATGCGGTGCAGGCGTCGTCGAGATGGCGGGCCACCTCCTGCGGGAAGCTGCGCAGCAGGGTGGCGGCGACATTGGTGGCGGCATCGAGCGTGGCGCAGGCGCCGCGTCCACGCAGCACCACCGACCAGCGCTCCAGCCGCGTGACGTCCTCGGCGGTGGCGGCGCCGTCGCGCAGCGCGCCGGTCACCGCGGCCATCGCGGCGGTGCCGTTGAAGCACGAGCCACACTGTCCGGCGTTCTCCCGGTCGAAGTAGGCCATCACCGAGGCGGCGACCGCGATCGGGCATTCGTCGGTGATCAGCGCGATCGCCCCGCACCCGAGGCCGCTGCCGAGGCGGCGCATGGTCTCGTGGTCGAGCGTGGTGTCGAGTACCTCGGTGTTCATCAGTCCGGCGAAATAGCCGCCCATCAGCACACCGCGAAGCTCGTCTCTGGGTGTGCCGTAGAGGTCGAGCAGCTCGGGAAACGGTGTGCCGTGCGGTACCTCGTACAGTGCCGCCGGTCTGCCCCCGCCGGTGACGGTGGCCAGGAACGTGCCGGCGGAGGTGGACGTGCCCACCGAGCGGTAGGTCCGGGCGCCGTGCCGCAGCAGGAAGGGCAGGTTCGCCAGGGTCTCCACATTGGACACCGCCGTCGGCAGCGCCGCCACGCCGTGCTCGAAGGTGCGGGGCGGCTTGTCGGTCGGTTTCGGCGGCCCGCCGTTGATGACCCGCACCGCGGCCGACTCCTCGCCGGCGACGTAACCGGACCCGACCGTGACGACGGTGACCGCCGGTCCGTCGGTTCGATCGCCGGCCTCGGCCAGCGCGTCACGGGCGACCTGCGCGGCGCGCGGATCGGACAGGTAGAGGTAGGCCCGCTCGGCGGCGACGATGCGCGCCGCCAGCCGCAACCCGTCGAGGACGAGGTGCGGGCGGTGTCGGAGCAGCCATCGATCCTTGACCGACGCGGGCTCGCCCTCTTCGCCGTTGGCCACCACGATCGCTCCGCCGGCGCGCCGTCCGTTGTCCCGCACGGCGCGCAGTTTCACCGCCATCGGGAACGCCGCGCCGCCACGGCCCACCAGACCGGAGAGGTCGATCTGCTCGAGCAGCGCGTCGGGATCGGTGAGCTCTTGGTAGCCACCGCCCGCGAGGTAGTCGGCGAGACCCTCGGTGTTCAGGCTCAGATCGGTGCGCAGCAGACGGGGTTCGAGGCCGGGCCACGCCGCCACGGTGAGATCGACTGGCGCTGCGGTGGTTTTCATGGCTGCCTCTCCTCGCTGCCCGCGGATAGGGTGGCGGGCATGAGAACCGCGGTGGTGCGCATCGGTGTCGACCCGTCCGGCGAGCTCACCGCCGAACAACTGGCCGATGGGGCGACGACGTTGCGGATCCTCGCCCGCGACGCCGGCGCCGACGTGCTGGACAACAACCTCGCTGCGCTGCCGCCGCCGCGCCGCGAGGTGGAGGTCCTGATTGCCGGCGACGACGCCGGCGCGCTGACCCGTATCGCATCCGACCTGTGCGCGAAGGCGTTCGGCACCACTCCCACACCGGGCGTGGTGACGTTCATCAGCCGCGGCACCGACGACGACGCGCACGGCGTGCTGGCCGGCTTCGGCATCACCGGCGACATCGAACGCACCCCGGGCGACGAGGGCTGGGACATCGTCGAGGTGACGCTGACCCGGTCAGACCTCGAGCGGATCCCCGAGAGCCGTATCCACACCGCGCTCGAGGCGTCACTCAACTGCGAGGTCCGCATCGTGCTGAGGTGACGCGCAGGCATCAACGACCGGCCGAATCGCCGACCGAACCACCGAGGAAATCAAGGATCGGCGGGGCGGCCTGCACCCAGGTGTCGAACATGTTGAAACGCTTCACCTTCCCTTGCGCCCGCTTCTCGCTGGCGCGCTCCCAGGCGTCCTCGGGCCAGGGCGGATCGATCAGTGTCGAGCCCTTGATCAGACAGCTCACCTCCAGCGAGGTCCGCTTCGGGTGATCGAGGTCGTTCTCGCCGCCCCGGATGATCAGCGTCGGCACCGTGATGTTGTCGAACATCTCGTCCTCCACTCCGGGGATCGTCTGACCCGGCTTCGGGACGAACGCGTTGAGCCAGCGCAGCATCAACTTGAGGAATGCGTCGCCGTCCTGGGCCAGCAGCCGGTCCCGGTTGGCGGGATTCTCCTCGATGCGCTCGCGCCACTCCGCAATGCCGGCAACGCCTTTCATCCCGCTTCCGCGGACGGCCAGGATGCTGGGAATGATGTAATACGAGCCGAGCACGAACGATCCGTACACGCCGCCGACGATGTTCCACACGACGAGCTTGGTCACGATGTCGGGATACAGCATCGTCGTCAGCATGGAGTCGCGGGCGCCGCCGGACCCGCCGGCCAGGATGCACGGCCCGATGCCGAGCTCGGTGATCAGTCGGTGGAGCGTCTCGGCGCGCATGTGTGATTCGCTCTGCCCGTAGAACTGCACGTCGGACCTGCCGCAGTTCGGGCGGTCCCAGAGCAGCACCCGGTAGCCGCCCTTGGCCAGTGCCTGGGCCAGCGGCCGCAGACCCGGGATGTCCTTGCTGAACCGGCCACCCGGGGTCAGCGCGATGTAATCGCCTTCCGTACCGAGGATCTCGTAGACGACGTTGCCGCCGTTGATCTCGATCGACTTCTCGCCTCGCTTGAGCTTCGGTCCGGTGCGCTCGGTGGTGCTCATGCCATCACCAGCACATCGTTGCCGACCACGCGTACCGGATAGGTGCGGATGCTCCACTCCGGTTTGACCGCCGTCGTGCCGGTGGCCAGCTCGAAGCCCCACTGATGCCAGGGGCAGAAGATGTACTCCAGGTCGCGCACCATCACCGCGTCACCGGGCACGCTGGTGTCCACGATGTTGCGGCCGCGCGCCCGGCCCGAACACAGCGGACCACCCTCGTGCGGACAGTAGTTCGCGATGGCGTAGAAGATGCCGTTGACGTTGTAGACGCCGACGCCGTGGCGCCCGATCGGGACGAGTTTGTGCTTGCCGGGCGGGATCTCGTCGACGGTGGCGACGACGTGTTCACGCCCCTGTGCGAGCCGGGGCGGTCTCTGCGCTTCTGTCATCGGGTCAGAACACCCGAACCTGTCCCTCGAGAGCCGGCACGGTCTCGGGGAGGTGGTAGGTCTCGATGCCGTTGCGGAACATGATCGCCTCGCGGGCGTGCTCCGGTAGGTGCTTGACCAGCCAGCGCGGATCGTCGAACGTCCAGTGCGGGTAATCGCTCGAGAACAGCAGGATCTTCTCGCACTCCATCCACTCGAACGCCCGCGACAACTCGGTCTTGTCCTCGGGGTAGTCCAGCGGCTGGGTGGTGAACTTGATGTGGTCCTTGACGTATTCGCTGGGCTTGCGCTTGATGTCCAGCCACGACTTGCGCGCCTCGTAGAGGCGGTCCATCCGCCACATCAGCGGCAGGATCCAGGTGAACGCGTGCTCCACGAACACGATGCGCAGGTTCGGGTGCCGGTCGAACGTGCCGTCGAAGATCAGGCTCATCACCTGGTTCGCGGCCAGCAGCGAGTACGTGACCATGAAGTCGTGGTTGTAGCTCGGCCACCCGACCGGTGGCATCGGCAGCTCGTCGTAGTGGCTGCGCGACAGGTGGCAGCTGACGGTGATGTCGTGCTTGGTAGCCGCGGCCCAGATCGGGTCGTACTTGGGGTTACCCCAGGCCGGCCGCGGTTCGGCTTTGATCAGAATCTGCGCCATGTACGGGTGACCGGCCCAGCGTTCGATCTCGGCGACGCTCTCCTCCGGCGTCTCGATCGCCAGGCAGATGGAACCGCGCCAGCGCTCGTGCCAGTTGTTGTGGCTGTCCAGCCAGTGGTTGGCCTGCCAGTCGTTGAGCGCGCACGACATTGCGTGCTGTGCTTCGGGTATCCGCGCCGGATAGGCCGCCGGCTCCAGGATGGCGATGTCGGCGCCGGCCTCCATGATCAGCTGCTTGAACGCGAGGTCCGGATCGCTGCAGGCGAATTCGCCGTCCGGCGGGAAGGCGTCGATGCGCATCGCATAGGAGTGTGCGTAGTCGGGGGCGTCGTAGTAGATCTGGTCGCCCACCTTGTGCGTGCCGAAGTACCTGCTGCGCCACGGCTCGGGAATGTACTGGCCCAGTTCGCCGCTGCGGGGCGCCGGATGGACGTCGGAGTCGACGCACCGCACCGCGACGCGCTCGGCGGCCGGCTTACGTTCTGTGGCTGTGACCGTCATCGTGGTCTCCTCGCGTCTCGGACGAACCCTGATCTCACTGTGCGCCGACCTCGGCCCCGACGTCTATCCCGTAGAGCTCGGCGGCGTTGCGCCAGCACAGTTTGTCGCGCTGTTCGGTGCTGTAGGCGCCGGGCACCCTCAGCTCGTTGAGCTGCCAGTGGGGATAACTCGAGCCGAACATGACCATGTCGTCCTTGCCGGTGAATCCGGCCCACTCTCCGGCGAATTCGACATCGCCGGGCCCGTCGAGGAAGCCCTCGACGAAGAACACATGCCCCGGCAGGTAGTCACTGGGCATCCGGGGTGCCCACGGCGTCTGCTCGAGGTGCGGCCTGCCGAAGCAGTCCATCCGCCACATGAACGGTGTCAGCAGGTCGGCTGCCCCGTCGGCCCAGACGAACTTGAGCTCGGGCAGTCTTTCGAACACGCCCTCGGCGATCATGTTCATCAGGTGGTAGAGAAAGTTGAGCGCGGTGAATCCGACGAACTGCTCGTAGGTGCGGGTCACCCCGTTGGGCGTCGGAGGCAGCATGACACCTGAGCCGACCTCGAAGTGCACCGCCACCGGCAGGTTCGCGGCGACCGCGGCCTCCCACAGGGGCCAGAACTGTGGCTTGCCGTAGAGCTCGCGGGTCTGCAGTGGGATGCCGAGCTGCACGATGCGCGGGTGGTCCCGGTACCGCTCGATCTCCCGCAGGGCGCCGGTGATGTCGTCGGGGTTGACCCGCAACGTCCCGCGGAACCGCTCACCGAACTCCGGGTGGTCCAGCCAGCGCGTCACCATCATGTCGTTGTGCGCCGAGGCGATGGCGGTACCGAGGTGACGGTCGGGCATGATCCCCCGCGTCATGGGATGAAGGATCGCGACATCGACGCCCCGGCTGTCGAAGAGGTCCCGGGCCACCACCTCGGGGTCCGAGCCGGGATACTGCCCGTCCGGTCCCTCGGTTCCCTTGGCGTACTCACCGCCCGGCGCGCCGTACCAGTCCATTTCGTAATCCGGGAACCCGCGGCTGCGGAACGGCTCGCGCAGGAAGGTTTTGCGCAGGTCCTTGTTGGACTTGGCGAAGATGTGGACGCTGGCATCGATCAGCGGCGTCTGCGTCCCGTCGGGATGTGTTGTGGCCAAATCGTCCTCCGATGTTCGTCCGGGCGTCGCCGTGCGCGGACGTCTGCGACCGTGCGCGCGACGCCGGACTCTTCCCCAAGTGTAAATCGAAGTTCTTCAATCGCAAGAACCGAGTTCTCGTCGTGGTGGTGTTCATCGTGGCTGGTGAGAGTGTCTGCTGGTCAGTCGCGCAGCGTCGCGCTCACGAAACCGGACAAGTCGGTATCGAGAACGCATAGGCCGGTTGTGAGAATGCTATTCTCGTGCGGACGTGACACCTCAGGAGGCGCCGGATGCTACTCGAGTTCGATGCCGACCAGCGGCTGTGGCAGGAGACCGTGCGCGACGCGGTCACCAAACAGTGCCCCGCCTCGCTGGTCCGCGAGATCGCAGAGAACGGCGTCGATCCGGCGCCGTTGTGGAAGAGCTACGTCGATGCGGGATGGACCGAACTCACCGACGCCGAGAACGCGGTTGAACTGGCGATCGTGCTCGAGGAGATGGGGCGGGCCACCGATCCCACCCCGTTCCTGGCCACGATGACGCAGTACGCGCCGCTGGCAGGTGACCGCTTCGATCCGCAGCACGCCGGCGCCGCGGTCTACGACGGCGTCACCGCCCACCGCAGCGCCGACGGATGGGTGCTCGACGGCGCGGCGCGTTTCGTCCTGGACGCCGACCGGGCGGACCGGCTGGCGGTGGTCACCGACGCCGGGGTGTTCGTCGTCGACGCATCAGTGGCGGTCACCCGGCGCAGTCCGGTTTTCGACCCCGTGCTGCATGTCGCCGAGGTGTCGTTCGCCGGGGTGCGGGTCGACGACGGCGACCGGGTGCACACCGACGCCGAGCGGGCCCGCCACCTCGCCCTCACCGGTATCGCGATTACCACGGTGGGCGCCTGCCAGCGGATCCTCGACCTGGCGCTCGACCACGTGAAGCAACGCCAGCAGTTCGGGGTGCCGATCGGGTCTTTCCAGGCCGTTCAGCACAAGGCCGTCGACATGCACGTCGCGATCGAACGGGCCCGCGCGCTCGGGTATTTCGCGGCGTTGACCATCGCCGCCGACGACCCCCGCCGGCGGCTGGCGGCGGCGATGGCCAAAGCCGCGGCGGGGGAGTGCCAGTCGGTGGTGTTCCGGCACGGCCTGCAGCTGTTCGGGGCCATGGGCTTCACATGGGAGAACGATCTGCAGTTCGCGCTCAAGCGCGCCAAGGCCGGTGAATTGCTGCTCGGTGGGGCGGCCGAACACCGCGCGCTGATCGCGGCCGAGTACAGGAGTTCCGGTGCAGCTGGCTTTTGATCCCGACGTCGAGGCGTTCCGCGCCGAGTTCGCGGCCTTTCTCGACGAACATCTGCCGCCGGAGAGCGCCACGCTGGAGCGGCCGCGGTCGGTGAGCCACATGCCGCAGTGGGCGCGCGACTGGCAGCGGCTGCTGTTCGACAACGGCTGGCTGCTGCCCGCCCAGCCACCGGAGTTCGGCGGCCGCAACGCCACGGTCATTCAGCAGTTCGTGCACCTCGACGAACTGTGCCGGCGCCGCATCTACCACAGCTTCAATCCGCAGGGCGTGAACATCGTTGCGGCGTCGCTCATCACGTTCGGCAGCGATGAGCAGAAGACCCGGTGGGCGGTGCCGGTGCTGCGCGGTGAGCTCACCGCATCGCTGGGCATGAGTGAACCCAGCGCAGGGTCCGATCTCGCGTCGCTGCGCACCCGAGCGGTACTCGAGGGCGATGAATTCGTGGTCAATGGCCAGAAGGTGTGGACCTCGGGCGCGCATGACGCCGATTACCTACTGGCGTTCGTGCGCACCGATCCCGACGCCCCCAAGCACCGGGGGATCAGCGCGCTGATCATCCCCACCGACACGCCCGGCGTGGTGTGCCGGCCGTTCGCCGATCTGTGCGGGGAGGGCAATAAAGACTTCAACGAGGTCTTCTTCACCGATGCGCGAGTGCCGGCGGAGAACCTGGTCGGGCCCCTCAATCAGGGGTGGAAGGTGGCCAACGGCTCACTCGGGCACGAGCGCACGATGATGTGGCTGGGCTTCGCGGACCGTATCGACAATCTGATCGCGGATTTCCGCCCGCAGACCGAGATCGAGCGCGACCGGTTCGCCTCGATCGTGATGGACTATCAGGCGCTGCGGGCCATGGGGTCCGCGGCGCTGGCCAGGGCCGCGCGCGGGGAGATGGACACCGCCTCGGTGTCGGTACTGAAACTGTTCGGCTCGGAGGCCGAGATGCGGGCGGCCGATGCGACGTTGACGGCCGCCGGCGCCTCCGGCCTCGCGCATCCCTCGACCACGGGGCGCTACGCGCACATGAACCTCGACCACTATTTCGCGAGTTGGTTCGAGCGCTACGCCCGCAGCTTCTCCGGCACGATCGCCGGGGGGACGTCGGAGATCCAGCGCAACATCATCGCCACGCAGGTGCTGGGGTTGCCGCGCGGCTGACGGATCAGCCGCGCGGCCACCGCTTCTAGTAGTTGTTGCAGGTGTTGGCGACGTTGGAGATCGGCCCGAAGTACTGCTGGGCGGTGGGGTTGCCCTGGAGGAACGCCACCGTGGCCTGTCGCTGCTGCGGGGACGCCGCCAGGAAGTTCCGCACCGCCTGCTGCCCGCTGCGCTGCGAAGCGAACTGGGCGGCCAGGTCCGGGTGCTGGTCGTTGAGCGCCGCGATCACCTGGTCATAGGTGCAGGTGGTGTTGATGATCGGGCCCAGGTCGGGCTGCGCCGAGGCGACGCCCGTGGAGAGCGGGATCGCGACGGCCAGGCCGCCCAGAGTGACGGCCAGTGTGGTGCGCGACAGCTTCATGTGGAATCCACCCATTTCTCGATCGGTTGTCGAACGCGTCAACCGGACGGCGGTCACGCCCCCCGATGATCAGTACATCGACATTAACAGTCCGACCGTTACCATTTCTTCCGTCGAGCAAACCTCAGTCGAACGGATGAGGTGCCGGGTGCACCCGAAGGTTCAGTCGATGACAGCCGGCTCCTTGCGCTCGGTGATCGGCCGGGCGAGTCCCTGCTCGTCGCAGATGCGCTGGAGCTTCTCGAGCGTCTCGTCCAGGCCCGGGCCCAGCCGTCGGCCCGGGGTGAAGGACGCGGGCAGGTGGCGCATCCCCTGGATGACGCCGATGGTGTCGTAGTGGACGGTGCCGTCGGGATCGCACCGGTAATCCGGCATCCGGTCCAGCACCGCGGTCAGCATCGACTTGAACACGGTGCGCGCGACATTGGATCCGACGCAGCGGTGCACCCCGATGCCGAAGCTGAAGTGGCGGTTGCCTTTCCGATCCAGCACCACCTCGTTGGGCCTGGTGAACACCGACGGGTCGCGGTTGGCCATGGCCCACGACAGCCAGAGCCGTTCATACTTCTTGAACCTCTGTCCGTCGACCTCCACGTCGTCGGCGAAGGTACGGCCGTCGCCGGGCGCGGGGGTGAAGTAGCGCAGGAACTCCTCGGTGGCGGGGTGCAGCAGCGTGGCGCGCTCCCGGCTGAGCCGGTCACGCTCGTCGGGATGTTCGCCGAGCCACTCCAGGGCGTGCGCCGTCAGCGCCGTGGTGGTGTCGAAACCACCGCCGATGATGAGGCCGAGATTGCCGAGGATCTCCATGTCCGGCGCCGGCCGGCCGTCGATGCGCAACTGGACCAGCGCGTTGACCAGACCCGGCCGGGGGCGCTCCCGGATCTCCATCATGTTGGTGATGAGGTCGATGCCCATCTCACGGTGCTGCTCGTTGATCTTCTCCCGCTCGGGGGAGTGCTCAGGGGTGTAGACCGACGCGTGGGTGGGCTCGCTGTAGACGTTCCACTTGTTGAGCTCGATGCCCATCATCGCCAGCGTGAACACCGCGGGAACAACGTTGGCCAGGTCCTCGACGAAGTCGATGTGGCCGGTCTCGATGTGCTCGTCGAGCGCGGCCCGGGTGATCTCGTCGACGAACGGTTCCCAGCGTTTGATCGCCGCAGGAGAGAGATAGGGGTTGAGCGCGCCGCGGTAGGCGCTGTGCTCGGGCTCGTCCATCTCGAGGATGCCGCCGCGCACCACGGTCGCGCGGCTGGCCTTCGGGATCGTGATGCCCTGAAACGGTGTCTCGCCGCTGATGTCGTGGTGATTGGACACGGCCGGGCAGCGCGCCAATTCGAACACGTGCCTGCTGTCGGCGGCGACCCAGTGCCCGCCGTAGGAGTCGGTCCACGCCATCGGGCACGTGGTCTGCATCTCCTCGGTGATCGTCTCGAACCGCAGCCGGTACTCCGGTGTGTGCCGGTCGAAGTGGTAGCGGTTCTTCTTGCGATCGCTGTCGGCAACGGTGTCGTCGACGGTCACGGTGTTCGCTCCTGGGTCGGGCTGATCGACACTCATTCGTCGATCGAGATGGCCTGCTCGGGGCAGGAGGACACGGCTTCGCGGACGGCGTCCCGCTGCTCGTCGGGCACGACCTCGTTGACGGGTGAGGCCGTGCCGTCGATGTCGCTCAGCTCGAAGGAGTCCGGCGCGATCATCGAGCACAACGTGTGCCCCTGGCACCGGTCCGGATCCACCCTTACCTTCACAGCTCTCCTCGAACTCGTTGTGGCGCAGCGTGAACGACGGATCTCAGACGTGGTAGTCGTACCACTTGAGGTAACCACCCGCGTCGACGCGCAACTGCATGCCGGTGACATAGCGCGCCTCGTCGGAGGCCAGCCACAGGACCGCGTTGCTGATGTCCTCGGGTTCGATGAACGGCACCCGCATCGCCTGCTGGATCCCGAAAACCGGTTCGGCGTCGGCCCGGGTCGGGTTCTCGAGGTCCGGGCGGAAGGAGCGGTACATCGGTTCGCTCTGCAGCATGTCGGTGTTGCAGTTGGTGGGGTGCACGACGTTGGCGCGGATGCCGCGCACGGCGAGTTCGGTGGCGAGGTCGTGGACGTACTCCGACAGCATGCGCTTGGCGGTCATGTAGGACTTGCCACCCGGGTCCGCGCCGGGGTTGTCCTTCTTGGAGGCGTCCATCATCGCCGCGGTCGACCCGGTGGCGATGATCGACGCGCCTTCTCGCAGGTGCGGCAGCGCCACCTGGATCGCGTTGATCGTGCCCACGAGGTTGGTGTTGATCACGTCGCACCACGCCTGCAGGGGCGGCTGGCCTTTCATGCCGGCGATCCCGGCCTGTGCGACGACGATGTCGACCTTGCCCAGTTCGGCGATCCCGCGCTCGAGCGCCTCCTTGAGCTGGGCGGCGTCGCGCACGTCCGCCTGGGCGGTCACCGCCTTGCGTCCGGTCTTCTCGACGTACTGCGCGGTCTCCTCGAGGTCCTCGGGCGTCGCCATCGCATACCCGATGCTGTCGATGTCGCGACAGATGTCGACGGCGATGATGTCGGCGCCTTCCTCAGCCAGCCGGACGGCATGGCTGCGGCCCTGCCCCCGCGCCGCGCCGGTGATGAAAGCGACCTTGCCTTCTACGCGTCCCATGTGCGGTGTGTCCTCTCGTCGTATTTGGTCAGGTGTTCCGGCCGCCGTTGACGCCCAGCAGCTGGCCGGTGATGTAGCCGGCTTCCTCGGAGACGAGGAAGGCGCACGCCGCGGCGATGTCCTCGGGCCGGCCCATGCGACGAACCGGGGTGGCCTCGATGTTGCGGTCGATGTCGCCGAGGTGGCCGCGGTCGGCCGCGGCCCGCAACATCGGCGTGTCGATGAAGCCGGGCGGGACGGCGTTCACCGTGATCCCGGTGGGCCCGTACTCGAGGGCCAGCGACTTGGTCAGCCCGTTGACCGCTGACTTGGCCGCCACGTAGGGCGTCATGTACGGCGCGCCGGAATGGGTGCTCGACGAGGAGATGTTGACGATGCGACCCCACCCGGCCTCGACCATGTCCGGCAGCGCCGCCTGGATGGTGTGGAAGACGCCGTTGAGGTTCACGTCGATGACCTTCTGCCAGCGGTCGAACGAGATGTCGGAGAACCGTTTGAAGCAGTCGAGGCCGGCGGCGTTCACCAGCACGGTGACCGGCCCGAGTTGAGCGCGGATCGCGGTGAAGGCGGCGTCCACCGCGGCCCGGTCGGTCACGTCGGCCGTGTGGGCGAAGTCGTCGTCGGAGGGGTTGTTCGAGGGTTTCAGGTCGATGGTGGCGACATGCAGGCCGTCGGCGCGCAGCCGCTGTGCGATCGCCAGGCCGATGCCGGAGCCGCCACCGGTCACCACCGCGTTCTTCACCGTGCGCCACCCGACGTGTCGACCGGCGGCTCCATGGTCGTCAGCTGCATCAAGAATCCACCTTCCTAATTATGAGAACGATAATCTCGGTTCTTGCAATTCTGCAAGATATCGTCCGGAGCGGCTTACCGTCCTCCTAGGCTGCGAACCGATGCACCACCGCCATGACGAGCGGGTCTCGATCTCATTGAGTTCTCTGTCAGCGGATGTATGATTCGCCACTAATGAGAATGCAATTTCCGTCACACGGAGGAGCATGATGGCAACGACGCCCACGGCCACCGGCACGCCGGCCACCGAGGACAACGCCGGAAGTGGTGTCACCGCAGACCGGCGCCTGTTGATCGACGGCCGGCTCGTGGATACCGATCGGGTGTTTCCTTCGGTGAACCCGGCCACCGGCGAGGTACTCGGGCACGCGCCCGACGCGACCGTCGCCGACGCGCACGCCGCCGTCGCGGCGGCGCGGCGGGCGTTCGACACCACGGACTGGGCGACGAACACCCAGTTGCGGATGCGCTGCCTCGATCAGCTGCACCGGGCGCTCGTCGACCATCGTGACGAACTGGCCGCGCTCACCATCGCGGAGGTCGGCGCCACCGAGGCGCTCTGCCAGGGCGCCCAGCTCGACCAGCCCATCGGGATCGTGCGCTATTACGCCGACCTGCTCGCGGACTATCCGATGACCCAGGACCTCGGCACCATCGAGTCCCGCGGAATGCAGCACCACCGGTGGGTGGAGAAGGAAGCCGCGGGCGTCGTCGCGGCGATCATCGCCTACAACTATCCGAACCAGCTGGCACTGGCCAAGCTCGCGCCCGCGCTCGCCGCGGGGTGCACCGTGGTGCTCAAGAGTGCCCCCGACACACCGCTGATCACCCTGGCGCTCGGGGAGCTGATCGTCAACCACACCGACATCCCCGCCGGCGTGGTCAACATCCTGTCCGGGGCCGATCCGGAGGTCGGCGCCGTGCTCACCACCAGCCCCGACGTCGACATGGTCACCTTCACCGGGTCCACCCCGACCGGCCGGCGCATCATGGCCGCGGCCAGCGAGACCCTCAAGAAGGTCTTCCTGGAACTGGGCGGCAAGTCCGCGGCGATCGTGCTCGACGACGCCGACTTCAGCATGGCCGCGCTGTTCTCGGCGTTCTCTATGGTCACCCACGCCGGGCAGGGCTGCGCGCTGACCTCACGGTTGCTGGTGCCGGCCGCGCATCGCGACGAGATCGTCGAGATGATCAAGAACAACTTCGGGCTGGTGCGCTTCGGAAATCCAGTCGATCCGTCCGTTTACATGGGTCCGCTGATCAGTGAGAAGCAGCGCGACAAGGTCGACGGCATGGTGAAGCGGGCCGTCGAGGCCGGCGCCACCCTGGTCACCGGCGGGGAGAAGGTCGACCCCGGCTACTTCTACACCCCGACCCTGCTCGCCGACGTCGATCCCGACAGTGAGATCGCGCAGGAGGAGGTGTTCGGCCCCGTCTTGGTGGTGATCTCCTACACCGACGACGACGATGCGGTGCGCATCGCCAACAACTCGATCTACGGACTGTCCGGCGCGGTGTTCGGCAGCGAGGAACGCGCGCTCGCGGTGGCCCGCCGGATCCGCACCGGCACCTTTTCGATCAACGGCGGCAACTACTTCAGCGCGGACACGCCGTTCGGCGGGTACAAGCAGTCCGGCATCGGCCGGGAGATGGGCACCGCGGGTCTGGAGGAATTCCTCGAGACCAAGACGTTCGCCCGCGTGTTGTCGGCGGCCAACGCATGAGCCGGCCGCTGGAGGGGGTGCGCATCCTCGAGGTCGCGATGTACGGGTTCGTCCCGTCGTGCGGTGCCGTGCTCGGCGAATGGGGCGCCGACGTGATCAAGGTGGAGCACGCGGTCACCGGCGATCCGCAGCGCGGTCTGCGGCAGACCGGTCCGCTGCGCGTCGAGGGGGACCCGAACCCCAACATCGAGCATGCCAACCGCGGCAAACGCAGCATCGGGCTGGACATGTCGGTGCCCGAGGGGCGCGAGGTGCTGCTGGAACTGGCCCGCCGTGCCGACGTGTTCCTCACCAGCTTCCTGCCCGGCCACCGGCAGAAGTTCGGCATCGACGTCGACGACATCCGCGCGGTGAACCCCTCGATCATCTACGCGCGCGGCAGCGCGCTCGGTCCGCGCGGCGAGGAGGCGGTGAAGGGCGGATACGACATGACCGCCTTCTGGTGCCGGGCCGGTACGGCGGCGACCATCACCCCGCCGGGCATCGACGGCATGATCGGCCCGCCGGGCCCCGCCTACGGTGACACCATCTCCGGGACCAACCTGGCCGGCGGCATCGCCGCGGCGCTGTTCCGGCGCGAGCGCACCGGCGAGCCCTCGGTGGTGGACGTGTCGTTGCTGGGCAGCGGGCTGTGGTCGATGGGCCACACCGTGGCCCTGACCCAGCACCTCAACCAGCTCATGGTCACCCCACCGCCCGGCGTGCACGGGTCGCCGATCAATCCGCTGGTCGGCGTCTACCCGACCGCCGACGACCGCTACATCTCGTTCGTGATGATGCAGCCCACCAAGTTCTGGGCCGATGTCTGCCGGCACATGGACCTCGAGGACTACGCCGAGGACCCGCGGTTCGCCACCGCCGAGTCGTTCGCCGAGCACACCCCGGCCGCGGTGGAACTCCTCACCGAGGCGATGAAAAAGCGCCCGCTCCCGGAGTGGAGCGAGCGTTTCGCCACCCTGGCCGGACCGTGGGCACCCGTCCAGGACACGCTGCAGGCCGGACAGGATGCGCAGATCCGCGCGAACGAGTACCTCGTGCAGGCCGGCGAGCTCGAACTCGTCGCCAACCCGGTGCAGTTCGACGTGGCCGCCCCGCGGACCGGGCCCGCACCCGGATTCGCCGAGCAGACCGACGACATCCTCGTCGAGCTGGGTCTGGACTGGGACCGCATCATCGAGCTCAAGACGGCCGGCGCCGTCACCTGAGGCTGGAGTCCGTCATGCCGTTCATCGCTTCGATCGGGACCTATCTCCCGTGCTGGGGCACCGCGTATCACCGCATCCCCGGTGACGACGAGGACGCGATCACGCTGGCCGTGGAAGCCGGCCGCGCGGCGTTGAGCGGTGGCGGGGCGGTGGAACGGATCGTGCTCGTCAGCCGGGATCTTCCCTCGCTGGAGAGCAGTAGTGCCGCGGTGCTGCTCGCGGGGCTGGGGCTGGACCCCGAACTCGAGGTCGACGAACGGCTGGGCGGCGCCCCGGCGACGATGGACGCGGTGAGTTCGGCCCGCCCGCGCTCGCTGATCATCGGGGTGGACCTCGACCCCGCGGGGGCGGCGGCCATCCTCACCTCCGACCGTGGTAAGCAGGTGCGCACGGCGGCCCGCGTCGCGCGCAGCCTGCCGGTGCGGACCCGCAACGCGGTCGGCGTGGTGCACGACTACGGCGATCCACGCCTGTTGCACGAACGCGGCCTGTTGGCGTCGCTGTCCGCGGCGTGGCTGGACACCCCGGTGGTGGTGGCCGGTGTCGACCATGAGAAGGCGGTCGCGCTCTGCCTGTCCGCACCGCCGCGGCTGCCGACCTTCGGAGCAAGTTCTGGCCTGTTTGCCCTCGCGAGCCTCACCGAATCCCATACCATGGGCCCCCTGGTCGCGGTGGAGCAGGCGAGTCTGTCCGGTATCACCGTCACAGGCGGTGAGGCACAAGTGATTCGACGTGAACCTGCGGCGCGGCCGCTGCCCGAGGGCACCATCACCCCCGGTACGGATCTGCCGATTTCGCTGGCCGCCTATGAGCGAGCCTTCGAGGCGAAGGTGCGCTGGGAGGCCGGCAGGTGCACCGGCAGCGACGAACTCGATTTCCCGCCCCGCTACCGCCTGACCGACGACTGCTCGCTGAACACCGACTACGAACTGGTGCCGCTGCCGCGTACCGGCACCGTCTACACCGAGGCGACGGTGCGGATCCCGGTCCCGGGTCTGCGGTCGCCGTACTCGCTGGTGATCGTCGAACTCGACGATGTCGGGATTCGGGCGCTGGTGAAAGTGACCGGGGCCGAGGCGGGTTCGGTGGACATCGGCGACCGCGGCCGATTGGCGTTGCGCCGCATCGCGGTGCGCTCGGGCGTGCCGGACTACGGTTACGCGTTCGAACCCGACAGGGCCGTGGCCGCGCCGGAGGCCGCATGAGGAGGGTCGCGATCGTCGGCGCCGGGATGACCCCGTTCGCCGAACACTTCGCCCTGGGCATTAAGGACCTGCTGCCGGTGGCGTTCGCCGAGTGCGCGGCCAGCGTCGACAAGGGAGTGACCCGGGCCGACATCGATGCGGTGTGGTTCGGGTCGATGGGGGCGACCGACGGCTTCCCGGCGGGGATCCTCGCCGACACGCTCGGCCTGCAGGACCTGCCGGTCAGCCACGTCGAGAACTCCTGTGCCACGGGCAACGACGCCGTTCGCAACGCCCTGTTCGGGATCGCGTCCGGGGCCGCCGACGTGGCGCTGGTGATGGGTGCCGACAAACTGCGCGAAGTCGCCACCAAGGACATGCTGTGGGGCTGGGAGGCGATGACCCGCGACATGGCGTGGGACTACCCGCTGGGGCTGGTGGCACCGGCCGGGTTCGCGTTGCACGTCCGTCGGTACCTGCACGAATCACCGGCCACCCGGGAGCATCTGGCGATGATCGCGGTCAAGAACCACCGCCACGCCGTAGACAATCCTAAGGCGCGGCTGCGCTTCGAGATCACCGTCGAGCAGGCGCTCGCGGCGCCGATGGTGGTCAACCCGTTCGGGTTGTACGACTGCGCGCCGCAGAGCGACGGTGCCGCCGCGCTGCTGCTGGCCGCCGAGGACGTGGCCGACAGCTTCACCAACCGGCCGGTGTGGATCCGCGGGGTCGGGCTGGGCCTCGATTCGGTGATGTATCCGCACAAACCGGATATGACGACGTTCCCGGCCTCGGTGCGGGCGGCCAAGCGCGCATTCGGGATGGCCGGCCTGACGCCGGCCGACGTCGACGTCGCCGAGGTGCACGACTACTTCACCGGAATCGAGCTGATCAGTTACGAGGATCTCGGCTTCGCCGAGAGGTTCGGCGCCTACAAGCTCGTCGAAGCCGAGGTCACCAGCATCGGCGGGGCCCTGCCGGTCAACCCCAGCGGTGGCCTGAAGGGCAAGGGGCATCCGCCGGGGGCGACCGGTGTCGCCCAGTGTGTGGAGTTGTTCGGCCAGCTGCGGGGTGAGGCGGTCAACCAGGTCGACGGCGCCCGGATCGGATTGGCGCACAACATCGGAGGCCCGACCGCGGTGTCGGCGGTGACCATCCTGGAAGGGACCGGAACCGATGGCTGAGCGCTGGTCACCCGGGGTCAGCCTCGGACGCAATCTGTCCGGTCCGATGCAGGCCGTCGGCGGCCTGTTCGCGATGTCGGCGGATGCGGTGAGGTTCGTGTTCCGCCGGCCGTTCCAGTGGCGAGAGTTCCTG
The DNA here is from genome assembly GCF_004570325.1 of Mycobacterium sp. PS03-16. Classification (GTDB taxonomy): domain Bacteria; phylum Actinomycetota; class Actinomycetes; order Mycobacteriales; family Mycobacteriaceae; genus Mycobacterium. The sequence continues at coordinate 170,654 of NZ_SPQO01000006.1, read as the reverse complement.
GAGCAGTGCTGGTTCGTCGCCCGGGTGTCGCTGGCGCCGACGCTGTTGGTGGCCATCCCGTTCACCGTGCTGGTCAGCTTCATCCTCAACATCCTGCTGCGGGAACTCGGTGCGGCCGACCTGTCCGGCGCCGGCGCCGCGTTCGGCGCCGTCACCCAGGTCGGCCCGCTGGTCACGGTGCTCATCGTGGCCGGCGCCGGGGCCACCGCGATGTGCGCCGACCTCGGCTCACGGACCATCCGCGAGGAGATCGACGCAATGGAGGTGCTGGGCATCAACCCCGTGCAGCGGCTGGTGACTCCGCGCATGCTGGCCTCCGGGCTGGTCGCGCTGCTGCTCAACAGCCTGGTCGTGATCATCGGCATCCTCGGCGGCTACACCTTCTCGGTTTTCATCCAGGACGTGAACCCGGGCGCGTTCGCCGCCGGGATCACGCTGCTGACCGGGGTGCCCGAGGTGATCATCTCGTGCGTCAAGGCGGCGCTGTTCGGCCTGATCGCGGGTCTGGTGGCCTGCTACCGCGGGCTGACCATCACCGGCGGCGGGGCCAAGGCCGTCGGCAACGCGGTCAACGAGACGGTCGTGTACGCGTTCATGGCGCTGTTCGTCATCAACGTGGTGGTGACCGCCATCGGCATCCGGATGACGACGGGCTAGCGGGCATGGGCACCTTGATCTCGCTGCGGGCCACCTATCCGCGAGTGTTCCGGCAGTTCGGCAAGCCGGTCTCGTTGCTCAGCCGCATCGGTGACCACACGATGTTCTACGGCCGTGCGCTGGCCGGCACCCCGCACGCGGCCGTGCACTTCCGGAAGGAGATCATCCGGCTGATCGCCGAGATCTCCATGGGCGCGGGGACGCTCGCGATGATCGGCGGCACCGTGGTGATCGTCGGATTCCTCACTCTGGCAGCCGGCGGGACCCTGGCGGTGCAGGGGTACAGCTCGCTGGGCAACATCGGGATCGAGGCGCTGACCGGGTTCCTGGCGGCGTTCATCAACGTTCGAATCTCGGCGCCCGTGGTGGCCGGGATCGGGCTGGCCGCCACCTTCGGCGCCGGTGTCACCGCCCAGTTGGGCGCGATGCGCATCAACGAGGAGATCGACGCGCTGGAATCGATGGGTATCCGCCCGGTCGAATACCTGGTGAGTACCCGCATCGTGGCCGGCATGATCGCGATCACCCCGCTCTACTCGATTGCGGTCATCCTGTCCTTCGTCGCCAGCCAGTTCACCACCACGGTGTTGTTCGGACAGTCCAGCGGCCTCTACGATCACTACTTCGACACCTTCCTCAACCCGATCGACCTTCTCTGGTCGTTCCTGCAGGCCATCCTGATGGCCATCACGATCCTGTTGATCCACACGTACTTCGGCTACTTCGCCACCGGCGGCCCGTCGGGGGTCGGCGTCGCGGTGGGTAACGCCGTGCGCACCTCGCTGATCGTGGTGGTGTCGGTGACGCTGCTGGTATCGCTGTCGATCTACGGCTCCAACGGCAACTTCAACCTGAGCGGATAGGGGAGGAGACCACAGTGCCGAAGGATCTCGGTCCCGGCCCCATGCACCGGTCGGAGACCACCAGCTCCGCCTCGCCGGTCGGGTCCTCGTCGGGACGCCACTTCGGGGTGACGCACTACGCCCGCCCGCTGGCCGGCCTGGCCATGGTGCTGGCGGTGTGTCTGACGGTCGCGCTGGCCGTCGGCCTGTTCCGGGGTAGCTTCGCCGAAACCGTTCCCGTGACAGTGATCTCCGAACGCGCCGGTCTGGTGATGAATCCGGACGCCAAGGTCAAGATGCGCGGCGTGCAGGTCGGCACCGTCGACTCGATCGAGCACCGCGCCGACGGGACCGCCGCGCTGCACCTCGCGCTCGATCCCGCACAGCTGCCGTTGATCCCGAGCAATGTGCGGGTCGACATCGCCTCGTCGACGGTGTTCGGCGCCAAGTCCGTGCAATTCGTCCCGCCGCCCGAACCGTCGGCCACCCCGCTGCGGGCGGGTCAGACGCTGCAGGGCGAACACGTCATGGTCGAGATCAACACCGTGTTCCAGAAGCTGGTGGCGGTGCTCGACAAGATCGATCCGGCGAAGCTCAACGAGACGCTCGGCGCCCTGTCGGCCGCATTCTCCGGGCGGGGTGAGCAGTTCGGGCAGAGCCTCACCGATCTGGACGCGCTGCTGGCCGAGCTCGAACCCAGCCTGCCGAACCTGAGCCGAGATCTCGAACTGACCGCACCCGTGGCCGCCGCCTATGCCGATGCGGCACCGGATCTGGTTCGCGTGCTGAACAATTCGGTCACGCTGTCCGACGGCATCGTCGAAGAACAGCAGAATCTCGACAACTTCCTGGTCAGTGCGATCGGGCTGGCCGACGTCGGCAACGACGTCCTCGGCAGCAACCGGGAGGCCGCCAGCACGGTGCTCGACCTGTTGGTTCCCACCACCGACGTCTTCCGCGAGTACGACAAGGCGATCAGCTGCACGCTCGAGGGTATGGAGTACACGCTGCACCAGCCACCGCAGATGGATCCCGGCGTGGTGGTCAATGTGGCGTTCACCCTCCACATCGAGCGCTACCGCTACCCGCAGAATCTGCCCAAGGTGGCCGCCAAGGGTGGTCCGCACTGTATGGGGCTGCCCTACATCGGCTTCGGCAACCGGTCGAAGTATCTGGTCACCGATGTCGACGCCAACCCGTGGCAGTACGGCAACCAGGGCATCCTCCTCAACTCCGACGGGCTCAAGCAGATGCTGTTCGGGCCGCTGGACGGTCCGCCCCGCAACACCGCGCAGATCGGGCAGCCGGGATGAACCGCACGACCAGCACGCTGCTGAAATTCGCGGCCTTCGCCACCGTGATGGTGCTGCTCACCGCGTTCCTGTTCATGGCGTTCAGCCAGTACCGCAGTGGGTCCACCTCCGGTTACTCGGCGGTGTTCGCCGACGCGTCACGTCTCAAGGCCGGTGACTCGGTGCGGGTGGCCGGCGTCCGGGTCGGCACCGTGAACGACGTTGCGCTACAGCCGGACCAGACAGTGCTGGTGGACTTCGACGCCGATCGCGAGGTGGTGCTGACCACCGGGACGCGCGCGGCCGTGCGCTACCTGAACCTGACCGGTGACCGCTACCTGGAACTGCTCGACGGCCCGGGCTCCACCCGGGTCCTGCCCGCCGGCTCGCAGATTCCCAAGGACCGCACCGCCGGTGCACTGGACCTCGACCTCCTGCTGGGCGGTCTGCGGCCGGTGATCCAGGGCCTCAACCCGCAGGACGTCAACGCGCTCACCTCGTCGCTGATCCAGATCTTCCAGGGCCAGGGCAACACCCTGGACTCGCTGATGAGCAAGACGTCGTCGTTCTCGAACACCATCGCCGACAACAGCCAGGTGGTCACGCAGCTCATCGACAACCTCAACGCCGTGGTCGAGACCCTCGCCCGCGACGGTGAGAAGTTCTCCGGCGCCATCAATGGGCTCGAGCAGCTGATCGACGGGCTGGCCCAGGACCGGGATCCGATCGGCACCGCGATCACCGCCCTCGACAACGGGACCGCGTCCATCGCCGACCTGCTGGCCGAGGCGCGCCCGCCACTGGACGGGACCGTCAACGAGCTCAACCGGCTCGCCCCGCTGGTCGATGACCACCAGGTCGTGCTGGACATGGCCCTGCAGAAAGGCCCCGAGAACTACCGGAAGCTCGCCCGGCTCGGGTCGTACGGCAGCTGGATCATGTACTACATCTGCGGGATCTCCTTCCGCGTCACCGACCTGCAGGGCCGCACAGCGGTGTTCCCGATGCTCAAACAAGAAGGCGGGAGGTGCGCGGAGCCCTGATGCGTAAGTACCGCGAATCCAACCTCATCAAGGCCGGCTTCATCGGCGTGATGCTGATCGTGCTGGTGATCGCCGTCGGTCTGCAGCCGGAGCGGCTGATCCAGTGGGCCACGTCGGTGCGCCACCAGGCGCTGTTCACCGAGGCGGGCGGGATCGCCGTCGGTAACGATGTGACGCTGTCCGGCATCAAGATCGGTGCGGTGACCGACGTGGAACTGGCCAACGGCGATGCGCTGGTGAGCTTCACGACCGACGGCAAGTACCCGCTCGGGTCGCTGACGACCGCACACATCCGCACCGGATCACTGCTCGGGGAGCGGGTGATCGCGCTGGAATCCGAGGGGTCCGGAACGCTGGGCTCCACGGACGTCATACCGGTCTCGCGCACCTCGTCGCCCTACTCACTGACCGACGCGGTCGGCGACCTGACCACCAACACCGCGGGCACCGACACCACGTCGCTGAACCAGTCGCTCGACACGTTGTCAGCGACGATCGATCAGATCGCACCGCAGCTCGGCCCGACGTTCGACGGGCTGTCGCGGTTGTCCCGGTCGATCAACGACCGCAACGAGACCCTGGCCGACCTGCTCGCCAGCGCAGGCGAGGTCACCGAGGTGCTGGCGCAGCGCAGCCAGCAGCTCAACACCCTGATCCTCAACGCGAACGACCTCCTCGGCGTGCTCAACGATCGCCGAGAAGCCATCGTCGATCTGCTGGCCAACACCTCTGCGGTGGCCCAGCAGCTCAGCGGGCTGGTCGCGGACAACGAAGCGGAGCTGGCGCCGACCCTCAAGCGGCTGAACTCGGTCATGGCGATGCTGGAACGCAACCGGGAGAACATCGCCAAGATGCTCCCGAGCCTGAAGAAGTTCATTCTCGCCCAGGGCGAGACGCTGGCCAACGGGCCGTATTACAACGCGTACGTGCCCAACCTCCAGCCGGCGCAGATCCTGCAGCCGTTCTTCGACTACGCCTTCGGCTTCCGCCGCGGCACCAACGCGGGCCAGCCTCCCGACAACGTCGGGCCGCGCTCCGAACTGCCGTTGCCCTACAACGGGATTCCGGGAGGTACGCGGTGATGAACCGGAAACGCGTGACCACCCTGCTGGCCGTGGCGCTGGTCGCGCTGCTGGTCGCCGGCGGGGCATACCTGACGCGGCAGATGTACTTCGGTCCGCGCACGCTGTCCGCGGTGTTCACCTCCGCGACCGGTATCTACCCCGGCGACGAGGTGCGCGTGTCCGGGGTGGAGGTCGGCAGCATCGAATCGATCACCCCCGAGGGCACCCAGGTCCGGATGGTGCTCAACATCGACCGCGACGTGCCGGTGCCGGCCGACGCCAAAGCGGTGATCGTCGCCCCGAACCTGGTTGCCGCACGGTATGTGCAGTTGACCCCGGCGTACCGGTCCAGCGGGCCGACGATGCCCGACGACGCCGTGATCGGGCTCGATCGCACCGCGGTCCCCGTGGAGTGGGACGAGGTCAAAGAGCAACTCATGCGACTGGCGACGGATCTCGGGCCGCAGAGCGGGGTGGACGGCACGTCGGTGTCGCGCTTCATCGACAGCGCTGCGAACGCCATGGAAGGCAACGGAGCCAAACTGCGGGAGACGATCTCGCAGCTGTCCGGGGTGGCCCGTGTCCTGGCCGAAGGCAGCGGCAACGTCGTCGACATCATCAAGAACCTCCAGACCTTCGTCACCGCGCTGAAGGACAGCAATCAGCAGGTGGTGCTCTTCCAGAATCGGCTCGCGACGCTGACCAGCGTGGTCGACGGCAGCCGCTCGGACCTCGACGCCGCACTCAAGGACCTCTCGGTGGCCGTCGTCGACGTCCAGCGGTTCATCTCCGGCACCCGCGACCAGACCTCCGAACAGGTGCAACGGCTCGCCAACGTCACCCGCAATCTGCTCGACAACCAGGCCGAACTGGAGAACCTCCTGCACATCGCGCCCAACGCGCTGAGCAACGCCTACAACATCTACAACCCCGACACGGGCAGCGCGGTGGGGCAGTTCGTACTCAACAACTTCTCCAACCCCGTCGAGTTCATCTGTGGCGCCATCGGTGCGGTGGAGAACACCACCGCCCCCGAAACCGCCAAGCTGTGCGCCCAGTATCTCGGACCGGCCGCCCGGCTGTTCAATTTCAACTACCTGCCGTTCCCCATCGCGCCGTTCCTCGCGCCGTCGGCGAACCCGGAGAACATCATCTACTCCGAACCCGGCCTGGCGCCCGGGGGCGGCGGCGGCAGCCCGGAACCCCCCGAGACACCGCCCGCCATCTCGGCCTACCAGGGCGTCGCACCCGGCCCGCCGCCGTTCACCGGACGCCCGCCGAATGTGCCGCCGCCAGGTGCGCAGCAATTACTCCCGGGCGCACCGCCGGTGGTACCGCCCAACGTGCCGTCGTCGCTGGAGAACGTGCTCAACCCGGCGGGTGCGCCACCGGGACCGGCGCCTGCCCCGCCGCCGCCCGGCCCGCCGCTGCCCGCCGAGGCGCCGCTACCCGCCGCCCTGCCGGCAGAAGGGACGCCACCAGCATGACCGGCGGGACAAGAGCCGTCCGCGCGGGTGTCGCCGCCGCGTCCTGCGTGGCGCTGACCGTCAGCGGATGCGGCTTCCAGGGCGTCAACTCGCTGCCGCTGCCCGGTGCGGAGGGCCGCGGCCCGGACGCACGGGTCTACCACGTCGAGATCGCCAACGTGTCGACGCTCGAACCGAATTCGCCCGTGATGATCGACGACGTCGTGGTCGGCAGCGTGCGGGCGATGACCGTGCGGGATTGGCACGCCGACGTCGAGATCTCGGTGAAGCCCGACGTGGTGATCCCGGCGAACGCGGTGGCGAGCGTGGGGCAGACCAGCCTGCTCGGTTCGATGCACCTCGCGCTGGATCCGCCGCCGGGGGAGGCTGCACAGGGCGCCCTGGCGCCCGGAACGACCATCCCGCTCAACGATTCGTCGACGTACCCGACGACCGAGCAGACGCTGTCGTCGCTGGCGGCGGTGGTCAACGGTGGCGGCCTCGGTCAGATCGGTGATGTCATCCACAACTTCAGCGGAGCGCTCGACGGCCGGGAAGCCGAGATCCGCGATCTGCTCACTCGACTGGACACCTTCGTCGGAACCCTTGACGCACAACGGGACAGCATCGTGTCGTCGATCGAGTCCCTCAACCGGCTCACGGCCACCTTCGCCGAACAACGTGACGACATCACCCGAGCCCTGGACCGCATCCCGCCGGCCATCGACGTCCTGGTGCGGGAGCGGCCGCGGCTGACCACGGCGCTGCAGCGCCTGGGTACCTTCAGTAACACCGCGACGCAGTTCGTCAGCGACTCTCAGGAAGACCTCGTGCGCAACCTCGAGAACCTCGAACCGGTGCTCAAGGCCTTCGCCGACGTCGGGCCCGATCTGAACTCCATCCTCGAGTACGCGCTGCACTTCCCGTTCACCCAGAGCTTCATCGACCGGGCCATCCGCGGCGACTACTACAACCTGTTCGCGATCGTCGACTTCACGATCCCGCGGCTGAAGCGCACGCTGTTCCTCGGCACCAGGTGGGAACAGGAGGGGGCACAGCTGATTCCGGCGCCCGGCGATCCCGGGTACCTGCAGTACACCTACGACCCGCTCAAGCTGGGAATCGACCCGCCGCCCAATGCGTTCCCCCCGCTCGGCGAGGGTGGCGCGAACACCCACACCGCGTTCGGGTCGCCACCGGTCGATGAACCCCCGGTCACCGCGCCGCCACCGCCACCGCCCCCGCCGGTGGCCGAACCGATCCTCCCGGTGGTTCCTCCGGCGCCGCTGATGGCGCCCGGCGCGCCCGCGGTGCAGTCCGCGGCGCCCGGACCCGCGGCCCCCATTTTCGCGGGTCCGTATCCGGCCCCCGCCCCGCCGCCCCCGGCGGCTCCGCCCGCACCCGGAGGTGGTGGCTGATGCTCACCCGCTTCGTCCGCAATCAGCTCATCATCTTCACGATCGCCTCGGTCGTGGGTGTGTCGGTGATGCTGTTCGCCTACATGCAGGTACCGATGCTGCTGGGGCTCGGCCGGCTCAACGTGAAGATGGAGCTGCCCGCCGCAGGCGGCCTCTACCAGTTCAGCAACGTCACCTACCGCGGTTCGCAGGTCGGCAAGGTCACCGGGATCACGCTGACCGACAAGGGCGCCGAGGTGACGATGTCACTGGAGCGCTCCCCGAAGATCCCCGCCGACCTCGCGGCCGAGGTCCGCAGCATGTCCGCGGTCGGCGAGCAGTACGTGGAACTCCTGCCGCGCACGGATGATCCGCCGTATCTGCAGGACGGTTCGGTGATCGCGATGGAGAACACCACCATCCCGCAGGCCGTCGGCCCCATGCTCGATCAGGTCAGCGCGCTGGTCGACACCATCCCGGAGGACAAGCTCAGCCAACTGCTCGACGAATCGTACGAGGCGTTCAACGGCACCGGCTTCGACTTCGGGTCGCTGCTCGACTCGGCCGCGACCGTGACCCGGGACGCCAACGCGGTCTCCGACCAGACGCGGGCGCTGGCCGACGACGCCGTGCCGTTCCTGGAAGCGCAGGCCCAGACCACCGATTCCACCCGGACGTGGGCGTCCAGCCTGGCCGGGATCACCGACCAGGTGGCGAACAACGACCCGCAGGTACGGTCGATCCTGCGCAACGGGCCCGGCTTCGCCCAGGAGACCTCGCGGCTGCTCGAGCAGGTCAAGCCCACGCTGCCGGTGCTGCTGGCGAATCTGACCACGTTCGGCCAGATCGGCGTGACCTATAACCCGTCGATCGAGCAACTCCTGGTGCTGGTTCCGCCGTTCGTCGCCCAGATTCAGACCTACGCGCCCACCAACAACCCGTCGGGCCTGCCGAACGGTGACTTCTCGCTCGGGCTCGGCGATCCGGCGTCGTGCACCGTGGGCTTCCTGCCGCCGTCGTCGTGGCGATCGCCCGCCGACACGTCGGTGATCGACACCCCCGAAGGCCTGTACTGCAAACTCCCGCAGGACTCCCCGATCGCGGTGCGCGGGGCGCGCAACTATCCCTGCATGGAACACCCGGGCAAGCGGGCCCCGACGGTCGAGCTGTGCAACGACCCGAACGGCTACCAGCCGCTCGCCCAGCGCCAGCACGCCCTGGGTCCGTACCCGCTGGATCCGAACCTGATCGCGCAGGGCGTCCCCCCGGATTCGCGGGTCAACCCGGACGCCGACATCTTCGGGCCGGTCGAGGGCACGCCGCTGCCGCCCGGTGTCACGGCGCCACCGCCCGACATCCCGCCGCTGCCGTCCCCGCCGCCGAACTTCGCCGGCACAGGACCCGGTGCGCTGCTGCCCGGGCAGCCGCTCTACACCACCCCGCCGGTGATCCCGCCGGGACCGGCTCAGGTGACCGACCCGGCCGCCGTGCCGGCCCCGCCCGCGCAGCAGCCTCCGGCGACGCAGATCCCGATCCCGCCGGGTCTGCCACCGGAGTCTGTGCCCCTGCCGCCCACCGCGGAGCCGTCGGTGCCGCCCGCACCGGTCATCTCGCCCAGCGCTTTCGGCGGCGGTCAGGATTCGTCGGGCCCGTCGGTGGCCGTGGCGAAGTACAACCCGCGGACCGGCGAATACTTGGGCAGCGACGGCACCGTGTACCGCCAGACCGATCTGGTGCAGACCCCGAAGACCTGGCAGGAACTGCTGCCCACGTGAGGGGAAGGGCGGGACGAGTGGCGCTCGGCGCGGCCCGCCCCGCCTGATGACGCTCGATGACGCCGGATGATGCTGTGGCTAGATCTTTTTCATATAGAACGGCATCCGGATCTGCGGCCACTGGTTGCGGCCGCACGATCCACTGGGGCCCACGGTCTGGTTCTCGCCGGTGTACTCGTCGGACGAGGCGTCGACGTGTCCGTCCATGCCGACGGGGTAGAGCTTGTACGTCTGGAGGCCTTCGACCGGCTGGCCGTCCGCACAGAACCGCCACGCGGGCACCACGCGTTTGACGTAGTACAGCCCGTTGGTGGTGTAGATGGGCGCGCTCCAGCCCTGATCGCTGGTCACCGTACCGGCGCAGTCGGTGGGGGAGGCGCAGGTCGTGGTGATGGTCCACGTGGCGCGTTCGCCGGGCTGGTCCTGGAACCGCTCGTTGACCTTGGCGAAATCGCCGTTCGACGAGATCGCGAACGTTCCGTTGATACCCCATTCCGTGCCGGCCTCCGCGGTTCCCGCGGAGGCCAGACCGGCGAACGCCAGCGCCGCGACGAGTGCGGCACCGGTGGTGGTCGTGGCCGACATGTACGCGACTCCTCTGCGGGAACGACGTGGCTGAGGAGAACAATGATACCCAAAACCGAGAGTTTCGTAATCGGTTGTGCGAGAGTGGATACGTGCGTCTGACCGGATCAGCGGCGGTGGCGGTGATCGCCGCCGGCGTACTCGCGGCGCCGCCCGCCGGCGCCGAACCGCAAACCTGCAACGACCCCTTCTGCGTTCCCGGCATCACCCCGAACGTCGTCCTGGGTTCGTACTGTTCGAACACCAGCTATTTCGTGTTCGGCACCGCGGTCGCCGGACCGTCGATCAGGCCGGGGCGCCTGGTGTTCTGCGGGTCGCCCCGCCGCTATGAGCCCCGATGGTTCCGCTCGCCGCCGATGGTGGGCATCCGCGAGGAGAACAGCTCGTGCGACGGGGAACTGAACAGTGTGGCCCAGGCCCCCGATGGGCTCTTCCTCGCATGTGTGCCGATGAACAACCAGACCCTCTGGCGCCGGGGCGACGTCTGACCGGCGCCCGGCTCACCAATTGCGGATCGAGCAGACCGCGCCCTTGGGGCCGCTGTTGGTCTTCACCACCACACCGTCCACAGCCAGTTCGCAGTTGAAGCCGGGCGTGGGCAGGTGTGGTGACTCCCCGCTCTGGACCAGCACCATGGCCCACAGCGCGGGGTCGGCCAGCATGGTTTCGTGCACCCAGGGCCGATCCGGCCCGATGTCGGCTTCGGCCTTCGGCGAGAACATGTACGGGTTGTGGCTGTAATCGGAGAAGACCGCGGGTTCGCTGTTGCGGTAGTAGATGTCGGCGTAGAAGGGGGCGTCGGCGGTGACGGTGTAGCGCACGTGATGCAGTACCGGGCCCTGGGAATGGGCCGGGGCGGCGACGGCGGTCGTGGCGCCGGTCAACGCCAGCACCGCGATCACGGTGGCGGTCAGTCGCATCGTCACATCCTGGTCAGGAAGAAGGGGTATCGGAGCTGGCCGCCGGGTGCACCGTCGCAACCGGCGTTGAACGAGGACACCATCTCCCCGGCCAGCGTCCTGGCATCCCAGGTGTACACGTCGTGCGTGGGTACGGTGGGCCCGTAATAGATGTCGCCACAACGCAATCCGAACGGATCGTCGATCACCATGGTGTATCGTCCGTCGACCAGCACCGCCTCGGCGTCGGTGTACACCGCCTTGGCGATCGGTTGCGGTTCGCTCAGCACGCGGATGCAGTCGGTGCGCCGGACATTGTCGGGGGTGCGGCAGGGTGAGTTGGCCGCCCAGACCCAGGTGTGGAAGTCCCTGCGGTCGGGGATGTGCAGGAGGTAGTTGCCGAAGTACATGGCCGAGGCGGCCGGGGCGCCGACCATCGCCGCGACCAGGAGCAGCACGCCGATCAGGACGGACCTCACGGAAGACCTCCACAGTGACGGGAACCGGGCACGGCGAGAGCGTGATTCTCGTTGACGGAGAGTATCAACTCCACGCCGCGCACGGGGCGGAACGCCCCGCTACGTCTGTGGATCGAACGTGATGTGCAGGTCGGTCAGACCGCGCAGGATGAACGTCGGTTCGTAGGTGTAGCGGCGGGCTTCCGGCGTGCCGTGGTGCTCCTCGTCGATCGCGATGTCGCCCAGCCGGTCGAGGATGCGTTCCAGCGACACCCGTCCCTCGACACGGGCCAGCGGCGCGCCGGGACAGGAGTGGATCCCGCGGCTGAACGCCAGGTGTTCGCGCACGTTGCGGCGGTTGATGTCGAACTCGTGTGGGTTGTCGAAGCGCCGCGGATCCCGGTTGACCGCACCGGGACTCACCATCACCGTGGTGCCGGCCGGTGCGTCGACGTCACCCACTTTCGTCGACTTGCGGACCATCCGGAAGACCGTCTTGACCGGGCTGTCCATGCGCAGGCACTCTTCGATGAAATTCGGGATACGGCTGCGGTCGGCGCGCAGTTGCTGCTGCAGTTCGGGGTGGTCCCCGAGGACGCGCAGGGCGGCGCTGAGCAGTTTCGCGGTCGTCTCCTGGCCGGCGGCGAACAGGAAGGTCGCGGTGCGGACCACGTCGACGACCTCGGGGGTCGACCCGTCGGGGTACTTCGCGGTGGCGATCGAGGTGAGGACGTCGTCACGGGGTTCCCGGCGCCGGTCCTCGATGTACTGGCTGAACTTCTCGTCGGCCCATGCCAGTGGATTGGCCGCGATGGTCTCGTGGTCGAGCGAGCCGATGCGCGAGCCGGGCCGCTCCGCGCCGAAGGCCTCGCGGAACTGCTCGTGGTCCTCCTCCGGGACGCCGAGGAGGTCGGCGACCACGAGCAGTGAGAACGGCTTGGCGTAGGCGGCGAGGAACTCGCACCGCCCGTCCGCGATGAATTCGTCGATGTGGCGATCGGCCAGCCGCCACATGAAGTCCTCGTTCTCCTTGAGCCGCTTGGGTGTCAGGAGCCGGGACAGGATCGACCGGGCATCGGTGTGCTGCGGAGGATCCATCGTCACCATGTGCTCGAACATCGGAATCTCACAGCGATGGGCGTCGATGAGCCCCGAGATGTCGTCACCCTCCGGCGTGAACGGCATCGGGGTGAACGGGCCCATGACCGAGATGCAGGACGAGAACGCCTCGCTGTCCCGGTACACGGCGTTGGCCTCCTCCCATCCGGTGACCGCGATGACGCCGTGGTGGGGTTCGCGCGCCACCGGGCACTTGGCCCGCAGATGATCGAAATAGGGATGCGGGTCGGGGACCAGGGCCGGGTCGGTGAAGTAGTCCACGTTGTCGAAATCAATGGTCATCTGTTCGGTGCCTTCCGGGGCCGGTTCGAAGCGAGGAGCGTTGGTGGCGACGGCATTTGCGTGCCGGGGCTGTCACGTGCCGACAATGCTGAGCACCTGCTTAGCATGACGGTATAGTCGTGGTCAAGGTCACACGAGGCAACGAGCGGAAAGTGGGCGGGGTATGACAACGGGCCGACGACTCGGCGCGCCGGACGCGAAGAACCGCGGCGTGCTGCTCGACGCGGCGGAGGAGCTGATGATGGAGGCGGGCTACGCGGCGGTGACGTCGCGCCGTGTCGCCGAGCGTGCCGGGCTCAAACCGCAGCTCGTGCACTACTACTTCCGCACCATGGACGACCTGTTTCGCGCCGTCTTCCGCAGGCGCGCCGAGATGGGGCTCGAGGTGCAGGCTCACGCCCTGGCCTCCCCGCAACCGCTGTGGGCGCTGTGGCGGTTCGGCACCAATCCCGCGGCCACGCGGCTGACGATGGAGTTCATGGGCCTGGCCAATCACCGGAAGGACCTGCGGGCCGACATCGCCTACTACGCCGAGCGTTTCCGCGTCGAGCAGACGAAAGCCCTCACGGCGGCGTTGCAGCGCTACGGGGTCGAGGTGGGCGAGGTGCCCCCGATCGTGTGGACGGTGTTCGCCACCAGTGTCTCCCGGGTCCTGGTCATGGAGCAGGAGCTGGGGATGTCCTCCGGCCACACCGAGACGCTGCGATTCTGCGAGGAGTGGCTGCGCCGCCTGGAGGGCGACCCGATTCCGGATGGTCACCACAGGTAGATCCCGAGTACCGCGGCCCACAGCGCGATGAGCCATGCGTCCGTGGCCCGCTGGAGCCAACACGGCGCGGCCCGCACCTCCATGAAATAGCGAATGATCAACCGGCCCTTGACGGCTGCCATCGCGATGACGGCCAGTGTGATCGGGATGCCGGCGCCCGCCGCACGGTCCGCGGGCGCGGGCGCCAGCCACCATGACAGCACGGTGATCGTGCACAGAACCAGCCACGCGTAGGTCACCGCCCGGTCGGGTGCGGTGGTGCGGTCGGGTGCGGTCATCGCGGCTCACCTCATCACGTACAGCAGCGCGAAGATGACGATCCACAACAGGTCGACCATGTGCCAATAGGTGGCGCCCGCCTCCACCATCGACATCCGGCGGCGCCGGCGGTCGCACAGTTCCCGCGCGACGACGCCCAAGATCACCAGGCCGAGCGCGACGTGGAACAGGTGAACACCGGTGAGCATGTAGTAGAACGTGAAGAACTCGCTGCCGCCGAGCGTATGACCCCCGGCCACTTTCACGCTCCACTCGTAGGCCTTGACGGCGATGAACGCCACACCGAGGCCGCCGGCGGCGACCGTCAGCCGCACCGCCTCGGGGCATCTGTCGTCACGCGCGGCGGCCACGCCGCGCGCGATCAGCCACGAACTCGTCAGCAGCACCACGGTGTTGGCCGCCCCGACGGTGAGGTCGAGGTGCTGTTGATCGGCCAGGAACGCCTGCGGAGCCATGGCCCGGTGCACCATGTAGATCACGAAATACGCGCCGAAGATGATCAGATCGCCGAGCACCATCACCCACATGGCGCCGTCGCCGGGTAGGTGCGCCTGTGTGATCCGCTGGTCGCGGGCCGGTGGCGGGACGGTGTCGGTCATCGGGTCCATCAGTCCGGCGGTGCTTCGCCGGTGGGCCGTGTCTCGTTGGCCTTTTTCAGAAAAGCGATCACGCAGGAAAGCCAGACACCGAAGATCACGGTACCCATCCAGAACGAGATGGAGCCGTTCCACGCGAATGGCCCTGCGGTGGAGACGAACACCGGCACCGCCATGATCTCGGTGACGATCTGCCACACCGTGACATAGGCCAGCCACTTCGGGAAGATGTCGTTACGGTCGTAGAGGATGGCCAGCGCGAAGCCGAAATACGCTGCGCTGAAGCAGCCGAGCGATCCGACGTAGGACAGCAGCCCGAGGTCGTAGAGCAATGCCAGCAGTTGCGGGTCGCGGTCCGCGCGGTAGACGGCGGCGAGAAAGCAGAAGGCCACCAGCAGGCATCCCGGTAGCGCGCCGACGGCCATCGCGCCCATATAGAGGTAGGCGCCGACCGAACCGGCCGTCATGCGCTTCATGTGGAAGACCACGATGCCGTTGGCGACTCCGGCGCCGCCGACGATCAGAATCAGCAGACCGAAGCCGATCCGGATGGTCACATCGTGTGCGGCGAAGAACTCCACCATCTGCGCGGTGGTGACATCCGGCCTGGGCGGCGGCATCACGCGGGCGAGCGCGAAGAAGATCACCCCGAATGCGGTGTAGAACGCCGGGACGATCCAGAAGACGATCCAGATGTCCCGCTTGCCCGCCGCCGGCGGCGCCGCGCGCGGGCCGGCGACGACCGCGCTCACCGGGTGGCCCCCAGGGCCGCCGCCTGGCGCTGCACCGCCCGGTATGCGACGACGAACATCACCATCACGAACAGCGCGAACGCTCCGTTGCGCACCCAGAACGCCACGGCCCCGTCCCAGGCCAGCGGGCCCTGGGTGAAGACCGCCGCGCCGGCGGCCGGTGTCATGGCCACTGCGGTGAGCACCGCATAGTGACCGATCCACCTGGGGAACACCGGCTGGTGTCCGCGGTCGAAGAACACGGCGAGGGCGAGCAGCAGATTCTGCCCGACCAGCATGCCGACGGGGGCGACGAAGATGATCCACGCCATGTCGTTGAGCAGCTGAACGAGTTCCGGGCTGCGGTCCGGCCGGAACGCGGCCACCAGATAGAAGATGTCGGCGAGTGCGAAAATGGTTGCGCCGCTGACGGTCGCGGTCAGATAACAGTAGGCCAGGACGTGACTCTGGGTGGACATCCGCTTCATCTGCACGACGATCACCATGAAGAACGGCAGCAGCATCATGCCGCACAGGTTCCACGTGATCATGCTGAAGCGGATCATCGCGGTGTTGTCCCGGTAGAACGCCGCGACCTGTTCGGCGGTGAGGCCCGGGGGCATCGGCGGGAAGAAGCCGGGAAACGCCACGAAGCCGACGAGCATCAGAACCCCGGCGGCCAACCCCGTCCACAGGCAGATGCGCTGGACGCTGATGGCGGCCGACGTCGGCTCGTGACCATCCTCGACGAGCGTCTGCATCGGATGCGCCGTTCCTCATGAGTGGAAGGTAGCCATACGGCTAGCCAGGGTAGCCGATCGGCTATCGGGCGGCAATCAACGCGACAGGATCGTCGCCGATGCCGTGCCCGGTGCGCCGTAGACCTGGGCGAGACCGACCCGGGGTTCCCCGGGTACCTGCCGTTCGCCGGCCTCCCCACGCAACTGGCGCACCAGTTCGTGCACCTGCCGCAGCCCGGAGGCTCCGATCGGTTCACCGTTGGCGATCAACCCGCCGTCGGTGTTGATCGGAAGGGAACCGCCGATCTCGGTCTCCCCGTCGGCGAGCAGCTTCTCCTGATCGCCATCGGCGCACAGTCCGGTCTCGGCCATGTGGATCACCTCGGCCCCGGCGTCGGTGTCCTGTAACTGGGCGACGTCGACGTCTTCCGGGCCGATACCCGCCGCCTCGTAGGCCGCCCGTGCGGCGTACACCGTCGGCGACGAGTCCTCCTCCAGTGGTGCGGACGTCGCGTGCACCTCGTAGGCGCCGAATCGGCGGGTGCGGATCTCGGTGGCGCGCACGAAGACCGGTTTGTCGGTGTAGCGGTGGGCGATGTCACCACGGCACATGATCACCGCGGCGGCGCCCTCGTCGGGTGCGCAGAACATGTACTGCGTGAGGGGATAGTTGAGAACCTGGGAGTTGAGGATCTCGTCCTCCGGAATCGGCCTGCGCCGGAACGCGTTGGGGTTCAGCGCGCCGTTGCGGAAGTTCTTGGCCGCGACCTTGGCGAGCGTCGCCTGGGAGATCCCGTACTTGTGCAGGTAGTGGTTGGCTTTCATGCCGAAGAACTTCGTGGTGACGAACTGGCCGTTCTCGGCGTACCACTGCGGCAGAGCGAGTTTGGCCGGATCGTCGGTGAACGCACCCCGCGGATGCTTGTCCAGGCCGATGGCGATGCCGATGTCGTACTTGCCGAGGCGGATGGTGTCGGCGGTCTGCTGGATCGCGCTCGCGGCCGTGGCGCAGGCGTTGAACACGTTGGTGAAGGTGATGCCGGTCAGTCCGACCAGCCGGGTGACGGCATCGGGATTGGACACCTCGTAGCTGCCCCCGAAGCCGAACTGGATGTCCTTCCAGTCGACCTTTGCGTCGGTCAGCGCCGACTGAATGGCCTCGGCGCCCATCTGCATCGCCGTCTTGTCGAATCGGCCGAACGGGTGCAGACCCACGCCGATGATGGCGACCGAGTTGTCAGCGGTGGTCATGTTCGTCTCCTCAGACCGGCTTGAACGCGAAGGTGACGACTTCGTTGCCGTCGTCGTCGGTGGTGAACGGCAGCATCGTGAGCTCGACGTCCTGGCCGAACCGCAGGGCGGCGGGATCGTTCTCGGTGAGTCGGCCCTCGACGCGCACCACCGGTCCGTCGCCGTCGTCGAGTTGAACCAGCCCGACGCCGAACGGCACGAAGTCCTTCCCGGTCGGGCCCTTGTACGGCGCACCGGGCGGGAAACCCTGCGTGGTCCACGCGACCAGCGTGCCCCGGCGGGGGAGCAGCAGCCTGCTCATCTCTCCCGCGCTGCAGCGCGGGCAGCGGTCCTGGACGGGGAAGGTGGTGGCGCCACATGCCCCGCACCGGCTCCCGATCAGGCGGGGATTGTCATCCGGCCACGTCGAGATGTCGGGCGCGAGGGCAACCTGCGATGTCGGCACGCGCTTGACGATAATCGGAAATGACATTCTCGTCCAGAGAGAATCTACTCGTCGGCTAGTCTGCGGCTGTGAATGCCGACACCGCCCAGATCGCCGACGTGCTGATCCGTTACGCGACCGGAATCGACGCCAAGGACTGGGCATTGTTCCGGACGTGCTGGGCCGATGAGGTCGACATCGACTACGGCGATCTCGGCCGCCATACCGACCCCGATGCGTTCACCACGCTGATGGAGCAGATCCACGGCCGTATGGGACAGACCTACCACCGCATCTCCAACGTCGCGGTCACCGTCGAGGGCGACCGCGCCACGGCACGGTCGTACGTACACGCGGTGTTGCAGTCCGCGCCCGGCGATGCCGACAGCTGGATCGACGCGCTCGGTCACTACGACGACGAGTTGCGGCGCACCGCCGAAGGCTGGCGGATCGTCACGCGCACCACCCACATCGCGAGGGTGGCGAGCACGGCGCGCGGGTGAGCCCGCCGCTTCTGCTGAGTTACCTGGCGCGGTTTAGTGCCCTGTCCGCGGCCGCCCAGTGTTCGTCGGACACCCACAGGCGGGCGAACGCCGACACGGCCTCTGTGGCCGGTACGCCGCGGATCACCCGCTTGATCTCACCGGCCGGCCGGCTCGCCAGCGACGCGGCGAGCGCCCGCCACTCGTCGTCGAACGACGCGCGCGGCAGCACGCGGTCCACCAGTCCGATCCGTTCGGCCTCGGCGGCCGTGAGCACCTCGCCGGAACCGGCGAGCAGCAGCGCACGGCCGGGTCCCACCAGTTCGGCCAACCTCTCGGCGCCGCCCCACGCCGGCATGATCGCCAGGGTCACCTGCGTGAACCCGATTCTGATGTCATCGGCGGCCACCCGGATATCGGCGGCCACGGCGAACTCGGCTCCGCCGCCGAGAGCGTGGCCGTTGACGGCGGCGACCACCGGTGCGGGGAACGCCGCCAGCCGGTCGCAGATCGCGCGCATGCGCCGGGCCATCGCCGCGGCCTCGTCCTCGGTGCGCAGCGCGCTGAGCTCCTTGAGGTCGCCGCCGGACACGAACGCCCGATCGCCGGCGCCGGTGACCACCAGGCAGCCGGCGCCGTCGGCGGCGTCGAGCGCCTCGCCGAGCTGATCCATCGTCGCCAGCGAGATGGCGTTGCGCGCTGCGGGACGGTTGATGGTGAGGATGGCCACCGGGCCGTCCCACTCGAGTTCGACCACTCTTAGTTCTCCGACTGCGGTATTGGCATTCTCGTCGCTGGAGAATAGCATCACCGGCGACAGGGGAGGTGCTGCGCGCACATGCGGAACATGCCCGACGAGCTCAGGAAACACTACGAGGCGCAGGGGTGGTGGACCCACGAGACGCTCGGTGACCTGGTGGCCGGCGGATTGGGCCGCAACCCGGGCGGATCGTTGCGGGTGCACTCGGCGGTCCGTCCGTACGACGGCACGTGGCGCGACGTCGAAGCCACTGCGCGTCGGCTGGCGGCGGGTTTGCGGGCGCGTGGCGTCGGCCCCGGCGACGTCGTGGCGTTCCAGCTGCCGAACTGGATGGAAGCGGCGGCGACGTTCTGGGCGTCGGCACTGCTGGGCGCGGTGACGGTCCCGATCGTGCACTTCTATGGCCGCCACGAGCTGGCCCACATCCTCGCCACGGCACGGCCCACGGTGTTCGTCACCGCCGAGGAGTTCGGCCGCCTGCGGTTCGACGCCGAGGTCTGCGCGCAGGTGCCGATCGTCGCGGTCGTGGGCGCGGCGGTCCCCGGCGGCCACGCTGTCGCCTTCGATGAGTTGCTGCACGACCAACCGATGGCCGACACCGTGCCGACCGATCCCACCGGCCCGGCGCTGATCGCGTTCACCTCTGGGACCACGCGCGCCCCCAAGGGGGTCATCCACAGCCACCAGACGTTGGTTTTCGAGACCCGCCAGCTGCTGCAGAACTATCCGCCGAACCGGGGCAGGCAGTTGACCGCGACACCGGTCGGCCACTTCATCGGCATGCTCGGCGCCTTTCTCATCCCGGTGCTCGAAGGTGCGCCGATCGACCTGTGCGACGTGTGGGACCCCGGCATGGTGTTGCGGCTCATCGAGACCGAGGGCCTGTCCATCGGCGGCGGCCCGCCCTACTTCGTCACCAGCTTGCTGGACCACCCGGACTGCACCCCGGCGCACACACGGCACTTCACCACCGTCGGCCTCGGCGGCTCCACGGTCCCCGCCGCGGTCACCCGGCGCCTGGCCGATCTCGGTCTGTTCGTCTTCCGGTCCTACGGCAGCACCGAGCATCCCTCGATCACGGGATCGCGGCCCGAGGCGCCGGAGGACAAGCGGCTCTATACCGACGGCGACCCCCGCACCGGTGTGGAGATCCGGTTGACCGCCGACGGCGAGATCCTCTCGAGGGGGCCGGATCTGTGCCTGGGTTACACCGACGACGAATTGACGGCGCGGGCCTTCGACCCCGACGGCTGGTACCACACCGGCGACATCGGCGTCCTCGACGACGACGGCTACCTGACCATCACCGACCGCAAGGCCGACATGATCATCCGCGGCGGGGAGAACATCAGCGCCCTCGAGGTCGAGGAGGTGCTGCTGACCATGCCGGCGGTCGCCGAGGCGGTCGTGGTGTCGGCGCCCGACGACCGGCTCGGCGAGCGCGTCGCGGCGGTGCTGCGGCTGCGGTCCGGCCATCGGCTGCCCACGCTCGACGACATCCGCCGCCACTTCGAGGACGCCGGGGTGGCACGGCAGAAATGGCCGGAGGAGATCCTCGGGGTCGCGGACTATCCGCGCACGGCCAGCGGGAAGGTGCAGAAGGTGCGCGTCCGCGAACAGGTCCGGCTCGGGCGGCAGGTGGACATTGCAGCCGTCCGGAATTGAGAATACGATTCTCGCAAGAAGCAAAGGAGCATTCCATGGGTCAACTGTCGCACCGGGTCGACATTCCGTTTCCGCTGTTCGATGCGGACAACCATCTCTATGAGCCGCCGGAGGCGATGACCAAGTACCTTCCGAAGGAGTACAAGGACGTCGTCCAGTACGTCGAGGTCAACGGCCGCACCAAGATCGCGCTGAAGGGTCAGATCAGCAACTACATTCCCAACCCGACCTTCTCGGTGGTCGCCAAGCCGGGCGCATGGGAGGAGTACTTCAAGTTCGGCAACCCGGACGGCAAGAGCAAGCGCGAGCTGTTCGGCGAGCCGATGAAGGCGATCCCTGCGTTCTTCGAACCGGAGCCGCGCATCAAGGTCATGGACGAGCTCGGCGTCGACCGCAGCCTGATGTTCCCGACGCTGGCCAGCCTGATCGAGGAACGGCTGTCCGACGATCCCATCGCGATTCACGTGATCATCCACGCGCTCAACGAGTGGCTGCACGAGGTGTGGGGGTTCAACTACCAGAACCGCATCTTCACCACCCCGGTGATCACGCTGCCGATCGTCGAGAAGGCGATCGAGGAGCTCGAGTGGGCAGTGGCGCGCGGGGCGCGCGCCATCCTGATCCGTCCCGCGCCGGTGCCCGGCTTCCGCGGTCCGCGCTCCTTCGCGCTGCCCGAGTTCGACCCGTTCTGGGAACGCGTCGTGCATCACGACATCTTCGTCGGCATGCACTCGTCGGACAGCGGCTACTCCCGGTACACCTCCGAATGGGACGGCCAGGCGCAGGAGATGCTGCCGTTCCAGACCAACGCGATGTCGATCCTCAACGAATGGCGCCCGATCCAGGATGCGGTCGCGTCGTGGGTGATCCACGGGGCGCTGTTCCGCTTCCCGACGCTCAAGGTGGGCATCGTCGAGGCCGGCTCGAAATGGATGTTCCCGCTGCTGGATTCCATGGCCGAGGTGTACAAGAAGGCGCCGGAGGCCTTCCTGGGCAACCCGATCGAGGAGATCAAGAACCGGATCTACGTCAGCCCGTTCTACGAGGAGGGCATCGACGACCTGATCAACCTGATCGGCGTGGACCAGGTGCTCTACGGTTCGGACTGGCCGCATCCGGAGGGCCTCGCCGAGCCGACGCACTACGTCACCGCGCTCGAGCACCTGTCGGTCGAGGATCAGGCCAAGATCATGGGCGGCAACCTGGGACGTCTCGTCACGACGTGACGAACACCGCCATATGACCCGCTGGGATTCCATCCCAAAGATGGTGTTGAGTACAGCGGACCGGTTCGGCGACGCCGAGGCGGTCGTCGACGGTCCGCTGCGCCTCACCTTCAGCGAGCTGACCGAGCGCATCCGGTGTGCGGCAGGGGCGTTCCGCGCTTTGGGGGTGGACAAAGGCGACCGCGTCGCGATCTGGGCGCCGAATTCGGCGGAGTGGATGATCTCGGCGTTCGGGCTGCTCACCGCCGGTGGCGTCCTGGTGCCGGTCAACACCCGGTTCAAGACCGAGGAGGCCGGCGACGTCATCACGCGCAGCGGCGCCAAGGCCGTGCTGGTGCAGCAGGGCTTCCTCGGTCAGGAATTCGCGGTCCCCGCCGGGGTGCCCGCGATCGATCTCAAATCCGGGTTCCTCACCGACGCCGAACCGTTCGAGCACCCGGACGTGGCGGGTACCGACATCGCCGACATCATCTACACCTCGGGCACCACCGGCAGGCCCAAGGGCGTGATGATGAACCACCACCAAACGCTGCGCCTGTACCGCGAATGGTGTGACCTCGCCGATCTGCGCGAGGGCGACCGCTACCTGATCGTCAACCCGTTCTTCCACACTTTCGGGTACAAGGCCGGTTTTATCGCGTCGATGATCCGCGGTGCCACCGTACTGCCGGTCCCCGTGTTCGACGTCGACACCGTCGTCGATCTCATTGCCGCCGAACGGGTCACGATGCTGCCGGGCCCGCCGACGTTGTACCACTCGCTGCTGGGGGTGCGGGACAAGTCGAAGTTGGCGACGCTGCGGGCCGGCGTGACCGGGGCCGCCGACATCCCGGTCGAACTGATCCGCCGGGTGCACGAAGAACTGCCGTTCCAGACGCTGGCGACCGGGTACGGGCTGACCGAGGCGGGCACCGCGACGCTGTCCCGGCCGGGCGACTCCTTCACCGACATCGCCACGACGGTCGGGACCGCCTGCGACGGAGTCGAGGTGCGCGTCGCCGATGACGGCGAAGTGCTCGTCCGTGGCTACAGCGTCATGCAGGGCTACTTCGACGATCCTGACGCCACCGCGCAAGCGATCGACGCCGACGGCTGGCTGCACACCGGCGACCTCGGCACGCTCGACGACGCCGGCCGGCTGCGGATCGTCGGCCGCAAGAAGGACATGTTCATCGTCGGCGGTTTCAACGCCTATCCCGCCGAGATCGAAGGGTTCCTGCTGCAGCACCCGGCGGTCGCGCAGGCGGCGGTGATCGGCGTGGACGACGAACGCATGGGCCAGGTGGGCAAGGCGTTCGTCGTGCGCCGCCCGGGTAGCAGGGACACGGTGTCGGCCGAGGAACTGATCGCCTGGAGTCGTGAGCGAATGGCCGGTTTCAAGGTGCCCCGCTATGTAGAGTTCCTCGACGAGCTTCCCCTCAACGCCACCGGCAAGGTGATGAAGAGCGAGTTGCACTGAGCGATCGCACAACACGTAAATCGCATTTCTGCAGGCGAGAACGCCTCGGAACGGCATTGCCGATGCGGTATCGTCGCAGCCGTAATCAAAATTGAAAATGCCATTCTCCGCATCGCTCCACATCAGACAGGAGGTCGCATGCCGTTCCGCGAGCGCACCTCGACCTTGCTTCACGGCCGTACGCACGGGCCGCGCGCCGATACCGCTGACGATCTGACGACGGTCTCGGGTGAGGTCCCAGGTGAGGAAGCCTCGGACCTCGTCGCGCTGGCCGAGGCCGAGGCCGCCGAGGCCGAAGCGGTCGCCGCCGCAGCGCGCGCCCGCGCCCGGGCGATCCGCCTGCGCCGGCAGGCCGAAGCCGCCGCCCGGTCGGGCACGTCGGCAGCCCCCGAAGCTCCGGCCGCCGCCCTCGACGACCCGGCCGACCCCGGACCGAAAGCGGTGACCGCAACTCCGGACACCGAGGTGCCGGACACCGAGGTGCCGGACATCGAGGTGCCGGACATCGAGGTGACGGACGCCGGAGCTGAGACCGTCGCGAAGGGCGACGCCGACACGCCCGAGGTCGAGCAGGGCAAGCGGCGGCGGATCCGCCGGCCGTCCTGGTTGAGCGCCACGCGGATCGCCGTATCGGCGGCCCTCGTCATCCTCGTCGCCGCGCTGGCTGCCAGTGGCTACATGGTGTGGCATCACCGGCAGGCGGTCAGCGAGGCCCAACGCGGTGCCGAATTCGCGGCGGCGGCCCGGCAGGGCGTGGTGTCGCTGATGTCGCTGGACTTCAACAAGGCCCAGGAAGATGTGCAGCGCATCATCGACAACTCGACCGGGCGGTTCCGCGAGGACTTCCAGGCGCAGGCCGAGGACTTCGCGTCGGTGGCCCAGGAGTCGAAAGTCATCACCGAGGCGACCGTCAATTCCACCGCTGTGCAGTCGATGAGCGAAGACTCCGCAGTGGTGCTGGTCGCCGCCACGTCGCGGATCACCAACACCACCGGTGCCCGCCAGGAGCCCCGGACATGGCGCCTCAGCGTGGAACTCGAGCGGGAGGGTGACCGGATCAAGATGTCGAGTGTGGAGTTCGTCCCGTGAGCGCGGCCGAGAGCACCGAGAACCGCGACGACGACATCGAGGCCACCGCGACCGAGGATCCGGCCCGCGACGACGACGCCCGGTCCGACGCCCGGGTGCCGCGCGCCCGGCGGGCACGGATCGGCGCCCTGGTGCTGGTCGCCGCCGTCGTCGCCGCGGTGTCCGGCGCCGGATGGCTGTACCTCTTCCAGTACCGCGTCGACGAGCAGACCGACGGCGAGGCCGCCGAAGTGGTGCTCGACGCGGCGACCGACGGTACCGTCGCGCTGCTGTCCTACGCGCCGGAGACCCTCGACGACGATCTCTCGACCGCCAAAGCGCGGCTGACCGGCGATTTTCTGAACTATTACACCGACTTCACCGACAAGGTGGTCGCCCCCGCGGCCAAGGAGAAGTCGGTGAAGACCGAGGCGAAGGTCGTGCAGGCCGCGATCGCCGAACTGAAGCCCGACTCGGCGGTGGCGCTGCTGTTCGTCAACCAGGCGACCACCAGCACGGAGAATCCCGACGGCGCCTTCGCGTCGAGCAGCATCAAGGTGGGACTGACGAAGGTCGACGACACCTGGCTCATCTCGTCGTTCGACCCGGTCTAGCCTCGTCGCGCGCCGTCACCTCACCGGCTGGTTTCATGTGACGGTGCAACGTGCGAGTGGATGCCGGACCGGGCAAGGACGTGCGGCGTGAGCGAGCCGGTGGGCTGGAGCCTGCGCCGCATGCGGGGGCGGGATCCCCACGAACGCCACCGCGCCGCGACACCGCTGGAGCTGCTGTTCGACCTCACCTTCGTGGTGGCCTTCGGCGTCGCCGCAAACCAATTCGCCCATCTCCTCGCCGAGGGGCACCTCGCGTCCGGGCTGGCGGGTTTCGGTTTCGCGACGTTCGCGGTGAGCTGGGCGTGGATCAACTTCAGCTGGTTCGCGTCGGCCTATGACACCGACGACTGGGTGTACCGGCTGACCACCATGCTCCAAATGGTCGGCGTCATCATCCTCGCGCTGGGCCTGCCCGAGATGTTCGCCTCGATCGATCACGGGGGACACCTCGACAACCGCGTCGTGGTCGCCGGCTACGTGATCATGCGGATCGCGCTGGTGGGGCAGTGGTTGCGGGCCGCGCGCCAGGACCCGGCGCGCCGGACCGCCTGCCTGACCTACGCGACGGCGGTCGCGGTCGCACAGCTGGGCTGGATCGCGTCGATCTTCGTCGACACGTCGGTGCCTCTCAGCCTCACGATCGCCGTCCTCCTCGTCGCCGTGGAGATGTCCGGCCCCTACCTGGCCGAGATACGGATGGGCGGGACCCCGTGGCACGCGCACCACATCGCGGAGCGGTACGGCCTGCTGGTGATCATCGCCCTCGGCGAGGGAGTGGTCGGCACGGTGGCGTCGTTGACGGCCGCCGTCGAGGTGCAGGGATGGACCACCGACACCGTGCTGGTCGCGGTGGCGGGCACGGCACTGACCTTCGGGCTGTGGTGGGTGTACTTCGTCGTACCCTTCGGCGCGTTGCTGCACGGTCGTCGCCGGAACTCGTTCACGTTCGGCTATCTGCACATTCCGTTGTTCGGCGCGATCGTCGCCGCAGGCGCCGGGTTGCACGCGGCCGGCTACTACATCGAGCACCACTCGGTCATCGGATCGCTGGGCACAGTGGTGTCGGTGGCGATCCCCGTCGCGATCTTCCTGCTGCTGGTCGCCGTGCTGCACGTCCTACTCACCCGCGGTGATGCGGGACGGGCGGCGGCGGTCACCGGTGCGGCGCTGCTCGTGCTGGTGGGAGCCGTGGCCGCGGCGGCCGTCGGCCTGCCGATGACCTGGAGCCTGCTGGTGGTGGCGGCCGCCCCGGTGGTGGGCGTGTTGGGGTTCGAGCTGATCATCCGTCGGTTTGCCCGAGTCGGCGCAGGGGTACCTGAGCTGGGGTGACGAGGAGGTCAGGATGCCGAAGACCACCAAGAGCGGGCAAGCCAAACAAAGTGAACTGCCCAGCACCCTGAAGAAGTCGGACGAGAAAGCCCAGCGCACCTTCGCCAAGGCGCACGATGCGGCGGCCGAGGAGTACGGCGACGCAGAACGCGCCCACCGGGTCGCGTACAGCGCACTCAAGCACAGCTACGAGAAGGTCGGCGACCACTGGGAGCCGAAGGACGAAAAGGGCCCGTCCGATCAGCGCGCCAAGAGCGGCGGCCCCAACGCCAGGGGCGAGACGGCGGAGGGCGTCGATGCGAACGCGTCGAAGAAGCACCTCGTCGAGCTGGCCCGCCGGCTCGACATCTCGGGTCGGTCCACGATGACCAAGGAGGAACTGGTCACCGCGATCAAGAAGGCCAACCGCCGGGAATCCGCGCGCAACCGTTAGCGCGCGTCGAACGACTCGAGCAGCATCCGTTCCTGCTCGGCCCTCATCAGCCGGCGGGCCTTGTGGCGGGTGATCAGGATTCCCACCGTGGCCAGCGCCCAGATCGCGTACTGCGCCGTCCACGCCCACCGGAACGCCTCGAACGTGTACCCGCCGGTGGCATCGAGGATCTGGCCCATCGCCTGCATCACGAGCAGAGCGGCGAGGAAGCCGCCCATGTTGACCATGCCCTGCGCGGTGCCCAGCGTCGCGCTGGGATTGAACGTCCTGGCGAAGTCGAACCCGACCATCGATCCGGGTCCGCCGATCGAGATCACCACGATCAGCAGCACCAGCAACCACAGCGGCGCCGGGCCCGGCAGCGCCAGCACCACCGTCCACGCCAGCGCGTTGGAGCCGATGATCAGCAGCACCAGACGCGACCGCCGGTGCGGATGGCGGCCGGTGAAGATGCCGATGAGGATTCCGGCCGCGATGGCCGCCGCGACGGATACCGACAGCAGGGTGCCCGCCGTCGACGTCGACAGTCCCTGGGCGGCGGTCAGGTACGGCACCCCCCACATCAGCGCGAACGCGGTGACCGAGAACTGAGTGCCCATGTGGGTGAAGAACCCCAGCCGGGTGCCCGGCCGCAGCCACACCGTCTTCACGCTGCGTAACGTGTCGCCGACCGTGCCGGTGTGCTCGGGCACGTGCCGGCCCGCCGGGCTGTCCTTGACCAGCACCAGGGTCAGCACCAGCGCGAGCACGCCGAGCGCCGCCACAGAGGTGTACGCGACCGTCCAGCCGGCGATACCGAGCAACGCCAGGAACGGCACCGCCGAGAGCACCTGCCCGAGCTGGCCGCAGATTCCGGTCAACTGAGTGACCAGGGGCACGCGTTCGGGCGGGAACCAACGCGGAACCAGTCGCAGCACCGAGATGAACGTCAAGGCGTCGCCGAGACCCAGCACCGCCCGCGCGGCGATGGCAGCGGGTAGCGATTCGCTGATCGCGAGCGTGAACTGACCGGAGGCCATCAGCACGGCGCCGGCGGTGATCAGCGCTCTGGAGCCGAACCGGTCCAGCAGCACACCGGCGGGTACCTGCGCCGCCGCGTACACCACGACCTGCAGGACCACGAACGTCGACAGCACACTCGGGCTGGCCGAGAACCGGTCGGCCGCCTCCAGGCCGGAGACCCCGAGCGTGGTCCGATCCAGGATGGCAACGATGTAGGCGAGCAGTCCGGTGCCCCATACGATCCAGGCGCGCAAACCGAACCCCTCGTCAGATGATCTGTCTCGATGTCTGTACCCATGGTCGCGCACGGCACGACGCCCCAACGAATCGATTGTCTATGAATTCGCTCACCGTCCGCACGGCCCGAATCACGGGTGTTGGCTGAATCTTCACGCCGCGGTGCGGAGCTGCCCGCTGACTCTGTCATCCGGCCAGTTCAGCGCCGCCACGGCGGGCACGAGTGGAGGATCGGTTCGTCACCGTTGTCATTCGCTCAGCACTCCGTACCCACGGTACAGTGGAGATGCCGAAGCCGGGGGACCAGGGCACAAGAAGGAGGCTGTCCACAGTGGTCGAGTACCGGCTCAACGAGCTGGCACGAATCTCCGGTGTCAGCGTCCGCAACATCCGCGCCTATCGGGAGCGGGGTCTGCTCGCACCGCCGCGCAGGCAGGGCCGGTCTGCCTTCTACAACGACGCCCATCTCGCCCAACTCGAAACCGTCAATCAGCTGTTGCGGCGCGGGTTCCACACGTCCCACATCGCCGAGTTCTTCGCGAGTGTGCGGGCCGGCGCCGACCTCGCCGACGTCCTCGGGCTGCCCCCCGCGGTCACGGACGCCGACGTCCGGGTCTCCGACGGCGACCCCGATGTGACCGTCGCGGCCCCGGCGAACGTGGCGGACCGGCTGGTGGCGGCGGGACTGGCCCAGCACACCGATGGCGGGGTCGTCTTCCTGGACCCGGTGATCGGCCGGCTGGTCAACGGGGGTGTCGACTCGGTCCTGTACCTGGAGGCGGTGTTGCGCATCGACGCCGCGGCGCGCCGCGA
Organism: Mycobacterium sp. PS03-16; assembly: GCF_004570325.1. Lineage (GTDB taxonomy): Bacteria > Actinomycetota > Actinomycetes > Mycobacteriales > Mycobacteriaceae > Mycobacterium. The sequence continues at coordinate 141,897 of NZ_SPQO01000006.1, read as the reverse complement.
CGTGGACACGGTGGCCGACGCTGTGGTGGGTGCGGTGCGCGACGGTATGGACGGGCGCGCGGTGCCGGACCGGGACTCCGCAATGGAGCAGCCCGACCGGCTTCGCCGCATGACGCGCGATTACCGCAGACTCGCGCGCCAGTTGATCGCCGGTCGCCTCGACGAGGCGCTGCGGTCCCAGATGTCGTCGCCCTGCCTGCCGGCCATCTGAGGCCGGCCTGCGGTATCCGCGCGTCCGGAGCGCCGGGAGCTATCCGCTACGAATCCGACCGCCGCCCGCGCGGACCCCGGGTGCTCGGTGAGCCGATCGTGCTCGCCGAGGCGCGGAACCTCCACTCACTGGGCTCGAGGTCGCCGCGTGCCACCGGTACCGCGGGGCCGCGATCGCCCGTTGGCCGGCGGGCACGCCGCAGGCGTCGCGCACGCGAAGCGCCGGTGGGAACCGCACGTAGCCGCGAGCGGCTTCTGCGGGGCGCCGATTTACTCCTCCATCGATGACGAGCGAACGCTCGATCAGTACAAACAGCAGGTTGCGCCCTATCTCGAGGGCTGGGAAGCGGTACCCGGGCCGTCCGCGTGCGGGCGTCCACGATCACTTCAAGACCTTCGCACGGGCCGCGCCGGACGGCATCGGCTCGTACGGCCGGCAACACAACCGGAGTTCGCCGGGGCGGGTCGCGAAGCCGGCGGCACACCTGCACCGGGTCGAGATCGACTACCGCAGGGGGGCCGGCGCCGGAGTGCACACAACCACGTCCTCCGGCAGGTTTGCGGCCAGTGGGAGTGGGACCTTACCGATCAGTAAGCTTTTACAGCAAACTCCGCGCCGTATCCGGCCCCTTCGGGTAGACAAACCGCGCCGCGTTGTCGTGTCGTTCATGCCGCTGACCTCGCCGTTCGAGGGCCAAAAAATTTATGTAACGATTTGATAACAGTACTGCCGTGATCAGCGCAGTTAGGGCTACTCGACCGTAACCAGCCCCAAGCAGGACGTTTGTCCCGGAACGTGTCCGCGGTCTCTGAGCGGCGTGTTACCCGGACATGGGTTACCCGAGCGTAGAACTCACCAGTAACCAAATCGGCCGCCGAAGTGGGCTTTCCTCTTATGACACTCTTAGTACAGCCGAGTCGTCCGCCACCGCGGACGCCGGCTGGATTCGACGCCGAATCGCCGTCGGCCCGCCGCAGAGGAGCGCGGGCCGCGGGAGACCACCCGAGACACGACGTTCGACGAGCGACTACGCGAGAGCGCGCGAGCACCACCGAGGAGAAGACGACACGTGACGATCTACGAGCACGACAGGGTGTCCACCGGCCGGGACGACGAGTCCGGCACCAAGTCCACCCACGCACTTGTGGATCGGCTGACCACGGGCGAGCCGTACGCGGTCGCGTTCGGGGGGCAGGGCAGCGCCTGGCTGGACACGCTCGAAGAGCTGGTGTCCTCGGCCGGAATCGAGTCGGAGCTGGCAACGCTGGCCGGCGAGGCCGAACTGCTCCTCGAGCCCGTGGCCCGAGAGCTTGTCGTGGTGCGCCCGATCGGATTCGAGCCGCTGCGCTGGGTGCGCGCGCTCGCCGCCGAGGAGCCGGTCCCGACCGCCAAGCAGCTGACCTCCGCGGCGGTCTCGGTTCCCGGTGTGCTGCTGACCCAGATCGCCGCCGTGCGTGCGCTGGCCCGCCAGGGCATGGACCTGTTCGAGCACCCGCCCGTCGCGGTGGCCGGACACTCCCAGGGCGTCCTCGCCGTCGAGGCGCTGCGCGCCCGCGGCGCCAAGGACGTCGAGCTGCTCGCGCTGGCGCAGCTGATCGGCGCGGCCGGCACGCTGGTGGCTCGCCGGCGCGGCATCACCGTGCTCGGCGACCGTCCGCCGATGGTGTCGGTGACCAACGCCGACCCGGAGCGCATCTACGAACTGCTCGAGGAGTTCTCCTCTGACGTGCGCACCGTGCTGCCGCCGGTGCTGTCCATCCGCAACGGCCGCCGCTCGGTCGTCATCACCGGTACCCCCGAGCAGCTGTCGCGCTTCGAGCTGTACTGCCGCCAGATCTCGGAGAAGGAAGAGGCCGAGCGCAAGGCCAAGCTGCGCGGCGGCGCCGTGTTCGCGCCCGCCTTCGATCCGGTTCAGGTCGAGGTCGGCTTCCACACCCCGCGCCTGTCGGACGGCATCGACATCGTCGGCCGTTGGGCCGAGGCGGTCGGCATCGACGTCGGCCTCGCCCGCGAGATGACCGAGGCCATCCTCGTCAGCCAGGTCGACTGGGTCGACGAGGTCACCGAACTGCACGAGGCCGGCGCCCGCTGGATCCTCGACCTCGGCCCCGGCGACATCCTCACCCGCCTCACCGCGCCGGTGATCCGCGGCCTCGGGGTGGGCATCGTGCCCGCCGCCACCCGCGGCGGTCAGCGCAACCTGTTCACCGTCGGCGCCGTCCCCGAGGTGGCGCGGCCGTGGTCGAGCTACGCCCCCACCACGGTGCAGCTGCCCGACGGCTCGGTGAAGCTGTCCACCAAGTTCACCCGGCTGACCGGCCGCTCGCCGATCCTGCTGGCCGGCATGACGCCCACCACCGTCGACGCCAAGATCGTCGCCGCGGCCGCCAACGCCGGCCACTGGGCCGAGCTCGCCGGTGGCGGCCAGGTCACCGAGCCCATCTTCAACGACCGCATCGAGGAGCTGACCCAGCTGCTCGAGCCCGGCCGGGCCATCCAGTTCAACTCGCTGTTCCTCGACCCCTACCTGTGGAAGCTGCAGCTGGGCGGTAAGCGCCTGGTGCAGAAGGCGCGGCAGGCCGGCGCCCCGATCGACGGCGTCGTGGTCACCGCGGGCATCCCCGAACTCGAGGAAGCCGTCGACCTGATCGACGAGCTCAACGGCATCGGCATCACCCATGTCGTGTTCAAGCCCGGCACCGTCGAGCAGATCCGCTCGGTGATCCGGATCGCCGCCGAGGTGTCGGCCAAGCCGGTCATCGTGCACATCGAGGGCGGCCGCGCAGGCGGTCACCACTCATGGGAGGACCTCGACGACCTCCTCCTGACCACCTATTCCGAGCTGCGCTCGCGGTCGAACATCACGATCTGCGTGGGCGGCGGCATCGGCACGCCGGAGCGGGCCGCGGAGTACCTGTCGGGCCGCTGGTCGCTGGCCTACGGCTTCCCGGCCATGCCGGTCGACGGCATCCTCGTCGGCACCGCGGCGATGGCCACCCTCGAGGCCACCACCTCGCCCGCGGTCAAGCAGATGCTGGTCGACACCAAGGGCACCGATCAGTGGGTCGGCGCCGGTAAGGCGCAGGGCGGGATGGCCTCCGGGCGCAGCCAGCTCGGGGCCGACATCCACGAGATCGACAACGCCGCCTCACGCTGCGGCCGCCTGCTCGACGACGTGGCCGGTGACGCCGACGCGGTCGCCGCCCGCCGCGACGAGATCATCGCCGCCATGGCCGGTACGGCCAAGCCGTACTTCGGCGACGTCGCGGAGATGACCTACCTGCAGTGGCTGCGCCGCTACGTCGAACTCTCGATCGGCGACGGCGACAGCACCGCCGACACCCGCAACGACGGCTCGCCGTGGCTGGACATCACCTGGCGCGACCGGTTCGAGCAGATGCTGCAGCGCGCCGAGGCCCGGCTGCACCCGCGCGACCACGGCCCGATCGCCACGGTGTTCTCCGGTCCGGCGGGCGCTGAGCTGCTCGAGGACCCCGAGGCGGCGATCGCCGAGCTGCTGCGCCGCTACCCCGACGCCGAGACCGTCGTCCTGCACCCGGCCGATGTGCCGTTCTTCATCCAGCTGTGCAAGATGCTGGGCAAGCCGGTGAACTTCGTGCCCGTCATCGACAAGGACGTGCGCCGCTGGTGGCGCAGCGACTCCCTGTGGCAGGCCCACGACGCGCGCTACAGCGCCGACCAGGTGTGCATCATCCCGGGCACCGCCGCCGTCGCGGGCATCACCCGCCTCGACGAGCCGGTCGGCGAGCTGCTCGACCGCTTCGAGAAGGCCGCGGTCGACGAGGTCCTCGCCGCCGACGGCACGCCCACCCAGGTGGTCAGCCGGCGGCAGGGTCGCACCGACGTCACCGGCCCGCTGGCCGTGCTGCTCGACGCGCCCGACGTGCTGTGGGCCGGTCGCACCGCGACCAACCCGGTGCACCGCATCGCCGCCCCCGGCGACTGGCAGGTGCGCGATGAGAACCGCACCGCCACCCACGCCTCGACCGGGGCCCGCCTCGACGTCGCCGACGACAGCCACGTCGTGCTCAGCGTTCCGCTGTCCGGTGTCTGGATCGACATCCGCTTCACGCTGACCGACGCCGTTCGCGACGGTGGCGCTCCGCTGGTCACCACCGAAGACGCCGCCGCCGCGATGCGGGCGGTGCTCGCGATCGCCGCGGGGGTCGACGGCCCCGATGCGCTGCCGCCGGTCACCGACGGTGCCGCGACCGCCACGGTGACGTGGGATCCGGAACTGGTCGCCGACCACACCGGCGTCACCGCCACCTTCGGCGCCCCGCTGGCCCCGACGCTGACCGTGGTGCCCGACGCGCTGGTCGGCCGCTGCTGGCCTGCGGTGTTCGCCGCCATCGGCTCCGCGGTCACCGACACCGGCTTCCCGGTGGTCGAGGGTCTGCTGAGCCTGGTCCACCTGGACCACGCCGCTCACCTGACCGCGACGCTGCCCGCCGAGCGGGCCGAACTGACCGTCACCGCAACGGCTTCGGTGGCGACCGACACCGAGGTGGGTCGCGTGGTGCCGATCTCGGTGCGGGTGACCGACGCCGCGGGGACCGTGCTGGCCACCATGGACGAGCGCTTCGCGATCCGTGGCCGTAACGGTGCGGCCGAGTTGAGTGACCCGCTGCGCGCCGGCGGTGCGGTGTCCGGCAACGCCACCGACACCCCGCGCCGCCGCCGCCGTGACGTCACGGTCGGCGCCCCGGTCGACATGCGGCCGTTCGCCGTGGTCTCCGGTGACCACAACCCGATCCACACCGACCGGGCGGCCGCGTTGCTCGCCGGTCTGAAATCGCCCATCGTGCACGGCATGTGGCTGTCGGCCGCGGCTCAGCACGTCGTCACCGCCACCGACGGCAAGGCCGTGCCGCCGGCCCGCCTCATCGGCTGGACCGCCCGCTTCCTGGGCATGGTGTTGCCGGGCGACGAGATCGAGTTCCGTGTCGACCGCGTCGGGATCGACGTCGGCGCAGAGGTTCTGGAGATCTCGGCCAAGGTCGACAACAACCTCGTGATGTCGGCGACCGCACGGCTGGCCGCGCCGAAGACCGTGTACGCCTTCCCCGGTCAGGGCATCCAGCACAAGGGCATGGGCATGGAGGTCCGCGCCCGCAGCAAGGCCGCCCGCAAGGTCTGGGACTCCGCGGACAAGTTCACCCGCGAGACGCTGGGCTTCTCGGTGCTGCACGTGGTGCGCGACAACCCGACCAGCCTGATCGCCTCCGGTGTGCACTACCAGCACCCCGAGGGTGTGCTGTACCTGACGCAGTTCACCCAGGTGGCGATGGCCACCGTCGCGGCGGCTCAGGTCGCCGAGATGCGCGAGCAGGGTGCGTTCGTCGAGGGCGCCATCGCGTGCGGGCACTCCGTCGGTGAGTACACCGCGCTGGCCTGCGTGTCGGGTGTCTACGAACTCGAGGCGCTGCTCGAGGTGGTGTTCCACCGCGGCAGCAAGATGCACGACATCGTGCCCCGCGACGAGCTCGGCCGCTCCAACTACCGGCTGGCCGCGATCCGGCCGTCGCAGATCGATCTGGACGATGCGGACGTCAAGGCGTTCGTCGCCGAGATCGCCGAGCGCACCGGGGAATTCCTGGAGATCGTGAACTTCAACCTGCGCGGCTCGCAGTACGCGATCGCCGGCACGGTCCGCGGTCTCGAGGCGCTCGAGGAGGAGATCGAGCGGCGCCGCGAGATCAGCGGCGGTAAGCGGTCGTTCATCCTGGTGCCCGGAATCGACGTGCCGTTCCACAGCTCCGTGCTGCGGGTCGGTGTCGCCGACTTCCGCCGCTCGCTCGAGCGCGTCATGCCGCGCGACCAGGACCCCGAGCTGATCGTCGGCCGCTACATCCCGAACCTGGTGCCGCGGCCGTTCACCCTGGATCGCGACTTCATCCAGGAGATCCGAGATCTGGTGCCGGCCGAACCGCTCGACGAGATCCTCGCCGACTACGACACGTGGCGTAACGAGCGTCCGTCGGAGCTCATGCGCAAGGTCGTCATCGAGCTGCTGGCCTGGCAGTTCGCCAGCCCGGTGCGCTGGATCGAGACCCAGGACCTGCTGTTCATCGAGGAGGCCGCGGGTGGCCTCGGGGTGGAGCGGTTCGTCGAGATCGGCGTGAAGTCCGCGCCGACCGTCGCCGGCCTGGCCACCAACACGCTCAAGCTGCCGGAGTACTCGCACAGCACCGTCGAGGTGCTCAACAGCGAGCGCGACGCCGCGGTGCTGTTCGCGACCGACACCGACCCAGAGCCGGAGCCCGAGGAGGCCGCGCCGGCCGCCGAGGCGCCGGCCGCTGCCGCGGCCCCGGTGGAGGCGGCTCCGGCCGCGCCCGCCGCGCCGTCGGGCGGGCCCCGCCCCGATGATCTGGGCTTCGACGCCGCCGACGCGACGGTCGCGCTGATCGCGCTGTCGGCCAAGATGCGGCTCGATCAGATCGAGGCGCTGGACTCGATCGAGACCATCACCGACGGTGCGTCCTCGCGGCGCAACCAGATGCTGGTTGACCTCGGTTCCGAGCTCAACCTCGGGGCGATCGACGGGGCGGCCGAGGCGGACCTGGGCGCGCTGAAGGGTCAGGTCACCAAGCTGGCCCGGACCTACAAGCCGTTCGGCCCGGTGCTCTCCGACGCGATCAACGATCAGCTGCGCACCGTGTTCGGTCCGTCCGGCAAGCGTCCGGCCTACATCGCCGAGCGGGTCGCCAAGGCCTGGGAGCTCGGCGCGGGCTGGGCCAAGCACGTCACCGTCGAGGTGGCGCTGGGCACCCGTGAGGGCAGTAGCGTCCGTGGTGGCGCGCTCGGCGGGCTGCACGAGGGCGCACTGGCCGACGCCGCGTCGGTGGACAAGGTCATCGACGCCGCCGTCGCGGCGGTGGCCGCCCGCCGCGGCATCGCGGTGTCGCTGCCGTCCGCCGGTGGTGCCGGTGGCGGCGTGGTGGATTCGGCTGCGCTCGGCGAGTTCGCCGAGAAGGTCACCGGACCCGACGGTGTGCTGGCCTCCGCGGCCCGCCTGGTGCTGGGCCAGCTGGGCCTGGACACCCCGGTCACCGTGGCGGACACCGCGACCGACGCCGAACTGATCGATCTGGTCACCGCCGAACTGGGTTCGGACTGGCCGCGTCTGGTGGCGCCGACGTTCGACGGTCGCAAGGCCGTCGTGTTCGACGACCGCTGGGCCAGCGCCCGGGAGGATCTGGTGAAGATCTGGCTGGCCGAGGAGGACGAGGTCGACCGCGACTGGCCGCGGCTGTCGGAGCGCTTCGAAGGCGCCGGACATGTCGTTGCCACGCAGGCGAACTGGTGGCAGGGCAAGGCCCTGGCGGCGGGTCGCAATGTGCACGCGTCGCTGTTCGGCCGGATCGCCGCCGGTGCGGAGAATCCCGGTAAGGGCCGCTACAGCGACGAGATCGCGGTGGTGACCGGCGCCTCGAAGGGTTCGATCGCCGCCTCGGTGGTGGGTCAGCTGCTCGAGGGCGGTGCCACGGTCATCGCGACCACGTCACGCCTCGACGACGCCCGGCTGGAGTTCTACAAGGGTCTGTACCGGGACAACGCCCGGTTCGACGCGACGCTGTGGGTGGTGCCGGCCAACATGGCGTCCTACTCCGACATCGACGCGCTGGTGTCGTGGGTGGGCTCCGAGCAGGTCGAGAGCCTGGGGCCGCAGTCGATCCACCTCAAGGACGCGCAGACCCCGACGCTGCTGTTCCCGTTCGCCGCACCGCGCGTGGCCGGGGACATGTCCGAGGTCGGCGCGCGCGCCGAGATGGAGATGAAGGTCCTGCTGTGGGCCGTTCAGCGGCTCATCGCCGGGTTGTCGGCGATCGGCGCCGAACGTGACATCGCGTCACGCCTGCACGTCGTGCTGCCCGGTTCACCGAACCGCGGCATGTTCGGCGGTGACGGGGCGTACGGCGAGGCGAAGTCCGCGCTGGACGCGCTGGTCACCCGGTGGAGCGCAGAATCGTCGTGGGCGCAGCGGGTTTCGCTGGCGCACGCGCTGATCGGCTGGACCAAGGGCACGGGTCTGATGGGTCACAACGACGCCATCGCGGGTGCGGTCGAGGAGGCGGGTGTCACCACGTACACCACCGCCGAGATGGCCGCGATGCTGCTGGAGCTGTGCGACGTCGACGCCAAGGTCGCCGCCGCCCGCGAGCCCATCAGGGCCGACCTGACCGGTGGGCTCGGCGATGTCGAGATCGACATGGCCGCGCTGGCTGCCACGGCCCGTGAGGACATGGCCGCGGGCGCCGCGCAGGACGCCGACGACGACGCCGCCGCGGGCATCATCCCCGCGCTGCCGTCACCGCCGCGTGGTCACTCCCCGGCGCCCGCGCCCGAGTGGGCGGACCTCGACGTCGATCCCGCCGATCTGGTGGTCATCGTCGGCGGCGCCGAACTCGGCCCGTACGGTTCCTCGCGCACGCGCTACGAGATGGAGGTCGACAACGAGCTGTCGGCGGCCGGCGTGCTGGAACTCGCCTGGACCACCGGCATGATCAAGTGGGAGGACGATCCGAAGCCGGGTTGGTACGACGCCGCCAGCGGTGAGCTGGTGCCCGAGGAGGAGCTCGTCGAGCGCTACCACGACGCGGTCGTGGAGCGGTGCGGCATCCGCGAATTCGTCGACGACGGCGCCATCGACCCCGATCACGCCTCGCCGCTGCTGGTGAGCGTGTTCCTGGACAAGGACTTCTCGTTCGTCGTGTCCAGCGAGGCCGATGCCCGGGCGTTCGTCGACTTCGACCCCGAGCACACTGTGGTGCGCCCGGTGCCGGATTCGAGTGACTGGCAGGTGATTCGCAAGGCGGGCACCGAGATCCGCGTGCCGCGTAAGACCAAGCTGTCCCGCACGGTCGGCGCGCAGATCCCCACCGGCTTCGATCCGACCGTCTGGGGCATCACGCCCGACATGGCGAACTCGATCGACCGGGTGGCGCTGTGGAACATCGTCGCCACCGTCGACGCGTTCCTGTCGGCCGGGTTCACCCCGACCGAGTTGATGCGCTGGGTGCATCCGAGCCTGGTGGCCAGCACGCAGGGCACCGGTATGGGCGGTATGACGTCCATGCAGACGATGTACCACGGCAACCTGCTGGGCCGGAACAAGCCGAACGACATCCTGCAGGAGGTCCTGCCGAACGTCGTTGCCGCGCACGTGGTCCAGTCCTACATCGGCTCCTACGGCGCGATGATCCACCCGGTCGGCGCCTGCGCCACCGCGGCGGTGTCGGTCGAGGAGGGTGTGGACAAGATCCGGCTCGGCAAGGCCGAACTCGTGGTCGCCGGCGGTTTCGACGACCTGACGCTGGAGGCCATCATCGGCTTCGGTGACATGGCGGCGACCGCCGACACCCAGATGATGCGCGCCAAGGGCATCAGCGATTCGAAGTTCTCGCGCGCCAACGACCGGCGCCGGTTGGGCTTCGTCGAGGCCCAGGGCGGCGGCACGATCCTGCTGGCCCGCGGCGACCTCGCGGTCAAGATGGGTCTGCCGGTGCTGGCGGTGGTCGGCTACGCGCAGAGCTTCGCCGACGGTGTGCACACCTCGATCCCGGCTCCGGGGCTCGGCGCGCTGGGCGCCGGCCGCGGCGGCAAGGATTCGGTGCTCGCGCGGTCGCTGGCCAGGCTGGGCGTCGGCGCCGACGACATCTCGGTGATCTACAAGCACGACACCTCGACGCTGGCCAACGATCCCAACGAGACCGAACTGCATGAGCGGCTTGCGGATTCGATGGGCCGGTCGGAGGGTGCGCCGCTGTTCATCGTCAGCCAGAAGACGCTGACCGGCCACGCCAAGGGCGGTGCCGCGGTGTTCCAGATGATGGGCCTGTGCCAGGTCCTGCGCGACGGTGTCATCCCGCCGAACCGCAGCCTGGACTGCGTCGACGACGAGCTGGCCACCTCGGGGCACTTCGTGTGGCCGCGGGAAACCCTGCGGCTGGGCGAGAAGTTCCCGCTCAAGGCCGGTCTGGTGACCAGCCTCGGGTTCGGTCACGTGTCGGGGCTGATCGCGCTGGTGCATCCGCAGGCGTTCCTGGCCACACTCGACGCCGAGCAGCGGGCGGCGTACGTCAAGCAGGCCGAGCAGCGCACGCTGGCCGGTCAGCGACGGCTGGCCTCGGCGATCGCCGGTGGCCGCCCGATGTACGAGCGGCCCGACGGCCGCCGGTTCAGCCACGACGCGCCGGAGAAGCGCCAGGAGGCGGCGATGCTGCTCGACGCGGCGTCGAGGCTGGGTGACGGTGACGTCTACGTCCGCTGATAGGTTCACGGCATGGCGATAGTCGGGGTGGGGATCGATTTGGTCTCCATCTCCGACTTCGCCGAGCAGGTGGACCGGCCCGGCACCGTGTTCGCCGAGACGTTCACGCCGGGGGAGCGCCGCGACGCCGCGGACAAGAGTTCGTCGGCGGCGCGGCACCTCGCGGCCCGGTGGGCGGCCAAGGAAGCCGTGATCAAGGCATGGTCGGGGTCACGGTTCTCCAAGCGCCCGGCGCTGCCGGAGGGCATCCACCGCGACATCGAGGTGGTCACCGACATGTGGGGCCGCCCGAAGGTGCGGTTGAGCGGAGACATCGCGCGTCATCTCGAGGATGTGGTGATTCACGTGTCGCTCACCCACGAGGGGGATACCGCGGCCGCGGTCGCGGTCATCGAGGAGCGCTGACCGCTCGCCGGCTCGCATGTTCCCGGCGTCACCGGGTATGTCGCGGCGGTGAGCAGCAGCACCAGTCAGCGTGATCTCGGCGAGTCCGACAGCCCGATCGAGGACGCCCTCGAAGCGGCCTTCGAGAGGATGGTGGACGAGGGCACCCAGCGGCTGCACCGCGGTTGGCGGGAAGTCCTGGCGACCGGCTTCTTCGGCGGCACCGAGATTGCGGTCGGGGTGCTGGCGTATCTGTCGGTGCTGCACGTCACCCACAACCACCTGGTGGCGGGGCTGGCGTTCTCGGTCGGCTTCCTGGCGCTTCTGCTGGGCCGCAGTGAACTGTTCACCGAAGGCTTCCTGGTGCCGGTCACCACGGTGGTCGCCAAACGCGCCAGCGTGGCGCAACTGCTCAAACTGTGGAGCGGCACGCTGGTGGCCAATCTGGTCGGCGGCTGGGTGCTGATGTGGCTGATCATGACGGCCTTCCCGAAGCTGCACGGCCAGACGACGGAGTCGGCCGCCCACTTCGCCACCGCGCCGCTGTCGATGGAGACGGTGGCGCTGTCGCTGCTGGGCGGCATGGTCATCACCTTGATGACGCGGATGCAGCACGGGACCGACGCGATGATCGGGAAGATCGCCGCGGCCGTCGGCGGGGCCTTCCTGCTGGCGGGGCTGCAGATGTTCCACTCGATCCTGGACTCGCTGTTGATCTTCGGTGCGCTGATCGCCGGCGATGCGCCGTTCGGTTATCTCGACTGGCTCGGCTGGTTCGCCTACACGCTGTTCTTCAACGTCGTCGGCGGGCTCGGCCTGGTGACGCTGCTGCGCCTGCTGCGCAGCAAGGACCGGTTGCAGGAGGAGCGCAGCGCCGCCGAGGCGGACAGCCCGCACTAACCTCGTCGCCATGAGCGATGTGGTGCAACGGGTCCGTGACGTCCTGCCGTCGGTGCGCCGGGATCTGGAGGATCTCGTGCGGATCGAGTCGGTGTGGGCCGACCCGGCCCGCCGTCCGGAGGTGCAGCGCAGCGCGCAGGCCGTGGCGGACCTGCTCGGGGCGGCCGGCTTCGACGATGTGAGCATCGTGGCGGCCGGTGGGGCGCCCGCGGTGATCGCCCGCCATCCGGCCCCGCCGGGCGCGCCGACCGTGCTGCTCTACGCCCACCACGACGTGCAGCCCGAAGGCGACCCCGCGCAGTGGGCGTCGCCGCCGTTCGAACCGACCGAACGCGACGGCCGCCTCTACGGCCGCGGCACCGCCGACGACAAGGCCGGGATCGCCACCCATCTCGCCGCGTTCCGCGCCCACGGCGGTCAACCGCCGGTCGGGGTGACGGTGTTCGTGGAGGGCGAGGAGGAGTCGGGTTCGCCGTCGCTGGGGGCGCTGTTGGCCGAGTACAAGGACCTGCTGGCCGCCGACGTCATCGTGATCGCTGACTCGGACAACTGGAGCACCGAGCGGCCGGCACTGACGGTCTCGCTGCGCGGCCTCGCCGACTGCGTCGTCGAGGTGGCCACCCTCGACCACGGCCTGCACTCGGGGCTGTGGGGCGGTGTGGTGCCCGACGCGCTCAGCGTGCTGGTGCGGCTGCTGGCCAGCCTGCACGACGACGACGGGAACGTGGCGGTCGCGGGTCTGCACGATTCGGCGGCGCCAGCCGGCGGCGATGTGCAGGTGGATCGGGGACCGCACTGGGTGCGCGAGGAGTCCGGCCTGCTGCCCGGCGTCGGGGAGATCGGGTCCGGCTCGGTGGTGCAGCGGCTGTGGGCCAAACCGGCGATCACGGTGATCGGCATCGACACCACACCGATCGAGAAGTCGTCGAACACGCTGATCCCCCGGGCCCGCGCGAAGATCAGCATGCGGGTGGCCCCCGGTGGTGACGCGCGCGCCCACCTCGAGGCGCTGATCCGTCACCTCGAGGCGCATGTGCCGTGGGGTGCGCAGCTCACGGTGACGCCCGGCGACATCGGCCAGCCGTATGCGATCGACGCCGGCGGTCCGGTGTACGACGCCGCCCGTGAGGCGTTCACCACCGCGTGGGGCGCCGACCCGGTCGACATGGGAATGGGTGGGTCGATCCCGTTCATCGCCGAGTTCGCCGAGGCGTTCCCGGCGGCGAAGATCCTGGTGACCGGTGTCGAGGACCCGGGTACGCAGGCGCACAGCGTCAACGAGAGCCTGCACCTCGGCGTGCTCGAACGCGCGGCGACCGCCGAGGCGCTGCTGTTGGAGAAGCTGGGCCGCGTCTAGACCTTCAAGTCGCGGCGCAGCTTGGCGACGTGGCCGGTGGCGCGGACGTTGTACTGGGCCTCGGCGATCGTGCCGTCCTCGTCGACGACGAACGTCGAGCGGATGACGCCCTGCACGGTCTTGCCGTACATCGTCTTCTCCCCGAATGCGCCCCAGGCGGTGAGCGTTTCCTTGGCCGGGTCGGACAGCAGTGGGAAGGTCAGGCCTTCGGCATCGCGGAATTTCGCCAGCTTGGCCGGTTTGTCGGGGGAGACGCCGATGACGTCGAGGCCGGCGCCGTTGAGTTCGGCGAGGCTGTCGCGGAAGTCGCAGGCCTGCTTGGTGCAGCCCGGCGTCGACGCGGCGGGGTAGAAGTACACGATGACCTTGCGGCCCCGGTAGTCCGCCAGGTCGACGGTGTTGCCGTCGGCGTCGGGCAGGCGGAGCGCGGGCGCGGTGTCGCCCACCTCGAGGCGCGGGGTCTGCGGCATGTCCTGGTCATCCCTTCACAGTCGACCGGTGCCGTCGGTGTCGCACCGGCTGATCTAGGGTAGTGCGGCAGGACGGGAACCAGACTGGGGACCCAGCACCGTACTTGGAGGGCATGACGTGGCGGACCGGGATCCCGAGGCCATCAAGAAGGACATCGACGCGGCGCGTGACCAGCTGGCGCTGACCGTCGACACCCTCGCCGAGCGGGCCAATCCCCGCAAGCTCGCCGATGACGTCAAGGCCAAGGTGATCGGATTCGTCTCGCAGCCGGCGGTCATCATGTCGCTGGCCGGGGTCGGGGTGTTGGTGGTGTTCGTGACGGTCCGGCGGTCGCGCCGCTGACCTGGCGTCAGCGTCGGCGGCCGGGCCGCAGCAGATCGGCCCACCAGGACCGCGGGGGATTGGCGCGTCGTCCCAGCCGGCTGCAGGTGTGCACGGACACCGGCCACGACGCAGCTACCTCGCCGTAGTGCGGCGATGCCGTCGAGCCGGGAGTGTGCGGCACGCGTGGTGATGTCATCCAGCTAAGACCTCGTGTGAGTGGCGGCGTGGACGTCTCCGCTTGGCGGGAGATGTTCAGCTAACTTGTGACGATACCAGTTGTACCCGCTAGACGGTAGTTGTACACGGGTGATGATCACTTTGTCGGGGTGACTGGCAACGTTCGGTGTCACCAGGCGATCCGCGCGGCAGCGCCGTGACCGGCGCAGACAGCATATGACCGGCCGGTAACCGACGTGATCAAGCTCAGAATCGGCGGCCTCGATTCCCGCAAAAACGCCGATGCGGCGGCGTCCGGGGAGGGATATCCAGGGCCCAACACAAAAGAAACATCGCCGGCGGCGCCGGCGATGTTTCTGGTGGTGCGCCGTCAGGGTTTCGAACCCCGGACCCGCTGATTAAGAGTCAGCTGCTCTACCAACTGAGCTAACGGCGCGCGTGGAAGACGATAACAGGCTCATGGCCGGTGCGTGAAATCGCCGCCATGACCGGCTCGGGGCTGCATCTTCGCGGCAGGCTCGGTGTCGGCGCAGCCCGTAGAATGCTGACAAATCAATCCGTGCCGATCGAGAACCTGGGTGTGAAGTGGAGCAGACAATGTGGCAGGTCAGATCCGTGACCCGTCCGCGCCGACAGCGAGCCTGGTGGGCGGCCATGCTGGTGGTCCCCGCCATGGTGCTCGGGCTCACGGCGTGCTCCGGTGACTCGACGTCCGACAGCCCGCAGGTGATCTCCGACAAGGGCACGCCGTTCGGCGATCTGTTGGTGCCGAAGCTCACATCTTCGGTGACCGACGGGGCGGTCGGCGTCGCGGTCGACAGCCCGGTCACCGTGGGTGCCGAGTTCGGCGTGCTCGGGTCGGTCTCGATGGTCAACGAGGACGGCGAGCCGGTCAGCGGGAAGCTCAGCGCCGACGGGACGACGTGGGCCACCACCGAGCCGCTCGGCTACAACAAGAGCTACACGCTCACGGCGCAGTCGATGGGCCTCGGCGGGGTCACCAGTCGCGAGATGACGTTCGAGACGCACTCGCCCGAGAACCTGACCATGCCGTACGTGCTGCCCAACGAGGGCGAGGTCGTCGGCATCGGGCAGCCGGTGGCGATCCGCTTCGACGAGAACATCCCCAACCGACTCGCCGCGCAGCGGGCCATCACGGTGAAGACCGATCCGCCGGTCGAGGGCGCGTTGTACTGGATCAGCAACCGCGAGGTGCGGTGGCGGCCCGCGGAGTACTGGAAGCCGGGCACCAAGGTCGAGGTGTCGGTCGACGCCTACGGCGTGGACATGGGCGACGGCCTGTTCGGCCAGGACAATGTGAAGACGAACTTCACCATCGGCGACGAGGTGATCGCGACGGCCGACGACGCCACCAAGACGCTGACCGTGCGCCGCAACGGCGAGGTGATCAAGACCATGCCGATCTCCATGGGCAAGGACAGCACGCCGACCAACAACGGCACCTACATCATCGGCGACCGCTACTCGCACCTGGTGATGGACTCGTCGACCTACGGGGTGCCGGTCAACTCGCCGAACGGCTACCGCACCGAGGTGGATTGGGCCACGCAGATGTCCTACAGCGGCATCTACGTGCACGGCGCGCCGTGGTCGGTGGGCAGCCAGGGCTATGACAACGTCAGCCACGGCTGCATCAACGTGAGCACGTCGAACGCCCGCTGGTTCCACGACAACACCAAGCGCGGCGACATCGTCGAGGTGGTCAACACTGTCGGCTCGACCTTGCCGGGCACGGACGGTCTCGGCGACTGGAACATTCCCTGGGAGCAGTGGAAGGCCGGCAACGCCAACGTGTGAGCGACCGGACTAACAGAAACGGGCCTCGGCTTTCGCCGGGGCCCGTTTCCGTTCGGGGTGGCTGACGGGACTCGAACCCGCGACAGCCAGGATCACAACCTGGTGCTCTACCAACTGAACTACAGCCACCATCGCCGCTCTGCCGTTGGGCACTGCGGCGTCGTCGATACTAACCGGTCGAGGGCCCCGGAGCCGAATCGGTTCCGGTCGCGTCGCCGTTCGGGGGCCCCAGCTCGGCGGCGATTGCGGCGATATCGCTGGTCGAGGGTCCGGGTGGAGCGACGAACGCGGTACGCCGGTAGTACTTCAGCTCGCGGATCGACTCGTGGATGTCGGCCAGCGCGCGGTGCGCCAGGCCCTTCTCGGGCTGGCCGAAGTAGATCCGCGGGAACCAGCGCCGACACAGCTCCTTGATCGAGCTCACGTCGATCATCCGGTAGTGCAGGTAGTCGTCGAGTTTGGGCATGTCCCGGGCGATGAAGCCGCGGTCGGTGGCGATCGAGTTGCCGGCCAGCGGCGCCGTCTTCGCCTGCTTGACGTGCCCGCGGATGTAGTCGAGCACCATCTCCTCGGCGGTGGGCAGGTCCACCGTGGACGTGCGCACCTCCTCGATCAAACCCGAGCGGGTGTGCATGTCGGTGACCACGGGGATCATGCCGCGCAGCGACTCCTCGGGCGCGTGGATCACCACGTCGAGGCCGTCGCCGAGGATGTTGAGGTCGGCGTCGGTGACCAGGACGGCGATCTCGATGAGCCGGTCTGATTTGAGGTCCAGCCCGGTCATCTCGCAGTCGATCCACACCAGTTCGTCACGCACAGCGCTCCACCCTATTCGCCTGGCCGGATCGCGCACCGCAACACCCTCCGCCGCCGCCGCCGACCAGTAGGGTCGTGCGCCATGACCAGTGAGTCCGCGGCGCGGGTCGGCGCCGGGTACGCGGTGAACGGCCCGGCCCTCGACCTGGGCGCCGTGATGGCCGACGGCGTCGCCCACCCGTCGGCCCGGGTCAGGATTCCGCTGGCCACCATGAACCGGCACGGCCTGGTCGCCGGCGCCACGGGGACGGGGAAGACCAAGTCACTGCAGGTGCTCGCCGAGCAGCTGTCCGCGGCCGGTGTCCCGGTGCTCATGGCCGACGTCAAGGGTGACCTGTCCGGGCTCAGTCGTCCCGGCGAGGCCGGCGACAAGATCACCCAGCGCGCCGCCGACACCGGCGACCAGTGGGCACCGACGGCCTATCCGGTCGAGTTCCTGTCGCTGGGCACCGGCGGACTCGGGGTGCCGGTACGCGCGACGGTCACCAGCTTCGGGCCGATCCTGCTGTCGAAGGTCCTGGGACTGAACAACCCAGGAGTCGACCCTCGGGTTGATCTTCCACTGGGCCGACCGCAACGGTCTACCCCTGCTGGACCTCAAGGACCTGCGCTCGGTGATCGCGTTCCTCACCAGCGACGAGGGCAAGGCCGAACGCACGGCGCTCGGTGCGGTGTCGACGACGACGGCCGGGGTGATACTGCGCGCGCTGGTCAATCTGGAGGCCGAGGGCGCCGACACCTTCTTCGGTGAACCTGAGCTCGAACCCGCGGACCTGCTGCGGGTCGACGCGCAGGGCCGCGGCATCGTCACGCTGCTAGAACTGGGCAGTCAGGCCGCCCGTCCGGTGATGTTCTCCACCTTCCTGATGTGGGTGCTCGCCGACCTGTTCACGACGCTGCCCGAGGTGGGCGACCTGGACAAGCCGAAGCTGGTGTTCTTCTTCGACGAGGCCCACCTGCTGTTCACCGACGCGTCGAAGGCGTTCCTCGAGCAGGTCGAGCAGACCGTCAAACTGATCCGGTCCAAGGGCGTCGGGGTGTTCTTCTGCACCCAGTTGCCCACCGACGTGCCCAACGAGGTGCTGTCCCAACTGGGTGCGCGCGTGCAGCACGCGTTGCGCGCGTTCACCCCCGACGACGAGAAAGCGCTGCGCAAGACCGTCCGCACGTATCCGAGGACCGACGTCTACGACCTCGAGTCGGCGCTGACTTCGCTGGGCATCGGCGAGGCCGTCGTGACCGTGCTGTCGGAGACCGGGGTGCCGACGCCGGTGGCGTGGACGCGGATGCGCGCGCCGCGGTCGTTGATGGACACCATCGGTCCCGACGCGATCGCCGCAGCCGCGCAGGCCAGCCCGCTGCAGGCCGAGTACGGCCGCACGGTGGACCGGGAGTCGGCCTACGAGCGGCTCGCGGCCCGGCTGGCGCCGCCGCCCGCCCCGGCCGAACTGCCGCCGCTGCCGTCGCCGTACGACCTCCCGCCCATGCCGGACCCCGTCACGCCGCCGGAACCGGGGCTGTTCGAGAAGGTGATGGACAGCCCCGCGTTCAAGAGCGCGATGCGCTCGGCGGGAACGGTCATCGGCCGTGAGATCACCCGCAGCATCTTCGGCACCGGCCGCCGCCGGCGTCGTCGTTGACCGCCGAGATCAGACTTTTCACCCGCCCAGCGCCGGTTCCGTGTGCTGGAACCTCATTCCGGCGGCGCAGAAGCCTTACTCGCCGCCCAGCTTCTTGTAGACCGCGCCGACGATCGGGGTGACGATCGCGCGCGGGGTGTACCCGCTGGCGACCGACATCGCCTTGGACGTCACACCGGGCACCACACGCATCTTGTTGCGCTCCAGGCCGTCCAGCGAGATCTTCGCGGTGTACTCGGTGGAGATCCACAGGAAGTCGGGGATCAGCTTCTCCACCAGCGACTGCTCGTGTTCGTCGGGCAGCGTCTCGCGCACCGGGCCCGGCGCCAGCAACGTGACGTGCACGCCGGCCCCCTTGAGCTCGCCGCGCAGCGATTCGCAGAAGGTGTTCGCGAACGCCTTGGTCGCGGCGTAGGTGGCGTTGTTCGGGATGGGCGAGTTGCCCGCGGCCGAGCCGGAGATGAGGATGCCCCCGGAGCGGCGGGCCACCATACCCGGTAGCACGGCGAGCACCAGATCGTGCACACCGAGCACATTCAGAGCCACCTGGGCCTTCTCGTCGGCCGGGTCCAGCCGGGCCACCGGGCCGAACGTCGCGGTGCCTGCGTTGGCGCACAGTATCGAGATCTCCCGCGACGCCAGCTCGTCGCAGAGTGCGGTGCGGGCGGTCGGGTCGGCCAGGTCCACCGACCGCACCTCGACGGTGACGCCGTAGCGGTCGGTCAGCCGCTGCGCCAGCGCGTCGAGCACGTCGCCGCGGCGCGCCGTGATGATCAGGTGGTGGCCGCGCGCCGCCAGTTCGGTGGCCAGCGCCTCGCCGATGTTCTGGGATGCGCCGGTGACGACCGCGCGAGCGTTGGGGCGTGGGGCGGGTACGGGCATGCGCCGGACTATAGCGTCCGGCCTGTCGGCGCCCCCGCCGATATCGTGGGCGACCGTGACCTCACCCCCGCGCGCCGGACGTTCCCGAATCGTCGCGTGGGCGCTGTGGGACTGCGGTTCGACGGGGCTGAACGCGATCGTCGTGACCTTCGTCTTCGCGGTCTACCTGACCGGTGCGGTCGGCGACGACCTGCCGGGTGACACCTCGGCGACCAGTTGGCTGGGCCGGGCGATGACGGCGGCCGGTCTTCTGGTGGCGGTGCTGGCGCCGCTGACCGGCATCTGGGTGGAGGCGCCGCGTCGGCGGCGCGTCGTGCTGGCGGTGCTGACCGGCGCCGCGGTGGTCTTCACCTCGCTGATGAGCCTGATCCGCGACGACCACACCTACCTGTGGCCCGGCCTGGTGCTGCTGGCGTGCACCGCGGCGTGCAGCGACCTGGCCAGCGTGCCGTACAACGCGATGCTGCGGCAGCTGTCCACCCCGCAGACCTCCGGGCGGGTGTCCGGGCTGGGCTGGGCGATGGGCTACTTCGGCAGTGTCCTGCTGTTGCTGGTGGTGTACCTGGGTTTCATCAACGGCGACGGGGACACCCGCGGACTGCTCGGTCTGCCGGTGGCCGACGGGCAGAACGTGCGGGCGGCGATGCTGCTGGCCGCCGCGTGGTTCCTGCTGTTCGCGCTGCCGCTGCTGATCGCGGTGCCGGCCCCGCCGCCGGGTCTCGCCGACGCCGAGCGGCCCAGGGGCATCACTGGGGCGTACCGGAAGCTGTGGTCGGAGATCGTCGGGGAGTGGCGGCGCGACCGCAACGTCGTCTACTACCTGATGGCCAGCGCGGTGTTCCGGGACGGGCTGGCCGGGGTGTTCGCGTTCGGTGCGGTCCTCGGCGTGAACGTGTACGGGATCTCCGATGCCGACGTGCTGCTGTTCGGCGTCAGCGCGAGCGTGGTCGCCGCCGTCGGCGCGGTCACCGGTGGGCTGCTCGACGACCGGGTCGGCTCCAAGCCGGTGATCGTGGTGTCGCTGATCTCGATGATCGCGGTGGGATTGACGCTGCTGAACCTGTCCGGCGCGGTGGCGTTCTGGGTGTGCGGGCTGCTGCTGTGCCTGTTCATCGGCCCGACGCAGTCCTCGGCGCGCACGCTGATGCTGCGGATGTCGGCCGAGGGCAAGGAGGGCGTGGCGTTCGGGCTCTACACCACGACCGGCCGCGCGGTGTCGTTTCTGGCGCCGTGGCTGTTCTTCATGTTCATCGATCTGTTCGGCACCGACCGCGCGGGGATGGGCGGCCTCTGTGTGGTGCTCGCCGCGGGCCTGCTGGCCATGCTCGCGGTGCGGGTGCCGCACCAGGCGCGGGTGGGATCAACCCGTGCCGACGCAGAAGGTCAGCCCTGACCCGGTGCGCTGGGCGACCGGGACGCCGTCGATCGACACCGAGCAGGTCACGTCGCGGCCGACGTTGATGATGCTGATCCGCGCCGAACTGCGCGCCGGCGACGGCAACTCGACCTGCTTGCTCCACGGCAGGGCCACGTTGAACTCGGTCTGCGGCACGCCGCCGGTGTCGGTGTAGGTGATGTTGATGACCCGTCCCTCCCCGGAGACGTCGTAGGTCACCGACTCCGTGGCACCCGACGGCGCAGTGGTGGTGGAGGAGGCGGTGCCCGGCTGCGACGTCGTCGGCAGCGGCAGAACCGGGGTGGGTGCGGGCAGCGTGGTGGCGGGGCGCTGGCTGGTCGACGTCGGTTCGGGCATCGACGGCGCCGGCGCGACGACCGTCTGTTGCCGCGAGCTGTTGGCGATCACCAGTGCGATCACCAGCGCGATGACGAGCAGCACCACCGCACCCGCCAGCACCCACAGCCACATCGGTGACTTCGGCCCGCCGGGCGGTGGTTGCTGCGGGTCACCGGGCGGATACCCGGGTCCGTACTGCCCGGTGGCATAGGGGTCGTAACCGTACTGGTAGTACGGGGACAGCCGCTCGGTGGGATTCGGCGCGGCGGGCGGCTGGTACGGGGGACCGTACGGCGCCTGGTTCGCGTAGGCCGGATCGGGCCAACCCTGGTAGCTGTTGCCCTGCGGCTGGGTCGGCCCGGTGCCGTCGCGACGTGGTGAATCGGTCATACCCACCTCATGGTCGCAGGGTACCTGCGCCACCCGTGGCGCCGGGTCGGTGTTGGTGCAGCGGGACGGATGAACCCGGTGCCGGGAGGCCGGACGGACACCGGAAGGAAGACGATGGACAATCGACGCGTGACACGACAGGTGCGGGCCAACTACGGAGCATCGCTGTCACCCGATGCGACCGCATTCGCCCACCTCGTCGACGACGGCGGCTTCCCCCGCGCGGTGCAGCGCTTCCTGCAGGGGTGGCGGGCCAGCTCGTCGCGCGACGTGGAGCTCCCGGTGGAAGGACCCGTCACCCGGGTGATGCACTCGGCCGACGGGCACTGGCTGGCCTGCCAGGTGGCGCCCGAGGGCAGTGACCGCTTCCAGATCTGGGTCGTCACAACCGATCCCGACGACCGCGACGCCCACCGCATCGATTCGTGGCCGGACGGGCAGCCCGAGGGCAGCGCCGAACTCATCGGCTGGGACGGCACCCAGGTGGCGGCGATCCTGACCGGCGAGGACGGGGTCGGCAGTTCGTGCCTGATCAACCCGGCCGACGGCGACACCCTGGTGTTGGACCGCCGCACGGCCGGCCGCCTCGTCGACGCCTGGGCGGGGGCGTCGCTGGTCCGCGTCGGACCCCGCGGCTACCGCGACCTCATCATGCTGCGCGGGCGCACCGAAATCGCGCTGTTGCCCTACGATCCGGGCTCCACCACCGACATGGGCTTCATCCTCGACGACCACAGCCCGCGGCGGCTGCGATCGGGCGTCACCGGCGAGACCTTCGAGCTCTACCATCCCGCCAGCACCTACCCGATCGGCAGCACCGAGGGGTTCGTCCGCGCGCTGATCCGCAGCGACAACGGCGGCACCCACGCGCGGCTGATCGAGGTGACCGCCACCGCGGACGGCGTCTCATACCACGTCGTCGCCGAGAAGCCGGGGTTCGACCTCGACGAGTTCGTCATCAGCGATGACCTGTCGACAGTGGCGCTGCTGTGGAATGTCAACGGCTGCAGTGAACTTCAGGTGCTCGAGTACGCCGACAACACGCTGTCCGAGCCGATCCCGCTGCCCGGGCTGGTGGCCACCGAGCTGAGCATCAGCGCCGGCGGGTCCATGGTGGCGATGACCGTGGAGAGCCCCTCGCTGCCGCCGACCGTCGAGTTGGTGGACCCGCGGTCGCGGGAGTGGCAGCGCGTGGACCGCGAGCCCAGCGAGGGGCCGCTGACCGCCGACCCGACGCTGGAGACGGTGATCGCCCGCGACGGGATGGAGATCACCGGCTGGCTCTACCGGCCGCCCGCACCGGTCGAACCGGTCGGGGCGATGGTCTTCCTGCACGGCGGGCCGGAGGGACAGTCACGGCCGGGATACAGCGAGTACTACCCGGCGCTGCTGGCGGCGGGTATCACCGTGTTCACCCCGAACGTACGGGGATCGGGCGGTTTCGGGCGGGCGTTCATGCACGCCGACGACAAGGAGTTGCGGTTCGCGGCCATCGACGACGTCGCGGACTGTGTGCACTACCTGATCGACCGCGAGGCCGTTCCCGCCGACCGGATCGCCTGCTGCGGCTGGTCGTACGGCGGCTATCTGACGCAGGCGGCGTTGACGTTCCACCCCGAGTTGTTCGCGGCCGGGATCAGCATCTGCGGGATGAGCGACCTCAACACCTGGTACCGCAACACCGAGACGTGGATCGCCACCGCCGCATATCCCAAGTACGGTCACCCGATCGGCGATCGTGAGCTGCTCGAGCGGCTCTCCCCGTTGCTGCGGGCGTCGGCGCTCACCGCGCCGCTGCTGCTGGTGCACGGCGGCAACGACACCAACGTGCCGCCGAGCGAATCGCAGCAAATGTTCGACGCGTTGCGCGCGCTGGATCGGACGGTCGAGCTGTTGATCTTCGACGACGACGGACACGAGATCGTCAAGCGCGAGAACCGCACTGCGCTGGTCAACGCGATGACGACGTGGCTGCTGAGCGCCTTCGCGCCGGCCCAGGCCGTTGCGGTGGCAGCGTCGCTGCCGTCAGGTTTGGACAAATTGTCCGCCGGGTAAACCGTGCTGCGCGCCCAGACGGGTGCGAACAGGATGGAGGCACGGCATGAGAGGCCGCGGGATTGTCGGCGTGATTGTGCTCGTCTGGTTGCTGATCGGCGTCGTGGCCGCTTTTCAGCGCGACTATTTCAAGACCGGGGATGCCAACTGTGCCACGGCAGCCCGGGTTGCGTTGACCGTCGTTGCGGGTCCGCTCAATTACATGGGCGTCAATCCGAAGGTCGATTGCAACGTGAACGTCCCCGAGCCCAGTGCCGGCGGTCCGGCCGAAATCCCCGGGCCCGGTGGTGAACTGATGATTGGAGTGCCAGCATGATTGTTCTCGGAGTGATCCTCGCGATCCTGGGCTATTTCCTGTGGGCCCCGCTGATGTACATCGGTATCGCCCTGATCGTCATCGGCGCGGTGTTCTGGATTCTCGGCAGCACCGGACGGGCGGTCGGTGGCCGGAAAGTCTGGTATTAACGCCTAACCGCTCGAACCGCCGGCCGAGGTCAGCGCCGCCACTGTCATGTTTCGCAGGACAGTGCGCGAGCTGGCCTCGGCCGCTTTGTCGGTGCCTTTGACGCTGTGCGGTGTGGAGTTGAGCAGACCGAACACCGCATGCGCCATCACCCGTGCCTCGTCCTCGCCCAGCGTGCGGTGCACCCGCCGCAGTACCGCCACCCAGAGTTCCACGTACTGCCGCTGCGCCTTGCGGACTTGACGTTTCGCCGGATCGGGGAGGTGCGCGAGATCCCGGTCCTGGATGCGGATCAGGTCGGACTCACCCAGCGCGAAGTCGAGGTGGAAGTCGATCAGCCCGTCGAGTGCGGCCTGCGGCCCGGAGGCGGCGTCCACCACGGCGCGCGCGCCGGCCAGCAGGCGGGTGCTGATACCCACCAGCAGTTCCACCAGCAGTGCCTCCTTGTTGGGGAAGTGCCGGTAGATGGCCGGACCGCTGACCCCCACCGCGGCGCCGATGTCCTCGAGGCGCACGGCGAGGTAACCCCTCTCGGCGACCAGTCGTTCGGCGGCGGCGATCAGCTGAGCGCGCCGGTCCGACTTCGCCTGGCCGCGCCGGGTGCTCGCGGCCGGTCTCGAAGCGGGCGACGTCATGGGCGGCTCTTCCGGTGCGGTGGTGGACACGGATGGTTAATCCTGATTAACATACCATCGGTTAGTCGTCATTAACTTCTGATTGGGTCGCCGATGGCACTGCGGGTATCGCACCGCGAGGAGCACCTCGCGCTCGTCGACGAGCTGCGCAAGAAGCTGGCCACCGCCGCGCGCGGCGGACCGGACAAGGCGCGGGAACGGCACGTCGGGCGCGGGAAGCTGCTGCCGCGCGACCGGGTCGACGGGCTGCTCGATCCGGGCAGTCCGTTCCTGGAGATCGCTCCGCTGGCCGCCGACGGGATGTACGACGACGACTGCCCCGGCGCCGGGATGATCGCGGGCATCGGCCGGATCTCCGGGCGCGAGTGCATGGTCGTCGCCAACGACGCGACCGTGAAGGGCGGCACGTACTACCCGATCACGGTGAAGAAGCACCTGCGCGCCCAGGAGATCGCCGGTCAGAACCGGCTGCCGTGCGTGTATCTCGTCGATTCCGGCGGGGCGTTCCTGCCGCGCCAGGACGAGGTGTTCCCCGACCGGGAGCACTTCGGCCGCATCTTCTACAACCAGGCCACCCTGAGCGCGCGGGGTATCGCGCAGATCGCGGCCGTGCTCGGGTCCTGCACGGCCGGCGGCGCCTACGTGCCGGCGATGAGCGACGAGGCCGTCATCGTGCGCAACCAGGGCACGATCTTCCTCGGCGGGCCGCCGTTGGTGAAGGCCGCCACCGGCGAGGTGGTCACCGCCGAGGAACTCGGCGGCGGCGATCTGCACAGTAAGACCTCCGGCGTCACCGACCACCTCGCCCACGACGACCGGGATGCGCTGCGCATCGTGCGCCGCATCGTCGGCACCCTCGGCCACGCGCAGCCGCCGCCGTGGGACGTGGCGCCGACCGTCGACCCGGTCGCCGACCAGACCGAGCTCTACGACGTCGTTCCCGTCGACTCGCGGGTGCCCTATGACGTCCACGAGGTGATCACCCGCATCGTCGACGGCGGTGAGTTCGGCGAATTCAAGGCCGAGTACGGCGCCACCCTGGTCACCGGCTTCGCCCGCATCCACGGGTATCCGGTCGGCATCGTCGCCAACAACGGTGTGCTGTTCGGTGAGTCGGCGCAGAAGGGTGCGCACTTCATCGAGCTGTGCGACAAACGCCGCACACCGCTGCTGTTCCTGCAGAACATCTCCGGGTTCATGGTGGGCCGCGACTACGAGGCGGGGGGCATCGCCAAACACGGCGCCAAGATGGTCACCGCGGTCGCCTGTGCGCGCGTCCCCAAGCTCACCGTCGTCATCGGCGGCTCCTACGGTGCGGGCAACTACTCGATGTGCGGACGGGCGTATTCGCCGCGCTTCCTGTGGATGTGGCCGAACGCGCGGATCTCGGTGATGGGCGGGGAGCAGGCGGCGTCGGTGCTGGCCACCGTGCGCGGTGACATGACCCCCGAGGAGGAAGAGGCGTTCAAGGCGCCGATCCGCGCGCAGTACGAGAGCCAGGGCAACCCCTACTATTCGACCGCGCGGCTCTGGGACGACGGTGTCATCGACCCCGCCGACACCAGAACCGTTGTCGGGCTGGCCCTCTCGGTGGTCGGGCAGGCTCCGCTGGAGCCGGTGTCCTACGGCGTCTTCAGGATGTGATGATGGAATTCTCGACGGTGCTGGTGGCCAACCGCGGCGAGATCGCCGTCCGCGTCATCCGCACGCTGCGTGCGATGGGTATCCGCTCGGTCGCGGTGTTCAGCGACGCCGACGCCGGCGCGCGCCACGTCGCCGAGGCCGACGTCGCGGTGCGCATCGGGCCGGCCGCCGCGCGGCAGAGCTACCTCGACATCGAGGCGGTGGTCGCCGCCGCCCGCCGCACCGGGGCCCAGGCCGTCCATCCCGGCTACGGATTCCTCTCGGAGAACGCGGCGTTCGCCACCGCGCTGCAGGACGCCGGCATCGTGTTCATCGGCCCGCCGATTGCGGCGATCCAGACGATGGGCGACAAGATCGCCGCCAAGGCGGCGGTGTCGGCTTTCGGTGTGCCCGTGGTGCCGGGGATCTCCCGGCCGGGGTTGACCGACGACGACCTGATCGGCGGCGCCCCTGAGGTCGGCTTCCCGGTGCTGGTCAAGCCGTCGGCCGGAGGCGGCGGCAAGGGCATGCGGGTGGTGCACGACGCGAAAGAGCTGCCTGCGGCGCTCGTGTCGGCGCGCCGGGAGGCCGCGGCGGCGTTCGGGGACGACACCCTGTTCCTCGAGCGGTTTGTGCTCAACCCCCGCCACATCGAGGTGCAGGTCCTCGCCGACGGCTACGGCAACGTGATCCACCTCGGCGAGCGGGAGTGCAGCCTGCAGCGCCGCCACCAGAAGGTCATCGAGGAGGCGCCGTCACCGCTGCTCGACGCCGCGACCCGGGCCCGCATCGGTGCCGCGGCGTGCGACACCGCGCGCAGTGTGGACTACACCGGGGCCGGGACCGTGGAGTTCATCGTGTCCGCCGACCGGCCCGACGAGTTCTTCTTCATGGAGATGAACACCCGGCTGCAAGTGGAACATCCGGTCACCGAACTGGTCACCGGTATCGACCTGGTCGAGCAGCAGGTGCACATCGCCGCGGGGGAGAAGCTGCCGATCGCCCAGGACGACGTCGCCCTGCACGGCCACGCCGTCGAGGCTCGCATCTACGCCGAGGACCCGGGCCGCGGCTTCCTGCCCACCGGCGGAACCGTCCTCGGTCTGTTCGAGCCCGCGGGCCCCGGCGTGCGCGTCGACTCCGGTCTGACACCGGGCGCCGTGGTCGGCAGCGACTACGACCCCATGCTGGCCAAGGTGATCGCGCACGGCGCCGACCGTGACGCCGCGCTGCGGTCCCTGGACCGGGCGCTGGCCGCGACAGCCGTCCTCGGTATCGACACCAACGTCGACTTCCTGCGCTTCCTGCTCGCCGACCCGGACGTGGCGGCCGGCCGCCTCGACACCGGGCTGCTCGACCGCCGCGCCCCGGACTACGCACCGGCCGCGGCCACCGACGACGACCTCGTCGCGGCCGCCGCCTACCTGTGGCTGCAGGGGTGGCCCGCCACCACCGGGAATCCGTGGGCGGTGCCGTCGGGGTGGCGGATCGGCGCCCACGCGCCCACCACCCGCCGCCTGCAGGCTGGGGACCGCACCGACCACGTCCACCTCACCGGCCGCCCTGATGCGGCCACGGCGAGAGTCGAGGACGGCGAATTCCGTTCGCTGGCAGTGCGACTCGAGGGCCATCGGCTCACCGTCACGTCGGACGGGCTGCGCACCGACTATCTCCTCGCCGCCGACGGCGAACGGATCTGGCTCTCGGGCGGCGGGCGGACGGTGAGCGTCGCGGAGGTCCGCGAGGCGCCGGTGCGGCCCGACGACGCACACAGCGGCGACGCCGAACTGACCAGTCCGATGCCCGGGACGGTGGTGGCGGTCGGTATCGAAGCCGGGGCGATGGTGACGACAGGCACCGTCGTCGTCACCGTCGAGGCCATGAAGATGGAACACGCGTTGACCGCCCCGGTCGACGGCGTGGCCGAACTACTCGTCACCGTGGGCGAGCAGGTCAAGGTGGGTCAGCCGCTGGCCAGGATCCTCGCCACCGACAAAGGAGATGAATCGTGACCGACTACTCCGGCTTCTTATCCACCGGGACACTGCCCGACCACTACGAGCAGCTCGCCAAGACCGTCCGCGACTTCGCGCAGAGCGTCGTCGCGCCCGTCGCGGCCAAACACGACGAGGAGCATTCGTTCCCGTACGAGGTGGTGCGCGGGATGGCCGACATGGGGCTGTTCGGGCTGCCGTTCCCCGAGGAGTACGGCGGCATGGGCGGGGATTACTTCGCGCTGTGCCTGGCGCTGGAGGAACTCGGCAAGGTGGACCAGAGCGTGGCGATCACGCTGGAGGCCGGGGTGTCCCTCGGCGCGATGCCGGTCTACCGGTTCGGCAACGACGCGCAGAAGCGGGAATGGTTGCCGCAGTTGACCAGTGGGCAGGCGCTGGCGGCGTTCGGGCTGACCGAACCGGGCGGCGGCAGCGACGCCGGTGCCACCAAGACCACCGCGCGCCTCGATGACGGGCACTGGGTGATCAACGGCAGCAAGCAGTTCATCACCAATTCCGGCACCGACATCACCAGGTTGGTCACCGTCACCGCCGTCACCGGGGAGCGGGATGGCCGCAAGGAGATCTCGTCGATCCTGGTCCCGGTGCCCACCGACGGGTTCACCGCCGAACGCGCGTACAACAAGGTCGGCTGGAACGCCTCGGACACCCACCCACTGTCCTTCGACGACGTCCGCGTGCCCGAGGAGAACCTGCTCGGCGAACGCGGCCGCGGCTACGCCAACTTCCTGCAGATCCTCGACGAGGGCCGCATCGCGATCGCCGCGCTGTCGGTCGGCGCCGCGCAGGGCTGCGTGGACGAGAGCGTGCGGTATGCCAAGGAGCGTGAGGCGTTCGGCCGCACCATCGGAAGCAACCAGGCCATCGCGTTCAAGATCGCGCGGATGGAGGCCCGGGCGCACACCGCCCGCACCGCGTACTACGACGCCGCCGCGTTGATGCTCTCCGGTAAGCCGTTCAAGAAGCAGGCCGCGATCGCCAAGCTGGTGGCGAGCGAGGCCGCGATGGACAACGCCCGCGACGCCACCCAGATCTTCGGCGGATACGGCTTCATGAACGAATTCACGGTCGCCCGCCACTACCGCGACAGCAAGATCCTCGAGATCGGCGAGGGCACCACCGAGGTGCAGTTGATGCTGATCGCGCGCCAGGCCGGCCTGTGAGCGACCACAGGAAGATCGTCACCCAGCGGGGGCTGTGGTTCGAGGAGTTCGAGACCGGGGTGCTCTACGCGCACCGGCCCGGCCGCACCATCACCGAGGCAGACAACGTCCTGTTCACCACGCTCACCATGAACACCCAGGCGTTGCACCTCGATGCCGCGTTCGCCGATGCGCTGCCGCCCTTCAACCAGCGGTTGGTGAATTCGATGTTCACGCTGTCGACGCTGGTCGGCCTGTCGGTCGCGCAGCTCACCCAGGGCACGATCGTCGGCAATCTCGGCTTCGGTGAGGTCGCCTTCCCCAAGCCGCTGTTCCACGGCGACACGCTCTACGCCGAGACCGAGGTGCTCGAGAAGCGCGAGTCCAGGAGCCGGCCGGCCGAGGGCATCGTCACCTTCGCCCACACCGGACGCAACCAGCACGGCGACGTCGTCGCCACCGCGTCCCGCAAGACCATGGTGCGCAAGCGGCCCGCGGAGGAGGTGTGATGCTCGGCAGCACCGGACCCGGCTGGCTGTTCTGCCCGGCCGACCGGCCGGAGCGGTTCGAGAAGGCCGCGGCGGCAGCCGATGTGGTGATCCTCGACCTGGAGGACGGCGTCGCCGCGAAGGACCGCGACGCCGCCCGCAACGCGCTGATCGACACCCCGCTCGATCCCGCCCGCACCGTGGTCCGGGTCAACCCGGTGACCACGCCCGACCACGCGTCAGACCTCGCCGCGCTCGCCCGCACCGGATACACCACCGTGATGCTCGCCAAGACCGAGGGCGCCGAGCAGGTGGCCGCGCTCGCCCCGCTGCAGGTCGTCGTGCTGATCGAGACGCCGCTGGGCGCGCTGCACGTCGTCGAGTCGACCCGCGCGGACAACGCGGTCGCGGTGATGTGGGGCGCCGAGGACCTGTTCGCGGTGACGGGCGGCACGGCCAACCGCCGGCCCGACGGCACCTACCGCGACGTCGCGCAGCACGTGCGCTCCCAGACGCTGCTGGCCGCCAAGGCCTACGGCCGGCTGGCGCTCGACTCGGTCTACCTCGACATCCGCGACCTCGACGGGCTGCGCGCCGAGAGCGACGACGCCGTCGCGGTCGGGTTCGACGCCAAGGTCGCGATCCACCCGTCGCAGGTCGCGGTCATCCGCGCCGCCTACGCGCCCACCGCCGAGCAGGCCGACTGGGCGCGCCGCGTCCTCGACACGGCCCGCGATCAACGGGGGGTGTTCCAGTTCGAGGGCATAATGGTGGATGCCCCAGTGCTGCGACGAGCAGAGCGCATCATCGCGCTAGCGCCACACCCCGGCCGCTAGCCGGTCACCTCCACACCCGGGGGTCTGCTCTACCCGCCACACGCTGAGCACCTGAAGTCGTCGGACGGCGAAACATGCCGTCGATGCGACCACAAGGAGGCGGTATGGCCGGCGTCGATCTCGATCCCGTGCAGCTGGTGTGCGCCGACGGCACACCGAGCGCCGAGGAGCGCTACAGCCGGGACCTGCCACCCGAAACCCTCTGCTGGCTCTACGAGACGATGGCCGTCACCCGCGACCTCGACACCGAGTTCGTCCACCTGCAGCGCCAGGGCGAGCTCGCGCTGTACGCCTCGTGCCGCGGCCAGGAAGCCGCGCAGGTCGGTGCGGCCGCGTGCCTGCGCAAGACCGACTGGCTGTTCCCCCAGTACCGCGAGATCGGCGCCTTCCTGCTGCGTGGCATCACCCCGGAGCAGATGTCGGCGGTGTGGCGCGGGAGATGGCACGGCGGGCTGGAGTTCACCGCGCGATGCTGCGCGCCGATCGCGATCCCGATCGGCACCCAGGGCCTGCACGCGGTGGGCGCGGCGATGGCCGCGCAGCGGCTCGGTGAGGACTCGGTGACCGTGGCGTTCCTCGGTGACGGCGCCACCAGCGAGGGCGACGTCCACGAGGCGATGAACCTCGCCGCGGTGTACGGCGCGCCGGTCGTCTTCTTCGTCCAGAACAACCAGTGGGCGATCTCGGTGCCGGTCGCCCGGCAGGTCGCCGGCCCGTCGATCGCCCACCGCGCCGCCGGATACGGCATGCCCGGCGTCCGCGTGGACGGCAACGACGTACTCGCCTGCTACGCGGTGATGGCCGAAGCCGCCGCACGCGCCCGCGACGGCGGCGGGCCGGCGCTGATCGAGGCCGTCACCTACCGCCTCGGTCCGCACACCACCTCCGACGATCCGACCCGCTACCGCAGCCCCGAGGAGGTCGAGCGGTGGCGCGCGCTGGACCCGATCCCGCGCTACCGCGCGTACCTGCAGCACGCCGGGGTGTGGACCGACCGGCTCGAGGAGCGGGTGGCGGCCCGGTCGAAGCGACTGTGCGGTGAGCTGCGCGACGCGGTGGTCGGCGCGCCGGACATCGACATCGCCGAGGTCTTCGACACCGTCTACCACGACATCACCCCGGATCTGGCGGCGCAGCGCGACGAGTTGCTCGCCGAACTGGCCAAGGAGGCGTGAGATGACCCAACTCGTCGAGCGGCCGGCGTCGTCCGGCGGAGACGACCACCCGTTCCTCCACTCCGTCACCCCGGCCGCCGAGCTGACGATGGTGCAGGCCGTCAACCGCGCCCTGCACGACGCAATGGCCGGCGACGACCGGGTGCTCGTCTTCGGGGAGGACGTCGCGACGCTGGGCGGGGTGTTCCGGGTGACCGACGGGCTGGCCGAAACCTTTGGCGCACAGCGGTGTTTCGACACCCCACTGGCGGAGTCGGCGATCATCGGCCTCGCGATCGGGTTCGCGATCCGGGGTTTCGTGCCGGTGCCCGAGATCCAGTTCGACGGCTTCACCGCACCGGCGTTCGACCAGATCGTCAGCCATCTCGCGAAGTACCGGATGCGCACCCGCGGTGACGTCGACATGCCGGTCACCGTCCGAATCCCGTCGTTCGGCGGCATCGGTGCGGTGGAGCACCACTCCGAGTCGACCGAGACGTACTGGCTGCACACCGCAGGGCTGAAGGTGGTCAGCCCGTCCGGTCCGGCCGACGCGTACTGGTTGCTGCGGCATGCGATCGCCGGCCGCGACCCGGTGATCTACCTCGAGCCCAAACGCCGGTACTGGGCGCGCGAACCGGTCGACACCACGCGACCGGGGTTGCCCATCGGGCAGGCGGCGGTGCGCCACGACGGCACCGATGTCACGGTGCTGACGTACGGACCGCTCACCGCGACCGCGCTGTCGGCCGCCGAACACGCTGCGGCTGCCTACGACTGGTCGATGGAGGTGGTGGATCTGCGCTCGCTCAATCCGCTCGACTTCGACACCGTGGCGGCGTCGGTCCGCAAGACCGGCCGGGCGGTGGTGATGCACGAGGGGCCGCGCACGCTCGGCTTCGGCGCCGAACTGGCCGCGCGGATCTCCGAGGAGTTGTTCTACGACCTGGAGGCGCCGGTGCTGCGGGCGACCGGCTTCGACACCCCGTATCCGCCTGCACGGTTGGAGAAGCTGTGGCTGCCGGGCGTGGACCGGTTGCTGGACTGCGTGCAGCGGACGCTGGAGATGCCATGACCGTTCACGACTTCGCGGTGCCCGATCTGGGTGAAGGGCTGCAGGACGCCACCATCACCTCGTGGGCGGTCGACGTGGGCGACGAGGTCCAGCTCAACCAGACGCTGTGCACGGTCGAGACCAACAAGGCCGAGGTCGAGATCCCCAGCCCGTATGCGGGCCGGGTGGTCGAGCGAGGTGGGGAGGAAGGGCAGACGCTCGATGTGGGCGCGGTGTTGGTGCGTATCGCCAGCGACACCGGGGCGCCCGCCGAACCGGCGACGCCGGTGCGTCAACCGGTGCTGGTCGGGTACGGCGCGGACGGGGCGATGGACGTCAGCCGCCGGACGGCCCGGCCGGTGACGGGCCGGGCGCGGGCCAAGCCGTCGGTGCGCAGGCTCGCCGCCGACCACGGCGTCGACCTCAGCGCGGTGGCGCCGTCCGGGCCGGACGGCATCGTCACCCGCGACGACGTGCTCGCCGCGGCGGGCCGGGTCGAGGCGCGCGGGGGCACACATGCGGTGCGCGGCGTGCAGGCCGAGATGGCGCGGCGAATGACGCTGTCGCGCCATGAGATTCCCGACGCGCATGCCGCCGTGGAGGTGGACGGCTCCGCGCTGCTGCGGCTGCGGGACCGGTTGCACGCGGCCGACGAGCGGATCACGCCGTTCGTGCTGACGCTGCGCCTGCTCACGCTCGCGCTGCGGCACCACCCGGTGCTCAACGCCACCTGGCTGGAGACGGCCGATGGCCCACAGATCCACTCCCACAGCGCGATTCACCTGGGCTTCGGGGTGGCCGCACCGCGCGGGCTGCTGGTGCCGGTCGTGACCGACGCGCAGGACAAGACCACCCGCGAGCTGGCCGCGGCGGTGGCGCGGCTGGTGGCGCAGGCGCGGGAGGGCACGGTCGCGCCGCGCGATCTGTCGGGCTCGACGTTCACGGTGTCGAACTTCGGCGCGCTCGGACTCGACGACGGTGTCCCGGTGATCAACCACCCGGAGGCTGCGATCCTGGGCATGGGCTCCCTCAAGCTCCGCCCGGTCGTGGTGGACGGCGCGGTGACCGCCCGCCCGACGATGCGCCTGACGTGCGCGTTCGACCACCGGGTCGCCGACGGGGCGCAGGTGGCCGCGTTCCTGGCTGAGCTGCGTGCGTTGCTCGAGGCACCCGAGTCGGCGCTGCTCGACCTCTGACCTACCGGCGCTTGGCCGCCGCGAGGCGCTGGGCGAACTCCGGGGACTCGATGGACCGGGCCTGCGGGCCCAGCTCGATGTCGACGGCGCTGCGGTGCTGGTCGGTGTCCACGGCACCGGGGTTGGCCGTCGCGCGCATCGAGGCCTTCGTCGCGAGCACCACGTCGCGGGGTGCGCCTGCGGGTCCGGCGGCCAGCGCCCGCGCCGCGGCGACCGGATCGTCGGCGACCTCGAGAGCCAGCCCGTGCCGGACGGCGGCCTGTGCGTCGAACCGCATGCCGAACAGCAGCGACGCGCGCGCCACCTGCGGTCCGACGGCACGCTGCAGCATCCACGTCGCCCCACCGCCGGGGTGGATGCCGAGCGTCTGGAAACGCGGGTCGAACAGCGCGTGCCGGCCGGCGATGCGCACGTCGGCGGCCAGGGCCAGGTTCAGCCCCGCGCCGACCGCGGCACCGTTGACCGCGGCGATCGTCGGCAGTGTGCAGTGCGCGACGGCGAGGAATCCGTCGTAGATCTTGCGCAGGCCGTCCTCGGTGGCCTCGCCCAATGCCGTGAGGTCGGCGCCCGCGCAGAACGCCTTGCCGGCGCCGGTGACGATCACCGCGTGCACGCCCGGGTCGGCTTCGGCGGCGTCCACCGCGGCGCGCAGGGCGGCCGACATCTCGAAGGTGACGGCGTTGCGGCGGTCGGGATCGTTGACGGTGATGAGGGCGACGTGGTCGTCGACCTGGACCAGAACCGAATCGGACACGCGGTTCACCCTAGTCAGCGCCGTTGCGCCACCGCAGCAGGTAGCGGTAGTAGAGCGCGCGGCGCACCGACGCGCCCGGCACCACCTCCCCGGCGACGCGGCGGATCTCGTCGAAACCTTCGCGCGGGTCGCTGATTCGCACCCCGACGTCGCGGGTCTCGCGGTGCAGCCGGGATCCGATCTGCACGGCAGGCAGGCACAGCGCCGAGAACAGCCAGTCCCGCACGGTCCTGTTCGCCGACAGGCCGACGACGGCGAGCTGCCCGGTCGGTGTCAGCAGTCCCCGCGCCCGCTCGAGCGCGGGCCGAAGCGGCATGTGGTGCAGCGTGGCGACGAAGGTGATCAGGTCGAACCGGCGCGGGCCGGGATCGAAGACGAGGAAGTCGGCTTCGGCCAGCGTGACGGTATGCGCCCCGGCGAGCCGGTCGCGGGCGCGCGCCAGCGCGTCAGCATCGGAATCGATGCCGGTCACCGACCGCGAGACCGGGGCCAGCCGGGCCGCGAGCAGCCCGTCACCGCAGCCGACGTCGAGCACGTCACCGGGCCTCTCGGCGGCGATCCCGAGCAGCCACGGGTGATAGGCGGTGTTGTGGTTCCAGTAGGTGTCGATGGCTGACACTCTGCCACCACGCCGCACGCCTACATCGGCTCGAGGTAGCGCGCCACCTCCCAGTCGGTGACGGCCAGTGCCTGCGCGTCGAGCTCGGCCCGTTTCATCGCGACGTAGTGGTCGACGAAGTCGTCGCCGAACCACTCCCGCGCCGCGGCGCTGGCTGCCAGCAGATCGAGGGCCGTGCCGAGATCCCGGGGGAGCGTGGCCATATCGGCTCCGGGATGGCTGTACACGTCGACGTCCATGAGTGCCGGGGGATCGATCCGGTGCGTCAGGCCGTGCAGTCCGCCGGCCAGGACGGCGGCCGTCGCGAGGTAGGGATTGGCGTCGCCGCCGGGTTGGCGGTGTTCGAGCCGTGTGCCGTGCTCGCCCTCCCGGATGACGCGCAGGCCGACCGAGCGGTTGTCGATACCCCAGGTGGCGGTCGTGCCGGCCCAGGAGTAGGGCACGAAGCGGCGGTAGGAGTTGGGCGTCGGCGCCATCAACGCGGTGAATTCCCGCATGGTGGCCAGTATTCCGCCGGCGAAGTGCCGCAGCGTGGTGGAGAGCTGTTCGGGGTCGGCCGCATCGTAGAACGCGGCGCGGCCGTCGGCGTCACGCAGGCTCATGTGCACGTGGCAGCTGTTGCCGGCCCAGTCGGTGTTGGGTTTGGCCATGAAGGTGGCCAGCAGGTCGTTCTGGGCGGCCAGTTCCTTGACACCGGACTTGAACAGGAACGCGTCGTCGGACGCTTTGAGGCTGGGTCCGTAGCGCAGTGTGATCTCGAACTGGCCGGGCCCGGTCTCCGGATTGCAGGCTTCGACCGGAAGCCCGTAGTCATGCATCTGCCCGCGGATGATCTGTCCGATGCCCTCCTGCAGGGAACCCATCACCACCCCGTAGGTGCTGGGGACCTCCTGCAGCGGAACGAGTTCGGCGCAGCGCCTGTGATGATGTGTGCCGGCCTTCTCGCGCAGCAGGTAGAACTCCAGCTCGAGCGCGCTCAGCGGCTGATACCCCATCTGCGCGGCCCGGTTGACGACGTTGCGCAACACCCCGCGCGGCGAGATCGGCACGGGTCCGGTGTGCCCGTGCAGGACCCAGTCGCACAGCATCAGCGCGGTGTCGGTGTGCCACGGCACCACTCGCAGGGTGCTGATGTCGGGGACCGCGAGAATGTCGGGATAGCCCTGACGTTCGGTGGGGAAGTAGCCGCGGTGGCCCTCGGGGCGCGAGACCAGATCGGTCTCGTCGACGTGCATGACCCAGAACACGTCGCAGACCGGCAGCCCGTGTGCCAGCACCCCGGCGAGTTGTCCGATCGGGATCCGCTTGCCGCGCATGACGCCGTGGGTGTCGCAGCCGCCCAGCACGACGGTCGTGATCCCATCGGCCTGCAGGCGTTCGACGAGCTCGGCGGACTCCAGTGGCTCGCTCATGCTCCGGTGGCTCCGTTCACCGCGTGCCGGCCGAGGGCGAATCCGCGGTAACCGTGTGCCACCACGTCCTCGCATTCGCGGCGGTACGGGCCGCATCCGGCGACGTAGGGCATGAAGGTGCGCGCCTTGCCGGGGATGTTGGCACCGAGGTACCACGAATTGGCCTGCGGGTACAGGGTTTCGGCGGCGAGGTTTGCGACGTGCTCCATCCAGCGGTCTTGCGCTTCGGCGGTCGCCTCGATGCGATCGACACCGTTGCGTCGTAGGTGCTGCAGGCAGTCCGCGATCCAGTCCACGTGCTGCTCGATCGAGACCAGCATGTTGCTCAGCACCGAGGGACTGCCCGGGCCCGTCACCATGAACAGGTTCGGGAATCCGGCGGTCTGCAGGCCGAGCAGCGTCCGCGGGCCGTCGGCCCATGTGTCGGTGAGCAGGTCACCGCCGACGCCGCGGATCGCGATATCGGTCAGCGCGCCGGTGATGGCGTCGAAGCCGATCGCGAACACGATGATGTCCACGTCGAGGTGGCGTCCGGTCAGTTGGATGCCCGTGGGGGTGATGCGCTCGATGCGGTCGGCGCGCATGCTGATCAACTCGACGTTGGCGCGGTTGTAGGTCTGGAAGTAGCCGGTGTCCACACAGGTGCGCTTGGTCCCGATGTGGTGTTGCGGGGACAGCAGGTCGGCGGTGTGCGGATCGCGCACGATCTCGCGGATCTTGGCGCGGGCGAAATCCTGGGCGATCCGGTTGGCCTCCTCGTCGGTGAAGAAGTCGGTGTAGCCGGCGGACAGGGCGTTGATGCCACCGCGTTGCCAGCCCTCCTCGAACCGGCGGCGACGCTCCTCCTCGGTCGCCTCGAGGGTCTTCTGGGTGGGCGGCGGATGCGGCACACCCGCGTCGGAGTGCTGGCAGATCCGCCGCCTCTCGGCGAATTCCTCGATGGCGGTGGTGAATTCGTCGTCGGTCAGCGGCCGGTTCTGCGCCGGCATGCTGTAGTTGGGCGTGCGCTGCAGGACGTACAGCTGCTCGGCCGCCTCGGCGATGCGCGGAATGGCCTGGATGCCGGACGATCCGGTCCCCACGACGGCCACCGTCTTACCCGTGAAGTCCACCGGCTCGTGCGGCCACTGCCCGGTGTGGTACCACCGCCCGCCGAAGTCGTCGAGCCCGGGGAAGTCCGGCCGTTTGGCCACCGACAGGTTGCCGGTCGCCATCACGCAGAAGGTGGCGCGCACGGTGGCGCCGGTGTCGCATCGCAGCACCCACTGCGTTGCGGCGTCGTCCCAGTCCGCCGAGTGCACGGTCGTGGTGAAGGTGATGTCGTCGCGGAGCCCGAACCGATCGGCCGCGTGCCCGATGTAGGCGAGGATCTCGGGCTGCGCGGCGTAGCGTTCGCTCCAGCGCCATTCGCGGGTGAGGTCCTCGTCGAACGAGTACGAGTAGTCGATGCTTTCGATATCGCAGCGGGCACCGGGATAGCGGTTCCAGTACCAGGTGCCGCCGACGTCGGCGCCGCGTTCGAGGATGTGCGCGGTGAGCCCGAGCCTGCGGCACCGCGACAGCATGTAGAGACCGGAGAATCCCGCGCCGACGATCGCCACGTCGACCGTGCCCGGGGTGTGGCGGGCGGGCGCGGTCTCCGGCATCACCCGACCGCCGTGGCCAGGCGCCGACTGTCGAGGGCCAGCGCCGCGGCGAACGCCTGGTGCACCTCGTCGCGGCGCCACGGGTGCGGCGACATGGTGATGAAGTAGTCGGCGAGGGTCAGATCGGTGAGCCGGTCGAGATCGTCGGCGCTGACACCGAGGTCGCGCAGGACCGGGAACTCGAGGCGGTCCAGCAGCAGTCGGACCGCGGCCACGAGCCGCGACCCGTCGCCGCTGCCGTCGTCGGGCAGTCCCCAGGCGTCGGCGATCCGCTCCATCTGTTCCGGCACGTGGTGGCGTTCGCGGTCCAGCGTCTCGGCGAGCACCAGGGCGATGGTGAGGCCGTGCGGCGCACCGGTGAGGCCGCCGATGGCCTGGCCCAGGGAGTGTTCGGCGGTGCAGTCCGAGATGTTCATGGCCAGCCCGGCCATCATCGCGCCGCAGGCCATGCTGGACCGGGCGGTGACATCGCTGCCGTCGCGGCAGGCCGCGAGCAGCGAGTCGCCGATGAGGCGGACTGCTTCCAGCGCGATCGCGTCGCCGATGGGTGTACGCACCTTGGCGATCGCGGCGGCGATCGCCTGCGCGAAGGCGTCGATTCCGGTGTTCGCGGTCATCGCCGGCGGCATGCTCCAGGTGAGCACGGGGTCCACCACCGCGTACTGCGCGCGCAGATGGGGATGGGCGATACCGGCTTTCCGCCCGGCGTGGGGATCGGTGATGACCGATCCGCCGGACACCTCGGAGCCGGTGCCTGCGGTCGTCGGCACCGCGAACAGCGGGAGGACGGGTTGCGGGTACACCCGGTCGGACTCGAGGAAACCGGCGAAGTCGACACCGAGCTGGTGGCACAGCCGGGCCGCCTTCGCGGTGTCGATGACCGACCCGCCGCCGAGGGCGACGACCGCGTCGACGTCGGCCTCGCGCATGCACGCCGTCGCCGCATCGACCATCGCGATGGTCGGTTCGCCGGGCGCCTTGTCGAAGCGGGTGACGTCCAGGCCCGAGGCGGCCAGGGCGGCGAGCGTGTCGGCGGCCGCGGGGTTGAACGACTCGATGCCCTGGTCGGTGAGCAGGAGGACCCGGCGGGCGCCGGTGCTCCGGATGAGGTCGGGCAGTGACTTCGAGGTGCCGTCGCCGAAGGCGATCCGCACGGGGAGGTGGTTGAAGAAGGTGGGGATGGCGGCCGAGCTCACGGTCCTCCGTCGGTCGTGGTGGACACGGCAGCCCGGGGTTTCTGGCGCCATGGTTATGTATTCATACCAAGAGACCCTGGACGTCGACTCGGTAACCTCCGCACCGTGCCCGACGACTTCCTGCTGCGACCGCTCGACGCGCCCCCGGCGTATGCGGCTGTCGTCGCGCGGATCCGCCGGGCGATCGCGCTGGGTCTGCTGGTCCCCGGCGACCGGCTGCCTGCCGAGCGGGCGCTCGCCGACGGGCTGGGGGTCTCGCGCGTGACGGTGCGCGAAGCGCTGCGGGTGCTGCAGGGGGAGGGCCTGCTGATCACCAAACGGGGCAGCGGCGGGACGGTCGTCTCCTCGACCGCGACACCGAATCGGGGCGAGGACGACCTCGACACCCTGCGCGAGGTCTTCGAACTCCGGGTGACGGTCGAGACGATGGCCGCCCGCCTCGCCGCCCAGCGTGCCGCGCCCGCCGACGTCGAGGCCCTCGACGCGTGCCAGGAGGCGCTGGCGGCCAGTGCCGACGTGCACGCGTTCCGGCGGGCGGACTCGGCGTTCCACCTGGCGATCGCCACGCTGAGCGGGAATGCCACCCTGCGCGGCATCGTGGAAGACCTCCGGGCGGCGGCGTTCACCCGCCTGGACGCCCGCGACTTCGCCGTGATCCACGAGTCGTCGAGCCGCGGTCACGGCGCCGTCATCGATGCGATCCGGCGCGGTGATCCCGACGCCGCGGCCGAGGCGATGGCCGCGCACATCGAGCAAGCTCGCGGCGAGGTGCTCGACGTGCTCGGTCACACAGCGCCCCCGGCAGGGATCGAACCTGCGACCAACCGCTTAGAAGGCGGCTGCTCTATCCGCTGAGCTACGGAGGCAGCGCGCGGACGAGTGTATCGCCCCGCTCCGGCGACACCTGCGCCCAACGGCATCGAAAGGATGCCCCCGCCGCGTCGGCGCGGACTAGCGTGGTGCCAGCGGTCACCGTCGATGGGAGGAAAAGGCGTGGCAACGAGCGACGTGCCGGAACTGGATGCCGCGGGGTTGCCGGAGCAGCTCAGTGCCGTCGACCAGATCCTGCACCGGGGTGAGGCCAACCCGCGCACCCGCTCGGGCATCATGACCCTCGAGGTGCTCGACACCGTGCCCGACTGGACCCGGTTCCGCACCCGCTTCGACCACGCGTCGCGGAAGGTGTTGCGGCTGCGCCAGAAAGTCGTCATGCCGACGCTGCCGACCGCCGCGGCGCGGTGGGTGATCGACCCCGACTTCAACCTCGATTTCCACGTCCGCCGGGTGCGCGTCCCCGAACCAGGCACGCTGCGCCAGGTCCTCGACCTCGCCGAGGTCGATCTGCAGTCGCCGATGGACATCTCGCGGCCCCTGTGGACGGCCACCCTGATCGAGGGGCTCGAAGGCGGCCGTGCGGCGATCATGCTGCATCTGAGCCATGCGGTGACCGACGGTGTCGGCGGTGTCGAGATGTTCGCGAGCATCTACGACCTGGACCGCGACCCGCCGCCCGGTGAGGTGCCCCCGCTGCCCATCCCGCAGGACCTGTCGCCGAACGAGCTGATGCGCCAGGGCATCAACCGGTTGCCGTTCTCGGTGCTCGGTGGGGTCCGCAGCGTCGTCGGTGGCGCGGCGAACGCCGTGGGCCACGCGATCCGCGATCCGCTGTCCTCGGTGGGCGGGGTGGTGGATTACGCCCGCTCCAGCGCCCGGGTGGTCGGGTCGGTCGCGCAGCCGTCGCCGCTGCTGCGCCGCCGGAGCCTGTCGACGCGCAGCGAGGCCATCGACATGGTGTTCGGCGATCTGCACAAGGCCGCGAAGGCGGCGGGCGGGTCGATCAACGACGCCTATCTGGCCGGGGTCTGCGGTGCGCTGCGCCTCTACCACGAGGCGCTCGGCGTGCCGGTGGCCACCTTGCCGATGGCGGTGCCGGTCAGCCTGCGGTCGGACGCCGACCCGGCGGGCGG
Source organism: Mycobacterium sp. PS03-16 (assembly GCF_004570325.1). GTDB lineage: Bacteria > Actinomycetota > Actinomycetes > Mycobacteriales > Mycobacteriaceae > Mycobacterium. The sequence continues at coordinate 100,243 of NZ_SPQO01000006.1, read as the reverse complement.
CAACCGGTTCGTCGGCGTGAACCTGGCCGCGCCGATCGGCGTCGTCGACCCGAAGACGCGGATCGCCAAGGTGCGCTCACAGATGACCCGCAAGCGGGAGGAGCGGGCGCTGGACTTCGTCGGGTCCATCGCCCCGGTGCTGAGCCTGCTGCCGGATTCGGTGCTCGAGACCATGGCCGGGTCCGTGGTCAACTCCGACGTGCAGGCCAGCAACGTGCCGGTGTACGCCGGCGACACCTACATGGCCGGCGCAAAGATCCTGCGACAGTACGGGATCGGCCCGCTGCCGGGCGTGGCGATGATGGTGGTGCTGGTGTCGCGCGGCGGCTACTGCACCGTGACCGCGCGCTACGACCGGGCGTCGATCACCCGGCCCGACCTGTTCGCGCGGTGCCTGCTCGCCGGTTTCGACGAGGTGCTGGCCCTCGGCGGGTCCGGCCGGGCCGGGGCCGCCTCGTTCACCGCCGACGAGGGGAGTGTGACCCGATGACCGCCGACGACGATCAGGCGCCCGACCCGCGCACCATCCGGCTGCCGGGCACGGTCGCGGAGATCCTCGGATCGCCGGAGGGCCCGGAGATCGGCGCCTTCTTCGACCTGGACGGCACCCTGGTCGCGGGCTTCACCGGCGTGATCATGACCCAGGACCGGCTGCGCCGCCGCCAGATGAGCGTCGGCGAATTCATCGGCATGGTGCAGGCCGGGCTCAACCACCAACTCGGCCGGTCCGAGTTCGAGGACCTCATCGGCAAGGGCGCGCGAATGCTGCGCGGGAGCTCGCTGATCGACATCGACGAGCTCGCGGAGCGCCTCTTCGTCCAGCACGTCCGCAACCGCATCTACCCGGAGATGCGAGAGCTGGTGCGCGCCCACATGTCCCGCGGTCACACCGTGGTGCTCAGTTCGTCGGCGCTGACCGTGCAGGTCGAGCCCGTCGCGAAGTACCTCGGCATCTCGAATGTGCTGAGCAACAAATTCGAGACCGACGAGGACGGCCTGATCACCGGGGAAGTCGTCAAGCCCATCCTGTGGGGGCCCGGAAAGGCCTACGCGGTACAGGCTTTCGCGGCGCGCAACGGCGTCGACCTGTCGAAGAGCTACTTCTACGCCGACGGTGACGAGGACGTCGCGCTGATGTACCTCGTGGGCAACCCGCGCCCCACCAACCCGGCGGGCAAGCTCGCCGCGGTCGCGGCCAAACGCGGCTGGCCGGTGCTGCGGTTCACCAGCCGCAGCGGGTCGAGCCCGGTGTCCCAGCTGCGCACGGTGGCCGCGGTCGGCTCGATACTCCCGGTGGCGGCCAGCGCTTTCGGGGTCGGCCTGCTCACCCGCAACCGGCGTACCGGCGTGAACTTCTTCACCTCGACGTGGAGCCGGGTGCTGCTGACCACCGCCGGCATCAACCTCAACGTGCTGGGCCGGGAGAACCTCACCGCACAGCGCCCGGCGGTGTTCATCTTCAACCACCGCAACCAGGCCGACCCGTTGATCGCCGGGCGGCTCGTCGAGACCGACTTCACCTCGGTGGGCAAGAAAGAGCTCGAACGCGACCCGCTGATCGGCACCATCGGCAAGGTGATGGACGCCGCGTTCATCGACCGCGACGATCCCAAGGCCGCCGTCGAAAGCCTGCAGAAGATCGAAGAGCTCGCCCGCAAAGGCCTTTCGATCCTCATCGCACCCGAGGGCACCCGCCTGGACACCTACGAGGTCGGGCCGTTCAAGAAGGGGCCGTTCCGCATCGCGATGTCGGCGGGCATCCCGATCGTGCCGATCGTCATCCGCAACGCCGAGGTGGTCGCCGCCCGCGACTCCAGCACCTTCAACCCCGGCACCGTCGACGTCGCGGTGTACCCGCCGATCCCCACCGACGACTGGACGCTGCAGGACCTGCCGGAGCGGATCGACGAGGTCCGCCAGATCTACCTCGACACCCTCAAGGCGTGGCCGCACGACCGGTTACCGGTCCCGGCGCTGTACAAACGCGAGCGCGACCAGCCGCCGGAGCGCACCCCGAGGAAGCCGGCGAAGAAGGCGGCCAAGAAGCAGGCGGGGCGCGCGTGAAGCTGCCCGACGACTCCTACGCCGGCTTCACCGCCACCGGGGATGCGCTGGTGCTGGCCGCCGCCTCCTCACCCGCCGAGGTCGCGCTGCTCGACGACTGGCTCGACGCGCAGCGCCGCGACAACCCGGGCGCCAAGGTCGACGTGCTGCAGCTGCCGGTCGAGGACGATCCGTCGCCGAGCGTGCTGGCCCAGCTGGTCGAGGAACTCGACGCCGACGGTGACCGCACCGTGGTGCCGGTGCGGGTGTTCTGGGTGCCCGGTGGGCTACCCACCCGCTCGAAGGTGGTGGCGGTGCTGTCGGGGCGCGACACCTACCGGCCGCCGGAGATCCTGCAGCGCCGCATCCTGCGCCGGGACCGCTCCCGGGCCCGCGTGGTCGCCGGGGAGCCGGCCAAGATCTCCGAGCTGCGCCAGCAGTGGTCGGACACCACCGTCGCCGAGAATGACCGGGAGTTCGCCCGTTTCGTCATCCGCCGCGCCATCCTCGCGATCGAGCGCGTCGAATTGCGGCTGCTGGGACCGGAGTACAAATCGCCGCGGCTGATCAAACCGGAACTGCTGGCATCCGCCCGTTTCCGCGAGGGCCTGGAGCGCATCCCGGGCGCCACCGTGGAGCAGGCCGGGGAGATGCTCGACGAGCTCTCGACCGGGTGGAGCCGGTTCTCGGTCGACCTCATCCCGTCGCTGGGCCGGGCCATCTTCAGCCGGGGCTTCGACCCGAACATCGACTACGACCGCGCCGAGGTCGAGTCGATGCGCCGCAACCTCGAGAACCATCCGGCCGTCCTGCTGTTCTCCCACCGCTCCTACCTCGACGGGGTGATCGTGCCGGTGGCCATGCAGGAGAACCGGTTACCGCCGGTGCACACATTCGCCGGGATCAACCTGTCGTTCGGGTTCATGGGTCCGCTGATGCGCCACTCCGGGGTGATCTTCCTGCGGCGCAAGCTCGACGATCCGGTCTACAAGTACGTGCTGCGGCAGTTCGTCGGCTACATCGTCGAGAAGCGGTTCAACCTGAGCTGGTCGATCGAGGGCACCCGGTCCCGCACCGGCAAGATGCTGCCGCCGAAACTCGGACTGCTGGCCTACGTCGCCGACGCCTACCTCGACGGCCGCAGCGAGGACATCCTCCTGCAACCGGTGTCGATCAGCTTCGACCAGCTGCACGAGACCGCCGAGTATGCGGCCTACGCCCGCGGCGGCGAGAAGACCCCCGAGAGCCTGTCGTGGATGTACAACTTCATCAAGGCGCAGGGCGAACGCAACTTCGGCAAGATCTACGTGCGGTTTCCCGAGGCGGTGTCGATGCGGGAGTACCTCGGCGTGCCGCACGGGCCGATGGCCTCCGACGACGCCGCGAAGCGCCTCGCGCTGCAGAAGATGGCGTTCGAGGTGTCGTGGCGGATCCTGCGCGCCACCCCGGTCAACGCGACGGCGCTGGTGTCGGCGCTGCTGCTGACCACCCGCGGTGTCGCGCTCACCCTCGGGCAGATCCATCACACGCTGCAGCCGTCGCTGGACTACCTCGAACGCAAGCAGACCCCGATGACCAACAGCGCCCTGCGGCTGCGCACGCCCGACGGGGTGCGCGCCGCGCTGGATGCGCTGTCCAACCGGCACCCGGTCACCTGCGTCGACGGCGGCCGCGAGCCGGTGTGGCGGATCGCGGCCGAGGACGAACACGAGGCCGCGTTCTACCGCAACACGCTGATCGACGCGTTCCTGGAGACCTCTCTGGTGGAGCTGGCGCTCGCGCACGCCCGGCGCGCGTCCACCGATCGGCTCGACGCGTTCTGGGCGCAGGTGATGCGGCTTCGGGATCTGCTGAAGTTCGACTTCTACTTCGCCGACTCGGCGGCGTTCCGCGACCACGTCGCCGAGGAGATGTCCTGGCACGCGGGCTGGCAGGACGACGTCGCCGCCGGCGGTGAGCCGGTCGACGAGCTGCTGCGGGTCAAACAGCCCTTGATCGCCGGCGCGATGCTGCGGCCGTTCTTCGAGGCCTATCAGATCGTCGCCGACGTACTGCGCGACGCGCCCGCCGAGGTGGGGGAGAAGGAGCTCACGCAGCGGGCGCTGGGTCTGGGCAACCAGTACGTCGCGCAGGGCCGGGTGCGCAGCAACGAGTCGGTGTCCGCGCTGCTGTTCGCCACGGCCCGGCAGGTCGTGGCCGACCAGGGGCTGCTCACCCCGGCCGCGGACCTGGCCGAGCGCCGGTCGGCGTTCGTCGCCGAACTGCGCGCCATCCTCGCCGACATGGAAACCGTGGAGCGCTACTCGCGCGATCAGTTCTTCGCCAGGGAGGCCGGGCGGCGCGGACTACCCACGGGGTGAGCCAGAGCACTGCCGCACACGCCATACCCTGGGCACATGACGACGATGGCCACGAAGGTGCGCGGCAGCGCGGTGTGGCCCGTGCTCGTCGGTGTCGCCGTGCTGGCCGGTCTGACCGCGGCCGGCATCGGCGCGCTGTCGCTGGCCGACGCGCTCAGCGCGACCGGGCTGCCCGATCCCGGGCCGGTCACCACCTACGGGCTGCCCTTCCTGCGGGCCGCGGGGGAGATCGCCGCGGTGACCGCGGTCGGCGCCTTCCTGTTCGCCGCCTTCCTGGTCCCGCCGCAGACCAGCGGCGTTCTCGACGCCGCGGGTTACCGCGCGGTGCGGTTGGGTGCGGCGGCGTCGGGCGTGTGGACGGTGTGCGCGGCGCTGTTGGTGCCGTTGACGGTGTCCGACGTGTCCGGACAGCCCCTGCGCGACCACCTCAACCCGGCGGAGATCTGGTCGGTGGCCGGCCTGGTCGACATCGCGGGCGCCTGGCGCTGGACGGCGTTTGTGGCGGCGGTCGTCACGCTGACCAGCCTGCCGGTGCTGCGCTGGGCGTGGACGCCGGTGCTGTTCGCCGGCTCGCTGCTGACCCTGATGCCGCTCGCGCTGACCGGGCACTCGAGTTCGGGCGGCTCGCATGACCTGGCGACCAACAGCCTGATCATCCACCTGATCGCCGGGGCGCTGTGGGCCGGCGGCCTGCTGGCGCTGCTGGTGCACGCGTTGCGGGGCGGCGAGCACGCTGATCTGGCCGCCCGCCGGTTCTCGGCGATCGCCCTGTGGTGTTTCGTGGCGATGGCGTTCAGCGGGGTGATCAACGCGCTGGTGCGGATCTCACCGGCCGATCTGGTGCGCACCGAGTACGGCTGGCTGCTGCTCGGCAAGATCCTGGCGCTGACGCTGCTGGGCGTGGCCGGCTACCTGCAGCGCCGCAAGGGCGTCGCGGCCCTGCAGGGCGATCCGGCCGCCCGCGGCGCGCTGGTGCGGCTGGCGCTCACCGAGGCGGTGCTGTTCGGGGTGACGTTCGGCATCGCGGTCGGGCTCGGCCGCACCCCGCCACCCCCGCTGCCCTTCGAGCCCACCCCGGTCGCGGTGGAGATCGGCTATGACCTCGCCGGACCGCCGACGGTCGCCCGGATCCTGTTCGACTGGCGGTTCGACCTGATCCTGGGCACCGCGGCGATCGTGCTGGCGCTGGTGTACCTGGCCGGCCTGCAGCGGCTGCGGCGACGCGGTGACGCGTGGCCGCTCGGCCGGACGCTGGCGTGGCTGGCGGGCTGCGCGCTGCTGCTGCTCACCACGTCCTCAGGGCTGGGTCGCTACATGCCCGCGATGTTCAGCGTCCACATGATCGCCCACATGCTGCTGTCGATGCTGGTGCCGATCCTGCTGGTGCTCGGCGCGCCGGTGACGCTGGCGCTGCGCGCGCTGCCGGTGGCCGGCCGCGGACAGCCGCCGGGCCCGCGGGAGTGGCTGTTGGCCGCGCTGCACTCGCGGGTGTCGCGCTTCCTCACCCACCCGCTGGTGGCGCTCGTGCTGTTCGTCGGCGGCTTCTACGGTCTGTACCTGGGCGGCATCTTCGACGCGGCGGTCAACACCCACCCCGCGCACGTCGCGATGAACCTCCACTTCCTGCTCAGCGGTTACCTCTTCTACTGGGTGGTGATCGGCATCGACCCGACGCCGCGGCCGCTGCAGCCGCTGGCCAAGCTGGCGATCGTATTCGCGTCGCTGCCGCTGCACGCCTTCTTCGGTGTGGTGCTCATGGGCATGCAGACGGTGCTGGGCGAGTCGTTCTACCGGTCGCTGCAGCTGAGCTGGCACACCGACCTGCTGGCCGATCAGAAGCTCGGGGGCGGCATCGCGTGGGCGGCGGGGGAGATCCCGCTGGTGTTCGTGTTGTTCGCGCTGTTCATCCAGTGGCGCCGCAGCGATGCCCGCACCGCCAAACGGCTCGACCGGGCCGCCGACCGCGACGACGACGCGGACCTGGCGGCGTACAACGCGATGCTGGCCGAGATGGCCCGCCGCGACGCTCGCTGACCGGTTGTCCCCAGCGCCGCATTGATCCCCAGGCGGTCCCATCGCCGGGTCTCCAGCGGGCTCGCCCGTTGGTGCCGATGGGGTGAATGGGTGGCAGCGGCGCCACCTCGGCGCGTCGCAACCGAGAAGCGCGAGAGGAAATGCCATGTTCGAAACGCCGTTCACGATCGTCGGCACCATCGTCACCGACCCGGTCCACCGCCGGGTCGGCGAACAGGAGATGGTGCGGTTCCGGGTCGCGAGCAACTCGCGGCGCCGCACCGGTGATGGAACATGGGAGGCGGGCAATTCGTTGTTCGTCACGGTGGTCTGCTGGGGGCGGGTCGTCGCCGGCACGAGCGCCGCGCTCGTCAAGGGCGATCCCGTCATCGTCGTCGGCCACATCCACACCAGCGAGTACGACGACCGCGACGGCAACCGCCGCGCGTCGGTCGAGGTACGTGCCACCGCGGTCGGCCCCGACCTGGCCCGGTGCAACGCCCGCCTGGATCGTCGCCAGCAGGCCGAGCAGCCGGGACTCGACGCCGAGACCGGGGCCACCGGCGACGCCGACGATCCGGGCACCCCTGAGGGCGCCGATGAGACCGAGGCACTGCCACTGACCGCTTGACCCCATCCGGCCACGCCTAGGATGGGGCCCGCGGCAACACTGCTGAACCCGCTTTGAGAAAGGCAACATCGAAGGCTATGGCCGAATTCATCTACACGATGCGCAAGGTCCGCAAGGCGCACGGCGACAAGGTCATCCTTGACGACGTCAACCTGAATTTCCTTCCGGGAGCCAAGATCGGCGTCGTCGGCCCCAACGGGGCGGGTAAGTCGAGCGTCTTGCGGATCATGGCCGGCCTCGACACTCCCAACAACGGTGACGCGTTCCTGGCGCCCGGCGCGAGCGTCGGCATCCTCATGCAGGAGCCGGTGCTCGACGAGACGAAGACCGTCCGCGAAAACGTCGAGGACGGCGTCGCGGTCAAGGCCAAGCTCAACCGGTACAACGAGGTGGCCGAGCTGATGGCCACCGACTACTCCGACGAGCTGATGGAGGAGATGGGCCGGCTGCAGGAGGAGCTCGACGCCGCCGACGCCTGGGACATCGACAGCCAGCTCGAACAGGCGATGGACGCGCTGCGCTGCCCGCCGCCCGACGAGCCGGTCACCCACCTGTCCGGTGGTGAGCGCCGCCGCGTCGCGCTGTGCAAGCTGCTGCTGAGCAAGCCCGACCTGCTGCTGCTCGACGAGCCCACCAACCACCTCGACGCCGAGAGCGTGCTCTGGCTCGAACAGCACCTCGCGTCGTACCAGGGCGCCATCCTCGCGGTCACCCACGACCGGTACTTCCTGGACAACGTCGCCGAGTGGATCCTCGAACTCGACCGCGGCCGCGCCTATCCGTATGAGGGCAACTACTCGACCTATCTGGAGAAGAAGGCCGAGCGCGTGGCCGTGCAGGGCCGCAAGGACGCCAAACTGCAGAAGCGTCTGCAGGAGGAACTGGCGTGGGTGCGGTCCGGCGCCAAGGCACGGCAGGCCAAGAACAAGGCGCGGCTGGGCCGCTACGAGGAGATGGTCGCCGAGGCGGAGAAGAGCCGCAAGCTCGACTTCGAGGAGATCCAGATTCCGACGCCGCCGCGGCTGGGCAACGTCGTCGTCGAGGTCGAGCACCTCGACAAGGGCTTCGAGGGCCGCACGTTGATCAAGGATCTGTCGTTCACGCTGCCCCGCAACGGCATCGTCGGCGTGATCGGGCCGAACGGTGTCGGAAAGACCACGCTGTTCAAGACCATCGTCGGCCTCGAGCAGCCCGACAGCGGCACCGTCAAGGTCGGCGAGACGGTCAAGCTCAGCTACGTCGACCAGAACCGGGCCGGGATCGACCCGAAGAAGAACGTCTGGGAGGTCGTCTCCGGCGGGCTGGACTACATCGAGGTCGGGCAGAACGAGATCCCGTCGCGGGCGTACGTCTCGGCCTTCGGCTTCAAGGGCCCGGATCAGCAGAAGCCGGCGGGCGTACTGTCCGGCGGTGAGCGCAACCGGCTCAACCTGGCGCTGACGCTCAAAGAGGGCGGCAACCTGATCCTGCTCGACGAACCGACCAACGACCTCGATGTCGAGACCCTGTCGTCGCTGGAGAACGCGCTCGAGCAGTTCCCGGGCTGTGCCGTGGTGATCTCCCACGACCGCTGGTTCCTCGACCGCACCTGCACGCACATCCTGGCGTGGGAGGGCGACGACGACAACGAGGCCCAGTGGTTCTGGTTCGAGGGCAACTTCGGCGCCTACGAGGAGAACAAGGTCGAGCGGATGGGCGCCGAGGCGGCCCGGCCGCACCGGGTGACCCACCGCAGGCTCACGCGCGACTAATGTCGGACCTGCGTGCCGCCAACGACGGCCGGTGCGCGGGTGTGAGTCAGGAGTGATCCGCATGACGGGAACCGGCGCCGCCGACGGCAGGCGTGAACCGGCGACGTTGGAGCCCAACGACATCGACGCTCTGCGTCGCGCGTACGCGGCGACCTACCGCGGCCCGCACGGGGATGCGCCGGCTGCTGACACCGCGGTCACCGGCCAGGCGGACGTGTCCGCCGCGGGCGAGGTGGTGTCCGAGGACCTGATGGCGGCTCACCGTCGGTTGGCGCAGTCCCGCGATGCGGGCGAGACGCTGGTCGCGACGTACGGGGCCGACGATGCGGTGGGTCCGGCCATCCAGGTGGTGACCGAGCAGGCGGCGATGATCATCGACTCGGTGACCGTGCTGCTGCACCGGCTCGGGGTGACCTACCGCGCGATCATGAGCCCGGTGCTGCGGGCGCATCGGGACGGCTCCGGTGAGCTGCTCGAGGTGCGGCCCGCCGAGGACGGCGGGGACGGCGTCGACGAGACGTGGATCCACATCGAGCTGTCCGACACCGCGGACCGGTCCGCGGTGGCCGAGGCCACCCGGCTCATGCCGCGGATTCTGGCCGACGCCCGACAGGTGGGGCTGGATGGCAGCGCGATGGTCGCCCGGGTGCAGGAGCTGGCCAACGACGTGGAGGCCGACAGCGGTGGCCGCTACAGCGCATCCGACCGCAAGGACGTCGCCGCGCTGCTGCGCTGGCTGGCCGACGGCCACTTCGTGCTGCTCGGCTGCCAGCGCTGCCCGGTGACCGACGCCGAGTCGACGGTCGACCCCGACAGCCGGCTGGGGGTGTTGCGGCTGCGCGAGGACGACGCACTGCCCCCGCTGACCCGCGACGGCGATCTGCTCACCCTGGCGCAGGCTACCATCCCGAGTTTCGTTCGCTACGGCGCCAATCCGTACGTGGTGGTGATCCGGGAGCAGACTTCCGGATCCCACGACGCTGTCGAACACCGCTTCGTCGGCCTGTTCACCGTGGCCGCGATGAACGCGAATGTGCTGGCCATTCCGCTGATCTCGCGGCGCGTCAACGAGGCGCTGGCGATGGCGCAGCGCGAACCCAGCCACCCCGGGCAACTGCTGCTCGACATCATCCAGACCATCCCGCGGCCGGAACTGTTCGCGCTGGGCGCCGAAGAGCTGCTCGAGATGGCGATGGCGGTGATCCACCTCGGGTCACGGCGCCGCGCCCTGCTGTTCCTGCGGGCGGACAGCCTCGCCCAGTTCGTGTCCTGCCTGGTCTACCTGCCGCGTGACCGGTACACCACCGCGGTGCGGCTGGCGATGCAGGACATCCTGGTCCGCGAGCTGGGCGGGGTGGGCATCGACTATTCCGCCCGGGTCAGTGAATCCCCCTGGGCGGTCGTGCATTTCACGGTCCGACTGCCGGAGGGTTCGCGTCCCGGCGATCTGGACATCTCGCGCGGCAACGAGGAACGCATTCAGCGTCAGCTCACCGAGGCGTCCCGCACGTGGGGTGACCGCCTGCTCGGTGCGCTCACCGGCGGTGAACTCGACCAGGACGTCGCCGAGCACTACGCCGCGGCGTTCCCTGAGGACTACAAGCAGGCCGTCACTCCCGCCGAGGCCATCGGCGACATCGCGATCGTCGAGGCGCTGGAGGACGATTCGGTCAAGCTGGTGTTCACCGAGGGCGGCGACCACCGCGGCGGCCAGCTCACCTGGTACCTGGGCGGGCAGTCGGCCTCGCTGAGTCACCTGCTGCCGATGCTGCAGTCGATGGGGGTGGTGGTGCTCGAGGAGCGCCCGTTCACCGTCACCCGACCCGACGGTCTGCCGGTGTGGATCTACCAGTTCAAGATCTCACGGCACCGCACCATGCCGGAGATCTCGCGCGACGAGGCCGAACGCGAAGACACCGCAGCCCGTTTCGCCGACGCCGTGGTCGCGATCTGGCACGGCCGCATGGAGATCGACCGGTTCAACGAACTGGTCTTGCGCGCCGGCCTGACCTGGTCGCAGGTCGTGGTGCTGCGCGCCTACGCCAAATACCTGCGCCAGGCCGGGTTCCCGTACAGCCAGTCGCACATCGAATCGGTGGTCAACGGCAACCCCCACACCGCGCGGTCGCTGGTCGACCTGTTCGAAGCGCTGTTCGACCCCACCGACGGCGCCGGGCACCGCGACGCGCAGGCCGCGGCCGCGGCGGTGGCCGCCGACATCGACGCGTTGGTCAGCCTCGACACCGACCGGGTGCTGCGGGCCTTCGCCTCGATGATCCAGGCCACGCTGCGCACCAATTACTTCGTGACCCGCCCGGAGTCGGCGCGGGCCCGCAACGTGGTGGCGATGAAGCTGGATCCCGGCCTGATCGATGAATTGCCGCTGCCCAGGCCGAAATTCGAGATCTTCGTCTACTCGCCGCGTGTCGAGGGGGTGCACCTGCGGTTCGGGTACGTCGCGCGCGGCGGGCTGCGCTGGTCGGACCGTCGGGAGGACTTCCGCACCGAGATCCTCGGCCTGGTCAAGGCGCAGGCGGTGAAGAACGCGGTGATCGTCCCGGTGGGCGCCAAGGGCGGATTCGTGGTCAAGGAACCGCCGGTGCCGACCGGCGACGCCGCCGCCGACCGCGACGCGCAGCGCAACGAGGGCGTCGCCTGCTACAAGCTGTTCATCAGCGGTCTGCTCGACGTCACCGACAACGTCGACAAAGCCACCGGTGACGTCACCCCGCCGCCGGAAGTGGTGCGCCGCGACGGCGACGACGCCTACCTGGTGGTCGCCGCCGACAAGGGCACCGCCACATTCTCCGACATCGCCAACGAGGTCGCGCAGTCCTACGGCTTCTGGCTGGGTGACGCGTTCGCCTCGGGCGGATCGGTGGGCTACGACCACAAGGCGATGGGCATCACCGCCAAAGGCGCCTGGGAGTCGGTGAAACGCCACTTCCGCGAGATGGGCGTCGACACCCAGACCGAGGACTTCACGGTCGTCGGCATCGGCGACATGAGCGGTGACGTGTTCGGCAACGGCATGCTGCTGTCCGAACACATCCGGCTGGTCGCCGCCTTCGACCACCGTCACCTCTTCCTCGACCCGAATCCCGACGCCGCGACGTCCTTCCGTGAGCGGCGCCGGCTCTTCGAACTGCCCCGCTCGTCGTGGGAGGACTACGACGAGTCGCTGATCAGCGAGGGCGGCGGGGTGTACAGCCGCCAGCACAAGTCGATCCCGATCAGCCCGCAGGTGCGCGACGTCCTCGGCCTCGACAGCAGCGTCGAGGAGATGACGCCGCCCGCGCTGATGAAGGCGATCCTGCGGGCACCGGTCGACCTGTTGTGGAACGGCGGCATCGGCACCTATGTGAAGGCCGAGACCGAATCCGACGCCGACGTGGGCGACCGTGCCAACGACCCGATCCGGGTCAACGGCAACCAGGTGCGCGCCAAGGTGATCGGCGAGGGCGGCAACCTCGGCGTCACCTCGCTGGGCCGCATCGAATTCGATCTGGCCGGGGGGCGGATCAACACCGACGCGCTGGACAACTCCGCGGGCGTGGACTGCTCCGACCACGAGGTCAACATCAAGATCCTGATCGACCAGCTGGTCACCGCCGGCAAGGTCAGCGCCGAGGAGCGCACCGACCTGCTGCTGTCGATGACCGACGAAGTCGGCGAGCTGGTGCTGGCCGACAACCGCGACCAGAACGACCTGATGGGCACCAGCCGCGCCAACGCGGCCAGCCTGCTCAACGTGCACGCGCGAATGATCAACGACTTCGTCAAGCAGCGCGGGATGAACCGTGAGCTCGAGGCGTTGCCGTCGGAGAAGGAGATCCGCCGCCGCACCGAAGCCGGCATCGGGCTGACCTCCCCGGAGCTGGCCACGCTGATGGCGCACGTGAAGTTGGCGATGAAGGCCGATCTGCTCGGCAGCGACCTGCCCGACCAGGACGCCTTCGCCTCCCGGCTGCCGCGCTACTTCCCGTCCACGCTGCGCGACCGGTTCGCCGCCGACACCCGCAGCCACCAGCTGCGCCGGGAGATCGTCACCACGATGCTGGTCAACGACCTCGTCGACACCAGCGGCATCACCTACGCCTACCGGGTCACCGAGGACGTGGGGGTCGGCCCGGTCGACGCGGTGCGCAGCTTCGTCGCGGTCAACGAGATCTTCCGCGTCGGGGACGTGTGGCGGCAGATCCGCGCAGCCGACATCCCGGTGTCGGTGAGTGACCGCATGACCCTGGATTTGCGCCGGCTCATCGACCGGGCCAGCCGCTGGCTGCTCAACTACCGGCCGCAACCGCTGGCCGTCGGCGCCGAGATCAACCGGTTCGCCGACAAGGTCGCGGCGCTCACCCCGCGCATGTCGGAGTGGCTGCGCGGCGACGACGAGGCGATCGTGGAGAAGGAGGCCGGCGAATTCGCCGCGCAGGGCGCGTCGCGTGAGCTGGCGTACACGGTGGCGACGGGGCTGTACCAGTTCAGCCTGCTCGACATCATCGACATCGCCGACATCGACGACCGTGACCCGGCGGAGGTGGCCGACGCCTACTTCGCGCTGATGGACCACCTCAACACCGACAGCCTGCTCACCGCGGTGTCGCAGCTGCCGCGCGGCGATCGCTGGCATTCGCTGGCGCGCCTGGCGATTCGCGACGACATCTACGGCTCGGTGCGGTCGCTGTGCTTCGACGTGCTGGCGGTGGGCGAACCCGGTGAGACCGGTGAGGAGAAGATCGCCGAGTGGGAGATGACCAACGGCTCCCGGGTGGCGCGGGCGCGGCGCACGCTCACCGAGATCTACGAGGACGATGACCGGGACCTGGCGACACTGTCGGTGGCGGCGCGCCAGATCCGCAGCATGACGAGAACGAGTGGAACGGGGTCTTCCGGGTGACGACCGCAGGATTCGTGGCGCCGGTGCACGTGCGATGGTCCGACATCGACATGTACCAGCACATCAACCACGCGACGATGGTGACCATCCTCGAAGAGGCCCGGATCCCGTTCCTGCGTGAGCCTTTCGAGGCGGACATCACCACCGTCGGGCTGCTGATCGCCGAGGTGAACATCTCCTACAAGGGACAGCTGCGGCTGATCGACTCGCCGCTGCAGGTGACGATGTGGTCCAAGCGGGTGCGCGCCGTGGACTTCACCATCGGCTACGAGGTGCGTTCGGTGGGCGCCCCGGCCGACTCCAAGCCGTCGGTGATCGCCGAGACCCAGCTGGCCGCGGTGCACATCGACGAACAGCGGCTGGTGCGGTTGACCCCCGAGCAGCGCGACTACCTGCAGCGCTTCCTGCGATGACGGCCGCCGAGCGGGGGATCTGGCTGGCCGACGCCGGGCAGCGTGACGACCTCGCGACGTTCACCGAGCGGGCGTTGCGCCTCGACGACGCGGCGGTGGTGCGGCTGCGGGAACGCGCCGACGGCGCCGTGGTCGCCTGGGTCGCCACGGGTTTCGACGTACTGGCCAGCCGTGTCGTCGGAGGAACGCTGCGGCCGGCCGACCTGTGCGCGGGCGCCGACGCGCTGGCGCGCGGTCTGGCGGCGATGGACGACACCGGCTTCGTCGACACCGGGTTCCCGATGGACTCGGCCTGGCGGGGCGCGCTGCCGCCCGACGCCGGATTCACCCACCTCGACGACGTGCCCGCGCGCGTGATGCTCGACCTGGCCCAGCGCGGTAGCGCGCTGGCCCGCGAGCACAGCAGCGCGCACGGGCCGCCGGCGTCGCTGCTCGACCAGGACGTCGTCGCGGTGACCGCGGGCGACGACAGCGTCGGGGTGCCGATGCGATGCGTCTTCGCGCTCACCGCAATGGGTTTCCTGCCGCAGCACGGCGACGCGCTGCCTGCCGACGAGATCGTGCGGGTGCGCACGCTGCCGAACTGGTTGCGCATCGACGCCCGGTTCGGGTCGGTGGTGCGGCGCCGGGGCGACCCGGCCGTCGTGCTGCGCTGATCAGACCAACCAGGCCGCGGCGTTCGGCGGCAGCGCGCCCGCCATCGGCTCGGCACTGGTGAACAGCACCTCGCCGGCCGGCAGCGGCACCGCGCGCGGCGAGGCATTGAGCACACAGGTCAGCCCCCCTTCGGTGCGGAAGCGCAGCACACCGTCGCGGGCGGTCAGGTCGGGCAGCGCCTGCCCGGCGAACTCGGGGCGTTCGCGCCGCAAGCGCAGCGCCGCGTGAAAGAAGTGCAGCGTCGAATCGGGGTCGGCCAGCTGGCGTTCGACGGTCAGCGCCGCCCACTCCGCCGGCATCGGCAACCAGGTGTCAGCGGTGGTGGAGAACCCGAACGGGGGAGCGTCGCCGCTCCACGGCATCGGCACCCGGCAGCCGTCGCGGCCGCGTTCGGTGCGCTCGGAGCGTTCCCACACCGGGTCCTGCAGCACCTCGTCGGGCAGGTCGACGTTGGGCAGCCCGAGTTCCTCGCCGTTGTAGACGAACACCACCCCCGGCAGCGCGAGCATCACCAGCGCCATCGCGCGGGCCCGGGCCAGCCCGAGCGTGCCGTCGCCGTAGCGTGACACCTCCCGCTCGACGTCGTGGTTGGACAGCGTCCAGGTCGGGGTCGCGCTCTCCAGGGCGACCGCGGCCAGCGAGTTCTCGATCGAGTCGCCGATCTCCTCGGCGTCGAACTCCGCGCGCACCAGCCGGAAGTTGAAGCCCAGGTGCAGCTCGTCGGGCCGCAGGTAGGCGGCGAAGGCCTCGTTGTCGTACACCCACACCTCGCCGACCGCGACGGCGCCCGGGTAGTCGTTGAGCACCGAGCGGATGTGGCGGTGGATGTCGTGGACGTCGGCATGGTCGAACCGGGGGTCGGTGCCCATGTCGGCCAGCAGCTTGTTCTCGGCGATCTCCATATCGGGCAGGTCCGGCGGTTTGGCCATGCCGTGCGCGACGTCGATGCGGAACCCGTCGACCCCGCGGTCCAGCCAGAACCGCAGCGTCTTCTCCAGGTCGGCGAACACCTCGGCGTTGGCCCAGTTCAGGTCTGGTTGCTCCGGGTCGAACAGATGCAGGTACCACTGACCCGGCCGCCCGTCGCGGTCGACGGTCCGCGTCCACGCCGGCCCGCCGAACACCGACACCCAGTTGTTGGGTGGGCGGCTGCCGTCGGGTCCTTCGCCGTCGCGGAACAGGTAGCGCTCCCGTTCGGCGCTGCCCGGGCCCGCGGCCAGCGCCGCCCGGAACCACGGGTGCTGGGAGCTGGTGTGGTTGGGCACCAGGTCCATGGTGATGCGGATGCCGCGGTCGTGGGCGGCCGCGATCAGCCGGTCCAACGCCTCGATCCCGCCGAACATCGGGTCGATGTCGCGGGGGTCGGCGACGTCGTAGCCGTGGTCGGCCATCGGGGACACGGTCACCGGGTTGAGCCACAGCGCGTCCACCCCGAGGGTCGCCAGATAGTCGAGCCCCGCGGTGACCCCGTCGAGGTCACCGACGCCGTCGCCGTCGCTGTCCCGGAACGAGCGCGGGTACACCTGATAGAAGACGGCGCGGGACCACCACGGCTCTGTCATTGCGCCCATTGTGGCCGTCTGGGCTCAGAACGGCGAGTTGACCATCGACTGCGCGGCCATCTCCAGATAGGCGATCAGTTCCCGGCGGTGCTCGTCGTCGAGGGTCTGCGAGTCGATCTCGGCGACCGCGGTGTGCATGCAGCGCAGCCAGGCGTCGCGCTCGAGATAGCCGATGCGAAACGGCGCGTGCCGCATCCGCAGGCGGGGGTGTCCGCGCTGGTCGGAGTATGTCCGCGGGCCGCCCCAGTACTGCTCCAGGAACATCCGCAGCCGCACCTCGGCGGCCTCCAACTCGTCCTCGGGGTACAGCGGCCGCAGGATCTCGTCCTCCCGCACCAACTCGTAGAACCGGGCCACGATGCGGTGGAACGTGTCGTGGCCGCCGACTTCGTCGTAGAACGAGTGCGCTGGAACCGTCACGGTTCCATTGTGGCCTGTCGCGGACGCGGCCCCGGCAGCCCGGGAGTCGTCACCGGATGTTCACGGGACTGACCTGCGAACACAGCCCGAATTGTCGTGCGATCGTCGCCGATCCGTGGTGGACTGTCGCTCGGAGGACGTATGGCGCATCGCAAGAAGAGCCCGTCGAACCCGGCGGGTCACAAGCGTGCGGCCGCGGCCGGCCCCCCGGGTCCCGCGGCGTCACCGCGCGTCCTGCACACCCTCGAGCCCGCCGCGCCGGTCCATGAGGCCTCCCTGTGGGGCCGGCGCCGGGTGCTGCTGCTCAATTCGACCTACGAGCCGCTCACCGCGCTGCCGATGCGCCGGGCCGTGATCATGCTGATGTGCGGGAAGGCCGACGTGGTCCACGACGATCCGGGCGGGCCGGTGATCCACTCCGCCACCCGCAGCATCACCGTGCCGTCGGTGATCCGGTTGCGGACGTTCGTTCGGGTGCCCTACCGGGCCCGGATCCCGATGACGCGCGCGGCGCTGATGCACCGCGACCGGTTCCGCTGCGCGTACTGCGGCGCCAAGGCCGACACCGTCGACCACGTGGTGCCCCGCAGCCGCGGCGGCGCCCACTCGTGGGAGAACTGCGTGGCCGCGTGCGCGCCGTGCAACCACCGCAAGGCCGACCATCTGCTGTCCGATCTGGGGTGGACGCTGCGCTCGGTGCCGCTGCCCCCGAAGGGGCAGCACTGGCGGCTGCTGTCGTCGGTCAAGGAACTCGACCCGGCCTGGGTGAGATACCTGGGTGAGGGCGCGGCCTGAGAGCGCGGTGGGATACGGTTTGCAATCGTGACCCCCGTTCTGCATTCCCTCTTCGTCCTCGTGCCGTTGGGGCTGGCCGCGGTTCTCGCGCTGTGGATCTTCCGTACGAAGGGCCCGCACCCCGCCAGCTACAAGATGAGCGAGCCGTGGCGGCACGCACCGATCCTGTGGGCGGCCGAGGAGCCCTCCGGGCACCACACGGCCGCGACCGGGCGCAGCTTCAGCGGTGAGTCCGCCGCGCACGGCGGCAACGTCGGTGAACACGGAACACACCCCGTGACGATTGGAGGCGGCGCAAGTGGCAAGTGGTGAAGTAGCGGTCACCGGACACCGGGCCGCTCTCGAGCGGGCGGACCTGCCCCGCGGTTGGGCGATCACCACCAGCGGGCGGCTCTCCGGCGTCACCGAACCCGGCGCGCTGTCGGTCGACTACCCGTTCCCCACCAAGGACCTCGTCGTCCTCGACGACGCCCTCAAGTACGGCTCGCGGGCGGCCAAGGCACGGTTCGCGGTCTACATCGGGGACCTGGGCGCCGACACCGCCGCCACGGCGCGCGAGATCCTGTCCAAGGTGCCCACCCCCAGCAACGCCGTACTGCTGGCGGTCTCCCCGGAACAGCACGCCATCGAGGTGGTCTACGGCGTCGACGTCAAGGGCCGCGGCATCGAGCAGGTCGCACCGCTCGGCGTCTCGGCGGCCGCCGCGGCGTTCAAAGAGGGCAATCTGATCGACGGTCTGGTCAGCGCCGTGCGGGTGATGAGCGCGGGCGTCTCGCCGCACTGAGTCTCGTGACCCAGCGCCCATGGTCGTGATCCACGCGGATCGACGACCATGGGCGCTCTGTCATGCCTCGACGGCCGCCAGCATCCGGCGGATCTCGACGTAGCGCTCGAGGAACCGGCGCTCGTCGAGCCGCCTGCGGCGCAGCCAACCGGTGACCTCGTCATTGCACTTGCTGGTGTTGCACGACGCGCACGCAGGCACCACGTTGTCGACGGTGTAGCGCCCGCCTCGGGAGATCGCCATGACGCAGTCCTTCTGCAGCGGTCGGTCGGTCGCGCCGCAGTAGGCGCAGCCCTGCCACGCCTGTTTGAGCGCCGCCCACTGCCCGGCGGTCAGATCGTTGTCCGCCAGATCCATCCGGCGTTTGCGCCGACGGGCCGCGCGGGCCCTGCGCGTTCGACTGACCGCCACCGGGACAGCATGGCAGCGTCGGGCTAGGAGATGTCGAAGCGACGCGCCCGCAGCGACCGTTCGACGCCGGCGCGGCCCTCGAGCACCAGTCGGCGCAGCGCCGGCGGCACGTCACCGGCCAGGAAGCGGTCCGCGGCCGCCAACCCGTCCTCGCTGATGTCCCACGACGGGTACAGGCCGATGACCACGGTCTGGGCGACCTCACTGGAGCGGCGCTCCCACACGCCGGAGATCGACGCGAAGTACTTCTCGGTGAACGGGGCGAGCAGCGCCTGCTGACCGGGCTGGACGAACCCGCCGACGATGGCGCGGGTGGTGATGTTGGCGAGCGTGTCGTCCTCGATCACCTGCTGCCACGCGGTCTCTTTGACCGCGGGCTGCGGGCGGGCGGCCGCCGCGGCGGCGGCGTGACGCCGGCCGGCGGCCGTGGGATCGCGCTGCGCCTCGGCGTCGATGAACGGCGTCTGCGGTCCGTCGGCGTCGATGTCACCGGACCGGGCCAGCGCGGTGACGATGCGCCACCGCAGATCGGTGTCGAGGACCAGTCCGGCGAGATTCACCTCGGCGGGCTCGTTGTCGAGGAGCGTCGCCAGCACCGCGACGTGGTTGCGCGACACCACCGACGCGCACAGCGCGTTGACGAACGCCAACTGGTGGTCGGATCCGGGAGCCGATTCGCGCGCCAGGTCGAGCAACCGGTCGCAGAACGACGGCCACCCCGCCGACTGCGCCCATTCCGGATCGGCGTAGGAGTTCAGCGCCGTCTGCGCCTGCAGCAGCAGCCGCTGCGCGACACCGACCTCGGTCTCGGCCTGGATACCACTCATCACCAGCGCGACGAAGTCGCGGGCCATGAGCTCGGCCTCCCGGGTCATCTCCCACGCCGCCGACCAGGCCAGCGTGCGGGGGAGCGGTTCGGCGATGTCGGCGATGCGGGTGAGCACGGTCTGCAGCGAGTCCGGATCGAGCCGAAGCGCGCAGTAGGTCAGGTCGTCGTCGTTGACCAGCACCAGCTTACCGCGCGAAACGCCGTGCAGCCCGGGCACTTCGGTGACGTCACCCTCGACGTCGAGTTCCTCGCGGTGCACCCGCACCAGCTTGCCCGTCGCCGGGTCGTCGTCGTACACACCGACCGCGAGGCGGTGCACCCGGGTCTCACCGGCGCCGGGTGCGGCCCCGCTCTGGGTGATCGCGAAACGGGTGAAGCGGCCGTCGGCGTCGACGTCGAAGTCGGCGCGCAGCGTGTTCAGCCCGGTGGTCTTGAGCCACTGCCTGCCCCACCCGGACAGGTCGCGGCCCGACGCCTTCTCCAGCGCCCCGAGCAGGTCACCGAACGTCGCATTGGCGAACGCGTGGTCGCGGAAGTAGTCGCGCAGGCCGGCGAGGAACTCCTCGAGGCCCACATAGGCCACCAGCTGCTTGAGCACGCTGGCGCCCTTGGCGTAGGTGATGCCGTCGAAGTTGACCTCGACGGCGGCCAGATCGGGGATGTCGGCGGCCACCGGGTGGGTCGACGGCAGCTGGTCCTGCCGATAGGCCCAGGACTTCTCCACGTTGGCGAAGGTGGTCCACGCCTCGGTGTACTCGGTGGCCTCGGCCTGACACAGCACCGAGGCGAACGTCGCGAACGACTCGTTGAGCCACAGGTCGTCCCACCACTGCATGGTCACCAGGTCGCCGAACCACATGTGCGCCATCTCGTGCAGCACGGTCTCGGCGCGCCGCTCGTAGGACGCGCGGGTGACCTTGCTGCGGAAGACGTAGTCCTCCAGGAACGTCACCGCGCCGGCGTTCTCCATCGCGCCGGCGTTGAACTCCGGCACGAACAGCTGGTCGTACTTGCCGAACGCATACGGCACCCCGAAGTTGTTGTGGTAGAACGTGAAACCCTGCTTGGTCTCGGTGAACAGCCGGTCGTCGTCCATGAATTCGGCCAGCGAGCGCCGGCAGAACAGGCCCAGCGGGATCTCGCCGTGCTCGTCGCGGTACAGGTCGTCCCAGCGGGCGTAGGGCCCGGCGATCAGCGCCACCAGATAGGTGCTCATCCGCGGGGTGGTCACGAAGACGTGGGTCTTGGTCGGGGCCGACGAGGCGGCGTTGTCGCGGCTGCCCTCCAGCGCGCCGTTGGACACCACCTCCCAGTGCGCCGGCGCGGTGACCGTGACGTCGAACGTCGCCTTGAGGTCGGGCTGGTCGAAGCAGGCGAACATGCGCTTGGCATCGGCGGTCTCGAACTGCGAGTACAGGTACACCTCGCCGTCGACCGGGTCGACGAAGCGATGCAGACCCTCACCGGTGTTCGAATAGCGGCAGTCCGCGTCGACGACCAGGACGTTGCGCTCGGTCAACCCGGTCAGCGGGATGCCGGTCGACTCGTCGTAGCCGGACACGTCGATGTCGTGGCCGTTGAGAGTCGCCGAGCGGATGGTGTCCGCGGCGATGTCGATGTGGCTGTCCGCACCGGCGAGCGCCTCGAAGGTCACCGTGGTCACCGAATGGAACGTCGTCTCACCCGGCGCGCCGGATCCATCGGTGAGGTCGAGGTCGATGCGGTAGTTGTCGACGGTGATCAGCGCGGCGCGCTCGACGGCCTGGTCACGGGTGAGGTTCGGAAGTGCCACGCCGTCCAACCTATCGGGCTAGGGCAACCGCGTCGTCTGCAGCCAGCGCAGGAACGTGCCGTTGCCGATCGAGGACATCATCGACGGGCAGTACATCTGGATCGCGATGCCGGCGAAGAAAGCCGCCACCTCGGGCGGGACACCGTCGTTGCGGACGGTCGCCACCACCTTCGCGAAGTCCTTGCCGGGTTCGACCAGCATCGGGCACAGCCGCTTGCCCAGCGCGACCGCGTCGACGGGATTGCCGTACTGCACGCCGGCGCGGTTGAGCGCCGAGAGGAAGGCGTCGTCGATCGGATCGGCCGCGGCGGCGGGGGCCAGCGCGATGGTGCCTGCGGTCAGGGCGGCGACGGCGGCGAGCGCCCACCCGGATCGTGCTGTTGCGGTCATGGAGAGCTCCTCGGTTCCGGGTACCCGAGCAACACTGGTTGACTTCTGTCACAGCAACAACACGGTCCGGTCACCGTTCGCGCACTATGCGTGTCCCCGGGTGGATGCCATCGGCCGGGACGCTATGGAACCCGCGCCGTCCGGGAACACTCCACGGGGAAGCGAAGTTGTGCTGAACGGTAGTGCGCCCCCGCTGACGAAAGGACCTCGCCGATGGCCGAGAAGTCGAAGGCCGATTTCTGGTTCGACCCGCTGTGCCCATGGTGCTGGATCACCTCTCGCTGGATCCTCGAGGTCGAGAAGGTCCGCGACGTCGAGGTGAGCTTCCACGTGATGAGCCTCGCGGTGCTCAACGAGGGCCGCGACCTGCCCGAGGAATACCAGGAGGCGATGAAGAAGGCATGGGGTCCGGTGCGCGTCGCGATCGCCGCCGAACAGGCCAAGGGTCCCGAGGTGCTCGCCCCGCTCTACACCGCCATGGGCACCCGCATCCACAACAACGGCGTCGAGGACTTCTCGGTGGTGATCGCCGAATCGCTGGCCGAGGTCGGCCTGCCCGCCGAACTCGCCGAGGCCGCGACCTCCACCGAGTACGACGAGGCGCTGCGTGCCAGCCACCATCGCGGCATGGACCCGGTCGGCGAGGACGTCGGCACCCCCACGATCCACGTCAACGGCGTCGCGTTCTTCGGGCCGGTGCTGTCGAAGATCCCGCGCGGCGAAGAGGCCGGCAAGCTGTGGGACGCCTCGGTCACGTTCGCGTCGTATCCGCACTTCTGGGAACTGAAGCGGACCCGCACGGAGTCGCCGTCGTTCGACTGAACGGGTGCGCGTGACCCGCGGTATGGGGTACTAAGGGGTCACTCGACGGCACTGCCGGGTGCCGTCGCCCCCTACGCACCGGAGTCGCCGATGTCTGTCGACAGCACCCACAGCCCCGAGGCCGCCACGGCACAGCCCAGCGTCGCCAGGATGTTCTTCGACCGGGTGGAGAAGTCCGCCCAGCGCGAGGCGTTCCGGCGCCTCGACGGTGGTGCCTGGCAATCGCTGACGTGGCAGCAGGCCGCCGAGGAGGTCGAGGCGCTGGCGGCCGGTCTGCTGGCCCTGGGCATCGAGCCCGAACAGCGGGTCGCGATCGCCTCGAGCACCCGTTACGAGTGGATCCTGGCCGACCTGGCGATCATGTGCGCCGGCGGCGCGACCACGACGGTGTACCCGACGACCAACGCCGCGGACACCGCCTACATCCTCGGCGACTCCGAGTCACGCGTCGTGTTCGCCGAGGACACCGCCCAACTGGACAAGCTGCGGGAACGTCGCGAGGAGCTGCCGAACCTGGACAAGGTGGTGCTGTTCGACGGCGCCGGGGACGGCGAGTGGGTGACGACGCTGGCCGACGTCATCCAACTCGGCCGCGACCACCTGCGGTCGAATCCGTCGTCGGTGCGTGACCGTGCCGACACCATCACCACAGATCAGCTGGCCACGCTGATCTACACCTCGGGAACCACCGGGAAGCCGAAGGGTGTGCGGTTGCCGCACCGGGCCTGGGTGTACGAGGGCCAGACGATCGCCGGTTTCGACATCCTCGGCGAGGACGACCTGCAGCTGCTGTGGCTGCCCCTGGCGCACGCCTTCGGCAAGGTGCTGATCTCCGCCCAGCTCGCCTGCGGCTTCGCCAGCGCCATCGACGGCCGGGTGGACCAGATCGTCGCGAACATGGGCACGGTCAAACCGACGTTCATGGGCGCCGCACCGCGCATTTTCGAGAAGGCCCACGCCAAGGTCGTCACCTCCCAGCACGGCGCCAAGGAGAAGCTGTTCAACGCCGCGTTCGCGGTGGGCCGTCAGGTCAGCAGGTTGCGGCGGGCGGGGAAGCCGGTGCCGCCACACCTGAAGCTCGCGCACGGACTGTTCGACCGCCTGGTGTTCAGCAAGGTGCGTTCGGTCTTCGGGGGCCGCATCCGGTTCATGATCTCGGGGTCAGCGCCGTTGAACAGCGACATCGCCGAGTGGTTCCACGCCGCCGGGCTGCTCATCCTCGAGGGGTACGGGCTGACCGAGACCGCGGCCGGCGCGTTCATCAACCGACTGGAGCACTACAAGCTCGGAACCGTCGGGCAGGTGTTCGACGGATCCGAGGTGCGGATCAGCGAGGACGGCGAGGTCCAGATCAAGGGGCCGTGCGTGATGGACGGCTATCACAACCTGCCCGACAAGACGGCCGAGACGCTGACCGACGACGGCTGGCTGCGCACCGGTGACAAGGGGCAGGTCGACGACGACGGCTTCCTCACGATCACCGGCCGGATCAAGGATCTGTTCAAGACGTCCGGGGGCAAATACGTCGCGCCACCGGCCATCGAGGGCCGGTTCATGGCGCTGTGCCCGTACGCCGGTCACATGCTGGTCTTCGGCGAGTCGCGGAACTTCTGCGTGGCGCTGTTGACGCTGGATCCCGACGCCATCGCGGGGTGGGCTGACGAGAACGGGCTGGGCGGTACGTCGTACGCGGAGCTGGTGAAGTCGGACCGGGTGCGGGAGATGGTCGGCGAGTACATCGATCGGTTGAACTCCGAGCTGAATCGCTGGGAGACGATCAAGAAGTGGGAGATCCTCGACCACGACCTGTCGATCGAGAACAACGAACTCACGCCGTCGCTGAAGGTCAAGCGATCGGTGGTCGAGGAGAACCAGAAGAGCCTGCTGGACTCGTTCTACTCGTAACGAACGACGCCGCCCGTGTTTCCGGTTTGTTACCCCGGTTGCGGCGGATGTGGTTCGGCCACAAGGTATGACGGTGACTGTCGCCGAACCCTCCGCGCGCACCGACGGCACCTACCGCGACAAGATCGTCGCCGTGGAGCCCGGCGGTAACGAAGCCATCGCCGACGCCGACCGGCACGGCACGCCGCGCCAGCTGCTCTGGACGTGGGCGTCGCCGAACCTCGAGTTCGCCACGATCTTCCTCGGGGTGCTCGCGGTCTCGTACTTCGGCATGACGTTCTGGCAGGCGACCGCCGGCGTCGTCGTGGGCGCCGGGCTCGGCGCGCTCGCGCACTACTTCCTGTCCGCGCGCGGCCCGCGACTCGGTGTGCCGCAGATGGTGGTCGGGCGGCTGCCGTTCGGCTTCCGTGGCAACGCGTTGCCCTCGGTGCTGATGGCGATCACCGCCGGGGTCGGCTGGTTCGCCACCAACAGTGTCAGCGGTGCGTTCGCGCTCTCGACGCTGTTCGGCATCGGCCCGCTGTTCGCCCTGGTGCTGGTGGTCGTCATCCAGACCGCGTTGGCGTTTTTCGGGCACAACCTGGTGCAGGCCTTCGAGCGGTGGGCGTTCCCGGTGCTCGCGGTGATCTTCGCGATCACCTCGGTGGTCATCATGGCCAACGCCGATCTCGGAGCCCCGGCGGTCGAGGGCGGTGTCGGCGGGCTGGGCGGCTTCCTGCTGACGGTGGGCACCACGTTCGGGTACGTGGCCGGGTGGGCGCCGTACGCCGCGGACTTCAGCCGCTACCTGCCGCGGACGGTCTCCCCGGTGCGCACCGGCCTGTTCGCCGCCGCCGGACTGTTCTCGGCCTGCACCATTCTCGCCGTCGTCGGCGCGGCGTCGGTCACGATCGTCACGGCCGCGACCGGCAACCCGACCGATGCCTTCACCAGCTCGCTGCCCGCCTGGCTGGCCGCGGGCACCCTGCTGGCCATCACCGTCGGAGCCATCGCGGCCAACGCGATCAACGTGTATTCGGCCGGGATGGCCTTCGTCACCACCGGCGTCAAGCTGCCTGCCCACATCGCGCGGGCGCTGGCCACGGTGTTCTTCGGGGTGGCCGGCTTCCTGATCGCCTGGTGGGCCCTGGCCGACGCCGCGACCAGCTACAAGAGCTTCCTGTTCGTCATCGCGTACTGGGTCGGCCCGTGGCTGGGCGTCATCTTCGCCGACCAGTACCTGCGCCGCGGTCAGCGGGTCGACGGGCTGCTCTACGACCGCACCCACTCCAACTGGCCGGGGCTGCTGTCGTTCCTGATCGGTCTGGTGGTCTCGGTGCTGCTGTTCTGCAACCAGGAGCTGTTCGTGGGGTATGTGGTCCGGGCGGTGCCCGAACTCGGCGACATCGGCTTCTTCATCGGCTTCGTACTCGCCGCCGGGTGTTACCTTGTGCTGTGCCGCAACAAGATCCGTACCGACAGCAGCCTCCTGTGACCGCCGCCCAGATGCTCGAGGTGGCCTACGGCGAAGCCCGGCAGGGCCTGGCCGAAGGTGGAATCCCCATCGGGGCCGCCCTGTTCGGCGCCGACGGGACGCTGCTCGGCAGCGGGCACAACCGCCGTGTGCAGAACGACGACCCCTCGGTGCACGCCGAGACCGACGCATTCCGCAACGCCGGCCGCCAGCGGGACTACCGCTCGACGATCATGGTGACCACGCTGTCACCGTGCTGGTACTGCAGTGGGCTGGTGCGCCAGTTCAACATCGGTGCGGTGGTGATCGGCGAGAGCCGGACCTTCAGCGGCGGCCACGACTGGCTGGCCGAGCACGGCGTGGACGTCACCGTCCTCGACGACGAGCGCTGCATATCGATGATGACCGACTTCATCGCCGCCGAGCCGGCACTGTGGAACGAGGACATAGGAGTCGCGGAATGAGCGTGATCGCCACCATCGACCTGACCCGGTGGCGCGCCGGGGGAGTCGAGGCCGACGCGGTGGCGGCCGAGGTCGACGCCGGGCTGCAGCGCGCCGGCTTCGTCCTGGTCACCGGCCACGGTGTGGACCCCGCCCTGGCCGCCGACGTGCGAGCCGCCGCGCGCGCGTTCTTCGCGCTGCCCGACTCCGTCAAGCGGCGCTACTCGGTGCCGGTCGGCGGGCACGGCTGGATCGGTCCCGGCGCCGAGGCCAACGCCTTCGCCGAGGGCACCGAGACGCCGCCCGACCTCAAGGAGAGCTACAGCCTGGGCGCCGAGACGGTGACCGGCGACCGGGAGGTGGACCGAATCTGGTTCGCACCCAACGTCTGGCCGTCCGAGGTGCCCGAGCTGCAACGGCTCGTCACGGCCTACACCACCGAGATGCGCCGGGTGTCCGACGAACTGCTCGCGCTGTTCGCCCACGCCCTGCACCTGCCGGACAACCCTTTCACCCAGCTCGCCGACCGGCCGACGTGGACGATGAACATCAACCACTACCCGCCGGTCAGCGTCGTCGGGGAACCGGAGGAGGGGCAGTTCCGCATCGGTCCCCACACCGACTTCGGCACCGTGACGATCCTGGACCGTGAGCCAGGAGCCGGTGGGCTGCAGGTGTATTCGGACGAGGCCGGCTGGGCGGATGCGCCCTACCGGCCGGACGCGCTGACCGTGAACATCGGGGATCTGCTCGAGTATTGGAGCGGACGGCGGTGGCCGTCAGGCAGGCACCGGGTGCTGCCGCCGCAACCGGAGGCGCCGGAGGAGGACCTGGTCTCGCTGATCTACTTCTACGAGGCCAATCACGACGCCGTCGTCACCCCGCTGGCGCCGCCGGTCGGCAAGGTGGCGGACCTGGATCCGGTCACGTCGTCGGACTTCATCAAGGAGCGGTTGGACGCGATCACCGTCAGTTGACGGTGAACACGATCGAGTGCCACCCCGTCGATCCGTCCGGCACCGGACCGGGATTGATGAGTCGCAGCCGTTCCTCGGGCTGGGTGAACCCGGCGCCGTCGGTGGCCCGGCACGTGACACGGTGCGGG
Source organism: Mycobacterium sp. PS03-16 (assembly GCF_004570325.1). Taxonomy (GTDB): domain Bacteria; phylum Actinomycetota; class Actinomycetes; order Mycobacteriales; family Mycobacteriaceae; genus Mycobacterium. The sequence goes on along the minus strand of NZ_SPQO01000006.1, from coordinate 72,764 downwards.
CCCGCCGGCAGCCGCTTCGTCAGCCGGAACATCCGCCACGTGTAGGGATTCACCTCGGTGGCGAGGTCGGCTGTCTCCCAGGGGCCGTCGTCGAATCGCACCTCGACCCGGCTGATGCCCCGGCCCTGCGCCCACGCCGTACCCGCCACCGTGACCGCCCCGCCGGGCACCTGCTGGAATGACCCCGGCGCGTCGATGCGGGAGGACACCTTGATCGGCACCACGCCGGGCGGTTGTCCGTCCCAGCCGCGTGCCACCCAGTAGGGCTGCACGTCGTAGGTGGCCAGCTCGAGTCCGGTGAGCCACTTGGTCGCCGAGACGTACCCGTACAGCCCGGGCACCACCGTCCGCATCGGGAACCCGTGCTCGGGCAGCAGCGGTTCCCGGTTCATGCCGATCACCAGCAGCGCGTTGTCACCCGCGCGGCGCAGCAGGTCCAGCGGCGTGCCGACGGTGAAGCCGTCCACCGAGCGCCCGATCAGCTGGGTGGCCTCCGGCCGCACGCCCGCCCGGTCGAGCAGGTCGCGCAGCGGGACGCCGAGGAAGTTCGCCGTGGACACGTACGGTCCGCCGACCTCGTTGGAGACACACGTCATCGTGATCGTCTTCTCGACCAGCGGCATGGCGCGGATCTCGGCGAAGCTCAGCCGCAGTTCGCGCTCGACCAGCCCGGTGATCGACAGCGTATGGTCTTCGGCGCGCACCTGCGGCACGGTCAGGTTGATGTCGATCCGGTAGAAGTCGGCGGCGGCGGTGAGGAACTCCGGTGTGCCCGATTCCGGGAACGCCGCACTCGCGGGGATGGGTGGCGCCGGAATCGCAGGCCTCAGCGGGCCGATGGCCGCGCGGGAGGCCGCCACGTCGACGCGACGCTCCAGCAGCGACCCGGCCACCCCGGCGACCGCCGCACCGGCCGCCACCCCGGCCGAACCGATCAGGAACCGCCTCCTGGTCAGTGGCCGCCCCGGCGTCCCGGCGGTCGGGGCCGCCCACCGGTGCAGAACCACGAACGTCGCCAGACCCGCCAGCAGCGCGCCCGCCGGGGCCAGCAGCCCGAGCGGCGCCGGCGACTGTTCCCGCACCGCCAGCACGCCCAGCACACCGAGTCCGGCGAGGGCCACCAGCCCGGGCCAGACGCGTCGCCGGGACAGCACGCCGAGCCCCACCCCGGCCAGCAGCAGCGTCACCGCCATCCCGGCGAGCAGCGCGGGTTTGTCCGCGGTGCCGAACGTGGCGATCGCGAAGTCCTTGACCGGCGCCGGTGTCCGGTCGATCGCCGCATCACCCACGGCCAAGAGCGGCGACGCGCCCGGCGCCAGCACCGCACCGGCCAGCAGATGGCCCGCGGCCAGCGCGGCCCCGACGGCCAGGACCCCGGTGAGCGCGGCGGCGCGCGGCGACAACATGACCGGCATTCGGTGCGGACTGCCCGCCGGATCCTTGCCGAAATCTGACGTCGGGCACCGTCTGCCAGAATGGCCGCCATGCGCGTCTACCTCGGCTCTGACCACGCCGGCTACGAACTGAAGCAGGCCATCATCGCCCACCTCGAGCGCGCCGGCCACGAGCCGGTCGACTGCGGGGCCTTTACCTACGACGCCGACGACGACTACCCGGCGTTCTGCATCGCCGCCGCCGAGAAGACCGTCGCCGACCCGGGCAGCCTGGGCATCGTGCTCGGCGGGTCGGGCAACGGCGAACAGATCGCGGCCAACAAGGTGCCGGGTGCCCGCTGTGCGCTGGCGTGGAGCGTCGAGACCGCGTCGCTGGCGCGCGAACACAACAACGCCCAGCTGATCGGCATCGGCGGCCGCATGCACTCCGAGGCGGATGCACTGGCCATCGTCGACGCGTTCGTCAACACGCCGTGGTCGAAAGCGCAACGGCACCAACGCCGTATCGACATCCTCACCGAGTACGAGCGCACCCACGACGCGCCCCCGGTGCCGGGCGCCGCGTCATGATGCGGGCGTAGCCGCGATGCCGGAGGGCCACACGCTGCACCGGCTCGCCCGGCTGCATCAGAAGCGCTTCAAGGGACAACGGGTGCGGGTGCTCAGCCCGCAGGGCCGGTTCGCCGAGGGTGCCGCGATGGTCGACGGACGCACCTTCACCGGGGCCAGCGCATGGGGTAAACACCTGTTCCACCACTACCGCGGCGGCCGCATCGTGCACGTGCACCTGGGCCTGTACGGGCGGTTCGACGAGTTCGCGCTCACCGCACAGGACCCGCCGCCGGATCCGGTCGGCCAGGTGCGGATGCGCATCGTCGGCAGCGAGTACGGCACCGACCTGCGCGGTCCCACCGCCTGCGAGGTGGTCGACGAGGCGCAGGTGTCCGACATCCTGGCCCGCCTCGGCCCCGATCCGCTGCGTAAAGACGCCGATCCCGCGCCGGCGTGGACGCGGATGAACCGGTCCCGCCGACCCGTCGGTGCGCTGCTGATGGATCAGGCGGTGATCGCCGGCGTCGGCAACGTCTACCGCAACGAACTGCTCTACCGGCACCGCATCGACCCGTACCGGCTGGGGACCAACGTCGAGGCCGGCGAGTTCGACGCGATGTGGACCGACATCGTCGACCTGATGAAAGTCGGTGTGCGGCGGGGCAAGATCGTCACGATCCGGCCCGAGGACGACCACGGTGCCCCGTCGTACCGCACGGGCCGGCCCCGCACCTACGTGTACCGCCGCGCCGGTGAGCCGTGCCGGATCTGCGACACGCCGATCAGCACCGCGGTTCTGGAGGGGCGCAACCTGTTCTGGTGCCCCACCTGCCAACACTGACACCTAGCCGCGCGCCCGCCCGCCGTTGACGCGACAATCGGCCGGTGGAACTGATCCTGGTCGTCGTCGGCGCCATCATGGTCACCGCCCTTGCACACCGTCGCGGTCTGGAACCGGCGCTCGTGCTGGTCGTCGTCGGGTTCGCGGTGTCGTTCGCGCCGGGCTTCGAAGGCATCGAACTCCAATCCGAGGTGCTGCTGTCGGTGGTGCTGCCGCCGCTGCTGTACTCCGCGGCACTGAACTTCTCGTTCCCGACGTTCCTGCGCAACATCCGCCCCATCCTGGGCCTCGGGGTCGGACTGGTCGTCATCACCACGTTCGCGGTGGCCGGGGTCGCGTCGTGGCTGGTGCCGTCGCTGACGTTCGGCACCGCGCTGATCCTCGGCGCGGTGGTGGCGCCGCCCGACGCGGTGACCGCGGTCGCGGTGGGCCGCCGGCTCGGGCTGCCCAAGAAGGTGATGGCGATCCTGACCGGGGAGAGCCTGGTCAACGATGCGGCCGCGCTGGCGCTGTTCTCGATCGCGGTGGCGCAGGTAGCCGGCAGCCGCGCGTTCATCGAGAACCCGGTGCTGCTGTTCAGCTACAGCGCACTGCTGGGGCCGCTGGTCGGTGCGGCGCTGGGGTACGTGACGCTGTGGATCCGCCGCCGGCTCGCCAACCCCGGCCTGGAGACCATCCAGGGTCTGGTGGTGCCGTTCGCCGCGTTCATCTCCGCCGAACACCTCCACGCGTCCGGAGTGCTCGCGGTGGTGGTCGCCGGCTTCGTGGTCGGACACGGCTCGCTGGACGCGGGCTATCAGACCCGGCTGCAGGAGCGGTACGTGTGGAACTCGGTCGACGTGATGCTCGAGGCGTTCGTGTTCGCCTACATCGGCCTGCAGTTGCGGTTCATCCTCGAAGACCTGCAGGAGGCGCATGAGTCGCTGACGGAGGTCGCGCTGGCCTCCGGTGTCGTCCTGCTGGTGGTGCTGCTGATCCGGCCGGCGTGTGTGTTCCTGATGTTCAGCCGGGGGGTGCTGTCCCGCAAGGTGAGCGGTCGCGGAGACCGCCGACGACGTGAGGGACCCGGACGACTGTCGGCGCTGGTCGACCGGCGCCGGCTGACCTGGCAGGAGAACGTGGTGGTCTCATGGACGGGGATGCGCGGGGTGGTCACGCTGGCCGCCGCCTCGGGGATCCCGCTCACCACTGTCGACGGAGAGGCGTTTCCCGAACGCGCCACCATCCAGGCGATCGCGTTCGCGGTCAGCGTGGGCACCCTGCTGCTGCAGGGTTGGACGCTGCCGGTGCTGATCCGTTGGCTGCAGCCGTCTTTCGGCGCCGATCAGCACTTCGACGAGGAGGAGACCCGCAAGGCAGAAGAGGTGGTGCACACCGCGGCCGACGACATCCTGGCCCGCTTCGCCGACAATCCGCCGCCGGGACTGGACGCGGCGACCCTGGCCAATATCCGCAAGACCATCGCCCGGCACGCACAGGACGCCGACGAGATGCCCGATCCGGATTCACACACCCTGCGCGCGGAAGTGTTCTCGGCGCTCTACCGGGAGGTGCTGTGCGCGCAGCGCAGTGCGTTGATCGCCGAACGCGACGCGGGACGCATCGAGGACGAGGCGGTGCGGACCATGCTCGAGCGACTCGACCTGCAGGAGGCCGGGGTGTCGGCGCGGCTGGAGAGCCGGTTCTGACGACGGCTCTAGAAGCCGCCGAAGTCCCCGCCGAAGTCGCCGCCGCCGAAGTCGCCCCAGCCGCCGCCGTCGCCGCCGCCGTCCCAGCCACCCGCGTCGCCGCCGTAGTCGCCGCCGCCGTCCTGGCCCTCACCGAAGCCCTGGTCGTAGCCTTGCGCGAAGCCCTGCTCGTAGCCGGTGCCTGCCATCCCGGAGAAGAGCGAGCTGAACAGCAGCATCGAGCCCACGCCCCACGCGCCGGCCACCAGGGCGGGTTTCCACCACGGCTCCGAGTACCAGCCGGCCGGCACCGGCCGGCCCGCGACGTTGCCGCCGGGGTAATAGTTCGGCGTGCGCTGCGACGGGGTGGGCGACGCCTCGATCTCGCGGCCTTCGAACTCGACGCGACGGTCTTCGGTGACCGCGCCCGCCGACCGCTGACCGCTCAGCGCCTCGAGTTCCGGCCCCGGGTCCATGCCCATCGCGGTGCGGGCGGCGCGGACGTAGTAGAGGCCCTCGATCGCGCTCTCCTTCGCCAGCTGCGCCTGCCGGACGGAGTTCGCCTGATCGATCTGCGACGCCGCCGCGGTGTAGCGCTCGGAGGCGTCGGCCATCGCCTGCTTGGACGCGTCGTCGGTCCCGGTCAGGTTCAGCACCTGACCGCCGAGGCGTTCGATCACCCTGCGGGCGTCGGCCTTTGCGTCGTCCAGCGATTCGGCGTTCCGCCGCCCCGACGCCTTGGACGAGCTGTAGACCGCCAGCGCGAGCGCGGCGACCACCACGATGATCAGGACCACCAGAACGCCGTTCATGCGTCCAGCGTACCGACAGGTTCGGGGGCTTCGCGGTGCGCGAAAAACCCGGGTGGCCGGCCCTCAGGGATGGGTGCGGGCCGCCCCGCGGCGACGTCGCCAGAACCACGCCGCAGCGACGGCCAGCGCCGCGAGGACTGCAGCACCCGCCCCGAGCGCCACCCACACCGATGTGTCGGTGGAGTTCTGCGGAGGTGGCGCCGCGGTGTCGTCCGCTCCGATCGACAGGTTCGTGACATCCCCCGCCGCACCGGCAGCCAGGACGTCGCCGTCCAGACTCGACCATCCGTCCGGCAGCTGGTCGATGTAGCCGAAGAGCGGTTCGACGAGGGTCCAGGCTCCGCTGGTGGTGACCAGGACGACGGCCCGATCGCGTGGTTCGTCGGCGAACGCCTGGATGGAGCCCAGCCCGCTGGTGATGTCGGCCCGCAATTCGTCGCCCAGGTCGATCTGGACCTCGGCGCTCTCCCCGCCGACCGGGGGGCGGATCGACGTCTGGTCGACGGTGGCCGCGTTGGCCACGATCAGCGCGCCGATCCGGGCGTCGGCCGCGGCCTTGACATCGACCACGCGGGGGACGAGCGGCGTATCGGTCAGCCGCGCGATATCGGCGATCACCCGGGTGGCGTAGTGCAACTGGTTGGGGTTGCTGCCGTCGAGCGCGACGAGAAACTCGGGGCTGAATTCCGACGGCAGCGCGCCGAACCCGGTGAGGGGCGGACCGCCGCGTTGAATCGTCAGCGTCGACTGGGGATCGAGCTCGAATGTCAGCGGTGCGATGGTCGGCGAGCACAGCTGGCGTGGGCTGAACGTGAGATCGAACTCCAGATTGATCCGCTGGTCGAGGTCTTCGCCGGGCACATCGAATACGGCGTCGACGCGGCCGTTCTCACGCAACGGTGTGGTGTGCACGGCGCGGCCGTTGACGCTGACCATCAATGATGCCGAGTCCATCGGCTGCACCGGCGTATGTGTCGCGAGCAGGTGTACCCGCAGGCCTTCGACACGCCCGGCGCCCAGCGCGGCGCGGTCGACGCCCACGGTCATCGTCGAAGTCCGCAATACCGAACTCTCACCGCTCATGTCCAGGTCGTCGAACGTCACCTCGTCGACGCCGGCGTCATCGTCGGAGCCCGCCTTGTCGACGCGGGCCTCGGGCACCTGAACCAGCGACTGCAGCTGATTGGCCACCAGCGACGCCTGCGCGGCCAGCTGGTCACCGCGCCCGTTCAGCTCGAGATAGACGTCGGGTCGGTCCGGGTTGACCACGTTGAGCGCGGCGTCGCCGTTCTCCACCACGACCGCGCGGGTGAACTGCGGTGCTTCCGGGGGCGTGGCCCCACGGGGGTGTTTGACCACGGTGATCACCGGCGACTGCGGCCGGTACATCCGCGCCACCGCTGATGCCAGGGTGAGCACCGCCTGCTCCTCGGCGTCGTCGGCGTCGATCGGTGCGTAGATCGTGAGCCGTTGCAGCACAGCGGGAAAGAAAGTGGCGACCGTGGTCGGCGCGGGTTCGATGCCGGCGTACACCACGGCGAGGTCGCTCAGTCGGACCCGCTCGCCGAGGCCGCAGCGTTCGGTGGCGGGCCGCGGTGCCTCCCGCACGGCGAATGACAGCCCGAGTTCGGCGGTGCGCACCCGCGCCGGCGAGATGTCGATGTCGAAGGGCACCACCGCCTGCTCCGGCGCGACAGCGGGAAGATTCACCGTGCCCAGGAATGTGCCCGAGCTGTCGGAGATCTCCACGAAGCCCGCGCCGAAGTCGACCGGCGCGTGGATCAGTCCACGCAGCCGGACGGCGGCGAACCCGTTCGGTACGGGCACCGAGAAGTCCTGATTCGCGTCCGCGCCGACCAACGTGACGTCGCCGGGCAGGCCCAGCGTCCGCCACGGCAGCGTCACGTCGGAACCGGCGGCCGGGTCGGCGTTCAGCGGTGCGGCCTGGGCTGCGGCCGGCGCGCCCAGAGCCGCCACCATCAACACCGACGACACCAGGCCGGCGACCCGGCGGATGAACCCAACAGACACCGATGCTCCAGTCTCGAGTCAGCGGGCTTCCCGAATCACCCCTTGGACGCCGGAGGTTACCGGCAAACCCGCGCCGCAGAAAGTTGACGCGCCGCCCGCTGCATTGAGCCCCGGCGTGGCTAGGATCCGCCACGGATACCTGTGTCGGGCCCGGCGAAGTGCAACAGGGCCATTACGATATTGGTCGCATCGAGGGTCAGGACGGAGTGCCGCACAGTTGTCTGCCAATGGGTCGAGAGTTCCGGCACCCGCGATCGCGACGATTTCTTCGCTGGAATCGCGTCTTGTCCGGCTCAAGTTCCTCGCCGCCGCGGTGCTCGGCGTGTGTGTCGGTGCGCTCGTCGGGGGGCTGTCGCTCGCCGCGATGGGGACCGATACGACGGCGACAGCCTTTGTCCGTCTGGAGAACCCAGCCGATCTGACCGCGATCGCGGCCGGCGCCAGTCAGGTCACCCCCGACAATCAGGGCAATACGAGCTATTTCGTCGGCGGGGAAATCGCCTATCTGTCCGGCGAGGGCTTCGCCCAGGCGGTAGCCAAGAAAATGGCGATGGACGAGCCGGCGATTCTGAATGTGGCTCAAGCCGGTGACTCCTCGATGGTCACCATCAGCAATAGCAGCAAATCTCGCGACGATGCCATCCGCACCGTTCAGGTGGCCATCGACCTGTATGGCCAAGAGCTCGCCCAGCGAGTTGACGAGCAACTTCGAACCATCCTCGCCGCGCTGTCACGCTGGGAGCAGACCGGTGCCGGCGACTCCGTGAGGATGCAAGAACTCGGGCGGATCAGGGCGGCCGTCGAGCTCCAGGCGAGCGAGGCCTCGACGTTGCTGATCGTGCAGCCGCCGACACCGAACGACGATGCGTCCCAACAGTGGCTGGTGGGGGTGCTGCTCGGTGGACTCCTCGGTGGCTCGGCCGCGGTGGCGATCGTGCTGATGCGGCGGCGGCGGTCCGGCCGGGCGGCGATGACGGTGACACTGATCGACAGCGTCGATGACGTGCTCGTGCCGGCGGTGGACCTCGGCGCGGTGTCGCCCGACAATCGCGACGGCGAGCAGGCCCGCCTTGCCCGCACTCTCTACGCGCAGTGCCCGTCGCGGTCCCGGGGCGGCGTGGTGCTGGTCATCGGCGCGTCGCCATCCTCGGGCAGCGCCGAGGTGGCGTCACTACTGGAAGTCGGTGCGGCCGAGCAGGCCCCGTCGGCCCGGGTGCTCCACGGTGGAGTCGTCGGCGACCCGACGCTCGCCCCCGATCTGATCGCCGCCGCCGCCGGGATCGTGCTCGTGGCCCGCATCGACGCCGACACCGCGGCGCAGGCGGCGACCCTGCGCTCCGCGATCGGGGACAGCCAGGCCCCCGTGGTCGCAGCCTTCACCTATCACCGCCCCGGCGGCGGTGCGCACTGGAAGAAACGGCAACCCGAGGATTCCTCGCGGCAGGGCGTCGACGACGCAGAGCGGAGCATGCAGTGACGGTCGCGATCGTTCACGAACGCTTGACCGAGATCGCCGGATCAGAACATGTCGTCGCCGAGTTCGCGCGCCAGTGGCCGGACGCGCCGATCGACATCCCGATCGTCGATCCCCGCGTCACCGCCGCGTTCAGCGCCCGGGTGCGGACCGGACCGCTCTCGTCGGCCTACCGCGCGGCGCGCTACCGGACCTATGCGCCGTTGCTGCCGCTCGTGCCGAGCTGGATGAAGCGGCGGGATTTCGGTGCGGCAGAGGCCGTCCTGATCAGCCACCACGCGTTCGCGGCTGCGGCGGTTCATGCGGCCGGCGCCATCCCGACGATCGTCTACGTGCACTCACCGGCGCGCTGGGCGTGGGACGAGGCGATGCGCCGCGAGGAGGCGTCGTCGCTGCCCGGCCGCGTGGCGTTGGACGCCCTGTCCCGGCTGGCGATCGCCACGGAGCTGTCCGCCGCACCCCGGATCACCTCCATCGTGGCCAACAGCACCACTGTGGCGCAGCGGGTGAGGGAGCACTGGAACCGGGACGCGCAGGTTGTGCACCCACCGGTGAACATCGACCATTACACACCCGACCCGATGTCGCCGCGCGGTGACTACTTCCTGCTGGCCGGGAGGCTGGTGGCGTACAAACGCCCGGACATCGCCATCCGGGCGGCCGTGGCGGCCGGCGTCAAGATGATCGTCGCCGGGGACGGCAGAGAAGCTGCCAGATGCCGACAGCTCGCCGAGGGCGGGGACGTCACCTTCGTCGGCCGGGTCTCCGACGAGGAATTCCGCGAATTGTACCGACGCGCGAGGGCGATGGTCATGCCGGGGGAGGAGGATTTCGGCATCACCCCGGTCGAGGCGATGGCGTGCGGCACCCCGGTGATCGCGCTCGGCGTCGGCGGCGCCCTCGACAGTGTCGTCGACGGTGTCACGGGGACGTTCGTCACCGGGCGTTGTGACGCCGAGATCGTCTCCAACTTCGCCGAGGCGTTCGCCTCCTTCGATGACCGCCGCTTCGATCCGGTGTCGATTCGCGCACGGGCCGAGGAGTTCTCCCCGGAAGCGTTCCGCGCCAAGATGACCGACGTGGTGGCGCAGACATTGGCGACCCACCGCCGTGCCTGACAGCAGGCATCTGCAGACCGGTGTGCAGGTGGTCGCCGGTCTGGCGTTGAACGTCTTCCCCGCCGTTTTCATCGCCATCTACGCGCGTATCGCGCCGATCGAGACCCAGGGTTTCCTCGCTCTGGCGCTCGCCGTCGGCGTGTACGTCGCGCAGCTGTTCAACGCCTTCATCGTCGAGGGTAGGTTGGCCACTCCGGACGCCGAGGGACAGCTCGGCCTCCCGACGTGGGTGGTGCTGTTGAGCGCCGCCGCCTGCGGATTGCTGGTCTTCGGCCCGCCGGTCGCCTCCTCGGCCGTCCTGATGGCGAGCGCGATCGGGGTGATGACCGGTCTGCTCATGACCCGCTCGATCGGGGTGGTCACCGGCGAGTGGAAGAACGAGGGCGCGGCCGCCGGAGCGTTGATCGTGGCCAGCCTCATCGCGCTGGTCATGGCCGACCAGGGCAGTCCGCACAGTGTGCGGGTGTTGGCGATCGGCGCCCTGCTCGCTGTGGTGGCGCGGTACCGACCGCGAAAGGCCATGCCCAGGATGGGTTTTCCGCCGGACGTTCGCAGATCCGGCTGGGTCACCGCGGAGACCGCGGTGGTCGGCGCAGTCCAACCGGCGATCACCTCACTGCTGCTGGTCCTCGTGGGACCGGCCGCCTCCGTCACGTTCCGCGTCATCTCCACCGTGGCGGGCGCCTTGGAGCCGATTCTCGCCTACGGGCGTTACCGTCTGCTGGCCCACGGGCACCGGGGTGAACTGAAGGCGTTCGTCGCGGTGTTCGCGGTCGGGATGGTCGCGGTGCTGATCGCCGCGTTCGGCGGCCTCGGCAGCCTGGTGTTCGGTCCCGCGTGGCAAGACGTCGGAGTCGCCGCGATGCTCCTGGCCTGTCTGTGGAAAGCGTTCATGCTGGTCTCGACCGTTCCGTTCGCCGCGCTGCGCAAGGCCGGCAAGACCGTGCTGGTGTTCTGGATCCGCGGTCTGAGCACCATCGTCTACCTGGTGATCAGCGTCGGCCTGCTGTTCGTGTGGCACAGCACCGCCGCGATCTTCCTGGCTTTCGTGGCCGCGGAGATGATCACCGCGCTCGTCTACCACTACGCCGCGGTCAAGGGGGCGCCGGATTACGCGGCGACCTTCGGTGCGCGACGACTGCGTCAGCGGTTCGGCTAGCGATGTCCTCCGCCGCCCGCCCGCCCGCATGGTTCAGCCCGGCGGTGCTGATCCTGGCACCGGTGACCCTGTCGTTTCTGGCCTGGTCGGCCCTCTACGCGCGCCGGCAGTTCGGTGGTCCGCAGGCCTCATCCGAGGCATTGACCGGTTTCGCAACCCCGGCCGAGGTCAGCGGGCAGGGCGTCGCACTGCTGCTGCTGTGGTACTGCGCGATCGCGATGGTGTCGATGGTGGGATTCTGGTGGGGGGCAGGGCGATCACGACCTGCCACCGACGACCGGCCGACCGACACCGCCTGGTTCGAGCGGCGCTACTTCTATCTCATCCTGGCGGCCGGCGCCGTCGGAGTCGGGTACTCCTTCATGAAGGTGGGCGGCCCGTCGGCGATCGTCGCCTCGCTGAGTGAACAGACCGCCAACGATTTCAGCAATGCGCTGTCGGGATTCGCGGGTCCGCAGACCCTGCGGTACGCCACCATTCTCGCGGCGCCCATCGGCGTATACCTGTGGCGCAAGAAGGTCATCCGGTGGCCGTACATGGTTGCGGGGGTCCTGCTCCTCATCTCCAACGCCATGATCGCCTCGAGGCTGGCGCTGCTGATGTCCTGCGTCGTCTACCTCGCGGTCTGGGTTCGGGGACGCCCGCCACGTTCGGCGGCGGGCGGAGCGGGTGCGCGGACGTGGGTGACCCTCGCGGTGATCGTGCTCTGCGGATTCGCCGTTCTCACCGCGCTCAACTATTTCCGCAACGCCAACTACTACCGGGATGCCGGGGTGTCGAATCCGGTGGCCATGAACCTGTATCAGTCGGGCGCCTACCTCGCGGTGCCGGCACAGGTCCAGATCGGAGTCTCGGATGCGGTGGCCAGCGGGGCCTGGGAGAAGCAGGTCGGTCCGGTCGCGTCGCTGGACGCGGTGAAGCCGACCTTTCTGCAGTTCAACAAGGTGGCCAAGGACGACAGCTGGAAGCAGGCCTCCGTCTACGGCTACTCGGTGACCTTCGCCGGCAACTTCTTCACCAATTCCGTGTTCGCCGACATCTATTCGGAGCACGGCGCCTGGGGGTGGCTCTACACCATCGTGGCCTACGGATTCGCCGGATACGCGTTCGCACGGATATTCAGCTTCAGCCCGGTCATCGCCGGGTCCGCGGGTGTGGTCGCGTATTGCTTCCTCGAGGTGTGGCGGGTACAGATTCTGGTCTACGGGATCGTCATCTTCCTTCTGCTGTTGACCGCTGCCGGCGCACTGGTCACCGCGCGCACGCGACCATCGAAGGACGAGCCACCGGCGGCGTGACCGTCAGACCGCGGATGGCGAGCGGCGTCTCGCCGATGTCGTCCGAGCACGGAGCAGGCGAGGACAGTTCGACGGGTACCCACGCGTCGTCGGCGGCCGGCCAGCCGATCGTCAGCTGATTGATGACGCCGTCGGAATCGTCGAGAAGCACACAGTGATCGAGGTCGCCTTCGGGGCGGTCCGGCCGCGTGATCGCCACGCTGAGGTGGTCGACGGTGAGCGCCTCGGCTTTCACCGCCTGGAACGCGGCGACCGGTTGGGCGTGGCGGATCGTCAAGGTGCCGAACGCGATCGCGTTCGCGTTTCCCACCCCCACGCCGCCGTTGCCGCCCGTCGTGGAACTGGCCGTGACGCCACAGTTGTCGATCCGCATACCGTTGACCGAGGTCTCGGTCAGCGACTCGGCACGAACCGCCCAGGTGGGGCAATCGTCGATCTTCGCATCGCCGACGTGCACACCGAAGTCGGTGAATCGCCGGTCGCCGGACGCACCGGGCCGGGCGAGCAGGTGGATCCCCATGTCGCAGTCGGTCGCGGTGACGTCGTCGAGGCGGATCTCGCGACTGGCGACGTAGTTCCACCCGACATCGGTGCCCGGTTCGGCGGAGTCGATGAGGAATGCCGAACCGGCACGGACGCCGACGACGTCGAGACCCTCGACGGTGACGCGGTTGGCACCCGCCAGCCGGACACCGTTGGCCCGGCACCCGAACACGTTGACGTTGGCGACGGTGAACTCCGCATTCGACCAGTCGGTGAGTTCCGGGAACGAAAAGGTGTGTGACGCGGGAGCGAACGTCGGTTCGGGGTCGTGATACGTCACCAGCGCGAGCCCGTCGTCGCCGGTGTTGACGGCGCTGTACTGGTCCACCGAAGCCCGTCGGCAGGCGTTGAAGTGCAGGCCGTCCGCGCCGCTGTCGGTCACGCGCAGCCCGTTCACCGTGATGCCGGAGACCCCCATCATGATCACCCCTGTCTGCGGGCTCGACCGCACGGTGCAGTCGGACACCGACACGTCGGTGACCGGCCTCGGCGGTCCGGACCAGCCGCGCGGCTGTTCGTCGCCGAGGTCGGGACAGCCCTCCACCCTGATGCCGTCACCGAGGGATCGCTGTGCGCCGTCCGCCCACCGGATGTTGAGCGCATTCAGGCGGATTCGGGACGCCGGACCACGGATGAGCAGGCCGTGACTGCTACCGGTCCGCGTGGTCGGGTGGAGGTTGTCCAGGTACAGCTCCGCGCCGGGGTCGAACTCGACCACGACGTCGTCCATCTCGGCAATGACGACGGCGGCGCCGCCGGGGGGCCAGCGCTGCGCGAAGCGGTATGTGCCGCTGGGGAACCGAAGCGTGCTGCCCGAGTGAAGTGCGGAGGCGGCGGCCCGGATCGCCTGCGAGTCGTCGGTGATCCCGTCGCCCGTGGCGCCGTGGGCGCGCACGTCGACCACGGTGCGACGTCGGTTCATCGAGCACCCCGCGAGGGCGGCCGAGGCGGCGGCGGCGGACGTGCAGGCCAGCAGCTCGCGCCTCGACATCTTCACGTACGGCTGCCGACGAGTTCGGCGCAGATCATATCGGCCGCGGCGGTCGCGCAGATCTGCTGTTGGCGCGCCAGCACATGGGCGTGGCCGCGGTCGGCCAGCTCCGCTCTCGCCCCGTCGTCAGAACAGTACTTCCGAAGCAGGTCGGCCAGTTCCGCGGGCTGATGCGGGTCGAAGTAGTCGGCGCCGTCGCCGCATGTCTCACGCAGCGCGGGGATGTTCGAGGACAGCACCGGTGTGCGCGAGGCCATGGCCTCGAGCGGGGGGAGGCCGGCGCCCTCGTGCAGGGAGGGCATGATCAGCAACTCCGCGGACGCGACCAAGGACCGCAGCGCGGCGAACGGCAGCTGACCGGTCACCACCACGCGATCCGGATCGCTCTCGGCGAGCCTGCGGACCCGGTCGTCCAACGTCCGCAGGGATGCGCCGCCGCCGGCGATCACCAGCTGGTGGGGTATCTCCCCGGCGAGGCCAGCGAACACGTCCAGAACGAGCGGAAGGTTCTTGTAGATCTTGGTGTTTCCGACGTACAGCAGATAGCGACCCCCGACGGGCGACTGGCTCGGATCGGCGGGACTCAACCACACCTCATCCACGGGAATCGGTGTCACCGAGACCGGTGCGGTGGGCTCGATGTCCTTCAGCGTCGTGGCCGTCGCCTCCGACACGGTGAAGATCCGGCGGCAGAACCTGGCATCGGCAGCCAGCATCGCGCGGGCATACAGCCGGCGGGCCCGGCTCTGCCCGCTGATGCGCTCGGGCAGAAGGTGGATCGTGTCATGCACGGTGACATACAGGGCGGTCCCGCGGTGGCCCGGCAGAAGCCGGGCCAACGGGTACGGATAGTGCGGCAGCCATACCGCCCGCGGCCGGGTGGCGTCGAAGGCGCGGCGCCACACCGATTGTTCGGCGACCGAGTACATCGGGGCCTGCGCCGGGGATGCCGGGATGACACGGGTGCCGGGTTGCAGCGCCGGCACGGCATCCGGGTCGGCGAGAACCGCCAGGGTCAACCGGTCGCGAGCCGCCGCCTCCTCCAGATACGGCAGCTGCGTGCGGATGTAGGTTCCGATACCACTCTGGCGGATATGCCGGGCATCGAAGAGGAGATCGACACGGCGGTCCCGAGTCCGCGGATCAGTCACGCGCCCTCCAAATTCGTTGAATACTCAAACCAGGCTACGTCGCCGAGGAGCGTCCCGACTCGTCACCGCTGTTCATGTCCTTCACCGCGGGCGGGTCGGATACCGTTTCCTCCGTGACCGGTTCACTGACAGGGTTCGACGAGTGGCTCAACCGACGGCTCGAGGACTGCGCGCGTGATGCGGGCGAGGACGTCGTCTCGTATGTGGCCCGTGCGGTGGCGTCACAGATGGTCGCGGATCTGAGGCGCACCGACCGCGCCTCGATCAAGGACCTCATGGCTCATCTCAACGAGTGCAAGGTGTTTGCCGAGACCGAGATGCCCAGTGTCGAGTCGGAGGTCACCGACCCCGACCGGTTGCGTGCCCTTTATGCCACCGGGCTGCTGGACTCGCCTCCTGAAGAGGCTTACGACCGCATCACCCGGGCGGCGGCCGCCGCGCTGGACGCCCCGTCGGCGGCCATGTCACTGATCGACGTCGACCGGCAATTCTTCAAGAGTTCGGTGGGTATCGAGGGCGGCGTGCGGCAGACGCCCCTCGAGCGGTCCGTCTGCCAATACGCGGTGGCAAGCGGCTCGGCGTTATTACTCGAGGACGCCAGGACCGACCCGGTGTTCAAGAATCATCCGGCAGTGCGCGACGGAACCGTGGTCGCCTACCTCGGAATCCCGTTGACCGATAAGGAGGACAACGCCGTCGGAACGATCTGCGTATTCGACGTCAAGCCGCGGCTCTGGGGCACGGGCCACGTCCGCATTCTCACCGATCTCGCCCAACTCGCCGCCGAGAAGATGTTCGGCTCCGACGCCGGGCAGCAGTAATTCCGACGCTGCCTCGCGCCGAGGAAATTCGTATGGCTAGCTAATGGTCAGCGGGGCGCGATCGAATTACTCCACGTAGCCCGCCTGCCCCCTATAGGGTTGAAAGTGCAAAGGCTTGCCCGGGGGAAGTGACGGATGCATTCACACGCGGAGGCGACAGGCGATGCCGCCCACTAGTCAGGCGACAGTTCAGAGACGGACGGACGCTGCTGCGTCGGTCCCCAGCGGTGGCGCCACCAGCCGGCCCGGTCTGCTCGACCGAATGCGCGTGGAGTCCGGGTACGTCGCCATCACCGTCGGGCTCGACGTGTGGGCGGCCGTGTGGGCCGTGCTGCTGGCGCACTGGTGGATCGGCGACAAGACCGACGACCGTCATGTCCTGCTGTACTCGTGGGCGTTCGTGCCGGTACTGGTGATCGTTCTGGCCACCCGGTCGCTGTACAAGCGCAAGCTCAACCGCAGTTTCCTGGACGAACTGGAGCCGGTGGAGACCGCCGTCGCGGTGTCCGTGCTGGCGACGTTGACCGTCATGGTGATGCGCGTGCCTGCTCTCGCGGAGGGCCAGCAGGTCACCGCACACATCCGGCCGAGCGACGTCATGGTCCGGATCTGGGTGTGCGCAGCCGTCCTGGTCCCGGTGGTGCGACTCCTGCGGTCGGTCGTGCAGCGGTACCTGCGGCGCAAGTACCGCTTCGGCGCTCCGGCGCTGATCGTGGGTTCGGGGCCGATCGCCAACCAGATCATCCTGCGGATGGCTCAGGTGCCGGACTACGGTCTGCGTCCCGTCGGCGTGCTCGACGAGGTGCCGCCCACCGACGCGGAACTGGTCAACGTGCCGTATCTGGGCACCGTCGAGGATTTCGAGGCTGCCGCGGAGGCCACGGGTGCTGAGGACCTCATCGTCGCGCCGTCGTCGGTGCCCGGCGAGCAATTGTCACGCTGCGCGCAGTTGGCGCAGAAGCGCGGGATGCGGGTGCGTGTCGTGCCCCGGTTGATGGATGTCGTCAACGAGAGCGCGAGGATCGAGCACCTGGGTGGGGTTCCGCTGATGGTGCTGAGCCCGGTGGATCCCAAGGGCTGGCAGTTCGCCGTCAAGTACGGGCTGGGTCGGACGCTCGCCGGGGTCGGTGTGCTGCTGATCTCGCCGCTGCTCATCGGGCTCGCGATCGCGGTGAAGCTGAGCTCACCGGGGCCGATTTTCTTCCGGCAGCCGCGCGTGGGGCGCGACGGTGTCGTCTTCGACTGCCTGAAGTTCCGCAGCATGCGGCCCGCCCCGGCCGGCGCCACCTTCGAGTTGAAGGAGGGAGCCGCGCCCGGAGGAGTGGAGGGAGAGGACCGGCGCACCCGCATCGGCAAGTTCATGCGCAAGACGTCGCTGGACGAGCTTCCTCAGCTGCTGAACGTGGTCAAGGGGGATATGACCCTGGTGGGTCCGCGTCCCGAACGTCCGGAGTTCGTGGAACTGTTCGAGATGCATGTGCGGCGCTACGGCGAGCGGCACCGGGTCAAGGCCGGGATCACCGGATGGGCGCAGGTGCATGGTCTGCGCGGGCAGACCTCGATCGCCGACCGCGCCGAATTCGACAATTTCTACATCGAGAACTGGTCGCTGCTTCTAGATCTCAAAATTCTGATCTTGACTGTTCTGGCGGTCCTTCGTCCGACGGAAGAATAGTTTGATGCGGCGCAAATTCGGCTACACTCAATAAGTGCAGTTATCGCCGTCTGACGGTCCGGCGCATGTGGGATTGATTCCCGATGGGCTGCGGCGTTGGGCGGATGCGAATAACACCACTCTGGTCGACGCATATCGACGCGGTGCGCAAAAGGTCATCGATATTCTTCTCGCTCTCCAGGGCCACGGCGTGGGCACCGTGTCGGTGTACAACCTGAGTCGCGCGAACCTGGCCCGACGGGATGACGAGCTCGATGCCGTGTATTCGGCATCCACGCACTTCTTCAGCACACTCCTTCCAGCTCATTTCGATCGCGCCGCCTGTAACGTGCGAATCCACGGCGATCTCGGCCTGGTACCTCACGAATTCGCGTCCGCCGCCCGTACGGCGGAGCAAACGTTGACCGGTGCCGGCTTTCGCATCAACGTTCTCGTCGCCTATGACGCGGGAGAGGAACTCCGGGCCGCCCACCGGCGGGCGCAACGGGACGGCTGCGATATCACCGAGGCCTTCGAGATCGGCGACGTCGACATGATCGTCCGCACCACGCCGGAGCCGTTGCTCAGCGGGTTCCTGCCGTTGCAGAGCCAGTACGCGCACCTGGTGTTCCTGACGACTCCGCTCAACGATCTGCAGCGGCGGCACATCGACGACCTGATCACCGATTACCGACGCGTGCCGCAGCGGCGCGGACGGTAACGCGATGAGCGTCAAGGGAAGTCCGCTGATCATCGGCGCCGGGCCCGCCGGGCTCACGGCCGCACTCGAACTCGTCAAGCGCGGGGTCACACCCCGGCTCTACGAGGCGACCGGCAACGTCGGCGGGCTGGCCCGCGCGCCGCGCCGGGGTGACTGGCGGGTCGACGCCGGTGGGCATCGGTTCTTCACCAAAGACGAGGCCATCCTCGGCCTTTGGCGGTCGCTGCTACCCGCCGACCAGTGGATCTCGGTCGCTCGGCGCTCGGCCATCCTGGTGCACGGTCGACGAGTGAGGTATCCGCTCATCGGCCGTGATCTGCTCGTCCAGTTGGGTGTCCGCAGCGGAGCCCGCGGCCTCGGCGATCTGGTGACGGCCAGGCTGCTCCGTCGCGGGCGTCGCCGGGTCGGCTCGGAGAGCTTCGAGGAGTGGGGCGTCAGGGAATTCGGCCGTCATTGGTACACGCTGTTCTTCGACGGTTACGTCCGCAAGACCTGGCTCGCCGATCCGGCTGAGCTGACGAGCGAATGGGCGAATCAACGGATTCGGCCGATCCGCTGGCGGAAGGTCGACGACTTCACCGCGCGCGACGTCTTCCAGTATCCCCGCCTCGGGCCCGGGCAACTGTGGGAAGCGGCGGCGGCGGCGCTTGCGGACAACGGCGTGGCGGCGTCACTGAATTCACCAGTGACGAAGGTGCGCCGCGACGGCGGGATGTGGACCGTCGAGTTGCGCAACGGAGATACCGCCTCCGGTGACGCGGTGTTCTCGAGCATGCCGCTGAAAACCCTCATCGAAGCCTTGGAGCCCGAGCCACCTGAGTACGTCCGGGCGGCGGCCGCCGCCCTCAAGCACCGCGCCCTGATCACCGTCGGAGTCGCCGTCCACGAGCGGATAGACCTGCCGTACAACTGGATCTACACCCCGGGTGAGCACATGCGGGTGGGGCGCATCCAGAACTACTGCGAGTGGTCCCCGGAGCTGACCCCGGCGGGATTCGGTGGCACCTACCTCGGCCTGGAGTACTTCACCAATGCCGAGGACGACCTGTGGGCGGCCGATGACGACTCCCTGACGTCGATCGTCGAAAGCGATCTTCGAACCTTCGGGATCGTGTCGGCCGTGGAGCCGGTCGTCTTCGTCCGGTCGCAATACGCCTACCCGGTCTACGATCTCGCGCGGGAGAGGGGCGTCGCGCTGATCCGCGAATTCCTGCGCCGGCAGCATCCGTCGCTCCGGCCGATGGGGCGCAACGGCATGCACCACTACGACAACCAGGACCACGCGATGCTGAGCGCTATGCAGAGCGTCGCGCGCTACTTCGGCGACGACGCCGACCCGTGGCAGGTGAACACGGATCTGCGCTATCAGGAATCCGGGTTGTTGAGGATGTGAGCGGCGGGAGCCGTGTCGCCCCACGCGCCCGTGCGCCACTGCGGTGACGCCTCTCCCTGATGCAGCCAGGTCGCGTTGATGTACCAGTCCACCGGGCCGTACGGCCCACCCTGGATCACGATGTCCGAGCCGGCCGCGTCGCGCCCGCTGACGTAAGTGACGTTCTCGATGCGCACGCCCTCGCCGGCGATGTCCTGCTCGGGATTGCCGCCGCCCAGTTCGACCGCCCACCAAGAGGATCCGATGTGGTCGTCGGTGGTCACCTCGATGTTCGCGACGTCGAGGTCGTGGACCTGCAGCAGTCGCACGCCCCAGCCCGCACCGGCGCCACGACCGGCGAGGTGGGCCCCGATCGTGTCGAAGGAGGCACTGCTCACCCGGTAAATCTCGACGGCGGCGCCGTGCGCACCGTAGGAGGCGATATCGCCGACGTCGAGGCCGGCGATGTCCTGGATCAGGATTCGGCCCGGACCCTCGAGAACGAGGCCGTCGATCGTCAGATTCGACGACGGCAGATCCGCGACGCTGTACTGACTGCGGATCTGCGATGCGCCGAGGACATTGATGTCGCTGGCGTGCACCGACACCAGACGCACGTTGTCGATGACCGAGTCCCGCAGCGACGCGAACAGCATGCCGCCGTTGCCGCCACCGAGCGGCCCGACGTCGGCGTCGACCTCGGCGTGGATGTTGCGCAGGGTGACGCCGGCGAATCTACTGGTGGTGGTCGCGGGTGTCTCGACGGCGAGCGACCAGTTGCGGGAGTTGTAAATGGTGACATCGCTGATCGTCAGCCCTGCGAAGTCCCACCACATGGCGGGTTCGGTGCCGTCGATGTTGTTGGTGGCGAGGACGATCCCGGTCTGAGTTCCGCTGATGGTGACGTCGGAGATGCGGACGTCGCGAGACGCGAGGCTGGTCCAGTCGCCCGGACCGGAGGCCTTGGCGGAGTTGACCTGAAGGCCGAACTCCTTACCGGTCACGGTGACGTCGGTGATCGTGATGTCATAGCCGCCCTGCACCCGCACACCGCTGGCGGCACCGCCCGTCACAGTGATGTGGGAGGCCACGGAGCCACCGTTGTTCCACTCGCCCAGTCCCGACTGGTTGAACGGGCCGTCTCCGGGCCCGTATGTCCAGGGTTGCGTCGGGTCGTAGTAGGTGACGAACGCCAGGCCGTCGTCACCGGTGTTCTGTGCGAGCAGGCCGTCGACGGTGACGCGTCGGTTCGCGTTGAAGTGCAGACCGTCACCCAGCGTGCCGACCGCGGTGAAGTTCGTGACGGTCACGTCGGAGGCGCCCATGAACACCGCCCCGGTCTGAGGGGCGTTGACCACCCGGGCGTTGACCAGCGAGACGTTCGACACCGTTCCCGTCGATCCGGTCCAGCCCGGCGGGGGAGGGCTGTCCGACGGCCACCCCAGGATCGAGAATCCGTCACCGAAGCTGCGCGCTGACGGCCGGGTCTTCCATTCGACGGTGGCGTTGAGGATGGTCACATGGGAGGCAGCGCCTTCGATGCGGATGCCGTGGCTCGTGCCGTGCCCGGCGGCGTCGAGATTGTCCATCAGCAGCCGGGCGCCCGGCGCGAACTCCACCGTCACGTCCGACAGGCCGGCGAGCCGGATCGCGGCGTGGCCGGCCGGGTGCTGCTGTGCGAAGCGGTAGGTGCCTTCGGGGAAGTAGAGGCGCTGACCCGACGTGAGCGCCGCCTCGGCGGCCTTGATGGCGGCCGAATCGTCGGTGATGCCGTCACCCACCGCGCCGTAGTCCTTGACGTTGATCGTCGTTATCGGTGTCGAGGTCGACGACGTGGCCGATGCCGACGAGCGCACGGCCGTGGTCGCCGCCGTGGTGCCGACGAACTGGCGGCGCGCCCATGCCAGCAGGGTCCACAACACCGGTGACTCGACCGGTGCCGGAGTGTCGCCCAAACCGAAGGCACTGCCCAGCTTCTCGACGAAGGCTTGAGGTGCCGCGGGCATCTCGGCGGGTGCCGACGCCGGTGTCGGCGCCTCGAGGTCGATCTGCGGCGTCGGCGCGGGGAGGTCAGCCGCGGGCTCTTCGATGACGGGTGCGGCGGGCTCCTCGACGACGTCGTCTGTCGGGATATCGACGAGGCTCCGGTCCTCTTCGACCGGTTCGTCGGCAGGCTCGTCCTCGGCAGGGGGTTGTTTCGCCTCGTCGTCCGTGCCGTGATGGTCGAATTCGTCGTCGGCGGTTTCGGCTGGCGGTTCGACATCATTGTCCGACGGGTCGTCGCCTGGGTCGGCATCGCCGAGCGCCTCATCCCCGTCGTCGGTCTCGTCGGGTTCGCCGTCGGCCTCGTCGTCGCTGTCGTCGGCTGCGTCGGCACCGGTCTCTTCGGTGGTCTGCGGGCCGGCCGACGGGCCGGCGTCGGCGGATACGCCGGTGTCCGGCGAGTCGGCGGCGGGGGTTGCTGCCGCGACGCCCGGCGACAGGAGCAGCCCGACCCCGACGGCCAGCGCCGCGCCGCTCATGCGGCATGCTCGAGTACCCACCAGTGAAATCCCCCCAATTGTCACTCGCGTCAACGAGTGTCCTGAGACAGGGTAGCTGCGGCGACACATCTTTGAAAGAGCAAACTTGCTCGACGTGGGAAGGGCGCTTATCTCTCACCCCCCGACGCGTGATGGGGATGGAAGGTCACCGCGCGCGGAATCGACGATGTTCTCACTACCGGGATGTCGAAGAGTTCGCCCGAGCATGGGCGAGGGAACGGCCGATGAGCCGGCCGCGGTCGTAGGGTCGGTGCCCATGGGTCAGTACGGCGACGGGCAACGCGAATGAGCAACCGCAACCCTGCCGCGCAGACGGCACTCGGGCCCATGGCACTCGCGGCCATCGAGCATCATGAGGCGCCGGACCGCCGGCTGGTCGACGACGACCTCGCCGAATCCTTCCTGCCCGCCCGGCTGCGCCTCGTGGTCGGGCTGATGCGGGTGGACGCGGTGCGCAAGGCCGCTCTGGCGTCCTCCGACCGGTCGGGGCCGGGACTATGGGCCAGCATCGCGTGCCGGAAACGCTTCATCGACGAGCGGCTCTCGGATCCGCTGAACGAGACCGATGCGGTGGTGATCCTCGGCGCGGGTTTGGACACCCGTGCCTGCCGTATCGCCCGGCACAGCGACCTGCCGGTGTTCGAGGTGGACCAGCAGCTCAACATCGACCGCAAGGCCGAGGTCGTCGAGCGGGTGCTCGGCGGCATCCCGGCCTCGGTGCGCCTGGTTCCCGTCGACTTCGAGACCGACGACCTGATCGGGAAGCTCGAGTCGGCCGGATACCGCAACACCCAGCGCACGTTCTTCATCTGGGAAGATGTCACCCAGTACCTCACCCCCGAGGCGGTGCGCGCCACGCTCGCGCAACTCAGCTCGGCCGCGCCCGGTAGCAAGCTGGTCTTCACCTACATCCGACAGGACTTCATCGACGGCGCCGAGCTCTACGGCGCCGAGCCGGTGTACCGCCGGTTTCGGAGCCGCCGTCAGGTGTGGAAGTCGGGAATGGTGCCGGAGAGAGTCGGTGAACTGCTTGCCGAATACGGCTGGCGGCTGGTGGAACAGGTCGGACCGAGCTACTACCGCGACCTCTACATCCGGCCCACCGGGCGTGCCGTGGCGGCATCCCCGATCGAGTGGTCGGCACTGGCCGAACGCTGAGCCGGCCTCACTCTCCGGGTGCGACGGGAGCAGATTTCCTTAACGAGCGGGAATTACGCCGTGCCGGACCCACGGGACGTGATACACGGGTGATGAAGCACCGCGGAGACGTGGCGGTCCCCGAAAGTCAGCTGTGGACAGACGTTCGCGCGCGGGTCGGCTACATCGACGATATTTCGGAGGCGCCTGTGGCGACGCTCGTTTCCGTCAACGTGGGCCTGCCCAAAGACGTTGCCTGGCTGGGGCGCACTGTCTTCACCGGGGCGTGGAAGGCTCCGGTCGACGGCCCGCGCATGGCCGGCCGGCTCAACATCGACGGCGACGGCCAAGGCGATCTGGGCGGTCACGGTGGCGAACAGCGCGCGGTGCTGGTCTACCAACTCGACTCGTACCGTCATTGGGCCCGCATACTCGGCCGCGACGATCTGCGGCCCGGCCACTTCGGCGAGAACTTCACCGTCGACGGCCTCCCCGACGACGAGGTGTGCATCGGTGACCGCTACCGGATCGGCGGCGCGGTACTGGAGGTCACGCAGCCACGGGTCACCTGCTACCGCGTCGGACTCCGGTTGGGCGAGCCGCGGATGGCCGCGCTGCTGGTGTCCCACCGCCGGCCGGGCTTCTACTGCCGTGTCATCGAGCAAGGGCTCGTCGAGGCCGGCCGGTCGATCGACAAAATCAGCGACGGGCCCGAACACGTCACCGTCGCCGAGATCGACGCGCTGCTCTACCTGCCGGGCCATCCGCGCGACGCGCTGGAACGCGCCCTGCGGATCGACGCGCTCAGCCCGGGATGGAGGGCGTCGCTGGAAAGCCTCGTCGCACACGGCGACGGCGAGGGCAACGCCGGGCTCACCGAGGCCGCGAAGGTGCCGCCACCGGCGTGGGCCGGGTTCCGGCGGATGGCCGTCACCGAGGTGCACGACGAAAGCCGCAGCGTCGTGGCGTTGACCCTCGCCGACCCCGATGGCGCAGCCCTGCCCGAGTGGCTGCCCGGCCAGTCCGTCGCGCTGCGGTTGTCGACCGCCCCGGGCGCGGCGCCGATGATTCGCACCTACTCGCTGTCGAACCAGCCCGGTGCCTCGTCCTACCGCATCGGCGTCAAGGTCGAACCGCACGGACTGGGCAGCACTTTCATCCGTGAGCACGTCCGCGCCGGCCAACACCTCGACGTCTCCGCACCGCGTGGGGTGTTCTACCTCGGCGCCGGCGACCACCCCATCCTGTTGTTGTCCGCCGGTGTCGGCGTGACACCGGTGCTGGCGATGCTGCACGCGCTGGTCGGCGAGCGGTCGACCCGCGAGGTGTGGTGGGTGCACGGCGCCCGCGACGGATCCGAACACCCCTTCGCCGTCGAAAGCCGCGCTCTGGTCGATCAACTCGTTCACGGTCACTGGCACGTCCGCTACAGCAGGCCCCGTCTCGAGGACCTCGAAGGCGCCGACTACACCGCCGCGGGGCGAATCGGCCCCGACGTCATCGACGC
This sequence comes from Mycobacterium sp. PS03-16, assembly GCF_004570325.1. Lineage (GTDB taxonomy): Bacteria > Actinomycetota > Actinomycetes > Mycobacteriales > Mycobacteriaceae > Mycobacterium. Next base: position 47,978 of record NZ_SPQO01000006.1, on the reverse strand, counting down.
ACTCGGCGTTCCGCGCGACGCGGAGGCGTACCTGTGCGGCCCGGACAGCTTCATGCGGCAGATGAGCAACGCGCTGGTCGACGCCGGTTACGCACCGTCGCGCGTGCACGTCGAGACCTTCGGTGCGGGCGCCGCCCTGACGCCCGGCATCGCGGCACGCACCGGCAAGGCGCCGCATCCGCCCCAGGGGCCGCCCGGCACAGGACCGGAGGTGTCGTTCGCGCGGAGCGCGGTGATCGCGCCGTTCGGGTCGGCCTACCCGAGCCTGCTCGAACTCGCCGAGGCGTGTGACGTGCCGACACGGTGGTCCTGCCGGACGGGGGTGTGCCACAACTGTGAGACCGCGCTGCTCAGCGGCGCGGTCAGCTACGACCCCGAACCGCTGGAACCACCCGCCGCGGGCAACGTGCTGATCTGCTGCAGCCGCCCCGTCGAACCGGTGGTGCTCGACCTGTGACCCCCGACCGGGAGGATCCACCACGAGCCCACTCGGTACGCGCCACCGCCCCGGCACAGTCGGGGGTATTGGCAAGGTTTCCGAATCGTTCGAACAAGCGTGCTACCGGGTTACCCCTGATAGCCGGTGGAGCGGGCGACGGGAATCGAACCCGCGTAGCTAGTTTGGAAGACCAGGGCGATGCATCGAACACGGGTTCGGAACTGTGCTGGTAGCGGACGTGAACCGGCGGCGAAAACCGGCCTTGAGCAGGTTTTGAGTACGGATCCGGATCGTTTACGGTCCGCCGTCGGTATGGGTGCCGTTCGGCCGTGTCTACGGGACCAGAACGGGACCGCGCGGAGTGTTTGGCTCTGCAGCAGTCACTCATTTCGACCAATACTTAGACTCCGAGAATGCGCGTGCCTCGACGAATCGCAGAGTTCAACAAGCGAGTCACCAATCCGGCGGCTCGCACGATCTCACCGTGGCTTCCGAGCCTCGGGAGGCTCGAGCACGTCGGGCGGAAGTCGGGTAAGCGATATCGAACGCCCCTTTTGGTATTCGAGACCCATGATGGCTACGCCATCCTCATTGGCTACGGTCTGCATACGGACTGGTTGAAGAACGTGCTGGCCGGCGGACCGACGGTGCTGCGCAAGCGTGGACGGGCTGTCGCGCTCGTCAACCCACGGGTGGTGAGCAAGGCCGAGGCCGCGGCCCTCGTCATACCGCGTTCCCGGCTGCTCTACCGAGCGTTTCCCTACAACGAGGCAGCCTTGCTGCTGACGAATGCGGGCTCTGCGCGCAGACCTCTGTAACGCGTCGGGCTCCGAGCTGAGGCAGCGGACTTTAAAATCCGCCCAGTGTCGGTTCGAGTCCGACTCGGGGCACTGTGGAACCGCTGGTAGAGCCGCTATCGGGGCGGATGAATCAGCTCGACGGGGCTTTCGTCGCGGCGTCGTCGTCAGTGATGGTGATTGAGTAGGCCGCCACTGCGTCCTCACGTGGGTGCAGCACCACTCAGGCACCTGGCAATCGGTAGATCCGTTCTTCACCCCGACCTTCTGGCGTGTTCCACCGGTTGAGAAGGTGAGGTGATCCCAGCACCGCTTCGATCGTTTCCAGGGGTCGACCGAGGCCAACTTGGTCGAGTTTTTCGGCCTACTGCTTATGTACCTGCGAAGGCCTGCGTTGCCACCGTCGCCGCAGAGGCCTAATGCTGTATCCGGCAGCAAGAATCAGGCCGCCCAGCACGGCGAAGCCAGAGTCGGCGATGGTCAGGCCATCTTTCAGCCAGTCCAACATCCCGCAGAACCCCTCCGACTCGTCATTCGCGTGGAGTATGGCACTGCGCTGCGACAAGCAGGCGCAAGGGACCGTTAAGGGACCGCCGGGCGAGTCGAACGCTTGTGCTACCGGGTTACCCCTGGTAGCCGGTGGAGCGGGCGACGGGAATCGAACCCGCGTAGCTAGTTTGGAAGACTAGGGCTCTACCATTGAGCTACGCCCGCATGTTGCGCAGCAGATCGTACCGGCGCGCACCGGATCAAAGCCAATTGGTCGCCTCGCGCGCAGAGCCCACGCGTGGAAGCCGTAGTATCTCGCGTGGTCAGCGACGCGTGCGAGCGCAGCGCGGACCGCGACGTGCGCGGGGTGTAGCGCAGCTTGGTAGCGCATCCGCTTTGGGAGCGGAAGGCCGCAGGTTCAAATCCTGTCACCCCGACAACACGCAACCGCACCACCGAATACCCACACATGAGGAGTGACCGCAGTGAAGAGCACCGTCGAGAAGTTGAGCCCCACCCGGGTGCGCATCAACGTGGAGGTGCCCTTCACAGAACTCGAGCCCGACTTCGACAGGGCGTTCAAGGAGCTCGCCAAGCAGGTCCGGCTGCCCGGCTTCCGGCCCGGTAAGGCGCCGCGCAAGCTGCTCGAGGCCCGGGTCGGCCGTGAGGCCATGCTCGACCAGGTCGTCGGCGAGGCCGTCCCCGGCCGCTACACCGAGGCCGTGACGAGCTCGGAGGTGCAGCCGCTCGGCCAGCCCGAGATCGAGATCACCAAGAAGGAATACGGCGAGGACCTGGTCTTCACCGCCGAGGTCGACGTCCGCCCCGAGATCACCCTGCCCGACCTGTCGGCCCTGGAGATCACCGTCGACCCGATCGCGGTCGACGACGACGAGGTCGACGCCGAGCTCGATAACCTGCGCGCCCGCTTCGGCACGCTGACCGGCGTCGAGCGTCCCGCCCAGACCGGCGACTTCGTCTCGATCGACCTGACGGCCACCGTCGACGGCAAGGACGTCCCTGAGGCCACGACCGAGGGCCTGTCCCACGAGGTGGGCTCCGGCCAGCTCATCGACGGACTCGACGACGCGATCGTCGGCCTGTCGGAGGGGGAGAGCAAGGAGTTCACCACCACGCTGGCCGCCGGCGAGCACGCCGGTAAGGAAGCTCAGGTCACGGTCACGGTGAAGTCGATCAAGGAGCGCGAACTCCCCGAGCCCGACGACGAGTTCGCCCAGCTGGCCAGCGAGTTCGACACCATCGACGAGCTCAAGGAGAGCCTCATCGAGCAGGTGCGCCGGGTCAAGCGCGTCCAGCAGGCCGAGCAGATCCGGGACAAGGCGCTCGAGCTGCTGCTCGAGCAGACCGAGGTGCCGCTGCCCGAGAAGATCGTGCAGGCCCAGGTCGACGACTCCCTGCACAACGCGATCCACCCGTTCGACCACGACGAGGACCGGTTCGCCCAGCAGCTCACCGAGCAGGGCACCACCCGCGAGGAGTGGGACACCGAGAACCGCACCAACGCCGAGAAGGCCATCAAGACCCAGCTGCTGATGGACGCGCTGGCCGATGAGCTCGACGTCCAGGTGGGCCAGCAGGACCTCACCGAGCGGCTGGTGCTGATGTCGCGTCAGTACGGCCTGGAGCCGCAGCAGCTGTTGCAGATCCTCCAGCAGAACAACCAGCTGCCCGCGATGTTCGCCGACGTGCGCCGCGGCCTGACCATCGCCGCGGTGGTGCACGGCGCCACCGTCAAGGACACCGACGGCAACGAGATCGACACCGACGAGTTCTTCGGCCCGTCCGGTGACGCGCAGGCGGAGACCCCTGAGCTCGAGGTCCCCGAAGACGCCGACGACGTCGCCGACGATGACGCCGACGAGGCATCCACCGACACCAAGTGACGCTGTGAGCGAACGCGCCCCCGTCAGGGAGTGCACGCCGTCGCGTGTTGGTTAGTGTCGGTATCGAGACGAGACACCGACGACGACGGCGATCGAGACGTAAGAGAAAGCAGGTATCCAGTCGTGACTGTTATGCGTGGCGGGGCGCCGGGACTGACGCTCCAGGATTCGGTCTATGAGCGGTTGCTCGCCGAACGCATCATCTTCCTGGGGTCGCAGGTTGACGACGACATCGCCAACCGCCTGTGCGCTCAGATCTTGCTGCTGTCCGCGGAGGACCCCACCAAGGACATCCACCTCTACATCAACTCGCCCGGCGGCTCGATCAGCGCGGGCATGGCGATCTACGACACGATGGTGCTCGCGCCGTGCGATGTGGCCACCTACGCGATGGGCATGGCCGCCTCGATGGGTGAGTTCCTGCTCGCCGCGGGCACCAAGGGCAAGCGGTACGCGCTGCCGCACGCCCGCATCCTGATGCACCAGCCGCTGGGTGGCATCACCGGTGGCGCGGCGGACATCGCGATCCAGGCCGAGCAGTTCGCGGTGATCAAGAAGGAGATGTTCCGGCTGAACGCCGAGTTCACCGGGCAGAGCATCGAGCGCATCGAGGCCGACTCCGACCGCGACCGCTGGTTCACCGCGCAGGAAGCCCTCGAGTACGGCTTCGTCGACCACATCATCACCAGCGCCAGCATCAACGGCTCAGGACCAGGAGCAGGACTCGACAAATGACCGACAATCAACACCCGTCAATCCACCCGGCCCTGGACCCGCGCGTGCAGCCGCAGGCGCGCTACATCCTGCCGTCGTTCATCGAGCACTCGAGCTTCGGCGTCAAGGAGTCGAACCCGTACAACAAGCTCTTCGAGGAACGCATCATCTTCCTCGGGGTGCAGGTCGATGACGCGTCGGCGAACGACATCATGGCCCAGCTGCTGGTCCTGGAGTCGCTCGATCCCGACCGCGACATCACCATGTACATCAACTCGCCCGGTGGCTCGTTCACCTCGTTGATGGCGATCTACGACACCATGCAGTACGTGCGCGCCGACATCCAGACGGTGTGCCTGGGGCAGGCCGCCTCGGCCGCCGCGGTGCTGCTGGCCGCGGGCACCCCGGGCAAGCGCCTCGCGCTGCCCAACGCCCGCGTGCTGATCCATCAGCCCGCACTGGGCGGCGTCATCCAGGGCCAGTTCTCCGACCTGGAGATCCAGGCCGCCGAGATCGAGCGGATGCGCACGCTGATGGAGGAGACCCTGTCGCGCCACACCGGCAAGCCGGCCGACGTGATCCGCAAGGACACCGACCGCGACAAGATCCTCACCGCAGAGGCGGCCAAGGAGTACGGGATCATCGACACGGTGCTCGAGTACCGGAAGCTGTCCGCCCAGTCGTCCTGATCGAGCTACGTTCGCTGTTCGGCCCGGAAGCCGACGGTGCCGCGCGCGGTATCGTTGGCTCCAGGCCGTTCTGCGTTTCCGGTCACGGTGGCGACACGCCAGCGACACGGCGGCGCGTGGCGAGCGGCAACCGGGCGCGTCAGGCGATATGTTGACGCGACACAGCTGAATACCACCGACGCGATTCGGCTCTAACGGTCGCACCGCGCCGGAGTGAACGGGTAGCGTCGGGAACAAGGCCTCTTCGAGTGCCCCACGCAAACCCACTGATCCGATTGACCGACGTCGACAGGAAAGTAGGACCCCACCACCATGGCGCGTATCGGAGACGGCGGTGACCTGCTGAAGTGCTCGTTCTGTGGCAAGAGTCAGAAGCAGGTCAAGAAGCTCATCGCCGGTCCCGGCGTGTACATCTGTGACGAGTGCATCGATCTCTGCAACGAGATCATCGAAGAGGAACTGGCCGACGCCGATGACGTGAAACTCGACGAGCTGCCCAAGCCCGCCGAGATCCGCGAGTTCCTCGAGAGCTACGTCATCGGACAGGACACCGCCAAACGCACGCTGGCCGTCGCGGTCTACAACCACTACAAGCGCATCCAGGCCGGCGAGAAGTCCCGCGACTCGCGCTCCGAGCCGGTCGAGCTGACCAAGTCCAACATCCTGATGCTCGGCCCCACCGGTTGTGGGAAGACCTACCTGGCGCAGACGCTGGCCAAGATGCTCAACGTCCCGTTCGCGATCGCCGACGCCACCGCGCTCACCGAGGCGGGCTACGTCGGTGAGGACGTCGAGAACATCCTGCTCAAGCTGATCCAGGCCGCCGACTACGACGTCAAGCGCGCCGAGACCGGAATCATCTACATCGACGAGGTCGACAAGATCGCCCGCAAGAGCGAGAACCCGTCGATCACCCGCGACGTGTCCGGCGAGGGCGTGCAGCAGGCGCTGCTGAAGATCCTCGAGGGCACCCAGGCCTCGGTGCCGCCGCAGGGCGGTCGCAAACACCCGCATCAGGAGTTCATCCAGATCGACACGACGAACGTGCTGTTCATCGTGGCCGGCGCCTTCGCCGGACTGGAGAAGATCGTGTCCGACCGGGTCGGCAAGCGCGGCCTGGGCTTCGGCGCCGAGGTGCGCAGCAAGGCCGAGATCGACACCCAGGACCACTTCGCCGAGGTCATGCCCGAGGACCTGATCAAGTTCGGTCTGATCCCGGAGTTCATCGGCCGTCTCCCGGTCGTCGCCTCGGTGACCAATCTGGACAAGGACTCGCTGGTCAAGATCCTCTCGGAGCCGAAGAACGCGCTGGTCAAGCAGTACACCCGGCTGTTCGAGATGGACGGCGTCGAGCTGGAGTTCGCCGACGACGCGCTCGAGGCCATCGCCGACCAGGCCATCCACCGCGGCACCGGCGCCCGCGGCCTGCGCGCGATCATGGAGGAAGTCCTGCTGCCGGTGATGTACGACATCCCCAGCCGCGACGACGTCGCCAAGGTCGTGGTGACCAAGGAGACCGTCGACGACAACGTGCTGCCGACGATCGTGCCGCGCAAGCCACCGCGCAACGAGCGCCGCGAGAAGAGCGCCTAGCCCGGTCTCTCGCGACGTTCAGTGCACAAGCGCGGCGTCGGGCGTCCCCTTGAGGAACCGGTCCGGCAACGCGTACTTGTGGATGGCCCGGAACGTCTGGAAATACTGCCGGGGTAGCGGGCCCGTGGTGTAGGGCAGGTCGTACTCCGCACACAGCGCCCGCACCCGCCGCGCGATCTGGGCCAGCCGGTTGCTCGGCAGGTCCGGGAACAGATGGTGTTCGATCTGGTAGCACAGGTTGCCGCTCAGGAACGCCAGCACGGCGCCGGCGTGGAAGTTCGCGCTGCCGAGCATCTGCCGTAGGTACCACTCGCCGCGGGTCTCCCCGTCGAGGACGACGCGGTCGAACTTCTCCGCGCCGTCGGGGAAGTGCCCGCAGAAGATGACCACGTAGGCCCACAGGTTGCGCAGCACATTGGCCGTGGCGTTGGCCGCGAGCGTGCGCCGGAAACGCCGCCCACTGAGCGCGGGCAGCAGGAGGTAATCCTTGCTCAGTTGCCTGCCGACCTTGGCCGCCAGCTCCCGGCCGCCCTTCGAGCCGCCGGCGAGCAGTGCGCGGTCGCGCGCCGCGTGCAACCCGTGCAGCGCGATTCCCCACTCGAATATCAGCGCCAGCAACAGATTCCGCAGCGGCGACACCAGATAGTCCGGTTTCCACTCCTGGTCGGGGGATACCCGCAACACGCCGAAACCCAGGTCGTCGTCCACGCCGATGACGTTGTTGAACACATGGTGGGTGTAGTTGTGCGAGTACCGCCACTGCGACGACAGCCCGGCCATGTCCCACTCCCACGTGTTCGAGTGGATCTCGGGATCGTTCATCCAATCCCACTGACCGTGACCGACGTTGTGTCCGATCTCCATGTTCTCGATCGACTTGGCGGTGGCGAGCGCGACGGTACCCAGCAGCCAGGTCGCACGGCTACGGCTGCGGTGCACCACGATCCGCGCCGCCACGTCGAGCAACCGCTGCGCGCGGATGGTGCGGCGGATGTAGGCGGCGTCACGCGCGCCCAGCGAGGCTTCGACGTCGGCACGGATGGCGTCGAGCTCTGCGGTCAGCGTGTCGACGTCTGCGTCGCTCAGGTGCGCGTAGGCCGCGACCCTTCTGATTGCCACGTGAATCCCTGGGGTCGTCGGCTGGTGTCACCCAGCCTACCTGCGTGGCGGTCCCCCGATTACGTCGCGACGATCTCGTCGCCGCGCACGGTGACCGCCCGCGGCCCCAGGGGCTTGGTGGCCGGCCCCTTGGCCACCGATCCGTCGAGGTTGAACCGGCTGCCGTGGCACGGACAGACGATCTGGCCGTCGACCACCTCGGACACTGTGCAGCCGGCGTGCGTGCAGGTCGTCGACAATCCGGTGAAGGTGCCTGCGGTGGGCTGGGTGATCACGGTGTCGCCGACGATCACCCCCGACCCCACCGGGACGTCCGCGGTGGTGGTCAGCGCGTCGGGCTGGGCGGCACCGCCGGCCGGCGCTTCGGCCGTCGGTTCCGGCTTCTTGCCGTAGGTGGTGCAGGCGGCCAGCACCGCGGTGACCATGCCGAGTCCCGCGCCGATCACCACGTGGCGCCGGGGCGCCCGCACCGAATGCATCCGCATCGAGTCGCCTTTCTCTCACACCGTCAGGCCGCTGGTCTGGAAGAACCACAACGCGGACGTCAGCCACACGTAGACGAGGCTGAAGAACAGCACCCCGCCGACGAGGGGAATGATCCACGGCCGCAGCCGCCGATGGGTCAACAACAGCATTTTCGTCACGAAGACGCCGTAGAAGAAGCATCCGAACAGCGAGTGGAACAGCACCCGGGTGTCGGCGCCGGAAACGCCGAGCGCGTAGAGGCAGTGCACGGCGACCGGAACCGTGACCAGGACCGCCAGCCGACCCGACCAGACGTGCGCCGTGGCTGTCCAGCGCGGCGCGGCGCCACGCGGCCACAGGCGGTACATCGCGAAAGCGGAGATCAGCTGGAACACGGCCAGCGCGACGGCGACCGTCGCGAGCCAGGATTTGACGGCGGTGCCGCTGGAGAATCCTGCGACGTTGACCGAGAAGAACCGCGGTTCGTGAAGCGTCCCGAACGCGCCGAGGGCGACGGCGACCAGGGCACCGGCGACGACGGCGAACGCCAGCGCGACATCGCCGCGGTGCCGGGCGGGCAGTCGCACCGTGTCAGGAGCCATAGCTGCTCCCGACCGGAGCGGCGGAGAAGGTCCACCGGCTGTCGGCGACCTGCAGCGTGCCGTTCAGGCCCGCGTCGGTGAGCCGGGCGTCGAGTGTGCTGGTGCCGTCGGTGTTGGCCAGGTGCACAGCGCCGGCGGCCACCTGACCGCGCAGCCACACCTCGGTGCCGCGGTTGTCGCAGGCGTAGGCGCGCGCCCGGTCCCCGTCGACGCTGAGGTCCACGGCCAGGGTTCCGTTGCGAGTCGGGATGTCGGCGAGATACCGCGCCTGCTGCGGGAAACTCCGCGGTGCCTCGACTTCTGGTTCAGCAGCAGCCGGGACCGCGGTGGTTGCCGCTACGGTCGCCGGTGCGGCGGCACCGGATTCGTGGGAGACGTTGGCGAGCCAGATGCCAGCGCCGGCGCAGGCCACCGCGGTCAGGGTGAGGATCGGGCCGGGGTTCTTCATGAGGTGTGCTCCTGGTGGGTGTGGTGTCGGGTAGGGGTGGGAGGCAGAACGGGTCGGCACACGAATAGCGGGTCATCGGTGCACCACCCGGACGCGTTCGGCGACGACCTCGTCGACGAGCGCGCCGATCTCGGCGACCCCGTCGCGGCGGGCGAACGCGGCCTCCAACCGTCGGGCGTTGGCGAGGTAGCGCCCGTCGTCGAGCACCGCGCGCACCGCGGCGCGGACCGCCGCGGGCGACGGGGTGCCCGTCTTGAGGTTGATGCCCGCACCCGCCCACGCGACGCGGGCGGCGACCTCGGGTTTGTCTTCGGTGTTGCCGGCGACGACCAGCGGCACCCCCGACGACAGGGCGCGCTGCACGGCCCCGTAGCCGCCGTTGGTGACCATCACGTCGACCATCGGCAGCAGGATGTCGTGCGGAAGGAGCTCCGCCACATGAGCATTCGGCGGCAGGGCGGTGCCGATCTCGGTGACGGCGCGCCCGCCCGTGGTGGCCACGACCACGACGTCCTCGTCGGCGAGCGCCTCGAGGGTGGGCAGCAGCAGCCGGCCCAGGTCCGCATTGTCGATGGTGCCCTGGGTGACGTGCACGACGGGCCGCCCACTGTCGAGCACGCCCCACCAGTCCGGTGCCAGGAACGACTGGGTGCGCGCCGGGTGGACTGCGCCGACGTAGCGCACATGCGCCGGCAGATCGCTACGCGGATAGTCGAAGTCGGGGACCGTGGGCACGATGAAGCGGTCGGCGAGAACTCCGGCGTCGGTGAGGAACATGGGCAGCGCCGGGCTGTTCATCCGGTGTAGCAGGTCGTCGGCGGCGGACTGACTGCCGCGCAGCAGCACCTTGTGGGTGAGCGCGGTCAGCACCCGGTTGCGCACCCGGCCCAGCGGCGTCGACGACGGCGCCATCCCCAGTCCGCCCGGCGCGGTGTCGCGGCTGCTGAGGAACAGCGGTGTGGTGGTGTAGGTCAGGATGGGCGGTCGCGAGTGGGGATCGCCGAGCAGGAACGGCAGGATCCCGAAGAACGCCGCGTCGGCGATGACGGCGTCGTAGCGGGTCTCGGCAAACGCCTCGGCCAGCGCGGCGGCCTGATGGGGCATCGGCGCCACGAAGATGTTGGTGATGTCGAAGTTCACCCGCCGGATGCCCGACGTGCCTTCCCGGCCGGGAAACAGTGCGTTCAAGCGGGTTTCGTCGATGTCGGTCTGTGGCGGCAGCGCGCGGGGCCGTGCCCCGGCCGACCGGATCAGGTCGGCGCGGGCCGCCGAGGTCAGCACGGTCACGCGGTCGCCGCGGTCGATCAGACCGCGAGCAAGGTGCAGCAGCGGGCCGATGTGGCCGATGGGGGACATGGAGGCGATGAGGATTTCCGGCATGGCGAAAATGCTCGCCGTACGTGTGTCCCGGAGCTTGGAGGTTGCGTGGAGATCCGGTGGAGATCAGCGGCTGACGCGGTCGGGCCGCGTGTAGACGTTCATCGACGTCCCGCGCAGGAACGCCACCAGGGTGAGACCCGATTGCGCGGCGAGGTCGACGGCCAGCGACGACGGTGCCGACACCGCGGCCAGCACCGGGATACCGGCCATCACGGCCTTCTGGGTCAGCTCGAACGACGCCCGGCCGCTGACCAGCAGTACGGTACCCGTGAGCGGGATGCGGCCGTTCTCCAGCGCCCAGCCGATCACCTTGTCGACCGCGTTGTGTCTGCCGATGTCCTCGCGGACCACCAGCATCTCGCCGTCGACGCTGAACAGTGCGGCGCCGTGCAGCCCCCCGGTGCTGGCGAACACCTTCTGGGCGGCGCGCAGCCGGTCCGGCAGTGCCGACAGCGTGTCGGCGGCGACCACCGTGGGATCGTCGCCGGGGCCGTGCCTGCTGATGAGCCGGACCGCGTCCAGTGACGCCTTGCCGCACACCCCGCACGACGAGGTCGTGTAGAAGTTGCGGCGCACGTCGGTGCCCGGCGGCGGCACGTGCGGCGCGAGGGCCACGTCGAGGACGTTGTAGGTGTTGACGCCGTCGGGCCCCTCGCCGCGGCAGTACCGCACGGTCAGCACGTCGTCGCGGTCGCCGATGACGCCCTCGGTGAGCAGGAAGCCCTGAGCGAGTTCGACATCGGAGCCGGGGGTGCGCATCGTGACGGTGAGCGGCTCACCGCCCACCCGCAGCTCGAGTGGTTCCTCGACCGCGAGTGTCTCCGGGCGCGCGACCACGTCGGCGGCCGTCACGTGGTGCACACGTCTGCGTGCGGTGACCCGGCCCATGTGTCCAGCCTAGGCGGGGACGTCGATGAGCTGCACGACCCCGTCGGTGACTCCGGCCACGAACAGCCGGCCGGTGGTCGCGTCGACGCCCACCGTGTAGGGGTTCCGCACGGTGGGCAGCCGCCGCACCTCCCGCGGCGTGGTGTCGGCCATGTCGTACCCCACCACCTCGTTCGTGCCCGAGGAGGCCACCCACAGCCGGTCGCGGGTCGGGTCGTAGGCGATCCCGTACGGGCCGCCGGGCTGGGCCACCGAGCCCACTTCACGCGGCGCCGGCAGGGCCGTGAACACCCGCACCGCGTCGCCGCGGGTGTCGGCGGCGATCAGCCGGCCGTGCCGGTCGGCGACCAGGTGGGTGGGTCCCGCACCGGCGGGTGTGGCGCCGACGATGGTCAGCGCCTGCGCGTCGTAGACGGTGAGGTCGTTCTTGCGGACGTCGAGCAGGCCCATCGCGTCGCCCACCGGCGCCAGCCCGGCCGGCTGCACGCTGTCGGTGAACACCTTGACGATGGCGTCGCCGCGCACCGCGGCGACCGTGCCGCCGAGTTCGTTGGCCACGAACACCGTGCCGTTGGGCGCCTGCGACGCATCGTGCGGGACGGTGCCGGTGATGATCTGCGATTCGGCGCGACCGCCGGGCAGCTGCACACGCAGCAGCGCGTTGGCGCTCTCCACCGGCACCAGCACGGGTCCGCCGGGTGCGGCGAGTTGCAGGTGGCGCACGAAACCGGGCAGGGGCGTGCGACCGGTGATCCGGCCGGTGTCGGCGTCGAGCAGCACCAGTTCGTTCGGATCGCGCGTGGCGACGGCGACGGTGCGGGTGACGGCGTCGACGACGATGCCCTCGGGCGCGCGGCCGACGGGCACGGTGCGGCCGGGCACCGGATCGGTCTGTGCCGGTGCGCGTTGCGGCTCGGCCGGTGGGGGCAGGTCGGCGTCAGGGGGACGGGTCCCTTCGGTCGGCACCCCGCTCGGGAGCAGGCCGGTGGTGGTCGGGGTGGCCGCCGGCGCCGGACCGGATGGCTGGGCGGGCTGGCTGCAGCCGCTCAGCATGGCGACGGCGACCAGCGGTGCGAGCCAGCGCTTCATGCGTGGCGACTACCCGGCACGCTCCGACGGGACGCGGGTGGGCGCGCACCGTAAGAAACTAGTCAGGCCGGGCCTGCAGATAGGTGACGATCGCGTTGGTCAGCCCGGTGCGCGCCAGGTCCAGGTCGGAGTAGGTGCCCAGCTGGCGTTCGGAGGTGATGCCGCGCATCGCGCCGGGGATGAAGGCGGCGACCTCGCGGATGCGCTGTGGGTCCACGTCGACGTCGGCGAACGCCTGTTGACAGGCCTCGATCCAGCTCCGACCCCAGGACGCCAGCTCGGCGGCCGTCTTCGGATACGTGCGCTCCAGTTCGCCGCTGTCGCGGGGCAGCGCCCGGCGCAGGGTTTCGATCGCCCGCGAGTCGGGCGCGGTCAGGCCTTCGTAGAGGGTGTCGATGATCGTCGCCACCCGGGTGCGCAGCGGGGCCTCGCGGTCGGGGCGCATCGGCAACTCCCCGCGTCGTTCGGCGGTGCGGCGCAGCACCGCCGCCCACAGTCCGTCGATGTCGCCGAACTGGTACTTCACGGCTCCCCACGTGGCGCCGGCGTCCTTGGCGATCCGGTTGGCCGAGGCCGCGGCGGCGTCGCCGGTGGCCAACGCACGCAGCGCCGCGTCGAGCATGCCGTCGCGCGTCGCCTGCCCGCGCCGGTTGGGCCGCCGCGTCGTCTCCACCACTTGACGAATCGTAGAGGCCTCTGTGATTCTCGTGCAATGGCCAAGCCGCCACTGTCCATGACGCCGACGGGCTGGTTCCAGGTCGCGTGGTCCGACGAGGTCGGCGTCGGAGACGTCCACGCGATGAAGTACTTCGGCGAGGAGATGGTCGCCTGGCGGTCGAAGTCGGGGCGGGTGACGGTGATGAACGCCTACTGCGAACATCTCGGGGCTCATCTCGGCTTCGGCGGTCACGTGGTCGGCGAGGTGATCCAGTGCCCGTTTCACGGCTGGCAATGGAATGCCGAGGGCCGCAACGTGTGCATCCCGTATGAGAGCAGGCCCAACCGCGGCCGTCGCATGACGACTTATCCGGTGGTCGAATGCAATTCGTCGATCTACATCTGGCACGACACGCTGGGGCGCGCGCCGTTCTTCGACGCGCCCGACGTGTTCGCCTCGTTCGACGACGGCCGCAGTGCGGACGACTACTATCCGCAGCAGCGCCTGTTCGAGCAGGGCCACGAGATGCACCCGCAGTACGTGCTCGAGAACGGCGTCGACTTCGCGCATTTCAAGTACGTGCACCAAACGCCGATCAACCCGATCTTCACCCGCCACGACTTCGCGAACCCGGTGGCGCACGTCGACTTCACGATCACGTTCGAGGGCGACGACCAGCAGTCGATCGACGATGTCCGCAGCGGTGTCGAGGCCATCAACGGCGGGCTCGGCATCGCGGTGACCAAGAGCTGGGGAATGATCGACAACCGCACGATCTCGGCGATCACCCCCGTCGACGACCGCACCTCCGACGTGCGGTTCATGGTCTACATCGGCAGGACGCCCGGGAACGACACGCCGCGGGCCGCCGAGAAGGCCGCCGAGTTCGGCCGCGAGGTGATCCGGCAGTTCCGCCAGGACATCCACATCTGGAGCCACCAGCGCTACTCCGATCCGCCCGCGCTGTCGGCCTCGGAGTACGAGGGATTCACCGCGATCCGCCGGTGGGCCATGCAGTTCTACCCCGACGGTCGCGGCGGCAGCGCCGCGGACCTGGCCTCGACACAAAAGAAGGGCGCAGCGATATGACATCCCCGCACGAACCGGTCCGGGTGTTCCAGGTCGCGACCGGCAACGTCGGCAGCGAGATGATCAAGCGCATCCGCCACCGCCCGGACCTCGAGCTGATCGGATTGCACTGCTACACACCGGAGAAGGTCGGCCGCGACGCGGGTGAGATCGTCGGCCTCGACCCGATCGGGGTGACCGCCACGGGCACGGTCGACGAGATCATCGCCGCCCGCCCTGACGTCGTGACCTTCCACGGCGTGTTCCCCGACGAGGACCTCTACGTCACGGTGCTCGAGGCCGGCATCGACATCGTCACCACGGCGGACTGGATCACCGGCTGGCACCGCGACACCAATCACCCGCACCCGTCGGGGAAGCCGGTCAGCCGACTGCTGGCCGAGGCCTGCGAGAAGGGCGGGTCGACGTTCTACGGCACCGGGATGAACCCCGGGGTCAACCAGATCCTCGGCGTGGTCTGCTCGGCCGACGTCGCCGAGATCGAGAACGTCACCACCATCGAGTCCGTCGACGTGTCCTGCCATCACAGCCGCGACACCTGGATCGAGGTCGGCTACGGCCAACCCGTCGACGATCCTGCCATCCCCGGCAAGCTGGAGAAGTACACCCGCGTCTTCGCCGACAGCGTGCTGATGATGGCCGACTGCTTCGGCCTCGACCTCGACGAGGTGGCGTTCAGCTACGAACTCGGCGCCTGCACCAAGGACGTCGACCTCGGCTGGTACCAGCTGCCCAAGGGGTCACTGGGCGGCAACTACATCAAGTACCAGGGCATGGTCGACGGTGTGCCGCGCGTCGAGACGCACCTGGAATGGCAGATGACCCCGCACACCGATCCCAGCTGGGACATCAAGGGCTGCTACATCACCCAGATCAAGGGTGACCCGTGCATCTACAACAAGCACATGATCTTCCCGAAACCCGGTGTGGACCTGTCCGATCCGGCGAGCTTCGCCTCCATCGGCATGACCGTCACGGGTCTACCCGCGCTCAACGTGATCACGTCGGTGGTGGCCGCCCCGCCCGGGCTGCTCACCAGCGCCGACGTCCCGCTGCGCGGATTCGCCGGCCGGTTCAGGGACGTGCGGCCAGCTCGACGCTGACCCGCTGCCCGGTGCCGAGGGACTCGACGGCGGCCGCGCAGACCGCGGCGGCGGCGTAGCCGTCCCACGCGGTGGGCCCGTCGACATAGGAGCCCGCGGCGGCGCCGCGGCGCACGGCGTCGACCCAGCACTGCACCTCGATGTCGTAGGCGGTCGCGAAGTGTTCCCGGAAGCCGGGGGTGACCCGGCGGCCGATGGTCGTGTTGCCGTGCTGGCCGACGATCTCGGTGCGCACCTCGTACCCGACGCCGGTGGTGACGAACACCTCGGCGTCGACGTGGGCGCCGCTCGCGGTGGCGAAGATCGCGATCTGCGGATCCTGGATGCCGCGCGGGGCACCGGGATTCGGCGTCGGCGCGATGATCTGCACCGAGGCGATCTCCTCGCCGAACAGGAACCGCGTCACGTCGACCTCATGGGCCAACGAGTCCTTGACCACCATCGCCGAATCGAAGCTCGGGGGGACCGAGGGATTGCGGTGCACGCAGTGCATCACCAGCGGACGGCCGAGTTTCCCGGCGTCGAGGAGGTCCTTGAGCTGCCGGTACTCCGGGTCGAACCGGCGCATGAAGCCGACCTGGATCAGCGGCGCCGCACGCGCGGCCTCCCGGCGGACCACCTCGAGCGCCGAGGCCGGATCGGTGGTCAGCGGCTTCTCGCACAGCACGGGCTTCCGGTGCTCGAGGCAGGTCAGCAGCTGTGGTTCGTGCACCGGGCCGGGGGAGGCCAGCAGCACCGCGTCGACGTCGTCGGCGGCGATGGCCGCCACCGGGTCCGGCTCGACCCGCGCGCCGGGGGCCATGGCCGCGACCTGCGCGGCGCGCGCGGCCGAGACGTCGTTGACCACGCTGACCCGCGCGCCGGTGATCCGGTCGGTGATCCGCGCGACGTGGTCGGCACCCATCACGCCGACCCCGACGACCGCGATCCGCAGCTCGGGGTCCGGGGTCACTCGGCCGGCCCGAGCAGTGGGCGCTGCACCTGCTTCCACTGCGCGTAGGTCTCGTGCGCGGTGCGCGTCGACTCCAGCGCCGAGGTCTGGCTGACCGGCACGTCCCACCAGGACTGGCTGTCGGGGGCGTAGATCGTCGGGTCGGTCTCGACGTGGATCACCGTGGTGCGTTCACTGGCCTTGGCCACCTTCACCGCGTCGGTGAACTCGGCGGCGGTCGCGACGCGGATCACGTCGGCGCCCAGGCTGGCGGCGTTGGCGGCCAGGTCGACCGGCAGCTTGTCACCGTCGAGGCGGCCGTCCTCCCCGCGGTACCGATAGGACGTGCCGAACCGTTGCGACCCCAGCGATTCCGACAGCGACCCGATCGAGGCGAACCCGTGGTTCTGCACCAGCACCACGATCACCTTGAGGCCCTCCTGCACGGCGGTCACCAGCTCGGTGGCCATCATCAGGTACGAACCGTCGCCGACCATGACGAACACGTCGCGGTCGGGGTCGGCCATCCGCACCCCGATGCCGCCGGCGATCTCGTAGCCCATGCAGGAGTAGCCGTACTCGACGTGGTAGCCCTTGGGATCGCGGATCCGCCACAGCTTGTGCAGGTCGCCGGGCATCGATCCGGCCGCGCACACCACGACGTCACGCGGCTCGGACAGCGTGTTGGCCAGCCCGATGACCTGGTTCTGGTTCAGCGCGGAACCGTCCTCGGCGACCCGGTAGGCCGACGCCACCGTCTCATCCCATTCCCGGGCCAATTCGCGTGTCCGCGAATGGTAGTCGTCATCGACCCGGTAGCCGGCCAGCGCCGCGTCGAGCGCCTCGATGGCCTCGCGGGCGTCGGCGACCACCGACAGGCCGCCCTGTTTGACCGAGTCGAGCGAGGCGACGTTGATGTTCACGAACCGGACACCGGGGTCGTTGAACGCGGTGCGGCTGGCGCTGGTGAAATCGCCGTAGCGGGTGCCGATCCCGATCACGACATCCGCGTCGGCGGCCAGCGCGTTGGCCGCGGTGGTCCCCGTGGAACCGATGGCGCCGACCGACTGCGGGTGGTCGTAGGCCAGCGCACCCTTGCCGGCCTGACTCTGGCCGACCGGGATGCCGGTGCGTTCGGCGAAAGTGCCCAGCGCCTCGGTGGCGCCGGAGTAGATGACGCCGCCGCCGGCGACGATGAGGGGCCGGCGGGCGGAGCGGATGATGGCGGCCGCCCGTTCCACCATGGCCGGTTCGGGCAGTGGGCGGGCGACGTGCCAGGTGCGTTCGGCGAACAGGGCTTCCGGCCAGTCGAACGCCTCGGCCTGCACGTCCTGCGGCAGCGCGATGGTCGCCGCGCCGGTCTCCACCGGATCGGTCAGCACCCGCATCGCGCCGATCAGCGCCGACGGCAACTGTTCGGGCCGCCACACCCGGTCGAAGAAGCGCGACACCGGTTTGAAGCAGTCGTTGACGGTGACCTCGGCGTCGTGGGGGAGTTCGAGTTCCTGCAGCACCGGTGCGGCGACGCGGGTGGCGAACGTGTCCGACGGCAGCAGCAGCACGGGGAGCCGGTTGATGGTGGCCAGGGCGGCGCCGGTGACCATGTTGGTCGAGCCGGGGCCGATGCTGGCCGTCACCGCCCACGCCTGCAGGCGGTCCTTCTGCCGGGCGTAGGCGACCGCGCTGTGCACCATGGCCTGCTCGTTGCGGCCCAGCACATAGCGCAGCCCGGGTACGGCGGCGGTCACCTCGGCTTCGAGCAGCGCCTGCCCGAGGCCGGCGACGTTGCCGTGGCCGAAGATGCCGAAGCAGCCGGCGAAGAACCGGTGCCGCTGCCCGTCACGTTCGACGTACTGGTTGGCCAGGAACCGCACGCAGGCCTGCGCGACGGTCAGCCGAACGGTCGGTTCGGCGTGCGGGGCCTTGAACGCAGATGCTTTGGAAACCACCGTCATTCTCCTCGTAGGGGCAGTCGCGGATCGACCTCCTGGGATTCCCAGGAGCCGCGCAGCCAGGCGTGTTCAGGGTCGTCGACGATCCGCCAGGCGCGTTCGGCGCCCGGTCCGGCCATCACGTTGAGGTAGTACATGTGGTATCCGGGCGCGGCGACCGAGGGGCCGTGGTAACCGTGCGGCACCAGCACGACATCACCTGTGCGGACCTCTTCGAGCACCTCGATCGGCCGCTGCGGGGTGCCGTACACCCGGTGGTAGCCGAAGCCGCGGGACCCGTCCGGGCCGGCCTGGATTTCGAAGTAGTAGATCTCCTCGAGCTGTGATTCGACCGGCGACTCCTCGTCGTGTTTGTGCGCCGGATAACTCGACCAGTTGCCGCCGGGGGTGATCACCTCGCAGGCGATCAGCGAGTCGGCCTCGAAAACTCCTGCAGTGCCGAAGTTGTGCACCTGCCTGCTGCAGTTGCCCGCGCCGCGCAGTTCGACGGGCACGTCCGCGGCGGGCACCCGCCGCACCGGCAGCGCACGCCGGGCGCGGGCGCCGCAGATCGCGAAGCGGCCCTCGCCGTGCAGTGTGTATCCGGTGTCGACGCCGACGTAGACCATGTCGGCGGGCCCGTGGAACACCGAGGCCCGGGGGGACAGGTCGTACTTCTCACCGGCGCACTCGACCGCGCCGCCCCCGGCGAGCGGCAGGATCATGACCTCGGTGTCGCCGGTGTGTGATTCCAGCGGTCCGTCGAGTTCGACGACCCGAAGGCTCGATTCGCTCCAGCCGGCGGACTCGGGCGTGACGTCGACCGTGTAGGGGGCCGTGGCGCTGCGCGCGGGAATGTAGTACTCGCTGTTCATTGCCTCACCTCACCATCGCCACGGCGGTCGCCACCGCGGAGCTGACATCGTCGTCGGGCGGATAGAGCAGGGTGCGGCCGACGATCAGCCCGCGCACCGACGGCAGCGCCAGCGCCTTCTCCCAGCTGGCGAACGCGGCGTCCGGGTCGGTGGGGTCGCCGCCGAGCAGCAGGGTGGGCAACGTCGTCGCGGCCATCACGCGGTCCATCTCGTCGACCACCGGCAGTTTCATCCAGGTGTAGGCCGACGTCGAACCGAGACCCTGGCCGATGTGGATCGACTTGATCACCGCGTCGGGGGTGAGGTCGTTGCGGACCTTGCCGTTGACGCGGGCCGACATGAACGGCTCGACCATCGCGATCAGTCCGCGCGCGGCCAGCGCGTCGACCGCGCGGGCGCAGGCCTCCAGGGTGGCCACGGTGCCGGGATCGCCCAGATCGATGCGGCACAGCATCTTTCCGCCGTTCATCCCCGCGGCGGCGGTGGCTTCCGCGGTCGCGGCGGTCATCCGGTCGTCGAGCTCGAAGCCGGCGCCGGCCAGGCCGCCGCGGTTCATCGAGGAGAACACGACCTTGTCGTCGAGCGCGCCGAGCAGCAGCAGGTCGTCGAGGATGTCGGAGGTGGCCAGCACCCCGTCCACCCCCGGGTCGGCCAGCGCGGCGCGAAGCCGGTCGAGCAGATCGGTGCGGCTGTTCATCGCGGTTGGCTTGGCGCCGACCGCGAGCGCCCCGCGGGCGGGGTGGTCGGCCGCGACGATCATCAACCGGCCGTCCCCGCGGACGGTCGGGCGGGGAACCCGCTGCTGCCACGCGGTGGCGATCGCGGCGGGTTCGGTGGCGCGCAGTTCGGTGATCTCGGCGTAGCTGCCGCAACGGATGTCAGACATTGACCGCTCCCACCGCGGTCTGTTCGGCCAGTGCCGCCACCTCGGCGGCGGTGGGCATCGCGGTCGAGCATTCCAGCCGCGACGCGACGATCGCGCCTGCGGCGTTGGCGTAGCGCAGTGTCTTCTCCAGCGGCCAGTCGTGCAGCAGACCGTGGCACAGACTACCGCCGAACGCGTCGCCGGCCCCCAGGCCGTTGACCACGTCCACCTCGTTGGGGGACACGGTGACCGAGGAGTGCCGGGTTTTGCCGAGCACGCCGCGCGGGCCCTGTTTGACGATCGCGAGCTCGACGCCGAGGTCGAGCAGCGCATCGGCGGCCCGGTGCGGATTGGTCTCGCCGACCGCGATCTCACACTCCTCCCGGTTGCCGACCGCCACGGTGACGTGGGCCAGCGCCTTGCGGACCTGTTCGGTGGCCGCGGCGGGCGAGGACCAGAACATCGGCCGGTAATCGAGGTCGAGCACGGTCAGCGGCCTGCGTTCACGGATCTGCCACGCCGCGAAATGCGCGCTGCGGCTGGGCTCCTCACTCAGGCCGGTCACCGTCGACCAGTACAGCCGGGCGCCGCGGACGGCGTCGGCGTCGATCTGATCGGGCCGGACCTGCAGGTCCGGGGCACTCGGCCGGCGGTAGAAGTACAGCGGGAAGTGGTCCGGCGGGAAGATCTCGCAGAACGTGACCGGCGTCGGGTAGGTGTCGTCGGTCGCGACGAACCGGTTGTCCACGCCGAGGCGGTCCAGCTCGTTGCGGACGAAGACGCCGAAGGGGTCGGCGCCGACGCCGGAGATCAGCGCGGTGCGCTCACCGAGGCGGGCCGCGGCGACCGCGACGTTGGCTGCACTGCCGCCGAGGAACTTCCCGAACGATTCGACGTCTTCGAGACCGCGGCCGATCTGCAGCGGATAGATGTCGACGCCGGATCGCCCGATGGCGAGGACGTCGAAGGTGGGGGTGGGGGTCACTGGCGCGCTCTTCCGCGGTAGGGGACGACTGCCATCGACTGTGCCTCTGGGCCGTCGTCCATGTCAAGACTTTGTCCTGACATTCTAACTTTCAATCATGCGGTGTTAGTATTCCGCTACTTCCCAGGTTCGGTCCAACGCGAGATCGGAGTCGACGTGCCCTTGACGGTGGAGCTCGACCGGTCGAGCCCGGTGCCGCTGTACTACCAGCTGGCCCAGGCGATCGAGGCCGCCATCCGCAACGGCGAACTCGCCCCCGGCGACCGGTTCGAGAACGAGCTGGCGCTGGCCAAGCGGCTGACGCTGTCGCGGCCCACCACCCGGCGCGCGATCCAGGAGCTCGTGGACAAGGGTCTGCTGGTGCGCAAACGCGGGGTGGGCACCCAGGTGGTGCAGAACCCGGTGCACCGGCGGGTCGAATTGACCAGCCTGTTCGACGATCTCGCGCGCGCCGGCCAGGAGCCGTCGACGCAGCTGCTGGACTACCGCCGCGGCCATCCCGACGAGGACGTCGCCCGGGAACTGTCCATCCCGGCCGACCGCGAGGTCGTCTCGATCCACCGGCTGCGGTGCGCCAACGGTGAGCCGCTGGCGGTGATGACCAACCACCTGCCCGCCGACCTCGCTCCGGATGCCGAGGAACTCGAACGCCACGGCCTCTACCAGTCACTGCGCGCGCGCGGCGTGCACATTCGGTTGGCGCGCCAGCGCATCGGCGCCAAGGGCGCCACCCGCGCCGAGGCGCGGTTGCTCGAGGAGAAGGCCGGGGCGCCGCTGCTGACCATGTCCCGCGTCGCCTTCGACGACTCGGGTGCCGCGGTCGAGTTCGGCGTGCACTGCTACCGGGCGTCGCGCTACTACTTCGACACCACGCTGGTCGACCGTTAGCGGGGGCGTCTCACCGGAACGCCGCGCGGAACGCCTCCACCGCGGCCACCGAATCGCCACGGGCCCATGCCTCGAGGCCGATGGTGCCGCGATAGTCCATGGCGCGCAGAGCTTCCGCGATCGCCGGGTAGTGGATCTCGCCGGTGCCCGGTTCGCACCGCCCCGGCACGTCGGCCACCTGGATCTCACCGATCGCGTCGCCGCACCGGCGCACCAGTTCGACGAGGTTCCCCTCGCCGATCTGCGCGTGGTAGAGGTCGAGCATCATCTTGACGCGAGGATGGCCCACCCCCTCGACCAGCGCGAGCGTGTCCTTCGCGCGAGCCAGCGGGACTCCGGGGTGGTCGACGATGGTGTTGAGGTTCTCCAGGCAGAACGTGACGCCGGCGGCGTCGCCGAGTTCGCCGATGCGCTCGAGCGCGCGCAGCGCCGAGGTCCACATCGCGCCGGTGCTGCGGTGACGCGGCCGGGCCGCGCGGCCGTCGACCAGTTCGGCGGTGTGCAGGTTCAGCCGTGGAACGCCCAGTGTGCGAGCGGCTTCGATGCTGAGCGCGGCGGTGCGCACCACCTCCTCGGCGCCCTCGCGATCGATCAGGTCGCCGTGCAGGTACCCCGTCATCGACGAGAACCGTGCGCCGGTGGCCGCCAGCGCCCGCAGGTCCTTGTCGTGCCAGCTCCAGATCTCCACGGCCATGCCGAGCTCGTCGATGCGGCGGGCGCGTTCGGTGATCGGCAGGTCGGTGAACACCATCTCCGCGCACACCGCGAGATCGAAGTGGTCCATTGCCGTCCTTTCCGTCCGGTGCCCGGACCCTAACATTTGACTTGCAGTCCTAATGTCCGAACAAAGTGTTGACTTTCGCGTGTGAGCCGTATTACATCGTCGACAGAAGTGTGTCCTGAGCGATGGAGGAGATATGAGGTTCAACCGGTTGGTGACGATCGCCGGGGCGGGCGTGGTGGCGCTGGGGCTCGCATCGTGTTCCAGCACCGGCGGGGCGCCGCAGGAGTCGGGGGAGGGGTCCGGCGGCGGCACCGTGGACACACCCCGGATGACCATCGCGATGATCACGCACGAAGTGCCCGGTGACTCGTTCTGGGATCTGGTGCGCAAGGGCGCCGAGGCCGCGGCCCAGAAGGACAACATCGAACTGCGCTACTCCAACGACCCGGAGGCGCCGAACCAGGCGAACCTGGTGCAGACCGCGGTCGACAGCGGCGTGGACGGTATCGCGGTCACCCTCGCGAAGCCGGATGCGATGCAGGGCGCGGTGAAAGCCGCCGAGGCCAAGGGTATCCCGGTCGTGGCGTTCAACGCCGGCATGGACGCCTGGAAGGAGATGGGCGTCAAGGAGTACTTCGGTCAGGACGGTTACATCGCCGGGCAGGGCGTCGGTGACCGGCTGCGGGCCGAGGGGGCGACCAAGGCCGTCTGCGTGATCCAGGAACAGGGTCACGTCGACCTCGAAGCGCGCTGCGCCGGTGTGCAGAACACCTTCCCGGCCACCGAGATCCTCAACGTCAACGGCAAGGACATGCCGTCGGTGGAGTCGACGATGACGGCCAAGCTGCAGCAGGACCCCGCGATCGACTACGTCGTCACCCTCGGTGCGCCGTTCGCGCTGACCGCCGTGCAGTCGGCCAAGAACGCCGGCAGCACCGCCAAGATCGGCACCTTCGACACCAACGCCGCGCTGGTCGATGCCATCGAGGGCGGCGACGTGCAGTGGGCCGTCGACCAGCAGCCGTACCTGCAGGGTTACCTGGCGGTCGACTCGCTGTGGCTGTACCTGAGCAACGGCAACGTCATCGGCGGTGGGGCGCCGACGCTCACCGGACCCGCGTTCATCGACAGCTCGAACATCGAGGCGGTCGCCGAATACGCCCGCGGCGGGACACGATGATGAGCGCTCGGGCGAAGAACGGACGGCACTGATGAGTACCAATGTCGACGTCGCCGGCCACACCGTGGTCCGCGACGAACGTGTCAAGGAGCGGAACCGCCTGCAGCGCTTGCTGATCCGCCCCGAGGTCGGGGCGGGGATCGGCGCCATCGGGATCTTCGTGTTCTTCCTCATCGTGGCGGGGCCGTTCCGGGAGGCGGCGTCGCTGGCCACCGTGCTCTACGCCAGCTCCACGATCGGCATCATGGCGTGCGGCGTCGCGGTGCTGATGATCGGCGGGGAGTTCGACCTGTCGACCGGTGTCGCGGTGACGTTCAGCTCGCTGGCGGCCTCGATGCTGTCCTACAACCTGCATCTCAATCTGTGGGTGGGGGCGGCGCTGGCGCTGATCATGGCCCTGGCGGTGGGGTTCTTCAACGGATTCCTGGTGATGAAGACCAAGATCCCGAGCTTCCTCATCACGCTGAGCACGTTCTTCATGATCGCCGGCATCAACCTCGCGGTCACCAAACTGGTCGCCGGTCAGGTCGCCACCCAGAGCGTCAGCGACATGCAGGGCTGGGACTCGGCGCGCACGGTGTTCGCGTCGTCGTTCACCGTGCTGGGAGTCGATGTCCGCATCACCGTGGTGTGGTGGCTGCTGTTCACCGCGGTGGCGACGTGGGTGCTGTTCAAGACCAAGGTGGGCAACTGGATCTTCGCGGTCGGCGGTGACGCGGACAGCGCTCGGGCCGTGGGTGTTCCGGTGACCAAGGTCAAGATCGGGCTGTTCATGTTCGTCGGCTTCTGTGCCTGGTTCGTCGGCATGCACCTGTTGTTCTCGTTCAACACCGTGCAGTCCGGCCAGGGCATCGGCAACGAGTTCTTCTACATCATCGCCGCGGTGATCGGCGGTTGCCTGCTCACCGGCGGGTACGGCACCGCGATCGGCGCGGCCATCGGCGCGTTCATCTTCGGTATGACCAACCAGGGCATCGTCTACGCCGGCTGGGACCCCGACTGGTTCAAGTTCTTCCTCGGCGCGATGCTGCTGTTCGCGGTGATCGCCAACAACGCCTTCCGTTCCTACGCCGCCAAGAGGTGACCGGAGTGACTGCAACTGTGGAACGTCCAGAACACGACGCACCGTCGGGCGGTAAGGCACCGCTGGTCGAACTGCGCAATGTCGGCAAGACCTACGGCAACATCGTTGCGCTCAAGGACATCTGCCTGCGGGTGCATGCCGGCGAGGTGACCGGGATCCTGGGCGACAACGGGGCGGGCAAGTCGACGCTGATCAAGATCATCTCGGGGTTGCATCAGCAGACCGACGGTGAACTGCTCGTCGACGGCAAGCCGACGCGGTTCGCGTCACCGGCCGATGCGCTGCGCAGCGGCATCGCGACGGTGTACCAGAACCTGGCCGTCGTACCGCTGATGCCGGTGTGGCGCAACTTCTTCCTGGGCCAGGAGATCCGCAGGAAATCGTTCCCCTGGTCGCTGGACGCCAACGCGATGCGGGCCACCACGCTGTCCGAACTGCACAAGATGGGGATCGACCTGCCCGACGTCGACGTGCCGATCGGATCGCTGTCCGGCGGCCAGAAGCAGTGCGTGGCGATCGCGCGGGCGGTGTTCTTCGGCGCCCGGGTGCTGATCCTCGACGAGCCGACCGCGGCGCTGGGCGTCAAACAGTCCGGCGTGGTGCTCAAGTACATCACCGCGGCCAAGGAGGCCGGGTTCGGCGTGGTGTTCATCACCCACAATCCGCACCACGCGCACATGGTCGGTGACCACTTCGTGCTGCTCAACCGCGGCAGGCAGAAGCTCGACTGCACCTACGACGACATCTCGCTCGAACACCTCACCCAGGAGATGGCCGGCGGCGACGAACTCGAGGCGCTGTCGCACGAACTGCGCGGCGGCCGGGGCGCCTGACGGCGAGTTCGCCGGTAATTCACCGGGTCGACGCCCACGCGGCGGGCGCGTGGGCGTGCCATCAGGCCGGAAATCTGCACAATGGGTCTCATGGACGGTGGAAACACGCCGGGATGGCGCGACCCGCTGACGGTGGGGTGGCGCGCGCACCGGCAACTGCTGATGCTGCGGTTGCGCTGGCATGAGCGCCGCGACGCGCGTTCGGCCTTCAGCCGCCGGGTCTAGCGCGGGCTGAGTCCGGCCGCCTGGTAGGCGGTGTCGATGTAGTCCATGTTCTCGACCGCGTCGACCAGGTCGATGGGCAGCGGACGGCCCCGCTCGACATGCGCTGCGAAGGCGTCGAGTTGGTAGGTGTACGACGGCCGGGTGCCGCCGTGTTCCACCGTGTCGCCGGCGTCGGTGCGGATGGTGATCCGGTCGTCTTCGTGCGGCTTGATGAAGTTGTGCACCAGCACTTCACCCCTGGTGCCGGCGATCCGCAGCGTGAACGAGAAGTCCTCGGCCACCATCGAATTCGCGGACAGCCCGGTCGCCCCACCGGGATAGGCCACCTCGACGTCGCAGCAGGCGTCCACGCCGGGGGCGCGCTGTTCGGCCCGGGCCCGCACGATCGCGGGGTGGCCGAGGCGGCGCAGGAGGTGCAGACCGTAGCAGCCCAGGTCCATCAGGGCACCGCCGGCCAGGTCGAGCGACCACCGCGGGTCGTCGTCCTGCGGGGCGGGCATCGCCATCCGCACCTCGGCGTGCACGAGCTCGCCGAGCGTCCCGTCCGCTGCGAGGTCCAGCGCGCGCCGGGTCACCGGGTGGAACAGGTAGTGGAAGCCCTCCAGGACCGGCACGCCGGCCGCCGTCGCCGCGTCCGCGACGCGCTGCGCCTCGGCCCGGTTGCGGGCGAACGGCTTCTCGGTGAGCACCGGCTTGCCTGCGGCGACGGCCGCCAGGTTCCACGGCGCGTGCAGGGCATTGGCCAGCGGGTTGTACACCACGTCGACCTCCGGGTCGGCCACCAGCTCGGCGTAGGTGGGCACCACCCGCTCCACGCCGTGCGTGGCGGCGAACGCCTCGGCCCGCCGCGGGTCCCGGGCGGCCACCGCGACCAGCCGGTGGCCGAGTTCCCGGGCCGGTCCGACGATCGCGAGCTCAGCGATGCGGGAGGCGCCGAGCACCCCGATGCGCAACGTCATCCGGCGACCGTCACACCGACACGGCGCGGCAGACGTCCTGCAGGTACGCCATGCTGGCCCGCACGTCGCGGACCGGTCCCTCACCGGTCGGCTCGCCGTCGAGGACGGTGTCCTGCTCGAGCACGAACCAGCCGTCGAAGCCGTTGGCGCGCAACGAGCTGACGATGCCCGCGATGTCGACGTCGCCGGCACCCAGCGGCGTGTACATGCCCGCGCGGACCGCATCGGTGTAGGTGATCTCGCCGGCCCGCACGCGCGCGGCCAGCGCCGCGTCGACGTCCTTGAGGTGGGCGTGCGCGACACGGCCGGGCACCTCGCGGGCGAGCGCGACGGGGTCGGTACCGCCGATCAGCAGATGCCCGGTGTCCAGGCACAGGTTGATCCGGGTGCCCGCCAGCACCCGCTCCACGTCGTCGCGGGTCTCGACCATGGTCCCGACATGCGGATGCAGCACCGCGAGCACGCCGCGGTCGGCGGCCAGGGCGGCCAGCCGGTCGAGGTTGGTCAGCAGGGTCGCCCACTGGTCGTCGTCGAGCGTGGGCCGCGCGTCGTAGCCGTCGGTGCCCGTGGCGGCTGCCAGGATGACCAGGTCGGCGCCGCTGGCGATCACCGAGTCGAGCGGCGCCCGCAGGTCGTCGGCCGGGTCGTGGGCGGTGTGCAACACGACCGGGACGAAGGCGCCGACGCTGCGCAGCCCGAAGCCGTCGAGAAGGCGCGCCAGGGTCGCCGGATCGGCCGGAAGGAACCCTTCGGGGCCCAGTTCGGTGGCGGTCAGGCCGACGTCGCGCATCTCGGCGAGGACGCGGTCGGGGGTGAGCTGGTGACCCCAGCCCGGCACCTCGCACACGCCCCACGAGATGGGTGCTCCGGCGATCTTCATCGAGACCTCACTTCCGAGATGGTGACCGGCGCGTGCCGGCGCAGGGATTCGGCGGCGGCCTCGGCCAGCCAGGCGACCTCGACGGCGTCGGCGACGGTGCAGGCGGGTGCGGCGGTGCCGTTGACCACGTCGACGAATGCGCCGAGTTCGGCGCGGAACGCCGCGGTGAAGCGGTCCATGAAGAAGTGGTGGTAGGGGCCGGCGGGAAAGTCGTTGCCGGGGTCGGTGTTCCGCATCGGAGCGCCCTGATCCCAGCCGGCGACGACGGTGTCGTGGAAGCCGTGCACCTCCAGCCGGCAGTCGTAGCCGCGGGCGTTGTACCGGGCGGCCGACACCACACCCAGCGTGCCGTGTTCGAACGTCACCAGCACTGCGGCGGTGTCGACGTCATCGATGTCGCGGAACCGCGGATCGCCCTGCACGCTGCCGGTGGCGTACACCTCGACGGCCTGCTGCCCGGTGATCCAGCGCAGCACGTCGAAGTCGTGGACCGCGCAGTCGCGGAAGATGCCGCCGGACCCGGCAAGGTACTCCATCGGCGGTGGAGCGGGATCCATGGTGGTGCTGCGCACCGTGTGCAGCGGACCCAGCGAGCCGTCGTCGACCGCGCGCTTGGCCGCGGCGAACGCCGCATCGAACCGCCGCTGATACCCGACCTGCACCGGCACCCCGGACCGGGCGATCACCTCGGCGACGCGGGCACTCTCGGCGGCGGTCGCGGCGATCGGCTTCTCGCAGAACGTGGGCAGGCCGCGGTGCACGGCGGCCAGGGTCAGTTCGGCATGCGCGGGCGTGGCCGCGGCGACCACCACCCCGTCGACCCCGGCGTCGAGCAGCTCCTCCACCGAATCCACCGCCCGCGCACCATGTTTGGCGGCGACCGCGGCCACCGCATCGGGCCGCTCGTCGGTGACCACCAGGCTGTCCACGCTGTCCAGCCCGGACAGGGTGTCGACGTGGAAGGCGCCGATGCGGCCCAGGCCGATGACCCCGAGCGTCGTCATGGGATTCTCCGATCGTTGTGGTCGCGCAGGGCGACGTCGAGTGATTCGCAGGACAGGTCCTGGGCCAGTGCCGCGGCCACCACGTCGACCTGACTGGGCGGCGCGAGGCTGCCGACCGGTTGATCGCGGTCGAGGTCGGTGGGGAACGGATAGCCCTCGGCGGTGGCCACGATGACGTTGTGCAGCTCGCCGGCCGGGCGTCCGGCGGCCTTCATGGCGCGCAACGCGGGGTAGACGGCGCGGACCATCGCGGTGCGGTCGAGCGCCTCCATGGCCCGACCGAACGGTGAGGAGATCTGCAGCAGGTTGGCCATGCGGCGGATACCGGCGGAGCGGTTGGCGCCCGCGGCGTGGTAGAGCGCCGGGTTGAAGAACACCGCATCGCCCTTGCGCAGCGGCAGCTGCACGTGGTGGGCGGCGAAGAACTCCACGAATTCCGGGCGCCCGAACGCCAGGTAGCCGCCGGTGAAGCGCTGCGAGTGCGGCAGCAGCATCGTGGGACCGCTCTCGACCGGCATGTCGCAGTGCGCGACCGCACCCTGCAGCGTCAGCGCGGGCGACAGCCGGTGCACGTGGGTGGGATAGTCCGCGAGCTGCTCCGGCCGCACGAACCCGAGGTGGTAGTCGCGGTGCGGAACCTGGGCCGCGCCGCCGGGATTGACGACGTTGACCTGTGAGGTGACCTGGTACACCGGCCCGAGCCAGGCCTGGCACACGCAGGCCAGGACGTCGTTGGCGTAGTAGTCGGCGAACACTGCAGGAGAGTGCAGCGCGAGTTTCTGGGCGGCGTTCCAGACGCGGTCGTTGGCGCCCGGGGCGCCGAAATGGTCACCGGAGGGCGCGGCCCCGGCCCGTTGCGCGGCGATGAGGTCGGTGAACGCGGCCGTGGCGGCGTCGACCACGTGGTCATCGAACGCGCCTTCGACGACCACGACGCCGGGTCCGTCGGCCAGCGCGTGGATGAACTCGGCCTGCACACGGCGCCGGTCGGCGGTGGTCACGGTGTGCGCCGCATAGACCGGCACGTTGTCCCGGATGTCGGCGGCCAGCGGGTGGTCCGCGGCGTCGGTGGCGCGCAGGACCTGGGCGGCGAAGTCCTCGAGGCGCAGGTCCGCCTCGTCGATCCAGGCGCGGGGCCCGGTGGTGGTCGGCAGTGCCATGGGTATGAGTCTTGCTGTGACCGGTGCCGCAATCAACCGCACAAATCCATCAAAAACCCATCAACGGTAGGCTCGGCGGCAGTCACCGGGGAGGGGGTACGGCAGCAGATGGCGCACCGCTACAAGGTCCGCGAGATCGCCCAGCAGTGCGGGTTGAGCGAGGCCACGGTCGACCGGGTGCTCAACGAACGCCCCGGGGTGCGGGAGAACACCCGCGCCGAGGTGCTCCAGGCCATCGCCGACCTCGACAAACAACGAGCCCAACTGCGCCTCAACGGCCGCCGCTACCTCATCGACGTGGTGATGCAGACACCGCGGCGGTTCTCCGACGCGTTCCGCGCCGCGGTCGAGGCCGAACTGCCCGCGTTCGCGCCGGCGATGGTGCGCGCCCGGTTCCACCTCTGGGAGTCCGGGTCCACCGCGCAGATGGTCGACACGCTGACCGGCCTGCGCGGCAGTCACGGTGTCATCCTCAAGGCGCAGGACACACCCGAGGTGGCCGACGCGGTCGACGCACTCGTCGCCTCCGGCGTCCCCGTCGTCACCTACACCACCGATGTGCCCACCAGCCGGCGGAGCGCCTACGTCGGCATAGACAACCACGGCGCCGGCGTCACGGCGGCCTATCTGATGGAACGGTGGCTCGGATCGGGCGCCGGCGACGTGTTGATCACGCTCAGCGCGACGGTGTTCCGCGGCGAGGGGGAGCGAGAGGTGGGATTCCGGTCCGCGCTGCGCCCGACCGGGCGGCACATCGTCGAGGTCAGCGACAGCGACGGGATCGACGCCACCAACGAGCGGCTGGTGCTCGACGCACTCGACCGCCATCCCGGCATCTGCGCGGT
This sequence comes from Mycobacterium sp. PS03-16, assembly GCF_004570325.1. Taxonomy (GTDB): domain Bacteria; phylum Actinomycetota; class Actinomycetes; order Mycobacteriales; family Mycobacteriaceae; genus Mycobacterium. The sequence continues at coordinate 17,143 of NZ_SPQO01000006.1, read as the reverse complement.
GTATTCGGTGGGCGGCGGCAACGCCGCCACCGTCGCGGCCTTCGACCGGCGCGACCGCGAGTGCCGGGTGTTCATCGCCCACGACCTGGACGCCGACAATCGCCGGTTGCTGCGCGACGGCCGGATCTCGGTGGTGTTGCACAACGACCTGCGCGCCGACGCGCGGCTGGCGGTGCGGCTGATTCTCGCCGAGCGCGGCGCCCTGCCGAGCGAGCCGGCGCGACCCGCGCCCATCCAGGTGGTGACGCCCTTCAACGTGCCCGCGTAGTGCTAGCTGTCAGCTACCGATCGGTAATCACGCTCTTAGGAGAATCGCGTTCTCCGGACGTGACGAAGACCACAGAATCGGTGGCGACGACCCGGTCAACCCCGCCGTGAGCAGCGGCTTTCGTCGACCCGTGGCGGCACGCGGGCGGTCGGTGTGGTAAAGCCCCGCCTAAGAACAGTGCAATAATCGGTACTGAGAGTGACATCAAACTTAAGCGGGTTGTGCTCTGCCGGAGGCGCGTCGGTTCGACTGCGACTCGGTGTACCCGTTGTGGACTGTGGGAAAGGCAGGGGGATGGGACTCGACGGCAACGGCCACGCGGCGGGCACCGCACCGCGGCAGAAGCTCGAGAAGGTCGTCATCCGGTTCGCGGGTGACTCCGGTGACGGTATGCAGCTGACCGGCGACCGCTTCACCTCCGAGGCCGCGCTGTTCGGCAACGACCTGGCCACCCAGCCCAACTACCCGGCCGAGATCCGCGCCCCCCAGGGCACGCTGCCGGGCGTCTCGTCGTTCCAGATCCAGATCGCCGACTACGACATCCTCACCGCCGGTGACCGGCCCGACGTGCTGGTGGCGATGAACCCGGCGGCGCTCAAGGCCAACGTCAGCGACCTGCCCCGCGGCGGCCTGATCATCGCCAACTCCGACGAGTTCACCAAGCGCAACCTGGCCAAGGTCGGCTACGACGCCAACCCGTTGGAGACCGACGAGCTCTCGGACTACGTCGTGCAGGCCGTGCCGATGACCACGTTGACGCTCGGCGCCGTCGAGGAGATCGGCGCATCCAAGAAGGACGGTCAGCGCGCCAAGAACATGTTCGCGCTCGGGCTGCTGTCCTGGATGTACGGCCGCGAACTCGAGCACAGCGAGGCGTTCATCCGGGAGAAGTTCTCCCGCAAGCCCGACGTCGCCGACGCGAACGTGCTGGCGCTCAAGGCCGGCTGGAACTTCGGCGAGACCACCGAGGCGTTCGCCACCACCTACGAGGTGTCCCCGGCCAAGCTCAGGTCCGGCGAGTATCGCCAGATCTCCGGCAACACCGCGATGGCCTACGGCATCGTGGCCGCCGGCGTGCTGGCCGACACGCAGGTCATGTTGGGCACCTACCCGATCACCCCGGCCTCGGACATCCTTCACGAGCTGTCCAAGCACAAGAACTTCAATGTGCTGACCTTCCAGGCCGAGGACGAGATCGCCGGCATCGGCGCCGCCATCGGCGCCTCCTACGGCGGCGCCCTCGGCGTCACCAGCACGTCCGGCCCGGGTGTCGCGCTCAAGGCCGAGGCGATCGGCCTGGCCGTGATGACCGAGCTGCCGCTGATCGTCATCGACGTGCAGCGCGGCGGCCCCTCGACCGGCCTGCCCACCAAGACCGAACAGGCCGACCTGCTGCAGGCGCTCTACGGGCGCAACGGCGAGTCGCCCGTCGCGGTGCTGGCGCCGCGGTCGGCGTCGGACTGCTTCGACATCGCGGTGGAGGCGGCGCGAATCGCATTGACCTACCGCACCCCGGTGATGATCCTGTCCGATGGCGCGATCGCCAACGGCTCGGAGCCGTGGCGGATCCCCGACATCGCGTCCTATCCGCCGATCGACCACACCTTCGCCCAGTCCGGTGACGATTTCGCGCCGTACGCGCGTGACCCCGAGACGCTCGCGCGCCAGTTCGCGGTGCCCGGCACCGCCGGGCTCGAGCACCGCATCGGCGGCCTGGAGAAGGCGAACGGCTCGGGCAACATCAGCTACGAACCCAAGAACCACGACCTCATGGTCCGGCTGCGCCAGGCCAAGATCGACGGCATCACGGTGCCCGATCTGGAGGTCGACGACCCGACCGGTGACGCCGATCTGCTGCTGATGGGATGGGGCAGCTCGTACGGGCCGATCGGTGAGGCGTGCCGACGGGCGCGACGCAAGGGCATCAAGGTCGCCCACGCCCACCTGCGCCACCTCAACCCGTTCCCGGCCAACCTCGGCGAGGTGCTCGCGCGGTACCCGAAGGTCGTCGCACCGGAGATGAACATGGGCCAGCTGGCGATGCTGCTGCGGGCCCGCTACCTGGTCGACGTGCAGTCGGTGACCAAGGTCGAGGGCATGGCGTTCCTCGCCGACGAGGTCGAGGGCATCATCGACGCCGCGATCGACGGCACACTGGCAGACAAGGAAAACGAGAAGGCCACGTTCGCGCGGCTGGCTGCGGCCACCGTGGGAGCTGGTGTGGAGGCCAACGCATGACCGACCTGATTGGAACGGACCTCAGCCTGACGCCGCTGTCGAAGACGGCCGGGGTGCCGACGACCGACCAGCCGCAGAAGGGCAAGGACTTCACCAGCGACCAGGAGGTCCGCTGGTGCCCCGGCTGCGGTGATTACGTCATCCTCAACACCATCCGCAACTTCCTGCCCGAGCTGGGCCTGCGCCGCGAGAACATCGCGTTCATCAGCGGGATCGGCTGCTCGAGCCGCTTCCCGTACTACCTGGAGACCTACGGGTTCCACTCGATCCACGGCCGCGCGCCGACCATCGCCACCGGCCTGGCGCTGGCCCGCGAGGACCTGTCGGTCTGGGTGGTGACCGGTGACGGCGACGCGTTGTCGATCGGCGGCAACCACCTTATCCACGCGCTGCGCCGCAACATCAACATCACGATCCTGTTGTTCAACAACCGGATCTACGGCCTGACCAAGGGCCAGTACTCGCCCACCTCCGAGGTCGGCAAGGTCACCAAGTCCACCCCGATGGGCTCGCTGGATCATCCCTTCAACCCGGTGTCGCTCGCGCTCGGCGCGGAGGCCACCTTCGTCGGCCGCGCGCTGGACTCCGACCGCAAGGGGCTGTCCGAGGTGCTGCGAGCCGCCGCCGCACACCGCGGCGCGGCGCTGGTCGAGATCCTCCAGGACTGCCCGATCTTCAACGACGGGTCGTTCGACGCGCTGCGCAAGGAGGGGGCGGCCGAGCGGCTGATCAACCTGCAGCACGGTGAGCCGATCACATTCGGCGCCGACGCCGAATACTGCGTGGTGAAGTCCGGTTACGGCCTCGAGGTCGCCAAGACCGCCGACGTGTCGGCCGACGAGATCGTCGTGCACAACGCCCAGGTCGACGACCCGGCGTACGCGTTCGCGCTGTCGCGGCTCTCCGAGCAGAACCTCGAGCACATGGTGATGGGAATCTTCCGTCAGGTCAGCCGGCCGACCTACGACGACGCGGCTCGCGAGCAGGTGCGCACGGCCCGCGACGCCCGAGCACACGACACGGCCGCGCTGCAATCGCTGCTTCGTGGCAAGGACACGTGGACTGTCGACTAGGTGCGCTAACGTCACCTGAGTGACCACACCTGTCCCGCTGGCCGCGGTCGTGCTGGCGGGCGGTGCGTCGCGCCGCATGGGCCGCGACAAGGCGACCCTGGTGATCGACGGTCCCTCGGGGCCGACCACTCTGGTCGAGCGCGTGGTCGCCACGGTGAGCCCGCGCTGTTCGCCGGTGTTCGTGATCGCCGCACCCGGCCAGCGGCTTCCCGAGCTGACCGCCGACGTGCTGCGCGACGAGGTGCGCGGCGTCGGTCCGCTCCTGGCGACCGGTCGCGGCCTGCGCGCCGCCGCCGAGGCCGGTCATCAGTGGGCGTTCGTCTGCGCCGTGGACCTGCCGTACCTGACCGTCGATCTGGTCGACGAGCTCGCCGGGCCCGCGTCCCGCCTGGGCGTCGACGTCGTGCTGCCCTGGGACGGTCGCGACCACTATCTGGCCGGGGTCTACCGCACCTCGCTGGCCGACCGGATCGCCACGCTCGTGGCAGCGGGGGAGCGCAGCATGCGCGCACTCATCGACGTCGTCGACACCCAGCGGATCGTCATGCCCGAGCAGCGGGCGCTCACCAACGCCAACACGCCGGCCGAGCTCCCGTCGACCTTGGATTGATCCAGCAAATTGCGCTCCGCATCCAATTAGGCTCTCTTCATAACAATATGTCGGCATAGCCCGGTTAATTCCGAGTTGAGTTCGCCTTGATCAATGGTCGAAGAGACTCGATTGTCCAGCGGTGAATTCGATGTTCCGAGGAGGCGGGGCGGCTCAAATCGCCTGACATGGCGGCGATCTCGTAACCGTCGATATCGGTGCAGCCATGGGCCGCCGCGGTCGACGTCGCGGAAATTGCCGGTGGAATAACGTCTTTCCTGATGCCGATCCCTCGGTGCGGTGCCGACCCCGGCGCCGCAGTCGGCGGGTCGTCCGCCGACTCCGCGCCGGCCTGCACCGTCTGTGCAGGTGACGTGGCGTATCGGTGGATCGGCTCAATCGGCGCTCCCTGGCGGCGACGCTGCCCGAAGCATCTTCAAGTGAGCGAAATACGTTCTACGGCAATGTAATTGAGATTCCGTGCACGCGCGCCGCCGTTCCGGCGGCTCAGCGAACCGCTTCTCCGGAGCGGGCCGGAACGCCACCCCGGCGAGGCGTTTGACCGCATCGGGGCAGGTCAAACATATTGACGCCGTGACCCAGCTCACGAATTATGCGTGATTTGACTCACGAAAATCAGCGATGGGTTTAGCGTCGGCCATTCTTCCCTGCGGCGTGCTGACCAGCAGTTTCACCGTCCGTTTCGAGGTTGTGATCTTGTCGTGATCTGCCAGACGAGCGCTTCGGGCCGAGATGACTTCTCGCGATCGAGTTTGTAGCGTCCTGAGCGGCTTCGGACATGGAGCAAATAAATTCAAACCGAGAACCTGCGCGTGAGTGGGGCCGCGGACGGCGTGATCGCCCAGCGGACACCGAGGCCTGATGCCCGGTGGAGCGTTCCAGCTCCCCTGCCGCACCTGACCGAGACGGTGTGGACCAGCTCCCCGGCCTGTGACCCACAGGCATCTGCGCCCGCATCCGCGGGCGGCGGTGGCGCGCGCTTGGCGAAAGGACAGAAGTTGAAGAACATCCGCAACACGTTCGGGCTGGCCGCCGTCGCCGGGGCACTCGCCGTCGCCCCCATCGCGCTGGGGGCCGGCACCGCGAATGCGGACAGCGGTGTGAACTGGGACGCCGTCGCGGCGTGCGAGTCGGGTGGCAACTGGGCCATCAACACCGGTAACGGCTACTACGGCGGACTGCAGTTCACGATGGGCACCTGGCAGTCCAACGGCGGCTCCGGCATGCCGCACAACGCGTCGCGCGAGGAGCAGATCCGCGTGGCCGAGAACGTCCTGAACACCCAGGGCATCGGCGCGTGGCCGACCTGCGGTGGGCGCGGCTGAGGCACGACGCTTCGACAGGGGCGGTAGCGGGCACCGAAGCCCGCTGCCGCCTCGGTCGTCTCAGAGGCCTCTTACGTCAGATAAGCAACGACTAAAACTCTCGCCGCGTGCGTAACACGTGATGTCGGTCACTCGACAGACCCGGCAACCGCACCGGAAGAGCGCACGCTCTCCCACCGCGGGCCTTGGGTCACTCGGTCGGGGAAGGACCGCACATGAACAGCATCCGCACAGCAGTCCGGCGAGGAATCTGGCTCACGTTGATCGGCGCGGCGCTGGCCCTGGTGCCGATGTTCCTCTCCTCGGCGAGCGCGACCGCCGACACGGTCAACTGGGACGCGATCGCCCAGTGCGAATCCGGCGGCAACTGGTCCACCAACACCGGCAACGGACACTTCGGCGGCCTGCAGTTCAAGCCCGCCACGTGGGCCGCCCACGGCGGACGGGGGAACCCGGCCACCGCCTCCCGCGCCGAACAGATCCGCGTGGCCGAGCGGGTGCTGGCCAACCAGGGCCTCAAGGCGTGGCCGAAGTGCGGTCCGCGCGGTGCCGCCGTCACCCCCGCGGTGTGGACCACTCCGGCGCCCGCCGCCGCCCCGCGGCCGGCCACCGGTTGCGCCGCGGTGCGTGCGGGCAGCGTCCTGGGCGTCGTCGACCTCAAGCAGCTGTGCTCAGCCGTGCTCAGCCCGCTGGCCGTGCTGGGTCAGCCACGCTGAACTCGTTGCCCTGCGGATCGGTGAGATCGCCGTCTAGCGAGCGCACCGCCCCCGCGGCGAGGAGGGCGTCCACCGGGGCGAAGAGCGTCGGCTGCCAGCGGTTCGGGACGCACCGCGGGTCGCCGACCCGAACGAACTTCCAGATCACGTCCTCCCACCCGGCGCTGCCGTACAGCCAGCGCGGCCTCTGATCCGGCCCCGGACCGATCCGCGCCCCCACCCGGGCCGCCCACCACGCCGCCAACTCCTCCGGCCGGTCGCTGTCGGTGCACACCGCGAACAGCCGGGCGGGGGCTCCGGCCGGCACCGGCCCGTCGGGGAAGGCGCAGAACTCGTTCCCCTCGACGTCGGCGAGCGTCACCCAGCCCGGGCGGTGATCGCCCAGTTCCCGCGCACCCAGCGCGAGCAGGGCGCCGACATCGCGGACCGCCACGTCGACGTGTACGCGGTTCTTCACCACCTTGGAGCCGCGTTCGGCGCGGAACCGCATCAGGCGGCGCTGCGCGTCGGCGCCCAGGGCGGCCGACCAGAATGCCGCCACCCCCGCCGGGTCGGCGGCGTCGACCAGCAGCGGCCCGAGCGTCGCCGTCGTCACGGCCGGCCCGGCAGCGCGAACGCCGACCGCGCCGCGACCTGCCCGAGATGGCGGCTGACGGCGGCCTCGGGGAGCAGCACGGTCGCCCGGCTGGCCGGTGCGCTCAGCACCGCCGGACGGAGGTTCACCACCCGGCCGATCAGCCGGGACTCCCGCACCAGCGCCCGCACCCGCGGCCTGCGGAACGCGGCGTACGCGCTGAACGCCGAGGGGAGATCGGCGCTGTCGGTGACGAGGTGGGCCAGCACCGCGGCGTCCTCGATGCCCTGACAGCCGCCCTGGCCCAGGTGCGGGCGCATGGGATGGGCGGCGTCGCCGACCAGGGTGACCGGTCCCCGCGACCACACGCGCGCCTGCTCACGGTCGTAGAGGTCGTTGCGCAGCACCTCGGCCGCGGGCGTGGCGGCCAGCACGGCCGGGATCGGATCGGCCCAGTGGCGGTACTTCTCCTCCAGATAGGCCAGCTCACCACCCGGCACCGTCGCGCCGCGCGGCACCCGTTCGGTGGCGAACCAGTAGGTGTGGTCGGGTCCGAGCGGCACGTGTCCCACCTCGGTGCCCGCGGCCAGGGTCTGTCCGGCCAGTTGCGGATCGAGGCGGTGCGCCGCCACCCCGCGCCACGCGGTGTACCCGGCGTAGCGGTGGCGCAGCGGCCCGTTGAGGTGCCGCGCCACCAGCGAGCCGACACCGTCGGCGCCGATCACCGCGGCCGCGTCGCGCGTCGAGCCGTCCGACAGCGCCACCCGCACCCCGGTAGCGCTCACCTCGAGATCGCGCACCCCGACACCGAGGTGAACGGTGCCGGGCGCGGTGGCGTCGCGCAGGATCCCGGTCAGCGCGTTGCGCCGGGTCACGACCAGTGGCTCGCCCAGGGCGCGCACCATCCGGTCGGCCGAGGGCCGGCGCAGCCACGAACCGTCGTGCCACCGGACCGCGCCCGCGGTCACCCGCCCACCCGAGGCGCGCACGGCGTCGCCCAATCCCATCGTGTCGAGCGCCGCCAGCGCATTGGGCCAGATACTGATGCCCGCCCCCGCCGACGTGTCGGACTTCTCCTCGAAGACGCTGACGTCGCGGCCGCGCCGCTGCAATGCCACCGCGGTGGCCAGTCCAGCGATTCCCGCGCCCACGACCATGATCTGCTCGGCCACCGGGAAAACCTAGCGTGTGCTACCTACTTGTAGACATGGCCACCGACGCGACCGCCCCGTTCGCCGATCTCGACGACTACCTCGCCCTGCCCCGCGTGGCCGGACTGGCCGTCGCCCCGGACGGCTCCCGAGTGGTGACCACGATCGGCGAACTCGACGACGACGGCACCGCCTTCGTCACCGCGGTATGGGAGCTCGACCCGGCCGGCGTTCGGCCCGCGCGGCGCCTCACCCGGGGCGCGAAAGGGGAGCGCGCACCGGCGTTCACCGCAGGCGGGGATCTGCTGTTCCTCGCGTCCCGCCCCACCAAGGACTCGACCGGCGACGGAGACGCACCGCCGGCCGCGCTGTGGCGGCTGCCCGCCTCGGGCGGGGAGGCGGTTCAGGAGTGCACCGCGCCCGGCGGAGTGGCCGGGGTGTGGGCGGCCCGCGGCGCGGACGTGACGATCGTGCGCGCACCCCTGCTCTCCTCGGCCGCCGACCTCGACGACGACAAGCGGCTGCGCGGCCTGCGTAAGGACAACAAGGTGTCCGCCGTCCTGCACGCCGGCTACCCGGTGCGCTACTGGGACCACGACCTCGGACCGGATGAGCCGCACCTGCTCGACGCCGCCGACCGACGCGACCTCACCCCGCGTCCCGGCGGCGGACTGCGCGAAGCCGACGTCGACCTCAGCGATGACGGCCGGTTCGCGGTGGTGGCCTGGCAGCACCCCGCCGCAGGCGCCGCACTGCGCCGAACGCTGATGCGGGTCGAGGTCGGTACCGGTGAACGCGTCACGATCGCCGACGACCCCGATGCCGACCTGGGCATTCCGGCGATCTCCCCGGACGGCCGTGCCGTCGCCTTCGCCAGGGAGACGGTGTCCACCCCGATGCAGGCGCCGCGAATCACGCTGTGCCTCCTGAGCTTCGGTGCGACCGTCCGCGAACTGACCGCAGAGTGGGACCGCTGGCCCACCTCGGTCACCTGGACCCGCGACGGGTCGGCGCTACTGGTCACCGCCGACGACCACGGCCGCGGGCCGATCTTCCGCGTCGACACCGACAGCGGCGCCGTCACCAGGCTGACCGACGACGACTTCACCTACACCGACGTCGTCGCCGCGCCCGGTGGCGTCGTCTACGCGCTGCGCAGCAGCTACGCCGTGCCGCCGCACCCGGTGCGCCTCGACCCGGACGGCACGGTGACCGTGCTGCCCACCGTCGACGCCCCGCCGCTGCCCGGGACGCTGACCGAACTGACCGCGACCGCCGCCGACGGTGCGCCGGTGCGAACGTGGCTGGCGCTGCCGGCGGGCGCCGACGTGGCACATCCCGCCCCGCTGCTGCTGTGGGTGCACGGCGGACCGCTGGCCAGCTGGAACGCCTGGCACTGGCGGTGGAACCCGTGGCTGATGGTGGCGCAGGGTTACGCGGTGCTGCTGCCCGATCCGGCGCTGTCCACCGGGTACGGCCAGGACTTCATCCAACGGGGTTGGGGGGCGTGGGGCGAGGCGCCCTACACCGACCTGATGGCGGCCACCGACGCCGCGGCCGCCGACCCGCGGGTGGACGGTGGGCGCACCGCGGTGATGGGCGGGTCCTTCGGTGGGTACATGGCCAATTGGATCGCCGGCCACACCGACCGCTTCGACGCGATCGTGACCCACGCCAGCCTGTGGGCGCTCGACCAGTTCGGCGCCACCACCGATGGCGCCTACTGGTGGGCCCGGGAGATGACACCGGAGATGGCCGAACGCAATTCTCCCCACCTCTTCGTCGAGCAGATCGCCACGCCGATGCTGGTGATCCACGGCGACAAGGACTACCGCGTGCCGATCGGCGAAGGGCTGCGGTTGTGGTACGAACTGCTCACCCGCTCCCGGCTGCCGGCCGGCGAGGACGGCTCCTCGCCGCACCGCTTCCTCTACTACCCGTCGGAGAACCACTGGGTCCTCGCCCCGCAGCACGCCAAGATCTGGTATCAGGTCGTCACCGCATTCCTCGCCCACCACGTGCTCGGACGTGACACCGAATGGCCCGAACTGCTCGGGTAGCGTCGAGCCCATGAGCCCGGCAGCAGAACGTGAATTCGACATCGTCGTCTACGGAGCCACCGGATTCGTCGGTAAGTTGACCGCGCAGTACCTGGCCGCGGCGGGCGGTGACGCGCGGATCGCGCTGGCCGGCCGGTCGCAGGACAAGCTGCTCAAGGTTCGCGAATCCCTGGGGGAGAAGGCCGCCGACTGGCCGCTGATCGCCGCGGACGCCTCGCAGCCCTCGACCCTCGACGAGCTGGCCGCACGCACGCGGGTGGTCATCACCACCGTCGGCCCCTACACCAGGTACGGCCTGCCGCTGGTGGCCGCCTGTGCCGCCGCGGGCACCGACTACGCCGATCTGACCGGCGAGACGATGTTCATCCGCGACAGCATCGACGCGCACCACAAACAGGCCCTCGACACCGGCGCCCGCATCGTGCACTCCTGCGGATTCGACTCCATCCCTTCGGATCTCACCGTATACGCACTGCACCGCCGCGCCGCTGAGGACGGCGCCGGGCAGCTCGGGGACACCAGCCTCGTGGTGCGCTCGTTCGCCGGTGGGGTGTCCGGTGGCACGCTGGCCTCGATCATGGAGGTGCTCAACACCTCGTCGTCGGATCCCGAGGCGCGCCGGCAGATGACCGACCCGTACACGCTTTCCCCCGATCGCGGTGCCGAACCGGAACTGGGCGCCCAACCCGATGTGCGGTGGCGGCGCGGCAGTGAGATCGCTCCCGAACTCGCCGGCTCATGGACCGCGGCGTTCGCGATGGCCGGGCCGAACACGCGCATCGTCCGGCGCAGCAACGCGCTGCTCGACTATGCCTACGGCCGCCGCCTCGAGTACTCCGAGGTGATGAGTGTCGGCAGGTCACCGGTCGCGCCCGCCGTCGCGGCGCTGGCCACCGCAGGCAACGCGGCCGTCCTCGGCCTCGGTTCGCGCTACTTCCACCGGTTGCCGCGCACGGTCGTCGACCGCCTGCTGCCCGCCCCGGGCACCGGGCCCAGCGAGCGCGTCCGCGAGCAGGGCCACTACACCGTGGAGACCTACACCACGACCACCACCGGCGCGCGCTACCTGGCCCGGATGTCGCAGCGCGGCGACCCCGGCTACAAGGCGACCTCGGTGCTGCTGGGGGAGTGCGGCCTGGCGCTCGCGTTGGACCGCGACGCACTGTCGGAGCTGCGCGGCGTGCTGACCCCGGCGGCGGCCATGGGTGACGCGCTGCTCGCGCGCTTCCCCGGCGCCGGGGTGTCACTGGAGACCTCGCGGCTGAGCTGACCCCGCGGCTCCCTAGAATTGACCGGTGACCGCCACCCCTGACGCCCACGCCGAGACCCTGCCCAAATCGTGGGAGCCCGGGGCGGTAGAGGCCGAGATCTACCAGGGCTGGGTTGACGCCGGGTACTTCACCGCCGACCCGGCGAGTGACAAACCGCCGTACTCGATCGTGCTGCCGCCGCCCAACGTGACCGGCAGCCTGCACATGGGCCACGCGCTCGACCACACGCTGATGGACGCGCTGACCCGGCGTAAGCGGATGCAGGGGCACGAGGTGCTGTGGCTGCCCGGCATGGACCATGCGGGAATCGCCACCCAGACCGTGGTGGAGAAGCAGCTCGCCGTCGACGGCAAGACCAAAGAGGACTTCGGTCGCGAGCTGTTCATCGACAAGGTGTGGGACTGGAAGCAGGAGTCCGGCGGCACCATCGGCGGGCAGATGCGCCGGCTCGGCGACGGCGTCGACTGGAGCCGGGACCGGTTCACCATGGACGAGGGGCTGTCGCGCGCCGTGCGCACGATCTTCAAGCGGCTCTACGACGCCGGGCTGATCTATCAGGCCGAGCGCCTGGTGAACTGGTCGCCGGTGCTCGAGACCGCGATCAGCGACCTCGAGGTGAAATACGAGGACGTCGAGGGTGAGCTGGTCTCGTTCCGCTACGGCTCGATGAACGACGACGAACCGTACATCGTGGTGGCCACCACCCGGATGGAGACCATGCTCGGCGACACCGCGATCGCCGTGCACCCCGACGACGACCGCTACCGCCACCTGGTCGGCCAGACCCTGCCGCACCCGTTCCTGGACCGGCACATCGTCATCGTCGCCGACCATCACGTCGACCCCGAATTCGGCACCGGCGCAGTGAAGGTCACCCCCGCGCACGACCCGAACGACTTCGAGATCGGGATGCGGCACGCGCTGCCGATGCCGTCGGTCATGGACACGAAGGGCCGCATCGCCGACACCGGAACGCAATTCGACGGGATGGACCGCTTCGAGGCGCGAGTCAAGGTGCGTGAGGCGCTGGCCGAACAGGGCCGCATCGTCGCCGAGAAGCGGCCCTACCTGCACAGCGTCGGGCACTCCGAGCGCAGTGGCGAACCGATCGAACCGCGGCTGAGCCTGCAGTGGTGGGTCAAGGTGGAGGCGCTGGCCAAGGCGGCCGGTGACGCGGTCCGCAACGGCGACACCGTGATCCACCCGCCCAGCCTCGAGCCGCGCTGGTTCGCCTGGGTGGACAACATGCACGACTGGTGCATCTCGCGGCAGCTGTGGTGGGGCCACCGCATCCCGATCTGGCACGGTCCGGGCGGCGAGACGGTGTGCGTCGGCCCCGACGAGGTGCCACCGGCCGGGTGGGAGCAGGATCCCGACGTCCTCGACACCTGGTTCTCCTCGGCGCTGTGGCCGTTCTCCACCATGGGCTGGCCCGACCACACGCCGGAGCTGGCGAAGTTCTACCCGACCACCGTGCTGGTCACCGGCTACGACATCCTGTTCTTCTGGGTCGCGCGGATGATGATGTTCGGCACCTTCGTCGGTGACGACGCCGCCATCACCCTCGACGGTCAGCGGGACAGCCAGGTGCCGTTCCGGAACGTCTTCCTGCACGGGCTGATCCGCGACGAACACGGCCGCAAGATGAGTAAGTCCCGCGGCAACGGTATCGACCCCCTGGACTGGGTCGAGCAGTTCGGCGCCGATGCGCTGCGCTTCACGCTGGCCCGCGGCGCCAGCCCCGGCGGCGACCTGGCGATCGGTGAGGACCACGCCCGGGCGTCGCGCAACTTCGCCACCAAACTGTTCAACGCCACCCGCTTCGCGCTGATGAACGGCGCCGCACCCGCGCCGCTGCCCGAGCCGGGTCAACTCACCGACGCCGACCGCTGGATCCTGGGCCGGCTCGAGGAGGTGCGCGTCGAGGTCGACGCGGCGCTGGACGCCTACGAGTTCAGCCGGGCGTGCGAGGCGCTGTATCACTTCGCCTGGGACGAGTTCTGCGACTGGTACGTCGAACTCGCCAAAGTGCAACTCCAAGAGGGTGTTTCGCATACCACCGCGGTGCTCGCCGCCGTGCTCGACGTGCTGCTCAAGCTGCTGCACCCGGTGATGCCGTTCGTCACCGAGGTGCTGTGGAAGCGGCTGACCGGCGGGGAGTCCCTGGTGATCGCCGACTGGCCGGCCGCGTCCGGCTTCGCCCCCGATCACGCCGCGGCCCGCCGGATCTCCGACACGCAGAAGCTGATCACCGAGGTTCGCCGGTTCCGCAGCGATCAGGGACTGGCCGACCGCCAGCGGGTGCCTGCGCGGCTGTCGGACGTCGGCGCCGCCGGGCTCGACGACCACGTGCCCGCGGTGCGCGCGCTGGCGTGGCTGACCGACGCGGAGGAGGGCTTCACGCCGTCGGCGTCCGTGGAGGTGCGGCTCTCGGAAGGCACCGTCGTCGTGGAGGTGGACACCTCCGGCACCGTCGACGTCGCGGCCGAACGCCGCCGGCTGGAGAAGGACCTGGCCGCGGCGCAGAAGGAACTGTCGGGCACCACCGCGAAGCTCGGCAACGACGCGTTCCTGGCCAAGGCGCCCGCCGAGGTGGTGGACAAGATCCGGCAGCGCCAGCAGCTCGCCCGCGAAGAGGTCGAGCGGATCACGGCGCGGTTGGACGCCCTGCCCGCCCAGCGATGAGCGTCAGCGCGAAGGGCAGACGGTCATGACCCGGCCGGTCCCCACGCCGGACGAGGTCGCGGCCCTCCTGCAGGTCGAGCACCTGCTCGATCAGCGGTGGCCGGAAACCAAGATCGAACCCAGCACCGCCCGGATCGCCGCGCTGCTCGAGATGCTCGGCGAACCGCAGCGCGGGTACCCGTCGATCCACGTCGCCGGCACCAACGGCAAGACGTCGGTGACCCGCATGATCGATGCGCTGCTCACCGCACTGCACCGCCGCACCGGCCGCACCACCAGCCCGCACCTGCAGTCCGCGGTCGAGCGGATCGCGATCGACGGTGAACCGATCACCCCCGCGCAGTATGTCGACACCTACCGCGAGATCGAACCGTTCGTCGAGCTGGTCGACCGGCAGTCCGAGGCCGCCGGGGGCCCGCGGATGAGCAAGTTCGAGGTGGTGACCGCGATGGCGTTCGCGGCCTTCGCCGACGCGCCGGTGGACGTGGCCGTGGTCGAGGTCGGCATGGGCGGGCGCTGGGACGCCACCAACGTCGTCAACGCCCCGGTCGCGGTGATCACCCCGATCGGGATGGACCACGCCGACTACCTCGGTGACACGCTCACCGCCATCGCCGGCGAGAAGGCCGGCATCATCACCCGCCAGCCGGATGATCTCGTTCCCACCGACACGGTCGCGGTGATCGGCCGCCAGGCGCCGGAGGCGATGGAGGTGCTGCTGGCCGAGGCGGTGCGCGCCGACGCGGCCGTCGCCCGCGAGGACTCCGAGTTCGCGGTGCTGTCGCGCCAGGTCGCGGTCGGCGGTCAGCTGCTGGAGCTGCAGGGCCTCGGCGGCGTCTACCCCGAACTGTTCCTGCCGCTGCACGGCGAGCACCAGGCGCACAACGCGGTGGTCGCACTCGCGGCGGTGGAGGCGTTCTTCGGGGCGGGGGCGCAGCGCCAGCTCGACGTCGACGCGGTGCGGGCCGGTTTCGCGGCGGTCACCGGTCCCGGCCGGCTGGAGCGGATGCGCAGCGCGCCGACGGTGTTCGTCGACGCCGCGCACAATCCGGCCGGCGCGGCGGCGCTCGCCGACGCCCTGCAGACCGAGTTCGACTTCCACCACCTGGTCGGCGTGGTGTCGGTGATGGCCGACAAGGACGTCGACGGCATCCTGGCGGCCCTCGAACCCGCATTCGACCAGCTCGTGGTCACCCACAACGGCTCGCAGCGGGCCCTGGACGTCGAGACCCTGCAGCTGCGGGCCGAGGAGAGGTTCGGTCAGGAGCGGGTGATCTCGGCGGCCACCCTGCCGGATGCGATCGAGACCGCGACCGCGCTGGTCGAGGATTCCGGGCACGAAGGCGAGGGCTTCTCCGGCGCCGGGATAATCATCACCGGCTCCGTCGTCACCGCCGGTGCCGCACGCACCCTGTTCGGACGGGACCCCGAGTGAGCGAACCACCGACGAGCGAACCCGCGACCCCACAGGCACCCGACCCGTGGCGCAGCTTCCGCGGCGTGACGGCAGGCACGTTGATCCTCGAGGCGATCGTCGTGCTGCTGGCGCTGCCGGTGGTGTCCCACTCCCAGGGCGGCTTCACCGCGTCCAGCGGGGGATTCCTGATCGGTTTCGCGGTGGTGCTCATCCTGCTGTGCGGTGTGCAGGGCCGGCCGTGGGCGCTGAAGGTCAACCTCGGATTGCAGCTGGTGCTGATCGCCGGCTTCCTCCTGCACGCCGCGATCGGCTTCATCGGTGTGGTGTTCGCCGCCGTCTGGGGGCTGGTCGCCTACCTGCGCGCCGAGGTCAAACGCCGCGAGGATCGGGGCCTGCTGCCGGGGCAGCGGGACGTTCAGGACTGACCGGTACTGTATGCGCCGTGACTGAGCGGACTCTGGTGTTGATCAAGCCCGACGGCGTGCAGCGGCGACTGGTCGGGGAGGTACTGAGCCGGATCGAGCGCAAGGGCCTGACGCTGGCGGCCCTGGAGCTCAAGACGGTCAGCGACGACCTGGCGCGGGCGCACTACGCCGAGCACGAGGACAAGCCGTTCTTCGGTTCGCTGCTGGAGTTCATCACCTCGGGCCCCGTGGTGGCCGCGATCGTCGAGGGTCCGCGCGCGGTGGCGGCGTTCCGCCAGATCGCCGGCGGCACCGACCCGGTGGAGAAGGCCGTCCCCGGCACCATCCGCGGTGATCTGGCGCTTGTCACCCAGGACAACCTGGTGCACGGCTCGGACTCGCCGGACTCCGCGGCCCGCGAAATCGAGCTCTGGTTCCCCGGCCGCTGACCGGTTCGCGGCGCCTGGTCGGCCGGCGCCGCGTCGTATGGGATACTGGTCGCGGGTAGCCGGACTTCAACCGGAGTCCGTCGCCCGAATGAAGACTTCGACGTGCGCGACCACCGCCACCCGCGGTGCGGCGCCGACCGTCCAGCCATCATTCGCCAGGCACCGAGTGGGTTCCGCGACCTGGGGCCGCTCGGAGCGAGACCACAACAAGCCCGGAGAAGTCGTTACCGGGCATAACAGCGGAAGCCCTCGCGTGGCCGCGTCGACACCAAGACGCGCCCGGGGGCTTGAGGAGAATACGTGGCCGACAGTGACGATACTCAAGCCCACACATCAGAAGACTCGCAGGCCAGGGAGCGTTTTCCCGAGCGCCTGAGGGTCCACTCGCTGGCCCGGGTGCTCGGCACCACCAGCAGGCGGGTGCTCGACGCACTGGCGGAATTCGACGGCCGCGCCCGCAGTGCCCACTCGACGGTCGACAAGAGCGAGGCCGAACGCGTCCGCGACGCGCTGGCCGCCAGGGACGGCGATGCCGAAACCGCCGCCGCGCCCGATCCGGCGCCGGCCGTGACCGCACCTGCCGAACCGCAACCCGAGCCCGAACCCGAGCCCGTGGTCTTCGCCGAACCGGCCGATGACGAGGCGCCGGGCGAGGAGGAACCCGAGTCGCGGACCCTCCTCGAGACCGAGCTGCAGACCACGGTCGTGCAGACCACCGTCGTCGAACGCGCCGACTACCTGCCGCTGTTCGTCGCGCCGCAACCCGTCACGTTCCCCCGTGACGAGGACACCGACGACGAGGAGGACGACGAGGACGAGGACGACGACACCGGCGTCGCCTCCGACGACGACCAGGCCGAGCGGCCCGCCGCCCGCCGGCGCCGCCGGGGCCGCCGGGGCCG
>NZ_SPQO01000062.1 GCF_004570325.1 Mycobacterium sp. PS03-16 | reverse complement strand
GGCGGCGGGGCCGCGCAGCCCGTGCCGTACGGGTCGACGCAGCCGGGCGGTCCGCCCGCGGCGAACGGCAGGGTGGCGCCCGCCGGGACGGCGAAGGCGATGGCCAGTGCGGAGGCGCCGGCGGCCAGGACCGGGGCGCGTTTCAGGTGATCAGTCAGCATGGGGCGGGCTGTACCACCCACGCCGCGGTTCAAACATCGATCACTGCGCTGAGGAGAAATCAGTAGTGGTAGGTGTCCGACGGCGCGGGCATGTGCACGGGTTCGTCCTCGAACTCCGACACCTCGATGCCGTAGGCCCGGGCCAGGTCGAGGATCTTGGTGGCGCGGGCGATGCGCGGCAGGTCCGAGCCGTTGCGGATCTCGCCGCCGTCCCGCTCGAACTCGGCGAAGAACTCCTTGGCCCACGCGATCTCGTCCTGCGAGGGCGACAGTCCCTCGTTGACCACCGCGCACTGATCGGGGCTCAGGCAGATCTTGCCGGTCATCCCGAACTCCGCCGACACCGCCGTCGCCTCGATCAGCTTGAGCGCGCTGGACCCGATGGTCGGGCCGTCGATCGCGCTCGGCAGATGCGCCGCCTTGGCCGCGATCGTGAACCGCGACCGGGCGTACGCCAGCGTCGCCGGGTTGTCGCCGAAGCCGGTGTCGCGGCGGAAGTCGCCGATGCCGAACGCGAGCCGGAACGTGCCCTTGGCCGCGGCGATCTCGGTGATGCGCTCGAGCCCGCGCGCCGTCTCGACGAGCGCGACGATCGGCACGCCGGGCAGCCGCTTGGCCGTCTCGGTCACGTGATCGACCGATTCGGCCATCGCGAGCATCACCCCGCCCACCGCCGTCTCGGCCAGCGCCGCGAGGTCCTCGGCCCACCACGGCGTGCCGAACCCGTTGACGCGCACCCAGTCGGAGTTGCCCGCGCCCAGCCACTGCACGACGTTGTCGCGGGCGGCGTTCTTGTCCTTGGGTGCGACGGCGTCCTCGATGTCGAGGACCACGATGTCGGCCCGCGAGCGCGCGGCCGGCGCGAACCGGTCGGCGTGCGCACCGTTGACCAGCAGCCAGCTGCGCGCCAGCACCGGATCGAGGCGCGAACCGACGTCCTCGGAGTCATGGCTGTCGAATGAGCCCTCGTCGTACACGGCACTCATGGTCCCACCCGCCGAGCCGGGGCCCGCGGGACGGTGGGTCAGCGCGGGGCGGGCGGCGGAGGTGGCGGTGGCACGGGCAGGCAGAGCCCGGTGGCGGTGTCGAGGTACTTGCCGGGCAGACAGAACGGCGCGCAGCCGTTGGTCACGCCGGTCTCGCCCGGCAGGCAGGCCCCGGCGGCGGCCGGTGTCGCCACGGTGGCGACACCGAGCGGCGCGAGGGTCAGCGCGGCGACCGACAGCGCCGCGGTCAGCAGTCGCTTCGCTGGGTACGCCATGGTGCCTCCTCGATGACCTGCCTCACTGTAGGGCGAGGCGAACCCGACCAGGGGCGGTTCGGCTCAGACCGTCTCCGGCAGCGTTGCGCCGGTCGCGAGTTCGGCGTACTGGCGCATCAACCGCAGCGACGTCATCCGGTCCATCAGCGGATCGCGCGCGACGATGCGGTAGCCGAGGTAGTCCTCCATCGCCATCAGCGTCATCGCGATGTCGCGCGCCGGCGCGCCGAGCCGGAACACCCCGGCCCGCTCCCCCGCGGTCAGCACGTCGGCGTACAGCCCGACCTGCCGGTGATAGATGTCCGATACGTCACGGCGCTGATCGAGTTCGAAGCCGGCCGCCAGTACCGCCCGCCAGATCGACCGCCATTCGGCATCCTCGGGGCCGGTCGGCAGGCCGGCCGCGATGGTCAGCGCCAGCTGTTCACGGCAGTCCTCGGTGCGCGCCACCACGGCCAGCCGGTCGTCGTAGAACCGCACGTCGGAGCGCAGCGCCAGCTCGGCCAGCAGCTGGTCCATCTCCTTGAAGTAGTAACGCACCGCGTTGGCGGTCAGCCCCAGCTCGGCGGCGACGTCGGCGATGCGCAGGGTGGCCAGATCGTGCCGCTCGATCAGCGCGATCGCGGCGTCGAGGATCTCCTCCCGGCGCTCTGCCTGGCGATTGGGGCGTGCCACGGGTACGGGGCTCCCTTCGTCTCGGTCGCTCGATTGTCGCCGTCCTCTTGCGCGATCCGGATCACAGGCCCATTATTTTCCAAATAGGAAAAGAACGGGAGGCGAACGACCTCCCCCGGAAGGCCCCATGCGAGCACGAGACCTCGGCGTCGGCGTCGGTGACCACCCCACCGGACCGCACAACGCCATCACCGACGTCGACGGCGTCCGGGTCGGCTACACCACCCTGCAGCAGGACGGCCCACCCGCCGTCCACACCGGGGTGACCGTCGTGATGCCCCACGACGACATCTGGTCGACCCCCGTCTTCGCCGGCGCGCACCGGCTCAACGGCAGCGGGGAACTCACCGGCCTGGAGTGGATCCGGGAGTCCGGCGAGTTGACCTCGGCGATCGGGCTGACCAACACGCACGCCGTCGGGGTGGTCCGCGACGCACTGGTCGACGCCCAGGTGGTCGCGCGCGGCGAGGGGCTGTACTGGTCGCTGCCCGTGGTCGGCGAGACCTACGACGGCCTGCTCAACGACATCAACGGCCACCACGTCCGCGCCGAGCACGTGCACGCCGCACTGGCCACCGCCGCGGGCGGTCCCGTGGCGGAGGGCAACGTCGGCGGCGGCACCGGGATGATCTGCCACGGCTTCAAGGGCGGCACCGGCACCGCGTCGCGGGTCACCGACACCAAGGCCGGCCGCTACACGGTCGGGGTGCTGGTGCAGGCCAACCACGGCCGCCGCGAACGCCTGCGGATCAACGGCGTGCCCGTCGGCGAGCTGATCGGCCCCGACGCGGTGCCGCTGCCCGAGATGCCCGCCCGGTACGAACCCGGCTCGGGCTCGATCATCGTGATCGTCGCGACCGACGCTCCGCTCCTGCCACATCAGTGCACCCGGCTCGCGCAGCGGGCGGCCCTGGCGGTCGGCCGCCTCGGCGGCACCGGCGAGCAGTACAGCGGCGACCTGATGCTGGCGTTCGCGACCGGCAACCGCGGGATCCCGCCGTACGCCTGGGACGAGGACACCGACACCGACCGGCCCGAGGTGCCGCTGCGGATGGTCGCGCCCCAGCTGATGACGCGGCTGTTCGACCTGACGATCGAGGCCACCGAGGAGGCGATCATCAACGCGATGGTCGGCGCCGCCACGGTCACCGGCCGCGACGGACGCACCGTGCACGCCCTCGACCACGACCTGCTGCAGCGGGCGATGGACCGATCCCCACTCCGTGACTCCCGGGAGGCCTGATGAGCACCGACACCACACCCACCGCCGGTGAGCGGCGGCTGCACGGCAGGCTCGGCCCCGTCGGCATCGTGTTCATGGTGGTCGCCGCCGCCGCGCCGCTGACCGTGATCGGCGGCAACATGCCGCTGGCGATGGGGTTGGGCCCCGGCGCGGGCGCACCGGTCGGATTCCTGATCGCCGCACTGGTGCTGCTGGTGTTCAGCATCGGCTTCGTCGCGATGACGCCGTACGTGCCCGAGGCCGGCGCGTTCTTCTCCTACGTCACCCAGGGGCTCGGCCGCAGGCCCGGCACCGGGATCGCGGCGGTCGCGCTGATCGCCTACACCGCGATACAGGTCGGCATCTACGGCTACATCGGCTGGGCGATCGGTGACACCGTGACGTTCTACGGCGGCCCCGAGCTGCCGTGGCCGCTGTACTCGTTCGCCACGCTGGCGATCGTCGCAGTCCTCGGCTACCGGCACATCGAGCTCAGCGCGAAGGTCCTCGGCGTCGCGCTGATCCTCGAGATCGGCATCGTGGTGCTGCTCGACCTGGTGATCGTCGCCGATCCCGGCCCGGCCGGCCTGACGCTGACCTCCTTCGACCCCGCGGTCTTCACCAGCGGGCCGCTGGGCATCGCGGTGCTGTTCGCGCTGACCGGGTTCATCGGGTTCGAGGCCACCGCGGTGTTCCGGGACGAGGCGCGCGACCCCGAGCGCACCATCCCGCGCGCGACCTACGCGGCGGTTCTGATCATCGGCGGCTTCTACGCGCTGACGGCGTGGGCGTTCGTCGTCGCGATCGGGCCCGACCAGGTGACCGAGGTGGCGCAACGCACGCTCGACGGTGAAGGCAACATGCTGCTCGACACCACCGACGACAAGCTCGGCCGCATCGGCCGCGATGTGGTCAACGTGCTGCTGCTGACCAGCCTGTTCGCCTGCGTGCTGTCGTTCCACAACGTGATCGCCCGCTATCAGTTCGCCCTCGCCGGTAAGGGCCTGCTGCCGCAGCGGCTGGCGAGCGTCCACGACCGGCACCACTCCCCCGCGTTCTCCTCGGTGGTGCAGACGGTCACCGCCGCCGTGATCGTGGGCATCCTCGCCGCGCTCGGGGTCGACCCCCTGGTCGGGGTGTTCGGCTCGATGGCCGGAGTCGCGACGGTCGGGATGGTGCTGCTGATGCTGACGACATCGGTGGCGGTCCTGGTGTACTTCACCCGCCACCGCGACCACGCCGGCGGCCGCGTCTGGCAGACCCGCATCGCCCCGGCGCTGGCGTGCGTCGGTTTGCTGGGCAGCCTCTACCTGGTGCTGACCAACTTCACGCTGGTGACCGGCGGCAGTGCGGCGCTGAGCACGGTGCTGGCTGCCATTCCGTTCGTCGGCTTCGCGCTCGGCTGCCTGGCCCGACGCCGGCGGGCGTGAGCGCGCAGGCTCATACGCAGCCGCGCCACACGGTGTCGAGCAACTGTGTCAGCGCCGGCTCGTCCAGCGCGGGCAGCCCGAACATCAGCCGGTAGTACGCGGGCGCGAACAGCGCGTCGACGACCACCTCCACCTCGAGGTCGGCGCGCAGCTCGCCGGCGGCGACGGCGTCGAGCAGCACCGCGGTGACGGCGGCCCGGCGTGGCAGAAGCCACTGGTCGAGCAGCGCGACGGCCACGTCACGATGGGTGGCGGCCGCCGCGATCACCCCGCGGACCAGCGGTCCGGTGGCCTGGTCTGTCAGGATCGCGTGCAGCGCCTCCAGATGGTGGGCGAGCGTGGCGCGGGTGTCGCTGCCCGCGGGGCGGGTGATCGAGCCGCGCATGGTGTCGAGGAGCCCCTCGAGCACGATCGCGGCCGCCGACGGCCACCATCTGTAGATCGTGGTGCGGCTGACGGCCGCCTTCTTGGCGATCGCGTCGATGGTCGCCGCGCCCGTTCCACCGGACAGCGCCAGGTCGGCGGCTGCGGCCAGCACCGCGGCCCGGACCTCGACATTGCGCGGCCGGCCCCGCCGGCCGCTCTCGATGTTTGCGGCGCCGGCCGGGGCGCGTGTACCGTCTTTAGTGGACACTCTGTTCAGTATATTCTCAGCTTTCGATTGCACCCCGAGGTTTCCCCGATATCCATGCGTCACGTCAGAAGTTCGTCGCTCACCATCGGAACCACTCTCGCGGCGGCAGCCCTCACGCTCGGCCTGAGCGCCTGTGCACCCACCGACACGCCGGCGGCGACGTCCCCGCCCGGCCTGCCGACCAGCGTGTCGAGCGCACCCTCCTCGGCGCCCACCTCCGCGCCCAAGGAGAACAGCTCGGCCGTCGTCGACTACTCGCGGTTGCTCATCCAGCCCGCTGACATCAGCAGCGCCACCGACACCTTCGTCACCCGCTCCACCGTGCCCAACCGCCGCGGCGGTCAGGGCGTGTCGGCACTGTTCGTGAACCAGGACGACACCCGGGCGGTCGGGGTGACCATCAACGTGCTGCCCGACGCCGACGCCGCGAAGGCGGCGCTCGACACCACGCTGCACGCGATCAACGCGACCGTCGCCGGCGGCACGCCCGAGCCGGCGCCGGTCGGCAGCAACGGCACCGTCATCGCAGGCACCGCCCCCGACGGCTCCAAGGATGTGACGGTGCTGCTGTTCACCGAGGGCCCGTCGGTGACGCGGATGGAGTTCCAGAGCGCCACCGGCGACCCGACACCGCCCGATGTCGTCATCGACATCGGCAAGAAGCAGGCGATCGCGCTGCGCGCAGGCCTGCCCGCCGTGACCGGTTAGCCGCGCCACCGGCGGGTGGATCTGCCACGCGGCGCGGGTAGACAGCTCCGGTGACTGATCTTCGCGCCGATCTGCTGCAGGAGCTGCTGCACGCCTACGGACCGTGCGGACAGGAGGACGCGGTACGGGCGGTGTGCCGCCGCGAACTCGAACCCCACGTCGACGAGATCTGGGTCGACGAGGCCGGCAACCTGGTCGGCGTGATCCGCGGCGACACCGGGGACACCGCGGGCACCCGGGTGCTGGCCCACATGGACGAGCTGTCGATGCTGGTCAAGCGCGTCGAGCCGGACGGCAGCCTGCACCTGACGCCGCTGGGCACCATGTACCCCGCCAACTTCGGCCTCGGGCCCGTCGCGATCCTCGGCGACCGCGAGACGCTGACCGGCGTGCTCACCCTCGGCTCGGAACACACCACCAAGGAGAGCCAGCGGATCTGGGAGACCAAACCCGATCAGGGCGACCAGTCGCTGGACTGGCTGCACGTGTACGTGTTCACCGGCCGCACCCCCGACGAGCTGCGCGCCGCCGGCATCGGCCCCGGCACCCGGGTCTGTGTGGACCGCAGCAAGCGCACGCTGGTGCAGTTCGGCGACTACCTCGGCTGCTACTTCATGGACGACCGCGCCGCCTGTGCCGCGCTGCTCGACACGGCGCGGCGGCTGCGCGGATCCGGTGAGCGCCCGGCCGGCGACGTCCATCTCGTGTTCACCACCAGTGAGGAGATCGGCGGGGTGGGCGGTTCGTACGCCAGCCGCACGTTGCCGGGCGAACTCACCGTCGCGCTGGAGGTGGGACCCACCGAGGCGGAGTACGGGACCACGTGCAGCGGCGGGCCGATCGTCGGGTACAGCGATGCGATGTGCGTCTACGACAAGGACGTCGCGGACCGGTTGATCGCCATCGCCGACGAGTGCGGCCTGTCCCCGCAGGCCGCGGTGCTCGGCGCCTTCGAATCCGACGCCTCGCACGCCAAGGCGACCGGCCTGACCCCGCGCGCCGCGCTGCTGTGCCTGCCGACGCTGAGCACGCACGGCTACGAGGTCATCCGGCGTCAGGCGGTCACCGAGATGGCCGACGTCCTGGTGGAGTTCCTCCTCCATCCCGTCGCCGCATGAGCCATCCCGACCAATCGGATGGTCGGGGGGTGGACAATCGTGGGGTGGGGTCACGCACGGAGGTCGTCCGGCGCTGGTGGCGGCTGCCGGATCACTTCGATTGGCTGACCGGCTATCTGCAGAGCCGCGGCATGATGCCTGCTGCCCGCCTGGTGCTCACGGCGATGGTGACCTCGCTGGCCCTCGTTCCGATCATGCTGGTGTTCACCTCCTTCGGCCCGTCGACGACCGTCGGTGTGGTGGTGTCGGTGCTGGCCGGGATCGCGGGCATGTCGACGATGGGCTTCTACGTCCGCCGGTGGCCGACCCGCGCGCAGTCCCTGGCGGTGTCGTTCGTCGCGGTGTGCTGTGTCTCGGCGGCGTGCCTCGCGCAGTCCGATCCGCTGATCGGGCTCATCGGCTGCGTCGGATTCGTCACGCCGGCCGGGTACGTCGCGTTCCTGCACACCTCCCGCTACACCGGCTACATCTTCGCGGCCGCCTTCGCGGTCGCCGCCTTCAGCGCGGTGCGGCTGGCCGTCGCCGGTCAGCCGATAGGGGCGTTCGCGATCTTCTGGCTGGTCATGGTGCTCAACGCCGTCGTCCCGTTCGGCATCCAGACGATCGTGCACGCACTCGGCGCCGACGTGCTGCGCTCGGAGTGGGATCCGCTGACCGGCCTGCTGACGCGGCGCGCCTTCTACCGCCGGCTGTCGGGGGTGGTGTCCGCCGACGGGACCCCCGACCGCAACCTGCTGGTGGTGGTCATCGACCTCGACCGGTTCAAGCTCCTCAACGACACGCACGGCCACGCCGCCGGCGACCGCGCGCTCATCGCGGTCGGCCGCGCCCTGTCGAAGTACTCCGACGACGGGGCCCTGGTCGGCCGCACCGGTGGCGAGGAGTTCGTCGTCGCGACGGTGTCCTCGGCGTCGAATCCGGCGCCGCTGGCCACCCGGCTGTGCGCGGCGATCGCCCGGGTGCCCGCCCCGGTGACGGCCAGCGTCGGGACGGCCTCCGCCCCGCTGGTGCGGCTGCGCGTGACGGGCTGGCGCGCCGGCATCGACGAGACCATCACCGCCGCCGACACCGCGATGTACGAGGCCAAACGCGCCGGCGGCAACCAGGTGCGGCACGGCACCATCTCGGCGATCGACGACGCGGTCTGACCGCGCGCGGTCACAGCCCGGGCTGGTCCTCGATCAGCCCCAGCCAGATCGCCGCCGCGTCCATCGCGACCTTCTCGCTGATGAACGCATGCTGGGTGCCGGTGTACATGTCACGGAAGGCCCGCTCCAGTCGGCTGCCGTCCCGGATCGCGGTGGCGCCGGCGACCAGGTGTGCCCATTCGGCGCAGGCGCGGGCGGTGTCGGTGGCGTAGACCGCGGCCACGCGCATGTCCGCGCGCAACCGCGGGGTGAGGTCGGCGCCGCCCGCGACGGCCGCCTCGGCGGTGCCGAACGCGTCGAGGACCAGCAGCCGTGCCGCCCGCCAGGCCGCGACGTGGTGGGCCAGCCCCTTCTGGAAGGTGGGGCGCCCGGCCAGCGACGCCATATCGCTCATCCGCACCTTCGTCGCGGCCAACTCCTCGACGTCGTCGAGCATGCTCTTGGCCACACCGAGCGCCCACGCCGCGTGCCCGGCCGCGGTGACCGGCATCAGCCCCATCCGGGTGGCCGGTGACCGGCCCCGCAGCGGGGCGCGGGTGAACAGCGCGAAGGTGCGGTGGTTCGGCACGAACACGTCTTCGACGCGGTAGTCGTAGGACCCGGTGCCGCGCAGCCCCTGCACATGCCAGCCGTCGGTGAACGTGACCTCGGCGCGGGGCAGGACGGCGACCCGCATGTCGGGCACGCCCTCGCTGAGCCAGCGCATCTCGCCGTCGTCCATCGGCAGGAAGCCGGCCGCGACGTACTCGGAGTGCCCGGTGCCCGAGCCGAAGCTCCACGCGCCGCTGAGCCGGTAGCCGCCGGACACCGCGTGGCCCTGCCCGTTGGGGAAGAACTGCCCGCCCATCGTGACCCGGTTGTCGTGGGCGGTGAACACCTCGGCGAAACCGTCGTCGGGCAGGTAACACGCCGCGGCGAACGACGACGGCAGGTTGGCGATCCCGATCCAGCCGAATGACCCGTCCTGCCAAGCCATCTCGATCCAGGTCTCGATCATCTGCGCGAACGACGGTTCGGTTCCGCCGGCCTCGGCGGGATTGAACGCCGACATCAGCCCGCAGGCCCACATCGCGTCGATGATCGCCGGGGACAGCGTGCGCCGCGCCTCGGAGTCGGCGGCCTCTGCGCGGACGAGATCACGCAGGCCGCGGGCCGTCTCCAGGGTGCGGTCGCCCGCGATCGACGTCATCGTCGTACTCCCGTCCCGCTCGCGGCGCGCCCGCGCCGCCTGTCCCTCGGCACCGTACCCGGTCAGTCCGGCCGCACCGTGCTCAGGCAGAACGGATGCCCGGCCGGGTCGAGCAGCACCCGCCAGGCCGCCGAGGCGGGCTGGTACTCCGCCTCTCTGGCGCCCAGCGCCAGCGCCGCCGCCACCGCCGCGTCGAGATCGTCGACGGCCAGGTCCAGGTGCATCTGCTGGCGCTGCGGCCCGTGCGGCCACGACGGCTCCACGTACGTCTCGGCGCGCATCAGCGTCACCATCGGACCCGCCCCCGACAGCGACACCACCCCGCGGTCGGATGTCGCGAACACCTCCTCGAGCCCCAGCAGGTCGCAGTAGAAGCGGGCCAGCACATCGGGATCCGGGCAGTCGATCGAGATCGAGGCGAGCGTCCCCACGGGAGTGGTCATGGCTCGAGGGTAGCCGCGCCGGTCACCGCACGACCAGTGTGTGCGGGCCGCGCGGCACCAGCTCACCGATCACCGGTGCGCCCGGGATCTCGCCGGCGATCAACAGCCCGCCGGAGGTCTGCGCATCGGCCAGCAGCAGCGCCTCGTCGTGGCTGACCGCTGACAGATCACTGTGCGGCGCAACCCATTCCAGGTTGCGTCGGCTGCCGCCGCTGACGTATCCGGCGGCCAGCGCGGCGCGGGCGCCGTCGATGTAGGGCACCGCCGCCGCGTCGACCACCGCGGTCACCCCGCTGGCCCGGGCCAGCTTGTACAAATGCCCGAGTAGTCCGAATCCCGTGACGTCCGTGGCGGATTCGACGCCCGCGGCGACCGCCGCGGCGGCGGCGCCCGCGTTGAGCGTGGTCATCACCGCGATCGCCTCCTCGAAACGTTCGCCGGTGGCCTTGTGCCGGCTGTTGAGTACCCCCACCCCGAGCGGTTTGGTCAACGACAGCGGGGTGCCGGGTTTCCCGGAATCGTTGCGCAGCAACTTGTCCGGATCGGCGATACCGGTGACGGCCAGGCCGTACTTCGGCTCGGGGTCGTCGACGCTGTGCCCGCCGGCCAGATGTGCGCCTGCGGCGTTGCAGACGTCGAGCCCACCGCGCAGCGTCTCGGCCGCCAGTTCGAACGGCAGCACCTCGCGCGGCCAGCCCAGCAGGTTGACCGCCACCACCGGCCGCCCGCCCATCGCGTACACGTCGGACAGCGCGTTGGTCGCCGCGATCCGGCCCCAGTCGTAGGCGTCGTCGACGACGGGCGTGAAGAAGTCGGTGGTCGCGATCAGCGCGGTGTCGCCGGCGATCCGGACCGCGGCGGCATCGTCGCCGTCGTCCAGCCCGACCAGCAGCTCCCCGAGCGGATCGCGCGGCCCGGCCCCGGTCAGCCCCCGGACCACGTCCTCGAGTTCACCGGGCGGGATCTTGCACGCGCAGCCGCCGCCGTGGGCGTACTGGGTCAATCGGTAGGCCATGGCCACCATGCTGCCTGCCATGATGGGGCCATGGCACGAGGAGGCGTATCCGGTCTGGTGACCGGCACGGTCTTCAAAATCGTCGAGCGGCAGGAGCTGCCGCTGGCGGGTTCGATTCCCGTCCGCCTCCGCCATCTCACCGCGGCGATTTCGGTGTACTTCGTCGCGCTCACCGCGACCGGCTACACCGAAATCGCGAGGGGGTGACGGCCGTGACCGACCCGCGCCGCCGCGTCCCGCGCACCGACACTCTGCTGGCCGACCCGCGACTGGCCGAGGCCGAACGCACGCTGGGCCGGACCACGGTCAAGGCCATCATCGGCGAGGCCCAACAACTCGCGCGGGCCGGGGTGATCGCGCCCGAGGACGTGGCCGACCACGCCGCCGGTGCGCTGCCCGAGGCGGCGGCGAGCCTGCGCCCGGTCATCAACGCCACCGGCGTGGTGGTGCACACCAACCTCGGCCGGGCCCCGCTGTCGGCGGCGGCCGTCGACGCCGTGGTGACCGCCAGCGGCGCCACCGACGTCGAGTTCGACCTGTCCTCGGGCCGCCGGGCCCGCCGCGGCCGGGGTGCGCTGGCCGCACTGGCGCGGGCAGTGCCCGCCGCAGGCGGCGTGCACGTGGTCAACAACAACGCCGCCGCGCTGCTGCTGGTCGCGATGGCACTGGCGCCCGGCCGCGAGATCATCGTCAGCCGCGGCGAACTGATCGAGATCGGCGACGGGTTCCGGCTGCCCGAGCTGATGGAGTCCACCGGCGCGCGCATCCGCGAGGTCGGCACCACCAACCGCACCCACCTGCGCGACTACACCGACGCGATCGGACCCGACACCGGCTTCGTGCTCAAGGTGCACCCGTCCAACTACCTCGTCTCCGGGTTCACCTCGGCGGTCGGCATCGGCGACCTGTGCGGGCTCGGCGCGCCGCTGGTCGTCGACATCGGCTCGGGTCTGCTCACCCCGCACCCGGTGCTGCCCGACGAGCCCGACGCGACGACCGCGCTGCGCGACGGCGCCGATCTGGTCACGGCCAGCGGCGACAAACTGCTCGGCGGTCCCCAGGCCGGGCTCCTGCTGGGCGACGCCGGGCTGGTCGAGCGGCTGCGCCGGCATCCGGCCGCCCGCGCGCTGCGCGTCGACAAACTCACCCTGGCCGCGCTGGAGGCGACGCTGACCGGGCCGCCGCCGCCCGTGGAGCGCGCGCTGAGCACCGACGTCGCCGACCTGCGCGCCCGCGCG
>NZ_SPQO01000061.1 GCF_004570325.1 Mycobacterium sp. PS03-16 | reverse complement strand
CGGTGACGCCGCCGGCCGGCGCCCCGCCGGC
This sequence comes from Mycobacterium sp. PS03-16, assembly GCF_004570325.1. Classification (GTDB taxonomy): domain Bacteria; phylum Actinomycetota; class Actinomycetes; order Mycobacteriales; family Mycobacteriaceae; genus Mycobacterium. Next base: position 13,734 of record NZ_SPQO01000061.1, on the reverse strand, counting down.
CGCACCCGCGCCGGTGGCTCCGGCGCCGCCGCCGGGCAACTCACTCAACGGTGTGCCACTGCCTGCGGAGGCTCCGCTGGCCAGCGGACCGATGATGACCAGTTACGACTCCAGGACCGGGGCGTTCGCCGATCCGGCCGGCGGAACTGGCGTGTTCGCCCCCGGCGCTGACAAACTGGCGCCCGCAGAGAACTGGGCGGATCTGATGATGGCTCCAAGGCAGATGTGATGACTGAAGACTCGGCTTCGAATCCGAGGCCGGTGCGTCGCCGTGCGTCGCGCGCGGCCGGGCCGGCGAACGGCGGTGTCAGCGAAGCGCAGACGGTTCCGGCGACCGCGGCCCCCGCGCCGATCAAGGTGCGGGCCGCCCGCCCCGCCGGGCCGCCGCCGCGGCGCCGCCCGCACCGCACGCTGGTGGCCGCGGTGTCACTCGGTGTGCTGGCCGCCGCGCTGGTGGCGATCAGCACCGTGGTGGCGGTCTGGTCGGTGCAGCAGCGTGACGCCGAGGCCGCGCAGGCCCGCGAGCAGCGCTTCGTCGATACGGCGTCGCAGACCGTCGTCAACATGTTCAGCTACACCCAGGACGACATCGACCAGAGCGTGAACCGCTTCGTCGACGGCACCAGTGGACCGCTGCGCGACATGCTCAGCCAGGAGAACAACGTCGAGAACCTCAAGGCGATCTTCCGTGACACCCAGGCCAGCTCCGAGGCGGTGATCAACGGCGCCGCACTCGAGAGCGTCGACGAGGTCGCCGGCAATGCCGAGGTCCTGGTGTCGGTCCGGGTGACGGTGACCGACATCGACGGCGTCAACAAACCCACGCAGCCGTACCGCATGCGGGTGACGGTGCACGAGGACGACAACGGCCACATGACCGGCTACGACCTCAAGTATCCCGAGGGCGGCAACTGATGGGGAAGTGGTCGACCCGACTCGCGGGGGCCACGGCTGTGCTGTGCGCGCTGGCGTTCGTCGCGCTGGCCGCAGTCGGCGGCTGGCTGTATTGGGAGCGCGTCCAGTTGCGCGGCGAGCAACTCGCCCGCGCCCAGCTGGCGCCGCTGGCCCAGGAGCAGATCCCCAAGGTGTTCGGCTTCGACTATCAGACCGTGCTGACGTCCACGACCGAGGCGTCCACTCTCCTGACGCCCGAGTTCCGGCGCGAGTTCCTCGAGAAGGCGAACCGGGAGGTCATTCCGCGGGCCCGGGAACGTCAGCTGGTCAGCCAGGCCAACGTGGTCGGCGTGGGAGTGCTCGAAGCGCAACGGGATTCGGGTCAGGTGATGGTGTACCTGAATCGCACACTGACCGAGAAGTCCGGAGAGCCGCTCTACGACGGCAGCCGCCTGCGTGTCGACTACGTCAAGGTCGACGGCAAGTGGCTGATCAACTACATCACCCCGATCTGAGCCGGTCGGCTCAGACCGGTTTCGCCGACTCCTTGGTGTCGGCCAGCGCGTCGAGAAAGGCGCGGGCCCAGCGGTCGACGTCGTGGGCGAGCACCTGCCTGCGCAGCGCGCGCATCCGGCGTCGCCCTTCCTCCGGCGTCTGCTCCAGCGCCGCCTCGATCGCGTCCTTGACGCCCTCGAGGTGGTGCGGGTTGGCCAGGTAGGCCTGCCGCAATTCGGCTGCCGCCCCGGTGAACTCGCTGAGCACCAGCGCGCCGCCGAGGTCGCTGCGGCAGGCCACGTACTCCTTGGCCACCAGGTTCATGCCGTCGCGCAGCGGGGTGACCAGCATGACGTCGGCGGCGACGAAGAATGCGATCAGCTCGTCACGGGGGACGGGCCGGTGCAGGTAGTGCACGATCGGGTGAGCGACCTCACCGAACTCGCCGTTGATGTGGCCCACCTGGCGTTCGATGTCCTCGCGCATCGCGATGTAGCTCTCGACGCGTTCCCGGCTGGGCGTGGCCAACTGGATGAGCACGGTGTCCTCGCGGTTGACCCGGCCCTCCTCGAGGAGCTCCGAGAACGCGTGCAGCCGCACGTCGATGCCCTTGGTGTAGTCCAGCCGGTCGACGCCGAGCAGAATCTTGCGCGGGTTGCCCAGCTCGGCCCGCAGCGCCTTCGCCCGCTGCCGGATGGTGCGGTTCCGCGCCTTGGTGTCGAGTTCGTCGGAGTCGATCGAGATGGGGAACGCGCCGACCTTGACGGTGCGGAAGCCGACCTGCACCTCGCCGAAGCGGGACCGCACCCCGACGTTGCCGCGGGAGGTGTTGGCGCCCACCAGCCGGCGCGACAGGATCAGGAAGTTCTGAGCACCGCCGGGCAGGTGGAAGCCGACCAGGTCGGCGCCGAGCAGCCCCTCGATGATCTCGGTGCGCCACGGCATCTGCATGAACAGCTCGACCGGTGGGAACGGAATGTGCAGGAAGAACCCGATGGTCAGATCGGGACGCAGCATCCGCAGCATCTTCGGCACCAGCTGCAGCTGGTAGTCCTGCACCCACACCGTGGCGCCCTCGGCCGCCGCCCGCGCGGTGGCCTCCGCGAACCGGCGGTTCACCTCGACGTAGCGGTCCCACCATTTGCGGTGGTAGATCGGCTTGACGATCAGGTCGTGGTACAGCGGCCACAGGGTCGCGTTCGAGAACCCCTCGTAGTAGTCGGCGACGTCCTCGGCCGACAGCGCCACCGGGTAGAGCTGCAGCCCGTCTTCCTCGAACGGATCCTCGGGACTGTCCGGGATACCGGCCCAGCCGATCCACGCCCCGCGACGGCGCCGCAGCAACGGCTCCAGCGCGGTGACCAGACCGCCGGGGCTGCGCCGCCACGAGGTGGTGCCGTCGGGATGTCGCTCCATATCGATGGGCAACCGGTTGGCCACCACCACGAAATCGGAATCCCCGCGCTGGTCGCCCCCCGGACCCATCTACGCCTCGAGCTTCGAGGGGCCGATGCCGAGCATGGACAAGAAGATGCGGCACTCGTCGGCGTCGGTGGCGTACGCGGCGACGACGCGCCGGGCTTGGCTCGCGGTGCTGTCGGCCAGCGGCTCGACGTCGCCGATGTCGGCGGGATCAGACTTGGCAGGCATGTTGCAACTCTAGGCGACCCACGGACCGGCCGGCCACGCGCCCGCGTAGGGTGCGATCCGTGGCGAACACCGAGCAGGTGACGTACGAGACCCTCGACGACGGGCGGATCGCCCGGATCTGGCTCAACCGGCCCGAAACGCAGAACGCACAGTCACGCACCCTGCTGGTGGCGCTCGACGAGGCGTTCGCCCGGGCCGAGGCCGACGACGACGTGCGGGTGGTGATCCTCGCCGCGCGCGGCAAGAACTTCTCCGCCGGACACGATCTGGGCTCGGAGGAGGCGGTGGCCGAACGCACGCCGGGTGACACCCAGCACCCGACGTTCCGCTCGCACGGCGCCACCCGGGCGCCGATCGCCGAGAAGATCTACCTGCAGGAGTGGCACTTCTTCTTCGAGAACACCCGGCGGTGGCGGGATCTGCGCAAGGTCACCATCGCGCAGGTGCAGGGCAACGCGATCTCCGCCGGGCTGATGTTGATCTGGGCGTGCGACCTGATCGTGGCCGCCGACGACGCCCGGTTCAGCGACGTCGTCGCGGTGCGGCTGGGGATGCCCGGCGTCGAGTACTACGCCCACCCGTGGGAATTCGGGCCGCGCAAAGCCAAAGAGCTGCTGCTCACCGGTGATTCGATCGACGCTGACGAGGCCCACCGCCTGGGCATGGTCTCGAAGGTGTTCCCGCGCGCCGAACTCGAGGACAAGACCGTCGAGTTCGCCCGGCGCATCGCCGCGCTGCCCACCATGGCAGCGCTGCTGGTGAAGGATTCGGTCAACGTGGCGGCCGACGCCATGGGTTTCACCGAAGCGTTGCGACACGCGTTCCACATTCACGAACTGGGCCACGCGCACTGGGCCGCGCACAACAAGAACCGCATGGCCGTGGGTATGCCGCCGGACGTGCCGGACTGGCGCACACTCGGCGCCCCGAAGACGGCGCGCCGCGACGAACCGTGAGCTATAACTAGAACCTGTTCTAGTGAGCTGACGAAGGGGTCGCGGTGCAACTGTCCTTGGCGGAGCGGACGTATCTGGTCACCGGTGGCGGCAGCGGTATCGGCAAGGGCGTGGCGGCGGCGATCGTCGCAGCGGGCGGCAACGTGATGCTCGCCGGACGCAACGCCGACCGGCTGGCCGCCGCGGCCGGGGAGCTCGCGACCGCCGGGGACGGCGAGGTGCGCTACGAACCCGCCGACATCACCGACGAGGACGAGGCCAACCGCCTGGTCGACGCCGTCACCGCCTGGCACGGGCGGCTGCACGGCGTGGTGCACAGCGCGGGCGGGTCCGAGACCATCGGCCCGATCACCCAGATCGACTCCGAGGCGTGGCGGCGCACCGTCGACCTCAACGTCAACGGCACCATGTACGTGCTCAAACACGCCGCCCGCGAACTCGTCCGCGGTGGCGGCGGCTCGTTCGTCGGCATCTCGTCGATCGCGTCGAGCAATGTGCACCGCTGGTTCGGTGCCTACGGGCCCAGCAAGGCCGCGCTCGACCACATCATGATGCTCGCCGCCGACGAGCTCGGCCCGTCGTGGGTGCGCGTCAACGGGATTCGCCCCGGGCTGATCCAGACCGAACTCGTCGCCCCGATCCTGGAGTCGCCCGAGGTGTCGGCCGACTACCGCGCGTGCACGCCGCTGCCGCGGTTCGGCGAGGTCGCCGACATCGCGAACCTGTCGGTGTTCCTGCTCAGCGACGCCTCGGCCTGGATCACCGGACAGGTGATCAACGTCGACGGTGGACACGGGCTGCGCCGCGGACCCGACATGTCCGGCATGCTCGAAGGCCTCTTCGGCGCCGACGGGCTACGCGGGGTGGTCTGAGCCGCTCGCCGGGCCGGCTCCGCCGGCCTCCCACGCGCTGAGCGCACCGATCGCCGACCAGTCGAGATGGCCGCCGCCAGTGGCCAGCAGCGTGAGGAACCGGTCGCGGACCAGGCCGGCGACCGGCAGCGGCACCCGCAGCGACTCGCCGGCCTCCAGCACCAGTCGTACGTCCTTGAGGCCGCCTGTCGCGGCGAACCCGGCCGGCTCGAACTGCCGGCGCGCGACCAGCCCACCGTAGGTCCGGTACGCCGGCGCGTCGAACAACGTCGACGTCAGCAGCTCCAGGTACTGCTCGGCGTCCACGCCGCCCTTGCTGACGAGCGCGATGGCCTCGCCGACCGATTCGATCACCGAGGCGATCAGGAAGTTGCCCGACAGCTTCACCAGGTTGGCCGCCGTGGGATCCTCGCTGATGGCGAACGTCCGCTGCCCGATCGCGTCGAACACCGGCGCCATCTCCGCCACCACCTCCGGGGCGCCGGCGGCAACGACATACAGGTTGCCCGCGGCCGCCACCTCGGGGCGCCCGAACACCGGTGCGGACACGAACCGTCGGCCGGCGGCGGCATGTTCGGCCGCGAGGCGTCCGGCCAGCGCCACGCTGATCGTCGACGCCGAGATGTGCACCGCCCCCTCGCACAGCGCCGCCAGGACACCGTCGCCACCGAACGTCACGGCCGTGACCGCCTCGTCGTCGGCGAGCATCGTCACCACGACGTCGCCCCGGCACGCCTCGGCGACCGAACCGGCCGGGTGGGCGCCCTTGGCCGCGAGCGCATCGACCTTCTCGCGGGACCGGTTGAAGACGGTGACGTCATGCCCCGCGGCGATCAGGTTGGCCGCCATGGCCGAGCCCATGTTGCCCAGGCCGATGAATCCGATGTGCATGGATTCACTTCTACACCGGCGTCAGAGCGCGGGCGCCGCCTCGCTGCCGTTGCGGGTGATCTCGGCCGCGCGGCGCACGGCGTTGACGATGCCCTGATAGCCGGTGCATCGGCAGAAGTTGCCGGACAGCCCCTCGCGGATCTCCTCGTCGGTGGGATCCGGGTTCTCCGCGAGCAGCGCGGTGATCGTGGTGACGAAACCCGGTGTGCAGAAACCGCATTGCAGGCCGTGGCACTCCCGCATCGCGGACTGGACCGGCGACAGTTGCCCGTCGGGACCCGAGATGCCCTCGACCGTCGTGACGTCCTGCCCGTCGGCCTGCACCGCGAAGATCAGGCAGGACCGCACCGCCTGACCGTCGAGCAGTACCGTGCACGCCCCGCATGCGCCGTGTTCGCACCCCAGGTGCGTGCCGGTCAGCCCGCACGTCTCGCGCAGGAAGTCGGCCAGCGTGACCCGCGGCTCCACCACCCCGCGCCGGGACCGTCCATTGACGGTCAGCTCGACCGGCAGCTCATGCATGGGCCATCTCCTTCGCGGACACCTGGGTCAGCGCCGACCGCAGCGCGCGCGTCACCATCGCGGCGCCCACCCGGCGGCGGTAGGACGCCGACCCCTGCAGGTCGGCGGGGACGTCGGCCAGGGCGGCCAGGGTGAGCCGGCCGATCTCGTCGGCATCGATGTCGGTGACGGCGCGGCCGAGCAGCGCCTGTTCGCCGTCGGCGCCGCGCAGCGGGGTGGAGCCCAGCCCGAGCAGGCCGATGCCGCAGCGGGTGACGCGATCGTCGCCGTCGAGTTCGACGGCCACCGCCGCACCCGCGATCGCGAAGTCGCCGTGGCGGCGCGCGAACTCCTCGACGGCGAAGCCGCACCGCCCGCGCCACACCGGAAACCGTGCCGCGGTGAGGATCTCGTCGTCGGCCAGCGCTGTCTCCCACAGCCCGGTGAAGAACCCGGCGGCCGGAATGCGCCGCGGTCCGCGGGCGGACACCGCCTCGAACTCGGCGTCGAGCGCCAGCGCCACCGCGGCGTACTCCGCCGCCGGATCGGCGTGGGCGATCGCCCCGCCCAGCGTGCCGCGGGTGCGGATCTGGAAGTGGCCGATGTGCGGCGTCGCCAGCGTCAATAGCGGCACGGACTCGGCGACCTCGTCGTCCATGCCGACGTATGCGTGGGGGGTCGCCGCGCCGACGACGATGTGGCCGCCCTCGAGATCGATGCCCGTCAGGTCGGCGATTCGGGAGATGTCGACGAGGTGCTCGAAGTGCGTCAGCCGCATCGCCAGCATCGGCACCAGGCTCTGCCCGCCGGCGAGGATCTTCGCGTCGTCGCCGAACTCGGCGAGCATCTGCACCGCCTCGGACACCGACTCGGCGCGGTGGTAGGCGAACGGGGCGGCCTTCATGGCCGGCGCCGACCCAGCAGGAAGCCGACGGCCACTCCCGCGGCCACGCCGGCGAACACCGGGGCGGACCGTTTGGCCATGGGCACCGCCACCACCTTGAGCAGGTCGACCGAGTCCCCGCCGCCCGGCTGCGCGGCCGCCGACTGCGCCTCGGTGGTCGGGGCGGGCGCCGCGCCGCCGAGGACGTCGGCCTCCAGAGCCTTGGCGAACTGCCCGATCAGGTTGCCCGCCACGTCGGCCAGTACCCCGCGGCCGAACTGCGCGGCCTTGCCGGAGATGGTCAGGTCGGTGGTGATGACGACGTGGGTCGCATCGCCCTCGTCCTTGAGGTGCGCGGTCACCAGCGCGGCGGCGTTGCCGTTGCCGCGGGTCTCCTTGCCGGTGGCCTTGAGCACGACGCGCTGGGCGGCGGCGTCCTTCTCCTGGAACGCCGCGACACCCTGGTAGGACACGGTGATCGGGCCGACCTTGACCTTGACCGCGCCGGTGAACTGGTCGCCGTCGACCGAGAGCAGCGTCGCGCCGGGCAGGCACGGCGCGACCCGTTCGACGTCGGTGAGCACCTCCCACGTCTTGGCGGCCGGCACCGCGACCCGGAACTCGTTAGTCAACTCCACGACGCGGATTCCTCTCGCTTGGCGTGTTCGATCAGTTCGACGATGGTCGACGGGCTGGCGGGCAGCGTGGTCACCGTGACGCCCAGCGGCGCGAGTGCGTCGTTGATCGCGTTGATCACCGCGGGGGTGGACCCGATCGCGCCGCCCTCGCCTGCGCCCTTGTAACCGCCGACGCCGGGGCCGGGGATCTCGACGTGGCCGAACTCGATCGGCGGCACCTCGGTGGCCGTCGGCAGCAGATAGTCGACGAACGTGGAGGACAACGGATTTCCCTCCGCGTCGTAGGCGAGGCTCTCCAGCAGCGCGCCCCCGATGCCCTGCACCGTGCCGCCCGCGACCTGACCTTCCACCACGTTCGGGTTGATCATCGGTCCGACGTCCTCGCTGACGATGTAGCGGGTCAGCGTGACCTGCCCGGTCTCGATGTCGACCTCGCACGTGCACGCGTGGGTGGCGTTGGCCCAGTGGATCATCGCCTCCGGCGGCGAGGTGAACCGCGCGGTCGCCTCGAGTGAGGCCGACGTGCCGGGCGGCAGCTGCTGCGGTTCGTAGTGGGCGCGGTAGGCGATGTCGGCGAAGGTGACGCACCGGGCGGGATCGTCGCGCATGTACGCCTGCGACCCGCCGAGCTCGAGATCGGCCGCCTCGGCGCCGAGGTGGTGGGCGGCCATCGTGAGGAGCTGCTCGCGCAGGACCGCGCCGGCCTGATTGACCGCGCCTGCGGTCATCGGCCCGCTGCGGCTGCCCTGGGTGCCCGCCCCGTACGGGGTGAACGCGGTGTCGCCCTGGACGGTGGAGACGTCGTCGATGTCGGCGCCCAGCGCATCCGCGGCGAGCTGAATGACGGTGGTCTCCAAGCTGTTTCCGGTCGATCCGCCGTTGACGTACACGGTCACCTTGCCGGTCGGCTCCATCCGGATCGTGCAGCCCTCGGTGGCCAGGTGGCCCGTCGCGGCACCGGTCGGTTCGATGTAGGCGGAGAACCCGAGCCCGAGGTAGCGGCCCTGGGCCAGCGCGTCGGCCTGCTCCTTGCGGAAGCCCTCGTGGTCGAGGATCTTTACGGCCTGCTCGAACGTGTCGGCCGGGGCGACGTGGTCGTATGGCATGCCGTTGGGGTTGAAGTACGGCATCTCGTCGCCGCGCAGGATGTTGCGGCGGCGCAGTTCGACCGGGTCCATGCCGAGTCTGCGCGCGGCGACGTCGAGCATGATCTCCCGCGCGAGGGTCTCGTACTGCCACGGCCCGCGGTAGGCGTGCAGGCCCGCGGTGTTCGAGAAGACGGTCTTGTAGTTGAAGCTGGCCTTGGGCACCCGGTACGGGCCCGGGTAGAACATGCCGATCGCGGCGGTGGTGAGCACCGGGTACGGCGTCGGGTAGGCGCCGACGTCTTGGTTGAAGTCGATGTCGACGGCCAGCAGCGTGCCGTCCTCGTCGAGCGCCATCCGCGCGGTGCCGTCCACGTGCCGGGCCTGCCCGGCCGACATCAGGTTCTCGCGGCGGTCCTCGATCCACTTCAGCGCACCGGACACCTTGCGGGCGGCGAGCAGGATCACCATGTCCTCGCGCATCGGCACGACCTTCTGGCCGAACCCGCCGCCGGTGTCGCGCATGACGACTCTCACCTTCTGCGCGGGGATGCCCAGCAGGCGGGCGGTGAACGCCCGCAGCTCGTGCGGGGTCTGGGTGGACGCCCACACCGTCAGCTCCCCGGTGGTGGCCTGCCAGTCCGCGACCAGGCCGCGGGTCTCGATGGGCACCGGGACGTACATCTGCTGGTAGATTCGCTCGCTGACCACGCACGCCGCGGTGGAGAACGTCTCCTCGTCGGGCGGGGCGCCACCCATCCCGCCGGCCACGTTGTCCGGATACTCCGCGTGCACCACCGGGACACCGGCGTCGGCGCCCCCGACCGCGGCGCGGAAGTCGGCGACGGCCGGCAGCGGCTCGTAGTCGACGACGACCGCGTCGGCGGCATCCTCGGCGAGGTACCGGGATTCCGCCACCACCAGCGCGACCGGATCGCCGACGAACTTCACCTCACCCTCGGCCAGTGGCGGCCGCGGGGTGTCGGGGACGTCCTTACCGGCGACGGCGTGCCACGACTCCACCGCATCGCCGTTGAGGTCCTCGGCGGTGAACACCGCGTGCACCCCCGGCATGGCCAGGGCCGCCGAGGCGTCGATACCGGTGATCGTGGCGCGGGCGAACGGGCTGCGCACGAAGCACGCATGCAGCATGCCCGGCCGGGAGATGTCGTCGACGAACGTGCCGCGGCCGGTCAGCAGGCGGTTGTCCTCGACGCGGGGCACGCGGGTGCCCGCATAGCGGGTGGCGACGGCCTCAGTCATCGGGTTCGGTCATCGGTGATCGCTCCAATACTTCTGCGCGTAAGCGGTGCGGTGAGGCGCCGATCAAGAGTGTCGTTATCGTACACAGATAGCGAGCGCCCCCAAAAGAGAGAGTGACATTTCCGCAGGTGAACGCGCGTGCGTGGAGCGTCGTGTGTCAGGGTGCCACCGGCGCCCGCGGTCCGGGACGGATTCCACGGACGGGGCGTGTCAGATGATCGGGTCGTCGCCGGGGCGGCGCAGGCGCAGCCACCGGAAGCCGTAGGGCTCCAGCCCGATCTCGAGATGGCCGGCGTCGTCGAGCTGGTGTTCGGCGAGATCGTCGAGCAGGTCCACCAGGACGCACCCGCCCGCCCCGTCGAGCGCGATCGGCACCATCGCACCCTCGGCGCCGAAGTTGTGCAGCGCGACCATCATCCAGCCCGACTCGTCCTCACGGCACACGTGGGCCAGCACGGCGGGGTTCGGCTGCTCGAGCACCTGGGCGGTGGACCAGCCGATCTCCGGCTGCTGACGGTAGGTGTAGATGAGGTTGCGCATGAACCACCAGAACGAGTCGTGGTCGTGGCGCTGATCGGCGGCGTTGATCCGGTCGGGACCATACAGACCGTCGGGCATCGGGCGGGGGAGCCGGCGGGCGCCGGCCTTGGAGAAGCCGCCGTTGACGTCGCCGGTCCACTGCATCGGGGTGCGCACCGCGAACCGGCCCTCCACCGCGAGGTTCTCGGCCATGCCGATCTCCTCGCCGTAGAACAGCACCGGGGTGCCCGGCAGCGAGAACGCCAGCGAGTACACCATCTTCATCCGGCGCTGATCCCCGCCGAGCATCGAGGGCAGCCGGCGGCGCAGCCCCCGGTCGTAGAGCTGCATGTCCGGGTCGGGCCCGAACGCGGCGAACACCTCCTGGCGCTCCTCGTCGCCGAGCTTGTCGAGGGTCAGCTCGTCGTGGTTGCGGACGAAGTTCGCCCACTGGCTGGTGATGTCGAGCGTCGGGCGCTGCTGCAGCGCCGCGCTGATCGGGCCGGCGTCACCGCGGGCCAGTGACAGGTAGAGGTTCTGCATCGCGATGAAGTCGAACTGCATGTTGAGCCCGTCGCCGTCAGGGCCGCCGAAGAACTCCTTCTGGTCGGCATAGGGCACGTTGACCTCGCCGAGCAGCACGGCGTCGCCGAGGCGGCGGGTGACGAAGTTGCGGACGTCGCCGAGGTATTCGACGGGGTCGAACGGGTCGGGGCGGCCCGGCACCCCGTCCTTGGCGAACATGAACGGCACGGCGTCCACTCGGAACCCCGACACCCCGAGCTGCAGCCAGAAGCCCAGGGTTCGCGAAATCTCCTCCTGCACCTTGGGATTCTCGATGTTGAGGTCCGGCTGGTGTTTGTAGAAGTGGTGCAGGTACCACTCACCGGTCTTCGGTTCGAGCTCCCACAGGCTGTCCTCCTGATCGGGGAACACCACGTCGGCTTTGGTGGACTTCGGTTCGGTCTCGCTCCAGACGTAAAAATCGCGGTACGGCGAGTCCTTGCTCTTCCGTGCGGATTTGAACCACGGGTGCGCATCGGAGGTGTGATTCATGACGAAGTCGACGATGACGCGGATGCCGCTCGCCTTCGCGGTGCGTACGAGCTCGACGAAGTCACCGAGGGTGCCCAGCCGCGGATCGACTCCGAAGAAGTCGATGATGTCGTACCCGTCGTCGATCCGCGAGGTCGGATAGAACGGCATCAGCCACAGGCAGGTGACCCCGAGGTCGGCAAGGTACTCGATGCGTCCGGTCATCCCGCGCAGGTCGCCGCAGCCGTCCCCGTTCCAGTCGTAGAACGTCTCGACGTCCGCGCAGTAGATGACGGCGTTCTTCCACCACAGATCGCCGGTGTCCGCGCGCCTCATACCCCGGCCTTCTGCTGCGGGGCGGTCGGCGAGAGTTGGGGCAGCACGTGCTCGCCGAACGCGTCGATGAACCGGGCCTGCTCCTTGCCCACGAAGTGCAGGTACAACTCCTCCCAACCCTGGTCGACGTAACCCTGCAGCCAGGCGGCGTGCCTGCCCAGATCGCTGGAGACATTGACGGTCTTGGCGACCTGGTCGTGGCTGACGTCCTGCCCGACCGCGTCGAACGCCTCGACCGATTCGATGTCCCAGCAGGCCGGCGGCGGGAACACGTTGGTCCGCCACTGGTCGTGGGCGATGGCGGCGGCCTCGTCCTCGGTCGGGGCCCAGCTGAGGTGGATCTGCAGCCGCGCCGGTCCTCGGCCGCCCGCACCCCGGTAGGCGTCGAGGACTTGTTGCAGCGTGTCCTTGACCTGGTTGACCGTCACGAGCCCGTCCGCCCACGCGGCGTGCTTGGCCGCGGTGGCGGGGGTGACCGCCGGACCGACCAGGTCGGGCGGCACCTCCGGCAGCGTCCACAACCGCGCGCGGTTCACGTGTACCAGGCCCTCATGGCTGACCTCCTCGCCGGCCAGCATCCGGCGGATGACGTCCACGCACTCCACGAGGCGCTGATCGCGGATCTCCTTACGCGGCCACACGTCCCCGGTGATCCGTTCGTTGGACGCCTCGCCGGTGCCGAGCGCGACCCAGAACCGGCCGGGGAACATCTGCGCCAGGGTCGCGGCGGCCTGCGCGACGATCGCCGGGTGGTAACGCTGTCCGGGGGCGTTGACGGCGCCGAACGGCAAGTTCGTGGTGGCCAGCGCGGCCCCGAGGAACGCCCAGGCGAAGCCCGATTCGCCCTGCCGCTCGCTCCACGGGCTGAAGTGATCCGAGGACATGGCCGCGGTGAAGCCGGCCTGCTCGGCGTGCTGGACGTCGCGGAGGAGTTGTCCGGGACTGATCTGTTCGTGGGAGCAGTGGAAGCCGATGACCGTCACCCACAGCGTGTTCCCAGGCACGCGGAATTTGAAGCGCTGACGCGGACGTCGAACTTCCTCAGGCGCGAGACGGTCGACGCGGGCGCCACTGCATGAGCCGGGTCAGCGCCGCGTACCCGTCGTCGCTGCCCGGCCAGTGCGCGCGGACCGCGTCCTGCCCGGCCCGGCGCACCACGCCCCGCAGCACGGCGATGACGATGATCGCGTCGTCGGCGTAGCCGAGCACCGGGATGAAGTCGGGGATCAGGTCGAACGGCAACGCCAGGTAGCCGATCAGCAGCGCCAGCCGCCAGCGCACGCCGGCAGGCAGCGATCGGTCGGCCGCCAGCCGGCGGACCAGTCGCAGCACGTCGGGCAGAATTCTCAGCGCCTCCCGGAGCAGCCCGCCGCGGGGCCGCAACGCGATGAGCGCGAGCACCAGCGCCAGCCACGCGACGAGCAGGCCGGCGCCCACGCCGAGGACGATCGGCAGGAGGTCCACGCCGTCATTGTCGTCCGGCGCCGCGCGGGCGGTCAGCCGGACCGGCGGTCAGCCTTCGTCGCCGGTGCCGCCGGGATCGCCGCTGCCGCCCTCGCCATCACCCATGCCGGGGGCTTCGGTGTTGCCGCCGGTCGGCACCGACGGGCCTTCGCCGGGCGGAACGGTCGGGGTCTGCTCACGTGTGGTGGCACCTTCTCCGCCGCCGGCCGGGGCGGGGGCCGCCGGCGCGCCGGGTGCGGCAGGTGCGCCCGC
>NZ_SPQO01000060.1 GCF_004570325.1 Mycobacterium sp. PS03-16 | reverse complement strand
GGTGCGCATCATGCCGTTCGGCGGCCGCTGCGGCGCGGGCGCCGGAGCGGTCGGCGGCATCTGCGTGGTGATCTCGGACTGCCGCGGCGGCGGCGCGGGCGCGGCCTGGGTTCGTGGCGGCGTGATCGGCATCGGCGGCGCGGCGGAGTCGTCGCTGCGCGGGGCGCCGGCGGCCGGCGCCGCGTTGGCCTGCTGCTGCATCAGCGCCTCGCGGTCGACGTACACGGTCGCCTCGTCGGGCGTCTGAGCGGCGTCGGGAGAATGGAAGAGCCGGTCATAGTCGGCCGACATGGGAACCCCTCAAGTGGTTGGTCTGCGCTGAACAACGCACGAGGTGGGCGAGGTCGGCCGGCACCCTATCGGCCGGCCTCTCCCGCCCACCTGCACGCGACTGCGTCTTAGGCGAACATCCCGGTGACGCCGGCTTCGGTCTGAGCCATGGTCGAACCGGCCTCGCTGATGGTCTGCGCCAGATTCTGCAGGGCCGCATTGAGTTCGGCGGAGGTGTTGTCCCAGCGGGCCTGGACGGCCTGGTAGGCCTCCGAACCCGAACCGCCCCAGACCGCCGCCAGCGATCCGAGCGAGGCCTTGCCCTCGTCGAGCAGACCCTGGGTGGTGCTGACCGCGCCGTTGATCTCGCCCGCGCCGCCTTCGATGCCCGCGAAGTTCCATACCTGTTCCGACATTGATTACTCCCGTTTCTGTGGTCTTGAGGTGGTCAGAGGTTCATCGAGGAGGCGAGCGTGCCGGCCTGATCCTCGTCGGTCGAGCCGTACTGGGTGCCCGAGGTGTGGATGTTCGACGAGATCTCGGTCAGCGTCTGCACCTGGGCCTGGGCGGCCTCCTGGTAGCGCAGCAGCGCCGCCTGCGCAGCCTCGCCGGCCTGGCCACGCCACTGCGGGATCAGGCTGTTGGCGGTGGCGTCGACCGAGCGCATGACGCCCTGCAGCTCGCCGGAGATTCGCTCGAAGTTGCTGGCCTCCTTGGCGAGGACAGCAATATCGGTATTCATTGCCATGTTGGACTCATTCCTTGTTTTCCTGTGTCCTCACCACGGGAATGGCGAGTCTTCCGGCCGTGTGACCGGAAAGTCTGTCGCGACCGTCACCAGTCGTCTTCTTCGTCTTCGCCCAGGTCATGGGCGAGCGGCGCGGGTGCGGTGAGCCCCGCCTTATTGCCGCCGCTCTTACCGCGCTGGCCGGCCATGCCCATCGGCCCCGCACCGCCCCCGGCCCCGCCGACGGGTGCCAGCCCGGCGGCCGTGGCGCCGGCCGCGGCGCCGGCCACCCCGACCGGCGCGACACCGTCGAGCTTGTCGCCGATCAGGTTCGACATCAGCGGGGTCCGCGCCGAGGTGCCGCCGGCGCCGGGCAGCGACGCCGCCCGCACCAGACCGGCGCCCGAGCTCGCGCCCGACCCGCCGGCCAGCGGATGGTTCGAAAACGGGGTGGCCCCGATCAGGCCGATCTGCGCCTTCTGCCCGCCCAGGTTGCCGCCCATCCCGCTGAACACCGACGAAACCTGCTGCAGCGGTTGGGTGATCATCTGCATCGGGGTCTGCACCATCTGACCCATCTGCTGCGGGATCTGCGCGGCCATCGATCCCATCTGTGAGGCCATCTGCATGCCCATCTGCATGCCTTGCTGCATCCCCTGCTGCATCACCTGGTCGCCCTGCTGCTGACCGGCCTGCTGGGCGGCGTTCTCCCCTTTCTGCACCGCACCTTGGGCGCGCTGCGCGGCCATGTTCCCCTGCGCCATCGCCCGGCCGGCGTTGAGACCGACCGACTCGAGCTTGGCCGTCGCGCTGGCCTTGGCGATGGTCGCGTTGCGCGCCATGCTCATCGGCACATGGGCCGCCGCCTGCGCGGCCGCCGCGGCCGCCGAACTCTCCCCGACCCCCGGGATGACGATCGGCTTCATCGGCGGGATCGGCTCGAACAGCAGGTTCATCTGCGTCTCGGCCTGGTAGACGCTCATCGCCGTCGAGGCCTGGTTCCACATCCGCACGAAGTAGTCGAACTCGTTGACCCCGATGGGAACCGTGTTGATTCCCAGGAAGTTCGTCGCCTCGAGCACCGCGTGGGTGATGTGGTTCTGTTCGATCTCCGGCAGCGGCGGAGTAGTTGCCATTGCAAGGGTGTAGCTGTTTGCCTGATTGGTCGCCTGCAGCGCCCGCTTCATGGCCTGCGCCGACGTGGTGCGCAACCAGATCACCATCGGCATGGTCGAGGCGACGGCCCGCTCGCTGGCCATGCCCGACCACATCCCGGTCAGATTCGCCAGGCTCGCCGCCAACTCGTCGGCCTGCGTCTCGAGCAACACGGCGAGTGCCTCCCACCCCGCGGCGGCCTGCAGCATCGGCGCAGGACCGGCCCCGGCCATCAACCGGCCGGTGTTGACCTCGGGCGGCAACGCCGCCCAGGTCGGAGGTAAAGGAATGCCCGAGAGTGCCATGGAAAGTGACCGACTCCGCTACGAATCCGCAGACGAGCCGCTGGTCAGAACGTGCTGGCGTTCGCGGCGTCGGTGGCGGTGTAGATGCCGGCGATCTCGATGAACGCCGCGCCCGCGCGGGAGAGCTCCTCCTGGGCGAACGTGTTCAGCGCCAATGTCTCGGCGCCCTCGGCGGCGAACGTGGCGGCGGCCATCGCCGACACCTCGTCAGCGCCCGCGGGCACGAGCGCCGTCACCGCGGCGGTGGCCGCCGTGCCGCCCGCGAGACCCCGCGCCCCGTTTGCGACCACCTGGCCGCCGACGCTCACCGCACCCGGATTGTGTTCGAGAGGTTGCATTTGCGCATGCTCCTTCAATGGTTCCCGACAAATCGGACAAGCGACCGTGAACGGTGTGGGCGCGATGGCCTGATCGTCACTGAACCTGTCCCCCGACATCTTTGCTGGCGGCTGAGCGCCAACGTTGCTGCGATGCTCTGTTTAGATACTAACCGCCCATTGGGGGTGGTGCTAACACTTCTTCTTCGGGGGGATCCACATAGGCCGCCTGGATCACTTCCTTACCGTCCGGAGAGACGAGAAGTGCCTGGCCAGGCGGCCGCTTACGGAGCTTGATCTCGCTCGACGGGAACTCCGTCTTCTCCCCCGACAGGAACAGCGTGGGGGTGCCGGCGCCGTAGGCCGAGCCCACGAACTTGTCCATCGTGGCGCGATGCGCCTGACTCATCTGGCAGGTGACGATGATGTGCAGCCCGATATCGGCGGCCGCGGGCAACAACGGCGCCAGCGGCGCCATCGGGGGCACCATCCCGGACGCCGCGACGATCATGTGCCAGTCGTCGACCAGCAGCACCACGTCCGGTCCGCTCCACCACGACCGGGACCGCAACTGCGCGGTGGTCAGGTCCGGCGGCGGCAGCCGTTTCTGCAGGTTGGTCGCCAGAGCCTTGATTGCCGCCTCCAGCGAGGTGTGGTTGCGGTTGACCGCGCCGGCATCGAGCAGGTGACTCTCGGGAACCGCGTCCAGCAACGCCGACCGGTAGTCGGCGAGCATGAACCGCACTTGCTGGGGGCTGTTGCGCGCACAGATCGCCTGTGCCACCGCATGCGCGATCCGCGTTTTGCCGGACTTCGGGGCGCCGAAAATCAGCAGGTGCGGGGTCATGTTCATCTGGTTGTAGGCGACGCTGAGGTCGGATTCCCGCACACCCAGCGGGATCTGCCAGCGGGTGCGGTAGTCCGACTCCGGTCCCGGCGGGCTCGGATCGAGCTCATGCAGATAGATGCGCTCGGGCAGCACCCGCACCTGCGGTGCGCGTTCGGTGTGCTGAGCGGAGATGTACTGGACGGCGGCGCTGATCGCCGGCACCAGGTTGGCGGCGCTGTGCAGCCCGTCCATCCGGGGCACGCCCATCATCAGGTGGTGCTTCTCCAGCGAGATCGCGCGGCCCGGCCGGTTGGCCGGGATCTCGCGGGTGATGCGGTCGATCTGGGTCTCGTTGACGTCGCCGAGACGGAACTCGATCTTGGTGCCGAGGTAGTCGCGGACGCGGGACTTCAGCTCGGTCCAGCGCGGCGTCGAGATGATCACGTGCACGCCGAACGCGAGGCCCTGCCCGGCGAGGTCCTGGACCAGCGGTTCCAGGTCGGGGAACTCGGCGACGAACGCCGGCCATCCGTCGATCACCAGGAACACGTCGCCGAACGGATCCGCGGCGGCCGCGTGGTTCGGGTCCTGACGCATCTGGCGGTACGCCGCGATCGAGCCGACGCGGTATTCCTTGAACGTCCGTTCCCGCTGCCGCTGCACGGCTTTCACCTCGGCGACCACCCGGTTGACCCGGTCGGGTTCGGCGCGGGTCGCGACACCGCCGACGTGCGGCAGGTCTTCGAGGTACATCAGGCCGCCGCCGCCGAGGTCGACGCAGTAGAACTGCACGTCGCGCGGTGAGTGGGTGGCCGCCGCCGAGAGCATCAGCGTCTGCAGGAACGTCGACTTGCCGGTCTGTGGGGCGCCGCCGACGGCGATGTTGCCGCCCGCGGCCGAGACGTCGACGCCCCACACCTCCTGGCGGTGCCTGCGCGGTTCGTCCATGATGCCCAGACCGAAGCGCAGCGGGCGGCGCTCGTGGTCGCGTTCGACGAGTTCGTTGACCGGGGTGGGATCGGTCAGCGGCGGCAGCCACATGCGGTAGGCACGGGTCTCGCCGGTGGCCAACTGATCGAGGACGACCTCGCGCAGCACCTTCTGCTCGGAGGTCGTCATGACGTCACCGCCGTGTCGAAGATCGGTGTCGCAGTGAACTGGTGGATGCGAATCCGCTTGTGCCCGTTGGTTCTCGGCTTGGCCTCGCCGTCCTCCTGGTTGGGCATGCTGGGCACGTAGGGGTTACCGGTGTAGACGCTGTGGAACTTGACCGGATCCTCCATACCGACGCGCAGGAAGCCGACGCCACTCTCCTTGTTGGTGATGTACTGCGCCTCCGGGGTGCCGATCACCGCCTTGGACTCCGCGGAACTGGTGGTGCGCAAGGCGATCCGGTAGGTGAGGTTGGGCTCGAGTTTGTCGATGCGGACACCGCCGGTGTTCAGCGACTGGGTGGCCAGCAGCAGGTGCACCCGCAGCGACCGGCCGACGCGGCAGATCCGGTCGAACAGGCCGATGAAGTCGGGGTGGTTCTGCAGGAGTTCGGCGAACTCGTCGACCACGACGAACAGCGTCGGCAGCGGCGGCAGATCCGCCCCGCGTTCGCGGTGCTTTTCGTACTCGGCGACACCCGACAGCGCACCGGCGGCGCCGACCTGCATTCCCGCCTGGCGCAGAATCGACTGGCGGCGGTCGAGTTCACCGGTCAGCACCTCGCCCATGCGGCTGACCAGCTCGGCTTCCTCTTCCATGTTGGTCACCACCGCCGCGGTGTGCGGCAGCTTCTCCATTCCGAGGAACGTCGACCCGCCCTTGAAGTCTGTCAGGAGGAGGTTCACCTGGTCGGGATGGTGCGTTGCGGCCAGCGAGAGGATCAGTGTGCGAAGGAATTCCGACTTACCGGACCCGGTGGTGCCGATGAGCATGCCGTGCGGACCGGCGCCGAACTCCGCGCCCTCCTTGATGTCGAGGTACATGATGTCGCCCGACTTGAGCTCGTGACCGAACGGGATCTTCAGCCGATCGCGGTCGGTGTCGGTGAACATCCGCCAGCGGGTCGGCGTCACCTCCTCGACCGTCTGCGCGCCGACCAGCTGGTGCCACTCGGTGGCCACCTTCTTCTGCACGCGCACGTTCTTGTCGATGATCGTGCCGGTGATCGACCAGCCCGCCAGCTTGCGGGCCACCCGGCCGGCCTGGCCGGCGGTCATCCGGTCGGTCACGTTGGTGACGAGGCGGAACGGCTGATTGGGCAGTTTGTCGTCGGCGGTGCCGTCCGCGGCCACCCGGATCCGGTACATCGAGCCGTTGTGATTGCCCAGGGTCAGCACGGTGACGCCGGCGCGGCCGTCGACCGGGAAGCCGGCGCGCCCGCCGGTCAGGTCGATCACCACGACGTAGGGGCCGCTGGGCGCCGCGTCGGCGGTGTGCGGTCCGCGGGCGGTCAGGTCGGACAGGCCGTCTGGCCGGGTGAACACCATGCGGGTGGCGCCCGCGGCGTCCGTGTCGGTCTGGTGCTGGACGTGCGGCAGCCACTTCAGCCAGTTCCAGTCCGGGTCCTCGGGGTTGTCGACGAGCACCCGCATCTGCACCAGGTCCGGCGGATGGAACACCGCCAGGTGACAGATCATCGCGGTCAGCAGACCGGCCGCGCCCGCCGGGTCGCCACCGATGGCGATGGTCGGAAAGGTCCGCAGCTGAACGAGTTTCGGGCAGTCGTGGATCAGACCGTGGGTGCGCAGGAATTTCGTCACCCACATGTGGCTGACCGGTTCGAGGTGGGGCTGCGGCGCGGCCTGCGGACCGGCCAGCTCCCCGCCCACCGACGGCTTGAGCAGCCGGTCGACGGCGGGTTCGGAGCCCAGGCCGATACGGGTCGCGGCGAAGAAGTCGTGATTGGCCTGCCGTGACCACTGCCTGCTGGTGCCGATGATCGAGAGCAGATCCTCGGGATGCGGGGCGTGGTAGTTGAAGAACGTGACCTGCGCGGCCGCCGACGACGTCACGCGGGTGCGCAGGCCGGACAGGTAGCGCAGGTACTCCTTGCGGTCGGCGTTGATCTCGGGCACCCGCTTGGCGCCGGAACCACCGCCCGCCATGAAACCGACGGTCGCCATCACCATCATCAGCGGCATCATCAGCATGTACGGCGACAGCTGGCGGACACCGGTGAAGATCATGATCGCGATCATGCCGAGCATGCAACCGCCCATCACCCACGGCAGCGCGCGCTGGATACCCGACGGCGGGATCTCGACACCGAGATCGTCGGGCGGGGTCACGGTGATCTCACCGGGCGTCAGACGCGGCCCCCGCTTGATCGTCGGGGTGAACTTCTTGGTCGTCATCAGCCGCCTCCGCCGCTCGATGTGGCCGGTTGCGCCCCGGAACTCACACCGTCCTCGCCCACCCGGCGCGGATCGGGGCTCGCCGGCAGTGTGTCGTGTTCGAGCAGGGCGGCCGACTTCGACAGCACCGGGCCGTCGACGAGCAGGCTGACCACCTGCCACGGCGCGGTCACCGGCGCGCTCAGGCCCAGGCTGTTCGCGGTGTCCTCGTCGGGGACGCCATAGCGGACGCCCTGCGGGTCGATGTAGTACATGCTCTCGCCGAAGCGCGGGTCCGGCGACTGCAGCCGGATGAACTGCCCGCCGTCGATGTACACGGTGGCGTCGCCGGTGATCTGCTCGATCCCGGTGCCCAGCGCCGACGGGGCGATCGGCAACCGGCGGCCGGCGATGACGGTGGTGCGCGGCGCCTGGTCGCCCGCCACCCGCTGCCACGACCAGCACAGCGCCGGATCCTCTTCGCGCAGCAAGATGTCCAGCGCCTTGTCCGGCAGGGGTGAGACGTACACCTGCTCGGGGATGCGCGACACCACGCTGGCCTCCACCAGCGGTGGCTCGATCAGGCCGTAGGAGTTGGTGGCGCGCAGGGCCGCCGCGGTCGGGTCGTTGATCCGCGCGACGCCGTCGGGCAGCACCACGTAGTGCTGCTCCTCATCGGATTCGGTGGTGACGGTGCGGAACACCGAGCCGATCACCAGTTCGGCGGGCAGCCCCGCCGTGTTGGGTTCACCGGCGCGGGCGATCTGCGGCAGCTGCCACGGGCCGGCGTTGGGCAGCGCGTTGAACAGACCCTCCGAGATCGGGGTGGCCTTCGCGGTGACCGGGATGCCGACCGCCGACGTCACCGCCCGGTCGGCCAGGTCGATGGAGTGCCTGCCGCCCTCGGTGATCAGCCAGTCGGCGCCCTTGAAGGTGACCAGCATGCCCTGATCGGGGCGCATCGGCCCGACGGTGGAATCCACCACGAGCGGACGCACGATCACCGACGTCTCCACCGTGGGCGCCACGCTCTCCGGTCTGGTGACGGTGTCGCACAGGGTCCACATCGATTCGGCGGCGCCCGACACCGGGGTCGCATACGGCGCGCCCGGGATGCCGATGGGTTGACCCTTCGTCATCTGGTTCAGCTCATCGGATTTCACCGCGACCGGGGTGCCGGCGTTGCCGAGCACCAACCGCGCGGAGGTGAGGTTGTACACCGGTCGGAGCTCGCCGTCACCCGGCATCACCACGTAGAGCTGGTTGGTGCTGCGGTCCACCAGCAGCTGGTCACCGCCGCGCTTACCGAGCGGTTTGAAGTAGGCCAGCAGCGCCGCGCCGAGACAGATGAGGACGGCGATGATGATGCCCGCACCGACCGCACGGCTGTAGAACTGCAGCGGATCGTCGAACATGCGGGTGTCGCGCCGCACGATCGCGTGCTCGACGCGACGCAGCAGGAAGCGCCAGCCGCTGACCTGGACCTTGGTGGTAAGCCGGAAACTCGCCATCGATCACCCGTTGATGTTCAGGCGGGCATGGACGGCGGCGATCGCCGAAGCCATGTCCTCGCCGCTGATTTCACTCAACTGCTCCACCCCCAGGCTGTCGAAGTCCAGCGAGCGGGCCAGCCGCATGTCCCGGTTCTGCTCCCCCGCCTCGACGAGCTGGCGGGCATAGCGGCCGTTGCCCGCGATGTCGAGGGCCGGCTTCCCGCCGAGCGCGCGCTGGCTGAGCAGCGTCGCCGCCTCGTGCACCCGCTTCGCCGCGTCCTCGCTCAACGCCGAATCATTGGCCGTGGCAATGACTCTGGCGATATCGACGATCTCGTCGGGCGAATAGGAGTCGAACTCGATGCGCGTGGCGAAGCGCGACCGCAGGCCGTCGTTGGTTTCGAGCAGGCGGTCGATGTCGGAGCTGTAGCCCGCGATGATCACCACGAGGCGATCGCGGTCGTTCTCCATTCGCGCCAGCAGTGTGTCCAGCGCCTCGGTGCCGAACGGGTCGGCCCGGCCGTCGCGCTCCTGCACCAGCGTGTAGGCCTCGTCGATGAACAGCACGCCGCCGACCGCACGGTCGATGGTGCGGGCGGTCTTCACCGCTGACTGACCCTCGTACTCGGCGACGAAATCCTTGCGCGACGTCTCGACGAGCTTGGGTTCGCCGATCACCCCGAGCCCGGCCAGGATGTTGGCCACCACACGGGCGATCGTGGTCTTACCGGTGCCGGGCGGGCCGGCGAAGATCATGTGCTTGGAGGTCTGGGCGACCTTCATGCCCCGCGCGGCCCGGATCCGGGCCATCTGGGTGGCGGCGCGGTAGGCCTCGATCTGTTGCTTGACCCGGCCGAGTCCGATCTGCCGGTCGAGTTCGGCCTGCGCCTCGGCGAGCAACCGGTCACGGCCGGACGTGTCGGCGACCACGCTGTCCGGATCCCACGGGTCGGTGCGCGCGGAGATCTTCTCCGGCGTCGTGGTGATCAGTCGGTAGGCCGGATCCCTCAGGGCTGTGGAAACTTTCGGCTCCGGGAAGGTGGCCTGCAACCATTCGAGCAGTGCGGTCGCGGCCTCTTCGTTGCCCTGGCTGCGCCGCGTCATCGCGAGGTACCAGGCGATCGCGGGCGCGCAGGCCTCCCCCGCCGGGGACGCATTGGATTCGGTGAGCCGCCGTTCGGCTTCGGTGAACAAGCCGAGGTTCGCCGCCGCCACGCCGTGCGCCACCCCCGCCGCCGCCGCGAGGAACTTGTCGGGCCACGCGCTCGCGCCGCGCACCTCGTCGATGACGTCGGTCCAGCGTTGGGCCGCAGCGTAGATCACGGCCTTCACCCAGGAGACCAGGTGGTCGGCGCCACCGGCCGGCACCGCCTCGAGCGCCTCCATGGCGTCGGCGTAGTTGCCCTCTTTGGCCTCGTACACCGCGAAGCCCATGGTGATCGCCAGCGGCGAGTTGATCGGATAGGTGATGTCGCCGAACGGACCGCCGATCGGGATGCGGGCGCCGAGCGCGTTCATCGAGATCTCGGCCGCCCCGGCCAGCAGCCCGAAGTTCGAGCGCGAGTACCACGCCCGGAACATCGTCACCCGGTCGGTGTCACCGCACCGGATCCGCCCGACCCACGCATCGCAGGCGGTCTCGTCGTAATTCGTGATGTCGGTGAACAATTCGAAGGAGCGGGCGGGCGCGGTCGGCAGCATGCCGACCGCGGTGCCGAACAGGCTGGCCAGTTGATCACTCATGGCTATCTGCGTACCTGGTCGTGAAGACCTCGGCCCGGCGTGCCTGGGCTTCCTCCGGGGTGGGCAGGTCGAGGTCGCGCTGCAGGAAGTCGCGGGTCGCCGGGTCATCATGACCCTGCCGGCGCATCCCGTCGAGCATCACCTCGTACTGCGCCGACCGGGCATCCTGGGTGGCCAGTCCCGCGATCACCACGATCTCCTCTGCGAGTTCGGTTTCGGACATGTTCGTCACCCGCGGTGTGAGCGCGATGTGCTGGACGCCGCCGTCGAGGTGGGTGGTCACCGTGACGGTGCCCGGCGGATTGGTGACGGTGAACAGCGGTCCGGCGTCACCGGCGTCGGACGGCAGCGGCGGGGCGTAGTCGTCGAAGGCCGCCAGACCGGAGTCGTCGGACGGGTCGCCGGCCGCGGCCGGATACGAGAAGTCGAGGCCCGACAGATCGTCGTGGCCGTCGGACGGGTCGTACGGCGACGTGTCACCCACCATGAAGCGACCCGCTCATTCCCCGTGGGAGCCGTCGTGGAAACCGTCTGCCTCGCTCTGGTCGAACCAGGTCTTCGACGGCAGGAACTCGATCAGCCCGTCCAGCGCACGCTGCAGATTCTCCTGAGTGCCGGACAGGAAGCTGCCGTACAGCTCACCGCTGACCCGGCGCGGGATCGACACGATGCGTCCGTGCCGCGAGTCGAGCACTCCGGCCGCGACGTCGGCGGTGGTCTGGGTGCCGCCGGGGTGCCGCTCGGTGACGGTCAGCTCCACCCAGCTGGACGGCTCGCTGATGATGTCGGCGTACGCGCGGGCCGAGGGAACCGCGACGCCGTAGGCCTGAAGTTCGCCCGCGGTGCGGCAGCTCGCGAGCTCGGCGGCGACGCCGGTCAGCGGCTCGACCTCCGCGGCGGGCGCGCTGCCCAGGACGGTGGCGACCATGTTGGCCAGCCCGATCTGCGGCGCGACGCGCTGCAACACCAGCATGTCGTCGTCGCGGGCGGCCACCACGTGGCGCTCACCCTTGCGGCAGACGACGAAGCGCACCATCTTGCCGCCGACGTCGCGGCGCCACCACCGGCCCTCGAGCACACGGTCCGAGCGGCTCAGCGTGTCGACCATGGCGGCCACTTCGGGGTGTGGGTCGCCGTAGAGGTTCAGCACCCCCTGCGCGGTGAGGTCGCGCGCCACCTGGTCCCACACGGTCTGCCGCAGGTCCGGCTGCGGGATGTTGAGCCGGATGCCCAGCGACGGCGGGAAGTCCATGATGTTGAGCCGGTCGGCGATGACCAGCATCCCGTCGATGGTCACCTCGACACCGACGACGTCGTCGTAGTGCGTGCCGCTCGACGTGGCGGTCGCACCGGTCATCATCGGCGATCCGTTGCGGTCAGCGGCCCGCGCGCCCACAGGTGCGCGGCCGTCACACGCGGCGCATCCATAGATCCCCCAACCTCGAATGTCTCGAACTGAATGTAGCTGCCGCCCGGCAGCCGGGCCACCGCCGTCGTGGAATTTGCCATCTGCCACCGGCGCCGCTGACCGCGGCACGGCGCGATTCGCGTTTGCCGCATGCGAGCGTACCAGTGCACCGACCACCTCCAGCACATCAATTCGCCACACCCGACGGTGTGATGCGGGCGGCGCGCAGCGGGTGATCAGCAATATACCGCCCCGTGCGCCGTTCCCGATCAACTCCGCGAAACACCGTCGACAGCGAACTCTCAGATCGATCGCCCCGGCGTGAATCCGGCCGCGGGCGGCGACCGGCCTGCGCCGCGACGGCATCGTTGCGGCCCTTGCCGGGTGAGCGCCGGTGCGCCGGCCCGCGCCGCGCCGGCTACACCGGGACCGCTCGGGACATAACTTTGCTGATGGTCGGTGCCGTCCGCACCTCGACCGACGACTGGTCAGGTGGTTGATACTGGGAGACGGCCGACGTCCGCGTCATGAGCAGATCCACGAGGAGATGAGTAGTGACCGACCGCGATGACGCCCTGCGCCGGGAACTCGGCTGGACCGGGCCCGAGGAGTCCGACTTCGAACCCGACACCGGCCCGTCCGGGCCCCGGATCCCGCCGCCGCCGGGTCCGGCTGATGCCCCGACCCTGATCCACGACCCCGACCGGCCGCGCGGCAGCTTCCGGGACCCGTACCCCGCCGCGCCGCCACCTCGCGAGGACCACGGCGCCCCGCCGCCGGGTCCTGCACCCTGGGCGTCCGCACCGCCGCCGGGCTGGCAGGTTCCGCCCGGCCCCCGGCCGCCCGCGCCCCACCCGCCGATGGCGCCGCCCCCACCTCAACACCCACAGCAGCCGCCACCGCAGCAGCAGCCGTGGCCGTCCGGCGGATACGGACCCGACCGCGCGATGGGCGGCCCGCCGTCCGGGTCGTACGCCGACGGCATCCGCGCCGACCGGATCATGCCGCCGCGGCGCACCCCGCCGGCCCGCGGGTGGCGCCGGCTGGTGTTCAAGATGAGCTTCGGCCTGATCAATCCCGGGCAGTCGCCCGACGAACTGCGCCAACTCGAACTCGAGCGGCGGATCCGCGGCGTGCTGCGCGGGCACTACAAGGTCGGCGTGATGGGCAAGGGCGGCGTCGGCAAGACCACGGTGTCGGCCAGCGTCGGCTCGGTGTTCGCCGAATTGAGGCAGGACGACCGCGTGGTGGCGATCGACGCCGACACCGCGTTCGGCAAGCTGGGCAGCCGAGTGGACCCGAAGGCTGCGGGGTCGTACTGGGAGCTCGCGTCGGACCAGCATCTCGACTCGTTCGCCGATGTCCGCAACCGCGTCGGCAACAACGCGGCCGGGCTGTTCGTCCTCGCCGGCGAAGGTTCGCCGGCCCGCCGCCGGGTGCTCGATCCGGCGATCTACCGCGAGGCCACCTCCCGTCTGGACCGGTACTTCTCGATCTCGATCGTCGACTGCAGTTCCACGATGGACTCCCCGGTGACCCAGGAGGTACTGCGCGATCTCGACGCGCTGATCGTCGTGTCATCACCCTGGGTGGACGGTGCGGCCGCGGCCGGACAGACCCTCGACTGGCTGGCCAACCGCGGGATGACCGGCCTGCTGCAACGAACGGTCGTGGTGCTCAACGACTCTGACGGCCACGCCGACAAGCGGACCCGCTCGCTGCTGGCGCAGCAATTCGCTCAGCACGGGCAGCGGGTGGTCGAGGTGCCGTTCGACGGGCATCTGCGCCCGGGCGGCGTGATCGACGGGACGCGGGAGATGAGCCCGCCCGCGCGCCGGAAGTTCCTCGAAGTCGCCGCGGCGCTCGCCGAGCACTTCCCGTCCACCGACGACCGCTCCCGGGAACGCGACTGACGCCTCCCGACCTGGGGACCGGGGGTGCCCAGCAACCTGATCATTTGCTACGTTGCCTAACGGGACCGCCTCCAGACCGGGGGAGTCGGCCGTAGGACGACTCAGGAGTGAACGATCTTGAAGAAATCGATTTTCGCAGCATCCATCGCGGCCGCGGGTGCGGTCATGACGGCGCCGCTGGCGGGGGCACAGACGGGGCCAGAGGTGCACGACCTCGGCCAGCAGGCCGACGTCGTCAACGGCAATGTCGTGCAGGGCTGGACCGTCACGGGTCTCAAGCAGAGCACCGACGCCATCCCCTATCAGGTGCGGGGGACGCTGTGGGAGGCCACCGCGACCGACGAGGCCATCCAGGGCTCCGTCACGCCGATCGTGTCGAACTTCAACGCGCGCGCCGCCAACGGAGAGACCTACCGGGTGCTGTTCCAGGTGCCCACGCCGCAGGGCGTGAACCCGGCCACGCTCGCCCAGGGCCAGGAGACCACCGGCAAGCTGTACTTCGACGTCACCGGCGCGCAACCGGACAGCGTCGTCTACAACACCGGCGGCCAGGACGTGGCGCTGTGGGTGCAGCCGCCGCCGTCGAGCACCGCACCGTCGGGCTCGGGTTCGGGTTCGGGTTCGGCGTCCTCGTACGGCTCCGGGTACGGCAGCGCGACATCGTCCGCGCCGGAGGCCGCCGAGGCGGCGCCCGCCCCAGCCGAGGCGTCCGCGCCGGGTGCCCCGGCTCCCGCCGGCGCCGAGATGGTCCCGGCCCCGGCCGGCAGCTCGGGCACGCCGCTGCCCGCGGGCAGTGCGGGC
>NZ_SPQO01000059.1 GCF_004570325.1 Mycobacterium sp. PS03-16 | reverse complement strand
CCGGCGACGCCGCCGCGGCGCGGGCCGCCGCGCAGACCGAGTCCGGCGGCCCGCCGACGTCGACCGCCCGCGCCGCCCGCAGCCTCGCCGAGGGACTCGTGCTGACCCTCGACCAGCCCTACCCGGTGGCCGTGGCCCGGCTCGGCCAGGCGATCGGCGCGGAGTACCGCTCGCCGACGGTCATGCCCGACACCCCGGCCGCGCTGGTCACGCTGGCCGCCCTGCACGGCGGCGACCCGGTGCGGGCGCGCAGCGTGATCGGCCGGGCGGTCCGCGGCGGACCCGGCGACGATCCGGCCGATGCGATCTTCGTCACACACCGGCACCGGCTCCTGCTGGGGTGGGCGCAGATGCAGGACGGCCAGCTGAGCGCCGCGGCGGCCGCGGTCCCGCCCGCCGGCGCCGACCTGCACCGCCGTGACGCGCTGTGGGCGGCGGCGCTGCAGACCGCGATCACCCGGCGCAGCGGGGACAGCGGCGCGATGCAGCTGCACTGGTACTCGGCCATGGAGGTGCTGGCCGAGTACTCGATCGACCTGTTCTCGCTGCTGCCGCTCGGCGAGCTGTGGGTGGCCGCGGCACGGATGCGGCAGGTCGACCGGCTGCGGCACACGGTCGACGAGGCGTTCGGACTGCTCGCCGGCCTCGGCGATCCGGTGCTGTGGTCGGTTCCGCTGCACTGGGCCGGCGTGCACGCCGGGATCCTGGCCAACTCGCCGGAGGCCGTGGCGCCCCACGGCCAGGCGCTGACCGCGGCCAGCCGGGACCCCGACGTGCAGAGCCAGTTCGCGAGAGCGCTGGCCATGGCCGGTCGCACCTGGCTGCGCGTGCTGGCCAACCACGTCGACACCGACGAGGTGACGGCGGCCGCGCGGGGGCTGGCGCAGTTCGGCCACACCTGGGACGCCACCCGGCTGGCCGGTCAGGCCGCATTGCAGACCCCCGATGCGCGGGTGGCCCAGGCGATGCTGCAGTTGGCCCGCGACCTCAAGCAGTCGGTCGCCGCCGTGGACCCGACCCCCGAGCCGGGTCCGGCCGTGCGGGCCGAGAGCCCGGTGGCGTCGGTCACCCCGGTCCGGCAGGCTCCGGCCGCGCTGTCCGACCGGGAGCGCGAAGTCGCCGAACTTTTGCTGCGGGGGATGCCCTACCGCGATATCGGTGCCCAGTTGTTCATCTCGGCGAAGACCGTCGAGCATCACGTCGCCCGGATCCGGCGTCGGCTGGGGGCCGAATCGCGATCCGAGATGCTCTCGATGCTGCGGGCGATGCTGGCCCCGTCCAGCTAACCAACCAACTAGTTAGGGCAGCCTTCGTAGCGGCCCGCACGCGGGTGATGTAACTATGAGCAGGCACCGAGCCTAAGTTACCCACTGGTAACATTGGTGAAGTTACCGACGGGTAACCGGAGAATCGGAGGATCGCGTGGATACGCAGATGCTGATCAGGATCGTCGCCGGAGTCCTGATGATCGCGATCGTCGGGGTATTTGCGGCAAAGCGCGTCCTGTGGCTGACCAAGCTCATCCGCTCCGGGCAACCGCTGAGCGAAGGCAACAACCGCAAGGACAACCTCGGCAAGCGCATCACGACGCAGTTCGAAGAGGTGTTCGGCCAGACCCGCCTGCTGCGCTGGTCGGTTCCCGGCATCGCCCACTTCTTCACCATGTGGGGCTTCTTCATCCTCGGCTCGGTCTACGTCGAGGCGTTCGGCCAGCTCGTCGACCACGACTTCCACATCCCGATCATCGGCCGCTGGGACGCGCTCGGCTTCCTGCAGGACTTCTTCGCCGTCGCGGTGCTGCTCGGCATCGTCACGTTCGCGATCATCCGCCTCATGCAGGAGCCCAAGCAGCACGGCCGCGACTCCCGCTTCTACGGCTCCCACACCGGCGGCGCGTGGCTGATCCTGTTCATGATCTTCAACGTCATCTGGACCTACGCGCTGGTCCGCGGTGCCGGCGCCAACACCGGCGCCCTGCCCTACGGCAACGGTGCGTTCTTCTCCCAGTTCATGGGCTGGATCATGCACCCGCTCGGCGAGCCCGCCAACGAGTGGATCGAGACGCTGGCACTGCTCGCGCACATCGCGATCATGCTGGTGTTCCTGCTGATCGTGCTCCACTCCAAGCATCTGCACATCGGTCTGGCCCCGGTGAACGTGACGTTCAAGCGCATGCCCAACGGGTTGGGCCCGCTGCTGCCCGTCGAGTCCAAGGGTGAGATCGTCGACTTCGAGGACCCCGCCGAGGACGCCGTGCTGGGTCGCGGCAAGATCGAGGACTTCACCTGGAAGGGCTACCTCGACTTCACCACCTGCACCGAGTGCGGCCGCTGCCAGTCGCAGTGCCCGGCGTGGAACACCGGTAAGCCGTTGTCGCCCAAGCTCGTGATCATGAACCTGCGCGACCACATGTTCGCGAAGGCGCCCTACATCCTCGGCGACAAGGAGAGCCCGCTCGAGAACACCCCCGAGGGTGGCCTCGGCGAGGAACTGCGCGGCGAGAAGAAGAGCGAGAAGCACTCCCACGACCACGTACCCGAGTCCGGCTTCGAGCGGATCATGGGCTCCGGCCCCGAGCAGGCCACCCGCCCGCTGGTCGGCACCGCCGAACAGGGCGGCGTGATCGATCCCGATGTGCTGTGGTCGTGCACCACCTGTGGGGCCTGCGTGGAGCAGTGCCCGGTCGACATCGAGCACATCGACCACATCGTCGACATGCGTCGCTACCAGGTGATGATGGAGTCGGAGTTCCCCGGCGAGCTCGGCGTGCTCTACAAGAACCTGGAGAACAAGGGCAACCCCTGGGGCCAGAACGCCAAGGACCGCACCAACTGGATCGACGAGGTCGACTTCGACGTGCCGGTGTTCGGCAAGGACGTCGACAGCTTCGAGGGCTACGAGTACCTGTTCTGGGTCGGCTGTGCCGGCGCCTACGAGGACCGCGCGAAGAAGACCACCAAGGCCGTCGCCGAACTGCTGGCGATCGCCGGGGTGAAGTACCTGGTGCTCGGCGAGGGCGAGACCTGCAACGGCGACTCGGCCCGCCGCTCGGGCAACGAGTTCCTGTTCCAGCAGCTGGCCGCCCAGAACGTCGAGACGCTCAACGATCTGTTCGAAGGCGTCGAGCGCGTCGACCGCAAGGTCGTGGTCACCTGCCCGCACTGCTTCAACACACTCGGCCGCGAATACCCGCAGGTCGGCGGCAACTACACCGTGCTGCACCACACCCAGCTGCTCAACCGGCTGGTGCGGGACAAGAAGCTGGTGCCGGTAGTCTCGGTGGGCTCAAATGGGCAGGGCCAGGACGTGACCTACCACGACCCGTGCTACCTGGGCCGGCACAACAAGGAGTACTCCGCGCCGCGTGAGCTGGTCGGCGCGGCCGGCGCGAAGCTCACCGAGATGCCGCGCCACGC
The DNA here is from genome assembly GCF_004570325.1 of Mycobacterium sp. PS03-16. GTDB lineage: Bacteria > Actinomycetota > Actinomycetes > Mycobacteriales > Mycobacteriaceae > Mycobacterium. The sequence goes on along the minus strand of NZ_SPQO01000059.1, from coordinate 13,330 downwards.
CGACCGCGGCCTGTGCTGCGGCGCCGGCGGTGCGCGGATGTGGATGGAAGAGCACATCGGCAAGCGCGTCAACACCGAGCGCACCGAGGAGGCACTGGACACCGGCGCCTCGGCCATCGCGACGGGCTGCCCGTTCTGCCGGGTGATGATGACCGACGGCGTGGACGAGGTGTCGGCGGCCCGTGAGGTCGAGAAGGTCGAGGTGCTCGACGTCGCCCAGCTGCTGCTCGGGTCGCTCGACAAGTCCGGTGTCACGCTGCCGGAGAAGGGCACCGCCGCCAAGGAGGCCGAGGATCGGGCCGCCGTGCGCGCCGAACAGGACGCGAAGACCGAGGCGAAGGCGTCCGTGGCCACCGAGGAGGCCCCCGCCGAGGCGGAGGTCGAGGCGGCACCGGCCGAGACGCCGAAGTCCGACGGGGCCGCCGCCAAGCCGGTCACCGGTCTCGGGTTGGCCGGCGGTGCCAAGCGTCCGGGCGCCAAGAAGTCCGCACCCGCCGCCGACAAGCCCGCCGAGGACAAGCCGGCCGCTCCGGCGGCCAAGGGCCTGGGCATCGCCGGTGGCGCGAAGCGGCCGGGCGCGAAGAAGACCGCGGCGGCCGCACCGGCCGAGACCACCGCCCCATCGGGCGAGGCCACCACGCCGGCCGAGGCGAAGGCGGAGGCGCCGGTCAAGGGCCTCGGTCTGGCCGCCGGGGCGAAGCGGCCCGGCGCGAAGAAGACCGCCGCCGCACCCGCGCAGCCGAAGGCCGAGACCACCGCGGAGCCGGCGCAGGCCGAGGCTGAAGCCACCCCGGCGGCCAAGCCGGAGCCCGAGGTCAAGGGTCTGGGCATCGCCGCAGGCGCCCGTCGGCCCGGGGCGAAGAAGGCGCCCGCCAAGAAGGCGGCGCCCAACGAGGGTGAGGCGACGGTCGTCCAGCCGGCGAACGTGGACCCGGACCAGGCCGAGGGCGGGACCGAGCCCGCCGGCACGGCCGATTCGGATCGCGGCCTGGAAGACCGCAAGCCCGAGCCGGAGGTGAAGGGCCTGGCCATCGCGGCCGGTGCCCGACGTCCGGGCGCCAAGAAGAAGGCCGCCCCGGCCGCCGCGACGCCGGCACCGGAACCCGAACCCGCACCGGAACCCGAGCCCGCGGCCGACGCCGCACCGGAGACGGAGGCCCCACCCGAGCCCGCGGCCGAGGCCCCGGCGCCGTCGACCAACGGCGACAACGACCGCATCGTCGGTGACGAGCCGCCGGTGAAGGGGCTCGGCATCGCCAAGGGCGCCCGCCGCCCCGGCAGGCGTTAGTCGACCCGTGAAAAGTGCACCCACGGCTGGGGATCACCGCTGATCGCAGCCGTGGGCGGACTGTCGGGGGCCCTCGACCGATTACTTATTCACTGGACGGCGGTGCCACCATGGACGACGTGACGATGCCCCACACGCCTGCCGAGCGCACTTGGCATGCCCCCGGCCCGCATCAGCGGCCGCGCACGTTCACGCAGTCGTCGAAGCTGCAGGACGTGCTCTACGAGATCCGCGGTCCGGTACACGAGCACGCCTCGCGGCTGGAGGCCGAGGGCCATCGCATCCTCAAGCTCAACATCGGCAACCCGGCGCCGTTCGGCTTCGAAGCGCCCGACGTCATCATGCGCGACATCATCCAGTCGCTGCCGTACGCGCAGGGTTACTCGGACTCCAAGGGCATCGTCAGCGCCCGCCGCGCGGTGTTCACCCGCTACGAGCTGGTCGACGGCTTCCCGCGGTTCGACATCGACGACGTCTACCTGGGCAACGGCGTCTCCGAGCTGATCACGATGACGCTGCAGGCGCTCCTCGACAACGGCGATCAGGTGCTGATCCCGGCGCCGGACTACCCGCTGTGGACGGCGTCGACGTCGCTGGCCGGCGGCACCCCCGTGCACTACCTGTGCGACGAGACCCGGGGCTGGCAGCCCGACCTCGCCGACCTCGAGTCGAAGATCACCGACCGCACCAAGGCGCTGGTGGTGATCAACCCGAACAACCCGACCGGCGCGGTGTACGGCCGCGAGGTGCTCGAGCAGATGGCCGAGCTGGCCCGCAAACACCAGCTGCTGCTGCTGGCCGACGAGATCTACGACAAGATCCTCTACGACGACGCCAAGCACATCGCGATGGCGTCGGTGGCCCCGGACGTGCTGACCCTGACGTTCAACGGGCTGTCGAAGGCCTACCGGGTGGCCGGCTACCGGTCCGGCTGGCTGGTGATCACCGGCCCCAAGGAGCATGCGAGCAGCTTCATCGAGGGCATCAGCCTGCTGGCCAACATGCGGCTGTGCCCGAACGTCCCGGCCCAGCACGCCATCCAGGTGGCGCTCGGCGGCCATCAGAGCATCGACGATCTGGTGCTGCCCGGCGGCCGCCTGCTCGAGCAGCGCGACGTCGCCTGGGAGAAGCTCAACGAGATCCCCGGGGTGTCGTGTGTGAAACCGCAGGGCGCGCTGTACGCGTTCCCGCGGCTGGACCCCGAGGTCTACGACGTCGCCGACGACGAGCAGCTGGTGCTCGACCTGCTGCTGCAGGAGAAGATCCTGGTCACGCAGGGCACCGGGTTCAACTGGCCGACGCCGGACCACCTGCGCATCGTGACGCTGCCGTGGGCCCGCGATCTGGCCAACGCGATCGAGCGGCTGGGCAACTTCCTGGTCAGCTACCGTCAGTAGCGCTGCCCGCCTGCGGGAACTACTGATTCGTTCCTCGAACGTGCGTCCACTGCGAGAATTCGGGCCGAATTCCGCAGTGAGCGCACGTTCGACGCGCCGCGCGCGCCGACGGCCGGTCGCTTCCGGCTCGGCCGCGCTAGTAGCGTGACCGGGTGGCGCACTCGCACTCACATTCCCACTCTCTGAGCGGACCGTCACCGCTCGGGCCGCTGGCCGCCCGGATCGTCGTCGGCGCGCTGATCGCGATCGGCGTCGCGGTGCTGATCGGGGTCGCGCTGCTGTGGCCCACCGGCGAGAAGGCCGACATCCCGCTGCCGTTCCAGAACGCCGCGGGCGGCGCGGTGACCACCGAGGCCGGCCACGTGCTGTCCAGCAGCATCGCGTCGTGCGGCAGCCCGTCGGCGGGTGCGGTGCTCACCGCGGATCCGGTGCAGGCGCCCGACGACGGCGGACAGTGCGTGCAGAACCTCGTCGCGATCGACTCCGGCCCCAACACCGGCGCGAACACGCTGCTGGAGTTCAGCGGCGGCCCCGGCCAACCGCAGCTGGCCGCCGGGGACAACGTCCGGCTCAGCCGCCAGGTCGACCAGGGCGGCGCCACCACCTACTCCTTCTACGATTACGCCCGCGGCTGGCCGCTGATCGGGTTGGCCGCCGCGTTCGCGATCGTCGTCGTCGCGGTGGCGCGCTGGCGGGGGCTGCGCGCGATGATCGGCATCGTCATCGCGTTCCTGGTGCTGGTGTTCTTCCTGCTGCCCGCGTTACGCGACGGCGCGTCGGCGGTGCCGGTGTCGCTGGTCGCCTCGGCGGTGATCCTCTACGCCGTCATCTATCTGGCGCACGGGGTGAGTCTGCGGACCAGCGCCGCACTGCTGGGCACCCTGACGTCGCTGCTACTGGCGGCCTTGTTGTCCTGGGGCGCAATCGAACTCGCCCACCTGACCGGGCTGTCGGAGGACCAGAACAACGAGGTGGCCGCCTACCTGGGCAACGTGTCGATCACCGGGCTGCTGCTGGCCGGCTTCATCATCGGCTCGCTCGGTGTGCTGAACGACGTGACGGTCACCCAGGCGTCGACCGCGTTCGAGCTGGCCGAACTCGAGGGCAGTTCGCGCCGGGCGGTGTTCCTCGGCGCCATGCGCGTCGGCCGCGATCACATCGCCAGCACCGTCTACACGCTGGTGCTGGCGTACGCGGGCAGCGCGTTGCCGCTGCTGCTGTTGTTCAGCGTCGCCAACCGCTCGCTGGTCGACGTGCTGACCAGCGAGAGCGTTGCGATCGAGATCGCCCGGTCGGCCGTCGGTGGGATCGCGCTCGCGCTGTCGGTGCCGCTGACCACCGGTATCGCCGCCGTGCTCGCCACACCGCAGGCGGCGAAGCGGGTCGTTTCGTGATCATGGCCCCGGGTACCCGGGGCCCATGACTCAGCCTGACTGTCACCGCGAGGTGACGCTCGAGGTCGACGGCAGGCAGCACACCGTGCGCCTCGACACCCGCGTGACACTTCTCGACGCGCTGCGCGAACACTTGGGCGTGACCGCGCCCAAGAAGGGGTGCGACCACGGGCAGTGCGGTTCGTGCACCGTGCTGCGCGACGGCCGCCGCGTCACGTCGTGCCTGACGTTCGCGGTGCAGGTCGACGGTGCGCAGATCACCACCGCCGCCGGTCTCGGCGACGGCGACGAACTGCACCCGGTGGCGCAGGCCTTCCACGACGAGGACGCGTTCCAGTGCGGCTACTGCACCCCCGGGCAGATCTGCTCGGCGGTCGGCATGCTCGACGAGGCCAAGTCGGGGGCGCCCAGCTTCGTCACCGACGACCTCGAGGCGTCTCCCGAACTGACCGACGACGAGATCCGGGAACGTATGAGCGGCAATCTGTGTCGCTGCGCGGCCTATCCGAACATCGTCGCCGCGATCGAGCGGGCCTCGGTTCAATGAGGAGGGTCCAGTGAGGCCGTTCGACTACCACCGTGCCGAAAGCCCCGCCGACGCGGTCGCGACGCTGACCGCGCATCCGGACGCCGCCTACCTCGCCGGCGGCACCAACCTGGTCGACCACATGAAACTCGGTGTCGCCACACCGGATCTGCTGGTCGACGTCACCGCGCTCGCGCTCGACGAGGTGACCGCGCTGGACGGCGGCGGGGTGCGCATCGGCGCCACGCTGCCCAACAGCGACCTCGCCGCGCATCCGCTGATCCGGTCGCACTATCCGGTGCTGTCGCGGGCCATGCTGTCCGCGGCCTCGGGGCAGCTGCGCAACGCGGCCACCACCGCGGGGAACCTGTTGCAGCGCACCCGCTGTGTGTACTTCCAGGACGTCAGCACACCGTGCAACAAGCGCGAACCCGGCACCGGCTGCTCGGCGATCGGCGGCTATGTGCGCTACCACGCCATCCTCGGGGCGTCCCCGCAGTGCATCGCGGTGCACCCCTCGGACATGGCGGTGGCGATGAGCGCACTGGACGCCGAGGTGCTGGTCGAGACCGCCGACGGGCCGCGCCGCATCCCGATCGACGAGTTCTACCGGCTACCGGGCGACGAACCGCACCGCGACACCGTGCTGCAGCACGGTGACCTGATCACCGCCGTCGAACTGCCCGCCCCCGCCCCCGGCGCGGTGTCGGACTACCGCAAGGTCCGCGACCGGGCGTCGTATGCGTTCGCCCTGGTGTCGGTGGCCGCGGAGATCTCGGTGGCCGATGACCGGATCGACTCGGCGCGGATCGCGTTCGGCGGTATCGCGCACAAGCCGTGGCGGGCCCGGCGGGCCGAGCAGGTACTGACCGGCGCGCCGGCCACCGAGGACACCTTCGCCGCGGCGGCCGATGCGGAACTCGCCGCCGCAGAACCCCACCCGGGCAACGAATTCAAGGTCGAACTGACCCGCCGCACCCTGATCGCCCAGCTTCGGGCGCTGACCGGACGGACCCACCGATGACCATGCTCGAACCGCGCGCGATCGGCGCGCCGCTGGCCCGGCTCGACGGCCGCGCGAAGGTCACCGGCACCGCGCCGTACGCGTTCGAACAGCCCGTCGACGATCCCGCCTACCTGCACCCGGTGCAGGCCACGGTGGCGCGCGGCCGCGTCACCGCGATGGACGTCGCCAAGGCCCGCGCGGTCGACGGGGTGCTCGACGTGCTGACCGTGTTCGACGCACCGCGACTGGCCGACGACTCCGACGGCGAGCTGGCAATCCTGCAGGACGACCGGGTGCACTTCCGGGGGCAGTTGATCGGCGGGGTGGTCGCCGAGACGGCCGAGATCGCCCGGCACGCAGCCGCTCTGGTGGAGGTCACCTACGCCGAGGAGCAGCACGACGCCGAACTGCGCGTCGACCATCCCGGCCTCTACACCCCCGAGCAGGTCAACCCGTCGTATCCGTCCGACACCGACGAGGGCGACGTCGACGCCGCGCTGGCGCGCGCCGACGTCGTGGTCGACCAGACCTATACGACGCCGATCGAGCACAACAACCCGATGGAGCCGCACGCCTGTATTGCGATGTGGCGCACCAGCGGTGACCGCGCGTCGGTGACGATGTACGACTCCACCCAGGGCGTGCACGCCGTGCGCAAGACGCTGGCCCCGATCTTCGGGCTCGAACCCGAACAGCTGCGGGTGGTGGCGCCGCACGTCGGCGGCGGCTTCGGCTCCAAGGGTGCCCCACACGCCCACGACGTGCTGGTGCTGCTGGCCGCGCAGCGCAGCAGCGGCCGTCCCGTCAAGCTGGCGCTCACCCGCCAGCAGATGTTCGCGCTCGTCGGCTACCGCACGCCGACGATCCAGCGGATGCGGCTGGGCGCCGACCATGACGGCCGGCTGACCGCGATCGTGCACGAGGTGGTCGAACAGACCTCGGAGGTCAAGGAATTCGCCGAGCAGACCGCGGTGACGTCCCGCAAGATGTACGCCGCGCCGAATCGCCGCACCGCGCACAAGCTGGCGGCGCTCGACGTGCCGGTCCCGTTCTGGATGCGTGCGCCGGGCGAATGCCCGGGGACGTACGCGTCCGAGGTGGCGATGGATGAACTGGCCGACGCGTGCGGCGTCGACCCGATCGAGCTGCGGATGCGCAACGATCCGCCCGAGGATCCGGAGACCGGGAAACCGTGGTCGGGGCGGCATCTCGTCGACTGTCTGCGGCTGGGCGCGGAGCGGTTCGGGTGGGATGCCCGCAACCCACAGCCGGGCAGCGATCTGCAGGGCGACTGGTACCGCGGTCTGGGCGTGGCGTCGGCGACGTATCCGGCGATGCAGATGCCGGGTAACACGGCCCGCATCAGCTACGCCGCCGAGGGCCGCTACCTGGTGCAGATCGGCGCCGCCGACATCGGCACCGGCACGTGGACCACGCTCACCCAGATCGCCGCCGACGCCCTGGGCTGCGACGTCACGACAGTGCAGCTGCAGATCGGTGACACTGAGCTGCCCGACGCGTCGGTGGCGGGCGGGTCGTCGGGCATCAATTCGTGGGGCCGGGCAATCGTGGCCGCCGCCAGGCAGTTCCGCCGCGACCACGGCGACCCACCAGTGCTCGGGGCGACGTCGGTGGCCGAAGCGCCGGAGAACCCGGACGCCGACAAGTACACGATGCAGTCGTTCGGCGCCCACTTCGTCGAAGCCCGCGTCAACCGCGACACCGGGGAGATCCGGGTGCCGCGCATGCTGGGGGTGTTCTCGATCGGCCGCGCCATCAACGCCCGCACGCTGCGCTCCCAGCTGATCGGCGGGATGACGATGGGGCTGTCGATGGCGCTGCACGAGGAGAGCGTGCGCGACCCACGCTTCGGGCACGTGGTGACCCAGGACCTCGCGACCTACCACATCAGCGCCCATGCCGACGTGGCCGACATCGACGCGGTCTGGCTCGACGAGTTCGACGAGCACGCGAATCCGATGGGGTCGCGCGGCGCCGGGGAGATCGGCATCGTCGGGTCGGCGGCCGCGGTGGTCAACGCCGTCTACAACGCCACCGGGGTGCGGGTGCGCGACCTGCCGGTCACCCTCGACAAGGTGCTCGCCGGGCTGAGGTGATCAGCGCTCGAGCAGTTCGAGCAGGTACGTGCCGTATCCGGACTTGAGGAGCGTGTGCGCGCGGGCGGCCAACTGGTCGTCGTCGATCAGCCCGACGCGCCATGCGACCTCTTCGGGCACCGAGATCTTCAGGCCCTGACGGCGTTCGATCGTGCGCACGTAGTCGCTGGCGTCGAGCAGCGAGTCGAACGTTCCGGTGTCCAGCCACGCGGTGCCCCGGGCCAGGACCTCGACCCGCAGCCGGCCCTGCTCGAGGTAGCGCTGGTTGATCTCGGTGATCTCGTACTCCCCGCGGGCCGACTTGCGCAACGACCGGGCGATCTCGATGACGTCGTTGTCGTAGAAGTACAGACCGGGCACGGCGTAGTGGGACTTCGGATGAGCCGGTTTCTCCTCCAGCGACAGCGCGGTGCCGTCGTCGCCGAACTCCACCACCCCGTACGCGGACGGATTGGCCACCCAGTAGGCGAAGATCGCCCCGCCGTCGACGTCGTTGAACCGGCGCAGGCTGGTACCCAGCCCCGGGCCGTAGAAGATGTTGTCGCCCAACACCAGTGCCACCGAGTCGGTGCCGATGTGGTCGGCGCCGATGACGAACGCCTGCGCCAGCCCGTCGGGGCGCTCCTGCACGGCATAGCTGATGTCGACGCCGAACGCCGAGCCGTCGCCGAGCACCCGGTGGAAACCGGGCGCGTCCTCGGCCGTCGTGATCACCTGGATGTCGCGGACGCCGGCCATCATCAGCGTCGAGAGCGGGTAGTAGATCAGCGGTTTGTCGTAGACCGGGAGCAATTGCTTGCTGGCGCCCAGCGTGATCGGGTACAGCCGGGTGCCCGATCCCCCGGCCAGGATGATCCCGCGCATCAGCCGGTGAGGTCCTCTTCGGTGAGATCGGTGGCGGCCAGCGCGGCGTCGAGGTCGGGATGGCGGAACACCGACACGACCTTGTCATCGACGACACGGAATGCCGTTGCCGCCGAACCGGTCTCCCCGGTCACCGACGTGATCGCCTGCTCGACCACCACCACGCCGTCGTGGATGTAGATCCGGCCGGGCTCGGCGGTGACGTCCAGGGCGCGCACCCAGTCCGCCAGCGCGGTCAGCCCCTGTGCGGCGCCGCCCGCGTCGCCGATCTCGATGTCGTCGCTGGCCAATGCGTAGAGGGTGTCCAGGTCGCGAGCGTTGAGCGCGTCGTGCCAGGCGAGCACGGTCGCCTTCTCCGATGTGGTCATGCCCGTGAAGGTACGCGACTCAGAACGGTGTGCGCTCCAGCCACCGGTCCCACACCTCGGTGTTCCCGAACACCTCGAGCCGACCGTCGCCGAGGGTGCGCCTGCGTGTCACCGCGAGCAGCAGGTCGACAGCCTCGCCGCGCACCGCGACATCACCCTTACCGTGCTCGTGGGTCCAGTCGATGCCCTCTTCCTCACTGGTGATCGTCCACTCCCCGACGCCGCCGAGGGTGGGATCGGTGGCGTGCAGGTGCAGGGTCTGTCCGCGCTGCAGCGGCAGGTCGTTGGGCTTGGCCTGCACGGCGATCAGCTCGATCCACTCACTGAGCGCGTCGGCGGCCAGATCGGACGGCAGGTCGAACGGGACGCCGAGGGCCATCGCGGCGTCCGCGCGGTGCACGGTCATCTCGTGCAGGCGCCTGCGAATCCACCACCCGGCCGCACGCGGGCCGAGGAACGTCCACACCTTGGTGCCGGAGCCCACGCCGTCGACCGACTTGAGCAGCAGCCGCACCCCGTCGTGCAGCCACTCGATGGCGCCGGCGGGGTCGTCGGGGGGCCGGCCGTCGCGCACGTCGCGGGGATCGAGCGGCTCGCTGCGCCGCTCGGCCACGATCTGTGCCGCCCAGCGGTTCCCCCGCCCGACGTGCCGGAACAGCTGCTTGAGCGTCCATTCGCCGCACGTCGGGACCGGCGTGGCCGGGTCGCCCGCGGCGATCAGGTCGCCGAAGCGCTCGGTCTGCTCGAGCAGTGCCGCCCGGAAGTCCACGTCATGAATTTAGCGCGGCGCGGGCCGCGCCGAGCGTGATCGGCAAGGTCGACCATCCCCGCAGCACCCGGGTGTCGCGGCGGCTGCCGGGCCCGGCGAGTTTCGCGTCCGGGAAGCGGTCGAAGAACGTGCGCAGCCCCACCTCACCTTCGGCCCGGGCCAGCGCGGCACCCAGGCAGAAGTGCCTGCCGCCGGAGAACGACAGGTGCTTGCCCGCGTTGTCCCGGGTGACGTCGAAGCGGTGCGGGTCGGCGAACACCTCGGGGTCGCGGTTGCCGCCGGCGAGGTAGAGGATGACCAGCTCGCCCGCGCGGACCGTGCGCCCGGCGACCTCGGTGTCGGCGCCGGCGATACGTGCGCTGAGCTGCACGGGCGAGTCCAGTCGCAGGATCTCCTCGACGGCGCCGGGCCACAGGTCGGGCTGCTCGCGCAGCAGCGCCAGCTGCTCCGGGTGCGCCAGCAGCAGCCGGATGCCGTTGCCCAGCAGGTTCACCGTGGTCTCGAACCCGGCGGCCAGCACCAGACCGGCGGTGGCGCGCAGCTCCTCGTCGTTGAGCCGGGCGCCGCCCTCGCTGGCCTCGATGAGCTGGCTCATCAGGTCCTCGCCGGGGTGGGCGCGCAGCTGCGCCAGGTGGTTGTTCAGCCAGGCGTTGAACCCGTCGAGGCCGTTCTCCACCCGCAGGTACTGCGCCCAGGACAGGCCGATGTCGAGGCTGGGCGCGGCGAGCTCGCCGAATTCGAGGATGCGCGGCCGGTCGGCGTCGGGAACCCCGATGATGTCGCCGATCACGGTGACGGGCAGCTGCGAGCAGTAGCCGTCGACCACGTCGACGGTGCCGCCGGAGCCGTCGTCGAGTCCGTTGATCAGCTCGGCGGCGGCGAGTTCCACCCGGTCCCGCAGCGCCGCAACGGCTCTGGGGGTGAACACCGACGACACCGTCTTGCGGTAGCGGGTGTGTTCGGGCGGTTCGACGCTCAGCAGCGACGGTGGTCGCAGCGGGTGCAGCCGGCCCGGAACCGTGGTCTTGGTCTCGAGCCAGCGCAGCGGGCCGGGCAGCGTCGCACCGAGTGAGGTGACGTAGAAGTCGTCGGCGCGCAGCAGCTGGTGGATGACGGCGTGGTCGGCGGTCAGCCACGCGGCCCGGCCGCGCACCAGCGGGCCCTTGGCGCGCAGTTCGTCGGCGAAGGCGCCGGGATCGGTGCGCACGGCGGGATCGGCGATCAACCGGCCCTGCGGATCCCCGCGCCGGGCCCCCAAACGCGGCCAGGTTGCGGATCACGCCGTGCAGGGCCAGCCAGTGCACCCGCTGCCGGACGGTCGACTTCGCCGCTGACGTCATTCCTCGAGCTTAAGGAGCGGCCGCAGATCGTCCAAGCGGTCGAACAGGTGCCAGATGTAGGAGGACGAGCCGTTCTCGCGGTGCGGGTGCAGGTCGGCCAGTTCCGGGTCGTTGCGGTAGCTGTCGAACGCCTCTTTGGACTCCCACTCGACGAGGATCAGCACCGTGCGGGGCTCTATGTCGCCGGTGACCGACTCGCGGAACTTGCCGAGCGCGACAACGCGGCCGCCGTGGGCGGCCACCGCGGCGGGCGAGCGCCTCGCGTAGGCGAGGTACTCGTCGCGGTCGGCGACGTCGAACAGGTTGAGGGCGTAGACCGGCATGCGTCGGAGGCTACGCGGTCGGCGCGGCCCCGACCGCGCGGCCCAGCGCGTGCACCCGCCACCCGGCCGCCGACCAGCGCGCCGCGTCCAGGCAGTTGCGCCCGTCGACAACGACTTTCGCGCGGACCGTGCCGGCCAGCACGGCCGGGTCGAGCTCGACGAACTCGGCCCATTCGGTGAGCACCAGCACCGCGTCGGCGCGCTCGCAGGCCTCGGTGACCGACGTCGAGTAGTTCAGCGTGGGGAACACCCGCTGCGAGTTCTCCATCGCCTTGGGGTCGTAGACGTTGACCGTGGCGCCGTTGAGTTGCAGCATGCCCGCCACGTTGAGGGCGGGGGAATCGCGGACGTCGTCGGATTCCGGTTTGAACGCCGCGCCCAGCACCGCGATGTTGGCGCCGAGCAGCGAACCGCCGCACGCCGCGGTGGCCAGTTCCACCATCCGGGTGCGGCGGCGCATGTTGATGCTGTCCACCTCGCGCAGGAACGTCAGGGCGTGGCTGGCGCCGAGCTCGCCGGCGCGGGCCATGAACGCGCGGATGTCCTTGGGCAGACAGCCGCCGCCGAAGCCGAGCCCGGCGTTGAGGAACCGCCGCCCGATGCGGGCGTCGTAGCCCAGCGCGTCGGCGAGCAGCGTGACGTCGGCGCCTGCGGCCTCGCACACCTCGGAGATCGCGTTGATGAACGAGATCTTCGTGGCCAGGAACGCATTCGCCGAGACCTTGACCAGTTCGGCGGTCTGCAAATCGGTGAGCAGGAACGGCACGCCTTCGCCGAGCAGCGGGGCGTACAGCTCACGCAGCAATGCCTCGGCGCGGGCCGAATCCGGCTGCACCCCAACGACGATGCGGTCTGGGCGCAGGGTGTCCTGCACGGCGAATCCCTCACGCAGGAACTCCGGGTTCCACGCCACCTCGACATCGACCCCCGTCGGCGCCAGCGCGCGGGCACGGTCGGCGAGGTCCGCCGCGGTGCCGACGGGCACGGTGGACTTGCCGACGATCACCGCGTCGCGCCGCAATCGCGGCACCAGCGTGTCCACCGCGGAGTAGACGTGTCGCAGGTCGGCTGCGTACTCGCCCTTCTTCTGCGGGGTGCCCACCCCGAGGAAGTGGACGTCGGCGAACTCGGCGGCCGCGTCGTAGTCGGTGGTGAACGTCAGCCGGCCGGCAGCCAGGTTGGCGCGCAGCATGTCGGGCAGGCCCGGCTCGTAGAACGGCACGTCACCGGCGGCGAGCTTGGCCACCTTGCCCGGGTCGACGTCCACGCCGATCACCTCGTGGCCCAGTTCGGCCATGCCGGCGGCGTGGGTGGCGCCGAGGTAGCCGGTGCCGAAGACAGCGCATCGCATACCGCTTTGATATGCCGTGCCGGTGAGCGCGCCGCTACGCGACACCGACGGCCGCGCGAACGGCCGGTGGCCGCCTAGTTATCGCCGAAGGAACCGAACGGCCACAGCGGGCTCTGGCCGCCGGACGACCCGCCGTCGCCGCCGCGCGACGATCCGCTGTCGCCGTACGAGCCACGGGAGCCGGAGCCCGAGCCGTAGTCGTTGCCCGCGCCGCCACCGTTACCCGCGCCGGAGCCGTTACCGGACGACGGCGGCCAGTACGGGTTGGACGGCGCCTGCGGCACGGACGGCACCTGCGGCACCGACGGGACCTGGGGCACCTGCGGCTGCTGCGGACGGGTGGGCAGCGGCCACGACGGGCGGTCGGGCTGGTCCTGCTGCGGCGGGCGCTGCGGTTCGTCGTTGTCCCACGGCGGATTCCACGGGCTCGGCCACGACGGGCGCTCGGGCTCGTCGTCGTCCGGCCGGAAGATCGAGGGCAGCCGCGGCCGCGGCAGCTGGATGACCGGCGGGGGCAGCACGATGGCCGGCGGCTGGATGACCGGCGCGACGGGCACCGGCACCGGAACAGGCGCGGCCGGCGCCGA
>NZ_SPQO01000005.1 GCF_004570325.1 Mycobacterium sp. PS03-16 | reverse complement strand
CGGTCCGCCGCACGACGAGCACACCCGCGCTTTGGTGCGGTTGGCCCGCCGGTCGGCGGATTCGGGAGCGGCGCTGGCCGCCGGTGTCGCCGACCTCGCCGCCGAAAGCCGCAGTGGGGCCGCGGACGCCGCCCGCGCCGCAGCCGAGCGGGCGGCGGTGCTGATCGCGGCCCCGCTCGGGGTGTGTTACCTGCCGGCGTTCCTGTGCCTCGGGGTGGTTCCGGTGGTCGCGGGTCTGGCCGGCGACGTGCTGCGGTCGGGGCTGTGGTGACGATGTGCGCGCGCGGACGGTCCGCGGGCGGTAACGAAGGAGGACGGGATGTCGGGCAGGGAGATGGTCAACGAATTGCGGTCGCGGCTGGCCCGGCTCGCGGTCGACGACGTGGGGATGTCGACCGTCGAGTACGCGATCGGCACGATCGCCGCGGCGGCGTTCGGCGCGATCCTCTACACCGTGGTGACCGGCGATTCGATCGTCAGCGCGCTGACCAACATCATCAGCCGGGCGCTCAACACCAATGTGTAGGCGATGATTCCGGCGGTGTCACCGCGGAGGCGGCGTTCGCGATCGCGGCGCTCGTGGTGGTCGTCGCGCTGTGTGTTGCCGGCTTGTCGGCCATCGCTGCGCAGGTGCGCTGGCTGGACGCCGCGCGCGAGGCGGCCCGCCTGGCCGCCCGCGGGGACCAGAGTGCCACCGCCGCCGCGCGCGGGGTGGCGCCGGCCGGGGCGGCGGTCGAGATCCGCTGGGAGGGTGACCTGGTGGTCGCGCGAGTCACCGCGCGGGCGGCCCTGCTGCCCGGCGTCGAGATCGCCGCACGCGCCGTCGCGGCGGCCGAACCCGGTGTGCGATGACTCCGGGTCGGCCAGCCTGTTCGCGGTCGCCGCCGTGGCGGTGGTGTTGATCGTGACGGCGGGGCTGGCGATGGTCGGGTCGGCGGTCGTGGCGCGGCACCGGGCGCAGGCGGCGGCCGACTTGGCCGCGGTGGCCGCGGCCGGGCATCTGCCGTCGGGACCCGCAACCGCCTGCGCGCGAGCATCGGCCGTGGCGTCGGGAATGGGCGTCGCGGTGACCGGCTGCGACATCACCGGCCTGGACGTGGTGGTGCGGGTGGACGCCGCCGTCGGCCTCGACCCGTGGGGGGTGGGGCCCGCCCGCGCCGCGGCCCGCGCCGGACCGGTGTGAGCGGGTCAGTCCGCGGCGCCGGGCACGTCGGCCAGCGCCGATCGCTGGGCGGTGCGGAGTTCCTCGTCAGTGGGCAGCCGGACCGAGGCCAGACCGGCGAACGTATCCGGGGCGAGTTCGATGCGGTTGATCGTCACGTGCACCGGGGTCCACGTCTCCTCGCTGGTGCGCATCCGCAGGATCGCGGTGGTGGTGCCCGCGGGGAACTCCATGATCATCCGCGCCAGGTGGATGCCGTCGTCGGGATGCACCTCGTTGGCGCGCCAGTCGTAGAACGGGGCGGGCTCGTCGAGCCACTTGAGCAGCTTCCACGTGTCGATGTCGACCAGCGCCCGGTGCACCCCGGACTGGGCCAGTCCGTTGAGGATCCGCTGGGCGAGGTGATCGGGCGGCACCGCCGGACCGTCCCGCTCGGCCCGCCAGTTCATCGCCCGGCAGATCAATCGTTCGGAATCGTCGTCCTGGCGTTCCAGCACGGCGCGGGCGCTGAAGCCCACCGTGATCAACTCACCCCGGTGGTCGGTGACCTCCCACGTGCTGCAGAACGTCTGGCCCACTTCCGGTTTGATCACCATCGACAACACCGTGGCCTCACTCGGGTTGAGGTCGCGCATCGGCAGATCGTCGGCGAGCGACCGGCCGTGGGTCTGCTCGCGGTCGGGGTCGCGGCCACTGTTGGCCAGGGATTGCGGGGTGTCGGTCGCGATGCCGGTGGTCAGGTCCCAGACGAGCGGGCCCGGCACCGGCCGCTCCGGGGGTTCGGTATCGGGCGGCCCGATCCAGACGTGCACCCCGTGGATGCGGCCGTCGGTCATCTGCACCACCTCGGTACGGATCACGCGGTCGTTCTTCGGCGTGATGCTCGACAGCCCGTGCCCGGCCCGGACGGTCTCGGCGATGGCGGTCTGCACGGCCATCAGGTGCGGGTTGCGCCGCAGGAGCGCGCTGACAGGAACCATGTTCTTGGTCTGCACACCGCGCGCGACGACGACGGGCTCACTACCGAGTGTCTCCACGAGTAGCCAGTCGTGGCTCATGTGCGCCATTTTACCGGCGGCCCCCACCGCCGGACCCCGGAAACCGGGCTGCGGATTCCGTGCACAACCGCCCCGCCCGCCCGGTCATAGAGGTCGTGACCAGGTTCGTTCGAGTTGCGGGCATGTTCTGTGACGAGGTACTTTGCGTGCGCGTCTCCCCTCACGGGAGAGGGAACGGATCGCGTTGTCCGACCGTTCTCCGCAACGTCTGTGTGCTGGGCGTCCGGCAGTGCCGTGCGGGGAGTCGACCGTCGAGGGGTCGGTCGCACTCACCGGTCAGCCGCGGTCGTTGCCCAGCTCGCCGAGCACCAGGCGCAGCACCGCCACCGCCCCCGCTTTGTCCAGCGGATCGTTCCCGTTGCCGCACTTCGGTGACTGCACGCACGACGGGCACCCGGCCGGGCATTCGCACGCCTCGATCGCCGCGGCGGTGGCCGCCCACCAGGTGCGGATCTGCTGGAAACCTCGAGCGGAGAAGCCGGCCCCGCCCGGATGCCCGTCGTAGACGAAGATCGTCGGCAACCCGTCCTCGGGGCCGACCGCCGTCGAGACCCCACCGATGTCGCCGCGGTCGCAACTGGCCACCAGCGGCAGCAACCCGATTGCGGCGTGTTCGGCCGCGTGCAGCGAGCCGGGCCAGCGCAGCACATCGATGTCGTTGTGCTGCAACGCTTCCGGTGTGATCGTGCACATCACCGCCATCGTGTCCAGGGTGCGCGGCGGCATGTCGAGTTCGGTGAAGTCGATGACCTCCCCGCCCAGGGTGCGCCGCAGGTAGCCGACCACGGTGTTGGTCACCGTCACCGGGACCAGCCCGACGGTCACCGGCCCGAATGTCTCCCGCTCACCCGGCCCGGTCACCGAGATGTCGGTCAGTTCCCGGGCGAAGGTGGTGTAGCCGGGGTCCTCGGCGTGCACGAACGCCACCCCGTCCTCGAAGGACAGGGAGTCGACGACGTAACTCTCGCCCTGGTGCAGGTACACCGCGCCCGGGTGCACCGACGCCGCGGCCTGTCCGACGTTGGCGTTGCCGAGCATGCGGCCGGTGTCGCTCTCCAGGATCGCGATCTGGCCGCCGCTGCCTCCGCGGATGTCGACCGCCGGATGCGGGTCGAGCCCCGGGGCGGGGAAGTAGCCGCCTGCCCGCCGCCGCAGCAGGCCGTCGTCGACCAGCGCCTCGGCCACGTCCTCGGCGCCCCACTGCCGTACCTCGGCCGCGGTCAAGGGCAATTCGGCTGCTGCGCAGAGCAATTGCGGGCCGAGCACGTACGGGTTGGCCGGGTCGATCACCACCCGCTCGATCGGTTTGTCCAGCAGCGCACCGGGATGGTGCACCAGATAGGTGTCGAGCGGATCGTCCCGGGCGACCAGCACGATCAGCGCGCCCTGGCCCCGGCGACCCGAGCGGCCCGCCTGCTGCCAGAACGATGCGACCGTCCCCGGGAACCCGGCCATCACGACGGCGTCGAGACCGGCGATGTCGACGCCGAGTTCGAGGGCGTTGGTGGTGGCCATCCCGCGCAGATGCCCCTCGGACAGCGCGCGTTCCAGCGCGCGGCGGTCCTCGGCCAGGTAGCCGGCGCGGTAGGACGCCACCTGCTCCACGAGTTCGGGCGAGACCTCCTCGAGGCGGGCGCGCGCGCTCAGCGCGGTGAGCTCGGCGCCGCGGCGGGACCGCACGAAGGTCAGCGTGCGCGCCCCCTCGGCGACCAGGTCGGCCATCACCCGCGCGGCCTCGGCGCCGGCGGATCGCCGTACGGGGGCGCCGTTCTCGCCGACCAGCTCGCTCAGCAGCGCCGGTTCCCACAGCGCCACGGTGCGCGCACCCTGCGGGGAGCCGTCGTCGGTCACCTCGGTGACGGTCTGGCCGATCAGTTCCGACGCGGTCATCGCCGGAGAGGAGGTGGTGGCGCTGGCGAACACGACCGTCGGCCCGGCGCCGGCCGAGTAGCGGGCGCACAGCCGCAGCAGCCGACGCAGCACGAGCGCGACGTTCGAGCCGAATATGCCGCGATAGTAGTGGCATTCGTCGACGACGATGAACTTGAGGTGGCGCAGGAACACCGCCCACCGGGCGTGGTTGCGCAGCAGCGACAGGTGGATCATGTCCGGGTTGGAGAAGATCCAGCGCGACCGCTCCCTGGCGAAGCGGCGGACGTCGGTGGGGCTGTCCCCGTCGTAGGACGCCGGGGCGACATCGCGCAGCGCGGGCACCGCCTCGGTGAGGGCTTGCACGGTGCGCAGCTGATCGTGGCCGAGGGCCTTGGTCGGTGAGAGATACAGTGCGCGCGTCCGTGGCTCGGTCGCCATGGCCGACAGGATCGGCAGTTGATAGGCCAGCGACTTGCCCGACGCCGTCCCGGTGGACAGCACGACGTGCCGGCCGTCGTGCGCCAGATCGGCCGCCACCCGCTGGTGGGACCATGGCGCCTGCACGCCCCGATCAACGAATGCGCGCACCACATCTGGGTCGGCCCACTGCGGCCACGGCCGGGGTTGCCCGCGCCGGGGCGGCAGGTCGGCGACGTGGCGCAGCGGATGCTCGTCGGCGCCTACGCCCGCCACCGCGCAAGCCAGCAGCTCGCGGCCGAAATCCGACACGTCTGACCTCTCCGAAACACGCCCGTAACGGTGCACCCGGGCCGGGCGTCACCACACAGGTGAATTGTTCCCCAACGGAACCGAGCCGAGACTGTCGCACCAGCGCTGAACGTGGTTGACTTAGCGCGGTCGCAGCTTCTGTGTTCGTGTACTAGCACTCGCAGGATCGACGTTGCGATCGCGGTTCCTGCGAGGGTTGTAGGTCGGGTCGAGTTCCGACGACTCCACGAAGGATGGCGGTCGGAACGGGCCCGGTGTACCGAAACGGTGGACCGCACCCGGAGAAGAAGAAAAGGAAACAACAGGAAATGCCACAGGGAACTGTGAAGTGGTTCAACGCGGAGAAGGGGTTCGGCTTCATCGCCCCCGAAGACGGCTCCGCTGACGTGTTTGTCCACTACACGGAGATTCAGGGCAGCGGCTTCCGCACCCTGGAGGAGAACCAGAAGGTCGAGTTCGAGGTCGGCCAGAGCCCCAAGGGGCCGCAAGCTACGGGTGTGCGCACCATCTAGTACAGCGAACTCACACAACACCCCCGCCGGTTCGTCACCACGGATCGCCGGGGGTGTTGTCGTATCCGGGGCCGAGCGTCGGGTCGGAGCCGAGGTCACATTTCAACCCGCCGTCGCGGGCGGCGCTCCGTCCGGGGCTGCGGACTGGCTTACTGTCGACCCGTGAGCCAGCTGTCCTTCTTCTCGGCCGACGCGGTCCCGCCCGCCGTCGCCGACCTCACCGGGCTGCTCGCCGCGCCCGGTCAGGTGGTGCTGGTGGGCAGCGGCCGGGACCAGGGCGCCCGGCTGTCGGTCGTGGTCGACGATCTGTGGCGGGCCGAGGCGCTCGCGGAGATGATCACCGACGCCGGACTGCGGCCGGAGATCTCCCGGACCGACGAGAACACCCCGCTGGTGCGCACCGGTGTGGAACCCCGGCTGGTCGCGATCGCGGCCGAGTGGACCCGCGGTGCGGTCAAGACCGTCCCGTCGCAGTGGTTGCCCGGTCCCCGCGAACTGCGGGCGTGGACGTTGGCGGCGGGTGCCCGCGAGCCCAACGGCTACCTCCTCGGGCTCGACCCACACGCCCCCGACACCCATTCGCCACTGGCGTCGGCGATGATGCGGGTGGGAATCGCACCTACTCTGATCGGTACCAGGGGGTCGCGGCCGGCGTTGCGGATCAGTGGCCGCCGACGGCTGACACGCCTGGTAGAGACGGTGGGGGAACCACCCGAGCGGTCCGAGGCGTTGTCACAATGGCCCCGTAGCGACTGACCCGTGACGAGGGGGTCAGTTTGCGTCGGTCCGCGTAGGGTGCGAAATTGTCAGGTGCCGGCAGGCGTCGACGACAGTTATCCGGCGCTGAACGGCAACTTGAGAAGTGGAGCTGGACCAGTTGGCTGACGGTAGCCGCGGGAGCGGAAACGGTAGCGTGCGGCGACTCGTCATTGTCGAGTCGCCGACCAAGGCGCGCAAAATCGCCGGATATCTGGGCTCCAATTACATCGTCGAGTCCTCCCGCGGGCACATCCGTGACCTGCCGCGGGCGGCCGCCGACGTGCCGGCCAAGTACAAATCCGAACCGTGGGCGCGCCTCGGCGTCAACGTCGACGAGGGCTTCGAACCGCTCTACATCGTCAGCCCCGACAAGAAGAACACGGTATCGGAACTCAAGGACCTCCTTAAGGGGGTTGACGAGCTGTATCTCGCGACGGACGGCGACCGTGAGGGTGAGGCCATCGCCTGGCACCTGCTCGAGACGCTCAAACCGCGCGTGCCGGTCAAGCGGATGGTGTTCCACGAGATCACCGAGCCCGCGATCCGCAACGCCGCCGAGCACCCCCGCGACCTGGACAACGCGCTGGTCGACGCGCAGGAGACCCGCCGCATCCTCGACCGGCTGTACGGGTACGAGGTCAGCCCCGTGCTGTGGAAGAAGGTCGCGCCGAAGCTGTCGGCGGGCCGGGTGCAGTCGGTGGCGACCCGCATCATCGTGCAGCGGGAACGCGAGCGCATGGCGTTCCGCAGCGCCGGCTACTGGGACGTCAGCGCGCTGCTGGACGCCAGCGTCTCCGATGAGCAGGCCAGCCCGCCCACGTTCACCGCGAAGCTCAACAGCGTCGACGGACGCCGGGTGGCCACCGGGCGCGACTTCGACTCCCTCGGGCAGGTCCGCAGGCCCGACGAGGTGCTGGTCCTCGACGAGGCCGGCGCGAACGCGCTGGCGACCGGTCTGCGCGGGGCGCAGCTGTCGGTGTCGTCGGTCGAGCAGAAGCCCTACACCCGCAAGCCGTACCCGCCGTTCATGACCTCGACGCTGCAGCAGGAGGCCGGCCGCAAACTGCGGTTCTCCTCGGAGCGCACGATGAGCATCGCGCAGCGGCTCTACGAGAACGGCTACATCACCTACATGCGTACCGACTCGACCACTTTGTCGGCCAGCGCTGTTGATGCCGCCCGCAATCAGGCCCGGCAGCTCTACGGCGAGGAGTACGTGCACCCGTCGCCGCGTCAGTACACCCGCAAGGTGAAGAACGCCCAGGAGGCGCACGAGGCGATCCGGCCCGCCGGGGACGTGTTCCAGACGCCGGGCCAGCTGCACGCCCAGCTCGACACCGACGAGTTCCGGCTCTACGAGCTGATCTGGCAGCGCACGGTCGCCTCCCAGATGGCCGACGCGCGCGGCACCACCCTGTCGCTGCGGATCGGCGGCGCGGCGGCGTCCGGCGAGCAGGTGGTGTTCTCGGCCAGCGGCCGCACCATCACGTTCGCCGGTTTCCTCAAGGCCTACGTCGAGAGCATCGACGAGCTCGCCGGCGGGCAGGCCGACGACGCCGAGAGCCGGCTGCCGAACCTCACGCAGGGTCAGCGCGTCGACGCCAGGGAACTCACCCCGGACGGGCACCAGACCAGCCCACCGGCCCGCTACACCGAGGCGTCGCTGATCAAGGCGCTCGAAGACCTCGGCATCGGCCGGCCCTCGACGTACAGCTCGATCATCAAGACCATCCAGGACCGCGGCTATGTCCACAAGAAGGGCAGCGCGCTGGTGCCCTCGTGGGTGGCGTTCGCGGTGATCGGATTGCTGGAACAGCATTTCGGCCGCCTGGTCGACTACGGGTTCACCGCGGCGATGGAGGACGAGCTCGACGAGATCGCCGCCGGTCACGAGCGGCGCACCAACTGGCTGTCCAATTTCTACTTCGGTGGCGAGCACGGCGTCGAGGACTCGATCGCCCGGTCGGGCGGGCTCAAGAAGCTCGTCGGCGTCAACCTCGAAGAGATCGACGCGCGAGAAGTCAACTCCATCAAGCTGTTCGACGATTCCGAAGGCCGTGCCATCAATGTGCGCGTCGGCCGCAACGGGCCGTATCTGGAGCGGATGGTCGTCGGCGACGACGGCGAGCCCACCCCCCAGCGGGCCAACCTCAAAGACGAGCTGACTCCCGACGAGTTGACGCTCGAACTCGCCGAAAAGCTGTTCGCCACACCGCAAGAGGGCCGTTCGCTGGGTGTCGACCCGGAGACCGGGCACGAGATCGTCGCCAAGGACGGGCGGTACGGGCCGTACGTCACCGAGGTGCTGCCCGAACCTGCGTCGGAGGACCCCGACGATGGCACTGCGGGCAGCGGCGCCAAGAAGGGCAAGAAGCCGACGGGGCCCAAGCCGCGCACCGGAAGTCTGTTGCGCAGCATGGATCTGGAGACGGTCACGCTCGAGGACGCCCTGAAGCTGCTGTCGCTGCCGCGGGTGGTCGGGGTCGACCCGAATTCCGGTGAGGAGATCACCGCGCAGAACGGTCGCTACGGGCCCTACCTCAAGCGCGGCACGGATTCCCGGTCGTTGGCCACCGAAGAGCAGATGTTCACGGTCACGCTCGACGAGGCGCTCAAGATCTACGCCGAACCGAAACGGCGCGGCCGCCAGGCCGCCGCGGCGCCGCCGCTGCGCGAGCTGGGCACCGACCCGGCGTCGGGTAAGCCGATGGTGATCAAGGACGGCCGGTTCGGCCCCTATGTCACCGACGGGGAGACCAACGCCAGCCTGCGCAAGGGCGACGACGTCATGTCCATCACCGACGAGCGTGCCTCGGAGCTGCTGGCCGACCGGCGCGCGCGGGGTCCGGTGAAAAAGAAGGCGCCGGCCAAGAAGGCCGCGAAGAAGACCGTCGCGAAGAAGGCCCCGGCGAAGCGGGCGGCCAAGAAGGCCTAGCGGGCGTCGCTGGTCACTTCGCTCGGCGACATCAGGTTCACCGGGCGGGCCAGCTGTGTCGGGGCGATGCGGCCGCGCAGTTCGACGGTCTCGCCGACGTTCCAGCACAGCGCCTCGGCGTCCAGCGCGCCGCTGACCGCAATGGCCGAGGCCAGCACGTGACCCTGTTCGAGTTTGGCCAGCTCGGTGAGGCGGGCGGCCTCGTTGACCGGGTCACCGATCACCGTGTATTCGAAGCGGGCCTGCGCGCCGATGTGGCCGGCGATCGCCCGCCCGGAGGAGACCCCGATGCCGAAGTCGGTCTGACCCAGCACCTTGATGAGTTCATCGTGCAGTTCGCGGGAGGCGGCCAGCGCCGCGCCACACGCGTCGGGGTGTTCGATCGGGGCGCCGAAGATGCACAGTGCGGCGTCGCCCTGGAACTTGTTGACGAAGCCGCCGTGCCGGTTCACGGTGTCGACGACGACGCGGAAGAACTCGTTGAGCAGGTTGACCACGTCGGCGGCCGGGATGGTCGCGGCGAGGTGGGTGGACCCGACCAGGTCGACGAACAGCACCGCGACGTCGCGTTCCTGGCCGCCGAGTTCGGTGCCGCGCTCCAGCGCGCGGCGGGCGACGTCCTCGCCGACATAGCGGCCGAACAGGTCGCGCAGCCGCTGCCGTTCGGACAGGTCGCGGACCATGTCGTTGAAGCCGGCCTGCAGCAGCCCCAGCTCACTGGCGTCGTAGATCTGCATGTGGGCGTTGTAGTTGCCGCGCTGCACCTCGCCGAGCGCCCACCGCAACTGGCGCAGCGGATCGGCGATCGACATGGCCACCAGCACGGTGCCGGACAGCCCGATCACCAACGCGGCGATGGCGAGCAGCAGGATCGGCATGGTGAGCCGCTCGGCCGGTGCGGACAGGAACTCGAACTCGCTGGCAACCAGGGCCAGCACGATCGCCAGCAGGGGGACGCCCGTCGACAGCACCCAGGTGAGCACCTGGCGCAGGATGACGCCGGGCGCGCGGAAGTTCTCCGGTACTCCACCGCGCAGCGCCGCCACGGCGACCGGCCGCAGCACCCGCTCGGACTGCAGGTAGCCGATGATTGCGGTGGCGGTGGCGCCGAGGCCGGTCGCGACGGCGACGACGGGTGCCGACTTACTCGCGACGGGCCAGCTGGCGACGATGAACACGATCGAGCCGAGGCACCAGTTCGCGACGCTGATGATCGTGCGGTAGAACGGCATGCGCAGCGCCCGGGCGCGGGCGATCGCGGTGCTGGTGGGGTCACCGTCGGCGAGCAGCGTGTCGCGCCGCTGCCAGCGGATCACCGGGATCAGCAGTCGCAGGCTCAGGTAGGCGCCGACGGTGAACGAGACGAACAGGTAGCCCAGGAAGATCGCCAGGTTGAACGCCGGCAGGTCCTGCAGCTGGATGCGGTCCTCGGGCGGCAGGCCGAACCGCAGGAAGCCCAGCACGAACAGCGCGCCGATGATGTCGGCCTGCAGCATGCCGAGCGTGAACACCGGCCACGGGGTGCGCGCGACCCAACGGACGAATGCACTGATCCGTCCGATCGGTATCGCTTCCGTTGCCACGCATTAACCGTATCGGGCGCAGGCGGCCGTTAGCGCCGCTGTCGGGAAGGTTGTGTCGGGCTGACCACTACTGTTGGCGGTGATGGCCGGGGTTTTCTCACGTCTGGTGGGCCAACACGCTGTGGAAGCGGAGTTGGTGGGTGCCGCGCAGGCGGCACGTGGTGAATCTGCTCACAGTGTTGCCGTCACCGGGACCATGACACACGCGTGGCTGATCACCGGCCCGCCGGGGTCGGGGCGCTCGATTGCCGCGGTGTGCTTCGCCGCGGCGCTGCAGTGCACCTCCGACGGGGTTCCGGGGTGCGGGGAGTGTCGCGCCTGCAGCACCACGATGGCCGGGACCCATGCCGACGTGCGCCGCATCATTCCCGAGGGGCTGTCGATCGGCGTGCGGGAGATGCGCGACATCGTGCAGATCGCGTCGCGGCGGCCGGGGACCGGGCGCTGGCAGGTCGTGGTGATCGAGGACGCCGACCGGCTCACCGAGGGGGCGGCGAACGCGCTGCTCAAAGTGGTGGAGGAGCCGCCGCCGTCGACGGTGTTCCTGCTGTGCGCGCCGTCGGTGGATCCGGAGGACATCGCGATCACGCTGCGGTCGCGGTGCCGGCACGTGGCGCTGGTGACGCCGTCGGTGGAGGCGATCGCCGAGGTGCTGATGTCGTCGGACGGGCTGGCCGAGAGCGAGGCGCGGTGGGCGGCGTCGGTGAGCGGCGGGCATGTCGGCCGGGCGCGGCGGCTGGCGGTGGATGCGGACGCCCGCGATCGCCGGCAGCGGGCGCTGGGGCTGGCCCGGGACGCCGCGACGCCGTCGCGGGCGTACGCCGCGGCCGAGGAGCTGGTGGCGACCGCGGAGGCCGAGGCCAAGGCGCTGACCGTGGACCGCAACGAGGCCGAGGCCGAGGAGCTGCGCACGGCGCTGGGCGCGGGCGGCACCGGCAAGGGCACGGCGACCGCGCTGCGCGGGTCGGCCGGGGCGCTCAAGGAGCTGGAGAAGCGGCAGAAGTCCCGGCAGACGCGGGCGTCACGCGATGCGCTGGACCGGGCGCTGATCGACCTGGCGACGTACTTCCGGGATGCGCTGCTGGTGTCGTCCGGTGCCGGTGACGTGCAGGCCAACCATCCCGACATGGCGGACAGGATCGCGGCGATGGCGGCACACGCGTCGCCGGACAAGCTGCTGCGGTGCATCGAGGCGGTGCTGGAGTGTCGCGAGGCGCTGGCGGTCAACGTGAAGCCGAAGTTCGCGGTGGACGCGATGGTGGCGACGGTGGGGCAGGCGCTGCGGGAGTGAGCGCGGGCCGATCCGGGCCGTTTTGAGTCGTCGCCGGGGACTGCCGTAGACTCGTGCCGCCTGGTTCCGGCTGGGCACGCCGCCCTAGCTCAGTCGGCAGAGCGATTCACTCGTAATGAATAGGTCAGGGGTTCGATTCCCCTGGGCGGCTCTCTCGTTTGGCGTCCTTTGCGCCGAGTGCACGGTTGTTGACGCGGTCACTCGGTGTTTGCGTACAGCAATCGTGCAGTCAGTGCACCTCACCGAGGAAGTCGTCGACCAGTGGGACGACCTCGTCCAGATGGGTCTCGAGCAGCCAGTGACCGCCGCCGAGCAGATGAATCGGGGCGTCGGGCAGGTCGCGGCCGTAGGCCTGGGCCGACTCCTTGGGCATGTAGCCGTCGTGCGGACCCCAGACGATCAGTGTGGGCGGGCGGTGCTCGCGGAGGTAGGCCTGTTCACCGGCGAACCACCGCAGCGTGGTGGGCTGGTCCTCGAGTAGGCGGACGAGGTTGGCGATGCGCTCGGGGGTGTTCATCAGCGACCAGTGCAGGGTCCACAGGTCGGGGCTGATGCGGTCGGCGACGTCGTCGGGCAGTTCGCCGCGGAACTCTGATTCGAAGCCGTGCAGGGTGACGTGCTGGGCGATCTTGCGGCGGGCGTCGGGGCCCGGGTTGTTCCAGGACTCCTTGAGGAACTCGTACTTCGGGCCGAACGCGTCCTCGTAGATGTCGCCGTTCTGGATGATCAGGCCCGCGACGCGGTCAGGTTTCGCGATGGCGAGTTGAAAGCCGAACTGCGAGCCGTAGTCGTGCAGCCAGATGACGTAGCGGTCCAGGCTCATGGCGTCGACGAAGGACTTCAGGAACTCGGCGTAAGCGGCGAAGGTGTAGCCGAAGTCGTCGGCCGACGGCGTTGCGCTGTAACCGAATCCGGGCAGATCGGGCGCGATGAGGCGCCACCGGTGCCCGAGGGCCGCCATGAGGTTGCGGTAGACGTACGACGACGCGGGATACCCGTGGGGGAGCAGCAGCACGGGCGCGTCGGCCGGGCCGGCGGCGCGGTAGAAGGTGTCGATGCCGTCGACGGTGACGCGGTGGTGGGTGATGGGGGTCACGTGTCGTGCAACGCCTCCAGGTGTGGAGTCATGCCGGGTTGACGTCGGAGATTCGGCGTAGCCGGTGGCGTGGTCGACGACCACCCCTCGGCGGACGACAGGTTCCCGGCTCCTGGGAACCGCACGAACACCCGGTCGAGCCTCGGCCCGCACCGGCACCTCTACCTGTGACGGGCGCCGCGCGGTGTAGTCGCGCCCGGCAGCTACCGACCGATGGCCGCGTCGAATGCATCGCTGAAGCCGTTGAGTTCGATTCCCCTAGCCGCAAGGTAATCGCGCTGGCTCTGAAAGTAGCCTTCGAGGCCGAGGTCGATGCGTCCCGCAGCCTCCGGTGACATCAGCACGCCGTTTCGGATGAAGTCCGTGATCCTTCCTTGCGGTGGTTCTTTCGCCACCGACACGCACGCCACCGCCATCGCATGCGTCACCTCGTCTGTCGCCTGCAAGCGCTCATCGCGCTTGGAATCCGCGGATGCCGCCAGCCCGGAGAGTTCGGCTGCCTGGCGCACGGCCGCGGTGGCTGCGCCCCCGTCTCGGCAGACTCTCTCGGCCGCCCCGGCGGCGATTGCTCGAGCGCGGCTATACGCACTCTCGACGAAACGTTCGCCCGCCTCAGCGTTGGTGGCGATCACCGAGAAGATGCCGCGCTCCGCGGAGAAGTCACCCGGACCGCCGAGTTGACCGAACCCGCGAATGCCGTCGTCGTCACCGACCAGCGCGCCCTGGAAAGGCGTCAGGGCTCTGCCGTAGGCCGCCGCGAGGTCGGAGGGGAGCGATTCGAGTTCGGAGTGCTCCTCGCCGAGGAACACCGCCAGGGCATGCGCAGATTCGCCCGCGCGAGTAGCGACCGTCGAATCAGCGGAAGTCGCATCGGCGGCTATCCAGTCGAAATATGCAGCCGGCTCTGCACCGTTATCCGGCCAGTCATAGGTGCTGATCGCTTCCAGCCTGCTGCCGGCCTCAGATCCGGTCAAGAACTCGTGCACTGCGCCGGGTTCAGTGCTCGACGGCATCGCCGGTGCGGAGGTCGAGCAAGCGGTCAACACCGCAGCCATCACTGCAATCTGGGAAAACGTTGTACGTGGTGTCATTCCGTGGCCTCGTTTCAGCGCCGCGCTCCGGCGCCTTGGTCATACTCATCGGCGAAAGAATCGATGACCGAGCCCCATCTGGGATCTGAGGCGGTGTAGTCGGTGAGCGCTTGGTAGTACGCCTCGTGCTGGTCGGCCGGCACTTCATGCGGCATCTTCAGAGTTCCGTCCGATGTATCGATGAACGGGCCAAGCTGTGGCACAGCGGGAACATTCTGAGAGTAAAGCCCGGCGGCGACGGCGTAGGTTTGCATGTCATTCATGGACTTGAAGTCGTGAGATTCGACCTTGTAGTCGAAGGACCCGGCGAGAATGGACTCCTTGATGTAATCGGCACCAAGCGACCCGACGATCGGGAATTTCCCGCCGACCTCGTCTATAACGGCGCCGAGCGCTGCCTCTCGCATGTCGAATTCGGGATCTACTTCGGCCAACGTGGCGGCTGAGTTGAGCACTCCAAGCATCCTGCCTGCGTTTCCGGTCGCCTCTCCATTGGCTGGGGCACCACTCGCCGCCGCGTCGGCTGTCTCCTGCTGGTAGGCGAGAATCGACTGGTACGCATGCTCCGTGAAGGTCCTCGACGCTTCCGGATCGGAGTGAATCACTGCGAACGCGTTGCGGGCGGTGTCGTAGTTCTTCGGTTCTCCTTCGAGTAGACCGAAGCCCGGAGTCGGCTCACGGTGGTCGCCGATCATGGCTTCCTGGTAGGGCGCAAGCGCTTCTGCGTAGCCACGGACGAGTTCTGGATTGACGGCGCCCAGACCGATGCCGGTGAACGATCCCATGTTGGCCAACTCTTCCTGGTGTGCGCCGAGGTACGACGCAACGGCATGCGCGGCTTCGCCGGCCATCTGGTCGTGCCCGGTGCCGTCCATCCGCGAACCGTCATCGATCCAGTCGGTCAGCGTTCGCGCCGCGGAGCCGTCGTCCGCCCAGCCGTGCTTGTTCATGTTGTCGAGGAAGGCCTCCCCTTCTTCGACACCCGTCACCAAATCAGGGCCGCCGTCGAAAGGCTTGCCGGTGAGAAGCTCATGGGCGACGAACTCGTCACGGCCTGCCGATCGGAAGATGTCTTGCACAACGGCATCGGCATCGCTGTAGTCGCCCATCTCGACCTTGAGCTGTTCGCTCTGTTGGAGGATCTCGGCCCCTCGGCTCATCAGCCCGCCGTCGAGGTAGGACCCTTGCTGGAAGCGCTCGTCACCGTCGGCCACCATCGCGGAGATGGCCTGCAATTGGTCCTTGGTGGGAAGCTCGTAGAGGCCGTATCCCTCGGAATTCGGCACGTCCACCCAAGCCGGGCTCTTCAACACATCCTGGATGCTCTGCGGCAGGTGATCCATGCTGCCCGACACGGTCTCCGGGGTGATCTCCGGGAACAGATCCGTAGGAGTGCCTGACTTCGGGAACTTGACATCGGGATCGCTCATCAATTGCCAGGAATTGGCAAGGATGCCTTTGTTGTCACCGAGACTCTGACGGATATTCTCCAGCTCCTCGAGCGACTTGTTCGCTGTCTGCGACTGCATCTGACTGAGGAACTGCTGCTGTTGCGCGGTCAGCGGCTCGGTGCCAGCGATCTGAGCGTCCGTGAACGAGTTGAGCACCTCGTTCACCTTTGTGGCGTCTTGGCCGTTACCGCTGAGCGCACCCTCGACGGTCTCTTTGGCGTCTTGCTGGACTTCGTCCTCAGGCAGTCCGTCTTCGCCTTGCTCATCGTCGTCCGTGATGCCGAGGGGCTGGTCTTTTGGTTCGCCTTCTTTCGTCTCGCTGGCGAAGCGGATGGTTTCTTTGAGGGAGTCGTACTCGGAGGTGATGTTGCCGATGTTCTGGCCGATGGCGTTGGACTGTTTGTTGGTTTGTTCGACGACTTCGGTGAGGCGGCCGAGGCCGGCTTTGGCGATCTGCAGTTCCATCTGGTCGCGTTGCTTGCCGGGCGGGAGACTGTTGACGGCGTCGTTGACCCATTGGCGGACGTTGTCGAGATTTTGGCGGCCGGTCTCGACGACCTGGGCGGACTGGTCGACCTGAGCGGCGATCTTGCGGTCCAACACCGCGAGTTGGGTGAACACGGCCTGGTGGTCGGTGTTGGCCTTGTCGTAGTTGGCGGCCGCGGCGCCGGACCATTTCGAGCCGGGCGCGGCGTCGGAGAGCCCAGACCCGAGTCCGGTCAATCGGGAGCTGTTGTCGAAGTCGGTGCCCGGTTGCGGGTTGCCTTGGCCGAAGGTTTCGCGGGCGTTGTTCCAGTTCGCGTTGAATCCGTCGATCGCGCTCATCGCCGCGCAACCCCGCCCCGTCGCAAGCTCATTTGCTCAGTATCCCGTATGCCGGACTACCTCGGTGCCACGAATCCGACCGGACCGGGGGATATGCACACCGACAGCGCCGCGGTCGCCGCGCTGACCTTGATAGCGTCTCCGGCGCCCGGCAACCGCACGAACACCCGGTTCAGCCCGGGTCGCACCGGCACCTTCACCTGCGGCCCCTCCGACAGCGCCATCATCAGCGAGCCTTCGCTGTTGGCCAGGTAGTTGATCTCGGCCGTCCAGTCCGCCGGCAGCAGCGGCCCGTCCAGCGGCATCTGCACCGGGAAGTCCGGTTGCACCAGGTACCCGCAGTTCGGCTCTGGGCCCGGCCGGATCGCCCGCACCCACGTCACCAGCGCCTCGACCACCCGACCCGACCCGTCGAGCATCCGCAGTTCGGTCGCGCTCGACCCGAACTCCGGCCGGTCGTCAAGCAGCGCGAACATGTGGCTGGCCAGGTTCTCCGGATACTGCACCCGCTGCAGGATCAGCGGATCGACCTCCTGGTCGAGCATCGGCTCCGACACCCCCGCCAGCCCCGCCCGCGCAGTCGCCACGTACGACGGCACCGGACTGTCCCGCCAGATCCGATGGAACGTGACCGTCGAGTACAGGCTGCTCGCCACGAACGCCGCGACCAACCCACCGACCGCCAGCGACCACGCCCTCGATGCGTCCAACCGCGCCGACCCGGCGCGGTTCGGCGCGCAGAACCCCACCGCCATCAGCAGCGCCAGCACCACCACCAGGTCCGGCAGGTACCGCAGCGTCTGCGCCAGCTCGAGCGCCGTGAATCGCGACGAGCGCATCAGGTAGATCGGCACCTGACACGCCACCGCGTAGCCGACCGCGGCCGCCCACACCGGACCGATCCGCTCCTTGCGCGCGAACGACACCGCGACCACCGCCGCCAGCGCCACCCAGCCCAGCACCATCACCGTCGCCGGCGGCGTCGCCCACGGCGACGCGGGCGCCCACCGGTTCCACTCCCACGGGCCGCCCACCAGACCCGGCACGATGCCGTGCGTGATCGACCGCGCCAGCAGGTCCCACGTCATCGCCAGGTCGAAACTCCACCGCTTCTGGTCGACGACCAGCAGGTACACCCCGACCCACGCCGCGGTCAGCGCCAGCGCCGCCACCCACAACCGCAGTCCGCGCCGCCACACCGTCACCACCGCGCGGCCGTCGCCGGTCACGTACGCCAGCAGGGCGACGACCACGAACGCGACGAACGGGATCACCGCCGCCTTCTCGAAGAACAGCAGCCCGCCGAGGTACACCGCGGTCGCCCGCCACGCATACAGCGCCCGGCCGGTGCGCACCAGCAGCACCGCATCCGCGCACACCCACGCCAGCGCCGCCAGCATCGGCAGCGAGTTCAGCCCCGCTGCCCACCACGCGAACCCCGGCACCGCCAGCGGCGTGAACAACGCGAACGTCAACGGCAGCAACACCACCGGCCGCCGCCCGAGGAGGATGTGCAGCGCCCGCCACAGCGCCAGCGACGCCAGCAGCTGCAACACCACCAGGCTCAACGCCGGCAACACCCACGAGAACGGCGCCAGCCGCACCAGCACCCCGGACAGCAGGAACGCCGCCGGCATCACATGCCCGTCGTGGTCGTCGAACAGATACGACGGCGACAGCAGCGACTGGGTGCCGGCCCGCCCGATCAGGATCAGATCGTCCCAGTAGAAGTAGCCGCCGAACGCCAGCCACGTCCGGACGAGCAGCTGCACCGCGATGAGCCCGACCGCGGCGCGGGTGACCCAGGTCAGCCGGGCCGCCCTGCGCCGGGGTACGCCGCGCCGGCCGCCTGCCGCGCCGCCCACGCCGAGGCCACCATGTCCTCGAGCGAGTGGCGCATCGTCCAGTCCAGGTCGCGGGCGGCGAGGCTGCCGTCGGCGACGATGCGGGCGGGATCGCCGGCGCGCCGCGGCATGATCGCCGGCTCGAAGTCGATGCCGGTGACGGTGCGGATCGCGGTCATGATCTGGCGCACCGACGTGCCGGCTCCGCTGCCGAGGTTGTAGACGGGCTCGACCGGCTGCCCCGCGTCGAGCCGGCGCGCGGCGGCCACGTGCGCCAGCGCGACGTCGCCGACGTCGACGTAGTCCCGTTCACAGGTGCCGTCGGCGGTGGGGTAGTCATCGCCGTTGATGCGCGGTGTGTCACCCCGGAAGAGCATGTCGAACACCAGCGGGAACAGGTTGTGCGGGCTGGTGTCGAACAGCGTGGGCGACGCCGAGCCCACCACGTTGAAGTAGCGCAGGCTGGTGTGGCGCAGGTCCGAGACGCGGCCGACGTCGCGCAGCAGCCACTCGCCGATCAGCTTGGTCTCACCGTAGGGGGATTCCGGCCGGGTCGGCGTCGTCTCGTCGACCAGGTGCACGTCCGGCGTGCCGAACGTGGCGGCGCTCGAGGAGAACACGAACTTCTCGACGCCCGTGGCCGCCATCGCGTCGAGCAGCGTCACCATCGCCGACACGTTCTGCCGGTAGGTGTGCAGCGGCCGCTGCACCGACACCCCGGCGTACTTGAACCCGGCCAGGTGGATCACGCCGGTCACCGCGTGCTCGCGCAGCGTCGCGGCCACCAGGTCCTCGTCGAGGAGCGTGCCGCGCACCAACGGCGCCCCCTCCGGCACGAACTGCGCCAGCCCGGTCGACAGGTCGTCGATCACCACCACCGGCAGCCCGGCGTCGACCATGGCGTGGGCGACATGGGATCCGATGTATCCCGCACCGCCGGTCACCAGCCACGTCATGCGAACCCTCCTTCGTCGACAGGCAGGATATGCGCCCGGTGGTCGGTGGCGAGCGCCCACAGGTGCACGGCGATCCCCACCAGCGGACCGCACAGCAGCGCGACCACCGTGCGCGTCTGCAGGTCCAGCGGCAGCAGTAGCAGACCCACCGCGGCGACGGTGGCGCCCACCCAGCCGAGGGCGTACGCACGGTGCCGCGACGCGGCGACGGTGGCGGCGCCGGTCAGCGTCAACAACGCGATCGCCACGGCTCCGGCTGTCAGCCACGACAGCAGCGCCCCGTCGGCGCGGTACTGCTCCCCGAAGCCGGTGCGCAGCAGCCACGGACCGAGCAGGCCGGCCGCGATCACCCCAACCACGCCCACCCCGATCACGACCGCCGCGGGCGCCACCAGCGCCCTCAGCCGCCGCGACCGCTGATCGACGAAGTGGGCGATCAGGTTGCCCTGCATCGCGGTCAGCGGCACCAGCAGCGGCGCCCGGGTCAGCGTGACCGCGAGGATCACCACGCCGCCCGCCGCGCCGAGTTCGCGTGAGGTGGCCTGCAGCAGCACCGGGAACCCCATCACCAGCACCGCGCTCGCGCCGGCGGCCGCGATCGAATGTGCGGTACCCCGCAAGAACGTCGCCGTGCTGCCGGGTGTGCGCAGCACCGCCGCGGCACGGGCGGCGGGCGAGCACGCCAGCACCAGCAGCCACGCCATCGAGCCGGCGACGGTCGCCCACACGAACCCGCCCAGCCCCCAACCGGCGGCGAACGTCGCGGCGGCGACGAGCACGCGGATCACCGCGTCGGTCACCATCAGGGCCCCGTACTGCGTCCACAGATTGATCCCGGCGAGCATCCCGAGCAGCGTCGAGTGCAGGCAGAAACCGGCCAGCCCAGCGGCCAGCAGCACGACCGACAAGCCCTGCTGCGCGACGAACACGTGGCCCGCCCACAGCGGCGACGTGCCGGCGATCACCGCCGCCGAGGCCACCGCCACCGCGGCCGCCACCCGCATCGGCCGGGTGTGGGGACCGTCCGGCGGATGCGTCCTGCGGGCATCGCGCACCTCGCGCGTCGCCTCCTGCAGCAGCCCGAACGCCGCCCCGCTGACCAACCCGAACGCCCCCCAGAACACCCCGAACACCGAGAAATCGGCGGGCTCGAGCGCGCGGGCGGCCAGGTAAAGCACCGCGTACCCGCACAGCGCGGTCAGCGCCGTCGCCGCGCCGACCCGCGCCACGCTGCTGCGGGTGATCGGCCCGGTGGCCGGCGCCGCGTCGGTCACAGCGCCGGCAGGTCCTTGCCGTAGAGCCAGGCGTCCCACAGCGGCTGCAGCGACTCCGCGGTGTAGTGCGCGGCCAGGCCGGTGAAGTCGTCGGTGAACGCGGTGCCGTGCCGGTGGCGGGCGGTCCAGTCCCGCAGCAGCGTGAAGAACTTCTTGTCGCCGATGCGCCCGCGCAACACGTGCAGCGTCAGCGCGCCGCGCTTGTACACCCGGTCGTCGAACATGTCCTGCGGTCCGGGGTCGGCGAGTACGAGGTCCTGCGGCAGGCCGGCGAGCTTGCGGTGGTAGTACTCGGCGAGGTCGTCGGCGCCGGGGCCACCGGAGTGCTCCGACCACAGCCACTCGGCGTAGCAGGCGAACCCCTCGTGCAGCCAGATGTCGCGCCACCGGCGCACGGTGACGGAGTTGCCGAACCACTGGTGGGCGAGTTCGTGGGCGATCAACCGTTCGGCGTCGCGGCTGCCGTCGCAGTGGTTCGCGCCGAAGATCGAGATGCCCTGGGCCTCCAGCGGGATCTCCAGATCGTCATCGGTGACGACGACGGTGTAACCGGTCGACAGCGGGTAGGGCCCGAACAGTTTGACGAACAGCTTCATCATCTGCGGCTGTCTGCCGAAGTCGTGGTCGAAGTTCTCGCGTAACCGGGCGGGCAGCGCGGCCTGCATGGGCACCGGGTTCTTGGCCAGCCGGTGCATGTCGTACATGCCGATCTGCAGGGTCATCAGGTAGGTCGACGTGGGCTCGGCCTGCTCGTAGGTCCACACCGTGTGCGCGGCTTTGGTGCGGCGGGACACCAACTGGCCGTTGGCGATTGCCCGGTACGGGCTGTCGGTGCTGATCTGCACGCGGTAGCTCGCCTTCGAGCTCGGGTGGTCGTCACAGGGGAACCACGACGGCGCTCCGTTGGGTTGGCCGGCCACCAGTGCGCCGTTGGACAGCTCCTCGAAACCCACGTCGCCCCAGGGGGATCGGACGGGTTGGGGGTTGCCGCTGTAGCGGACGTCGACCACCAGCGCCGCGCCGGCGGGCAGCGGCGCCGACAGTGTGATGCTCAATTTGCCGTTGCCGACGGAGAATCGGGCGGGTCTGCGACCGTTGACCGCGACCTTGGTGACGCTCATGGTCCCCGACAGGTCGAGGGTGAACGTGCGCAGCGCGGCGAGCGTCACGGCGGTGATGGTCGCGGTCCCCGACAGTCGGTTGATCGCGACCTTGTACTCCAGGTCGAGCTCGTACCGGGACACCCGGTAGCCGAAGTTGCCGCTGCCGGGCAGGTAGGGGTCGATGACGGGGGACTGCGATTTCGTCTTCTTCGACCGGGTCACGCGGCGGAGCCCTCGGGGTCGCGCGCCGGTTTCTTCTTCTTGGCGGCGGCCTCACCACGCTTGCGACGCAACGTGTCCCACGGCGCGATCGGGTTGCCCTGCCAGCGCGTCGACGGCGGCACCTCGTCCCCGCGCATCACCAGCGACCCCGGTCCGACCGTCGCGCCGGCACCCAGCCGGGCCGCGGGCAGCGCGACGCAGTGCGTGCCCAGCGTGGCGCCGTCCTCCAGGACGACGGTGTCCATCCGCATGATCCGGTCGTGGAACAGGTGCGTCTGCACCACACAGCCGCGGTTGACGGTGGCGCCCGCGCCGAGCGTGACCAGGTCCGCCTCGGGCAGCCAGTACGTCTCGCACCAGACCCCGCGGCCGATCTTCGCGCCCAACCCGCGCAGCCACAGGTTCATCACCGGCGTGCCACCGGCCGCGCGCGCGAACCACGGCGCGGCGACGGTTTCGACGAACGTGTCGGAGACCTCGTTGCGCCACACGAACGACGACCACAGCGGATGCTCGATCGCCTCGATCCGCCCGATCACCAGCCACTTCGCGATGACGGCCACGGCCCCGGCGACCGCGCCGGCCACCAGCAGCACCAGACCGCCGGCCAAGGCGGTCCACAGGTATCCGAGGTGCACGGCCAGCGCCTGCAGACCCAGCAGCACGCCGACCCCGATCGCGAACGTGACGATCAGCGGGATCACCCGGCAGGTCTCCACCGCGCCGCGCATCGCCTTGAGCCGCGGCGACGGGTGGAACGTGCGCAGCGCGTCGGCCGCGGTGGGCTGGCGGCGCAGCCGCACCGGCGGGCTGCCCAGCCACGACGATCCGGCCTTGGCCTTGTGCGGGGTGGCCGACAGCACCGCGACCAGCCCGTCGTCGGGCACCTTGCGGCCCGGTTGGGTGATGCCCGAGTTACCGAGGAACGCGCGCTTGCCGATCGTCGCCTTCGCGACGTGGATCCAGCCGCCGCCGAGTTCATAGGACGCGACCATGGTGTCGTCCGCGAGGAACGCGCCGTCCTCCACGACGGTGAACTTCGGGGTGAACAGCGCGGTCGAGATCTCGGTGCCCGCGCCGACCTTCGCGCCGAGCAGGCGCAGCCACGCCGGGGTGAGCAGGCTGGCGTAGAGCGGGAACAGGTAGGTGCGCGCGGCGTCGAGGAGGCGTTCGGTGGCCCACAGCTGCCAACCGATCCGGCTGCGCACCGGGTGGTAGCCCTCGCGCAGCCCCACCGACAGCAGACGCACCCCGGCCACAGTCACCCCGGCGTAGGTCAGCACCGCGGCCACGGTGGCGACCGGCGTCCACAGCAGCGCGGGCAGCATCGCGGCGGCCACCGAGTCGGTACCCGACACCCCCCAGCCGATGATCGCCAGACCGACGCCCAGCGCGGCCAGCGGCAGCGCGCCGAGCAGCATGGAGGTCATCCCGTAGACCGCGACCCACAGCGGCGCGCGCGGCGGCCGGTGATCCGGCCACGGGTGGCGCGCCTTGCCGGACTTCACGGCGGGCGAACCCTTCCAGTACTGACCGTTCTTCACCTTGCCGACCACCGCGGAACCGGGCGCCACGTCGGCGTTCTTGCCGACGACGGCGCCGGGCAGCAGGGTGGTGCGCGCACCGATCGTCGCGTCGTTGCCGACGGTGATGGGCCCGACATGGAACAGGTCACCGTCGACCCAGTGCCCGGACAGGTCGACCTCGGGTTCGATGGAGCAGCGGTGGCCGAGCTTGGCCAGGCCGGTGACCGGGGGCGGGGAGTGCAGGTCGACGCCCTTACCCACCGAATTGCCCAGTGCGCGGGCGTAGTAGACCATCCACGGCGCACCGGCCAGGTTGCCGGCGCCGCTGGCGTCGGCGAGCCGTTCGGCCAGCCACACCCGCAGATGCACCGGTCCGCCGCGGCGGTAGGTGCCCGGTTCCAGACCGCCGAGCAGCATGCGGGCGAACAGCACCGCGATGCCCATCCGGCCCACCGGCGAGACGAACAGCACGAACCCGGCCAGCACCATCCACCAGTTCAGCGGTGCCGCCCACGGCACCAGGTCCAGTTGGGCGGCGACGTTGTTGAGCAGCGCCAGCCACACCACCCACTGCAGTGCGGTCAGCGTCGCCAGCGGCAGCGACAGCGCGACCTGGATCGCCTGGCTGACCCGCGGCGTCGGTTTCACCTCGCGGGTGACCACGGCGGGCGGCGGGGCGAGTTCGTCGAGGAAGCCCGCCAGCGAGCCGAGGCGCGGATGGTCGTAGAGGTCGGCGACGGTCACCTGCGGGTAGCGCTGACGCAGTGCGGCCACCAGCTGCGCCGCGGACAGGGAGCCGCCGCCGCTGGCGAAGAAGTCGGCCTCCGGTCCGTCGACGGGTGCGGCCAGCACGTCACGCCACACCCCGGCCAACCAGCCCATCGTGCCGCCGAGTTCGGCGCTGTCGTCGTCCGCAGAGGCGCCGGCGATCGGCCAGGGCAGCGCGTTGCGGTCCACCTTGCCGGAGGTGCGGGTGGGCAGTTCGTCGACCAGCACCAGCCGGGGGACCAGCGCCGCGGGCAGCGCTTCGGACAGGGCGGCGCGGGCGGCGGCCAGGTCGAACCGGGGATCGGCGCTGGCGATATAGCCGACCAGCAGCGGTGTGCCGCTGGCCGTGCGCCGCACCGCCGCCGCGCCGCCGCTGACGCCGGGCAGGTGCACCAGCGCGGAGTCCACCTCGCCGAGTTCGATCCGCCGGCCGCCGACCTTGACCTGGTCGTCGGCGCGGCCGACGAAGTACAGGCCCTCGGCCTCCAGCCGCACCAGATCACCGCTGCGGTAGGCGCGGTTCCAGCCCAGCGTCGGCATGGCCGCGTACTTCTCGGCGTCCTTGTCGGGGTCGAGGTAGCGGGCCAGCCCGACGCCGCCGATCACCAGCTCGCCGACCTCGCCGTTGCGTACCGGCATCCCGGCCTTGTCCACCACGGCGAGGTCCCACCCCGGCAACGGCAACCCGATACTGACCGGGCTGCGCCCGTCGAGCTTGGCGGCGCAGGCCACCACGGTGGCCTCGGTGGGACCGTAGGTGTTCCACACCTCGCGGCCCTCGACCGCGAGCCGCTCGGCGAGTTCCGGCGGGCAGGCCTCGCCGCCGAAGATCAACAGGCGGACCGCCTCGAGCGCCTCGGCCGGCCACAGGGCGGCCAGCGTCGGCACGGTGGAGACCACGCTGATGTCGCGGGAGACCAGCCACGGGCCCAGGTCCATCCCGCTGCGCACCAGCGACCGCGGCGCCGGCACCAGGCAGGCGCCGTGCCGCCACGCCAGCCACATCTCCTCGCAGGAGGCGTCGAAGGCCACCGAGAGCCCGGCCAGCACCCGGTCGCCGGGCCCGAGCGGGTTGTCGGTGAGGAACATCGTCGCCTCGGCGTCGACGAACGCGGCGGCGCTGCGGTGGGTGACGGCCACACCCTTGGGCACGCCCGTCGACCCGGAGGTGAAGATGATCCACGCGTCGTCGCGGGCCAGTGGGGCGGCCGCCCGCCACCCGCGTGAGGAGCCGGGCCCGCGGACCAGCCCCTGTTCGGTGATGATCGCGACGACGCCTGCCTCGGTGAACACCAGCGACGCGCGTTCGTCGGGGTCGTCGGCGTCGACCGGCACGTATGCCGCGCCGGCCGCCAGCGTCGCCAGGATCGCCACGTAGAGCGCGTAGGAGCCCGACGGCATGCGGATGCCGATCCGGTCACCGCGCCCGATGCCGCGCGCCGCCAGCCACGCGACGCTGTCATCGATGTCGGCGATCAGCTCGGCGTAGGTGAGCGCGACGGTGCCGTCGTCGATGGCGGGCGCATCGGGGTAGCGGGCGGCCGTCTCGTGCAGGATGTCGACCAGCGTGCGCGGTGCCGCGGCGAACGCGGACAGGACGTACTGGTCGGGCAATCCGGCGCCGGAAACCGCTGCTGTCACCACTACAAACTACTAAGCGCACGCGGCAGCACCCGTGCGCCGGAGGCGGCGTGTGGTGACAATCGCGCCGAAGCGGGTACCCCCGCCCTGGTCGCTGTTACGGACCCGGATTGGCCTGGCCGGCGTCGGCCGGGCACAATCTGTGCCGGAGGGGAGTATTCCTTCGCCGCGGTGTCGTCACGACGTCGGCTGTCATCGGCCGACCGGTGCTGCGGGTCGGTGCATGACGATGCGTCGGCGGAAGAGACCTCCGGCGTGTTCGACGACCGGAGGTATATCGAGTGAACGTTTCGGCCCTCGAGTGGGGCATCACCATCACGGTGACAGTGGCGGTGCTGCTGTTCGACGTGATCATGATCGCCCGGCGGCCGCACGAGCCCACCATGAAGGAATGTTCGATCGCGCTGTCGGTGTACGTCAGCGCGGCGATCGTCTTCGGCGTGTGGGTGTGGCTCTTCCACGGCGGTGACTACGGGCTGGAGTTCTTCGCCGGCTGGCTGACGGAGTACAGCCTGTCGGTGGACAACCTGTTCATCTTCATCATCATCATGGCCAGCTTCAACGTGCCGAAGAAGTACCAGCAGGAAGCCCTGATGGTCGGCATCATCCTGGCCCTGATCTTCCGCGGCATCTTCATCGCGCTCGGCGCCGTGGCCATCAACCAGTTCTCCTGGGTGTTCTACATCTTCGGCCTGTTCCTGGTGTACACCGCGTGGAACCTCGCCCGTGACACCGACCACGAGGACGACGGTGACAATGCGGTGGTCAAGTTCGCCCGCAACCACCTGACGCTGACCGACAAGTGGGACGGCCTCAAGCTGTGGATCCGCGAGGACGGCAAGCGGCTGATGACGCCGATGTTCCTGGTCATCGTCGCGCTGGGCACCACCGACCTGATCTTCGCGCTGGACTCGATCCCGGCGATCTACGGCCTGACCCAGGAGCCCTACCTGGTGTTCACCGCCAACGTGTTCGCGCTGATGGGCCTGCGCCAGCTGTTCTTCCTGCTCGGCGGTCTGCTCAAGCGCCTGGTGTACCTGTCGCAGGGTCTGGCGTTCATCCTCGCCTTCATCGGCGTGAAGCTGTTCCTGCATGCGCTGCACGAGAACGAGCTGCCGTTCATCAACGGCGGCGAGCATGTCCCGGTGCCGGAGATCCCGACCCTGCTGTCGCTCGGCGTCATCATCGTCACGCTGGCCATCACCACGGTCCTCAGCCTCTACAAGACCCGCGGTCAGGATGTCCGCAAGGTCGACGAGACGCAGGACAAGATCGCGCGCGACGAACCCGCGGCCGAGGTGGTCGGTGACTCCGAGCCCGGTGACCGTTCGGAGCGCTCCGACCGGCACTGACCGCATCGTCGGCACGGCGGTCACGGCTTGCGTCGTGGCTGCCGTGCGGCGTTTCCGGGTCCGTGTGGATCCGACGGCGAACCGGCGTCGGATGCGACACGCTGGTCCCGCGGCGGTGATCCGCACCACCGCTACTGATTCAATCCGTGGATTAGTCGGCCCAGAATTGGACTTGGACAGGCATTTATCGGCGGCCTAGCGTGAAAGCATGACCTCGATCGCGACGTCGACCACTGAACTGACCGGACAGATGCTGATCGCGGGCGCCGCGGTGCGGGGCTCGGGAACCGAGATCCGCGGCTTCGACCCGACGACCGGCAAGGATCTCGAACCCGCCTACGCCCACGGCGACGACTCCCACGTCGAAGCCGCCTGCGCAGCCGCCGCCGAGGCGTTCTCGGTGTACCGCAACACCTCCTCCGAACAGCGCGCGCAGTTCCTCGACGCCATCGCCGACAACATCGCCGCCATCACCGGGGACCTCGTCGCCCGCGCGCACGCCGAGACCGGCCTGCCCGAGGCGCGGCTGACCGGTGAGGTCGGCCGCACCACCGGCCAGCTGCGGTTGTTCGCCTCCGTGCTGCGCGAAGGCAGCTGGAACGGTGCGCGCATCGACACCGCGCTGCCCGACCGGGCCCCGCTGCCACGTCCCGACCTGCGCCAGCGTGCCGTCCCGCTCGGCCCGGTCGTCGTGTTCGGCGCGAGCAACTTCCCGCTGGCGTTCTCGGTGGCCGGCGGGGACACCGCCTCGGCGCTCGCCGCGGGCTGCCCCGTCATCATCAAGGCCCATGACGCCCACCCCGGCACTTCCGAACTGGTCGCCCGCGCCATCACCGCCGCCGTCGCCGACGCCGGGCTGCCGGCCGGCACCTTCTCGCTGCTGTTCGGCGACGGCCGCGGACTGGGCACCGCGCTGGTCACCGACCCGCGCGTCAAGGCCGTCGGGTTCACCGGCTCCCGCTCCGGCGGTCTGGCACTGGTCGCCGCCGCCGCGGGCCGCCGCGAGCCGATTCCGGTGTATGCGGAGATGAGCTCCATCAACCCGGTCTTCCTCATGGGTGGCGCCCTGGCCAACCGGGCCGCCGACCTCGGCCGCGCCTTCGTCGGTTCACTCACCATGGGCTCGGGCCAGTTCTGCACCAACCCCGGTCTGGTCATCGCGATCGACGGCCCCGAGCTCGACGCCTTCGTCGCGGCCGCCGCCGAGGCGCTCGGCCAGGCGCCGGCCACCGCGATGCTCACGCCCGGCATCGCCGAGGCCTACCGCGCCGGCGTGGAGGCGCTCTCCGGTGCGGCCGACCTGGTGGCCCGCGGCTCGTCGGACGGGGGCGCCGCCGTGTCCTGCCGCGCCGCCCTGTTCAGCACCGACGCCGGCAGCCTGCTCGGCTCGGAGTCGCTGCAGGCCGAGGTGTTCGGCGCCTCCAGCCTGCTGGTGCGCTGCGCCGACTTCGACGAGATGAAGAGGGTGGCCGACCACATGGAGGGCCAGCTCACCGCCACCGTGCACGCCGACGACGCCGACCTCGACCAGGCCGGTGCGCTGCTGCCGATCCTCGAGCTCAAGGCCGGACGCATCCTGTTCAACGGCTGGCCGACCGGCGTCGAGGTGTGTCACGCGATGGTGCACGGCGGCCCGTTCCCCGCCACCTCCGACTCGCGCACCACCTCCGTCGGTTCGCGGGCCATCGAGCGGTTCCTGCGCCCGGTCTGCTACCAGGACACGCCGATCTCGCTGCTGCCCAGCGCCATCGCCGACGGCAATCCGGACGGCATCTGGCGCCGGGTCGACGGCGAACTCACCAAAGACTGACCCCCTTACCCCACAGATTGAGGAGCACCCCATGCCCGCTGCGCCCCTGACCGGCGTCCTGTTCTTCCCCGTCACCCCCCTCACCGCCGCCGGCGAGGTGGACACCGAGCGCCTGTCACAGCACATCGCCAAGGGTGTCGAGGCGGGCCCCGGCGGCGTGTTCATCGCCTGCGGCACCGGTGAGTTCCACGCCCTGGACACGGCCGAATTCACCACCGTGGTGCGCACCGCGGTCGAGGTCGTCGACGGGCGCGTGCCGGTGTACGCCGGCGCCGGCGGCTCGCTGGCGCAGGCCAAGGCCTTCGCCCGCGCCGCGGCCGGGGCCGGGGCCGACGGCCTGCTGCTGCTCCCGCCCTACCTGGTCGAGATGCCGGCCGCGGGTCTGGTCGCCTACACCCGCGAGGTCAGCTCGGTCACCGATCTGCCGCTGATCGTCTACAACCGCGGCAACGCCCGCTACGACGAGGCCTCGGCCGTCGAGGTCGCGCAGCTGCCGAACGTGGTCGGCTTCAAAGACGGCACCGGCGACCTGGACATGGTCTCGCGCATCGTGCGCGCGGTCACCGACGCCCTGGCGCTGTCGGGCAAGAGCTTCCAGTTCTTCAACGGCCTGCCGACCGCGGAGGTCTCGCAGCAGGCGTACCGCGCGATCGGGGTGACGCTCTACTCGTCGGCCACCTTCGCGTTCGCCCCCGAGCTGGCGCTGGCGTTCTACCAGTCGCTGGAGGCCGGCAACGAGGCGCTTACCGCCGCGCTGTTGCGCGAGTTCTTCCACCCGCTGGTCCGGCTGCGCGACACCATGCCCGGCTACGCGGTGTCGCTCATCAAGGCCGGCGTCACCCTCGAGGGTGTCGAGGCCGGTCCGGT
Source organism: Mycobacterium sp. PS03-16 (assembly GCF_004570325.1). Lineage (GTDB taxonomy): Bacteria > Actinomycetota > Actinomycetes > Mycobacteriales > Mycobacteriaceae > Mycobacterium. Next base: position 210,850 of record NZ_SPQO01000005.1, on the reverse strand, counting down.
GCGCCCGCCGCTGGTGGACTGCACGCCCGCCGACGTCGACAAGCTGCGCGAGATCCTGGCCGCCGGCCGGGCGGTGCTCAACGACGCGCTGGTGCACTGATGAGCGCGGCGGTGCGGATCACCGGGGCGCGGATCACGCCGGTCGCCTTCGCCGACCCGCCGTTGCTCAACACGGTCGGCGTGCATCAGCCCTATGCGCTGCGGGCGATCATCCAGCTCGACACCGACGCCGGCCTGGTGGGTCTCGGCGAGACCTACGCCGACACCGTCCACCTGGAACGGCTGGAGGCCGCGGCGTCGGCGATCGTGGGTCAGGACGTGTTCGCGCTCAACGCGATCCGCGCCCTGATCTCCGACCGGCTCGGCGGTGACCGCACCGGTGACGGTTCCGGCCTGGCCGGGATGATCACCTCGGCCAGCGTGGTCGACCGGGTGTTCTCCCCGTTCGAGGTGGCCTGCCTGGACGTGCAGGGGCACGTCACCGGCCGGCCCGTATCAGATCTGCTGGGCGGCGCCGTTCGCGCCACGGTGCCGTTCAGCGCCTACCTGTTCTACAAGTGGGCGGCCCATCCCGGCGCGGAACCCGACAGCTGGGGTCAGGCGCTGACCCCGGATGAGCTGGTGGCCCAGGCCCGCCGGATCGTCGACGAATACGGTTTCACCGCAATCAAACTCAAGGGCGGCGTGCTGGCGCCCGAGGAGGAGATGGCCGGGATCGAGGCGCTGCGGGCGGCGTTCCCGAACCACCCGCTGCGGCTGGACCCCAACGCCGCGTGGACGCCGGAGACGTCGATCAAGGTGGCCACGGGGTTGGCCGGGGTGCTGGAGTACCTGGAGGACCCGACGCCGGGGCTGGACGGGATGGCCGAGGTGGCCCGCGAGGCGCCGATGCCGTTGGCCACCAACATGTGTGTGGTCGCCTTCGACCAGTTGGCCCCCGCGGTGGCCAAGGGTTCGGTGAAGGTGGTGCTGTCCGACCACCACTACTGGGGCGGACTGCAGCGGTCACGGCTGCTCGCCGGCATCTGCGACACCTTCGGGCTCGGCCTGTCGATGCACTCCAACAGCCACCTGGGCATCAGCCTGGCCGCGATGGTGCATCTGGCCGGCGCGACGCCCAACCTCACCTACGCGTGTGACACGCACTGGCCGTGGAAGACCGAAGAAGTGGTCAAAGACGGTGCGCTGACCTTCGCCGACGGTGCGGTGCCAGTCCCCACCGGTCCGGGGCTGGGTGTCGAGATCGACGACGACAGCCTGGCCGTGCTGCACGAACAGTACGTGCGCTGCGGGATCCGCGAGCGTGACGACACGGGGTACATGCGCAGCATCGACCCCTCGTTCCGCGCGGACAGCCCGCGCTGGTGAGATCTCCGCGGCGCGGACCCGGCGACGCACGTCGCCGCCGGGCCGGCACCCGCGGTTTACGCTGACGTATCAGGGCCGCACCGGTGCGGTCGGCGAGTGAGGGAGGAATCGATGTTCTCCCTGTCGCGGCTGTCCTGCTTCATCGCCGTCGCCGAGGAACTGCACTTCGGCCGCGCCGCCGAGCGGTTGCACATGACGCAGCCGCCGTTGAGCCGCCAGATCCAGCAGCTCGAGAACGAACTCGGGGTGCACCTCATCGATCGCACCACCCGCTCGGTCACGCTCACCCCGGCGGGGGTGGCGTTCCTGCCGGACGCACGGCGCATCCTGCAGCTGGCCGAAGGCGCCGCGCTCAACGTCCGGCGCGTCCCGGCGGGCGATCTCGGCACCGTGGTCGTCGGCTTCACCGCGGCGTCCGCGCACGCGGTCCTGCCGCGGCTGCTGGACCGGGCCCGCGCCGAACTGCCCGACGTCAAAGTCGAACTGCGCGAGATGGTTTCGGCGGCACAGCTGGAGGGGCTGATGACCGGCGAGATCGATCTGGGCATGGCCCGCCCGCCGCTGAAACGGCCGGGCATCGTGTCACGTCCGCTGCTGCACGAGCAGTTGGTGGCCGCGCTGCCCGCGGGTCATCCGCTGGTCGACGTGGGCCGTCAACTCACGCTCAACGACCTCGACGGCCAGGACCTGGTGATGTACTCACCGGTGCAGGCCCGCTACTTCCACGAACTGCTGATCAGCACGTTCACCATCGCCGGCGCGACGCCCCGGCACGTGCAGTACGTGACGCAGGTGCACACCATGCTGGTGCTGGTGCGGTCCGGCATCGGGATCGCGCTGGTGCCGGCGTCGGCGGCGACCCTGCACCCGGAAGGCGTGGTGTTCCGGTCGATCGGCGCGTTCCGGGAGCGGCCCGTCGAACTCGACGCCGCGTGGCGCGGGGACAGCACCAACCCGGCGCTGCACCGGCTCCTGCGCGATGTGCTGCCGCCTCGGGAGTGGACGACCGACGATCTGGTGCCCGACGACCTGCGCTGACCGGCGCCGGCGTCAGCGGGCCGCGACGAGGTCCGCGACCTCGGGCACCGGGGTGACCAGCCGGCCCGTGGTGAGGAACGAGTCGAGGTTTTGCAGTGTCAAATCCTCCATCGCCGCACGGGTTTCCACCGTTCCGCTGGCGACGTGAGGCAGGAGCACCACGTTGTCCATGGACAGCAGCGCCTCGGGCACCCGCGGTTCCTCGGCGAACACGTCGAGGCCGGCGCCGGCGAGCTTGCCGCTCTGCAGCGCCTCGACCAGCGCCGCCTCGTCGACCACGCTGCCGCGGGCGATGTTGACCAGGTAGCCGTCCGGGCCGAGGGCGTCGATGACGTCACGGTCGACGAGGTGGCGCGTGCCCCCGCCGCCCGCGGCGGCGATCACGAGTACCTCGACGCGGCGGGCGAGTTCGGCCGGCGAGTCGACGTAGGCGTAGGGGGAGCCGTCGACGGGGCGACGGTTGTGGTAGCTGATCGGGCAGCCGAACGCCGCGAGCCGGGTGGCGATCGCGGTGCCGATGCGGCCCAGGCCGAGCACACCGACCAACTTGTGAGAGATCTGCCGCGTCAGCGGGTAGTTGCCGTCGACCGGCCAGCGGCCGGCACGCACATAGCGGTCGGCGGCCGAGAACCGGCGCAGCACATCGATGGTCAGGCCCACCGCGGTGTCGGCGACGCAGTCGGTCAGCACGTCGGGGGTGTTGCTGACGACCACGCCGCGGGCGACGGCGGCGTCCATGTCGGTCGTGTCGTATCCGACGCCGAAATTCACCACGGCGCTCAGGTGGGGGAGCCGTTCTATCAGCGCGGCGTCCACGCCGGTGCGTCCGGAGGTGACGACGGCAGTCACCCGGGCGCCGTGCTCACTCAGGTAGGCGTCGCGGGCGGCGCCGTCGGCGGGCAGTTCATCGGCGCGGTAGCGGGTGCGCAGCGTCTCGGCGAGCGACGGTTTGAGCGGCCCGACCTGCAGGACGTGCGGGGTGGTGGCGGCGTTCTCGGGCACAGGTCTCCTCCGGGTGTGGCTGCGATCACGGTATGCCCGCCGGCGAATACCCGTCCAACACGTAAATAGCATGGGTTGATACGCAACCCGCATATATTGCGTGCCTGCACGCATCGCGGGTGCATCAGCAATGGCGCTCGGCGAGCGAATTGCCTGATCAACAGTGTTTCCCACGCTGTTCCAGCGCCTCTGCCTTCGCGGCCTCCATGCTGCGAAACGGCCGTTCGGCCAGGTTGACGGCCGATTCGGCGGGTTCTTAGCTTGTGTCTGCGGTCACACACCGCATCCACATACGTGGACATCACACTTCCTGGAGGTGCCATGACGCGCTTCGCCCCGGCCTCTCGCCGGAACACTGCGCGGCCGGCCCGCCGCGTGCTGGCCGCCGCATCCGTCGTCACAGCCGCCGCCACGGCGTGCGTGCTGACCGCCGGGTGCACCGTCGCCAACTCCGGCCGCGGCGGCTACGACACCAACACGCTGCGGATCGTCCTCGCGCAGGAACCGCCCACGCTGGAACCGTGCGAGAGCTCGCTGACGTCGACCGGCATCGTGGTGCGCTCCAACATCACCGAACCGCTCATCGAGCGCGATCCGAACACCGGTGACCTGCAGCCGCTGCTGGCGACCGGCTGGCGGCAGACCTCCGACACCGAGTGGACCTTCGACATCCGCCCCGACGTGACGTTCTCCGACGGCGCCCCGATGACCGCCACCGACGCCGCGTTCTCGATCGACCGTGCGGTGAACTCCGACCTGCAGTGCAACGTCGACGGTTACGTCTTCGGCGATGAGAAGCTCGAGATCGACGCCGTCAACGACACCACCCTCACCGTCGCCACCGCGAACCCCGACCCGATTCTGCCGCTGCGCCTGTCGTTCGTGGAGATCGTGCCGCGCACCACGAGCACGACCGAGAAGGTGCGCGAACCGATCGGCACCGGGCCCTACGCGATCGCCGACTGGCAGTACGGCCAGAAGCTGATCCTGGCCCGCAACGACGCCTACTGGGGTCAGCCGCCGGCCTTCCCCCGCGCCGAATACCAGTGGCGTAGCGAGGGCAGCGTGCGCGCGGCGATGATCACCAACGACGAGACCGACATCGCCGTCGGCCTGGGCCCCGAGGACGGGGCGGGCGATCTCGGTGTGCCGTTCCAGAACAACGAGACCACCGCACTGCGGATGCAGGGCACCGAGGCGCCGCTCAACGACATCCGGGTGCGTCAGGCCATCAACTACGCGGTGAACCGCACCGGCATCGTCAAGGCGCTGTTCCAGGGCCTCGGTGATCCTGCTGCGCAATTGATCCCGTCCGGCGTCGTGGGGTACAACGCCGAACTGCAGTTGTGGCCGCACGATCCCGAGAAGGGCCGCCGGCTCATCGAGGAAGCCCGCGCCGACGGAGTGCCGGTGGACCGCGAGATCCGCCTGATCGGCCGCACCGCGCAGTTCCCGAAGATCAGCGAGACCATCGAGGTGCTGCAAAGCGAGTTCACCGACATCGGGCTCAACGTGAAGATCGAGATGATGGACACGTCCAACCAGCTGCTCTACCAGCTGCGGCCGTTCCCGCCGAACACCGGGCCCTACCTGCTGATGATCATGCACGGCAACCAGGCCGGTGACGCCGCGTTCACCATGGACCAGTACATGCTCAGCGACGGACCGCAGAGTGCCTTCGGCACAACCGAATTCGACCGCAAGATCCGCGCCGCCGAGGCACTCACGGGTCAGGACCGCCAGGACGCGTTCGCCGAACTCTTCGCCGAAGAGCCGCAGGAGATCATGCAGATGGCCTACATCGCGCACATGAAGGGCATTCTCGGCAAGTCGCCGCGCGTGGACTACACGCCCAACTCCGCGACGGGTGACGAGATGCGGCTGAGCGAGATGCGTCCCGCCGGCCCCACCCCGACCGACGCCGCCTAGCGGACCAGCCCACCACCACAGCCCAGCCCGGAAGGCCAAGTCCCATGTTCCCATTCGTGCGGCGCCGGATGTACACCAGCGCCCTGCCGTTGATCATCGTGCTGCTGGGCGTGTTCCTGCTGGCGCGGCTCACCGGCGACCCGACCAACCTCTACCTGCCCGAATCGGCCACCCCCGAACAACGTGAGGCGTTCGCCGCGGCCAACGGCTTCGACCAGCCGGTGTGGACGCAGCTCGTCGACTATTTCAAAGGCGTGCTGCACCTGGACTTCGGAACGTCGCTGCGCACCGGGGAATCCGCGTCCGAGATGGCGCTGCGCGCCTTCCCGGCAACGCTGCAGCTCGCGGCGGTCACCATGCTGCTCGCGATGGTCGGCGCGGTCGTCATCGGCTGCTGGGCGGCCTACCGGCCCAACTCGCTGGCCGACCGGTTCTCCAGCCTGCTGTCGATGACCGCGGCCAGCATCCCGGACTTCTGGTTCGCGATCACCGGCGTGTGGCTGTTCGCCGTGCTGCTCGGCTGGCTGCCGACGTCGGGCACCGAGAGCGGGCTGGCCTGGATCCTGCCCATCGCCACGCTGATGATCCGACCGCTCGGCGTGCTCACCCAGGTGGTCCGCGGCGCCATGGTGTCCGCGCTGTCGGCGCCGTACGTCCGGCTGGCCCGCAGCAAGGGCGCCACCGACTTCCGCGTCGTCACCCACCACGCGCTGCGCAACGCCGCGGCGCCCGCGCTCACCGTCGCCGGCGACCTCGCGGTCGCGCTGATCAACGGCGCGGTGGTGGTCGAGGCCATCTTCGGCTGGCCCGGCATCGGCAAGCTGATGATCGACGCGATCCTGCAGCGGGACTTCGCCGTCCTGCAGGCCGCGGTGCTCCTCACCGCCGTCAGCATCTTCCTGCTCAACATCATCATCGACGCCTGCTACGCGCTGCTCGACGCCCGCGTCCGCGAACCGGCCCGAGTCTGAGGAGAGACACCGCCATGAGCACACAACTCGACCTGGTCCCGGTCAAACCGACGACCGCGATCGTCGGCACGCCGGGTAAGGGCCCCAAGAAGGGCACGGCCTCGAAGTGGTTGCGCCTGCTGGTCAACGACCGGGTGGCCGCGCTGGCCGCCGTGGTCCTCGGCCTGGTGTTCCTCACCGCGGTCTTCGGCCCGATGCTGATGGGCGACCTGGCCACCGACATCGACCTGGACAACTCGAATCAGCCCCCGTTCACGCTCGCCCACGGCTGGGCCAACATCCTGGGCACCGACCCGCTGGGGCGCAGCATGCTCGCCCGGCTGGTGGTGGCCGCCCAGACGACCCTGTCGGTCGCGGTGCCCGCGGTGGTGATCTCCGCGGTGGTCGGATCGGCGATCGGAATGTGGGCCGGCTACTACCGCGGCTGGCGGGAGACGGTGGCCATGCGCGTGGCCGACGTCATCATGAGCTTCCCGTCGCTGCTGCTCGCGGTCGTGGTGCTGTACGTGTTCTCGCCCAGCGCCGCCAACATCATCCTGGTGCTGGCCATCACCCGCATCCCGGTGTACCTGCGCACCGCCCGCGCCGAGTCGGCCGAGCTGCAGAGCCGGTTGTTCGTCGACGCCGCACGGACATTCGGCGCCAGCTCGACGTCGATCATCGGCCGCCACGTGCTGCCGATCGTGCTGCCGACGCTGCTGACGGTGGCGACGCTGGACTTCTGCTACGTGATGCTGGCCGAGAGCTCGCTGAGCTTCCTGGGCATCGGCATCCAGCCGCCCGACGTCAGCTGGGGCCTGATGGTCTCGCAGGGCCGCACCTACCTGCACACGGCCTGGTGGCTGTCGTTCTTCCCGGGCCTCGCCATCGTCATCACCACCGTCTCGGCCACGATCCTGGCCGCCTGGGCGCGAATCGCCACCGATCCCGCCCAGCGGTGGCGCCTCACCGTTCCGCAGAAGCGCCTGTCCCGCTTCGCCAAGACCACGAAGCGCATCTGAAAGGCCACGCCATGACCATCGTCGCAGAGCACCCACCCGCCGAGAAGCTGGAATCCGATCCGACCGCGCTGGAGGTCGACGGCCTCACCGTCGACATCCGCACCATCAACGGCACCGTCCGCGCCGTCAACGGCGTGTCGTTCACCGCGCACCGCGGCGAAACACTGGCGCTGCTCGGTGAATCCGGCTGCGGTAAGTCGATGACCGCCACCGCCCTGGTCGGCCTGCTCGAACCCGTCGCGCAGGTGTCGGCCGGGTCGGCGCGGCTGGCCGGACAGGATCTGTTCGCCGTCGACGCCAAGACCCGGCGCAAGCTGGCGGGCACCGAATTGGCCATCGTGTTCCAGGACGCGCTCACCGCCCTCAATCCGCTGTACACGGTCGGCACCCAGCTGGCCGAACCGTTCCGCATCCACCACGGCATGAACGCCAAGGACGCCAAGCGCAAGGCCGTCGAGCTGATGGCCCGCGTCGGCATCCCGCAACCCGAGTCGCGGTTGGACTCCTACCCGCACCAGTTCTCCGGCGGCATGCGTCAGCGCCTGCTCATCGCGATGGGCGTCGCACTGAACCCGAGCGTGCTGATCGCCGATGAACCGACCACGGCGCTCGACGTGACGGTGCAGGCCCAGATCATGGCGTTGCTGCGCGACCTGCGCACCGAGAGCCGGATGGCGGTGGTGCTGATCACCCACGACCTCGCGCTCGTCGCCGAGGAGGCCGACCGGGTGGCGGTCATGTACGCCGGCAATATCATCGAAACAGGGTCCGTCGCCGAGGTTTTCGCCGGCCCCAAGCACCCCTACACCAAGGGCCTGCTCAATTCCGTGCCGATCAACACGGTGCGCGGCGAGCCGCTGAAGTCGATCGGCGGCGCGCCGCCGGACCTGCACTCGATCCCGGCCGGGTGCGTGTACCAGGAGCGTTGCCCGCTGGCCCGCGAGGTGTGCACCACCACCCGGCCGGCGCTCGACGTGACCGGCGAGGGCCGCAAGGCGGCCTGCCACTTCCCCGAGGAGGTCAAGAATGTCTGACACGCTGCTGACCGTGCGCGATCTGCGCAAGTCGTTCCGGGTACCGGGGGGCGGTAAGCGCCGGCTGTGCGCACTGGACGGCATCAACCTGGACCTCAATCGCGGTGAGACGCTCGGCCTGGTCGGCGAATCCGGCTGCGGGAAGTCCACGTTGGCGCGCACCCTGATGATGCTCGAGCGGCCCGATTCGGGCACGGTGCGCTTCGACGGCATCGACCCCTACACGCTGCGCGGCAAGGAGCTGCTCGACTTCCGCCGCCGGGTGCAGATGGTGTTCCAGGACCCGTACGCGTCGCTCAACGCGCGCATGTCCGCCGCCGAGATCATCGCCGAGCCGTGGCGCACCCACAAATCGCTCGTCGAGAACCGGCGCGACCGCGACATGCGGGTGCGCGGGCTGCTCGACCTGGTGGGGCTGGGCGCCAAGGCCGCCGACAAGTACCCGCAGGAGTTCTCCGGGGGTCAGCGTCAGCGCATCGGCATCGCCCGCGCGCTCGCGCTCAACCCCGACGTCGTCATCTGCGACGAACCGGTCTCGGCGCTGGACCTGTCGGTGCAGGCGCAGGTGCTCAACCTGCTGCACGATCTGCAGCAGCAATTGGGCATCGCCTACATCTTCATCAGCCACGACCTGTCGGTGGTGCGCCACGTCGCCGACCGGGTGGCCGTGATGTACCTCGGTCGCATCATCGAAAGCGGTGCCACCGACCCGGTGTTCGACCGCGCGAACCACCCCTACACCGCCGCGCTGATGTCTGCGGCGCCGACCCTGGACGACGGGAAGCGCCGCGAACGGATCCTGCTGCGCGGTGAGGTGCCCTCACCGCTGAACCCGCCGTCGGGCTGCCGCTTCCGGACCCGGTGCTGGCGGGCGACCGACGTGTGTGCCACCGCCGCACCGCCGATCGCCGTCGACCCGCAGGCGCCCGGCCACCAGGCCGAGTGCTACCACCCGCTGCAGAGCGAGGAAGCCGGTGCGGTCACGATGTCGGCGTGAGTATCGCGTCGTATTCGATCATCGCCGCCGCCATCGTGCTGGCGTCGTGCATGCAGGCCTCGATCGGTTTCGGCATGGGCATGCTGGCGGCGCCGATCGTCGCGATCGTCGACCCGGCGCTGATCCCCGCGACCTTGATCATGTTGGCCACGATCCTGACGTTGTTCGTGGTGATCCGCGAACACCAGGCGATCGACATCCGCGGCACCGGCTGGGCGCTGGCGGGCCGCATTCCCGGGACCGTCGCGGGGGCGCTGCTGCTGGCCGCCATGCCCGAACAGATGCTGGCCCTGGCGCTGGCCGGGGTGGTGCTGCTCGGGGTGGTGTTCGCCAGCGCAGGCTGGAAACCGGCGCCGCACAAGCGCAATCTCGTGGTCGCCGGTGCGGCGTCGGGGGTGCTGGGCACCGCCACCTCGATCGGCGGCCCGCCGATGGCGCTGGTGTGGCAGGGCTCCACCGGGCCTGCACTGCGCGGCACGATGAACGGGTTCTTCCTCATCGGTTCGGTGATCTCGGTCGGGGTGCTGGCCCTGACCGGCGAGGTGCACGAGACCACGCTGCGCGCGTTCGCGTTGATGCTGCCCGCGGTGGTGGTCGGCTATCTGCTGTCGCGGTTGATGAACCGGGTGCTCGACCGGCGCAGGCAGCGTTGGCTGGCCATCGGGGTGTCGACCGTCGGTGCGGTGGTGCTGATCGCGCGCCAGCTCGGCGCGTTCTGACCGGCGGACGCACGACGTGAGCGCGGCGATGGTCGATCCGGGACCGGAGGAGCGGTCAAACATGTCCTTGCGCAAGGTGAAGTCGGCCGTGCGCACCGTCGAGCTGCTCGAGTACCTGGCCGGCCGGCACGACCACCCGGCGCGCATCCGGGAGATCTGCGCCGCGCTCGACATGCCCCGCAGCAGTGCCCACGCGCTGCTGCGCACACTGGTCGAGCAGGGCTGGGCGCGCTCGGACGCCTCGGGCACGCAGTACGGCATCGGGGTGCGCGCCCTGCTGGTCGGCACCGGCTACCTCGACGCCGACCCGTACCTGCCGGTGATCGTCCCGTTCCTCGACGACCTGCGCCGCGACCTGGACGAGACGTTCCACGTCGGCCGGCTGGACCGCACCGACGTGGTGTACCTGGCCACCCGGGAGTCACGGCAGTACGTGCGCAGCGTCAACAAGGTGGGCCGGCGGCTGCCCGCGCACGCGTGCGCGCTGGGCAAGGCGCTGCTGGCCGACCGGTTCGGCGCCGACCGCGACGCCGCGATCCCGTCGGTGCTGGCGCCGCTGACCGCCCGCACGCTCACCGACCGCGAGGCACTCGACGCGGCGCTGGAGCAGACGCGGATTCGCGGATACGCCACCGACGACGAGGAGAACGCACCGGGTCTGCGGTGCTTCGGGGTGGCGCTGCCGTACGTCCGTCCCGCCCAAGATGCGATCAGCGTCTCGGTGCCGCTGGAGCGGCTCACCGCGCCGCGGGAACGCGAACTCGTCGACGCGCTGCGGATGGTGTGCGACAAGGTGACCCGCGTGGTGCGGCCGCTGGCCAATGGCGACAAATGGTTCGCATGACGATGCGGAGACTGAATCAATCAATGCCTCATTGGTGTTGGACATGCATAGAAATCGGCTCGTAGGGTGAAGGATCATGACCTCGACACAGCGCACCCCCGTCGTCCGCGAGATGAAGGTCGTCCCGGTGGCCGGCCACGACAGCATGCTGCTCAACCTCAGCGGCGCCCACGCCCCGTTCTTCACCCGCAACGTGGTGCTGCTGACCGACTCCGACGGCCGCACCGGCGTCGGTGAGGTCCCCGGCGGCGAGGCCATCCGGCGCACGCTCGAGGACGCCGCCGCGCAGATCATCGGCAGCTCCATCGGCGACTACCACGCCACGCTGGCCGCCATCCGGCGCACCTACGCCGACCGCGACAGCGCGGGCCGCGGCGCCCAGACGTTCGACCTGCGCGTGACCATCCATGCCGTCACCGCGGTCGAGTCGGCCCTGCTGGACCTGCTCGGCCAGTACCTCGAGGTGCCGGTGGCCGCCCTGCTCGGCGACGGTCAGCAGCGCGAGCGCGTCCCGGCGCTGGGCTACCTGTTCTACATCGGTGACCGCACCAAGACCGATCTGGCCTACCGCAGCCCGGCCGACGAGGACGCCGGCGCCGACGACTGGATGAAGCTCCGCCATACCGAGGCGCTCACCCCCGAGGCGGTGGTGCGCCTCGCCGAGGCCGCGCAGCAGCGCTACGGGTTCGCCGACTTCAAGCTCAAGGGCGGTGTGCTGGCCCCCGCCGAGGAGGCCAAGGCCGTCACCGCACTCGCCGAACGGTTCCCCGAGGCGCGAATCACGTTGGACCCCAACGGCAGCTGGCTGCTCGACGAGGCGGTGCGCACCTGCCGCGACCTCGTCGGTGTGCTGGCCTACGCCGAGGACCCGGTCGGTCCCGAGGGCACCTTCTCCGGCCGTGAGGTGATGTCGGAGTTCAAGCGGGCCACCGGCCTGCCGACCGCCACCAACATGATCGCCACCGACTGGCGCGAGATGGGTCATGCGATCCGCTCGGGCGCCGTCGACATCCCACTCGCCGATCCGCACTTCTGGACGCTGCACGGTTCGGTGCGCGTCGCGCAGCTGTGCGACGCCTGGGGTCTGACGTGGGGTTCGCACTCCAACAACCACTTCGACGTGTCACTGGCGATGTTCACCCACGCGGCGGCCGCCGCGCCGGGCACCATCACCGCCATCGACACGCACTGGATCTGGCAGGACGGGCAGCGGATCACCAAGGAGCCGTATGTGATCACTGACGGCCACCTGACCGTGCCGGACCGGCCGGGCCTCGGCGTGGAGATCGACCACGACGCGCTCGCCGCCGCCAACGAGCTCTACCAGCGCGAGGGCCTCGGCGCCCGCGACGATGCGGCCGCCATGCGGTTCCTGGTACCGGACTGGACGTTCGACAGCAAGCGGCCGGCGCTGCACCGGTGACGTCGATGAAGGTCGTGGTCGCCGACACCAATCTCTTCCCGCACCGCGCGCGGTTCGAATCTGCGCTGCCGGCGGGAACCGAGGTGTACTGGAGCGACCCGGCCGATCCGGCGGCGCTGCGCGAAGCGGTCCGCGACGCGGACGTCTACGTCGGCGGTCGTTTCGCGGCCGAGCTCGCCACCGTGGCGCAGCGGCTGCGGCTGGTTCACGCCGCGGGCGCGGGCACCGACAAGATCGCGTTCGACGCGCTGAGCGCCGACGTCCTGGTGGCCAACACCTTTCGCCACGAACAGTCCATCGCCGAGTACATCGTCGCGACCGCGGTGCTGATGCGCCGACGGTTCCTCGAACAGGACCGCGCGCTGCGCACCGGCCGGTGGGCGACCTCGGTCTACGACCGCTCGATCCCCCAGCCCGCCGCGTTGTGCGGCGCGCTGGTCGGGTTCGTCGGATTCGGGCACATCGGCCGGCGCAGCTGGGACGTGCTGCGCGCGCTGGGCGCCGACGGTATCGCCGTCACCGGCAGCGGACGGCTCGACGCGGCCGCCGAACAGCTGCGGTGGGCCGGCGACACCGGACAGCTGACCCGGCTGATGACCGAGGCCGACGTCGTCGTGGTGTCCGCCCCGCTGACCGAGCGCACCGTCGGCATGATCGGCGCCGACGAGCTGCGCGCGCTCGGCCCGGCCGGGGTGCTGATCAACGTCGGACGCGGTCCGCTGGTCGCCGAAGCAGCACTGTACGAGGCGCTTTCGCAGGGCGTGATCGGCGGCGCGGCGATCGACGTCTGGTACACCTATCCCGGCGCCGACGGGTACGGCCAGCCGAGCGACCTGCCGTTCGGCGAACTGCCGAACGTGCTGATGACCCCGCACTCCTCGGGCGTCACCGACCACACGTTCTCCGGCCGGTGCGACGACATCACCGACAACATCGGCCGCCTGCAGCGCGGCGAGACGCTGCGCAACCTCGTCAGCGCCTGAGCCGCTCGCCACACCTCGACCGGCGGCCGGAAGGCTCAGGCGTCGTCGCGCAGCGACAGCACGGTGATGTCCGGTGGGGCGCCGATCCGCACCGGTGGTCCCCAGAAGCCGGCGCCGCGCGACACGTACAACTGCGTGTCACCGACCGTCGAGAGGCCGGCCAGCGCCGGCTGCACAGCCTCGACGACGTAGTGGAACGGCCACATCTGACCGCCGTGGGTGTGGCCGGACACCTGCAGGTCCACACCGCGCGCGGCGGCCTCGGTGACCTGGATGGGCTGGTGGGCCAACAGGACCGTGGGCCGGGCGGCGTCCACCCCGGCCAGGGCTCGGTCGAAATCGGGCGGATCGTTGCGCTCCTCGCCGGCCACGTCGTTCACCCCGGCGAGGTCGAACGCCGCACCGCCCCGGCGGATCACCGTGTTCTCGTTGCGCAGCGGCTGCACCCCGAGGCGTTCGATCTCGGTCAGCCACGACACGGGATCGTCGACGAAGTACTCGTGGTTGCCGGTGACGAAGAACGCGCCCTCGCGTGCGTTCAGATCGCGCAACGGCGCTGCGGCAGGGCCGAGTTCGGCGACCGTCCCGTCCACCAGGTCGCCGACGATCGCCACCAGGTCCGGCTCGGTCTCGTTGATCATCCGCACGATCCGCTCGGTGTGCGCCCGCCCCAGCAGCGGCCCGAGGTGGATGTCCGACACCACCGCGATGCGGAATCCGCGCAGCGCCGGGTCGAGTCGCCGCAGCCGCACCGGCACCTGCAGGACGTCGGGCGGCCCCAGCGCGGTGGTCGCGCCGAGCGTGACCAGACCGGCCGACGCCGCGCCCGCGGCCACCGCCGTGGTCCGCGCCAGGAACACCCGCCGGTTCATGGCCGAATCAGCGGGTGCGGCAACGGGATCGGCGTCGGGCGCGGATTGGGCAACCCGGGCTCGCCGCACCCAGCCACGCAGCGCCAGCCGGACCGGTTCCAACACCAGCAGCGCCAGGAACAGATTGGCGGCCAGGGCGAACCAGAAGTAGCCCGGCCAGGCGTACCACCCGGCCTCGCGCACCCCCGCCACGCGCGGCCCGATCAGCGTCGCGAGCAACAATCCGAACAGCGCCACCACCGCCGCGCTCAACGCCCAGCGGGTGCGGCCCGGTCGGGTGGTGTCCTTGACCAGACGCTTCCACAGATAGAGGTGGATCAGCGCGAGGACGGTACCGAGGATGACGAGGAACAAGCGCGCTACCGGAGTGCCGAACTGGGTGTCACCCGGCCAGCCTAGGGGAGCCGCTCACCAGTTGTGATAGCCGCCTTCGGGTCCGAGCATCCGCTGCAGCCGGGTGCGGTTGACCCGGGCCAGCTCGTTGCGCACCACCTTGCGTTCGGTGTCGAGGTCGTGGTGCAGCCGGTCGCTCATCGCGGTCAGCACATCGTCGGCGGAGAATCCGTTGACGTACATCACGAAGCCGAACCCGAAGTGTTCGAGGTAGCGCCGGGACGCGTCGGCCAGCCGGGCCATCACCTCGGGGCGCTCGTCGCACACCGCGCACTGCTCGGCCGCCGACTTCTCGCTGCCGGGCCGGCGGCCGACGTCCGGGTAGGCCTGCAGTATCGAGTCGACCGAGTCCTCGGACAGCCCGAACAGCAGCGTGTCGGCGGCGCGCAGGAGCGCGTCGTGGTCGGGGTAGGGCCGACCGCGGGCCAGGTCGGCGGCCAGCGGCACGCTGTAGCAGCACTCGTACACCGCATGCACCGCGCGGCGCATCGGCATGGCGTTGTAGGCCGCCAGCCCGATGCCCTGATGCAACAGCATGCGGCCATGATGAGAGCCGCAGACCACGGCGGCGTTACGCCGTGTTACGGGCGGGCTAAATCCTCCGCCGGGTCAGCGGCCCGTCAGTGCGATTCGGTCTTGGCGCGCTCGAACGACCGCGTGATCTCGGCCTCGGCATCCTCGCGGCCGGTCCAGTCGGCGGCCTTGACGTACTTGTTCGGCTCCAGGTCCTTGTAGTGGACGAAGAAGTGCTTGACCTCTTCGAGCACCTGCTCGGGCACGTCCGCCAGTTCCTTGACGTGGTCCCAGCGCTTGTCGCCCGCCGGCACGCACAGCACCTTGTCGTCGCCGCCGGCCTCGTCGGTCATCTGGAACATCGCGACCGGACGTGCCTCGACGATGCAGCCGGGGAAGACCGACTCCGGCAGCAGCACCAGCGCGTCGAGCGGATCGCCGTCCTCACCGAGGGTGTCCTCGATGAACCCGTAGTCCAGGGGGTAGGCCATCGACGTGTAGAGGTAGCGGTCCAGCTTCACCCGGCCGGTCTCGTGGTCCACCTCGTACTTGTTGCGCGACCCCTTCGGGATCTCGATGACGACGTCGAACTCCACCGCTGTCGGCTCCTTCGCATGTGTTCGCACCAGGGGTCGTCGGGTGACGACGCGGGTCCACAGTAAACGAGCGATACCCTGCTGTAAGCACAGGTGGCTCGGTCACCCCATCGGAACAGCAGGAGTGTTATGCGGCCCACCAGGTGGCGGCGGTCCACCCATGTGGTGATCGGCGTAGTGGTGCTGTTGCTGGCCGCCGTGATCGTCGCGGTGGCCGCAGTGGTCACCACCGGCCGCGGCGGCGAGGCGCAGGCCGCCAAACCCCTTCCCGCCCCGGCCACCGCGAATCCCGGCATCGTGCCCGTCGCCGACAGCGCGCCCCCGCCCACCGGCGCCGGCCTGGCCGCCGCGCTGGCCCCGGCGCTGGCCGACCCCAACCTCGGCGAGCTGGGCGGCCGGATCACCGACGCGCTCACCGGCGACGTGCTGTGGGAACAGCGCGCCGACGTGCCGATGCAGCCGGCGTCGACCAACAAGGTGCTCACCGCCGCCGCGGCGCTGCTCACGCTGGACCGGGAGGCGCGGCTGACCACCACCGTGGTCGCCGGCGACCAGACCACCGATCCCGGTCTGGTGGTGCTCAAGGGCGGCGGCGACCCCACGCTGTCGGCGGCGCCGCCGGGCACCGACACCTGGTACAAGGACGCCGCCCGGATCACCGACCTCGCCGATCAGGTCCGGCGCAGCGGGATCGAGGTCACCGCGGTGGCCGTCGACGTCAGCGCCTACACCGGACCGCTGATGGCGCCGGGCTGGGACCCGCTGGACATTCCCGGCGGCGACATCGCCCCGATCGTGCCGGTGATGCTCGACGCGGGCCGCACCCAGCCCGTCAGCGTGGAGTCACGGCGCTCACCCACCCCGGCCACCGACGCCGGCCGCGCGCTGGCCGTCGCGCTCGGCATCGACCCGGCGGCGGTGACGCTGCTGCCGGGGCCCTACACCGGGGGCAGGCAGATCGCCGCGGCGCAGTCGCCGCCGCTGATGGAGCGGCTGCGCGTGATGATGAACGCCTCGGACAACGTGATGGCCGAGTCGATCGGTCGTGAGGTGGCCGCCCAGCTGGGCCGTCCGCAGAGCTTCGCGGGCGCCGCACAGGCCGTGCTCGCGCAATTGGCCGGCGCCGGGATCGACACCACCGGCGCAGTCCTGGTCGACTCCAGTGGGCTGTCCGTCGACGACCGGCTCACCGCGCGCACCCTCGACGAGGTCGTGACCGCAGCGGCCGGGGACGACCGGCCCGAACTGCGGCCGCTGGTCGACCTGCTGCCGATCGCCGGGGGCAGCGGCACGCTGTCCAACCGGTACGTCGACACCGAGGCGGGCAAGGCCGCCGCGGGTTGGCTGCGCGCCAAGACCGGCTCGCTGACCGGCACCAACTCGCTGGCCGGCATCGTCACCGACGACCGCGGCCGCGTGCTGGCGTTCGCGCTGATGTCCAACAACGCCGGGCTGTCCGGACGCACCGCGCTCGACGCGCTGGCCGCCACGCTGCGGGCCTGTGGGTGCGGGTCATGAACGCCGAGACCGTCACCGTCGGCCGCACCGTCGACTGGCGATTCGCCGCGACCGTCGGCACGAAACTCGCCCGGCCGGGGCCTGCGGCCAGCGACTACACCCGCCGCCAGGTCATCGACCAGCTGGCGTCCGCGTCGCGGGAGGCCGAGCTGCCGGTGCGCGAGGTGACCGGCCTCAACGAGGGACAGGCCGTCACCGAGGCCCGCATCGTCGACCGGCCGCAGTGGATCACGGCTGCGACGCAGTCGATGCGGGTGATGACCGGCGGCACCGACGAACCGCGCGGGTTCGTCACCGGCCGCGTCACGGGCGCGCAGACCGGGGCGGTGCTCGCCTTCGTGTCGGCGGGGATCCTCGGGCAGTACGACCCGTTCGCGGCCGGCGGCGGGCAGGAACGAAGTGACTCGGCAAAGGCGCCAGGCGGTGAACTTCTCCTGGTGTGGCCCAACGTGATTGCGGTCGAGCGACAGTTGCGGGTGTCGCCTGCCGACTTCCGGCTGTGGGTGTGCCTGCACGAGGTGACCCACCGCGTGCAGTTCCGCGCCAATCCGTGGCTGGCCGACCACATGTCCTCGGCGCTGGGCGTGCTCACCCGCGACGCCGGTGACGACGTCACCGAGGTGGCCGCGCGGCTGGCCGAATTCGTCCGCAACCGGCGCAACCACCAGGCCGCTCCCGGCTCGAGCGGTGTCATCGGGTTCATGCGGGCCATGCAGGGCGACGAGCAGCGCACCGCGCTGGACCAGCTGCTGGTGCTCGGCACCCTGCTCGAGGGGCACGCCGACCACGTGATGGACGCCGTCGGCCCCACGGTGGTCCCATCGGTCGCCACGATCCGGCGCCGCTTCGACGAACGGCGCCGCCGCAGTCAGCCGCCGCTGCAGCGGGTGCTGCGGGCGCTGATCGGGGTGGACGCGAAGATGGACCAGTACACCCGCGGCAAGGCGTTCGTCGACCACGTCGTGTCGACGGTCGGCATGACGCGTTTCAATACGATCTGGTCCGGACCCGAGACGCTGCCGCTGCCCTCCGAGATCGACGAGCCGCAGCGATGGATCGACCGGGTGCTGTAGCCCAGCTGCACCGGGTGGTGTCGCGGTTCGCCGACCGGCACCTGCCCGGCCGGGACCGCTGGTGTGTGGCGCTGTCCGGCGGCGCCGACTCGCTGGCCCTGACCGCGGTGGCCGCCGGCCTGCGGCCGACCACCGCGCTGATCGTCGACCACGGCCTGCAGCCCGGCTCGGCCGACGTCGCCGCCGCGGCCCGAGACCAGGCGCTACGGCTCGGCTGCATCGACGCCCTGGTGCTGTCCGCCGTGGTCGGCACCGCCGGTGGCCCCGAGGCCGCGGCCCGCACCGCCCGCTACACCGCGCTGCGCGACGCGCACCGCGGCGCCCCGGTGCTGATCGCCCACACCCTCGACGATCAGGCCGAGACCGTCCTGCTCGGGCTGGGCCGCGGGTCGGGGCCGAGGTCGGTCGCGGGCATGCGGGCCTGTGACCCGCCGTGGTACCGCCCGCTGCTGGAGGTGCCCCGCAGCCAGACCGCCGCCGCCTGCGCCGAACTCGGGCTGAGGCCGTGGACCGATCCGCACAACAGCGATCCCCGCTACACCCGCAGCCGGCTGCGCCACGAGGTGTTGCCGCTGCTCGAGGACGTCCTCGCCGGCGGCGTCGCCGAGGCGCTGGCAACCACCGCCGCCGCCCTGCGGGAGGACAACGACGCGCTCGACGACCTCGCCGCCCGCGCGGGCCGCGACGTGGCGGTCGGCGACGGCCTCGACACCGCGGGGCTGGCGCGCCTGCCCACCGCGGTGCGCAGGCGGGTGATCCGGGCCTGGTTGCTGGCCGGCGGCGCGCGCGGACTGACCGATCTGCAGATCCGGGCGGTCGACACGCTGGTCATCGACTGGCGCGGCCAGGGCGGCGTGGCGGTCCCGTCCCCGCTGACGCGGCGACGCCTGTTCGCGGTCCGCCGCAACGGGGTGCTCGGCCTCACGCAGGAGCCGGTGTGAGAACACCCGCGTGGATCCAGCCCGGCGTGGTCGCCGCAGACCGAACATGGCACGCTGTGGGCGTGCCTGCGGAACCAGCTCACCCGTACGAGGGCGATATCAAGTCGGTGCTGCTCTCCGAGGAGCAGATCCGGACCCGCACCGCCGAACTCGCCGCCCAGATCAGTGAGACGTACCGCGAAGTCCTCGAACCCGGCGGGCAGGACTTGCTGCTGGTGACGGTGCTCAAGGGTGCGGTCATGTTCGTCACCGATCTGGCCCGCACCATCCCGCTGCCCACCCAGCTCGAGTTCATGGCGGTCAGCTCCTACGGCTCGTCGACGTCGTCGTCGGGTGTGGTGCGCATCCTCAAGGACCTCGACCGCGACATCAACGACCGGCACGTGCTGATCGTCGAGGACATCGTGGACTCGGGGTTGACGCTGTCGTGGCTGCTGCGCAACCTGGCCACCCGCCAGCCCCGCTCGCTGCGGGTGTGCACGCTGCTGCGCAAACCCGACGCCGTGCGCGCGGACGTCGACATCGCCTGGGTCGGCTTCGACATCCCCAACGAATTCGTCGTCGGCTACGGGCTCGACTACGCGGAGCGCTACCGCGACCTGCCCTACATCGGCACGCTGGAACCGAAGGTCTACACCGACAGCTGATTCCGCTACCGCGGGCGGCCGGCCGGGCGCAGGATGTGATCATGACCGAGACCGCGCTGCGCATCTGCCCGTTCTGCGAGGCGACCTGCGGGCTGACTCTGACCATCGACCCGGCCATCGGCTCGGGCACCGTGACCCACGCCCGCGGTGACCGGGAGGACGTGTTCAGCGCCGGCTACCTGTGCCCCAAGGGCGCGAGCTTCCCCGAACTGGACAACGACCCCGACCGGCTGACCGCACCGCTGGTGCGTCGCGACGGTGTGCTCGTCGAGGTCGGCTGGGACGAAGCGTTCGCGATCGTGGCCGATCGGCTGGGCGCCGTGCTCGGCAGCCACGGCGGTGCGGCTGTCGCGGTGTACTTCGGTAACCCCAACGCCCACACCATCGCCGGTGGCCTGTACGTGCCGTTGATCGTGCGGGCGCTGGGCACCCGGCAGGTGTACTCGGCCAGCACGCTCGACCAGATGCCCAAGCACGTCGCCGTCGGCCACCTGTTCGGCAACCCGATCGCGTTCCCGGTGCCCGACCTCGACCGCACCGACCACCTCGTCGTCATCGGCGCCAACCCGCTGGTGTCGAACGGAAGTGTGCTCACCGCAGCCGATGTCGGCGGGAAACTGCGTGCGCTGCGGCGCCGCGGCGGGCGGCTGACCGTGATCGACCCGGCCCGCACCCGCACCGCCGAGATCGCCGACCGCCACGTCGCCCCACGCCCCGGCACGGATGCCGCGCTGCTGTTCGCGCTCGTGCACGTGTTGTTCGACGAGGATCTGGTGGACCTCGGCGCGGTGGCCGAGCACGTCGCGGGCGTCGAGGCGGTGCGGGCGCTGGCGGCCGACTTCACCCCCGAGGCGGTGGCCGAACACTGCGGGGTGCCGGCCGCCGAGATCCGCACCCTGGCGCGCGAGATCGCCACCGCACCGTCGGCGGCCGTCTACGGACGTATCGGCACCTCGACCGTCGAATTCGGCACCCTGGCCAGCTGGCTGGTCGACGTCGTCAACATCCTCACGGGCAACCTCGACCGGCCCGGCGGGGTGATGTTCCCGGCCTCGGCGGTGGCCGCGTCGCCACGGCCGCACCGGCCCGGTCGCGGGTTCCGCACCGGACGCTGGCGCAGCCGGGTGTCGGGGCATCCCGAGGCGCTCGGCGAGTTGCCCGCCGCGGCGCTGGCCGAGGAGATCGACACGCCCGGCGACGGTCAGGTCAAGGCGGTCATCACCATCGCGGGGAACCCGGTGCTGTCGACGCCGGACGGGGACCGGTTGAGCCGCGCGCTGCGGGGCGTGGAATTCATGCTCTCGGTCGACCCGTACCTCAACGAGACGACGCGCCACGCCGACGTCATTCTGCCGCCACCCCCGCCTTCGCGCACACCGCATTTCGACGTCGCGTTGAACAACCTCGCGGTGCGCAACAACGTCCGCTACTCACCGCCGCCGCTGCCGACCGACGGCCGGCCGGGCGAGCCGGAGATCCTGGCCCGGCTGGCGCTGATCCTCTACGGCGCCGGACCCGACGGCGACGTCGCGCTGGTCGACGATCAGGTCATCGCCACCACGCTGGCCAAGGAGACCGCCGACCCGGACTCCCCGGTCGCCGGCCGCAGCGTCGACGAGCTGACCGCAATGCTCGAGCCTGGCCCCGGATACGAACGGCGGCTGGACATGATGCTGCGCCTCGGCCGCTACGGCGACGCGTTCGGCGCCCGTCCCGATGGACTGACGCTGCGCCGCCTCAAGGACGCACCGCACGGCATCGACTACGGCGCGCTGCAGCCGCGGCTCACCGAGGTGCTGCGTACCCCCTCGGGCCGGGTGGAGCTGGCACCCGAGCCGTTCCTAAAAGATGTTGTGCGGCTGCGGGATTCACTGCTCCACCGGACGGAGGGATTCGTGCTGATCGGGCGCAGGCATCTGCGGTCGAACAACAGCTGGATGCACAACCTGCCCGCGTTGTCGGGCGGCTCCAACCGGTGCACGCTGCAGATCCACCCCGATGACGCCGCAGAGCTCGGCCTCACCGGCACCGCGGTGGTCAAGGGTCCCGGCGGCGCGCTCGAGGCGCCGGTGGAGCTGACCGACCGGATGCGCCGCGGCGTCGTGTCGCTGCCGCACGGCTGGGGGCACGCCCTCGACGGGGTGCGGTTGTCGGTGGCGGCAGGCCATCCCGGGGTGAACGTCAACCAGCTCAACGACGGCGCGGTGCTCGACGCGCTGTCGGGCACCGCGGTCCTCAACGGCATCCCGGTCGAGATCGCGCCGGTCGGTTAGGTCAGCTCCCAGATCACGGTCACGTTGAAGCCGACGGTCTGCTGACCGGGTTCCAGCGGCACCGCCATCGCGGCCTCACCGCGCATCGGCATCGGCGGCGGCGGTGGTCCGGACCCGGCGGCCTCCGAGATCGAGACGACCTTGCCCAGTTCGAGCTCCGACAGTTGCGCGTACTGCTGGGCGCGCGCCTTGGCGTCCTCGAAGGCGCGCGCCCTGGCGTCGCGGACGAGCTGCGAGTCGTCCTCGATCGAATAGTTCACCGAATTGATCCGCGCCGCGTCACCACCGGTCACCACGATCAACGACAGCGTCTGCGACGCCGCGTCGAGGTCGCGGATCTTGACGTCGATCGCGTTACTCGCCCGGTAGCCGATGATCGCGGTGCCGTCGGCGCCGAACTGCGGCTGCAGGCTCACCTGGGTGGTGCTGATGTCCTCTCGGGCGATGCCCGCACCGATCAGTGCGTTGATCACCGCGTCCTGACGCTCGCCGGACTGCGTCATCGCGCCGGTCACGTCGGGGGCGATCGCCTCCATGGCCACGCTCGCCGTCAGCGTGTCCGGGACGCCCTGCACCTCGCCGGCACCGACGACGGTGACCTGCCGGGCCTCCCCGCCGTCGGTGGCGGGGCCGGGACCCGAGGAGGCGTCGCAGGCCGACAGCCCGGCCACCGCGAGTGCGGCCGCGAGGAGGGTGAACAACCGGGACTTCGCGCGCAGTGCGATCGGCATGCCTGGCACCCTACGTCAGGGGGTGACCAGGATCTTGCAGTGCTCGTCGGGCCGCGAGAGCGCGTCGAAGGCACCGCCGACACCGTCCAGGCCCACCTCTCCGGTGATGAGCGGGGCGACGTCGATACCGCCATCCGCGATCGCCCGCAGGGTGTCGGCGAATTCGCCTGCGTCGTAGGCGAATACGAACTGCACGGTGATCTCCTTGGCGGTGCCGTAGAACGGCGTCACCGTATCGGGTTCCATGCACACCCCGGCTACCACCACCCGGGTGCGTGCCGGTGCGCGGCGCAGCACGTCGTCGAGGATGCCCGGGGCGCCGACCGCTTCGAAGACCACCTCGGGTGCGACCGTGTCGAACGGTGAGTGCTGCGCGGGGTCCACGGTCTCGTGCGCGCCCATGGTCTCGGCGAGCTGCCGCCGGGCGGCCGAGAAGTCGGCGCCGACAACGTGTTCGACACCGCGGAGCCGGAGCGCGGCGATGATCGCGATGCCGATCGGCCCGCACCCCACCACCAGCGCCTTCTCGCCCGCAGTGATCGACGACCGGTTCACCGCGTGCAGGCCCACCGCCATCGGTTCGGTGAGCGCGGCGTGGCGCGGATCGAGGCCGTTGGGGACCGGCAGGAGCAGCGGCGCCGACAGCAGCATCCGCTCGGCGTAGCCGCCGATCGTGCTGTTGGAGTAGACGATCGGCACCACCCCGGTCGACGACAGCAGCACCGGGATGGACGTCACCACCGTCCCGGGTGCGGGGGCGTCGGTGCCCGGCCCCGCCTCGAGCACTTCGGCGGCGATCTCGTGGCCCATGAACACGTCACCGGACAGGTCGACCGGTTCGGCCATCGCCGGCACCCCCTCCATGGCGGCGCCGGCGTCGAGCACACGTGCACCGTGCCGCGCGAAGTGCAGATCCGAACCGCAGATCCCGCACGCGCGCACCCCGACCAGCACCTGACCCGGTCCGGGAACGGGTTCGGCGACATCGTCGCGCAGCACCATGGCGCCGTCGCGCAGCACCGCGGCCCGCACTACCGGGCGTCCTTCTGCAGATCGTCGGTGTGCTCGGTGATCGCCTTGACGATGGCGTCGCCCGCGCGGCCCAGCAGTTGATCGCGCATGCCCTTGGCCCAGTCGTGTGAGGACCGCGGCGCCGACAGCTGATTCTTGAAGTGCGGGATGACCTTTCGTGCGAACAGGTCGTAGGAGTGGTAGGTGGCCTCCGGCGACGCCCAGTCGTGTCCGAGGATCAGCAGGGTGCCGAAGCCGCCCGACTTCTCCAGCAGGTCCTCGATGTAGGCGATCGCGTCGTCGGGGGTGCCGATGCAGCAGTTGCCCTGCGCGGCGTACTCGGTGACGAAGTCGCGCGGGGACTGCTCGCCCTCCACCGAATTGGACAGCGGGACGAATCCGGCGGCGCCGAAGTACGCGGCGAAATCGGCCAAGCCGTAGGTGCAGTCGTCGATCGCCTGCTCGCGGGTGTCGGCCAGATGCATGATCGACAGGACCCGCCAGTCGCGCCGGTCCGGCTCCGGGCGCCCGGCCTTGGCCGCCTGATCGGTGACCACCTGCCACGTCGTCTCCAGGGCGGCGTAGCCGCCCGGCACCGACATCGACAGCGACAGCAGCGAGGTGCCCAGTGAGCCGGCGAGCCGGGGACCCGACGGGGAGATCATCGCCGCGGTGGAGATCTCCGGATACGGCCAGGTGTAGGGCCGGACGTGGAGTTGAGCGTCGCGCAGCGTGAACCAGTCGGTCTCGCGGGTGATGCGGTCCTCGGGATCGGCGCGGAAGAGTGCCAGGATCGCCTCGAGCGACTCCTGCATCATCCGGCGCTGCTCAACCGGGTCGATGCCCATCATGTAGGCGTCCGACGGCAGCGCACCGGGCCCGGTGCCGAACATGACGCGCCCGCGGGTCAGGTGGTCGAGCAGCACCCACCGGTCGGCGACCATCAGCGGGTGGTGGTAGGGCAGCGACACCACACCGGTGCCCAGCCGGATGTGCCTGGTGCGTTCGGCCGCGGTCGCGATGAACACCTCGGGGCAGGCGATCAGCTCGTAGCCGCCCGAGTGGTGCTCGCCGAACCACGCCTCGTCGAAACCCAACCGATCCAGCCGGACCACCCGCTCGAGGTCGTATTCGAGTGCGACGGTGGGGGATTGGCCCACCGGGTGGAACGGGGTGATGAAGACACCGAAGTTGAGGGGCGTGCGGCTCATGACAGACCTCCGAGGAATTCGAGTAGGGCGGCGTTGACGTCTCCGGGGCGTTCCTGCTGCAGCCAGTGGCCGGCGCCGTCGATGAGGATCTCTCGGTACGGGCCGGTGACCACGTCACCGACGCGGTCGCGCGGGGTGAAGGTGAGCACCGGGTCGGCGGTGCCCGCGAGGAACAGCGTGGGCACGGTGATCGTCGACGCCGGGGTCGCCTCGGCCAGCTCCCAGTTGCGGTCGAAGTTGCGGTACCAGTTCAGGCCGCCGGTGAAGCCGGTCCGGGTGAACTCGCCGACGTAATGGTCGAACTCCTCGCGGCTGATCCAGTCGGGCAGGCCGTCGGGATCCGGCAGTCGGTCGAGGAATCCGCGCGCGTCGGCGGCGGCCATGTCGACCAGTGCGGCTTCGTCGCCGGACCGCAGCCCGGCCAGCATGCTGCGCATCGTGCGGGCCGGGTCGGCGTCGAGTTCGGCGTCGGCGCGGCCGGGTTCCTGGAAGTACAGGATGTACATGAAGCTGTCGCCGAAGGTCTTGCGCCAGATGTCGGTGGGCCGGGCCGGCGGGCGGGGCACGGCCGGCACGCTGAGCGTGGCCAGCGCGCGCACCCGGTCGGGGTGCCACAGCGGGAACTGCGACGCCACCACCGCACCCCAGTCGTGCCCGACGAGCACGGCCCGCTCGGCGCCGACGTCGTCGAGCAGGCCGGCCAGATCGCCGGTGAGCGCGACGATGTCGTAGTCGGCGATCGTCTCGGGCCGCGACGAGCCGCCGTAACCGCGCTGGTCGGGTGCGATGACGTGGTACCCGGCGGCGGCCAGCGCCGGGATCTGGTGGCGCCACGAGTAGCCGAGTTCGGGGAACCCGTGGGCCAGAAGGACGACCGGCGCCCCGCGCTCGCCCGCCTCGAGGATCCGCAACCGCACGCCGTTGGTGTCAACTAACCGTTCGGTCGAAGTGATCATGGGTCCAGCCAAGCACAGCGCCGCCCCCGGCGGAAGAGGTCTGGACACGCCTGTAGCCAGACCCGGCGAGCCGTCGGGAACAACCGGACGTTGGTCTAGCGGTAGCCTGAACTATCCCAGCTGCACGTATCGGAAGGACGCGGCCGGCAGCATGCCTGCGGGCCTAGGAGAAGATGAACCGGAAAACTTTGATCCGCACGCTGATCGTCATCGCGGTCGTGTTGTTGCTGGGTTGGTCGTTCTTCTATTTCAGCGACGACACCCGCGGATACAAACCCGTCGACACCTCGGTGGCCATCGCGCAGATCAACGCCGACAACGTCAACAGCGCGCAGATCGACGACCGTGAGCAGCAGCTGCGGCTCGAGCTCAAGAGCGGCAACGGCGAGACCGAGAACAGCGACAAGGTCCTGACCAAGTACCCGACCGGGTACGGCGTCACGCTGTTCGAATCGCTGCAGGACAAGAACGTCAAGATCAACACGGTCGTCAACCAGGGCAGCGTGCTGGGGTCGCTGCTGGTCTACATGCTTCCGCTGTTGCTGCTGGTCGCGCTGTTCATCTTCTTCTCCCGGATGCAGACCGGCGGCCGGATGGGCTTCGGCTTCGGCAAGTCCCGCGCCAAGCAGCTCACCAAGGACATGCCCAAGACCACCTTCGCCGACGTCGCGGGTGTCGACGAGGCGGTCGAGGAGCTCTACGAGATCAAGGACTTCCTGCAGAACCCCTCGCGCTACCAGGCCCTCGGCGCGAAGATCCCCAAGGGCGTGCTGCTCTACGGTCCGCCCGGTACCGGTAAGACACTGCTGGCCCGAGCGGTGGCCGGCGAGGCGGGCGTGCCGTTCTTCACGATCTCCGGGTCGGACTTCGTCGAGATGTTCGTCGGCGTCGGCGCTTCCCGGGTGCGCGATCTGTTCGAACAGGCCAAGCAGAACAGCCCGTGCATCATCTTCGTCGACGAGATCGACGCGGTCGGTCGTCAGCGCGGCGCCGGCCTCGGCGGCGGGCACGACGAACGCGAACAGACGCTCAACCAGCTGCTCGTCGAGATGGACGGCTTCGGCGACCGCCAGGGCGTCATCCTGATCGCCGCCACCAACCGGCCCGACATCCTCGACCCGGCGCTGCTGCGGCCCGGCCGCTTCGACCGCCAGATCCCGGTCACCAGCCCCGATCTGGCCGGCCGCCGCGCCGTGCTCAAGGTGCACTCGCAGGGCAAGCCGATGGCCCCCGATGCCGACCTCGAAGGCCTGGCCAAGCGCACGGTCGGCATGTCCGGCGCCGACCTGGCCAACGTCATCAACGAGGCGGCGCTGCTCACCGCCCGCGAGAACGGCACCGTCATCACCGGCCCGGCACTCGAAGAGGCCGTCGACCGGGTGGTCGGCGGGCCGCGTCGCAAGAGCCGCATCATCAGCGAGCACGAGAAGAAGATCACCGCCTACCACGAGGGCGGCCACACGCTGGCCGCCTGGGCGATGCCCGACATCGAGCCGATCTACAAGGTGACGATCCTGGCCCGCGGCCGCACCGGCGGTCACGCGGTGGCCGTGCCCGAGGACGACAAGGGCCTGATGACCCGCTCGGAGATGATCGCCCGGCTGGTGTTCGCGATGGGCGGCCGCGCCGCCGAGGAACTGGTGTTCCGCGAGCCCACCACCGGTGCGGTGTCCGACATCCAGCAGGCCACCAAGATCGCCCGCGCGATGGTCACCGAGTACGGCATGAGCAGCAAGCTCGGTGCCGTGCGCTACGGCACCCAGCACGGTGACCCGTTCCTCGGCCGGTCGATGGGCACGTCGTCGGACTACAGCCACGAGGTCGCCCAGATCATCGACGACGAGGTCCGCAAGCTCATCGAGGCCGCGCACACCGAGGCGTGGGAGATCCTCACCGAGTACCGCGACGTCCTCGACACGCTCGCCGGCGAACTGCTCGAGAAGGAGACGCTGCACCGCGTCGAACTCGAGGCCATCTTCGGTGACGTGAAGAAGCGGCCGCGCCTGACCATGTTCGACGACTTCGGCGGCCGGGTGCCGTCGGACAAGCCGCCGATCAAGACGCCCGGCGAGCTGGCCATCGAACGCGGCGAGGAGTGGCCGCGGCCGATGCCCGAACCGGCGTTCAAAGCCGCGATCGCCGCGGCCAGCCGCGCCGCCGAGGAGGCGGCCGCCCGGCAGAACGGTAAGAACGGCAAGAACGGATCCGGCGGGCCCAACGGGTCCAACGGGGCGACGCAGCCCGACTACGGCGCCCCGGCCGGCTGGCATGCCCCCGGGTGGCCGCCGCAGCACCAGGCGGGTGGTCAGCAGGGCGGGTACTGGTATCCGCCGCCCCCGCCGCCCAACCAGGGCTGGGGCCACGATCCGCACCGGCAGCAGCCCTACCCGCCGTACCAGGGTTATCCGCCGCCGGGGCAGCCGCCGCATCAGGGCGGCCCGGCACGCGACAAGGACGACGAGGGCCGCGACGGCAACCGCGCGAATCCGCCCGGACATCACTGACAACTTCACAGAGGAGGCCTCGATGACGCGGTCGCAGGAGTGGACCTCGGCGAACATCGCGGATTTCGACCAGCCGCGTGCGGAGGCGGCGGTGCGGGAACTGCTGATCGCCGTCGGGGAGAATCCCGACCGGCACGGGTTGCTCGACACCCCGGCGCGCGTCGCGCGCGCCTACAAGGAGATCTTCGCGGGCCTCTACACCAATCCCGACGACGTGCTGAACACGACGTTCGACGAAGAGCACGATGAGATGGTGCTGGTCAAGGACATTCCGATGTTCTCGACCTGCGAGCACCACCTGGTGTCCTTCCACGGCGTCGCCCACGTCGGGTACATCCCGGGCGAGGACGGTCGGGTGACGGGGTTGTCCAAGCTCGCCCGGGTCGTCGACCTCTACGCCAAGCGGCCACAGGTCCAGGAGCGCCTGACCGCACAGATCGCCGATGCGCTGATGCGCAAGCTCGACCCGCGCGGCGCGATCGTGGTCATCGAGGCCGAGCACCTGTGCATGGCGATGCGCGGCATCCGCAAACCCGGCGCCGTCACCACCACCTCCGCGGTCCGCGGCCAGTTCAAGACCGACAAGGCATCGCGGGCCGAGGCGCTGGATCTGATCTTGCGCAAGTGAGCGCCACCCGCGTGCAGGTGATGGGCGTCGTCAACGTCACCGCCGACTCCTTCTCCGACGGAGGTCAGTTCCTCGACGCCGACCGCGCCGTCGCGCACGGTTTGGCGTTAATCGCCGACGGCGCCGCGATCATCGACGTCGGCGGGGAGTCGACCCGACCCGGCGCCACCCGGATCGACCCCGAGGTGGAGGCCGCCCGGGTGGTGCCGGTCGTCGCGGCGCTCAGCGCCGAGGGCGTCACCGTCAGCATCGACACCATGCACGCCCGCGTCGCGGCCGCCGCGCTCGAACACGGGGCCGGGATCGTCAACGACGTGTCCGGCGGGCGGGCCGACCCGGCGATGGCCGGCGTCGTCGCCGACGCCGGGGTGCCGTGGGTCCTGATGCACTGGCGCTCGGTGCGCGCCGACCGGCCGCACGAGGTGCCCGCCTACGGCGACGTGGTCGGCGAGGTCCGCGCGGAGCTGCTGGCCGGTGTCGGCGCCGCGGTCGCCGCGGGCGTCGACCCGCGCCGGCTGATCATCGACCCCGGTCTCGGGTTCGCCAAGACCGCCGGGCACAACTGGGCGCTGCTGCGGGCCCTGCCCGAACTGGTCGCCACCGGGATCCCGGTGCTGGTCGGCGCATCGCGCAAGCGGTTCCTCGGGGCGCTGCTCGCCGATGCCGACGGCCGGGTGCGGCCACCCGACGGGCGGGAGACCGCCACCGCGGTGATCTCCGCGCTCGCCGGGATGCACGGTGCGTGGGGTGTGCGGGTACACGACGTGCGCGCCTCGGTGGACGCGCTGAAAGTGGTGGAGGCCTGGAAAGGCGGTGGGGATGGCTGACCGGATCGAACTGCGCGGGCTGACCGTGCGCGGCAACCACGGGGTGTACGACCACGAACGCCGCGACGGGCAGGACTTCGTCATCGACATGACCGTGTGGACCGATCACGCCGCCGCCGCGGCCAGCGACGACCTGGCCGACACCCTCGACTACGGCGGGCTCGCGCAGCGCGCGGCCGACATCGTCGGCGGGCCGGCGCGCAATCTCATCGAGACCGTGGCCGCCGAGATCGCCGAGGGCGTGATGACCGACGAACGGGTGCACGCCGTCGAGGTGGTGGTGCACAAACCGCAGGCGCCGATTCCGCTGACCTTCTCCGACGTCGCGGTGGTGGCCCGCCGCTCGCGGCGCGGCGGGCGGGGCGCCGCGCCCGGCGGCCGGGAGGAGCGCCCGTGACCCGGGTGGTGCTGTCCATCGGCTCCAACGTCGGTGACCGGCTGGCGCGGTTGCAGTCCGTCGTCGACGGTCTGGGCGGCGCGGTACGTGCGGTGTCGCCCGTCTACGAGACCGAGGCGTGGGGCGGGGTCGAACAGGGCGCGTTCCTCAACGCGGTGGTACTCGCCGAGGACGCCGATCTCGACTGCCTCGGTTGGCTGCGCCGCGGGCAGGCGCTCGAACAGGCCGCCGGCCGCGTCCGCGACCAGCGCTGGGGCCCGCGCACCCTCGACGTCGACATCGTCACCTGTCATGACGGCGACAACGAGGTGCGGTCCACGACAGCCGAGTTGACGCTGCCACACCCGTACGCCCACCTGCGGGCGTTCGTGCTCATGCCGTGGCTGGCCGTCGCACCCGACGCCACGCTCACCACCGCGGGCACCACCCGCCCGGTGTCGCTGTGGCTCGAGGAGCTCGACGCGGCCGAACGCGCCGGCGTCCGGCGCACCGAGCTGAGTCTGATCGCGCAGACCCCGGCCGACTGATGGGACCGACGCGTAAGCGTGACCTCGCGGCCGCGGTGCTCGCGGCCGCCGCGGTCGGCTATTTTGCGGCGCTGTTCGCCTATCCGCGGGTGTTCCCGCCGATCACCGTGTGGACCGGGCTGTCCCTGCTCGGTGTCGCGGCCGGGGTGGCGGCGTGGGCGGCCAACGTGCGCGCCAAGATTCGCGACGGCGAGATCGGCGACGGACCCGGGCGGCTGCACCCGCTCGCGGTGGCCCGATCAGTGGTGATCGCCAAGGCGTCGGCCTGGGTCGGCGCGGTGGTGTGCGGATGGTGGGCCGGGATCCTGGTGCGGCTGCTGCCGCAGCGCGACGTGTTGCGTGCGGCCGGCGAGGACACCGCGGGGGTGGTGGTCGCGGCCGCCAGCGCGGCCGCCCTGATGATTGCCGGGATGTGGTTGCAGCATTGCTGTAAGTCCCCGCCCGAACCGCCCGAAGAACGCGACGCGGCACCGGAATGAGCGGCGCCACACGGTCGTCGGCCGAATCGCCGTGTGGGTCGACACGCTAGGTGACCTGTGGCGGGTACAGTCGCCCCATGACCGTCCAGCCCCGCGGAGGCCGCGCCCGGCGCGGTGGTCGCAGGCCGGGCTGGATGCTGCTCACGGTGTTGCTGGTGCTCGCGATCCTGGCAAGTTCGGCGCTGGTGTTCACCAACCGGGTGGAACTTCTGAAACTCGCTGTCATCCTGGCGTTGTGGGCCGCGGTGGTCGCGGCGTTCGTCTCGGTGATCTATCGCCGGCAAAGCGACGTGGACCAGGCCAAGGCGCGCGACCTCAAGCTGGTCTACGACCTGCAGCTGGACCGGGAGATCTCGGCCCGCCGCGAATACGAGTTGACCGTCGAGTCCCAGCTGCGCCGGGAACTCGCCCACGAACTGCGCGCCCAGGCGGCCGACGAAGTGGCCGCGCTGCGCGCCGAGCTGGCCGCGCTGCGCACGAATCTCGAGATCCTGTTCGACACCGACCTGGCCCACCGGCCGGCCATCGAGCACGACCGCACCACGGTGCGCGCCTACAGCGACTGGGCCACGGACTCCGAGACCACCGGCCGGGTCAGCAGCAGCCGCCTCGACGAGATGCTGCGCGCCGACGAGGTCGACGACACCGACGTGCGGACCGAAGAGAGCCCGATCATCGACGTGCCGGCCGAACCGCAGCCGCCCGAACCGGAGCCGGTGCCCGAATTCGGCGGTGCGCACCGGCGGCCGTCCGAGGCCGGGCCCGCCGAGGAGGAACGCGGGGGCCGGCGCCGCCGTGCCGAAGAGCCCCAGCCCCAGCCGTTCGGGCCGCAGCCGGAGCCGTTCGGGCCGCAGCCGCAGCCGTTCGGGCCGCAGCCGGCGCCGTTCGGGCCGCAGCCGCCCAACCAGTGGCAGCGGCCCGCCCCGGCCGGTCCGTACCCGCCGCCCCCGCCCCATTTCGAGCCGCAGCCCCAGCCCGAACCGCAGCCAAATTTCGAGCCCCAGCCCCAACCCGAACCCGAACCGCAGCCCGGACCGGTCGCCGCGCCCGACGAATGGCAGCCCGCACCCGCCGAGGGCGCCTGGATCCCGGCCGGTGCCCCGGGCAGCAATTGGGTGCCCGGACCGACGGAGAACGGCTCGGCCCAGGAGTACGTCGGCCGCCGTCGCGCGCCCGAGCCGGCGATGACGGCGTCGCCGGTCGAGGTGCCCCGCGGCAGGCATTCGGCCCCGGCCGACACCGCCGAGGACGAGTCCGGCCGCGAAGAACCTGCCGCGCCTCCCGTGCTGGCGGCCGAACCGTCCACCCCGCCCCCGCCGCCGGCGCCCGCGGAGGAAATCACCGAGGAAACCCCCGAGGAAGCCCAGGCCCGACGGCACCGCAGCGTCGAGGACACCGGCGGTCAGTCGGTGGCCGATCTGCTGGCGCGCCTGCAGGCGAGCCCGGCCACCGGCGGCGGTCGTCGGCGCCGCGAGGAGTGAGCTAACCTGCTAGCGACCGTCCGGTACCCGCTCGGCAGGACCGGAACGTAACCGGATCACCGAAAAGACTTGCGAGGTCGTCTGCGATGGAGCAGCCCCAGACGCGTGCGTGGGGTCCACCCGAGGGGATGCGTCCGGCCCGGTTGTCGGTCGGCATCATCTCCGCCGGGCGGGTGGGAACGGCACTGGGCGTCGCACTCGAACGCGCCGGACACGTGGTGACGGCCTGCAGCGCCATCTCCGAGGCGTCGCGGACGCGGGCGCAGCGCCGCCTGCCCGACAGTGCGGTGCTCCCCGTCCACGACGTCGCCGAACGCGCGGAGCTGCTGCTGCTCGCGGTACCCGACGCCGAACTGGCCGGGGTGGTCTCGGGCCTGGCCGCCACCGGCGCGGTGCGTCCGGGCGCGATCGTGGCCCACACCTCGGGTGCCAACGGCGTCGGGATCCTCGGCCCGCTCACCGAGCGAGGCTGTGTACCACTGGCCATCCATCCGGCGATGACGTTCACCGGATCCGACGAGGACATCGCGCGCCTGCCCGACGCGTGCTTCGGCGTCACCGCCGCCGACGAGGTGGGCTACGCCGTCGCACAGTCGCTGGTCCTCGAGATCGGGGGCGAACCGTTCCGGGTGCGGGAGGACGCCCGCGCGCTGTACCACGCGGCGTTGGCCCACGGCGGCAACCACGTCATCACCGTGATCCTCGACGCGGTGGAGGCACTGCGCTCGGCGCTGTGGGGACAGGAGCTGCTCGGCCAGGAACTCGTCGGCGACGCCCCCGGCGGCATCGCCGAACGGGTGATCGCGCCGCTGGCCCGCGCCTCGCTGGAGAATGCGCTGCAGCGGGGTCAGTCCGCGCTGACCGGTCCGGTGGCCCGCGGCGACGCTGCCGCGGTGAGCCGCCACCTGCGGGCGCTGGCAGAGGTCGACACGAATCTGGCCGACGCGTACCGGGCCAACTCGCTGCGGACCGCGCAGCGGGCGCACGCTCCGGAAGACGTCTTCGCGGTACTGGCGGGTCAGTCGTGATCGGCCGCCGACCGCCGAAGTTCACCCCCGGCGAACTCAACATCTACCGCGCGGCGCGCGACGTCGCCGACGTCACCCGCGCGCTGCGCACCACCGGCAGGCGGGTGATGCTGGTGCCCACCATGGGGGCGCTGCACGAGGGCCACCTCACGCTGATCCGGCAGGCCAAACGCGTCCAGGGCGCGGTGGTCGTGGTGTCGATCTTCGTCAACCCGCTGCAGTTCGGGGCGGGGGAGGACCTCGACGCCTATCCGCGCACGCTCGACGACGACCTCGCCGCGCTGCGCGCCGAGAATGTCGACGTGGCGTTCACGCCGGGCGTCACGGACATGTACCCCGACGGCACCCGCACCTCGGTGCATCCCGGCCCGCTGGGAGAGGATCTCGAAGGCGCTTCTCGCCCAGGCCATTTCGCCGGCGTGCTGACGGTGGTGTGCAAACTGCTGCAGATCGTGCGGCCCGACCGCGCGTTCTTCGGCGAGAAGGACTATCAGCAGCTGGTGCTGATCCGGCAGATGGTGAGCGACCTCAACATCGACACCCAGATCGTCGGCGTCCCGACGGTGCGGGAAGCCGACGGGCTGGCGCTGTCGTCGCGCAACCGCTACCTCGACGAGGTCGAGCGCGAACACGCAGGCGCGCTGTCGGCGGCCCTGCTGGCCGGGATGTACGCCGCGTCGGGCGGGGTGGCCGCGACACTCGATGCGGCGCGCGCCGTCCTCGACGAGGTGCCCGCCATCGACGTCGACTACCTGCAGGTCCGCGATCCGATGCTCGGCCCGCCGCCGCCCGAGGGCGCCGGCCGTCTGCTGATCGCCGCCCGGCTGGGCCGCACCCGACTGCTCGACAACATCGCGATCGACATCGGGGCATCGGCGGGAATCGACGGCCACCCCCGGGTCGGCTCACCCGACCACGAGCTGCCCTGGAGGAACTGATGCAGCGCACGATGCTGAAGTCGAAGATCCACCGCGCCACGGTCACCCAGGCAGATCTGCACTACGTCGGCTCGGTGACCATCGACGCCGACCTGATGGACGCCGCCGACCTGCTCGACGGCGAACAGGTCACGATCGTCGACATCGACAACGGCAACCGGCTGGTCACCTACGCGATCACCGGCGCCCGCGGCAGCGGCGTCATCGGGATCAACGGCGCCGCAGCCCATCTCGTGCATCCCGGTGACCTGGTTATCCTGATCGCCTACGGCGTCATCGACGATGCCGAGGCCCGTGCGTACCAGCCGCGGGTGGTGTTCGTCGACGCCGACAACCGCCCGGTCGACCTGGGCACCGACCCCGCGCACGTCCCGGACACCGCGGCCGACCTCGTCTCCCCGAGGTAAGTGACGTGCTGCTCGCGATCGACGTCCGTAACACCCACACCACCGTGGGGTTGATCTCCGGGTCAGGGGATCACGCGAAGGTGGTGCAGCAGTGGCGGATCCGCACCGAATCGGAAGCCACCGCCGACGAGTTGGCGCTCACCATCGACGGCCTGATCGGCGACGACGCCGAACGCCTCACCGGGGCGGCCGGCCTGTCCACGGTGCCGTCGGTGCTGCACGAGGTCCGGTTGATGCTCGAGCAGTACTGGCCGTCGGTGCCGCATGTGCTGATCGAACCGGGCGTGCGCACGGGGATCCCGCTGCTCGTCGACAACCCCAAGGAGGTCGGCGCGGACCGGATCGTCAACTGCCTGGCGGCCTATCAGCGCTACCGCGGCGCCGCCGTGGTCGTCGACTTCGGGTCCTCGATCTGCGTGGACGTGGTGTCGGCGAAGGGCGAGTTCCTCGGCGGCGCCATCGCCCCCGGCGTGCAGGTGTCCTCGGACGCGGCCGCCGCGCGGTCGGCGGCGTTGCGCCGGGTCGAGTTGACCAGCCCGCGCTCGGTGGTCGGCAAGAACACCGTCGAGTGCATGCAGGCCGGGGCCGTGTTCGGGTTCGCGGGGCTGGTCGACGGCCTGGTCAACCGCATCCGTTCCGACATCGACGGGTTCTCCGGGGACGACGTCACGGTGCTCGCGACCGGACACACCGCCCCGCTGGTGCTGCCGCATGTGCACACGGTGCAGCACTACGACCGCCACCTCACGCTCGACGGTCTGCGGCTGGTCTTCGAACGCAACCGCGACAACCAGCGCGGCCGGCTCAAACAGGCCCGCTGACGCTAGAAGAACGTGCGGACCAGCTCGACCACCCGATGATCGTCGTCGAGCACGGGGATCAGCTGCCACTTGTCGAACGTCGTGCAGGGGTGGGAGACGCCGAACCGCACCCAGTCGCCCACCTCCAGACCGCGGTCGGCGGGTCCGAGCCGGACGAATGCGTGCTGGTCGTGCAGGTGGCTGACCTCGCTGCCGGTCAACGACGTCGGGATCGGCGGCCCCTGGTCGAACGACACGTCGCGGCGGCCCATCGTCACCAGGGCCAGCTCGGGTTCGGGCCGCGACACCGTCCGGGCCCACACGCTCATCGCGGGCCGCAAGCCCGCATCGCCGGTGCGCGGCATCGGTGAGGTGCGGTGATAGAGCCCGTCATCGTGGGTGAGGTAGCACCCGCTGCGCAGCACGGTGCGCACGGTCATCCCCGACGGCCAGTCGCCGGTGAGCACGTCGGCGACCGCGTCGAAGTACGTGCTGCCGCCCGCGGTGACCATCACCTCGTCGGTCTCGAAGAGCGGGGCCAGCCGCACCACCGCCGCGCGCAGCCGCGTCAGATAGCCGGTGACCTCGGTGAGCGCGGCGGCGGTCACCTCATGGCCGCGGGCCGCCTCGTATCCCGCGACGCCGACCAGCCGCAGCCCGGGCGCGGCGGTGACCGCGCGGGCGACCGCGTCGGCGTCGGCGTCGGTGCGGCACCCGGTGCGCCCGCCGCCCATTCCGACCTCGACGCAGACGTCGAGCGGCCGGGCCGCGCCGTCCAGCGCGGCGGACATGGCCGCGACGCCCGCCACGGAGTCGGCCCAGCAGACCACCCGGAACGCCGGATCGGCCGCCAACTGGTCGCCGAGCCAGGACAGGCCGGCCGGGTCGACCACCTCGTTGGCCAGCACGATCTCGCGCACGCCGAAGGCGCGGAACACCCGCGCCTGCCCGACCGTGGCCGCGGTGACCGCGACCGCACCCGCGGCGAACTGGCGCGCCAGCAACTGCGGCGCCATGTGCGTCTTGCCGTGCGGCGCCAGCTCCACGCCGCGTGCGCGGCACCACCGGGCCATCGTCACCAGGTTGTGGGTGAGTGCCGAGGCGTTGAGCACGCACACCGGGCCCAGCGCGCCGGAGGCGAACAGGTCGGGCTGGCGGGCGCAGACGTCGGCGGCGGTGGCGCCCGACCACGCCGCGGGCAGCCCCTTGTACCGCCAGTCCAGTGGCTCGGACGACAGGGCGGCGACGGCGTCGTGATCGATCGGGCCGGGCATGGCTCCATTAAAGGCGCCGCGGGCCCCGGTCCGCGGGAGCGGCGTCGCCGCAGGTGGCAGGGGGCCATGGGAACCCGCACTAAGCTGGCACCCCGTGACACCAGCCGCCGGTGGCGATACCTCGCCCGAATCCGAGTCCAGCCATGACGCTGCCCTTCCCGAGCAGTTCCGCATCCGTCAGGCCAAACGCGAGCGGCTGCTGGAGGAGGGCCGCGACCCGTATCCCGTCGAGGTCGCCCGCACCCACACCCTGGCCGACCTGCGTGCCACCTTCGCCGACCTGCCGGTCGACACCCAGACCGGTGAGATCGTGGGCGTCGCGGGCCGGGTCGTGTTCGCCCGCAACTCCGGCAAGCTCTGCTTCGCCACCCTGCAGGAGGGGGACGGCACCCAGCTGCAGGCGATGATCAGCCTGGCCGAGGTGGGGCAGGAGTCGCTCGACGCGTGGAAAGCCGACGTCGATCTCGGAGACATCGTGTTCGTCCACGGCCAGGTCATCAGCTCGCGTCGCGGCGAGCTCTCTGTGCTCGCCGACTCCTGGCAAATCGCCTCCAAGGCGCTGCGACCGTTGCCGGTCGCGCACAAGGAGATGAGCGAGGAGGCGCGCGTCCGGCAGCGCTACGTCGACCTGATCGTGCGGCCGGAGGCGCGCACCATCGCGCGGCAGCGCGTCTCGGTCGTGCGCGCGGTGCGCAACGCCCTCGAACGGCGCGGATTCCTCGAACTCGAGACCCCCATGCTGCAGACCCTGGCCGGCGGTGCTGCCGCCCGGCCGTTCATCACCCACTCCAACGCGCTCGACGTGGACCTGTACCTGCGCATCGCGCCGGAACTGTTCCTCAAGCGGGCACTGGTCGGCGGATTCGAGAAGGTATTCGAGCTCAATCGCAACTTCCGCAACGAAGGCATTGATTCGACGCATTCCCCCGAATTCGCGATGCTCGAGACTTATCAGGCTTACGGCGACTACAACGATTCCGCGACGGTGACGCGGGAGCTCATTCAGGAGGTCGCCGACGAGGCGATCGGGACGCGCCAAGTGCCATTGCCGGATGGCACGGTTTACGACCTCGACGGCGAGTGGGACTCGCTCGAAATGTATCCGTCACTGTCGGCCGCGCTCGGCGAAGAGATCACACCCCAGACGCCCGCAGAAGAACTCTGGCGTATCGCCGAGCGCCTCGGTGCCGAGATTCCCCGCGACCGCGGCTACGGGCACGGGAAATTGGTCGAGGAACTGTGGGAGCACACCGTGGGGGACACATTGTGGGCGCCGACGTTCGTCCGCGACTTCCCGGTCGAGACCACCCCGCTCACCCGCTCGCACCGCAGCGTTCCCGGCGTCACCGAGAAGTGGGATCTCTACGTTCGTAAATTCGAGTTGGCGACCGGATACTCCGAACTCAGCGATCCGATAATCCAGCGGGAAAGGTTCGAGGCGCAGGCCCGCGCGGCGGCCGCGGGAGACGATGAGGCGATGGTCCTCGATGACGATTTCCTTACCGCTTTGGAGTACGGTATGCCGCCCGCCACGGGTACCGGAATGGGCGTCGACCGGTTGTTGATGGCCTTGACCGGCCTGTCAATTAGGGAGACAATTCTGTTCCCGATAGTTCGTCGACACGGCAACTGAACTCGGACTACCGGCGCGTCGTTGAATAGTTGCGCTTAATGTGGCACATTGGATGCGGGGATTCGAGTGCCGTAACTATCCACCAAGCGCAGGTAGAAGGGTCAGTGTGAACTGATGGCCAAGAAAGTCACCGTCACGTTGGTCGATGATTTCGACGGTGCGGGCACCGCCGACGAAACGGTCGAATTCGGGATCGACGGCGTGAGCTACGAGATCGATCTCTCATCCAAGAATGCCGCCAAGCTGCGTAACGACCTCAAGCAGTGGGTCGACGCCGGTCGCCGTGTCGGCGGCCGCAGGCGTGGCCGCGCCTCCGGTCCGGTCAAGGGCCGCGGCGCCATCGATCGCGAGCAGAGCGCCGCGATCCGCGACTGGGCCCGGCGCAACGGGCACAACGTGTCGACGCGGGGCCGGATCCCGGCCGACGTCATCGACGCCTTTCACGCCGCCACCTGAGACCGGTCGAAGCAGACGAAACGGGCAACGCGCATACGCGTTGCCCGTTTCGGCGTTTCAGTAGCGGCGATGGTTTGTCACCGGCCTTTTCGCTAGCGGCGAACCGCGCTGAGCGGCCGGGCGGAAACGAATCCTCTGAGTGCGGCGTTGAGATGGACAGCACCGGGAGCGGCGGTAGGGGCCGCCGACCACGGCACCCGGTGCCGCCGCCCGATAGAGTGGACGGCAGGTGCGGTGCATGTCGGTGGCCCCGGCTTCCGAAGTGTCTGTACCACCTATGCGATGGAGAGCAGGTAACCACCGATGTTCGAACGTTTCACCGACCGTGCCCGCAGGGTCGTCGTCCTGGCTCAGGAAGAAGCCCGGATGCTCAACCACAACTACATCGGCACCGAGCACATCCTCCTCGGCCTCATCCACGAGGGCGAAGGCGTAGCGGCCAAGTCGCTGGAGTCGCTGGGTATCTCGCTGGAAGGCGTGCGCAGCCAGGTCGAGGAGATCATCGGCCAGGGCCAGCAGGCGCCGTCGGGTCACATCCCGTTCACCCCGCGCGCCAAGAAGGTCCTCGAGCTGTCCCTGCGTGAGGCGCTGCAGCTCGGCCACAACTACATCGGAACCGAGCACATCCTGCTCGGCCTGATCCGCGAGGGCGAGGGCGTCGCCGCGCAGGTGCTGGTCAAGCTCGGCGCCGAACTGACGCGAGTGCGCCAGCAGGTCATCCAGCTGCTGTCCGGCTACCAGGGCAAGGAGGCCGCGGAGGCCGGTACCGGTGGCCGTGGCGGCGAGTCCGGCAACCCGTCCACCTCGCTGGTGCTCGACCAGTTCGGCCGCAACCTGACCGCCGCGGCGATGGAGGGCAAGCTCGACCCGGTCATCGGCCGTGAGAAGGAAATCGAGCGGGTCATGCAGGTGCTGAGCCGCCGCACCAAGAACAACCCGGTGCTGATCGGCGAGCCCGGTGTCGGCAAGACCGCCGTCGTCGAGGGCCTCGCGCAGGCGATCGTGCACGGTGAGGTCCCCGAGACCCTCAAGGACAAGCAGCTCTACACCCTGGACCTCGGCTCGCTGGTCGCCGGCAGCCGCTACCGCGGTGACTTCGAGGAGCGCCTGAAGAAGGTGCTCAAGGAGATCAACACCCGCGGCGACATCATCCTGTTCATCGACGAGTTGCACACGCTCGTCGGTGCCGGTGCCGCCGAGGGCGCGATCGACGCCGCCAGCATCCTCAAGCCGAAGCTGGCCCGCGGTGAGCTGCAGACCATCGGCGCCACCACCCTCGACGAGTACCGCAAGTACATCGAGAAGGACGCCGCGCTGGAGCGCCGCTTCCAGCCCGTGCAGGTGGGCGAGCCGACCGTCGAGCACACCATCGAGATCCTCAAGGGTCTGCGCGACCGGTACGAGGCGCACCACCGCGTCTCGATCACCGATTCCGCGATGGTGGCCGCCGCGACGCTGGCCGACCGCTACATCAACGACCGGTTCCTGCCGGACAAGGCGATCGACCTGATCGACGAGGCCGGCGCCCGGATGCGCATCCGCCGGATGACCGCTCCGCCAGACCTGCGCGAATTCGACGAGAAGATCGCCGACGCCCGCCGGGAGAAGGAGTCCGCGATCGACGCGCAGGACTTCGAGAAGGCCGCGAACCTGCGCGACCGCGAGAAGCAGCTGGTCGCCCAGCGTGCCGAGCGGGAGAAGCAGTGGCGTTCGGGCGATCTCGACGTGGTCGCCGAGGTCGACGACGAGCAGATCGCCGAGGTCCTGGGCAACTGGACCGGGATCCCGGTCTTCAAGCTCACCGAGGAGGAGACCACGCGTCTGCTCCGCATGGAGGACGAGCTGCACAAGCGGATCATCGGCCAGGAAGACGCGGTGCGCGCGGTCTCGAAAGCCATCCGCCGCACCCGCGCCGGCCTGAAGGACCCCAAGCGCCCGTCGGGCTCGTTCATCTTCGCCGGCCCGTCCGGTGTCGGTAAGACCGAGCTGTCCAAGGCGCTGGCCAACTTCCTGTTCGGCGACGACGACGCGCTCATCCAGATCGACATGGGCGAGTTCCACGACCGCTTCACCGCATCGCGGCTGTTCGGTGCCCCTCCGGGCTACGTCGGCTACGAAGAGGGCGGCCAGCTCACCGAGAAGGTGCGCCGCAAGCCGTTCTCGGTGGTGCTGTTCGACGAGATCGAGAAGGCCCACCAGGAGATCTACAACAGCCTCCTGCAGGTCCTCGAGGACGGCCGCCTCACCGACGGTCAGGGTCGCACGGTCGACTTCAAGAACACCGTGCTGATCTTCACCTCGAACCTCGGCACCAGCGACATCAGCAAGGCCGTTGGTCTCGGCTTCTCCTCCGGGGGCGGCGAGAACAACTACGAGCGGATGAAGCAGAAGGTCAACGACGAGCTCAAGAAGCACTTCCGGCCGGAGTTCCTCAACCGCATCGACGACATCATCGTGTTCCACCAGCTGACGCAGGACGAGATCATCAAGATGGTCGACCTGATGATCGGCCGCGTCGGCAACCAGCTCAAGGCCAAGGACATGGCCATGGAGCTGACCGACAACGCCAAGGCGCTGCTGGCCAAGCGCGGCTTCGATCCGGTGCTCGGTGCCCGCCCGCTGCGGCGCACCATCCAGCGCGAGATCGAGGATCAGCTGTCGGAGAAGATCCTGTTCGAAGAGGTCGGTCCGGGTCAGCTCGTCACGGTCGACGTCGAGGGCTGGGACGGCACCGGCACCGGCGAGGACGCCCGGTTCACCTTCTCCGGTGGGCCGAAGCGCACCGAGCCGGCCGAACCCGACCTGGCACAGGCCGGCGCCGCCGGCGCGCCCAGCGCGGCCGAGTAACCCCGTCACACGCAGAGGCGGTCACCCCCGGGTGGCCGCCTCTGTGCTGTCTGTGGGGAGCTCACAGCTCGCCGGGGCGCAGCACGGTGCGGTTCAGCAGACGCGACACCGCGGCACCCCACGGGACGGCGAGCCGGGCGCCGGCCAGCAGTTCATCGTCGGCCAGCAGCTCGTGGGTGGGTCCGCGGCGGATGCTGCGCCCGCCGAGCACGAGGCACTCCCGCGACCAGGTCCACGCCACGTCGACGTCGTGGGTGGCGAGCACCACCGCGGTGCCCGCGTCGGACAGCGCGGTGAGCGTGGTGAGCAGGTCCTCGACCGCGCGCGGGTCCAGGCCCGCCGTGGCCTCGTCGAGCAGCAGCACGCGCGGGCGCATGGCCACGGCGCCGGCGATCGACACCCGCTTGCGCTGCCCGAACGACAGCAGGTTGGGCGGCCGGTCGGCGAGGTCGGCGATCCCCAGCGCGGCCATCGCCTCGTCGACACGGGCCACCACTTCGGTCC
The DNA here is from genome assembly GCF_004570325.1 of Mycobacterium sp. PS03-16. GTDB lineage: Bacteria > Actinomycetota > Actinomycetes > Mycobacteriales > Mycobacteriaceae > Mycobacterium. Next base: position 168,076 of record NZ_SPQO01000005.1, on the reverse strand, counting down.
GGTCCAGGCCGAGGTTCACCGGCCCGAACGACACGTCCGCGCGCACCGTCGCGCCGACGATCTGGTCGTCGGGCTCCTGCAACACCATCTGCACCTGGGAGCGCAACCGGGTGCGGTCGGCCCGCGTGCCGCGCAGCGCGGTCCCGCCGAGCAGCAGCCGTCCCGTGGTCGGTGTGGTGAGACCGACGAGGATCCGCAGCAGCGTCGTCTTCCCCGAGCCGTTGGCACCGAGCAGCGCGATGCGCTGACCCGCCCGCAGCGCCAGGTCCACCCGGTCGAGAACCTCCGGTCCGCGGGGATAGGCGAAGCCGACGTCCTCCAGCGCGAGAACCGCGGCACCGTCACCCGGCATGCCAGCTCCTCCACGTCAGGATCGACACCGCCGAGATCGCGGCGAGCAGCGCGGCGGTGACGGCCAGCCGGGCCGGGCGGACGGGCCGGTCAGCGGTGAGCACCGCGGTCATTCCCGGTTCCGCGCGCATCGACATCGCCTCCGACATGGCGCGGGCGCGGTCGGTCGCGCGGACGAAGACCAGCGCGGACTGGGCGCCGATCACCGTGATCGCATCGCGCGGGCGGCGCATTCCCAGCCGCAGCCCGACCGCTTCGCGCGACGCGCGGGCGGACTGCACGAGGATGCCGACCAGCCGGTACGTCAGGTCGGCGACGTGGCAGAGCGGGGCGGGCACCCCGGCCCGGCGGGCCAGGTCGAGCAGATCGGCCATCAGCGTCGTCGACGCCAGCCCGATCGTGGCCGCCGAGGCGGCGATCGCCCGGAGCGCGGTGTCCACGGCGACGCCGACACCGCCGGGCTCGAGGTGCGGGCCGCCGCGCAGGCTCACCGCGATCGGCAGCGCGCCCAGCGCGATGAACACCGCCGGGCCGAGCAGCGCGAGCAGGAACAGGCGCGGCCGCACCCGGGCGAACGCGAGCGTCACCACCCCGACCGCCGCGAGCACCAGCGGCGCCCCCGTGCGCGGCGGCAGCACCATCGCGCACAGCAGCAGGCCCCCGTAGAGCCAGAGCTTCTCGGCGGCGGGGTCGGTCGACCAGCGGTTGCGGGCCGCGCTGAGTTCCAGTGGGTTCACTGCGAAAGACTCAGTTCGAGCCGCGATCCTCCTCGGCGGCCGTCGCCGGCCCGGCCGGGGCGAGCGCCTCCTGGCGGCCCCGCCTGCGGCCCGCGTACCACCCGACGGCGCCGCCGAGGACGATGCCGCCGAGACCGGCCTGGATCGCGAACAGCCCGGACTCGACCTCGCCCGGCAGCTCGCCGACCAGCGGGGAGAACCACGGCTCGTACCCCGCGTCGATCTCGGTGATCACCTCTTCGGCCTGGCCGTCGGCGCCGCCGAACTCGGCGCCGGCGTCACGGGAGTAGCCGTAGAGCAGGGATCCGACGGCGATCGCGGCGGCCAGCACGAGCAGCCCGATCGTCAGCATGAGGGTCGGGACGCCGCCCGAGGCTTTGCGCACTCGCGCGCTCACGACTGGACCTCCTCGCGCTCGCCGCTGCGGTGGTCGGCGCCGGCCGGTACGTCGCGGCCCGTGAGGAAGCCGAGGTTGCACAGTTCGGACGAGGCCACCTGCATGAGCACGCGGACGATGACGACGGTGATCAGGCCCTCGACGATCGCGAGTGGCACCTGGGTGAGCGCGAAGACGCCCATGAACTCGGCGAGGCTCTCGCCGAAACCGCCGTCGGCCGCCGGAAAGGCCAGCGCCAGCTGGACACTCGTGACGACGTAGGTGACGAGGTCGGCGACGAAGGCCAGCGCGAACACCGCGGGCAGCACGCCGAGCCCGGCCTTGCGCAGCGCGAAGAACACCGCGAAGCCGGCCCACGGCCCCGCGATCGCCATCGAGAACGCATTGGCGCCGAGGGTGGTGATGCCGCCGTGGGCGAGCAACAGCGCCTGGAACAGCAGCACGATGGTCCCCAGGAACGCCATGACCGGCGGTTTGAAGATCGCGGTGCCCAACCCGGTGCCGGTCGGGTGCGAACTCGACCCCGTCACCGACGGAAGTTTGATCGCCGACATGACGAACGAGAACGCGCCGGCCGCGGCCAGCAGCGGCCCCGAGGACGGATGGCGTTTGACGGTGACGGCGACCTGTCTGGCCCCGTGGATCACGAACGGCGCTGCCGCGACGGTCCAGGCGACCGCGTGCGCCGGGGGGAGGAATCCCTCTGCGATGTGCATGTTGTCGGCGTATGCCTTTCCGCCCAGCACCTCGTGGGCATCGTTGTCGGTGCTGCGGCCGGTCTCCTGGCTCACGGGTTCTGCCGGATCCACCCGTCAGGGTGGTCCGGTACGGCGGCGTCCGCCTTCCCACTCACGCGGGGCGCGAGCAGTGGCACGTCGGACGCCGACTTCCCGTTCACAGTGGCGAGGGCCACCCCGGATTCCCACCGGGTTCCCGTTCACCGCAGCAGGTGGAGCGTAACCCCTCCCGCGACGGTCTAGTGGTCGACCGGGACCATCGCGAACGTCTGGTGGATGATCGACAGCAGCCAGGCGGCCGCCGTCCGGCTCTTGAACCGCTCCCAGTTGAGCTGGAAGCTGACCACCCAGGGCTGCCCGGTGTGGTCGGTGGCGTACCAGCTGAAGGTCAGATCACCCGGCAGGTTGCCGCCCTTGGCGGCGATGTAGGGCCATTTGCCGCGGTCGAGGTCGACGCCGGGGATGGCCGAGAGGATGTCCTTGACCGGGGCGGCCTCGCCGACGGCGGCGGCCTGCAGGGCGGCGTGCACCCGGCAGATGTCGGCGGCGCTGCCGTACCACTCGGCGCCGTACCCCGAGGCCGGGGTGTGGGTGCGGGTCGGGTCGGGTTCGTAGGGGCGGGAGTTGGTCTGCCGCAGCAACGCAGCGCGCCCATCGGCGTCGGCGTGCCGCCACTGCTCGCGCAGGTCGGGTTCACCCCAGCCGACCGAGAACAGCTCGTGCATGGTGGGGAACGGCGTCATGCTGGCCGGGTCGTGGTGGCCGGCGGCGACCAGCGCCCGTTCCACCGCCTGCGGCCCGATTCGCTCGATCAGCAGATCGGTGGCCATGTTGTCGCTCGCCGAGATCATCTGCTGGGCGGCCGCCCGCACGGAGACGGTGGCGCCGGGCGGCAGCTCGTCGAGTCCGGCGGTGCCGACGGCCTTGGCCCGCGGGGTGACGGTGAGCTGATCGTCCCAGCGGACGCTGCCGTCCTTGACGGCCTCGGCCACGGCGAGCAGGACGTAGAGCTTGAAGATCGACGCCAGCGGCAGCGACTGCTCGGTGTTGGTGCCGGCCACCTGCTGGCAGCGGCCGCCGTTGACCTTGGACACCCGGTAGGAGTAGCGCGCCCCCGACTCGGTGAGCGCGGCGTCGATGTCCGCCCAGCTGCGGATCACCGGTGGTCGCAGGGTGACGTCGAAGCGGTCGACCAGGCCTGCGTCGTCGGTGCGCAGCTCGATGTCCTGGTCGGCGCCGTAGGACGTCTCGACGTGCAGGGTGGCGTTGCCCGCGCCGATGTTCACGCCGGTGACCGTGATCGGCCGGTCCCACCACAGGTTGCCCATCGCGTCGATGATGTGGTCGACCTGTTCTGGGACGGCCATCGTGCCGACGTTGATGTCGCCGATCGGCCAGTCCGAGTTGACCATGTCCATGGTCTGTTTCGCGCGCAGACCCTGCGGTGTGGAGGTCCCGATGTGCGCGCCGTAGGCGGCATCCGCAGGGGCTGTGGCGTCGTGTGTGCATCCGCAGGCCAGGGCGGCGACGAGGGCGGTCGCCACCGCGACCGTCGCCCGTCGTCTCACCCGGCCCGCGTCACGCCTTACTGCTCGACCCCGCAACGTCGAGCACAACCTCGAATTCCAGGAGCGACGCACCGGTGGCCACCGGGTTGGCGGCCTGCCCCTTGTGCGCCTCGATCGCCGGTCCGGTGGCCCAGGCCTGGAAGGCCTCCTCGGACTCCCACTGGGTCACCACGAAGTAGCGGTCCTCACCCTTGACCGGCCGCAGCAGCTGGAAGCCGAGGAACCCGGGCTGGCTGTCCACGGCGTGGGCGCGGTGCGCGAACCGCTTCTCCAGCTCCGGGCCGGCATCCGGCGGGACCTCGATTGCGTTGATCTTCACCACAGGGTTCTGGCTGGGCATGGGGCTCAGATTACCGGTAGCGGACGGCAAGATGAGCACATGGATCACGCTGCGCTGACCCACCGCGGCGGTACCGGCGTACCGCTGGTCCTGGTGCACGGGCTGATGGGCCGCGGCTCCACCTGGGGGCGTCAGGTGCCGTGGCTGACCGGGCTCGGTGCGGTGTTCACCTACGACGCGCCCTGGCACCGCGGCCGCGACGTCGTCGAGCCGCACCCGGTCGGCACCGACCACTTCGTCGCCGAACTCGGCGCGGCGGTGGCGGCGCTGTCGCGGCCGGCCGTGCTGATCGGCCACTCCATGGGTGGGCTGCATGCCTGGTGCCTGGCGGCGGACCGGCCGGATCTGGTCACCGCGCTGGTCGTCGAGGACATGGCACCGGACTTCCGCGGCCGCACCACCGGCCCGTGGGAGCCGTGGCTGCATGCGCTGCCCGTCGAGTTCACCAGCCCCGAGCAGGTGTTTGCGGAGTTCGGCCCGGTGGCGGGACGCTACTTCCTGGAGGCGTTCGACCGCACGCCGACCGGGTGGCGGCTGCACGGCCGGCGCAGGCAGTGGATCGACATCGCCGCCGAGTGGGGGCGGCGAGACTATTGGAGCCAGTGGGAGCAGGTGCGTGCGCCCGTGCTGCTGCTGGAGGCCGGGAACTCGGTGACCCCGCCGGGGCAGATGCGGCGCATGGCGGAGACCGGGCGCCGGGCGACGTACCTGTACGTGCCCGGTGCCGGTCACCTCATCCACGACGAGCAACCGCAGGTGTACCGGACGGCGGTCGAGGCATACCTAGCGCCGTTCGCCGACCGCACCTGAGGACGGCCACACCGGGTGCTCCTCGAAGCGGCTGCGCACCGCCTCGAGGTCGTGCTGGGCGCGGGAGAAGTCCCGGTCTTCCTGACCGTCGGACAGCCGGCCGCGCATCGGCGCGAAGACGCGGAACTGGTCGAGGTGCAGGCGGAGGATCCCGTTGCGGTGAGCCACCCAGGCCAGGGCGGCGGTGAGCGCGAACGGGGCGGTCACGGCGAGGGCGATCAGTGCAGTGGTCATGGCAGTTATTTTTCGACGAGGGAATTCCAGCCAACAGTGGCAGCACTGACAGGTTGCGCTAATATGCTGCCATGGCGTTGAAAAGCGTATCGGCAATGATGATGGACGGGCTAGCGGTTTTCGAGTTCGGCGTCATCTGCGAGGTGTTCGGAATCGACCGGTCCACCGACGGCGTGCCGAACTTCGACTTCAAGGTCTGCGGACCGGTGGCCGGAAAATCCGTGCAGACGACGGTCGGCGCCTTGATCACGCCCAGTTGCGATTTCGCCGAACTGGTGCATGCCGACCTGGTCGCGGTGCCCGCGATCAGCGCAGGCGCGAACGGCTATCCGGCCGAGGCGCTCGACGCGCTGCGCACCGCCGCGGCCAACGGCGCGATCATCCTGTCGGTCTGTTCGGGCGCCTTCGTCCTGGGCGCGGCCGGCCTGCTCGACGGCCGGCCCTGCACCACCCACTGGATGCACGCCGAGGAACTGGCCCGGATGTACCCCACCGCCCGGGTGGACCGCAACGTCCTGTTCGTCGACGACGGCAACCTGATCACCAGCGCGGGGACCGCGGCGGGCATCGACGCCTGCCTGCACCTGGTGCGGCGCGAACTCGGCAGCGAGGTCACGAACACGATCGCGCGGCGCATGGTCGTGCCGCCGCAGCGCGACGGCGGCCAGCGCCAGTACATCGAGCAGCCCATCCCGGTGCGGTGTTCGGAACGGTTCGCCCCGCAGTTGGACTGGATCATGGCCAACCTCGAGAAACCGCACACCGTCACCACGCTGGCCCGGCGCGCCAACATGTCCGCGCGCACGTTCGCCCGCCGCTTCGTCGAGGAGACCGGCACCACGCCCATGCAGTGGGTGACCGACCAGCGGGTGCTCTACGCGCGTCGCATGCTCGAGGAGAGCGATCTGGACATCGACCGCATCGCCGAGCGGTCCGGCTTCGGCACCGCCACGCTGCTGCGCCACCACTTCCGGCGCGTCATCGGCGTGACGCCCTCGGACTACCGCCGGCGGTTCTGCTGCACCGACACCGAGGCCGCCGCCTCCCAGCCTGCCTGAACCGCCGGACTACTCGGCGGGGCGCCGCCCGGCGATCATGACCAGCGGCGAGTCGGGGATGCGGCGCACGTCGACCTCGTCGAGGTGGACGGATGCAGCCAGCGCCCGGGCGTCGTCGAGGTCGATCGACCGACCGGCGATCCAGGTGCGGAACAGCGCGAGGTTCGGGCCGTCGAGGAAGCGTGGCATCTTGTAGTGCGAGATGAAGTCCTTGGCGTCGTCGAACGTGGCGCTGCGGTCGGCGTCGGTGACCAGCAGCGGACCGCCCGGTTTGAGCACGCGGACGCACTCGGCCATGCCCTTCTCCTGTGACGTCCAGTGCTTGACCGAGCCGTAGCTGATGACCCCGTCGAAGCTTCGGTCCGGGAAGTCCAGGGCGGTGGCGTCGCCCCTCTGGAAGGTGACGCGGTCGGCGTAGGCGCGCATCCGCTTCCGGGCCCGCTTGAGTTGTGGCTCGGCCAGATCGACACCGACGATCGTCAGATCCGGGCGCTGATCGGCCAGGTAGTTGGTGAACAGGCCGCCGCCCGCGCCGACGTCGAGGATGCGGGCGCCCTGGGGCAGGTGCGACAGGAATGTGGAGTCGATGATCTGGCGCGACCGGTACACCGACGGCGCGACGATGGTCTCGTACATCCAGGCGTGCCCCGCGGTGTACGTCGCGGTGATGTGGTTGAACGGTGCCACTGCCACGGTGTCGGTCCTCCTGCGTCGGGCCCGGCCTCCGGCCGAAGACAAGGTCAACTCGTCTTACTCGATGCCGGCACGGATGTCGAGTGCTGCGTTCAGCGCGACGCCCGATGCCCGTTGTCCGCGGGGCCGGTGCCGTCCGGGTGCAGCGCGTCGACCGGGATCTCGCCCTGGCGGAAGAGCGCCTCCATCGCCGCGGCGTCGACCGGACGCGACAGCATGAAACCCTGGGCGCGCGGGCAGCCGAGGTCGAGCAGCGTCCTGGCCGCGGCGACGGTCTCGACGCCCTCGGCCACCACCTCGAGTTCGAACGCGTCCGCCAGCGCGAGGATGGCCCGCACGATCGCGAGGTCGCCGGCGTTGTGGCCGAGCTCCCGGACGAACCCGCGGTCGATCTTCACCGTGTCGACCGGTAGCGACTTGAGGTGGGTGAGCACGCTGTAGCCGGTGCCGAAGTCGTCGATGGCGATCCGCACACCGACCTCCTTGAGCGCGGCCAGTGTGTGCCGGGTCGACTCGATGTCTTGCACCACAACGCTTTCGGTGATTTCCAGGCACACCGAGCGCCCGTCGAGCCCGAACTCGTCGAGCGTGCCGGCCACGATGGCCGCGAACCCGTCGGAGACCAGTTGCACGGGAGAGACGTTGATGCGCAGCAGCGCGGTGTCGATCGCCCGCCGCGACTTCCACTGGGCGAAGTCCGCGCACGCTGAGCGCATCACCAGCCGGCCCAGTTTCCCCGCGAGGTTGATGGACTCGGCGACGCCGATGAACGATTCGGGCAGCAGCAGCCCGCGGGTCGGGTGGCGCCACCGGATCAGCGCCTCGGCGCCGAGCACCTGCCCGGTCCGCATGTCGACTTCGGGCAGGTAGTGCAGGACCAACGCACCGCTGGCCTCGTCGATCACACCTTCGAGGTGCAGCTCGATGTCGTTGCGGACCGCGTGCTGAGAGGCCATCTCGGTGGTGAACACCGCGGTCTTGCTGCCACCGGAACTCTTGGCCGACAGGGCGGCCTGATCGGCGTGGCGCAGCAGATCCGTCGTGGTGTCGTGGCCGGGATCTCCGACGGCGACGCCGATGCTCACGGTGCGGGCCAGCGTCTCGCCGTCGATGACGACCCGACGCTGCAGGAAGTCCTGTAGCCGGCGGGCGAAACCCTCGACCGCGGCGGCGTCCATGGGTTCGTCGGGCACCACCACGAATTCGTCACCGCCCACCCGCGCGATCACCGCGGGCGCGTCGGTCCCGGCCTTGAGGCGTTCGGCGAACACCTGGATGAACTGGTCACCGGCGTTGTGCCCGAGGTAGTCGTTGACCGTCTTGAGCCGGTCGAGATCCAGGAACAACACGGCCACCGGACCCGGCTGCCCGCCGGCGAGCCGGGCGTCGAGATGGGCGATCAGCGCTCGTCGGTTGAGCAGCCCCGACAGGTCGTCGTGTTCGGCGAGATAGTGCAGTTGCTCCTCGGCCGCGATGCGCGCCTGCAACTGGGCGAACAGGGTGGCGATCGTCTGCAGCGCGTTGAGTTCCTCGTCGGTCCATTCGCGGTCGCCGGTCTTGATGAATCCGAGGATGCCCGAGGTGATCTCGCCGGACAGCAGCGGCACGCACGCCATCGACACCGCGGGCACCCCGGTGCCCTCCTCGATCCGGCGCTGGTAGTCGTCGTTGGCCGGTTCGGGCCGCAGGATCAGCGGCGTCTTCAGGTACTCCGCCATCCGGAACACCGGATCGGCGTCGGCGAAGTAGATGACGCCGATCGGGTCGGGGTCCGGGATCGTGTCGCGTATCGGCCACTCGGCGACCAGCGTGGTGGCATGGATGGTGTGGTCGTTGTGGCGCAGGAAGCTGAAGTCGACTCCCAGATGGGCGACGACGTCGGCCAGGACCCGGGTGCAGCTGGCGACCACGTTCGTGGCGGTCGCGGCCATCAACTCGGCCGCGGCCGCGGTGACGACCTGATCCAGGCTGCGGGTCATGGGTCAACGTTAGACGGCAGTCGTTTCCTGTGGGACGGCAACATATCCGGCAAACTGCTGGTCAGCCCGCACCCTCGCCGGCCAGCGCGAACCGGCCGTCGGCGGTCTGCTCGACCAGCCCGTCGACCAGCAGCGAGTCCAGCGCCCGGTCGCGTTGCGCGGGGTCGGTCAGCCACACCACGTCCAGCTCGGCGCGGCTGACCGGAGCCGCACTGCCGCGCAAGACGTCCAGCAACCGGCCGCGGACCTGACGATCGGTCCCGGCGTAGCGCTGCGCCCGGCGCGCGGGCGTCGTCGCCGCCGGGTAGCCCAGCGTGCGCCAGGCGCACGCCCGCAGCGGGCACAGTCCGCAGCGCGGTGCGCGGGCCGTGCACACCGTGGCGCCCAGCTCCATCAGGGCAATCGAGAACTTCGGCGCGGCAATGTCTTCGGGGAGCAGGGCCGCGACATCGGCGAGGTCGCGGACGCTGGCCGGGCTGTCCGCGCGGCCGTGCACGGCGCGCGCAATCACCCGGCGCACGTTGGTGTCGACCACCGGGACCCGCTGCCGGTAGGCGAAGCACGCCACCGCCCGCGCGGTGTAGGCGCCGACGCCCGGCAACGTGAGCAGCACGTCCACTTCCGACGGCACCTGGTCGCCGTGCTCGGCGGCGATCACGGTCGCGCACTCGTGCAGCCGCTTGGCCCGGCGCGGGTAGCCGAGCTTGCCCCAGGCCCGCAGCACGTCGGCCGCGCTCGCCGCGGCGGTCGCCGATGGGGTGGGCCAGCGGGCAATCCACGCCAGCCACACCGGCTCGACCCGGGCCACCGGAGTCTGCTGCAGCATGAACTCGCTGACCAGGATCTGCCAGGGCGTCACGCCCGGCCGACGCCACGGCAGATCGCGCTGCGCGTGGTCGTACCACTCACTTAACTCGCCCGGGTCGATCATCGCTCAACCGCTCGGGCACAATATGCGGCATGCCGAATACCAGCCCGGTGACCGCGTGGAAGGCACTCAAGGAGGGTAACGAGCGCTTCGTCGCCGGCCGACCCGAGCACCCCAGCCAGAGCATCGAACACCGCGCCGGCCTCGCCGAGGGCCAGCACCCGACCGCGGTGGTGTTCGGGTGCGCCGACAGCCGCGTCGCCGCGGAGATCATCTTCGACCAGGGCCTCGGCGACATGTTCGTGGTCCGCACCGCCGGCCACGTCATCGACTCGGCGGTGCTGGGCTCCATCGAGTTCGCGGTCACGGTGCTCGACGTGCCGCTGGTGGTGGTGCTCGGCCACGACAGCTGCGGTGCGGTCAAGGCGACGCTGTCCGCGATCGACGACGGCGTGGTGCCCGGCGGGTACGTGCGTGACGTGGTCGAGCGAGTGACGCCGTCGATTCTGCGCGGCCGCCGCGAGGGCCTGACCCGGGTCGACGAATTCGAGGCCCGCCACGTCAGTGAGACCGCCGTGCAGCTGCAGGAGCGCTCGACCGCGATCGCCGAGCGCATCAACTCGGGCGCGCTGGCCATCGCCGGGGTGACGTATCACCTGGCCGACGGGCAGATCGCGCTGCGCGACCATCTCGGGGACATCGGCGAAGCCTGAGCGCGACACGCCGAGTCACCTCGAACGATCGGGCCTGACCTGGCTTTACCGTGGTCGTGTGCTGGATCTCGAACCGCAAGGCCCACTGCCTTCGCAGATTTACTGGCGCCGCAGGGCGCTCGCCATGGGCATCGCGGTGGTGGTCGTCGGCATCGTCGCCGCGGTGGTGTTGATGGTGGTCAGCGGCGGGTCCGGCGCCGAGACCAAGAACGCCGCAGAGCAGTCCGAACCCGCGGCCCCGGCCCCGACCCCGCTGCCCGGGGAGAACCCCGAGGTCAAAACCCCGATCGTGCCGGCGCCGCAGCAGGTGCCGCCGCCCACCCCGACGCCCACCGCGGCGGTCACCCCTCCGCCGGTGCTGCAGGAGGGTGACGACTGCCCCGATTCGACGCTGGCCGTCAAGGGCATCACCAGCCAGCCCGAGTACGTCGTCGGCGATCAGCCGAAGTTCACGATGGTCGTCACCAACATCGGCCTGGTGGCGTGCAAGCGCGACGTCGGCGCCGCGGTGCTCGCCGCCTATGTGTACTCGCTGGACAACACCCGGCTGTGGTCCAACCTGGACTGCGCGCCGAGCAACGAGACGCTGGTCAAGACCTTCGCCCCCGGTGAGCAGGTGACCACCGAGGTGACCTGGACCGGTATGGGTTCGGCGCCGCAGTGCCCGCTGCCGCGCGAGCCGATCGGCGCCGGGACCTACAACCTGATCGTCCAGCTCGGGAACCTGCGTTCAGCACCCGTGCCGTTCATCCTGGCTCAGGCCGCCCCGCCCGGGCAGGCCCCGGCGCCGGGAGCTCCCGGTGTGCCGCCGCCCGCGGCGCCCGGGGTGGGCTGACCGCCCGATCAGGCCAGCCGGTCGGCGATGGTCGACTCGGCGAGCAGTGACAGACCTTCGCGGATGTGGCGCGCCCACATCGAGCCGATGCCCTCGACGGACTGCAGATCGTCGGCGCTGGCGGCCAGCAGCCCCTGTAGTGAGCCGAACGACCGGACCAGCAGGTCGACGTGGGCGAACTGCAGGCGGGGGATGCCTGCCATGGCGCGGTAGCCGCGGGAACTCATCGCCGAGTCCTGCGCCTCGAGCGTGGACGGGTAGCCGAACACCCGGGCCAGCGTGGTGAAGTCGAGCAGCTCGTTGTCCGACAGCGTGTCGAGCTCCTCGAGCGTGGCGCTCACCTGCGCGGCGGTCGGGGGGTCGGGGTTGGCGTGGTAGTCGCGCACGATCAGTTCGCGCGCGGTCTCGTTGTCGCCGACGAGTTCCTCGAGCTGCAGTTTGAGCTGGCGGCCGTCGGTGCCGAGTTCAACGACGTCGGCGTCGATCTCCAGGCTGATCCGCCGGACCATCTCGAGGCGCTGCACCACGGTCATCACGTCGCGCAGCGTCACGAAGTCCTCGATCTCGGCGGTCGACAGCTGGCGGCTGACCTCGTCGAGGCGGGACTTGTAGCGCTCGAGCGTCGCGACGGTCTGGTTGGCCCGCGACAGGATGGTCGGGGTGTCGGGCACCACGTGGCGTTCGCCGGCGACGTAGACGGTGACGATGCTCATCGAGTGGCTGACCGAGATGACCGGGTAACCGGTCTGGATCGCGGTGCGCTCCGCCGAGCGGTGCCGGGTGCCGGACTCGTCGGTGGGGATCGAGGGATCGGGGACCAGTTGCACATTGGCGCGCAGGATGCGGGTGCCGTCGCTGGACAGCACCACCGCCCCGTCCATCTTCGACAGCTCGCGCAGCCGGGTGGGCGCGTAGCGGACGTCGAGTTCGAACCCGCCGTCGCAGATGGCCTCGACGCTGTCGTCGTAGCCGAGCACGATCAGCGCGCCGGTGCGGCCGCGCAGGATCCGCTCCAGACCGTCGCGCAGAGGCGTCCCGGGGGCCAACCGGCCCAGCGTCTCGCGCAGCGTCGGACGGGCCAGCGCGACGACCGTACGGGCCGTCCTGGCGGTCTTCACGGCCATCATTCCTCCTGCGCTCGGCCGTCATTGTGGGCGATGCTGCGCATCACCTGCAACGCCGACCGGATGTTGTCGGCCGTGACCACCCGCAGTCCGGTCGGCGCCGAGGTGCTGCCGGGCGGGACGATAGCGGTGGTGAAGCCCAGCCGGGCGGCTTCTGCCAATCGCCGGTCCATCCCCGTGACCCGGCGCAGGTCACCGGCCAGCCCCACCTCACCGATCGCCAGCGAATCGGCGGGCATCGCCAGATCCCAGCGCGCCGACGCGATGGCCAGCGCGACGGCCAGATCCGACGACGGATCGGTCAACCGCATCCCCCCGACGGTCGACAGGTACAGATCGCGCGAGGCGACGCCGATGTTGGCGTGCCGGTCGAGCACCGCGGCGATCATCGGCGCCCTGGCCGAATCGATGCCGCTGACCGCGCGGCGCGGATAGGGACCGGTCTGCTCGTTGCCGACCAGTGCCTGCACCTCGCCGATCAGCGGCCGCTTGCCGTCCAGCGTCACGGTCACCGCGGTGCCGGGCACCGGGCTGGTGCGCTGGTCGCGGAAGAGCCCCGACGGATCGGCGACACATTCGATCCCGTTGTCGTGCAACTGAAAACAACCCACCTCGTCGGCCGCGCCGAAGCGGTTCTTCACCCCGCGCACCATCCGCAGCGGTGAGGTGCGCTCGCCCTCGAAGTGCAGCACCACGTCGACGAGGTGTTCCAGCGAGCGCGGCCCGGCGATCGCGCCGTCCTTGGTGACGTGCCCGACGAGCACCATCGCCACCCCGGTGGTCTTGGCCGCCATGGTCAGCGCCGTGGTGACCGCGCGCACCTGGGTGACGCCACCGGGCACGCCGTCGGATTCGGTGGTCGACATGGTCTGCACCGAGTCGACCACCACGAGGCTGGCCCGCACGGCGTCGATGTGGCCGAGTGCGGTCGGCAGATCGGATTCCGCGCCCAGGTACAGCTCGTCGTGTGTGCAGCCGGTGCGCTCGGCGCGCAGCCGGACCTGACCGGCGGATTCCTCACCGGTCAGGTACAGCGCGCGGCGGCCGGAGCGGGCCCAGCGGTGACAGACCTCGAGCAGCAGGGTGGATTTCCCGACCCCGGGATCACCGGCGAGCAGCGTCACCGACCCGGGCACCAGCCCGCCGCCGAGCACCCGGTCGAGTTCGCTCACTCCGGTCGCGTCGTGGCGGGTGCGGCCGGGGTCGATGCTGCTGATCGGCACGGCGGGGGAGGTGGGCGCCACCGATCGTCGCGCCGGGGAGCCGGACACCGCGGACAGCACGGCGACCTCTTCGACGGTCCCCCAGGTGCCGCAGTCGGGGCAGCGGCCGACCCATTTGGCGGTGACGTGCCTGCACTCCGAACAGCGGTAGGACGAGCGCGCTTTGGCCACGGGACGACGGTATCGGTCGGCGCCGACAGTGGGGTGCGGGTGGGCGCTGCGCGCCCGCGTGTCGCGGGGTCAGTGACCGCCGGAGTGTTCGCCCGAGGGCGCGGAGTGCCCGCCGTCATCGCGGCGCGGGGCCTCGCCTGCGGAGATCGGCACCTGCACGGTGACGTCACCGCTGCGCTGGAACGTGAACGTGAACGGGTAGGTCAGCCCGTTGGTGATCGGCTCGGTCAGCGTGATGTCCGCGGTCAGCGGGGAGGCGGGTTCGACACTCTCCAGTGCGGCGGTCTGACCGTCGGGCTCGCCGGCGACGAGCACCCCGGTCGGGGCGATCTCGGTGTCGCCGCGCAGCGGCACCGAACCGATCTCCGAGCGGATCGACACCAGCCGGTCCGGCTGGTCGGGGGACTCGTTGGTCGCGGTGAACAGCAACTCCGCCTCGGTGCCCGGGCGAACGTAGTCGGACTCCTGCGGCGCGCGGATGTGGACGTTGCGCAACGAGATCGTGCCCACCCCGGCGTTGACGCCGTTGACCGCAGGCGCCTGAGTGGCCGTCTGGGAGATCTGACCTGCGCCGCAGGCGGTGAGGGCCAGGGCCAGCCCGGCGGCCGCCAGCCCGGAGGTGACGGCAGAAGCGCGCGTACTGAAGCGGTTCACACAAGCCTCCTGCAGGGGGTTGCCCAGCTGTCGATCCGGGAGTTCGACTATGCACAGTAGTAGGTCGACGCGGCGGGCGGCCACGGTGGTCCGCACGGCAAAGTCGCCCGGTGTCCGAGAGGGGTCCCCGAAGGTGTCCCGATGGGCGCCGCGGGACGGTGAACCGGTGTGGCGAATCGGTGTCCGGCGGTGTGGCGCGGCGGGACACCGGCAACCGCGCGGTTGCACGGATTCGCCGCCCTGTCAACCCTTGATCTTCATCCGCAGTGCCCCTGACCTGCACCGTTGATCCGCACGTGTCGGGGCCGCGTGTTAGCATGGACACGTGAAAGGGGCTCGAAACTGATGATTTTCAAGGTCGGAGACACCGTTGTTTACCCACATCACGGTGCTGCGTTGATCGAAGCGATCGAAACCCGAACCATCAAAGGCGAGCAGAAGGAATACCTCGTCTTGAAGGTCGCCCAAGGCGATCTCACAGTTCGAGTGCCCGCCGATAACGCCGAATACGTCGGTGTGCGTGATGTGGTCGGACAGGAAGGTCTCGACAAGGTTTTCCAGGTGTTGCGCGCCCCCCACACGGAGGAGCCCACCAACTGGTCCCGCCGCTACAAGGCCAACCTCGAGAAGCTGGCCTCCGGTGACGTGAACAAGGTGGCCGAGGTCGTGCGCGACCTGTGGCGCCGCGATCAGGAACGCGGCCTGTCCGCGGGCGAGAAGCGCATGCTGGCCAAGGCCCGGCAGATCCTCGTCGGTGAGCTCGCGCTGGCCGAGAACACCGACGACGAGAAGGCCACGATCATTCTCGATGAGGCACTCGCCGCCGCGTCCTAGACCGGACGCGGTATGACGACAGTGGCCGTCGTCCCGGCCGCGGGATCCGGTCAACGGCTCGCGGCCGGTGCGCCCAAAGCCTTCGTCACTCTGGGTGGGCGCCCCATGCTCGAACGCGCCATCGCCGGTCTGCGTGACTCCGGCGTGGTCGACGCCGTCGTGATCGCGGTGCCGCCGAGTCGCACCGACGAGGCCAAGCTCGTGTTCGGCGGCGAGGCCGTCGTCGTCGCGGGCGGCGCCGACCGGACCGAATCGGTCGGGTTGGCGCTGGCTGCGGCCGGCGAGGCCGAGTTCGTGCTGGTGCACGACGCGGCCCGCGCCCTCACCCCGCCGGCGCTGATCGTGCGTGTGGTCGAGGCGCTGCGTGCCGGGCACACCGCGGTGGTGCCCGCACTTCCGGTGGCCGACACCATCAAGGCGGTCGACGCCAACGGCGCGGTGCTCGGCACCCCCGAACGCGCCGGCCTGCGCGCCGTGCAGACGCCGCAGGGTTTCCACACCGAGGTGTTGCGCCGTGCCTACGGTCATGCGCACGAGGGCGGTTTCACCGACGACGCGTCGATGGTCGAACGCATCGGCGGTCAGGTGCAGGTCGTCGAAGGCGATCCGCTCGCATTCAAGATCACCACCCCGCTGGACCTGGTGCTCGCCGAGGCGATCCTGTCCGGTGCGGTATGACTGCGCTGTGACACTGCCGCGTATCGGACTCGGATCCGACGTCCACCCGATCGAACCGGGCCGGCCGTGCTGGCTGCTCGGCCTGCGCTTCGACGGCGCCGACGGGTGCGCCGGCCACTCCGACGGGGACGTCGCCGCGCATGCGCTGTGCGATGCGCTGCTGTCCGCGGCCGGACTCGGTGACCTCGGTGAGGTGTTCGGCACCGGACGGCCGGAGTGGGACGGCGTCAGCGGCGCCGACATGCTGCGGCACGTGCGGGGGCTGCTCGACGGCGCCGGACTGCAGGTGGGCAACGCAGCCGTCCAGGTGATCGGCAACCGCCCCAAGGTGGGGCCGCGCCGGGCCGAGGCGCAGCAGGTGCTCTCCGATCTGGTCGGTGCGCCGGTGTCGGTGTCGGCGACGACCACCGACGGACTCGGGCTGACCGGACGCGGTGAGGGGCTGGCCGCGATCGCCACCGCGCTCGTGGTCGATGCGGGAGAACCGCGAACAGGCCGGTAGGCTGGCACGTCGTGACCGATCGCGCAGATGCGGCCCGGTCGGCGGAGCCGACGGGTCTGCGGCTCTACGACACCATGACCGGTGCCGTGCGCGACTTCGTGCCGGTGCGGCCGGGCCACGCGTCGATCTACCTCTGCGGCGCGACCGTGCAGGGCCTGCCCCACATCGGGCACGTGCGCAGCGGGGTGGCGTTCGACGTGCTGCGTCGCTGGTTGACCGCCAAGGGTTTCGACGTCGCGTTCATCCGCAACGTCACCGACATCGACGACAAGATCCTCACCAAGGCTGCCGATGCCGGCCGGCCGTGGTGGGAGTGGGCCGCCACCTACGAGCGGGCGTTCAGCGCCGCCTACGACGCGCTCGGGGTGCTGCCGCCGTCGGCCGAACCCCGCGCCACCGGCCACATCACCCAGATGGTCGAGCTCATCGAGCGCCTGATCGACCGCGGCCACGCCTACGCCAGCGGCGGTGACGTCTACTTCGACGTGCTCAGCGCCACCGACTACGGCGCGCTGTCCGGGCACCGCATCGACGACGTGCATCAGGGGGAGGGCGTCGCGACCGGGAAGCGCGACCAGCGCGACTTCACGCTGTGGAAAGGCGCCAAACCCGGTGAGCCGTCGTGGCCGACCCCGTGGGGCCGCGGCCGACCCGGCTGGCACACCGAATGCGTGGCGATGTGCGAGGCGTACCTCGGCGACACCTTCGACATCCACGCCGGCGGCATGGACCTGGTCTTCCCGCACCACGAGAACGAGGTGGCACAGGCGGTGGCCGCCGGTGACGGGTTCGCCCGCTACTGGCTGCACAACGGCTGGGTGACCATGGGCGGCGAGAAGATGAGCAAATCGCTGGGCAACGTGCTGTCGATCCCGGCCGTGCTGTCGCGGGTGCGGGCCGCCGAACTGCGGTACTACCTCGGCAGCGCGCATTACCGCTCCATGCTCGAGTTCTCCGAAACGGCCCTGCAGGATGCGGTCAAGGCCTACAGCGGTGTGGAGGACTTCCTGCACCGGGTCCGCAACCGCGTCGGCGCGGTGGTGCCCGGCCAGTGGACGCCGCGCTTCGAGGCCGCCCTCGACGACGACCTCGCGGTGCCGATCGCGCTGGCCGAGGTGCACGCCGCCCGCGCGGAGGGCAACCGGGCGCTGGACTCCGGCGACCACGACACGGCGATGACCCAGGCCCGGTCGATCCGGGCGATGATGGGCATCCTCGGTTGCGATCCGCTCGACGAGCGGTGGGAGTCGCGCGATGAGGCGTCGGCGGCACTGGCCGCGGTCGACGTGCTCGTGCAGTGGGCGCTGACCAGCCGCACCGAGGCCCGGGCGCGGCGCGACTGGACCACCGCAGATCAGATCCGCGACCGGCTCAAAGAGGCCGGTATCGAGGTCACCGACACCGCCGACGGGCCCCAGTGGGCGCTGATCGACGGCGACAGCAAGGACGCGTAGCGATGGCCGGCAACTCCAGACGCCGCGGCGCGGTGCGTAAAGAGGGCACCAAGAAGGGACCGACCGTCGGTTCCGGAGGGGTGCGCCGGCGCGGCCTGGAAGGCCGGGGGGCGACCCCGCCCGCGCATATGCGGCCCAACCACCCGGCCGCCAAGCGGGCGGCGAAGGCGGCCAAGGTCGCCCAGCGCCGCCCGCCGCGCAAGACCGACGAGACCGAGCTCGTGCTCGGCCGCAACCCCGTGGTGGAGTGTCTGCGCGCCGGAGTCCCGGCGAGCGCGCTCTACGTCGCGCTGGGCGCCGAGGCCGACGAGCGGGTCACCGAGTCGGTGCAGATCGCCGCCGACAGCGGGCTGCCCATCCTCGAGGTGCCGCGACTCGACCTGGACCGGATGACGTCCAACGCGCTGCACCAGGGGCTGGCCCTGCAGGTGCCGCCGTACGACTACGCCCACCCCGACGATCTGCTGACCGCGGCGAAAGCCGATGGCGCCCCGGCACTTCTGGTGGCGCTGGACAACATCTCCGATCCACGCAACCTCGGGGCCATCGTGCGCTCGGCGGCCGCGTTCGGCGGGCACGGTGTGGTGATCCCCGCCCGGCGCTCGGCGTCGGTGACCGCGGTGGCGTGGCGGACCAGCGCCGGTGCGGCCGCGCGCCTACCGGTGGCGCGGGCGACGAACCTCAATCGCACGCTCAAGAGTTGGGCCGACGCCGGCCTGCAGGTGATCGGGCTGGACGCCGGCGGCGACACCATGCTCGACGAACTCGACGCGTCCGGACCGGTGGTCGTGGTCGTCGGATCGGAGGGCAAGGGGCTCTCGCGGCTGGTGCGCGAGAACTGTGACGCCGTGGTCTCGATCCCGATGGCCGGGCCCACCGAATCGCTGAACGCGTCGGTGGCCGCCGGGGTGGTGCTGGCCGAGATCGCCCGCCAGCGCCGCGGATAGCCGTCAGACCACGTCCACCCACGTGGTGGATTTGGGGTCGACACCGGTGCCGGGTGTGATGCGGCGCAGCCGGCGGACCGCCCAGGGCACCGCGAACGACGCCGCCCAGCGCAGATTCTCGCCCGTGGTGGCGCGGGTGGCGGGCGCGGCGAGGAACCGCTCGGTGCGCGTCCGGAGCCCGGCGCCGGGCAGCGCGTCGAGCACTCGGGCGGCCATCACCTCGTGCCCCAGCGGGGAAAGGTGCACGCGGTCGTGGTCCCACAGCCGGGGATCGCGGAACTCGTCGAAGCGCCAGAAGTCGATCAGCCCGATGCCCAGGTCGTCGGTGATGGCCCGCAGCAGTTCGTTGTAAATGGCCGCGCGCCCCCGCAGCCCGCGGAACAGCGGTTTGGCGCCGAGGTCGGGGGCGGTGAAGGCGAGCACGGTGGCGCCCGTCTGCTGCAGCGATTTCAGGCCGTCGGCGTAGCTGGACATCATCGCGTCGACGTCGATGGTCAGCGCCATCAGGTCGTTCATCCCGGCGTAGATCGTGACGAGGTCGGGTTCGAGCAGGGCGGCGGCGGGCACCTGGTCGGTCACGATGTCGGCCATCGTGCGTCCGCGTACCGCGAAGTTGGCGTAGCGGAAGCCGTCGACGTCGCGGGCGAGGCGCGCCGCCAGCCGGTCGGCCCAGCCGCGGACGCCGTTGAGACTGTGCGCATGTGGGTCACCGATGCCCTCGGTGAAGGAATCCCCCAGCGCGACGTATCTGCGCAGCGACACCACGGGTCAATTCTGCCCAGCGCCGGGGCGATTCGCTCGCCGCGCCGCCGGACGGGTCGATGAACGCTCGCGAGTCAGGAGTTGAACAGCTGGAGGCCTGCCCACAAACCGGTCACCGCCGCCACCAGGGTCAGCGGCACCGTGCCCGCCCCCACGGCGCTGAAACGCAGTGCGCCGCTGGGGACGTCGGAGCCGCGCACGGCGTCGCGCCACAGCAGGTTGGCCAGCGACCCGACGTAGGTGAGGTTCGGGCCCACGTTGACCCCGATCAGCACCGCGAGCACCGCACCCGGGCCGGCCGCCGAGACCAGCGGCAGCAGCACCAGGACCGCGGGCAGGTTGTTGACGACGTTGGAGAGCAACGCCGCGACGGCGGCGATGCCCAGCAATGCTGCCAGGCTGTCGCCGGCGGGCAGCACCTCGCGCATCACGTCGTCGAGTCCGTGCCGCATGACCGCGTCGACCACGACCCCGAGGCACAGCACGAACACCAGGAACGGCACGTTGGCCGCGGACACGATGCCGCGCACCGTGCTCTCCCGCCGGCGCAACCCGCGCGCGGCGAGCATCACCACACCGGCCAGTGCCGCCCACGCCGGGGACAGCCCGACCGCCGACGTCGCGGCGAATCCGGCCAGGGTGAGGCCGAGCACGACGAGCACGAACACCGGCACCTCCACCTCCGGCAGCGGCTGTGCCGGCTGCGGTGTGGCGGCCAGGTCGCGGGCGAACATGCCGCGCAGCGTCAGGTATTCGCCGAGCATCGCGGCCAGCCACGGCAGCGCCATGAGCGCCGCGAAGTGCCCGAACGACAGGCCCGCTGCGGTGAACGCCAGCAGATTGGTCAGATTCGACACCGGCAACAGCAGCGACGCGCTGTTGGCCAGATGCGCGGTGGCGTAGGCGTAGGGCGCGGCGGGAATCGACAGGGTGCGGGCGGTGGCCAGCACCACGGGGGTGAGCAGGACGACGGTCGCGTCGAGGCTCAGGACCGCGGTGGTGGCGGCGGCCAGCGCGAACACGATCAACAGCAGCCGTCGCGGATCCCCGCCGCCGGCGCGGGCCATCAGCACACCGGCCGCGTGGAACAACCCTTCGTCGTCACACAGTTGGGCCAGCACCAGCACCGCGGCGAGGAACCCGACCACCGGGGCCAGCCGCGCCGCCTCGGCGGCCGCATCGGACAGCGAGATCACGCCGGTGGCGACCAGCAGCCCCGCGGCCGGGACGGCGGCCACCGCCTCAGGCCATCCGCGCGGACGCACCAGGGCGAACGTCAGCACGACAGCGAGCATCAGCAGGGCGAGGAGCACCCAGGGGTCCTTTCCACCAGCCGAACATCCGATGACGAATCGACGCGCGGCCCGTCGCCCGCCTGCTGCAGCCTGACCCGCTCGCTAACCTCACCCATCATGCGCCGACTCCTGTCGATCCTCACCCTGGCCACCGGGCTGGCCACCGTGTCCCCGGTACCGCCCGCCGGCGCCCAATCCGCATCGTTCGACCTGCAGTCGCACCGCGGCGGGCGGGGCGAGACCACCGAGGAGTCGCTGCGGGCGTTCGCCAAGTCGCTGGAACTCGGCGTGAGCACCCTGGAACTCGACATCGTGCTGACCCGCGACAACCAGCCGCTGGTGTGGCACGACCCGCGAATCGATCCGGCCAAGTGCGCCGACACCGCGCCGGCGTTCCCGGGCGATCCGCTGTACCCGTACGTCGGCAAGCTGGTCCGCGAGCTCACCCTCGAACAGGTGCGCACGTTGGACTGCGGGAAGCTGCTGCCCGGGTATCCGGACGCTGAGGTGGTGGCGGGCAACCGCATCGCGGTGCTCCCCGAGGTGTTCGCGCTCGCCGACTCCTACGGCGCGGACACCGTGCGCTACAACATCGAGACCAAGGTGGAGGCGGACAAACCCGAACAATCCGCTGCGCCAGAGGAGTTCGTCGACGTGATCCTGGCCGCCGTGCGGCAGGCCGGCAAGCTCGACCGCGTCGAGATCCAGAGCTTCGACTGGCGCACGTTACCGATGGTGGCCGCGGCGGCGCCGGGGGTGCCGCTGGTCGCGCTGTGGGACGACACCACCTGGGTGCCCGGCTCGCCGTGGCTGGCCGGGGTGGACCCCGCCGTCGTCGAGGACCCGATCATGGGCGCGGTCAGCGTGGGCGCGGACATCGTGTCGCCGGGCTACTCGGTGCCCTACGGGCAGACGCCCGCCGATCCGGGTTTCCGGCTGGTGGCCGACCGCGAATTCGTGGCCCGCGCGCACGAGCACGGGTTCACGGTGATCCCGTGGACGATCAACGACGCGGCCGCGATGCGAGCCCAGATCGAGGCGGGCGCCGACGGGATCATCACCGACTACCCGACGCGCCTGCGGGCGGTGATGGCCGAGCTCGGCATGCCGTTGCCGCCGGCCCATCACCGCATCGGCTGAGTCAGCGCCACGGGTCCTCACGCCGCCACAGCGCGGGAAGGTGCAGCGCCACACCGTCTTCGGCGGCCAGCCGGCGCAGCGACCGCATCGTGACGTCGAGATCGTCACCGGCGTAGGGCAGCGCGCGCAACGGGCGGTGCAGGGGCCGGAAGAAGTCGTCCCAGTGGATCAGCACCACCCGGCGGGCGCCGACGGTGCGAACGGTCTCGCGCCAGTACGCGTCCAGGTACTCCGGCGGCTGCACACCCAGTTGACCGACGCCGAGGTACACCACCTCGGCGCGGTGCCCGGTCAGCGCGCCGGGCCGGTATCCGGCGCTGCCCACCACCAGCAGCGTGGCGCCGCTGCCGCGGTGGTTGACCTGCACCGACCAGGCTTCGCCGCACCGGTAGGCCGAGGCGCGCGCCGGCGGGACGACGGGGCGGCTGATCCCACCCGGGAATCGGTCGGGCGGGCAGTGCCCGGAGTCGACCAGCGTCACGTCGTATCCGCCCAGCGTCAGGGGTTTTCCCGGGGTGACGGTGCGGATCCGGTCCTCGGGTAGTCCGTGGCCGCGCCCGATCTGGGCGGCCGAGCTCCCGCCGACGAGGGTGGCGCCGGTGCGCTCGGCGACCAGCGCGGAATCGAGTGCGTGGTCGAAGTGGGTGTGCACGGGCAGCACCGCGTCGAGGCGGTCGACGCCGAGCCGGGCGAGGCAGCCGTCGACGCGGGCGGGGTCGGGGGCGATGCGGCGCAGGCCCACCCGCAGCAGGTCCGGGCGGGAGAAGAAGCCGTCGGTCATGACCGCCGACGCGCCGTCGTCGACCAGCAGGGTGGTGACGCCGGCCCAGGTGACGGTGACCGGTGATTGCGTGGTGGCCGCGGGCACGTCGACATGCCCGGCGTAGTCACGCAGGTCGGGGCGTCCGGGGCGCAGGCGCATTCGACCACTGTAGGGCGACGGTCAGCGGCCCCGGCCGTAGCGGCGGCGGAACTTCTCGACCTGACCGGCGGTGTCGAGGGTCCGGCGCGACCCGGTCCAGAACGGGTGGGACGCCGAGCTGACGTCGACCACCACGAGCGGGTACGTACGCACGCCGTCGGGGGTCTCCCACTCGATGGTGCGGGAGCTGGTGATCGTGGAGCGGGTCAGGACCTTGTCGCCGGTGAGCGCGTCCTGGAAGACGACGGGGTGGTAGTCGGGGTGGATCCCGGGCTTCATCTATGAATCTCCTTGTCGGCGTTCACCATTAGTGCGGTCGTCGACCTTGTCGAGGTCGTCGCACGGGTCTTCGTGCCAGTCGCCGAACGGGTCGTCGTAGTGCGGCCAGTCCTGCGGCCGCGCCATCTCCTCGTCGGTGAGCAGGGCGCCGGTCAGCGCCCGGGTGATGATGTCGGGATCGGCGCCGCAGACCAGCGCGGTCATCGCGATGTGGCGGTCGCCGAATCTGTCGTCCCAGGTCAGCGCGGCCAGCGCGATCCGCTCCGGAGCGGCGTAGGCGCGCTGGTTGGGCGGCAGCGCCGCCAGCCAGTCCCCGGCGTGGCCAACCTGGAGGCCACCGCCGGCCGACTCGATCCACACCACCGCGTCGGGCTGGCTGGCCAGCCACGCCCGGCCGCGGATGCGCACCACTCCGTCGAGCAGGTCGTCGATGGCGTGGTGCAGGCGCAGCGGGTGAAACGGCCGGTCGGCGTTGAACTCGACGAGGGCGACGTCGCCGTCGGGTTGCAGTGGGGGTTCGCCCGCGAGCAGCGGGTCGTGCGGATTGTGCTCGCGGCCCCGGCGGGCGTCGGGTTCGAGGTGAGCCAGCGCGGTCTCGAGCCGGTCGGTGCCGACGGTGATCCGGGCGCGCGGGGAGAGGCGGCGCAGCACCGACAGGGTCCTGCGGTCGGGTTCGGTGAGCACGAGGACGTCGGCGAACTCTGCCTGACCGACGACCACCTGCGCGGCGGTGCGCTGGTCGTTGAGTTCCTCGTCGCCGATCGCCTGCGCCAGCCACCGGCCGGTGTCGACGGTGGTCACCACGGCCTCCAGCGAGACGTCGCGGCTGGCCGGGCCGTCGATGTAGCCGGGGCCGACGTGTACGGCCACGTTCTCGATCGCCCAGCAGACGGGTTCGGGTTCCAGCCACGGCGCCAGATGCACGACGATGCGGCTCACGTCGTCGCGGCGGTGCAGGCGGCGCAGCAGGATCAGCAGGTCGTTGCGGGTGGTGCATCCGATGCAGCAGTTGGTCAGCTCGAGCGGCCACTCCGAAACGTGCACCTGGTCATCGCGGCGCATGCTGACGGCGCGTACCACCACCTGGCCGTCGAATCGGTGGGTGACCACCACGGTGCCCGGCGTAGTCAACAGCACGTCGCACACCCCGTTGGACTGTCCCTGACCGGTCACGACGACCGCCGGTGTCCGCATCACACCTCCAGCTATCGACAACGATTTTCACCTGACTGGCCGCCTACGCTACAGTCTCGAATCACAGTTGTCGAAAACGATTGTCATAAACGCTAAGGAGGGACATGTCCGCGCACTGCCAGGTCACGGGCGCCTCGCCGGGGTTCGGTAACCGGGTGTCACACTCGCACCGCCGCACGCGGCGCCGGTGGAACCCCAACATCCAACGCAAGACCTACTTCGTGCCCTCCGAGGGCCGCCGTGTCACGCTGCGGGTCAGCGCCAAGGGCATCAAGGTCATCGACCGCGACGGCATCGACGCCGTGGTGGCGCGGTTGCGGGCCCGAGGGGAGAAGCTCTGATGGCCAAGGCCACCGACGTCCGTCCGGTCGTGAAACTCAGATCCACCGCGGGCACCGGCTACACCTACGTCACCCGCAAGAACCGGCGCAACGATCCCGACCGGCTGGTGCTCAAGAAATACGACCCCGTGGTGCGCCGCCACGTCGACTTCCGGGAGGAACGCTGATGGCCACCAAGGCCAAGATCGCCCGCAACGAGCGCAGGAAGGTGCTCGTCGAGCGCTACGCCGAGCGTCGGGCCGAACTCAAGCGGATCATCCGCGACCCGGCGGGCAGCGTCGAGCAGCAGGCCG
The DNA here is from genome assembly GCF_004570325.1 of Mycobacterium sp. PS03-16. Classification (GTDB taxonomy): domain Bacteria; phylum Actinomycetota; class Actinomycetes; order Mycobacteriales; family Mycobacteriaceae; genus Mycobacterium. Next base: position 142,943 of record NZ_SPQO01000005.1, on the reverse strand, counting down.
CGGCAGTCACTGCGCTGCAACGTCTTCCGCGCGACTCGAGCCCGGTGCGGGTGCGCAACCGGGATTCGGTCGACGGCCGCCCCCGCGGACACCTGCGCAAGTTCGGCCTGTCGCGGGTGCGGGTGCGCCAGTACGCGCACCGCGGTGAGCTGCCCGGCGTGCGGAAGTCGAGTTGGTGATGGCGAAGAAGAGCCCGAAACGGCGCACCCCGGTCAAGGGGCCGGCCAAGCAGAAGCGCAATCCACTGGCCGTAAGGGGCGTCACGACGATCGACTATAAGGACACCGCGCTGCTGCGCACATTCATCTCCGAGCGCGGCAAGATCCGCTCCCGCCGGGTCACCGGGCTCACCCCGCAGCAGCAGCGGCAGGTCGCCACCGCGATCCGCAACGCGCGTGAGATGGCGTTGCTGCCGTTCGTCGAACGGCGTCAGTAGGCGTAGGTGTTTGCGGGCGGTTCGATCCGCTGCACCCGCGAGACCTCGAGCACCGGAACGGTGCGGCGCGATGGAACACCCTGTCCCGCAGGCACGCTGCCCTCCAGCCGCACCCAGGCACCGTCCGGCAGGTCCGCGGCCGCGCCTGCGGCCGGACCCCCGAGGCGGATGCGGGCCAGCTGGGCGTCGGCCGCGCAGCACAGGATCACGACGCGGCCCAGATCGGTGCGGCCGCCGTCGTCGATGGTGAACCCGGTGACGCTGACCGTCCGGCCGTCGAGGGTGCCGGCGGAGTCCTGCGCGATGCGGACCAGCAATTCGGGCAGGGCCAGCTCGGGGGCGGGTCCGGGCGGCAGCGGCGGGAACGGCCGGCGCAGCACGTCCGTCGACACCTCGCTCACGGTGGGCCGGGCGGTCTGCGGCCCGATCGCGGGCGGGACGACGAACGCCAGCAGCGCGACCGGGACCAGCAGCAGCCACACCACACCGGACCGATGCCGATGGCCGTCGTCCGCGTCGTCGGGGGCGCCGCCGCGGCGGATGTCGCGCGCGATCGACACCAGCGCCAACGCGATCAGCACCCCGGCCGAAACCAGCAGCCACGGCTGCAACCCCGGCTTGACGTAGCGGGTGAACGCGCCGCTGATCGTGATCAGCGCGGTGCTGACCCCGACCAGCAACAGCAGGGCATTCTGGGTCTCCCGGCTCACCGCGCCCCGATCATCAGCAGGCCCACTGCGGTCGCGACCGACGTCGCGACCACGAACGTCACCGGGGCGAAGCGGACCGCGAACGCCTGGCCGAACATGCCTGCCTGCATCGCGAAAAGTTTGACGTCGACGGCGGGACCGACGACCAGGAACACCAGCCTCGGCAGCAGCGGCAGCATCGACAGGCTGGCCGCGACGAAGGCGTCGGCCTCCGAACACAGCGCCAGGATCACCGCGAGCAGCGCCATGACCGCGATGCCCAGGACCAGCTGACCCGCTAGGTGTTCGTACACCCAGGAGGGGACCAGCACGTGCAGCGCGGCCGCCGCGGCCGCGCCGATCACCAGATATGAAGCGGCTTGCAGAAAGTCGTGCCGGGCCGCTTCGGTGAACACGGCCCAGCGCGGGCCGTCGGCGGCGTGCGTGTGCGGCATCGAGCGGGTGATCCACCGCGGCTGCCCGAACCGCGCCCACAGCGCGCCCATGATCAGCGCGGTCGCCAGCGACGCCACACACCGTGCCGCCACCAACTGCGGTGCACCGGGGAACGCGACCGCGGTGGCCACCAGCACCACAGGGTTGATGGCCGGTGCGGCGAGCATGAAGGTCAGCGCCGCGGCGCCCACGGCGCCATCGCCGAACAGTCGCCGCGCGATCGGCACGGAGCCGCATTCGCAGCCGGGCAGCGCGGCACCGCCGACGCCGGCGGTCAGGATCGCCGCGGCCGGGCGCCGGGGCAGCCAGCGGGCCAGCCGGTCCGGCGTCACGAACGCGGCGACCGCTCCGCTGATCACGACGCCGAGCGCCAGGAACGGCAGTGCCTGAACGAAAATGCCGCAGAACACTGTTGCGGCGGTGGCGATCTCACGGTTGCCGACGACTGCCGTCCGCATGGTGGCACCGGCCAGCGCCAGCCCGACGACCGCGGCGACGAGGACGAGCATCGAGCCGGGCCGCCGCCGCTGCAGAGCCGTCCCGACCGCCACGGCGGTCATTGTGCCAGCCGCACGAAAGACCGACAGCTCCCGGCTGATCCGCTACGAACTCACCGAAGAAGCGTCAGCCGCGCGCTGAGGCCCGCATGCTGCGCAGCCCGGCGCCCGCGGCGCCGAGGCAGGCCGCGGCGACCGTGCCGGCGAACCACGGGAACACCGCCGCGAGGTCCCACTGTGTGGCCGCCCACCCGGCGACCAGGGTCGGCACCGCCATCGCCGAGTACGCCAGTAGGTAGAACGCCGACATGGTCTCGCCGCGCCGGCCGGCGGGCACCACGTCGGACAGGTGCCGCAGCGATCCGCCGAAGCCGAGGCCGAACGTGACGCCGAGCAGCGCCGCGGCCACGAACACCAGCTGCCACTGATGGGTCAGCAGCACGGGGATCGTGAGCAGCAGCGACGCCGCCATTCCGACGTCGCCGATCACCGCCGAGTAGCGGGCGGGCACCCGGGTGGTGGCGAGTTGGGCGAGCGCGGCGGCGAACGCCGTGGTGCCGACGACGGCGCCGCCGAAGACGAGGTTGTCGATGTGGGTCTGCCGGGCGGCCAGCGACGGGTACAGCGACAGCAGCACGCCGAGCACCGACCACGACGCCATGGCGCCGAGGGCCGAGAACCAGAAGTCGCCGCGGATCTCCTGCGGGACCGCGGGCCTGGCGATGCGGATCGGGCCGCGGGTGCGGGCGGTGTGCGGTTCGCGCAGGGCCAGCACGCCGGCGCCGACCACCAGGCAGATCACCGCGACCACCGCGTACGGCGTGCGCAGCGGATGCGGTGCGTACTGGGCGAGTAAGGCCGATCCGATGATCGCCACGGTCATGCCGATGTTGAAGCTCGCGCCGCTGAGCTGACCGGAGCGCACCCCGTGGTCGGGCCTCAGGTCGAGCAGGGCGGCCGCGCCGGCGACCACGATCGAGCCGACCGCGGCGCCGTGGATGGTGCGGGCCACCAGCAGCAGGGCCATGTTGTCCGCGATGAGGAAGACGCCGAGCCCGACCACCAGTGCGGCCAGCGCGCCCAGCAGCACCGGCTTGCGGCCCACGATGTCGGAGATCTTCCCGGAGATCAGGACCGCGGCGAGCGCGGCGATCGCGTAGACGGCGAAGACGATGGTGGTGGCCAGCGGCGACAGGTGCCAGTTGGCCTCGTAGATGCTGTAGAGCGGGGCGGGCAGCCCGGACACCCCGAGTGCGACACCGCTGAGCACCAGCAGCAGGGGATAGGCCCAGCGCTGCGTCCCAGCCGTCGATCGGTCCAGCGCGACCATGGCAGCGGCACCCCCGGTCGAGTAGTTTGACGGACATCGAACCAGACCGAGCGTACGCTGGGTTTGACGATCATCAAACCTTGCGTGACGAAGGGCACTTCCCATGGCGGACGACGTACTGCTCGACGGCCGAGTCGGGCCGGTGCAGCAGGTGCTGGGCGCACTGCACGATCCCGTGCGCCTCGAGGTGGTCCGCCGGCTCTACAACGCCGGCACACCGCTGCAGTGCGGAGCGCTCTACGACGGCATCAACAAATCGACCGCCACCCACCACTTCAGAATCCTGCGCGAGGCCGGGATCATCGAGCGGTTGGTCATCGACGGCCTCACCCACCAGCGGTTGCGGCGCGACGACGTGGACGCGGCCATCCCCGGCCTGCTGGACAGCGTGGTGCGCAGCGCCAACGCGCAGACGGTCAGCTGAACGGCGCCGGCGTCACACCCGCGGCGGTCAGCCGGTCCCGCACCGCCGCCGCGATCTGCACCGCGCCGGGCGAATCCCCGTGTACGCACACCGATTCCACCTCCACGTCGATCGCGGTGCCGTCGACCGCGGTGACGCGGCCGGTGGTGACCATCGCGATCACCCGTTCGGCGATCTCGTCCACGTCGTGCAGCACGGCGCCGGCTTCCCGACGGGACACCAGGGTGCCGTCGGGCCGGTAGGCCCGGTCGGCGAACGCCTCGGCCACCGTGCGCAGACCGAGTTCGCGCGCCTCGTCGAAGAACACCGATCCCGCGAGCCCGAGCACGGGCAGCGACGGGTCGACGGCGTGCACGGCGTGGGCGACCGCGCGGGCCTGCTCGCGGTGGGCGACAATCGTGTTGTACAGCGCACCATGGGGTTTGACGTAGGACACCGCGGTTCCGGCGGCGTGCGCCAGCGCGGACAGCGCACCGATCTGGTACATCACGTCGGCGGTCAGGTCCTCGGGCGTGGCGTCGATGAACCGTCTGCCGAACCCGGCGAGATCGCGGTAGCTGACCTGCGCGCCGATCCGGACGCCGCGGTCGGCGGCGGCCCGGCACACACGGGCCAGCCCCGCGGGGTGGCCGGCGTGGAACCCGCACGCCACGTTGGCGGAGGTGACGATCGCCAGCATGGCGTCGTCGTCGCCGAGTGTCCACACGCCGAAGCCCTCGCCGAGATCGGCGTTGAGGTCGACGGACACCGCGGACACGGGGCCAGCCTATGCCCGGACGGTCGTGTCCAGGTCGATGCGGTGGTCGGCGGCCCGCACCACCTCGGCGTCATGGGTGGCGGCGACCACCGTGGTGCCCGACTCGGCGAGCCGGCGCAGATGTGAGATCACCAGCGCGCCCGTCGCGGCGTCGAGTCCGGTGGTGGGTTCGTCGAGCAGCACCAGCGGCGCCTCCTGGGCGAACGCCTGCGCGAGCAGGACACGCTGACGCTGCCCGCCGGAGAGTTCCCCCAGTGTGCGGCCCCGTAATTCGGCGAGTCCCAGTTCGGCGAGCCAGTGGTCGACGACGGCGCGGTCGGCCGCCTTCGGCCGCCGCAGCAGTCCGAGTCGCCGCCAGCGGCCCATCATGACCGCCTCGGCCGCGGTGATCGGGAACGTGTCGGTGACCTCACTGCGCTGCACGGCGAACGCGATGTCGTCGGTGGGCACCCGCACGTCACCGCGGTCGGGACGCAACACACCGGCGAGCAGCCCCAGCAGGGTCGACTTGCCCGAACCATTCGAGCCGACCAGCGCTGTGACGGCACCGGGGGTGATGGACAGCGTCACGCCGTCGAACACCGGCGTCCGGGCATAGCCGAACCCGACGCCGGTCACGGCGATCGGTGCGGTGACTGCCATCACTTTGTTGAAAATGAGTTTCATTACTGCTAAGAGTGTACGGCATGTACTGGTTGACCGAGCCCTTCGCGGCGGACGTCGTCGCACGGGCCCTGGTCGCCGGGGTGATCGCCGCCTGCCTGTGCGCGCTGGTCGGCTCGTGGGTGCTGTTGCGCCGCAGCGTTTTTCTCGGCGAGGCGATGACGCACGGCATGCTCCCGGGGGTGGCGCTGGCGGCGCTACTGGGCGGCAGCCTGTTGGTCGGCGGCATCGTCGCCGCGCTGGTGATGGCCGTCGGTGTCGCAATGATCGGGCGTTCGGCCAGGCTGGCGTCGGACACCAGCATCGGGCTCCTACTGGTGGGCATGCTGGCGCTCGGGGTGATCATCGTGTCGCGCTCGCAGAGCTTCGCGGTGGATCTCACCGCATTCCTCTTCGGTGACGTCTTCGCGGTTCGCACAGTCGATCTGGTGATCCTCGCCGTCGCGCTGGCCGTGACGTTCGTGGCCGTGGTGATCGGGCACCGCGCGTTCGTGGCGGTGACCTTCGACCCGCGCAAGGCCGCCACCCTCGGCTTGCGCCCACAGTTGGCCATCCCCGCGCTCACCGTGCTGATGGCGATCGCGATGGTCGCGTCCTTCCACGTCGTCGGAACACTGCTGGTGCTCGGACTGCTCGTGGCCCCGCCCGCCGCCGCCATGGCGTGGGCACGTTCGATTCCGCGGGTCATGCTGCTCGCCGCCGTGATCGGTTCGGCGGCCGTGTATCTGGGCCTGATCATCTCGTGGTACGCCGGCACGGCCGGTGGAGCCACCATTGCAGGAGTTGCTGTGTTGCTGTTCTTCGTCTCGACCCTCGTCTCGCTGCTGCGCGCGAAGTGGAAGCCGGTCTGCATGGCGGCCGCCTCGGCGCTCCTGGTGGCGGGCTGCGCCGGAGACGGTGGTGCGCCGCGCGCCCCGGAGACCTCCGCGGCCGCCGGCGGACACGATGAGGTCGCCGTCGAGGGGGCACAGGAACTCGACGGGCCGCTCACACGATTGGTGCTCGTCGACCCGGCCGGCGGCGACACCGCGGTCTACGATGCGGTCGACGAGGCCGAGACCCGCATCGGCACGTACGGACCGGTGACCGACATCAGCGGCGACGGGCGGTTCGCGTACCTGCGCACGGGTGACACCACCACGATCGTCGACGCCGGTGCCTGGACGTTCGACCACGGCGACCACGACCACTACTTCGCCACCGACCCGGCGATGGCCGGGACGCTCGACGTGCCCGCGGCATCGGTCGCCGCGAGCAACTCCGTCGTCGCGGTCGAAACCACCGGCGGCGCGGTCGAATTGATCGACCGGGACAAGCTCGGCGGGGGACTCGTCGAGCCGCCGGCCGGGCTGAGCGCCGGCAACGACGTGGCTGCGGCCGTGCCCTACGGCAGCCGGGTGGTGACCGTGGACAGCACGGGCCGCATGCGGGTGATCGGCGATGACGGCGCGACGGCGCTCGCAGGCGAGTGTCCGGCCCCGTCGTGGGCCCGGCCCACCCGGCGTGCCGTGGTGTTCGGGTGTGAGACCGGTGCGGTGCGGGTGACCGGGGGTGACGGCGACCTGACGGTCACCGCGATGCCGTACCCGCCCGAGGCGTCGGCGCAGCCGCCGGAACGGATGGATCACCGCGACCGTGCCGACGTGTTCGCCGGCGTCTCCCCGGCCGGGGTGTGGGTGCTCGACAGCCGGCAGCGCCGGTGGACGGTGATCCCGGCGCCGAATGCGGTCGCGGCCAACACCGCCGGTGATGGCACGGTCGTGGTGCTCGACCGCGACGGCACCCTCGCCGCGTTCGACGTCAACACCCGTACCGAGAAGGCCCGCGTGCCGCTGTTCCCGGCCGCGGTGCCCGCCGACGGTCCGCAGCCGGTGATCGAGATCGACACCGACCGCGCGTACGTGAACAACGCCGCCGCCCGCGAGGTCTACGAGATCGACTACGCCGACGGGTTGCGGATCGCCCGCACGCTGCGCACCGAGGTCGCACCCGGCCTGATGGTGGAGGCCGGCCGGTGAGCCGCCGGCCACTGATCTGGCTCGTCACCCTCCTGACCGCGGCCGTCACCGCCTGCAGCGGCGGTGGGGGCGCGCACCCCGGCGAAATCGTGGTCACCACCAACATCCTCGGCGACGTGGTGCGCAACGTGGTCGGTGACGCCGCCGCTGTGCGCGTGCTGATGCAGCCGAACGCCGACCCGCACTCGTTCGGGGTCTCCGCGCAGGACGCCGCGGCGATGAGCAGCGCCGGCCTGATCGTCTACAACGGCCTCGGGTTGGAGGAGAACATCACCCGCAACGTGGAAGGTGCTGCCGGCCAGGGTGTTTCGACGCTCGCGGTGGGCGATCACATCGACCCGATCCAGTACTCCGAGGGCGGCAGCGCCGGTATGCCCGACCCGCACTTCTGGACCGATCCGCAGCGGATGCTCACCGCGGTCGACGTGATCGAGGAGACCGTCCTGCGCGAGGTGGACGGTGTCGACGGTGACGCGGTGGCGCGCAACGCCGAGAACTACCGCGCGCAGCTGCGCGAGCTCGACGCGTCGATGGCCGAGGGCTTCGAGAGTATCGCGCCGCAACGGCGCAAGCTCGTCACCAACCACCACGTCCTCGGCTACCTGGCGCAGCGGTTCGGGTTCACGGTGATCGGCGCCGTCGTGCCCAGTGGCACCACGCTGGCCGCGCCCAGCCCGTCGGACCTCGAATCGCTGGTCGGTGCGATCGAGTCCGCCGCGGTGTCGGCGATCTTCGTCGACTCGTCGCAGCCGGAGAAGCTGGCGCGGGTGCTGGCCGAGCAGGCCGACATCCGGGTCCAGATCGTTCCGCTCTACAGCGAATCCCTCAGTCCGCCCGGCACTCCGGGTGCGACCTACCTCGACATGATGCGCGCCAACACCGACGCCATCGTCACCGGTCTGCGATAGGCGCGGGCCACTACGCTCGGAAGGGAGCGAATATGACCAATCCGCGGTGGCTGTACCGCGTCGGAGCGCTGTCGTGCACGGTGGCCGCTCTGGCGGCGTGCTCTAGCGGCGGCAACGACTCCGCCGAGAGCACTGAGGGCGGCCAGTCGTCGACCGAGAGCCAGGCGCAGTCCGCGCCGATCAACGAGCCGCTGGTGGCGACGTACGACGGCGGGCTCTACGTGCTGGACGGTGAGACACTCGAGGTCGAACAGGACATCGCGCTCGACGGCTTCCTGCGCGTCAACCCGGCCGGCGACGACGCGCATGTCCTGGTCACCGTTCCCGAGGGCTTCCGCATCCTCGACGCCGCAGGCGGGCGGCTGACCGAGGAGACCTTTCCCGCGGAGGAGGCCGGCCATGTCGTCAACCACGGTGAGCACACCGTGCTGTTCGCCGACGGCACCGGGGAGATCACCGCGTTCGATCCGCACGCGCTCGAGGGCGGCGGGATGCCGGAGACCGAGAAGTTCGCGACGCCGCAGGCCCATCACGGTGTGGCCGTGATCCTGTCCGACGGGACGCTGGTGCACAGCCTCGGCGATCCCGACAAGCGCACCGGCGCCGTGGCGATGCAGGGGGACCGGGAGATCGCCCGCAACGAGGACTGCCCGGGATTGCACGGTGAGTCTGTCGCCGCCGACGAGGTCGTCATCATGGGTTGCGAGAACGGCGTGCTGGAGTACGCGAACGGCAGGTTCACCAAGATCCCCAGCCCCACGCCGTACGGCCGCACCGGGAACACCCGCGGCCATGAGGACTCGCCCGTCGTCCTCGGGGACATGAAGGTCGACCCGGACGCCGAACTCGAGCGTCCCGAGCAGTTCGCGCTCATCGACACCACCACCGACCAGCTCAAGGTCGTGGCGCTGCCGCCCTCGGTGAGCTACTCGTTCCGGTCGCTGGGCCGCGGCCCGCAGGGTGAGGCGCTGATCCTCGGTACCGACGGCAAGCTCTACGTCTTCGACGCGGTGACCGGTGAGACGATCAAGACCATCGACGTCACCGAGAGCTGGACCGAGCCGCTCGAGTGGCAGGAGCCGCGGCCGACCGTCTTCACCCGCGAGGACACGGTCTACGTCACCGACCCGGCAACCAGGCAGATCCACGTCGTCGATCTGCAGCAGGGTGCGGTGTCGGCGTCGGCGACGCTCGAGCAGGCGCCGAACGAGCTCACCGGCGCGGTCGGGCATCACCACTGATCCACAGCACACTCATCGGCCGGTGGGCGGTCTCCGCTCACCGGCCGGTGGCACGATCGGAACCGTGACACGTTCCGACGTTCTGATCGAACCCCGGGAGCTGGCGGACCTGCTCGCCGCCGGGTCCCCGGTGACCGTGCTCGATGTGCGCTGGGAGCTGAGCCGGCCGGACGGGCGTGGCGCCTACGCCGAGGGACACGTGCCCGGGGCGGTGTACGTCTCGCTCGAGGATGAGCTCACCGACCACTCCGTTCCCGGGCGGGGCCGCCACCCGTTGCCGACCGGTGCGGCCGTCGAGGCGGCCGCCCGGCGGTGGGGGATGCGCGCCGGTGTGCCCACCGTCGTCTACGACGACTGGAATCGGGCCGGCTCCGCCCGGGCGTGGTGGGTGCTCACCGCGGCCGGCATCCCCGGGGTGCGCATTCTCGACGGCGGACTGGCCGCGTGGACCGCGGCCGGAGGTGCGCTCGAAACCGGCTTCGCGGCAACGACACCCGGCGACGTCACCGTCGTGCACCCGGACCTGTACCGGGGTGCCCTGCCCACCGTGACGGCCGATCAGGTCGCAGTGTTCGACGGGGTGCTGCTGGACGCCAGGGCGCCGGAGCGGTTCCGCGGCGACGCCGAACCGGTCGATCCGGTGGCCGGTCACATCCCGGGTGCCCGCAACGTGCCGAGTACCGGCGTGCTGACCGACCGCGGCGTGTTCCGGTCCGGCCCCGAGCTGGCGGGCCTCCTCGAGCCGGCCGTCGAAGCGCCGAATCAGATTGCCGCATATTGCGGTTCGGGTGTCACTGCTGCGGTGCTGGTGGCCGCGCTGCGTGCCGGAGGAATCGAGGCCGGTCTCTTCCCGGGGTCGTGGTCGCAGTGGTGCGCCGACCCCGCCCGTCCGGTCGCCACGGGACCCTGATCACGGTCAGTGCGTGTGACTGTGGGTGGCGCCCCACGCCGGCAGCGGGTCGGGATAGCCGATCCACGCCCCTTTCCCTTCGGCGAATTCCGCATCGGTCAACACCGCGCCGCGCAGTAATCGTTCGACGCGTCCGCGGTCGAGGTGCACGCCGATCAGCACGATCTCCTGGCCCGGCGCCAGTTCGGTGGTCGACCAGTACTGCGCGGGTTCGATCACCAGGTTCGGACCGGCCTGCGACCAGATCGCGGCGATCGACGGCCGACTGGCGATCCAACAGAAGCCCTTGCTGCGCACGATGGTCGTCAGCTGCTCGAGTGCGTCGTACAGACGTTCGGCGTGGAATGGCCGATCCGCTCGGAACGTCATCGAGCTGATCCCGTACTCCTCGGTCTCGGGCGTGTGCCCGTCGGCGATCTCCTCGTCCCACCCGGGGGTCTCCGCCGCGGCGATCGGGTCGAAGAGACCTGTGTCGAGCACGTCGGCGATGTCGACCACGCCGTGATCGGTGTGGATCATCGTGGCGGTCGGGTTGAGCCGCCGCACCAAGGTCTCCACCGCGCCCAGCGTTCCCCGGCCGACGAGGTCGGTCTTGTTGAGCAGGATGACGTCGGCGAACTCGACCTGGTCGACGAGCAGCTCCGCGACGCTGCGGGCGTCACCGTCCCCTGCGCTCATCTGCCGGTCGGCGAGCGCCTCACCCCGCGCGATCTCGGTGAGGAACGTCGAGACGTCGACCACGGTGACCAGAGTGTCCAGGCGGGCGACGTCCCCGAGGCTCGAACCGTCCTCGAACTCCCAGCTGAAGGTGGCCGCCACCGGCATCGGCTCGCTGATCCCGGTCGACTCGATGACCAGGTGGTCGAACCGTCCCTGGCGGGCCAGCGCGCCGACCGCCTCGATGAGGTCTTCGCGCAGTGTGCAGCAGATGCAGCCGTTGGTCAGTTCGACCAGCCGCTCCTCGGTGCGGTCGAGGTGACCCTGGCCGGCGATGAGGGCGGCGTCGATGTGCACCTCACTCATGTCGTTGACGATCACGGCCACCCGCCGGCCCTCCCGATTGGCCAGGATGTGGTTGAGCAAGGTCGTCTTACCTGCGCCGAGGAAGCCGGACAGCACGGTGACGGGAAGAGGTTCCGACGAGGACATCACTTAATGATAATGGTTGTCATCAAGCCGTTCGTGACCGGTTCGTCGATCGACCATGAGAACGGTTATCGTTAGCGGGTGATGTGGACCAGAACGCGCCGCCTGCGCACCCGCCTGTTGGCCGTCGGTGCCGTGCTGGCACTCCCGGTCGCCCTGGCGGCCTGCTCCGGCGGCGGCGATTCGGCTGGGACGGCGGAGACCAGCGCTCAGGCCGCAGGCGAATGCCCCACCACACCGGTCGCGGTCGTCGTCAGCGTCGACCAGTGGGGTGACATCGTGTCGCAGCTGGGCGGCGCCTGCGCGGAGGTCAGCACGGTGGTGGCGAGCTCCGCGGTCGACCCGCACGACTTCGAACCCGCCCCCAAGGACGCGGCCCTGTTCGACAACGCGCAGCTGGTCGTGGTCAACGGTGGGCATTACGACGAGTGGGCGAGCAAGCTGGCGGCCACGTCGGCTCCGGATGCACCGATCGTGAACGCCCTGGAAGCCGGCGGCGCCGAGGCGCACGCGCACGAGGACCATGCCCACGAAGGCGAGGCCCACGCCGACGAAGGGGCGGCACACGACCACGCCGGCGAGCCGAACCCGCACGTCTGGTACAGCCCCACCGCCGTGACCGCCGTCGCCGACGCGGTCACCGCCGAGCTCGGCGAACTCGCTCCCGGCGCCGCCGATTACTTCGACGAGCAGCGCACGGCGTTCACCGAATCGATGCAGCCGTACGACGAGGCGATCGAGAAGATCAAGGCCGGGGCCACGGGTAAGACCTATGCCGCGACCGAGAGCGTCTTCGACGACATGGCCGCCGCGGTCGGGTTGCAGAACCGCACCCCGGAGGGCTACCAGGTGAGCTCGGCGAACGAGACCGACCCGTCGCCCGCGGATCTGGAGGCCTTCCTGCGCCTGCTGGGCGACAAGGGAGTCGATGTCCTGATCTACAACGTGCAGACCGAAGGGTCGGTGCCGCAGCAGATCCGCAGCGCGGCCGAACAAGCCGGTGTGCCGGTGGTCGAGGTGACCGAGACGGTTCCGCCGGGCACCACGTCGTTCGAGACCTGGCAGGTCGATCAACTCAACGCACTTTCCAAGGCACTGGGTGTCGCGACCTGACAACGCACTGGCGTTTCGTGACGTCAGCGTCGTCCGCGGCGGCCGCACCATCTGGTCGGAGGCCTCGTTCGACGTCCCCGCCGGCGGCATCGTCGCGGTCATCGGCGCCAACGGCGCCGGTAAGACGACGCTGTTGCAGGCGGTTCTCGGCCTGATCCCGTGCGCGACCGGGCGGATCGAGGTGCTCGGCAGCGAGCCCGGCGCACGCAACGATGAGATCGGTTACGTGCCACAGAACTACGGCGCACTCGCCGGGGAGGCCGTGCGCGCGCGGGACGCCGTCACACTCGGATTGACCGGCCACCGCTGGGGGTTCGGTACGGCCAGTCGAGAACAGCGGTCACGCGTCGACGAAGCGCTGGAGGCGGTCGCGGCGACGGCGATCGCCGACAAGCGCCTGTCGCAGTTGTCGGGCGGCCAGCGCCAGCGGGTGGCGCTGGCGGGCGCGCTGGTGAGCCGGCCGAAACTGCTGATCCTGGACGAACCGCTGGCCTCGCTGGATCTGCGGAGCCAGGACGAACTCGTGGCGCTGGTGCGCGACATCAACACCGAATTCGGCGTCACAGTGCTGTTGGTCGCTCACGACCTCAACCCGCTGCTCGGCATCCTGACGGGAGCCATCTACCTGCTCGACGGGCATGCGCATTTCGACACGGTCGAGGGTGTGGTGGACGAGAAGCTGCTCACCCACCTGTACGGCACTCACATCGAGGTGGTGCACACCCCGCGGGGCGACCTCTACGTGCGGAGGCCCAGGTGACGACATCGGTGCTGGCGCTGGGCTATCAGGACAACTGGTGGCAGATCCTGACCTCGAACTTCATGCGCAACGCCGTGGTCGGCGGCACGATCGTCGCGCTCGCCGCGGGGCTGATCGGGTACTTCGTCGTCGTCCGCAGCACCGCATTCGCCGCGCATGCGCTCGCCCACATCGGACTACCGGGCGCGACCGGTGCCGTGCTGATCGGAGTGCCGGTGGGAGTCGGTCTCGGGGCGTTCTGTATCGGCGGTGCGCTGGTCATCGGCGCGCTCGGCCGGCGCGCGGCAGATCGGGAGGTGGCGACGGGAACCGTCCTGGCGATGGCGACCGGCCTGGGTCTGCTGTTCAACTCACTCGCCACCCGCAGTTCCAGCACGATGACCAATGTGCTGTTCGGCAATCTGCTCGCCATCACCGACCAGCAGATCCTGTCGTTCGCGGCGCTGCTGGCCGTGCTCGCGGTGAGCATCGCGGTGATCTACCGGCCGCTGCTGTTCACGTCGGTGAACCCACAGGTGGCCAACGCCAAAGGCGTACCGGTGCGGGGTCTGTCGATCGTCTTCATGATCCTGCTCGGGCTCACCGTCACGATGGCCGTGCAGGCGGTCGGCACACTGCTGCTGTTCGCGCTCGTCGTCACGCCGGCGGCGGCGGCCATCATGCTCACTCCGCGTCCGGCGCTGGCGATCGCGATCTCGACGATCATCAACCTGGTTGCGGTGTGGGTCGGGCTCGGGGTGTCGGCGATGTTCAACGCGCCGCCGAGCTTCGTCATCGTCACGATCGCGTGCGGGGTGTGGGGGGTGGTGTGGGTGGTCGAACGCGGCTTCCGGTCGGCCGGTGACCGGGTCCTGGTGAGCTGACGCGGCGAGTACGCCGACGGCAGTGTCCCGCGATGGGCTAACGTCGCGGACATGTCGGGGAGTCCGGTGCCGCGACGGCGTGCCACCCTGGCCTCGCTCGCGGCCGAACTGAAGGTGTCGCGCACGACGATCTCCAACGCCTACAACCGGCCGGACCAGCTCTCCGCCGAACTGCGCGAACGCATTTTCACCGCCGCCAAGCGGCTGGGATATCCGGGACCGGATCCGGTGGCCCGATCGCTGCGGACCCGGCGGGCCGGGGCCGTCGGGCTGATGATCACCGAACCGCTCAACTACTCGTTCAGCGATCCCGCCGCGCTCGACTTCGTCGCCGGGCTCGCCGAATCGTGCGAGGAGGTCGGGCAGGGTCTGCTGCTGGTGGCGATCGGGCCCAATCGCAGTGTGGAGGACGGATCGGCGGCTGTGCTCGCGGCCGGGGTCGACGGTTTCGTGGTGTATTCGGCCAGCGACGACGACCCGTATCTGCCGGTGGTGCAGCAGCGCCACCTGCCCGTCGTCGTCGTCGACCAGCCCAGGCATGTGCCGGGCACCTCCCAGGTGTGTATCGACGACCGGGCGGCCATGCGCCGGTTGGCCGAACACGTTCTTGGCCTTGGGCACCGGGAGATCGGCCTGCTGACCATGCGGCTCGGGCGCGATCAGCCGGACGGCCACCCGCGGCCGACGCTGGCCGATCCGCAGCGGGTCAAGACGGCGCACTTCCATGTCCAGCGTGAGCGCATCGGCGGCGTCCTCGACGCGGTGGCGGCCGCCGGACTGGACGCCGCCGCGGTGACGGTCGTCGAGAGCTACGAACACCTTCCGACTTCCGGGGGCGCGGCCGCGGAGGTCGCGCTGGCCGCCAATCCGCGGCTCACCGCGCTGATGTGCACCGCGGACGTGCTGGCGTTGTCGGCCATGGATTTCCTGCGCGCCCGCGGGATCTACGTACCGGGGCAGATGACGGTGACCGGGTTCGACGGCATCCCCGACGCGCTGCGTCGCGGCCTGACCACCGTCGCGCAGCCGAGTGTGGAGAAGGGGCGCCGGGCCGGCCGGCTGCTCAATCAGCCGCCGCGCCACGGGATCCCGGTCATCGACATCCTCGACACCGAACTGATCCGCGGCCGCACCGCCGGCCCACCCGCCTAGCCGGTCGCGCGCCGCCGGACTTCCAGCAGGTACTCCAGCGCGCGCGCCACGTCCTCGGGTTCGTCGACCCGGTAGGCGGCGGCGGTCTCACCGGGGCCGACCTTGACTCCGATGTCGGCGCCGCGCATCCGCCGGAACGCCTTCTCGTCGGTGACGTCGTCGCCGAGAAACACTGCGGCCGAGGCGTTGTGCTGGTCGCGCAGGAGGTCGACGGCCTGCCCCTTGTCGGTGTGGATGACCGCGAATTCCTTGACGGCCTTACCGTCGGTCACCTGGGCGTCCCAGCCGGTCGCGGCCTCGGCCGCCCGCCGCATCGCGGCGTCGGCATCGTCGGGTGCGGCGTTGCGGACGTGCAGCGCGGCGCTGGCGGGCTTCAATTCCGTTGTCACCCCGGGGTACTCGTCGGCGATGGCGTCGAGGGCCCGCTTGATCTCGGCCAGCAGCGCCTTCGCACGGTCGTCGACCGGGTGCACGAAGCCGGTGTCGAATTCGGAGCCGTGGCTGCCGACGAGGTGCACCGCATCGGATACGCCGGACAGCTCTTTGAGTACCGCCAGCGCCCGCCCGGAGATCAGGGCGACGACGGTGGCGGGCAGTGCGGCGAGCGCCTCGATCGCCGCCGACGAGGCGGGCAGCGGCCGGGCGTCGCGCGGATTGGCGACGATCGGCGCCAGCGTGCCGTCGTAGTCGCAGGCGATCAGGAGGCGGGGCAGCTGGGCGGCGGCGTCGAGCGCCTGCCGCAGATCGGTCGGAAGGGCGTCGGCCACGCCTTCAGATCTTAGGGCGGTCGCCGTCTCCGATCAGCAGCCGCACCGCGAGGTCCAGCCGTTTGCTCACGTCGGTCGCCGATGCCCGCCGGGTCAGCCACGCCAGCAGGTTCGACAGCCACACGTCGGAGATGACGCGGGCGATGTGGTACTGGTCCTCGGTCGGTTCGCCGTCGCTCATCGCGCGGGCGAACATCGAGTCCATCAGCTTGCCGACGTGATCAACCTCACCGGCGGCCGAGGCATCGGCGAACACGAACGCCCGCGTCATCGCCTCGGTGAGCAGCGGGTTGCGCTGCATCGCGCGGTTGAGCTTGCCGACCATGAAGTTGAGCCGCTGGTACGGCGTGCCGCCGGACAGTGCGGCGCGGTCGGTCTTGGCGTCGATACGCTCGAATTCCCGTCCCAGCGCCGACACCAGCAGATGCACCTTGGAGGGGAAGTACCGGTAGAGGGTGCCCACGGCGACGTCGGCACGTTCGGCGACCGCCCGCATCTGCACGGCCTCGTACCCGCCCTTGGACGCGATGGCCAGCGTCGCGTCCAGGATGCGCTTGCGCCGCTCCCGCTGCGCCTCGGAGCCGAGTTCCGACTCGGCGAGCACCGCCACGTTCATCACCTCGCGCGGCCGCGACTCGGCGCCGGACTCCCGCCGGCGCGAATCGGACCCCGTCGAGGGATTGGTGTGTGCTGGCATCGAGACCTCGGACATGCCGTGTGACGCTCCTTCATCCGCGCGTACCCCCTCAAAACGATACGCATGCCCGTCGCCGTTTTCCCACCCCGCGGTCGGCGCGACACCGACGTGTGCTGCTGCTATGCCGGTCGACTTGACGGCTCGACAGTGTCACCATTAGAACACGTTCTAGTGGGGAGTGAGACCTTCTCACCCAAGGCGAGAGGTCCGGAAAATGACTCAGTCCGTGCTGTCGGGATCCGGCCCCGGCACCGACGAACAGTTTGCCGCGCGTGAGCTGGTCCGCGACTGGGCGGCCCGGTCGGGTGCGGTGGAGGCCGCCCGCGAGGTCGAGCAGGGTGACCCCGACGCCTGGCGCCGGGCCTACGCCGGGCTGGCTGAACTGGGCATCTTCGGCGTCGCGATCCCCGAGGAGCTCGGCGGGGCAGGCGGCACCGTCGAGGATCTGTGCGCGATGGTCGACGAGGCCGCCGCGGCGATGGTGCCCGGGCCGGTCGCCACCACCGCGCTGGCCACCCTCGTCGTCTCCGACACCGACCTGCTCGATGCGCTGGCCTCCGGCGAACGGACCGCAGGCGCCGCGCTGGTGGCCGAGGTGACCCTCGACGGCGGCACCGCCTCCGGTGTGGCGCCCCGCGTGCTGGGTGCCGACGCCGCCGGAGTCCTGCTGATCCCGGCCGGTGACGCGGTGGTGCTCGTCGACGCCACCGCCGACGGTGTGACCGTCGAGCCGCTCGAAGCCACCGACTTCTCCCGGCCGCTGGCGCGGGTCACCTTCGACACGGCGCCGGCGGCGGTGCTCGACGTGCCACGCGGACGCTTCGCGGATCTCGCGGCGACGATGCTGGCCGCCGAGGCGGCCGGGGTGGCGCGCTGGCAGCTGATCACCGCCACCGAGTATGCGAAGGTGCGCGAGCAGTTCGGCAAGCCGATCGGCAGCTTCCAGGCCATCAAGCACATGTGTGCGGAGATGTTGTTGCGCGCCGAGCAGGTGTCGGTGACGGCCGCCGATGCGGCCGGCGCCGCGGCGGGCGGCGACGACCGGCAGCTGTCGATCGCCGCAGCGGTGGCCGCGGCCGCCGGTATCGAGGCGGCGAAGGCCAACGCGAAGGACTGCATCCAGGTCCTCGGCGGCATCGGTATCACCTGGGAGCACGACGCGCATCTGTATCTGCGCCGGGCCCACGGCATCTCGCAGTTCCTGGGTGGACGCTCCCGTTGGTTGCGCCGCATCGCCGAGCTGACCCAGCAGGGGGTGCGCCGGGAACTGCACATCGATCTGGACTCGGTGGACCACCTGCGGCCGGAGATCAGCGCGGCGGTGGGTGAGGTGGCGAAGCTGCCCGCCGACGCGCGCCAGCCCGCGCTGGCGCAGGCGGGACTGCTGGCGCCGCACTGGCCCAAGCCGTTCGGCCGGGCGGCCGCCCCGGCCGAGCAGCTGCTGATCGACCAGGAGCTGGCTGCGGCCGGTGTCGAACGGCCCGACCTGGTGATCGGGTGGTGGGCCGCGCCGACGATCCTCGAACACGGCAGCCCCGAGCAGATCGAGCAGTTCGTCCCGCCGACGCTGCGCGGTGAGCTCAAGTGGTGTCAGCTGTTCAGCGAGCCGGGCGCCGGCTCGGACCTCGCCGCCCTGCGCACGAAAGCCGTTCGCGCCGAGGGCGGCTGGAGGCTGACCGGGCAGAAGGTGTGGACGTCGTCGGCGCACACCGCGCACTGGGGCGTGTGCCTGGCCAGAACGGACCCGGACGCCCCGAAGCACAAAGGGATCACGTACTTCCTGATCGACATGCGTTCACCGGGCATCGTGATCCGGCCGCTGCGCGAGATCACCGGTGACGAACTGTTCAACGAGGTGTTCTTCGACGACGTGTTCGTGCCCGACGAGATGGTGGTCGGTCAGGTCAACGACGGGTGGCGGCTGGCCCGCACCACGCTGGCCAACGAGCGGGTGGCGATGGCGGCGGGCACCGCGCTGGGCAATCCGATGGAGGAGCTGCTGCGCGTCGTGGCCGAACAGGGCCTCGACCCGGCCGATCAGGACAGGCTGGGGGTGCTGATCCTGACCGCCCAGGTCGGTTCGCTGCTCGACCAGCGCATCGCCCAGAAGGCGGTCGGCGGACAGGATCCGGGCGCGGAGTCCAGCGCCCGCAAGCTGATCGGCGTGCGCTACCGGCAGGGGCTGGCGGAGTTCCGGATGGAACTCTCCGACGGTGCCGGGTCGGTGTCCAACCAGCAGGTGCACGACTTCCTCAACACCCGCTGCCTGACCATCGCCGGTGGCACCGAGCAGATCCTGCTCACCCTCGCCGGCGAGCGGTTGCTGGGGCTGCCGCGGTAGCGGTCAGTTGAAGGTGGTCTGCGCGCAGGCCTGCGGGGTGGTCAGGTTCACCCCGGCGTAGACCACCTGGATCTGCGAGCACACGATGAAGGTGGCCTCGGTGTTCGGCTGCCCGGTGCTCCACGCCATCGGCATCGAGTCGCCGTCGACGCGGTAGCGCTCGAGCGGCCCGCCGCCGAACGACGTCACCGAGATCTCGACGTCGCGCAGCCCCTTGTACATCTTGGACAGCACGTTGTTGTGGTTGGCCCCCTTGACTTCCCGAGGCACACCGGCGGGTGCGCTGTACTGCACCTCCTGCCAGACGTCGCGGTCGTTGCTGCGCAGCGTGATGGTTTGCCGTGACCACGTGTCACCCGGGAAACCGGTCGGCCCGCCGGGTCCGAGCAGGTTGGCGGCGGTGGTGAACGTGCATCGCGTGCCCGCGCAGTCCGCGCTGACGTGCATCTCGATCTGGGTGGCGGGGTCGACGGGGATCGACGTGCGCGCCGCGTTGACCGCGGCGCCCGCGGTGGCGGGTGCGGCGAGCACCGCCGCCAGCGCTGCCGCTGCACTCACTGCTGCGAGCCGGTTCATCGTGTTGAAGTTAGCCCTTCGCTATTCGTCGTAGGTGACTTCGACCGAATCCGACCGCGGCACCGCCTGGCAGCCCAGGATCAGCCCCTCGTCGAGGTCGGCTGGTTCGAGCACGTCGTTGATCTCCATGTCGACCTCGCCGCTCTTCTTGAGCACCGCGCAGGCGCCGCAGTGGCCCTCGCGGCAGGAGAACGGCGCGTCGAGACCCTGATCCAGCAGGACGTCGAGGAGTTTGGCTTTCCGCGGCCAGCGCACCTCGTGGGTCTGACCGTCCAGGGTCACCACCGCGGTGGCCGGGCCCTCGTCGCTGTCGTCCTCCGGGATGACCACCGCGGCGAACGGATCGGACTCCAGCGATTTGAACACCTCGATGTGCACCTTGTCCGGCGCGGTCCCGGCGCTGCCGAGGGCTTCCTGCGCGGCGGCCATGAACGGGCCGGGACCGCAGATGTAGGCCTCGTGCCCGGTGTAGGGCAGCGCCAGTCCGGCGAGCGCCGTCGCCGATGGCAGGCCCTGCACCGATTCCAGCCAGTGCACGACGGTCAGCCGGTCGGCGTACTTGGCGGCCAGATCGCGCAGGGCGCCGGCGAAGATGACGCTGCTCTCGTCGCGGTTGGCGTAGACGAGCACCACCTTCCCGCTGCCCTCGGCGAGGGCGGATTTGAGGATCGCCATCATCGGGGTGATGCCGCTGCCCGCCGCCAGCAGCAGGAAGTCGTCGTCGAGTGAGGTGGGCACGAACGTGCCCGAGGGCGCCAGCACGTGCATCCGCATGCCCGGGTGCGCGTTGTCGCACAGCCAGTTGGAGGCGTAGCCGTCGGCGGTCCGCTTGACGGTCACGGTCATCGGATCGTCGCTGAACGGCGAACTGCACAGCGAGTAGCACCGGGCGACCGAACCCGTGCGGTCGCTGGGCACCCGCAGCGTGAGGAACTGACCGGGCGCGTACTGCAACCGTTCGGCCGGGATGTCCGGCGCGTCGGGGCCATCGGGAACTCTGAACACCAGGGAGCGGGCGTCGGCGGTCTCCTCGACGACGTCGGCCACCTCCAGTTCGAGCACGTGGCTGCCGAGCGGCTCGTCCGTCACGTCCTGGCCCACGTTGCAGCCCACCCTTCCGTCATAATTAGAACAGGTTACAGAAATGCACTTCCGCAGGTCCAGACCCTGCAGGGTTGGGCTGCTCGACACAAATCGTAACGTGTTCTAATCTTTGTCCAAGCCCCGTTTCAGTCCCGTACGTGTTGGAGGCAGGCAGTGACGTCCATTGAACAGCGCGACGCGCAGGCGGTCCTCAGCGGCATCGACGACCTGCTGCCCACCTTGCGCAAGCGCGCACCCGAGGCCGAGGAACTCCGCAGGCTGCCCGACGAGACGGTGAAGGATCTCGACGAGATCGGCTTCTTCAAGCTGCTGCAGCCCGAGCAGTGGGGTGGCATGCAGTGCGATCCGACGCTGTTCTACGAGGCGGTGCGCCGGCTGGGCAGTGCGTGCGGGTCGACGGGGTGGGTCAGCTCGATCATCGGCGTGCACAACTGGCATCTGGCGCTGTTCGATCAGCAGGCCCAGGACGAGGTCTGGGGTGACGATCCGACCGTGCGGGTCTCCTCGTCGTATGCCCCGATGGGCGCGGGCACCGTGGTCGACGGCGGCTACCTGGTCAGCGGCGCCTGGCAGTGGTCGTCGGGCTGCGACCATGCGACGTGGGCGTTCGTCGGCGGCCCGGTGATCAAGGACGGCAAGCCGGTCGACTTCGGCAGCTTCCTCATCCCGCGCAGTGACTACCGCATCGACGACGTGTGGAATGTGGTGGGGCTCAAGGGCACCGGCAGCAACACCGTCGTCGTCAAGGACGTGTTCGTGCCGCGGCACCGCTTCTTGTCATACAAGGCGATGAACGACCGCACCGCGGGCGGTCTGCAGAACAACACCGCACCGGTGTACAAGATGCCCTGGGGCACCATGCATCCCACGACGATCACCGCCCCGATCATGGGGATGGCCTACGGCGCGTACGACGCTCATGTCGAACACCAGGGCAAGCGGGTGCGCGCGGCGTTCGCCGGCGAGAAGTCCAAGGAGGATCCGTTCGCCAAGATCCGGATCGCCGAGGCGGCCAGCGACATCGATGCGGGGTGGCGTCAGTTGATCGGCAACGTCGCCGACGAGTACGCACTGCTGCAGGCGGACAAGGAGATTCCGTTCGAGCTGCGCGCCCGCGCCCGCCGCGATCAGGTGCGGGCGACCGCGCGCGCGATCGCGTCGATCGACCTGCTGTTCGAGGCGTCGGGCGCCACCGCGCTGGGTCTCGACCAGCCGGTGCAGCGGTTCTGGCGCGACGCCCACGCCGGCCGCGTGCACGCGGCCAACGAACCCGAGCGGGCGTACCTCATCTTCGGCAACGACGCCTTCGGCCTGCCGCCGCAGGACACGATGGTCTGATCGGATCAGACGATGACGTCCTACATCCAGGAGACCGAGCAGCAGGTCGAGGTCACGTTCGAGTCGACCTCGCGGTACGCGCAGGTCCGCTCGGGCGATCGAGACATGCGGCTGCACTACCACGAGGCCGGTGTCGGCCACGGGCAGACGGTCGTGCTGCTGCACGGCGGCGGTCCCGGAGCCTCGAGCTGGTCGAACTTCAGCCGCAACATCGCGGTGCTCGCGCAGCACTTCCACGTGCTGGCGGTCGACCAGCCCGGCTACGGGTTGTCCGACAAACACACCGAGCACGAGCAGTACAACCGCTACAGCGCGACCGCGCTGCTGGGGCTGTTCGACCATCTCGGCATCGAACGCGCGGCGCTGGTGGGCAATTCGCTCGGCGGCGGCACCGCGGTGCGGTTCGCCCTCGACCACTCGGACCGGGCCGGGCGCCTGGTGCTGATGGGCCCGGGCGGGCTCAGCGTCAACCTGTTCGCCCCCGATCCGACCGAGGGTGTCAAGCTGCTCGGCAAGTTCGCCGGCGAACCGACGCGCGAGAACATCGAGAAGTTCCTGCGCATCATGGTGTTCGACCAGAGCCTCATCACCGAGGAGCTGATCGACGAGCGCTTTGAGATCGCCCGTCAGCCGGAGTCGCTGGCCGCCACCAGGGCGATGGGAAAGTCGTTCGCCGGGCCCGATTTCGAACTCGGCATGATGTGGCGCGAGGTGTACCAGCTGCGTCAGCGGGTGCTGCTCATCTGGGGCCGGGAGGACCGGGTGAACCCGCTCGACGGGGCGCTGGTGGCACTCAAGCAGATTCCGCGCGTGCAGCTGCACGTGTTCGGGCAGTGCGGCCACTGGGCACAGCTGGAGAAGTTCGACGAGTTCAACAAGCTCACGATTGATTTCCTCGGAGGCGAGCGATGAGCATCCGGTCACTGGGATACCTACGCATCGAGAGCACCGACGTCGGCGCATGGCGCGAGTACGGCCTCAAGGTGCTGGGCATGGTCGAAGGGTCGGGGCAGACCGACGGCGCCCTGTACCTGCGGATGGACGAACACCCCGCGCGGCTGGTGATCGTGCCGGGCGAACGCGACCGGCTGATGTCGTCAGGCTGGGAGGCCGCCAACGCCGCAGGCCTGCAGGACATCCGCACGCGGCTCGACATCGAGGGCACGCCCTACAAGGAGGCGACCGCGGCCGAGCTGGCGGAGCGCCGCGTCGACGAGATGATCACGTTCGACGACCCGTCGGGCAACACGATCGAGGTCTTCCACGGTGTCGCGCTGGAACACCGGCGCCTGGTCAGTCCCTACGGCCACAGGTTCGTCACCGAGGAGCAGGGCCTCGGGCACGTCGTGCTCACCACCCGCGACGACGCCGAGACGCTGCATTTCTACCGCGACGTGCTGGGGTTCAGTCTGCGCGACTCCATGCGCCTGCCGCCGCAGTTGGTCGGCCGGCCCGCCGACGGCGCGCCGGCGTGGCTGCGCTTCCTGGGCGTCAACCCGCGCCACCACAGCCTCGCGTTCATGCCGGGTGAGACGCCCAGTGGCATCGTGCACCTGATGGTCGAGGTGGAGAACGCCGACGACGTGGGCCTGTGTCTGGACCGGGCGCTGCGGCGGAAGGTGAAGATGTCCGCCACGCTGGGCCGCCACGTCAACGACAAGATGCTGTCGTTCTACATGAAGACCCCCGGTGGCTTCGACGTCGAGTTCGGTTGCGAAGGCTTGGAAGTCGACGACAAGGACTGGGTCGCCCGGGAGAGCACCGCGGTCAGCCTCTGGGGTCACGACTTCAGCGTCGGCTTCAAGTAAGGATCCATGGCTTCGCACTCCGGCCCGAGCATCGACCCGCGCACGTTCCGCAGTGTGCTCGGCCAGTTCTGCACCGGCATCACCGTGATCACCACCGTGCACGAGGGGGTGCCGGTGGGCTTCGCGTGTCAGTCGTTCGCCGCGCTGTCCCTCGACCCGCCGTTGGTGCTGTTCTGCCCGACCAAGGTCTCACGGTCGTGGCAGGCGATCGAGGCGAGTGGGCGGTTCTGCGTGAACGTGCTGCACGAGAAGCAGAAGGACGTCTCGGCCCGGTTCGGCTCCCGCGAGCCGGACAAGTTCGCCGGGATCGACTGGCGCGCGTCGGATCTCGGGTCGCCGATCATCGACGGGACGCTCGCGCACATCGACTGCACCGTGCATTCGGTCGTCGACGGCGGTGACCACTTCGTGGTGTTCGGTGCCGTGCACTCGCTGTCCGATGTGCCTCGGAAGAAGCCGCGCCCGCTGCTGTTCTACCGCGGCGAGTACACCGGCATCGAGCCGGACAAGAATTCGCCGGCACACTGGCGTGACGATCTCGAGGCGTTCCTCACCGCGACCACACCCGACACCTGGCTGTAGGCGTCAGCCGGCGAGGTCACGGCTCACGGCCGCCACCAGGCCGGCGTCGACACCCCACGGGTGGTCGAGACCCAATCGCCGGTCGAGGTCCCACAGCACACAGCGCTCCTGCGGGCGCGCGACGAGCGTCCAGGCGATCACGGTCCTGCGCAGCTGTTCAGCCATCGGTTCTTCAGGCGGGCCCCCGGCGGGTCCGGCTCCTTCGGGGTGGTGGTGCAGGAACCGTCCGTAGGCCTCGGTGCAGAAGGCGGCGTATCGCACGGTGCAGAGGATGAATCCGTGCCACGCCTCGTCGACCGCCCGGGACGGCATCCCGATCACCTGCTCATCCCGCAGGGCCGGGGCACAGCAGCGCAGCCACTGCCGCAGGCCGGTCTCGATCAGGGATCGCGGTTGCCATGGACAGGTTTTGAACACGGCCGGTGGCAGCTCCAGTTCCGACACCACGGAGTGGACCCGGTCGAAGCGGTCGAGGCGGGTGTGCCGCATGAAGTTCACTGTAGGCCGCGAGAGCTAACCAGCGTACGCTCTTTTCATGGACGCCACGGACGTTGTGGTGGGGCTGATGTCAGCGGTTGGTGTGCTGGTCACCGCGTCCATCCTGGTGGGTAGCTACCGCCGCGGCACTGATTTGCACGCTGACGGTTCGGGCCGTATGGCCACGGGTGAATACGTTGCTCTGGACCACCGGTCGGGTAGCGGATCGCGGTGGCGCGCATTCGCCGAGCGGCGCGCCGAGGCACGTCGGAAACGACGGGTGAAGCGGACCTGGGGCGGGGGAGCGCCCCGGTACCGCAGCGGTGGGGGCAGCGGTTGGGGCGGCGGCGGCTGCGGTGGTGGCTGCGGCGGCGGTTGCGGCGGCGGAGGGGGTTGAGATGAACGGCTCTTGGATCCCGGTGTCGGTGACGGCGATCATCGTCGTCGTCTCGGCGTCGGTCCTGCTCACGATGCGGCATCGGCGGGCTCCGCATGCCCGGTACCGGCGGGAGGTGCCCGGTCTGCGGACCAGAGACCAGAAGCGCCGCGTCAAACACCTCGAGAAGCGCCGAAGGATGTGGGCGGCGGGCACGGCCGGTGCGGTCGGCGTCTATTCGTCGGACGGCGATTACGGCGGCTACGGCGACGGCGGCAGTTGCGGCGGTGGTGGCTGCGGCGGTGGCGGGGGCTGCGGCGGCGGAGGCTGACAGCCCACGCGCGAACTCAATCGGCGAGCTGTTCGTCGATGAACCCGACGATGGTCGCGGTCACCTCCCGGTGCACGGTCTCGTTGAGGATGTCGTGGCGCGCACCGGGGAACTCGGTGAGCCGCAGCGGCCCGATCTGCTCGGCGTAGGCGCGCACGGCGCCGATCGGCGCGATGGGGTCCGCGCCGCCGTGCACGGCCAGGGTCGGCACCGCCAGCGTCGGCAGCGCCGCGCCGAATCGGTCCCACGCCCAGTCCAGTTCGCGGCCCAGTGCGGCTCCGTCGGCGCCGACGAAGGCCAGCGGATCATGTTCCAGGGTGTCGAGGTAGAACGGGTCGGCCGACAGCCACGCCGGGTCGAGGTCGAACGAGGTGTCCGCGTCCAACAGCTGGGCGACCGGTACCAGCGGTGCACCGGAGATCACGCACGCGCGGTAGCGGTTCCGGTGCTCGAGCACCCGGAACAACGTGATCACGGCGCCGAGGGAGTGTCCCTGGGCGATCAGCGGGATGCCCGGCCGCTCCCGCTCGGCGATCGCCGTCAGTGCCTCGGCGAGCGCCGAGGAGTCGGCGATCGACCCGAAATCGCCGCGGTTGCCCGGGCTCAGGCCGTGGCCGAACTGGTCGACGGCGAACAGGTCGATGTCCGCGGCGTTGAGCGCGAAGCCGTAGCGGTGGTAGACGCCGGTGTGTTCGCCGAAGCCGTGCAGGAAGATCACCGCCGCGCGCGGCTGGGCGGCGGCCCAGTGCCGGTAGTAGGCGCGGCCACGGTCGTGCTCCAACATCGGCATGGCCCGACTGCATCACGGCGTGCGGGAGCGCGCAAGGGGCTAGGGAGCGCCGAGCAGGACGTCGCGCTGATCGACCATGCGGTCGCGGATCGCGTCGACCACGGCCGCCACCTCGGGTCGGCGCAGGATCTCGGCGCGTGTCACCAGCCAGTAGCTCAGCCGCACCGAGACCGTCCGCGCCAGCACTCGGACCAGGTCGTCGTGGCGGTCGGCCATGAAACAGGGCAGCAGGCCCAGACCCGCCGCGGCGCGCGTCGCCTCGACATGGACGAAGACGTTGGTCGACGTCACCGATT
Organism: Mycobacterium sp. PS03-16; assembly: GCF_004570325.1. GTDB lineage: Bacteria > Actinomycetota > Actinomycetes > Mycobacteriales > Mycobacteriaceae > Mycobacterium. The sequence continues at coordinate 116,097 of NZ_SPQO01000005.1, read as the reverse complement.
CGCGCATCGCCGGGGCGAAACTGGTCGCGAGGTCGAGGTCGTCGACCTGCAGCATCGAATCGATGAAGTACACCAGCGGGTGGCGGGCCAGGTCGGCCACCCGGTTGGGGGTGCCGTGCTCGGCGAGGTAGTCGCGCGAGCCGTAGAGGCCCAGGCAGTAGTCGCCGAGCCGGATCGCCTCGGCGCGGTGGACCTGCGGTTCACCGACCACGATCTCGATGTCCAGCCCGGACCGCTGCTGGGAGGCGCGCCGGGTGGCGGCGACGATCTCGACGGCCACCAGCGGGTGCCGGCGCTGCACCTGTGCGGCGGCGGGCGCGGCGATGTAGGCGCTGAAACCGTCGGTGGCAGAGATCCGCACCACGCCCTCCAGCGCCCGGTCCCCGGTCGGATCCACCGACAGCGAGCGCACCGCCGATTCGACGGCCTCGGCCGCGGCCAGCGCGTCACGGCCCAGGTCGGTCAGTTCCCAGCCGCCGGCCACCCGCGACAACAGTCGTCCGCCGACGGACTGTTCCAGGGCGGCGATCCGCCGGGAGATCGTCGTGTGGTTGATGCCGAGTTCGTCGGCGGCGCTGGTGTAGCGCCCCGAGCGGCCGACGGCGAGCAGCACCAGCAGATCGTCAGCGCTGGGCCGGCGCGGAGGCGGAGGAGGCACGTCTGCAGTTTTGCAGATACACGCTGCGAAGCTGGCCATTGCTGCCGCATCAACCTGCATGAATACTCAGACGATATGTGGGAACGGTCACACAGCCCTGGCGGTTATGCCGCCGGTCATGAACGGAGCCTCCGATGAGCGTGCAGAACCCCTCTCAGCCGGACACCGGTCCGGCCGGATCGATCTCCACCGGCCTCAAGCGCGTGGTCGTCGCCTCGATGGCCGGCACCGTCGTCGAGTGGTACGAGTTCTTCCTCTACGGCACCGCAGCGACGCTGGTGTTCAACAAGGTGTTCTTCTCCGAGACGACCAGTGAGCTGAACGCGATCTTCCTGGCGTTCGCCACGTACGCGGTCGGGTTCGTCGCGCGCCCGTTGGGCGGGGTGGTGTTCGGACACTTCGGCGACAAGTACGGCCGCAAGAAGCTGCTGCAGTTCAGCCTGCTGCTGGTGGGCGTCGCCACGTTCGCGATGGGCTGCCTGCCCACCTACGGCCAGATCGGTTACTGGGCGCCGGCGCTGCTGGTGACGCTGCGCTTCATCCAGGGCTTCGCGGTCGGTGGCGAATGGGGCGGCGCGGTGCTCCTCGTTGCCGAGCACAGCCCCGACCGCCAACGCGGGTTCTGGGCCAGCTGGCCGCAGGCCGGCGTCCCGGTCGGCAACCTGCTGGCGACCGTGGTGCTGCTGGTGCTGACGACCACGCTGCCCGAGTCGTCGTTCCTGTCGTGGGGCTGGCGCGTCGCGTTCTGGCTGTCCGCGGTGGTCGTGCTGATCGGCTACTACATCCGCACCAAGGTCACCGACGCCCCGATCTTCGTGGCCGCCCAACAGGAGGTCGAGCGCACCAAGGCGACCTCGTTCGGCGTGGTGGAGGTGCTCAAGCGCTACCCCCGCGGCGTCTTCACCGCGATGGGCCTGCGCTTCGGCGAGAACATCATGTACTACCTGGTGGTCACGTTCTCGATCACCTACCTCAAGGTGCAGGTCGGCGCGGACACCAGCGACATCCTCTGGTACCTGCTGGTGGCGCACGCGGTGCACTTCGCGGTCGTGCCGGTGGTCGGCTGGCTCTCGGACCGCTTCGGCCGCCGGCCCGTGTACATGGTCGGCGCCGTCGCCGGCGCCAGCTGGGGATTCTTCGCGTTCCCCATGATGAACAGCGGCAGCTATGTGGTCGTGACGGCAGCGGTGACGATCGGTCTGGTCATCCACGCGCTGATGTATGCGCCGCAGCCGGCGATCATGGCCGAGATGTTCCCGACCCGGATGCGGTACTCCGGTGTGTCACTGGGCTATCAGGTGACCTCGATCGTGGCGGGCTCGCTGGCGCCGCTGATCGCGGTCAAGCTGCTCGACATCTACGGCTCGTCGGTGCCCATCGCGATCTACCTGGCGGTGGCCTGCGCCATCACCCTGGTCGCGGTGTTCTTCACCCGCGAGACCCGCGGCATGGACCTCGTGGACCTGGACGTCGCCGACCGCGAGGATCTCGCTCGGGCCGCCGGCGCGTCGAGAAGCGGTGTCGCGTGAGCGAACTCGCGGGACGGACGGCGCTGGTCACCGGTGGCGCCAGCGGTATCGGCGAGGCGTGTGCGCGGGAACTGGCCGCCCGGGGCGCGACGGTCACGGTGGCCGATGTCGACGAACCGGCGGCCAAGTCGCTGGCCGACGAGCTCGGCGGAACCGCATGGGCGGTCGACCTGCTCGACGTCGCGGCGCTCGAGGACCTGGCGCTCGACGTCGACATCCTGGTCAACAACGCCGGCGTACAACGCATCAGCCCGATCGTCGACTTCCCGCCCGCCGACTTCCGCAAGCTGATGACGTTGATGGTCGAGGCGCCGTTCCTGCTGATCCGCGCCGCGTTACCGCACATGTACGCCCAGGAGTTCGGCCGTGTCATCAACATCTCGTCCGTGCACGGACTGCGCGCCTCGGAGTTCAAATCGGCCTATGTCACCGCGAAGCACGCCCTGGAGGGTCTGTCGAAGGTGACCGCGCTGGAGGGCGGGCCGCACCATGTCACCAGTAACTGCGTGAACCCGGGCTATGTACGGACTCCGCTGGTCACCAAACAGATCGCCGATCAGGCGAAGGTGCACGGCATCGGCGAGGATGACGTCGTGACCGACATTCTGCTCAAGGAAAGCGCCATCAAGCGGCTGGTGGAACCGGCCGAGGTGGCGTCGCTGGTCGGGTGGCTCGCCTCCCCGCACGCCGGCATGGTGACCGGCGCCGCCTACAGCATGGACGGCGGGTGGAGCGCCCGGTGAGCGAACCCCAGTGGGTGCCGACCGAGCAGGACATCGCCCTGGCGCGGGTCACCGACTTCGCCCGATTCGCCGAGCGGCGCACCGGCGGGACGTATCCCGACTATCGGTCGCTGTGGCAGTGGTCGGTCGACGACCTCCCCGGCTTCTGGGGTGCGCTGTGGGAGTACTTCGAGGTCGGTGAGCCGCCGGAGGTGGTGCTGGCAGACGCCGACATGCCCGGCGCGCGCTGGTTTCAGGGCGTCCGCCTGAACTACGTCGACCAGGTGATCCGCCAGGCACGCACCGACCGACCCGCGATCCTGTATGTCGCCGAGGGCGGCGACGTCACCGAGATGTCCTGGCGCGAACTACTCGACAGCGTGGCCGGTTTCGCCGAGACGCTGCGCGACATCGGTGTCGGACCCGGGGACCGCGTGGCGGGGTATCTGCCCAACGTGCCGGAGGCGGTGATCGCGTTCCTGGCCACCGCCAGCCTCGGCGCAATCTGGAGCGCCTGCGGTCAGGACTACACCGCCAAGGCCGCCCTCGACCGACTCGGCCAGCTCGAACCGACGCTGCTGGTGGCCGCCGACGGTTACCGCTTCGGTGGGAAGACCCACGACAAGACCCTCGATGTGGCGGCGCTGCGCGCCGGCCTGCCCACCGTGCGGACCGGGGTGCTGGTGTCGCGGATCGGCGCCGCCGCCCCCGAGGGCGATTGGCTGGACTGGGCGCAGAGCGCCGCGCGAGGTGGCGAACTGCGCACGGCGCGGGTCGAGTTCGACCATCCGCTGTGGGTGCTGTATTCCTCGGGTACCACCGGTCTGCCGAAGGGCATCGTGCACGGACACGGCGGTGTCCTCGTCGAGCACCTGAAAGCCGTTGCGCTGCAGTGCGACATCGGCGCGGAGGACACCTTCTTCTGGTACACCAGCCCGAGCTGGATGATGTGGAACTTCCAGGTGGCCGGCCTCCTGGTCGGCGCGACCATCGTCTGCTACGACGGCAGCCCGACCGTGCCCGCCGCAGACACCCTGTGGCGCATCGCCGCCGACGTGGGCGCGACGGTGCTCGGCACCAGCCCGGGCTACGTGCTGGCGTGCGACAAGGCCGGTTCGGTGCCGCGCAAGGACCACGACCTGAGCGCGCTGCGGTCGGTCGGGATCACCGGCTCGTCGCTGCCGCCGGCGTCGGCGCTGTGGCTGCGCGACAACGTCGGCGAGCACGTGCAGGTGGCGTCGATCAGCGGCGGAACCGACGTCGTCTCAGCGTTCATCGGCGGGGTACGAACCGTCCCGGTCTGGCCGGGCGAGCTCTCGGCGCCCTACCTCGGCGCCGCCGTCGAGGCCTGGGATGAAGCCGGCCGGCCGGTCCACGGTGAGGTCGGCGAGCTCGTCGTCACCAAGCCGCTGCCGTCGATGCCGGTGCGGTTCTGGAACGACGACGATGGAACCCGTTATCGCGACGCCTATTTCGAGATGTTCCCCGGCGTGTGGCGACACGGTGACTGGATCACGATCACCGACCACGGCAGCATCATCGTGCACGGCCGGTCGGATTCGACGCTCAACCGCCACGGCATCCGGATGGGGAGCGCCGACATCTACCAGTGCGTCGAGCGGATCCCGGAGGTGGCCGAGGCGCTCGTGATCGGAGTCGAAAAGCCCGACGGCGGCTATTGGATGCCGCTGTTCGTCACGCTCGCCGACGGCGCAGAACTCACCGACGAGCTGATCGACGCCATCAAGCAGACCATCCGCACCGATGTGTCGCCGCGGCACGTGCCCGACGAGATCATCGCCGCGCCCGGTATCCCGCACACCCGCACCGGTAAAAAGCTCGAGGTGCCGATCAAGAAGCTGTTCCAGGGTGGCGACGCGGCGAAGGTCGTCGAGCGCAGCGCCGTCGACGACCCGGCGCTGCTCGACTGGTACGTCACGCAGCGGCGAACCTGACCAGGTCGATGCTGAGCCCGCACTCGAGCACGCTCACCGTCCGCACGGGGGGCCCGGGCAGTGGTGGCGCCGTGGACCGGTAGACCGCGCCGGTGGGGGTGACGAACTCGGCGCGGTGCTGTCCCGCATCCTCACTGGTGGTGACGGCCCAGCCCGGCGCTTCCTTGGCGTAGTTGCAGGCTTCGCACTCGCCGAGGCCGTTGACCGCGTTCGTCGGCCCGCCGCTGCGGTGGGGGACCGCGTGGTCGTGGTGGCGGATCGGGGCGTCGCAGTACGGGGTGCGACAGGTCTGATCCCGCAGCCCGATGAACGCCGCCAACCCTTTCGGGAACGCGCGGGCCTTGGACTCCATGGCCACGAGCTGGCCGCTGCTCGGGTGGCGGTAGAGGCGTCGCAGGGTCGCCTTGGCCTTCTCGTCGGTGACGGCGTCGCTGAGCAGCGCGCGCACCACCGCTGCCGGCACCGGGCCATAGCCGTCGCACCAGCCGGGCGCCTCGTCGTCACCGACCAGCGTGGTGTCGGCCATGACGAGGTTCAGCGCCACGCTCACCGCCTCGTCCGCGCCCCTGCCGGTCACCCGCTCGACCAGCGTGTCGGCCATGACCTGGTTGCGCGAGCGGTCGTCGAACGTCGTGTCGGCGGATCGCTTCAACGCGGCGTACACGCTCACGCCCTGGGCGACCGGCAGCAGCGCGCTCACGATGGTCATCGAATCCGGTGCGGGCCGAATGGTGACCCGGCGATCCGCGGCCGCATTCGCCGACCGGTCGACGACCGCCGCGACGTCGAGGCGCGACGCGATCTTCCTGGCCTCTGCTGCCACCCGCTTGTCACCCCAGCCGTCGAGCCGAGTGACGTCGGCGCACAGTTCGGCGTCCAACTCGCGGCGGTGCTCGACGCTCAGGCACGCCGATTCCCGCACGATGAGCGTCACACGCCACTCGGACAGGTGCCCGCCTTCTAGGGCGGCGAGCATGTGCGGCATCTCTTCGACCAGTGCGGTGGCCAGTCCCAGGTGACGGCCGCCGCGCGCGGGGGCGTCCCGGCGGGCCAGCGCGACTTCGGCGGCCAGCCCGCGGCCCTGCTTGGACTTCGGCACCCCCGCAGCGGTCTCAGCGGCTCGGCGTTTGGCCGCCCACAGCGCCGTCGCGCGCGCCTGCGCGGCCGCGGCCGCGGACTTCAACCGTTCGAACTCGTCGACCATCGCCCGCAGCTGCGCCTCGTCGGCGGCCGGGTCGACATCGAACATGCGTTCGAACATGCCTCGACGGTAGCGCACACCTCCGACACGTCAGTTCAGCCAGCCGCCCATCCGGCTCAGGGCCTCGGTGATGTCGGCCGTCGGCCCGGCGAACGACAGCCGGACGAACGAGCCGCCGTGCGCGGTGTCGAAGTCGATACCCGGTGCGATCGCCACGCCGGTGTCGGCCAGCAGCCGCGAGCAGAACGACAGCGAGTCGTCGGTCAGGTGCGAGACGTCGGCGTACACGTAGAAGGCGCCGTCGGTCGGCGCGAGCCGGTCGATGCCCAGCGTCCGCAGGCCCTCGAGCAGCAACAGGCGATTGTCCCCGTAGTGCGCCAGCAGCCCGTCGGCCTCGGCGATCGATTCCGCCGTGAACGCCGCCACCGCCGCGTGCTGCGCCAGCGCCGGTGGGCAGATCGTGAAGTTCCCGGTCAGCCGGTCAACGGCGCGGCGCAACTCGGCGGGCACCAGCAGCCAGCCCAGCCGCCAGCCCGTCATCGCGAAGTACTTCGAGAAGCTGTTGACCACCACCGCTTCCCGCGACGTCTGCCACGCGCAGCTGGTGGCGGGCGCGCCCTCGTAGACCAGGCCGTGGTAGACCTCGTCGCTGATCAGCCGGACACCGCTGCGCTCGCACCAGGTGGCGATCGCGGCCAGCTCCTCGGGCGCGATCACGGTGCCGGTGGGGTTGGCCGGGCTCGCGACGATCACGCCCTGCACCGGCGGGTCCAGTTCGGCGAGCATCGCGGCGGTCGGTTGGAAGCGGGTTTCCGCGCCGCAGGGCAGTTCGACCACCTCGCAGCCCAGCGCGGTGAGGATGTTGCGGTAGCAGGGGTAGCCGGGGCGCGCGATCGCGACCCGGTCGCCGACGTCGAAGCAGGCCAGAAACGCCAGCAGGAACCCGCCGGAGGAGCCGGTGGTGAGGATGACGTCGTCGATCCCGACCGCCAGGCCGAACTGGTCGGCGTAGCGGCCGGCGATCGCGGCCCGCAGCTCCGGAATGCCCAGCGCCACCGTGTAACCGAGCTGATTGCCGTGCAGCGCCGCGACGGCGGCCTCCCGCACCGCCGACGGCGCGCCCGCGCTGGGTTGACCGGCCGACAGGTTCACCAGATCGCCGTGGCTGCGTTGCCGTTCGGCGGCGGCCAGCCACACGTCCATGACGTAGAACGGCGGGATACCGGCGCGCAGCGCCACGCGATCGTCCACCCGTTCGAGGCTAGAGCACCTGCGATTCGAGCCGGCGCAGCTGCTCGCGGGGCGGCCCGAACAGCTGCGCGCTGCCGTGTGCCCGCTTGAAGTACAGCTGGATGTCGTGCTCCCAGGTGATCGCGATACCGCCGTGCATCTGCACGGCCTCCGCGGCGACCGCGGTGAAGGCCTCGCACGCCGAGAACCGGGCCATCGCCGCCGACACCGGGGTCGGGTCGCCGAGCGCCTCGTCGACGACGGCCTTGGCGGACTGCACCTTGACGTACAGGTCGGCCATCCGGTGCTTGAGCGCCTGGAAACTGCCGATCGGCCGGCCGAACTGCACACGGTCCTTGGTGTATTCGACCGTCAGCTCGAGGCATCGGGTGGCCGCGCCGATCTGCTCGGCGGCCAGCAGCAGCGCCGCGTAGTCGGCCAGACCCGGATCCGCGCCGAGGTCGGTCACCTCGCCGGGTTGCACCAGCGCCAGCCGCCGGGTCAGGTCCATCGCGTGCAGCGGCTGCACCTCGAACGACGTCCACCGGACCAGCCGGCCGTCGTCGACGGCGACCATGACGTCGGCGACGTCGCCGTTGACCACGTAGTGCGGATCGAAGGCGACGGCGCCGATCGACGATCCTTCCGCCAGCCCCGCGAGGGCCTCGCCGTCGGGTTCGTCGGCGGCCAGCAGCGCCAGTTCGGCCAGCGTGGTGCCGAGCAGCGGCGTGGGCACCAGGTTGCGGCCGAGCTGTTCGAGCACCGCCGCGGCGTCGGCGAGCTCGCCACCGGCACCGCCGAGCTCCTCGGGAACCACCAGCGCGGCCGCCCCGACCTGTTCGCACAGCAGCCGCCACAGCGATTCGTCATATCCGCGCTCCGAGGCCATCGCCTCGCGCACCGCCGCAGGCGACGCGTGCTTCTCGACCAGTGCTGCGACGGTGTCGCGCAGCAGTTTCCGTTCCTCGCTCATGCCGGCGCCCCCTGCGTCAGCGCATCGAGCACCCGGCCGCGGTGCCACGTCGGGTCCCCCCACGCCGAGCGCAACGCCTGCACCCGCAGCAGCCATAGCGACAGGTCGTGCTCGTGGGTGAAGCCGATCGCACCGTGGGTCTGCAGCGCCGAGCGGGCGGACAGCAGTGCCGCCTCGGCGGCGGCGACCTTGGCGGCGCTGACGTCGCGGGCCGTGTCGGGGGAGTGTTCGCCGAGCGACAGCGCGGCGCCGTACACCAGCGGCCGTGCCAGCTCGACGGCGATGTGCACGTCGGCGAGTTTGTGCTTGATCGCCTGGTACGAGCCGATCGTGCGGCCGAACTGTTGACGCTGCTTGGCGTACTCGACGGACTGGTCGAGCATCGACTGCGCGGCCCCCACCAGCTGCGCCGCGGTGGCCAGCGCGCCGAACTCGAAGGCGCGGCCCACGTCGGCGGTGCGACCGTCGCCGGAAGCACTGACGTCGAACAGCATTCGGACCGGGTCGACGGACTCGTGCGCGGCTCCCGCGACGGCGTCGCGCACCGACCCGTCCTGCGCCAGCAGCACCAGCCCGGCACTGTCGGCGTCGACGGCGCGCGGGGCGTGCGGCGGCAGCGCGACGGTGACCATCAGCTCCCCGGCGGCCAGCGCGGCGCTGCGCTCGTCGCCCGCGAGCAGGACCGGTGCCACCGCCAGCGATTCCACCACCGGACCCGGTACACACCAACGGCCCAACCGTTCGGCGGCGACCACCAGGTCGACCGCGGTGGCACCGATCCCGTCGTGTTCCTCGGCCACCATCAGCGCGGTCACGCCGAGGTCGGCGAGCCGCGCCCACACCTTGCGGCCCGGTGCGGTGTCACCGCCCGCCCACGCCCGGACCGCGCCTGCAACGTCGGCGGTGGTCAGCGCGGCGTCGATGCTGGCCGCGAAATCCCGCTGCTGGTCGTCGAGTTCGAAGTTCACTTCGCGGAGCCTTTCGGTTCGCGGGGCAGGCCCAGCAGACGCTCGGCGATGATGTTGCGCTGAATCTCGTTGGTGCCCGCGTAAATCGGACCGCCCAGGGCGAACAGCAGACCGTCGGTCCAGTCGTCGGCGAGTTCGGCGTCGACGCCGCGCAGGTCGAGCGCGGTCTGATGCAGCGCGACGTCGAGGTCCGACCAGAACACCTTGGTCACCGAGGACTCCGCGCCGAGCTCACCGCCGCCGGCCAGCCGCGTGACCGTGCCGAACGTGTGCAGCCGGTAGGCCTGCGCCTTGATCCAGGCGTCCGCCACCCGCTCGGCGTAGGCGGGGTCGCGGTGCCTGGCCCATTCGGCGACCAGCCGTTCGGCGGGTGCCAGGAACCGGGCCGGGCTGCGCAGCGACATCCCGCGCTCGTTGCTCGACGTGCTCATCGCCGCCCGCCAGCCGTCGTTCACCTCGCCGATGACGTCCGCGTCGGGGACGAATACGTCGTCGAGGAAGATCTCGCCGAATCCGGTATCGCCGCCGAGCTGGGCGATCGGCCGAACGGTGACGCCGTCGGCCTTCAGGTCGAACATCACGTACGTCAGGCCCTTGTGCCGCTGGGCGTCGGGATCCGAGCGGAACAGCCCGAACGCCCTGTCGCCGAACACGGCCCGCGAGCTCCAGATCTTTTGCCCGTTGAGCAGCCAGCCGCCGTCGGTGCGCGTCGCGGTGGAGCGCAGTGAGGCCAGGTCGCTGCCGGACTCGGGTTCCGACCACGCCTGGGCCCAGATCTCCTCGCCGCTGGCCATCTTCGGCAGGATCCGGTCGAGCTGCTCGGTGCTGCCGTGGGCGAACAGCGTCGGCGCCAGCATCGACGTGCCGTTGGCGCTGGCCCGGCCCGGTGCCCCGGCGCGGAAGTACTCCTCCTCATAGGCGATCCACTGCAGCAGCGTGGCGTCACGGCCGCCGTAGTTCTCCGGCCACGTGATCACCGACAGTCCGGCGTCGAACAGCACCTTGTCCCAGCGCCGGTGCTGTGCGAACCCCTCGGCGGTGTCGTAGGACTCGGTCGGGAAGTCGTCGCGGTGGGCGGCGAGGAACTCGCGCACCTCGGCGCGGAACTCCTCGCAGGCGTCGTCGAACGTCAGGTCCATTCAGGCTCTTTCTCTCAGGAGCGGTTTGACGACCTTGCCGCCGGGGTTGCGGGGCAGCGCGTCGAGGAACTCCACCGAGCGCGGTGTCTTGAAATTCGCGAGATGTTCGCGCGTATAGGCGATCACGGCCTGCTCGTCGAGGTCGGCCCCCGGTTTCGTGACGACGAACGCCTTACCGACCTCGCCGAGCCGTTCGTCGGGGACGCCGATGACGGCCGATTCGGCGACACCGTCGAGCCGGGCCAGCACCTGCTCGATCTCGGCCGGGTAAACGTTGAACCCGCCGCAGATGTACATGTCCTTGAGCCGGTCGGTGATCCGCAGGTTGCCGCGCTCGTCGACGGTGCCGATGTCACCGGTGTGCAGCCACCCGTCGGCGTCGATGGTCCTGGCGGTCGCGTCCGGGTCGTCGAGGTAGCCGAGCATGACGTTCGGACCGCGCAGCAGCACCTCACCGGCGCCGTGCTCGTCGGGGGCATCGATGCGCAGTTCGAAGCCCGCGATCGGGCGGCCGCAGGTGGTGGCGACGGTGACGGCGTCGTCGTCGGCCCGGCACATGGTGCCGAACCCGCTGGCTTCGGTGAGGCCGTAGGCGGTCAGCACGATGTCCATGTCGAGTTCGGACTGCATCCGCTCGATCAGCACCACCGGCACCACCGCGGCGCCGGTGACCGCGAATCGTAGCGAGCTGAGGTCGAATTCGCCACGCTTCGGATGGTCGAGCAGCGTCTGGTAGATCGTCGGCGGGCCGGGCAGCACGGTGACGCGCTGCTCCTCGACGGCGCGCATCGCCTGCTCCGGATCGAAGGTGAGCTGCGGGATCAGCGTCGCGCCGGTCTGCAGGCACGCCAGGATGCCGGCCTTGTAGCCGAAGTTGTGGAAGAACGGGTTGATGCACAGATAGCGGTCGGCGCTGGTGAGCTGCCCGCACTCCGCCCACGCGGCGGGTGCGTCGAGCGACTGCCGGTGCGCACACAGCACGCCCTTGCTGCGTCCGGTCGTGCCGGAGGTGAACAGGATGTCCGACACGTCGTCCGGTCGCACGGCCGCGGCCCGTTCGTCGACAGCGCCGAGATCTCTCCCCCGAGAGACGAATTCGTCCCACGTACCGTCGGCTTTCTCGACCGGCACCCGCACGACGTGGCGCAGCGATGGGAGCGCGTCACGGTCGATCGAGGCGGCCTTGTCGGCGCCGAGGAAGGCGCCCGAGGCGATCAGCAGCCGCGCCTCGGTGCGCGCCAGGATGTCGGTGGCCTCGAAGGCGGTGTAGCGGGTGTTGAGCGGGACGACGACGCCGCCGGCGTAGTGGGTGGCCAGGCACGCCACCACCCAGTGCCAGGTGTTGGGCGACCAGATCGCGACCCGGTCGCCGGCGGTGATGCCCAGGTCGATCATCGCCGCGGCGGCGCGCCGCACCTCGTCGCGCAATTGGGTGTAGGTGAGGCGACGGTCGAGGGTGACCAGGGCCTCGTGATCGCCGTGATGCTGGGCGATCCGGTCGAGAACCGCGGGAATCGTCCTCGGAGCGGGTGTCATCGAGGCTCCTAACAAAGCAAGTGCTTGGTAGGTTAGCCTACAAGAGTGATAGAGGTCCAGGAGTTCCGGGCCGAGGTCCGGCAGTGGCTCGCCGACAACCTGGTCGGCGAATTCGCCGCGCTCAAAGGGCTCGGCGGACCCGGGCGTGAGCACGAAGCGTTCGAGGAGCGGCTGGCGTGGAACCGCCACCTCGCCGCGGCCGGGCTGACCTGTCTGGGCTGGCCGGAGGAGCACGGCGGGCGGGGTCTTTCGGTCGCACACCGCGTCGCGTTCTACGAGGAGTACGCGATCGCCAACGCGCCCGCGAAGGTCAACCACCTCGGTGAGGAACTGCTCGGGCCCACCCTGATCGCCTACGGCACGCCCGAGCAGCAGCAGCGCTTCCTGCCGAAGATCGTCGACGTCACCGAGTTGTGGAGTCAGGGTTACTCCGAACCCGGTGCGGGCAGCGACCTCGCCAACGTCTCGACCACCGCGGTGCTCGACGAGGCGGGTGAGCAGTGGCTCATCAACGGCCAGAAGGTGTGGACGTCGCTGGCGCACTGGGCGCAGTGGTGCTTCGTGGTCGCGCGCACCGAGAAGGGCTCCAAACGGCACGCCGGGCTGTCGTACCTGCTGGTGCCGCTCGACCAGCCGGGTGTCGAGATTCGCCCGATCATCCAGCTGACCGGCGACTCGGAGTTCAACGAGGTCTTCTTCACCGATGCCCGCACCGACGCGTCGATGGTGGTCGGCGAGCCCGGCGACGGCTGGCGGGTGGCGATGGGCACGCTGACCTTCGAGCGCGGTGTCTCGACGCTCGGCCAGCAGATCGAGTACGCGCGTGAACTGTCCGGAGTGGCCGAACTGGCCAAGACGACCGGCGCCGCCGACGATCCGCTGATCCGCGAGCGGCTCACCCGGTCATGGGTCGGCCTGCGCACCATGCGGTCGTATGCGCTGGCCACCATGGACGAGGAGCGGCCCGGTCAGGACAACATCTCGAAGCTGTTGTGGGCCAACTGGCACCGCGAACTCGGGGAGATCGCGATGGACATCGAAGGCGCAGCGGGGATGGCCTTGAAAGACGGCGAATTCAGCGAGTGGCAGCGGCTGTACCTGTTCTCGCGGTCGGACACGATCTACGGCGGGTCCAACGAGATCCAACGCAACATCATCGCCGAGCGGGTGCTCGGCCTACCCAGGGAGCCAAAGGGATGAGCCTCAGCGAAGCGCCGAAGGAGATCGACGGTCACGGTCTGCTGACCGGCAAGGTGGTCGTGTTGACCGCGGCGGCCGGCACCGGCATCGGGTCGGCGGTGGCGCGGCGGGCGCTGGCCGAGGGCGCCGATGTGATGATCTCCGACCATCACGAGCGCCGGCTCGGCGAAACCCGCGACCAGCTCACCGAACTCGGCCTCGGCCGGGTCGAGAGCGTGGTGTGCGACGTGACGTCCACCGCGCAGGTCGACGCGCTGATCTCCTCGACCACCGCACGCTTGGGCCGGCTCGACGTACTGGTCAACAACGCCGGCCTGGGCGGTCAGACCCCGGTGATCGACATGACCGACGAGGAGTGGGACCGGGTCCTCGACGTCACCCTCACCTCGGTCATGCGGGCGACGCGCGCCGCCCTGCGGTACTTCCGCGAGGCCGGCCACGGCGGGGTGATCGTCAACAACGCCAGCGTGCTGGGCTGGCGGGCGCAGCACTCCCAGTCCCACTACGCCGCCGCCAAGGCCGGCGTGATGGCGCTGACCCGGTGCAGCGCGATCGAGGCCGTCGAGCACGGCGTGCGCATCAACGCCGTGTCACCGAGCATCGCCCGCCACAAGTTCCTGGAGAGGACCAGCTCATCGGAGCTGCTCGACCGGTTGTCGGAGGGCGAGGCGTTCGGCCGCGCCGCCGAACCGTGGGAGATCGCGGCCACCATCGCCTTCCTGGCCAGTGACTACTCCAGCTACCTCACCGGCGAGGTCATCTCGGTGTCCAGCCAGCGGGCCTAGGCGCGCCCGGGGAGTTCTCCACAGAACCTTCACATTCGCTGCCCGAAAGCACCACACCCGGCCCTTACAGTCGGTCATGTGAAGCGGATCCTGGTGGTCGACGACGAGCCGACCATCCTGGCTCAGGTCGCCAGCAGGCTTCGCGCCGAGGAGTTCGACGTCGTCACCGCGGTGGACGGACCGTCGGCGGTGGCGACGGCCGCGGACACCGGCCCGGATCTGGTGGTGCTCGACGTGATGCTGCCCGGCTTCGACGGGCTGGAGGTGTGCCGCCGCATCCAGGCCGACCGGCCGGTTCCGGTCCTGATGCTGACCGCCCGCAACGACGAGACCGACATGCTCATCGGGCTCGGCGTGGGCGCCGACGACTACCTCACCAAACCGTTCAGCATGCGCGAACTGGTCGCCCGGGTCCGGGTGCTGCTGCGCCGTATGGAGCGCGCCCCCGGGGCCGCCTCGTCCCAGCCCCTGCGGGTGGGTGACTGCCGCATCGACCTGCGGGCCCGCCGCGTGCACCGCGGTGACGCCGAGATCCACCTCACCCGCACCGAGTTCGACGTGCTGGCCTTCCTCGCCGACCGGCCCCGGGCGGTGGTGTCCCGCGACGTGCTGCTCGAGCAGGTCTGGGGCTGGGCGTCGGGAGTGGAGAGCCGCACGGTGGACAGCCACGTCAAGGCGTTGCGGCGCAAACTCGGCGCGCACCTGATCCGCACCGTGCACGGTGTCGGATACGCGTTGGAGACGCCGCGGTGACCGCGCGCGGCCTGGCCGGAGTCTTCTGGGAGCGACTGCCGCGACCGTTGGATCCGTTCGCGTCCTTCAAGGTCAAGACCGGCCTGCTGGTGACGGGTGCGATCACGGTCGCGGCCTTCACGTTCTACATCGGCGCCAATTGGCAGTTCCGCTATGCCCTGCTCGCCGCGCTCGCGACGTCGCTGGTGGTCACCCAGTTCCTCGCCCACGGGATGACCTCACCGCTGCGCCAGATGACCACCGCGGCGCGGGCGATGGCCCGCGGCGACTACAGCATCCGCGTCCATGCCACCTCGCGTGACGAGATCGGCCAGCTGGCAACGGCGTTCAACCAGATGGCGGCCGATCTCGGCGCGGCCGACGAGTACCGCCGCGGCCTGATCGCCAACGTCTCCCACGAACTGCGTACGCCGATCACCGCGCTGCACGCGGTGCTCGAGAATCTCGTCGACGGGGTCGCCGACCCCGACCCCGACACACTGCGCATGGCGCTGGCGCAGACCGAACGCCTCGGCGAACTGGTTGCCAACCTGCTCGACCTGTCCCGCCTCGAGGGCGGCGCCATCCCGCTGCGTCCCGAGCGCTTCGCCGTCGAGCGGTTTCTGTGCGACATCGTCGCCCATGTCCCGGACGCGCAATCACGCGTACATCTCGAGGTCTCCCCGCCCGCGCTGACCGCGTTCGCCGACCCGGCGCGGCTGCGCCAGGTGGTGGTCAACCTGGTGGACAACGCGATTCGGCACAGCCGTCCCGGCGGGCGCGTGACGGTGCTGGCGTGTCCGGCCGCGCCGTCGGGGCTGCGGCTCGACGTTTACGACGACGGCCCCGGCATCCCACCCGCCGAACGCGAACGCGTCTTCCAGCGGTTCACCCGGGGCGCCACCTCGGCGGGCGGAACCGGCCTCGGCCTGGCCATCGCCCGCTGGGCCGTCGAACTCCACGGCGGCACCATCGCCGTCGCCGACGCTCCCACCGGCTGTCGCATCACCGTCACGATCCCCGAACCGGAACCGGAGGCCCAGGCATGACGATGATCGCCCCGGGCGCACACCCCACGATGCCGCCCCCGCCGTTCGGCCCGCTGCTGCCGCGCCACGGCGAGCCCGGGTGGACGCTGTGGTCACGGCGGCTCTGGCCGATCGACCCGTTGGCGTCGGCGCCGCCCCGCCTTCTGCTCGCCGCGGTGCCGGCCGCGCTGGCCGGCACCGCGGTCTGGCGGCCGTCGGTGCTGAGCATCGGCTACCTGGTGGCCGGTGTCCTCGTCGTCGCCGTCGTTCTCGGCACGGCCGGGCGGCGACCCACCGCGCGTGATGCAGTGGGTATCGCGCTGACCTTGGCCCTGCTGACGGTGCCCGGGGTGCTGGCCGCCGAATGGCTGGGCGCGCTGTGCATCATGGCCGCCTGGATCACCGGGTGGCTGACGATCGCCGGCGGCCGCACCTGGACCGCGGTGTTCACCGCGTCGTTCACCCCGTGGGCGGCGGTGGCCCGGGCGACGGGCTGGGCCCGGCGCGGTGTGCGCGGGTCGGTCACCGGCCGGCGCATGCCCGACATCGGTCGTGCGGCCGTGGTGATCGCGGTGACCGTCGTCGTGGCGCTCGTCTTCGGCGGGCTGTTCGCCGCTGCCGACGCCGCGTTCGCGCACCTGCTGGCCAGCGTCACGCCGGCGCTGCGCCTCGACGAATTCGTCGCGCGCGCAGTCGTCTTCGTGTTCGTCCTGCTCCTCCTGCTGACCGGCGGCTACCTCGTGCGCTGTCCGCCGCGCCTGGACGCGATGGCGCCCGCCACGGGTAAGCCGCTGCGGCGCTGGGAATGGGCGGTACCACTCGCGGTCCTCGATGCGCTGTTCGTCGCGTTCGTCGCGGTGCAGGCCACGGTGTTGTTCGGCGGGGACACCCACGTGCTGGAGACCGAGGGGCTGACCTACGCCGAGTACGCCCGGCAGGGCTTCTGGCAGTTGCTCGGGGTGTCGGCGCTGACCATGGTGGTGCTCGCAGTGGTGATCCGGGTGGCGGCGCGGGCGACGGTGGCCGACCGCACGCTGCTGCGGATCTTCGTCGGGCTGCTGTGCGCCGCGTCGGTGGTCGTGGTGGTGTCGGCGATCCACCGGATGTGGCTGTACCAGCAGGCGTACGGGTTCAGCACCGAGCGCCTGCTGGTCATCACCATCGAACTCTGGCTCGGCGCGGTGTTCCTGCTCGTCGCCGCCGCAGGGATCCGGCTGACCGGACGGTGGCTGCCCCGGGCCGTGCTGATCGCCGGAGTGCTGGCGCTGCTCGGGCTGGCCGCGCTCAACCCCGAACGCCTCATCGCCGACCGGAACATCGACCGCTACGAGCAGACCGGATTACTCGACACCGGCTACCTGACCCGGCTGTCGTCGGACATCGACCCGGCTCTGCACCGGCTGCCCGACCATCTGCGCAGCTGCGTCACCGCCTACGACCAGCCCGAGGACGCCTGGTACCTGTTCAACCTGTCGCGGTCGCGCGCCGACCGGCCGTCGCTCAGCGACGTGTCCGACACCTGCGCGCACCATTCGTACGACGCACTGCGCTGACCGCACGGTCCCGGCCCCGCTTACCTAGCAAGCGCTTGGTTGATACGCTGGTGCGGTGAGCGACGACGCACTGAGCCAGGCGCCGACCCGGCGCGGCGAACTGCTCGAGCTCGCCGCGGCGATGTTCGCCGAACGCGGCCTCAAAGCCACCACGGTCCGCGACATCGCCGACTCCGCCGGAATTCTCTCCGGCAGTCTCTATCACCACTTCAAGTCCAAAGAGCAGATGGTCGAAGAGGTGCTGCGGGACTTTCTGGACTGGCTGTTCGGCCGCTACCAGGAGATCGTCGATACCGAATCCGATCCGCTCGAGCGGGTCAAAGGCCTGTTCATGGCGTCGTTCGAGGCGATCGAGCACCGGCACGCCCAGGTCGTGATCTACCAGGACGAGGCCAAGCGACTCTCGGCGCTGCCGCAGTTCTCCTTCGTCGAGGAGCGCAACGTCGAGCAGCGCAAGATGTGGA
Source organism: Mycobacterium sp. PS03-16 (assembly GCF_004570325.1). Lineage (GTDB taxonomy): Bacteria > Actinomycetota > Actinomycetes > Mycobacteriales > Mycobacteriaceae > Mycobacterium. Next base: position 98,424 of record NZ_SPQO01000005.1, on the reverse strand, counting down.
TGAGCGTGCTGAGCCAGGGCGTCGAGCAGGGCTGTTTTCGGCCCGACATCGACGTCGACCTCGTCTACCGGTTCATCCGGGACACCACCTGGGTGTCCGTCCGCTGGTACCAACCCGGCGGGCCGATGACGGCCGAACAGGTCGGCCGGCAGTACCTGACCATCGTCCTCGGCGGGATTGCCGCGGGCACATCCGAAGGAGACCAGTCACATGGCTGAGACATCAGCGGCGTATGTCATCGATGCGGTGCGGACGCCGGTCGGCAAACGTGGGGGTTCGTTGGCGCACGTGCACCCGATCGACCTCGGGGTGCACGTCTTCCGCGGGATCTTCGACCGGGTGGACGTCGACCCCGCCGCGGTGGACGACGTGATCGTCGGCTGCGTCGATGCGATCGGCGGGCAGGCCGGCAACATCGGCCGCAACGCCTGGCTCGCCGCGGGCTACCCGGAGGAGGTGCCGGGCGTCACCGTCGACCGGCAGTGCGGGTCCAGCCAGCAGGCCATCTCGTTCGGCGCCCAGGCGATCATGTCCGGCACCGCCGACGTGATCCTGGCCGGCGGCATGCAGAACATGAGCCAGATCCCGATCGCCTCGGCGATGGTGGTGGGCAAGGAGTTCGGCTTCACCTCGCCGACGGGGGAGTCCGAGCACTGGCGGCACCGCTACGGTGACGAGGAGATCTCCCAGTTCCGCGGCGCGGAACTCATCGCCGAGAAGTGGGACATCACCCGCGAGGAGATGGAACAGTTCGCGCTGACCAGCCATGAGCGCGCGTTCGGCGCGATCCGCGGCGGTCACTTCGACAACGAGATCCTGCCGGTCGGCGACTTCGGCGTCGACGAGGGCCCGCGGGAGACCACGCTGGAGAAGATGGCCTCCCTCAAGACGCTCGCCGAGGGCGGCCGGCTGACCGCCGCGGTGGCCAGCCAGATCTCCGACGGCGCCAGCGCGGTGTTGCTGGCCTCGGAGAGCGCGGTGAAGGCGCACAAGCTCAAGCCGCGCGCGCGCATCCACCACATCAGCGCCCGGGGCGCGGATCCGGTGTTCATGCTGACCGGCCCGATCCCTGCGACGCGCTACGCACTGGAGAAGACCGGCCTGACGATGGACGACATCGACGTCGTCGAGATCAACGAGGCGTTCGCGCCCGTAGTGATGGCCTGGCAGAAAGAGCTGAAGGCCGATCCGGAGAAGGTGAACCCCAACGGCGGGGCGATCGCGCTGGGCCACCCGCTCGGCGCGACCGGCGCCAAGTTGTTCGCCACAATGCTCAACGAGCTCGAGCGCACCGGCGGCCGCTACGGCCTGCAGACGATGTGCGAGGGTGGCGGCACGGCCAACGTGACGATCATCGAGCGCCTCTAGTCCCAGCGCCCTCAGTGGTCGTGGACGACCACACCGCGGATGATGCGGCCGGCGAGCATGTCGTCGTAGGCCTCGTTGATCTCACCGAGTTTGTATTCGTGCGTGACGGTCTCGTCGAGTAGGAGCTTGCCCTCGCGGTAGAGGCTGAGCAGGCGTGGAATGTCCGCGCGCGGATTGGCCTCGCCGTAGAGGCTGCCCAGCAGTCGCTTCTGGAAGAGCGTGAACATCGCCATGGGCAACGTCGGTGTCACGTCGGCCATCGCGGCGATGCCGGTCAACACCACCGCGCCGCCCTTGCGGATGATGTCGAGCGCCTCGCCGATCATCGGGCCCTCCACGAGGCCTACTGTGAGGATCGCCGAATCCGCCATCACCCCGCGGGTCAGGTCCGCCACCAGCGCGGTGGCCTCGGCCATCGACGTGGTGAAGTGGGTGGCGCCGAACTCGAAGGCCTTGTCCCGCTTGTCCGCAACGATGTCGACGACCACGATCTTCTCCGCACCGGCCAGCCGGGCGCCCTGGATCGCCCCGCTGCCGACGCCGCCGCAGCCGATCACCACGACGGTGTCGCCGGGCGTCACGTCGGCGGTGTTGACCGCCGAGCCCCACCCGGTGGTGACGCCGCAGCCGATCAGACAGGCTCTTGACAACGGCAGGTCGTCGTCGATCTTGACCACCGATGCCTCTGATACGACGCCGTACTGGGCGAATGTGCCCAACAGGAGCGCCACATTGACGTCGACATCGCCGATGTGGCGCCGGTAGGTGCCGTCGAGCTGGGTGCCGTTGAGGATGAAAGCGCCGAGGTCGCAGAGATTCTGGTGACCGCTGGCGCACCACCGGCAGCGGCCGCACGCGGGCAGGAAGGACGCGACGACGTGATCGCCGGGTTTGAGGTCGCGGACCCCGGGGCCCACCTCCTGCACGATGCCGGCACCCTCGTGGCCGCCGATCACGGGCATGGGTCCGGGGAAGTCGCCGGTGCGTCCGTGGTGGTCGGAGTGGCACAGGCCGGTGGCCTCGAAGGAGACCAGGACCTCACCGTCCTGCGGCGGGTCGAGGTCGACCTCCTCGATGGTCCAGTCCCCGTTGACTTCCCACAACACTGCCGCGTCCATCTTCATGCCGGTGAGTGTAGGAAGCCGCGGGGTTGGGCACCGGCGAATGGGTCAATGTGCCAGCGCCAGACCGCCGAGCGCGATGATCCAGCTGGCGAAGCTGCCGACCAGGAAGTACTCGGTCACCTCGTCGATGCCGATGCCCAGATCGCCGGCGCCGTTGGCCTTCGCCTTCTGCGCGTTGAGCTCCGGGAACCGGATGATGCTCTTGGCGGCCACCACCGCGGTGGCCATCGCGAGCTGTCCGGCCAGCCCGAGCCCGAGGATCAGCAACCGCTCCATCGGGCCGAGCAGGCGTCCGCCCTTGAGCCGGTCCGACGGCTGGGGCTGCCCGGCGGGCTTGACGGCGCCCACCGAGGCCAGCACCAACCGCACCAGCTGATTGCCGGTCACCAGTTGCAGGAGCACGACGGCGACGACCATCAGCAACCGGTCGCCGGTGAGGGTCCCGACCGCGGGCAGCTGCGTCCACGTCGCCCACCGGCTGATCAGTCCACTCACCTCGGACGCCCAGCCGGACAGCAGGATCACCGCGGCCGCGGCGGCGCCGAAGACCAGCAGCGGCGCCCACGGCCGCTCGCCCGTGCGTTCGGCGCGCGCCCCGAGCATCTGCCAGCCGACCCCTCCGGCGGTCGCGATGGCGAGCAGCGGCAGGTCGCCGCGGTGCCAGAGGCCACCCAGCAGCGCGCAGGCGAGCACCACCATGGGGACGACGGCGACCGGAAGCCACGTCCGCTGCGTCATGCGCCGGGTCATGTCCGCGACGCCGACCGCCACCAGCAGCACGGCCAGCGCGCTCACCGCAGGCTCCGCAGCCGGGTCGAGACCAGCACGAGCAGATCGAGCCCATCGCGTCCGGCGCGCTGGGACACCGCCGAGGGGCTGATGCCCTCCTCGGCGGCGATGTCCTTCTTCGTACGCTCGGTCAACAGGCCCTTCAGGATTCGCAGGGATCGGTCATCGAGTGATCCAAGCAGATGGTCCCGACACAGCAGGGCGGCGTTGACGGCGTCCGCGTCCGGGCCGGCGGTGTCCGGGGCCGGCCGGTACGCCGTGCGCACCAGCGCCAGACCGGGTTGGCGCTGCGCCGAGGCGGTCCACTGGATGGCCTCGCGGGCGGCCCACCATCCGGGGCCGTCTTGGATGCCGGTGTCGGGGTCGAGCATCGTCACCGCACCCCAGCCGATGCCGAACCGGATGTCGATGTCGGGGGCCACCGCCAAACGCACCGACAGGGCCGCGTCGATGGCGGCGCCGACGCTCGGGTGGGTGCCCTGGAACTCGTCGCCGACGGTGAAGGCGAATCCCGCGGTGCCCAGCGCGTCATCGAGCCGCCGGTGCAACGCCCGTCGGTCGGGCGCGCGTCGCGAGCCGACGACGTCGCCGATCACCGCCGCGGCTGATGAAGCCTCCGGCTTCATTCGTGTCACATGAAGATCATAGCTTAATTCGACGTCGATTCAGTAATACGCTTCACCGGGTGGCCGATCGGCCACCCGTACGCTGGTGAGGTGCTCTTCCTCCTCTTCGGCTTCGGCACCAGACAGAAGTACCTCGGCGCGGGGCAGGTCCGCACCTGTCCGCGGTGCCACAACACCACCCAATGGCAGCGGATGCGGGAGTTCCGGCAGTTCACGCTGTTCTTCATCCCGATCGCCCGCTGGAAGCGCAGGGAGTTCGAGGTCTGCGGCATCTGCGGCGTGGCGGTCGCCGCCTAGTCACTCCGCCAGTGCGGCAGCCGCCTGCAGATGTTTGATCGCGTCGTCGACGATCGATGCGACCAGATCCGCGCACGACGGGAGATCGTCGAGGATCCCGGCGACCTGTCCGGAGGCGAGCACGCCCGCATCGGTGTTGCCCTCCACCAGCCCGGCCTTGAGCAACATCGGGGTGTTGGCCGCCATCACGACCTGTGACCAGGTGAGTTCCTTGCCGTGCCGCATCGCCAGACCGTCGGTGACCATGGACCGCCAGGTCATCCCCGACATCTTCTTGAACTTCTGTGCGTTGCGCACCGCGGCGCCGAAACCCCGCACGCGCGAACCGCTCTCGAGCTTCTCGACCAGACCGGTGCGCAACACCCGGTGCGGCATCCCGTCGACGCGGGTGGACACCACGGTGCCGTCCAGGCCGGCCTGCAGGTAGCGCTGCTTCACCGCGTCCGGCACCGTCGAATCCGACGTCAGGAGGAACCGGGTACCCATCGCCACGCCGGCCGCGCCGTAGGACAGCGCGGCGGCCAGTCCGCGGCCGTCGAAGAACCCGCCCGCGGCGACCACCGGGATGTCGACCGCATCGAGGACCGAGGGCAGCAGCAGCGTGGTCGCGATCGGACCGGTGTGCCCACCGCCCTCGCCGCCCTGCACGATCACCGCGTCGGCGCCCCAGCCCGCCACCTTCTTGGCGTGTTTGGCCAGGCCGACCGACGGGATCACCACGACGCCGGCGTCCTTGAGTCTGGCGATCAGTTCGGGTTTCGGGGCGAGCGCGAACGATGCGACCCGCACGCCCTCGCGGATGAGCAGGTCGACGCGCTCGTTGGCATCCCCGGCGTCGGCGCGGATGTTGATACCGAACGGCTTGTCGGTCGCGGCCTTCACCTTGGCGACGGCGGCGCGCAGTTCCTCGAGCGTCATGGTGGCCGAGGCCAGGATGCCCAGCCCGCCGGCGTTGGAAGTCGCCGACACCAGCCGCGCACCGGCGACCCAGCCCATCCCGGTCTGCACCACGGGGTGATCGATGCCGATCAGTTCGGTCAGGGGTGTGCGCAACCTCGCCATGGTCAGACCCGCACTTCCTTGTCTCGCAGCGCTTTCGGATCGATGCGTTCGCGGATGAGCTGCTGCTCCTCGGCGGTCGGCAGACGGGTGGCCTGCGCCGAGTCCAGCTCGTGCACCTCGAACGACGTGTTCTCCCGGACGTGGTCCGGCGTCACGCCGGGGTGCAGCGACACCGCCCGCATCTGGTGGTCGGGGCCGTTGAAGTCGAACACCCCGAGGTTGCTCACCACACGGTGGACGTTGACGAACCGGAAAGCCGGATTGTCCGGATCGACCTTGTCCCATCCGATTCCGGACACGATGTCGACCGTCTCGCCGAACACCCGCTTGGAATGGTTGCCGACCCAGTAGCTGGTGATGTGGTTGATCGTGTTCCCCGGTGCGCCGCGCACGCCGAACATCTGGCGGGTGGGCTGCTGCAGCGCGCCGAACGCCGACAGGTTCTGGTTGCCGTAGCGGTCGATCTGATTGGCGCCCATCACCACGTGGCGGCGGCCCCAGGCCAGGGTCTCGAAGACCCGGCCGAACGGCATCCAGCCCTCGACCGCTCCCGCCGCGCCGATCGCCGGGGTGTCGGCGAGCAGCTGTGCCTCGCCGTCGGTGAGCAGGATGTCGGGGGAGAAGGTCAGCCGCGCGAGCCGGGCGCCGACCGACACCACCGTGGTCATCGGGCTGACCATGATCTCGCCGGCGTCGCGGAACAGCTCGGCGCAGGCGACGACGCACACCTCGGCGCGGTATACGGACATCACTTCGCGTCACCCTTCTGCTCGCCGAAGGCACGCACCGCGGCCTGGTAATCGGCCTCGCTGCCGGACAGGTAGGTGGCCACGAATTGCTGCCACGTCTCGTCGGATTCGGCGGCTTGGGCGTAGTGCCTCTGGAATCTCTCGTCGCGCCCGTAATCGGGTGCCGCCGTGGTGAAGTGCGCGCCGCCGGGCGCCTCGACCACGTGGTCGACCATCATCCGGTTGACCAGCAGCGCCTGCGGCGGTACGGCCTTGACCAGCTCCTCGGTGGACACCACTCGCTCGACCGACAGGTACCGGCGCTGCGCGGCCATCAGAAACAGGTCGTCGAAGTACGGGTCGATGCCGGTGTAGGCGGCATTGCCGCGAGCGTCACCGAGGTTGAGATGGACGAACGCCGCATCGAGGTTCAGCGCGGGCATCGCGATCAGTTCTTCCGCGGCACCGGTCGCCGCGGGATAGGGGCTGGTGACCGTCTTGAGTTCACCGGCCCAGAAGTCGAGCACCGAACTGCCCAGACCGGCACGGATCGGCAGGAACGGCAGCCGCTGGGCGGCGGCCTGCAGCCCGCACCGCAGCATGCCCTCGTCCATCTCGCGCGCCTCGATCGCACCCGTGGTGCGCGCCTTGGCGAACCACGGGTCGTAGAACGGTGGCGAGTCCAGTGAGACGAAGCCGTAGTACACGCGTTTGACCTTGCCTGCGCTGCAGAGCAATCCGAGGTCCGGGCCGCCGTAGGTGACGACGGTCAGGTCGGTGACGCCGGTGCGCAGCAGCGCTCGCACCCACGCCATCGGCTTGCGCCGCGAGCCCCAGCCGCCGATGCCGATCGTCATCCCGCTCTCGATGCCGGCGACGGCCGCATCCAGGGTGGTTCTCTTGTCGGTCACTGCTTCCCCTTGTTCGTCCCCGCGAACGCGTCACGGTGCTCGTCGGAGACGCCCGCCAGGTTGAGCTCGAACGTGAAGCCCTGCTCCATGCGGTAGCTCGAGTTCACCTTCTGCACGTCGATGAAGTTGAGCGCCTCCTTTGCCGCGCGGATCACCCGGGTGTCCTTGGCGGCGATGTCGCGGGCGACCCGCAGCGCGGCCTCGTCGAGGTCGGCCCGCGGCACCACCTCGTGCACGGATCCGAAGTGGTGCAGCGCGGCCGCGTCGACGGTCGCGGCGGTGAAGAAAAGCCGTCGCATCATGTGCTGCGGCACCAGCCGCGACAGGTGGGTGGCCGCCCCGAGGGCGCCGCGTTCCACCTCCGGCAGGCCGAAGGTCGCATCGTCGGAGGCGACGATGACGTCGGCGTTGCCGACCAGGCCGATGCCGCCGCCGACGCAGAACCCGTTGACCGCGGCCACCACCGGCACCGCGCACTCATACACGGCGCGGAACGCCTCGAAGCAACCGCGGTTGGCGTCGATCAGGGCGGTGTAGCCCTCGGTGCGCTGCATCTCCTTGATGTCGACACCGGCGTTGAACCCGCGGCCCTCGGCCCGCAGGATCACCACGTGGGTCGAGGGGTCGCGGCCGGCGGCGGTGATGGCGTCGGCCAGGTCGAACCACCCGCGCGAGGGGATGGCATTGACCGGCGGATAGTCCACCGTGACGGCGACTATGCCCGGTTCGGGTGAGGTGGAGGTGATCGTCATCGCGCAGTCCTGTCACTTCAGGGGTCGCTACCTAAGCAAGCACTTGCTTGGTACGCTAGCACAGTGACCGACGCGATCAACCTGGGATTGGACGGCAGGGTCGTTCTGGTGACCGGCGGCGTGCGAGGGGTCGGCGCCGGCATCAGCGCGGTCTTCGCCCGCCAGGGCGCCACCGTCGTGACGTGTGCCCGGCGGCCCGTCGACGGGCTGCCCTACGAATTCCATTCCTGCGACGTACGCGACGACGAGTCGGTCCGCGCCCTCATAGACGCGATCGTCGATCGGCACGGCCGCCTCGACGCGGTGGTCAACAACGCCGGCGGATCACCTTATGTGCGCGCCGACGAGGCGTCGGCGACGTTCAGCCGCAAGATCATCGAACTGAACCTGCTCGGCCCGCTGTCAGTGTCACAGCACGCCAACGCGGTCATGCAGAAGCAGGACTCCGGCGGGGCGATCGTGAACATCTCCAGCGTCAGCGGGCGGCGGCCGACGCCGGGCACCGCGGCCTACGGCGCCGCCAAGGCCGGGGTCGACAACCTGACCGGCACGCTGGCCGTCGAATGGGCGCCTCGGGTGCGGGTGAACTCCGTGGTGGTCGGCATGGTCGAGACCGAGCAGTCCGAGCTGTTCTATGGTGACGCCGAATCGGTGGCCGCCGTCGCCGCCACCGTTCCGCTCGGACGGCTGGCCACGCCCGACGACATCGGCTGGGCAGCAGCATTTCTCACGTCTGATGCGGCGTCCTACATCAGCGGCGCCACCCTCGAGGTGCACGGCGGCGGTGAGCCGCCGTCCTACCTCGAGGCGTCATCTGCCAACAAGTAAGCCAACAATTCCCAAGCGACAACCCTGAGGAGACACGATATGGGACTGCTCGACGGCCGTGTGGTCATCGTGACCGGCGCAGGCGGCGGCATCGGCCGTGCGCATGCACTCGCGTTCGCCGCCGAAGGGGCGCGCGTGGTGGTCAACGACATCGGCGTCGGGCTCGACGGCTCACCGGCAGGCGGCGGCAGCGCGGCGCAGTCCGTGGTGGACGAAATCACCTCTGCGGGTGGGGTAGCCGTCACCAGTGGTGCCGACGTGTCCGACTGGACGCAGGCCGAGGGGCTGATCCAGACCGCCGTCGACGCCTTCGGCGGGCTCGACGTGCTGGTCAACAACGCCGGGATCGTGCGCGACCGGATGTTCGCCAACACCAGCGAGGCGGAGTTCGACGCCGTGATCGCCGTTCACCTCAAAGGACACTTCGCCACCATGCGCCACGCCGCCGCCTACTGGCGCGCCCGGTCCAAGGCGGGCGACATGCCCGACGCACGGATCATCAACACCAGTTCGGGCGCCGGCCTGCAGGGCAGTGTGGGGCAGGCCAACTACAGCGCCGCCAAGGCCGGCATCGCCGCGATGACGCTGGTGGCCGCCGCGGAGATGGGCCGCTACGGCGTGACCGTCAACGCGATCGCCCCGTCGGCCCGCACCCGGATGACCGAGACCGTGTTCGCCGAGATGATGTCCACCCAGGGCCGGGAGTTCGATGCGATGGCGCCGGAGAACGTCTCACCGCTGGTGGTGTGGCTGGGCAGCGTGGAGTCCCGCGACGTCACGGGCACGATGTTCGAAATCGAGGGCGGCAAGATCCGCATCGCCGAGGGCTGGGCGCACGGACCGCAGGTCGACAAGGGTGCCCGCTGGGATCCGGCCGAACTCGGCCCCGTGGTCAAGGACCTGCTCGCCAAGGCGCGTCCGCCGGTGCCCGTCTACGGCGCGTAGCCGCTCACGGCTCGCAGATCACCAGCGGGATCACCCGGTCGGTGGCCTCCCGGTAGTTGCGGTACGGCGGGTAGATGCGGGTCAGCTTCGGCCAGTACCGGGCCCGCTCCGCATCGGTGGCGTCGCGGGCGGTCAGCTCCAGCCTCTGACCGCCGATCTGCACCTGGACATGCGGGTCGGCCTTGAGGTTGCGGTACCACAACGGGTTGCTGTCCCGGCCGCCGAACGATGCGGGCAGCACCACCCGGTCACCGTCGCGCAGGTACAGCGTCGGCGTGGTGCGCGGTTCGCCGGATTTGCGGCCCGTCGTGGTGAGCAGCGCGGCGGGGAACCACAGCAGTCGCGAGCCGAGAAGACCGTCGGTGTGCCGGTAGGCCCAGATGTGCGCCCGCGCGAAGTACTTCATCATCAGCGCGAGCGCGCGCGAGTTACGGAAATCGCCGGCCATGGCCCCCAAGTAGCCGCCGTCGACACCGGGCAAACGTCTACTTCTTGAGTCGCCGGCTCCCGCCGTGCCAGTCCTCCTCGGCGCCAACCGAACCCGGGTCGACGCCGAAGGCGGCCAGCTGCGGGCGTTCCCGCAGGCTGCGCTTGAGCTCGGCGAAACCGGGGAAGCCGGCCAGGCCGGTGACGTGGTCCCACAGCCGCAGCGCGTCCTCGGGACTCGGCAACCGGCTGATCACCGGTCCGAAGAATGCCGCCCCGTCGGGCGGGTTGAAGTGCAGGATCGGGGTGCCGACATCCTTGCCGGTCAGCGCCAGCGCCTCATCGGTTTCGGCGCGGATCACGTCGTCATACGACGGGTCCTCGAGCGCGTCGCCGAGTTCGTCGGGCAGTGCCAGTGCCCGCAGCACCGGTTCGACGAACTCGCGCGTGCCCTGATCGGCGCCGCTGAGCTCGACCTCGCGCGGGGTGTCGAAGATGAAGGTGCCCAACGCCGTGTAGAGCGAGCCCACCGCCGCGGGTCCGCGTTCGGCGCGGACCTGCGCGGCCAGACGCAGCAACCGCAGTCCCGCCGTATGGCCCTCCTCGTAGCCCGGCGGGAAGTGCGCGGCGTAGTCGACGTTCGCGTTGACCATGCGCAGGGAGATGAACCGCCACTGCACCGCGTAGTCGCGCTGCTCGGCGACCATCCGCACCCACTTGCTGGTCATCCAGGCGAACGGACACACCGGGTCGAAGTAGAAGTGCAGATCCGGCCCGCTCACGGTTCGCACACCACGATCGGGATCTCCCGGTCGGTCCACGACCGGTAGTCGGCGAAGCTGGGATACAACGCGGTGAGCTGCGGCCAGTACCCGGCACGCTCCTCGTCGGTCGCCAGCCGGGCGGTCCGGGTCAGCACCTCGTCCTTGATCTGGATCTGCACTGTGGGATTGGCGCGCAGGTTGAGGTACCACATCGGATGCTTGTCACTGCCACCGCGCGAGGCCACGAGAATGACGCGGTCGCCGTCGCGCAGGTAGATCAGCGGGCTGACGCGCGGTTCGCCGGTCTTACGGCCGATCGTGGTCAGCAGCGCCACCGGCGCGTTGCCGAAGCTACCGCCGATCCGGCCCCCGCTCACCTTGTACACCAACGTGTTTCCCCGGGCCATCCACTTGATGAAGAAGTCGGCGGCGGGCGAATTGAGGTTGCGGGGCGGTGACTTCGGCATGCTCGTCATCCTATGCTCGCAGGTGTGAACACGGTTCCGGAAGTGTCTGTCGCCGAGCGCATCGCTGCGGCCGACGCCTACATCGACGCACTCGCCACCCACCGCGCCGACGCGGTGCCCTTCGCGCCGGACTGTGTGCGCATCGAGGTGGGCCTCAAGACCGGCTTCTCCGGAGATCATCTGCGGCGCAGCCTGAATCGCGGCCCGCAGTACAAGATCATCACCGCCACCACCGACCGGGAGTTCCGTGTCGACGGCGATCACGTGCACGCGACGTTCACGGTGGTCACCAAGGCCGCCGTCGCCGGCCGGCGGGTGGTCGCCAAGGTCGACGAGACGTTCCTGATCCCGGCCGCCGACGGCAGGATCCACCACATCCGCGCGCGAATCCGTCCGCAGATCGCGACCGACGGGGCTTAGATCCGCTCGATGATGGTGCCGGTGGACAGAGCGCCGCCGGCACACATCGTGATCAGCGCCGTCGACTTGTCGGTGCGCTCCAGCTCGTGCAGTGCGGTGGTGATCAAGCGGCTGCCGGTGCTGCCGACGGGGTGGCCGAGCGCGATGGCGCCGCCGTTGACGTTGACGCGGTCCAGATCCGGCTCGTGCACCCGCGCCCACGACAGCACCACCGAGGCGAACGCCTCGTTGATCTCGATCAGGTCGATGTCGCCGATCTTCATCCCGGCCTTCTCCAGCACCTTGGCCGTCGACTGCACAGGGCCGTCGAGGTGGTAGTACGGTTCGGCGCCGACCAGCGCCTGGCTGACGATGCGGGCCCGCGGCCGCAGCCCGTGCGCCCTGGCCACCTCTTCGTCCATCCACAGCACCGCCGCGGCGCCGTCGGAGATCTGCGAGGACGTGCCCGCGGTGTGGATACCGCCGTCCATCACCGCCTTGAGCTGGGACAGTCCCTCGAGCGTGGTGTCGCGCAGACCCTGGTCCTTGGACACCGGCGCGCGCTCGGCGGTCGGCTGCTTGTTCTCGTCGAGGACGGGCGCGACGATCGGCGAGATCTCGCGGTCGAAGCGGTTCTCGGCCCACGCCTGCTTGGCCTTGGCCTGCGAGGCGAACCCGAACTGGTCGATCTCCTCGCGGGTGATGCCGCGCCGCTTGGCGATCCGCTCGGCGGCCTCGAACTGATTGGGCATGTCGATGTCCCACGATTCGGCCCGGATCTTCGAGCGGTCCGGCCCGGCGTTGGCGCCCAGGCCGACGCGGCTCATCGCCTCCACCCCGCACGCGATCCCGATGTCGATGGCGCCGGCCGCGATCAGCCCGGCGATCAGGTGGTTGGCCTGCTGACCGCTGCCGCACTGGCAGTCCACGGTGGTGGCGCCGACGTGCTCGGGCAGCCCGGCCGTCAGCCACCCCACCCGGGTGATGTTGTTGGACTGTTCGCCGTACTGGGTGACACAGCCACCGATGAGCTGCTCCACCTCGCCGGCGTCGATCCCGGACTTCTCCACGAGCGCCTTCTGCACGGCGCCGAGCAATTCGGTGGCGTGCAGGCCCGACAGCCATCCGTTCCGCTTGCCGATCGGGCTGCGGGTGGCTTCAACGATGACAGGGTTACCCATTCCGCCAGGCTAGAACACGTTTCATTAGTCTGACAAGCGACGATGGATCCACGCCTTTGATCTGCGGTGGAGGCATGTTTTACTGGCACTAGAACACGTTGCAATCGGAGGAGCGCACGCGTATGCCATGCCCTATTTCGCCCCAGTTCGACTTCCTCGACCCGGACGTCAATCTAGCGGCACTCCCGGTCGAGGAGCTGGCCGAACTGCGTAAGTCCGAACCCGTGCACTGGGTGGACGTACCCGGCGGCACCGGCGGCTTCGGTGACAAGGGGTACTGGCTGGTGACCAAGCACGCCGACGTCAAGGAGGTGTCCAAGCGCAGCGACATCTTCGGCAGCTCGCCGGACGGCGCCATCCCGGTGTGGCCGCAGGAGATGACGCGCGACGCGATCGATCTGCAGCGCAACGTGCTGCTGAACATGGATGCGCCGCAGCACACCCGGTTGCGCAAGATCATCTCCCGCGGGTTCACCCCGCGCGCCATCGGTCGCCTGCAGGACGAGCTCAACCAGCGCGCGCAGAACATCGCCAAGACGGCGCTGGCCAACGGGGAGGGCGACTTCGTCGAACAGGTCTCGGCCGAACTGCCCCTGCAGGCCATCGCGGAACTGCTGGGTGTGCCGCAGGACGACCGCGACAAGATCTTCCGCTGGTCCAACGAGATGACCGGCGGCGAGGATCCGGAGTACGCGGACATCGATCCGGCCATGTCGTCCTTCGAGCTGATCACCTATGCCATGAAGATGGCCGAGGAGCGGGCCAAGAACCCGACCGACGACATCGTCACCAAGCTGATCGAGGCCGACATCGAGGGCGAGAAACTCTCGGACGACGAGTTCGGATTCTTCGTGATCATGCTCGCGGTGGCCGGGAACGAGACCACGCGCAACTCGATCACCCACGGGATGATCGCGTTCGCCGACAACCCCGAACAGTGGGAGCTCTACAAGAAGGACCGCCCCGAGACCGCCGCCGACGAAATCATCCGTTGGGCGACACCGGTGTCGGCGTTCCAGCGCACCGCCCTGGAGGACACCGAGCTGGGCGGCGTGGCAATCAAGAAGGGCGAGCGGGTGGTGATGTCGTACCGCTCCGCCAACTTCGACGACGAGGTGTTCGAGAATCCGCACACGTTCGACATCCTGCGTGACCCGAACCCGCACGTCGGCTTCGGCGGCACCGGGGCGCACTACTGCATCGGCGCGAACCTGGCGCGGATGACGATCAACCTGATCTTCAACGCGGTCGCCGACCACATGCCCGATCTCAAGCCCGTCGGCGAGCCCGAACGGCTACGGTCGGGGTGGCTCAACGGGATCAAGCACTGGCAGGTCGACTACACCGGCAAGTGCCCGGTCAGCCACTGAGCGAAAATCCCGGGATCAAGGAGGATTCGGGTGGACTTCAGTCGGGACGAGGGGCAGCAGGCCGTCGCCGATGTGGTGACGTCGGTGCTCGAGCGCGACAACAGCTGGGAGGCACTGGTATCCGGAGGCGTACCCGCGCTTGCCGTACCGGAGCGGCTCGGCGGTGACGGGGTCGGCCTCGCCGAGATCGCGACCGCACTGACCGAGATCGGCAGGCACGGCACCATCAGCCCGGCGCCTGCCACACTCGGGGCGACGGCGGTGCTGCTCGGCCTGGCCTCGGACGCCCAGCAGGACCGGTATCTCGCCGGCGTCGCGAAGGGTGCGGTGCTGACGGCGGCGCTCAACGAACCGGGTGCGGCGCTACCGGACCGCCCGGCCACCACGCTGCGCGGCGGACGCCTCAACGGCACCAAGGTCGCAGTGCGGTATGCCGAAGTGGCGGAGTGGATCCTGGTGACCGCCGATACTGGCGTCGCGGTGGTGCCGGCCAACGCGGACGGCGTACAGGCCACCAGGACGCCGACGTCGAACGGCGCCGACGAGTACGTGGTCACGTTCAGCGATGTCGCGGTCGCCGACGACGACGTGCTCACCGGGGAGGTGCGCCGGGTCAACCAGCTCACACTCGCCACGCTCGGCGCCTTCGCGGCCGGCCTGGTCGCCGGGGCGCTGCGGCTGACCGCCGACTACGTCGCCAACCGGCACCAGTTCGGCCGCCCGCTGTCGACCTTCCAGACCGTCGCCGCCCAGCTCGCCGAGGTGTACATCGCCTCGCGCACACTGGACCTGGCGGCCACCTCGGTGGTCTGGCGGCTCTCGGACGGCCGGGACGCCGACGAGGATCTCGACATCCTGGCCTACTGGCTGACCTCGCAGGCGCCGCCGGTGATGCAGACCTGTCACCACCTGCACGGCGGTATGGGCATGGACATCACCTACCCGATGAACCGCTACTACTCGACGATCAAGGACCTCACCCGCGCACTGGGCGGCCCGTCGCACTGTCTGGACGTGCTCGGCGCCTCGGATCTGGTAGGAGCCTGACATGTTCATCGACCTCACCCCTGAGCAGCGGCAGTTGCAAGCCGAACTGCGGCAGTATTTCTCGACCCTGATTTCGCCCGACGAGGCGAAGGCCATGGAGTCCGACCGGCACAACGAGGCCTACCGCGCGATCATCAAGCGGATGGGTTCCGACGGCAAGCTCGGTGTCGGCTGGCCCAAGGAGTTCGGCGGCCTGGGCTTCGGACCGGTCGAACAGTCGATCTTCGTCAACGAGGCCGCCCGCGCGGACGTGCCGCTGCCGGCGGTGACGCTGCAGACCGTCGGCCCGACGCTGCAGGTGTACGGCACCGAGGAACAGAAGAAGAAGTTCCTGCCCGCGATCCTGGCCGGTGACGTGCATTTCGCGATCGGCTACTCCGAGCCCGAGGCGGGAACGGACCTGGCCTCGCTGCGCACCTCGGCGGTCCGCCACGGCGACGAGTACATCGTCAATGGCCAGAAGATCTGGACCACGGGCGCGCACGACGCGGACTACATCTGGCTGGCGGTGCGCACCGACCCGGAAGCGGCCAAGCACAAGGGTATTTCGATCCTGATCGTCGACACCAAGGACCCGGGGTACTCGTGGACGCCGATCATCCTGTCCGACGGCGCCCACCACACGAACGCCAGCTACTACAACGACGTCCACGTGCCCGCCGACATGCTCGTCGGTGAGGAGAACGCGGGCTGGAAGCTGATCACCACGCAGCTCAACCACGAACGCGTGATGCTGGGCCCGGCCGGCAAGGTGGCCGGGATCTACGACCGCGTGCACGCCTGGGCGTCCAAGCCCGGTGGCAACGGGGACACGCCGATCGAACACGAGGCGGTGCGCCGTCTGCTCGCCGAAATCCGGGCGATCTGGCGGGTCAACGAACTGCTGAACTGGCAGGTCGCCGCGGCCGGGGAGACCATCGCCGTCGCCGATGCCGCGGCGACCAAGGTCTTCTCCACCGAGCGCATCCAGAAGGTGGGCCGGATGGCCGAGGAGATCGTCGGCGCCTACGGCAACCCGGCCGAGCCGCAGACCGCGGATCTGCTCGTGTGGCTGGACAGCCAGACCAAGCGCAACCTCGTCATCACGTTCGGCGGCGGGGTCAACGAGGTGATGCGCGAGATGATCGCGGCGTCTGGGCTCAAGGTGCCGAGGGTGCCGAGGTGACCGCGCCGCAGGACCTGCAGGCGTCCGTCGAGCAGATCAAGGCGGCCGGGCGCAGCGATCCTCGGGTCGGCCCGGATCCGGTGAATCTGCCGATGATCCACCACTGGGTCGACGCGATCGGGGACAAGAACCCGATCTACGTCGATGAGGAGGCCGCGAGGGCGGCCGGGCATCCCGGCATCGTCGCGCCGCCGGCCATGATCCAGGTGTGGACGATGGCCGGTCTGCACGGCCGGCGTGACGACGACGACCCGCTGAGCAGGATGATGAAGCTGTTCGACGACGCCGGCTACGTCGGCGTCGTCGCGACCAACTGCGAGCAGACCTATCACCGTTACCTGCGGCCCGGTGAGGAGGTCAGCATCAGCGCCGAGCTGACCGACGTGATCGGCCCCAAGCGGACGGCGCTCGGTGAGGGCTACTTCATCAACCAGAAGATCACCTGGCTCAGTGGCGACGACGGCGAAGCGCCGGTCGCCGAGATGAATTGGCGCATCATGAAATTCCGTCCGGCCGAGAAGGCCGCGGGAAGCCGGGTGCCCGAGGATCTCGACGCCGACGCGATGATGCGGCCGGCGTCGTCGAAGGACACCAAGTTCTTCTGGGACGGCGTGAACGCGCACGAGCTGCGCATCCAGCGGCGTCCCGACGGCAGCCTGCAGCACCCGCCGGTGCCCGCCCTGTGGGCGGACAAGGAAGCCCTGACCGACTACGTGGTCGCCAGCGGCAGGGGCACCGTGTTCAGCTTCGTCACCCACCACGCGCCGAAGGTGCCCGGCCGCACCCTGCCGTTCGTCATCGCTCTGGTCGAACTCGAGGAGGGCGTGCGGATGCTCGGTGAGCTCCGCGGCGTCGACCCGTCGACGGTGGAGATCGGAATGCCCGTGCGCGCCACGTACATCGACTTCCCGGAGGGCGCCTCCGGGCCCGCCTGGACGCTCTACGCCTGGGAGCCCGCGCAGGAGGACGCCGCATGAGCACCGATTCCGAGGTCGTCGACACGGCCGCTGAGGTGACGGTCGAAGTCGGGACCACGCTGCCCCAGCTGTCGCTCTACGGCGACCCGACGTTCATCGTCTCGACGGCCATCGCCACCCGCGACTACCAGGATGTGCACCACGACCGGGACAAGGCGCAGGCCAAGGGCTCGAAGGACATCTTCGTCAACATCCTCACCGACACCGGATTGGTGCAGCGCTACATCACCGACTGGGCCGGGCCGACGGCACGGATCAAGTCGATCTCACTGCGCCTCGGGGTGCCCTGGTACGCCTACGACACCGTGGTCTTCTCCGGCGAGGTGACCGCGGTCCAGGACGGGCTGATCACCTTGAAGATCGTGGGCGCCAACAGCCTCGGCGATCACGTCATCGCCACCGCGACGCTGATGATGGGAGGTGCGGCATGACCGACGGCCTGTCCGGCAAGGCCGCGATCGTCGGCATCGGCGCCACCGACTTCTCGAAGAACTCCGGGCGCAGCGAGCTGCGGCTGGCCGCCGAGGCGGTGCTCGACGCGCTCGACGATGCGGGCCTGACACCTGCCGACGTCGACGGCATGGTGACGTTCACGATGGACTCGAACACCGAGGTCGCCGTGGCGCGGGCGACCGGCATCGGTGAGCTGAAGTTCTTCTCCAAGATCCACCACGGGGGCGGCGCGGCCTGCGCCACCATCCAGCAGGCGGCGCTCGCGGTGGCGACCGGCGTCGCGGAGTGCGTGGTGGCGTACCGGGCGTTCAACGAGCGCTCCGGGATGCGGTTCGGCCAGGTGCAGATGCGGCTGGTGGAGAACGCCGACTCCACCGGGGTCGACAACTCGTTCTCCTACCCGCACGGCCTGTCCACACCGGCCGCGCAGGTGGCGATGATCGCCCGGCGCTACATGCACCTGTCCGGCGCCACCAGCCGCGACTTCGGCGCGGTCTCGGTGGCCGACCGCAAGCACGCGGCCAACAACCCGAACGCCTATTTCTACGGCAAGCCGATCACGATTGAGGATCACCAGAGTTCGCGGTGGATCGCCGAACCGCTGCGGCTGCTGGACTGCTGTCAGGAGACCGACGGCGGGGTGGCGCTGGTCGTGACGACTCCGGAGCGCGCAAAGGATCTCAAGCATCGGCCGGCGGTCATCGAGGCCGCCTCGCAGGGCGCGAGCCCGGATCAGTACTCGATGGTGAGCTATTACCGGCCGGAACTCGGCCTGCCCGAGATGGGCCTGGTGGGCCGCCAGCTGTGGGGACAGTCCGGCCTGACGCCCGAAGACATCCAGACCGCGATCCTCTACGACCACTTCACGCCGTTCACGCTGATCCAGCTCGAGGAACTCGGGTTCTGCGCCAAGGGCGACGCCAAGGACTATGTCGCCGACGGTGCCGTCGAGATCGGCGGCCGGTTGCCGATCAACACCCACGGCGGTCAGCTCGGCGAGGCCTACATCCACGGGATGAACGGCATCGCCGAGGGCGTGCGTCAGCTGCGGGGCACCTCGGTCAACCAGGTCGACAACGTCGAGCACGTCCTGGTCACTGCGGGTACCGGTGTGCCGACGTCGGGTCTGATCTTGGGCTGAATTCCCGTCCGGTCGCCCTCCGGCAACGCGGTAGAGTTTGCTGCGTAGTGTGCAGGCGCGCGGAAGGGGGCCGTGTTCGTGGGAATCATGCCTGACAGCAGCCCGTACGGCTCGCAGACCGTCACGGGGCCGGGTTGGCCGAACGTGGACGAGGAGACCCTTGCCGCGGCCGCCGCGTCGTATGAGGCGTTGGCGGCCAAGCTGTCCGGGACGGTGGTGCCGCAGCAGCAGAGCCAGCTGATGAAGCTGTCCGACGCGTGGGAGGGCGGCGGCGCGCTCGCCGCGGCGGGGGAGGCCAGCACGATCATCGGCGGTCACGAGGCCAACGGCGCCCACGCCGCCGCGATCGCGGCGAAGCTTCGCGCCATGGAGGTCGCCGTCGTACGCACCAAGACGCTGGTCAATACCATCGCGCAGGAGACGCAGCACGAATGCGAGGCCATCTCGGCGCTGCCGTTCAGCAACATCCAGGAGCTCGTGCAGAGCCGGATCAAGATGGGGTTGTCGCAGAACATCGCGAACGTGACCGCGAACTCCACCGAACTGGCCAACACCTTCGGCGTGCCGCCGAGCATCCCCACCCCCGGCGCCCCGCCGACGGTGCCCGGTCAGCAGCAGGCGCAGGATGCGGCGAAGGAGGCCGGGAAGGCGGGCGCCGACCAGTCCCAGCAGGGCATGCAGATGATGACCCAGATGGCGTCGATGGCCGCGCAGCTGCCGCAGCACTTCGGGCAGATGATCGGGCAGGTGCCGCAGCAGTTGTCGCAGCCGCTGCAGCAGATCTCGCAGCCGCTGCAGCAGTTGACGTCGATGTTCGGTAAGGGCGGTAAGGCTGATTCGCTCGGGGCGGCGGGTCTGCCGTTCTCGTCGTTCTCGAACCATCCCCTGGCCGGCGGCTCGGGGGCCGGCGGCGGCAGCGGGATGGTCCGGGCGGCGTCGCTACCGGGTTCGGGCGGGGTGTCAGCGCAGACGCCGCTGATGGCGGGTCTGGTTGGCACCAGCCCGGTGTCAACGGCGCCGGCCGAGGTGGCGATGGCTGGTACTGCGGCCGTCGGAGGTGCGGCGCCGGTCGCCGCGGGTGCCATGGGTGGCGGCATGGGCACGCCGATGATGGGGCAGCGCGGTACGTCTGGGGGCACCACCACCGCCGGGCTGTCCGCGCCGCCGCCGCTGGAGTACGACCTGGACGAGGACGTCGACGATGACTGGTGATCGCACAGCGCAGGAGGCCCTCCGGTGACCGATCCACTCAAGAAGCCCGAGGGCATCTCCTGGAACGCCGCCTCGGTGGAGTTGCCGCAGATGCCGATGCTGCCGCCGGGGGAGGACGCGATGAGCGCGACCATCTCCGCCGTGCTGCCCACACTCGCCGCGCCGCTGACCGCGAATGTGGCTGCGCTGCAGGCGAAGGAGGGCATGTTCTCCGGGAAGCTGGTCACCGCGCAATCGGCGTACCAGAACGCCGACGACGCCGGGTCGCAGTCGGTCGGCCAGATCACCGGCATGCTGGGGCAGCTCGGCCAGATGGGCGGGCAGGCGGCGAGCCAGGCCGGCCAGGCCGGGGGCGGTGGGCAGGGCGGCGGCATGTTCGGCCAGATGATGCAGCAGGCCATGCAGATGGCGCAGCAGTTCGGCGGTCAGGGCGGCAGCGGCTCGCCGGGCGCGGGTGGTGCACCGGCGGGCGGTGCAGGCGCGCCGGCAGGTCCGCCGCCGTCCGGCGCGGCGCAACCTACTGCGGGACAGCCGGGTTCGGGTCAGCCGGGTGCCGGTGCCGCGCCGCAGGCGCGAGAGCCCGAACCTGTCTCTCGCGATGCCGATCATCGCGACGATAAGGAATCACGCGACCGCGAGAAACCGCCACTGCTCGAGCGGGCCGAAGCCGGGCCGTCGGAGCACCGCCCGAGCGCGGGTCCGGCGCCGATTCCGCCGCCTGCGCCTGCAACGGACGCCGAGATCGAGGATCTCGCGCGGCGGATGCTGTAGGGCAGTCGCGCGCCCGGGCGACGTCCAGAATGCAGCGAGGGTCGCCGCCGAGCGGTGAGCGCGCACAGCCCAGCCGCAACCCGATCCAGCAAATTTTGACGAACTTTATCAAGATCTCCGAAATGGTTCGCCTAACTCGACGGTCCGCGTCGAGTGCTCAAGCGGATGGTCAAGCAAACACTGCTGTGCGTGCCTGAGGATCTCTCACTTTGCGGCGGTTCGGAACCCGTCCACTGTTGGGTGCTCACGATTGTCAACATTTTGAGCAGGTCATTTTTGACCTTAGCGGAGTTGACTGCGACGGAGATTAACCCTCAGCAGCTAGTTTGTGTCGGGGGTGGCTCTTGGTCCTAGTTCGGTCTAGTTCCCAACGGAATGTTTGCGAGTTCGCACTCGGTCATACGGTTGACCTCATTGCTGGCAAACGCCTACCATAGGCGAACCCCGTAGGAGGCAAACCGACGAAGCGGGGTATGTGCGAGGCGGGGGGCTTCCTCTCCTTTGACTACGGTGTGCCGTCAGTCGCCGTCCCACCAACCTGACAGGCCTGATTCGCTCACCGAACTGAATAACAGATCGTCATATGAAAGTGCAGTCGAGAAGTGGCTCATCCAGCACATGGCGCCGACCAGGGGCGGCGCCATGAAATCACCTCATTCCGCCTTGATGGCGCTCGGCGCGAGGGCAACGTCGCATCGATCCCCAGCGCTCTCCTTCGCCCATCGACCTCCTCGAAGGCATTCCTGACGAGGGCAAATTATCGGTATACCGATGAGATCCTTACCGAGACAGCAGTTCAACAGTCAGTCGGGCCCTGTGACGGCGAGGGCGAACTCGCCGCGATCAATATCCTCATCGTTGACGACTGCACCTTGCAGCGGGAGAACCTCGCGGCCGTTTTCCGTGCCTACGCTGGGACCACGCCGGCAGTCGCCGGCGATCTGCAGTCGCTCTGCGCGGCGTTGAGCGCCTCCCCCCCGGATGTCGCTCTCGTCAACATGGGGAGCCGTGAGAAGACGAACCTCGTCCGCCTGGTCAGAGAGGCATGCCCGGACACAAAAGTGATCGTTGTCGGCATTTCCGAGGACGACGAACCCGACATCGTCGCGTGCGCAGAGGCCGGCGTCGACGGATATCACTTGCGGGCGGAATCGCTCGAGGACTTATTCGCTCTCATGGCCCGAGTGGCTCGCGGCGAGTCGTCCTGCTCGCCGAAGGTCTCCGCCATACTTTTGCGGCGTCTTTCCGCTCTTGCCGCACAACGAAAGCCGGAGACCAAGGAACTAGTTCTCACCGCGAGGGAGATTCAGATCTTGCGATTGCTCGAGTCGGGATTCTCGAATAGAGACATCGCAGATCACCTGTGCATTGCACTGCATACGGTAAAAAATCACGTGCACAGCCTGCTCGGCAAGTTGGGAGTGAGCACCCGCGCCGAGGCCGCGGCGTATGTTCGGCGATCCGGCATACCGATCTGACCGTTCAAGGACTAGTCCTGGAACCGATGCGGAAATAGCCCCAACGGTCCATGTACGGCCCGGTGACCAGGGTCGATAGTGAAGCGGTGTCACACGCTCGATGCGTCAGCGAAGGGCGGCACTCCCTTGATGAGAGAGTGCAACGGCGCCCCCAGCCGGCGCCGAGGTCAGCCAACCGTTCGGTCGCGGCTGCGGCGTTCGCCGGGTCCCTCGCCCTCAGCGTCTCGCTGCTGCCCATGCCGAACGACGACACTCGCCTCCTCGCTCCTTCCCCGCCGGACCGCGAGAACATCTCGACGTTTCCAGGACTGAACGGGTCACCCCTTCCATCCCTTCCATCGTCGTCGGCGGGCCAATGAGGACGGCAGCTAGATCCGCCGGGGGTAAGCCAGGCGGGCCGGATGGTGATCCCTGAAACGCCGGCGGGTGCCAGGCACGGATCGCCCGCGCCTCCGATGGACCGGCCAGATCCGAATTCCGCTGTCACCGCGATCGTGACGGCAGCGACATGAACTCTATCGACAGCACCGGATTGGCGGCGGCTCGAGCGCGCATGGCGTACCGGGCGCACCTGCGCGACGAGCGGATCCTCATCGTTGACGACTGCCGGCTGCATCGCGAGAACCTCGCTGCCGTGCTGGAGCTCATCGGGGTCAGAAAGCCAGCAACCGCATGGGATCTACCTTCGCTTCTGGAGGCGGCCGGAGCCGCCGCGCCGGGCATTCTCCTTCTCACCATGGCTGCTCGAGGCAGTCATCTGCTGTTGGAAGCCGCGACGAACATCAGTCAACACACGAAGGTGATCGCGCTCGGCGCGTCGGAAGACGACGAATTCGACATCGTCGCGTGCGCCGAGGCCGGGGTGGCTGGTTATCACATGAGAACTGACAATCTTGACGACCTGGTCGTACTGATCGGGGACGTCGTTTCGGGTGACTCGAGGTGTTCGCCTGCGGCTTTGGCGATGCTGATGCGTCGAATCTCGAACCTTGCGCCGAGGCAGCTGCCGGCGGTCAGAGAACTAGCTCTGACAACGCGAGAAACCCAGATCCTCAAGATGCTGGAACTGGGTCTTTCGAATCAGGACATCGCAGTGCAGCTGTCCATATCGATACACACGGTGAAAATCCACGTACACGGCGTCCTCACCAAACTTCGTGTCGGCACGCGCGTCGAAGCCGCGGCACTCTCCCGCACCGCGCGCGGCGACTCGAGATCTAGACCTCGGACTAGCCAAAGTTAGGTCCGATGGTCCATATACGTGGGCATCGTCCGCATCGATAGTGGGGGAATGCTTTTCGAGTTGGCAACCCTGCTTCAGGGACATCGCTGATGTGTGGAATCATCGCGTGTCGCACGTACACGCCGGCGGTTGATTACCTTCTCACCGGGCTCCGCCGGCTGGAATACCGCGGCTACGACTCGGTAGGGCTCGCGGTGCGGACCACCCGCGGCGACGTTGCGCGACTGCGGACGGTGGGGCGACTCGGCGCGCTCGCCGAGGTGATGCGTAAGTGGGCCGGACCCGAGCTCGACGGTGCCGGCATCGGTCATACCCGGTGGGCGACCGGCGCGCCGGTCACCGAGAGGAACGCACATCCGCACACCGACTGCGCCGGCCGGATCAGCGTCGTGCACAACGGCACGATCGAGAACGCCGACACGCTGCGGCAGGCCCTGACGATGTCGGGTCACCGCATCGCCACGTCAGTCGACAGCGAGGTCCTGTGCCACCTTGTCGAAGATCAGCTGAAGGTCTCCGGGGATCTGTTCGATGCCGTGGACGCGGCGCTGACGCCCGTCGACGGTTCCTGGGCGCTCGCTGTGCTCGAACACCGCACCGGCCGAATCGTGCTGGCCGCCCACCGCTCGCCGCTTCTCATCGCGCGGACGCCACATGGCGACTTCGCGACCAGTGACATCGCTGCGATCGCGGAGTGGGCCGACGAGTTCCAGGTTCTCAGTGACGGTGACGTCGTCGATCTGACCAGTACCAACCGCTGGCGCAACAGCGTCCGAACGGCTCGGCGGGTCGTACCGATGCAGGTCATCAGGTGCGGTGTCCCCACCTCGATGGCAAGTCAGACCACATCGTCAGAAATTAGTGAGGAACAGATATGACCGAGGTTTTGTCCACGAACGGCAACGGGACACGTACCGGTATGCCACTTCCGGAGCCCCTAGCCCTCATTCACCAGCCGGGACATCCCCGTGCAGCGCAGACCGCACCCACCGTCAGCCTGGTGATACCGGTCAGAAACGAAGCCAGGAACATCGCCTGGGTGCTCGAGCAGATCGCCGACGAGGTGAACGAAATCATCCTGGTCGACGGCAATTCGACCGACGCCACACTGATAACTGCCCGCAGCTACCGACCGGACATCAAGGTCGTCACCCAAGAGGGAGTCGGCAAGGGAAGCGCGCTGCGGACCGGATTCCTGGCTGCCTCAGGCGACATCATCGTCATGATGGACGCCGACGGCAGCATGGCCCCACAGGAGATTCGTCACTATCTCCACTTCCTCGCCAACGGCTACGACTTCGTCAAAGGCTCGCGATTCATCGGTGGCGGTGGGTCATTGGACATCACCCGGTTCCGGCGAATGGGTAACCGATTCCTGCTCGGAGTCTTCAACTCCCTCTACGGATCCGAGCTCACCGATCTGTGCTACGGATTCTGCGCCTTCCATCGCCGCTACCTCGACCTGCTCGAGCTCACGGCAACCGGATTTGAGATTGAGGCGGAGATGACCGTTCGCGCGATGCAGGCCGGGCTACGGATCGCCGAGGTGCCCAGCCTCGAGATGCCGCGCCGGGCGGGCAAATCAAATTTGCGTGCGATCCGAGACGGGAAGCGCGTGTTGAGCACGGTCGTGGGCGGCCGTCGCCGACCGCTCGACGTTGAAGCGATGAGTCGGGTACAGCACCGAACTCGCTCCAACCACATAGCACCACGTCTGCCGTACCGAGTGGTACGGCCTTCGATCAATATTCACCTGTTGGAGAGGACGGAACCATGGCATTCATGATCTCGACTCAGTCGAAACTCTCTGACGCAGAGCGACGTTCGCGCATCTACGCGGGCGAGGTGTTTTGCATGCCCCCGCGCGATGCAGTCGTCGACTTCGCGGAGTTCGCGTGGCAGGTGATCGTCGAGGCCTTCGGCGGAATTGATCCGCTTAAGGCCCACGAGGAACTTCCCGTCGAGGAGTACGTCGACATCCTGGGACCGCTGAAGACTCAGTTCACGCACAGCGCGACATCAAAGGAACTTCTGCGCAACGTGCTCGCCGACCTGGGCGCCGATCTCCGGCGGACCTACTTCGATGTGCCCAAGCTGCGCATCGTGCCGCCGGCAACCTACCTCAATGCGGGACTGGGCTACAACTACACGCCGCATCGCGATGTCTGGTATTCCGCCCCGCAGTGTCAAAACAACTGGTGGGTTCCGGTCCGTGGGGTCAGCGCCGACAGCTGCATGTGTTTTCACCCGGAGTTCTGGCAGCAACCGACGCACAACACCAGTTGCAGGTTCGATGCCTACGAATGGAATCGGACATCACGCCGTGACGCGGCGCGCTATGTCAAGGACGACCCACGGCCGCACCCCCGTCTCGAAAACGGGCGGGAACCCGGTACCGAAATCCGAATCATCGGTGACCCGGGGTCCATTATCTCGTTCTCGGCAGCTCAACTGCACGCCACGGTGCCCAACACCACGCGCGAGGCCCGGATCAGTTTCGACTTCCGCACCGTGAATGTCGACGATCTCGTTGCGCATGCCGGCCCGGAGAACATCGATTCGGACTCGACGGGTACCTCGCTGCGGGACTTCCGGCGTGCCGACAACCTCGATCCGCTTCCCGATCATGTGATCGAGCAGTACGACCACGACGGCAGTGTCGACGGCGTGCTGGTGTTCGACCCGTCGGTCCTGAGCTCCGTGGCGAACCGGCGATGAGAGTTCTCGTCACGGGCCATCTGGGCTACTTGGGCGTGGAGATGACGCCAGTACTCCGGCAGCTCGGCCACGAGGTGGTCGGGCTTGACACCAACTATTTTGCCGGATGCGACTTTTCCACCCCGCCGGAGTGGCTTCCCGCGCTGGATATCGACCTTCGGGATATCACTCCAGCTCATCTGGTTGGCTTCGACGCCGTGGTGCATCTCGCCGCTCTCTCCAACGATCCGCTTTCCGATCTCAATCCAGGCCTGACGTATGACATCAACCTGCATGCATCCGTGCGGCTCGCCGAGGCGGCCAAGGCGGCCGGCGTCAATCGCTTCGTCTACTCGTCATCGTGCAGCCTCTACGGCAAAGGTGGCGACGAAGAGGTGGACGAACAGGCGTGCTTGGCCCCCGTGACAGCGTACGGCGCGACGAAAGCCGCGGTAGAACAGCAGGTATCACGGCTTGCAGACCGAGATTTCTCACCGGTGTTTTTGCGCAATGCCACGGTGTACGGGCTTTCCCGAAGGCTGCGCGCCGACGTCGTCGTGAACAACCTTGTCGGTTACGCAGCCACCTCCGGCACGCTCATACTACAAAGTGACGGCACCCCGTGGCGACCCCTTGTGCACGTCCTCGACGTTGCACAGGCATTCGCCAGGGCGCTCGATGCACCGACGGGAGCCATCCACAATCAGGCGTTCAATGTGGGCAGAGTCGGCGAGAACTACCAGATCCGCGAGGTCGCCGACACTGTGGCCGAGGTCGCCGACGGGTGTGTCGTGCAGTATGGCGTCGGCGCCACCGCGGACACTCGTGATTACCGGGTGGATTTCGGCAAGATCGAAAGCGAACTACCCGGCTACCAACCTCAGTGGACTCTGCGCCAAGGGATAGCCCAACTGTGGGCGGCGTTCTCCGATGGCGGGCTGTCACGCGACGCATTCGAAGCACCCACCTTCTTCCGACTGCGATCCATTCGACAGCGCCTCCGGGATGGCGAGCTCGACAGCGACTTGCGCTGGGTTCGTTCTAAGCGCGACACGCGAACCAGCGAGAGGCAATCCGCATGACCGACAGGATCCCGATAGCAGGTCCATCTGTAACCGATCTCGAGATGCGTTACGTCGCTGAGGCTGCCGTCACCGACTGGTACGGCAACGCAGGCAGGTCGGTGGGGCTGTTCGAGTCTGAGTTCGCCGACTACCTCGGTACCTCCTTCGCCGCGGCGGTGCCGCACGGCACCTCCGCACTGCACCTGGCCATGGCCGCACTCGAGGTGGGGCCGGGGGACGAGGTCATCGTCCCCGAGTCGACGTGGGTGGCGACCGCAGCGCCGATCAAGTACCTCGGGGCTACCCCGATATTCGCCGATATCGATGCCAAGACCTGGTGCATGTCCGCCGAATCGCTGGATCGGCGCATCAGCCCGCGCACCAAGGCAATCGTCACCGTCGACCTGTATGGCGGACTGCCCGACATGGATGCCATCGATTTGATCGCCGACGGGATTCCGGTGATCGAAGATGCCGCACAAGCTGTGGGCGCGAGATACTTCGACCGTCCGGCCGGAACATTGGGAGAAGTCGGCACCTTCAGCTTTCACGGTACGAAGACGATGACCACCGGTGAGGGTGGGATGGTCGTGACCGATCGGGCCGAGATCGGCGAGCGGATCGCCCGGCTGCGCGACCACGGCCGTACCGCAACAGACTTCAAATACTTCGTCACCAGAGAACTCGCGTACAAGTACCGGATGAGCAGCTTGCAGGCGGCGTTTGGCAGGGCTCAGTTGGCACGCATCGATGAGCTCGTGGGCAAGAAGCAGCAGATCTTCACATGGTATGAGGAACGGTTGGGCGACATGCCTGGCGTCGGGTTGAATCCCCGCCAGCCTGGCGTCAGGAACACCTGCTGGATGACCACCGTAGTCCTCGACCGGTCATACGGGCTGGCCACCCGTGAGCTGATGGCGCTTTTCGACGAACATGGTGTCGATACCCGGCCGTTCTTGCCGCCGCTAAGCTCACTGCCGGCGTTCGCGCAGTACCGCGAGTCTGTCAACGCGGCAGCGCAGAATGTGGCTGCGTACGACCTCGCGGATCGGTCGATCAATCTTCCATCCGCACTCAATCTCACCGAAGCACAGGTCGCCAAGGTATGTGACCTGCTGCGAATGTTCCTGTTGAGCAGGGAGTCCTGATGAAAGCTGTCATTCTCGCCGGGGGCCGTGGCACCCGGATAAGTGAAGAGTCGCAAACGAGGCCGAAACCGATGGTCGAAATCGGTGGGCGCCCGATCCTCTGGCACATCATGAAGATCTATTCCGCTGCCGGGATCAACGAGTTCATCGTCCTGCTTGGCTATAAGGGCTACATGATCAAGGAGTACTTCGCCAACTACGTCCTGCACATGTCGGACGTCACGATCGACCTGGCATCGGACACCATCAGCACCTTGCAGTCCAAGACCGAACCATGGACGGTCACCCTGCTCGAAACGGGCGCGGACACCATGACGGGCGGGCGCCTGCTGCGTGCCAAGGAGTATATCGGCGACGAGGTGTTTGCGTTTACTTACGGCGACGGTGTCACCGACTTGGATGTCCGCAAGGTCATCGAATTCCATCGGGCGACAGGGTCGGTAGCGACGGTGACGGCGGTTCAGCCACCGGCCAGGTACGGCACGCTGCAGTTCGACGAGGACCGAGTTCGGTTCCAGGAGAAGCCGCAGGGCGAAAGTGGCTGGGTCAACGGCGGATTCTTCGTCGCGTCGCCAACGGTTCTCGATTACATCGACGGCGACGACACCGTCTTCGAGCAGGCACCGTTGCAGCGTCTGGCCATGGATGGTGAACTCACCGCCTATCAGCACCATGGCTTCTGGCGGGGGATGGACACCCTTTGGGACAAAATCTATCTCAACGAGTTGTGGGAGAACGATAAGGCGCCGTGGTGCATCTGGGCTAGCGAAATCGTGTAGGGGCCGACCATGGACTCGTTATGCCGTCAATGCAGCACGCCGCTGAGGCAGTCCTTCTGCGACCTCGGAATGTCACCGCTGGCTAATTCTTATCTCACCGAGGCAGATTTGGATCATGGGGAAATGTTCTACCCGCTGCACGCCTACGTATGCATGGAGTGCCATCTGGTCCAGCTCGCTGAGTTCCAATCGCCGGAGGCAATCTTTGGCGATTATCTCTACTTCTCGTCTTACTCGCAAAGTTGGCTCGACCATGCGCGCAAGTATGTAACGGACACGATAGGTCGGTTCCACCTCGACGGCGACAGCCAGGTAATCGAGATCGCAAGCAACGACGGTTATCTGCTGCAGTACTTCGATCAAGCAGGTGTTCCCACTCTGGGCATCGAGCCGGCCAAGAACGTGGCTGCCGTCGCCCGTGGCCGCGGCATCAACACCAAGGTGGCGTTCTTCGGAACGTCGTTGGCGAAGGAACTCACCGGCGAAGAGACCTACGCCGACCTACTGATCGGCAACAATGTTCTCGCGCACGTGCCCGACCTCAACGATTTCGTCCAGGGAATGTCAATCGTGCTGGCGTCTGACGGGCTCATCACCCTGGAATTCCCACACCTGCTCGAGTTGATCGAGTTGAACCAATTCGACACGATCTATCACGAGCATTTCTCCTATTTTTCCTTGCTGACCGTGACGCGCTTCTTCGAGATCCACGGACTACGCGTGTTCGATGTCGAGCAACTGCCGACTCATGGCGGATCGTTGCGCATCTACGCGTGCCATTACGACTACGGCGGGCACCCGACAACGCGCCGGGTCCCGGAGTTGATCGAGATTGAGCGTGCGCGCGGCCTGGACCGACTGGGAGCCCATGTGGCATATCCCGAGCGGGTGAAGCGCGCTAAGCGTGCGCTGCTGTCCTTTCTCTTCGACGTCCAAGACCATGGCCTATCCGTCGTCGGCTACGGTGCGCCGGCCAAGGGAAACACTTTGCTCAATTACTGCGGTATCGGGACCGACCTCCTGCAGTACACCGTCGACCGCAGCCCTCACAAACAGGGCCGATTCCTGCCGGGCACCCACCTGCCGATCTGCGCTCCCGACCACATTCGTGAAACGCGGCCCGACTTCGTGTTGATCCTCCCGTGGAATCTACGGGACGAAATCATCGCGGACATATCTTACATCCGCGAGTGGGGTGGGAAGTTCGTCATCCCTATTCCAGATCTCGTCGTCGTGGATTGAGTGGGTCCGCAATGAGGGATTGCTTCGACATATCGGTCGTCATGGCGTGTTACACCGAGCAGCGCATCACCAATATCGAGGCCGCGCTCGATTCCCTGAAAGGGCAGTCGTTGCCACCCCGCAGCGTAATCGTCGCCGTCGACAACAACGAGCCCCTTGCCGAATACTTGAGGAGTGGATTCTCCTGGGTCACGGTGGTATTCAATCGCGGCGAACGCGGCGCTTCGGCCACACGCAATCGGGGCGTGGAGATCGTCGACACCACCTACACCGCCTTCATCGACGACGACGAAGCCGCGGACCCGAATTGGCTCCTCGAGCTGATGCAGCCCTTCGAGAACCCAGAGGTGGTCGGCACCGGAGGCAAGTACGAAGCGACATGGCTCGCCGGCAAACCCTCGTGGTTTCCCGACGAGTTCGCATGGGTCGTGGGAGGAGCCTACGAAGGACTTCCGACGACGACGTCGGAGGTTCGCAATGTCTGGTCCGGAAACATGGCGGTTCGGACATCGCCCTTCCGGCAGGTGGGCGGATTTCAGACCGGCTTCGGCAAATGCGGTTCCATCCCGCGTCCGGAGGACACCGACCTGTGCATCCGAATGTCGGCGACGACTGGGGGTCGGTGGATGTACGTGCCATCCGCGGTGATCTATCACGATGTGCCGGCCACGCGAACGTCACTGCGCTTCTTCGCCTCTCGCTGCTTCTCGGAAGGAGTGGGAAAAGCGATGATGAGGCGCTCGCTTGGCGCCGGCTCGATCCTTGATACAGAGCGTGCCCACGCCGAACGAGCTCTGCGCGCCGTGGCGCTCCGGCTGGGCTCGCGTCGGCTGGCTCTCGGCCTGCAGGCAGTAGTGATGTTGCTCGGTTTGAGCAGCGCGGCATGCGGTTACCTTGTCGGTCGGGCCGGCGGCTTCTTCGGACCGCCACTGGTCCCAGTACAGCAGCGGCCAGCATGACCGCGCCGTTCGGTGGCCATCAGCGTCTATATCGCGACGCCCGTTCGATCGCGACATCCTCGGCCGCAAACGTGGTGCTGGGCGTCGCGTTTTGGGCGCTCGCCGCCACGCTGGTGCCGCCACAGCAGCTAGGGGTGATGACAGCCGTACTTGCGGTGATCGTCGCCGTAGGGCTTGTCATTGGATCCGGTATCGGCAACGCGTACACAGCGATGCTGCCCGCCGCCGGCCCGGCACGGGCGGCCCTGTATCGACACGGGCAGCGCATGTTCTTCGTGTCGGCCGGGATTGGCGGCGTCGCCGCCGCTTTGGGTGTGACCCTATTCTTGGAAGAGGTTCGCGGCTCAATTGGCGTCGGCCTGCTGGTGGCGGCAGGCGTTGTCGTGTGGTCGGCCTTCGTCCTGCAGAACTCCACGCTTGCCGCGCTGGCCCGGGCCGACTGGTTGCCCCCGGCCAACGTGGCGGCAAGCGTGGGCAAGATCGTGCTGCTGCCGGCACTAGTCTTCGCCGCAAGCCGGCATAGCCTCGAACTGGCCACCGTATTGTCGGCAGCAGTTGTGGTGGTGGTTCTTGCGCCGATGATTCGGCGTGCTGTCACGGCCGACAACTTGCCGACGACGACTGTGTTGTCAGTGGCACGGTCACGCACGGAGTTCAACCGGCTCGTCGTCAGGTCGGTGCCGTCGGTCGGATTGAGTCTGGGCGTTCTGCTCATGTCCCCATTGCTCGTCACCGCATTCGGCGGGCCGAGTCAAGGCGCGCTCTTTGCGCTGTCGCTGTCGATCGTGCAGGCGATCGACTTGATCGGTGCCGCGATGGGGGTGTCGCTCGTCGTCCATGCTTCCGGATCGTCCACGCACACCTGGACGATGGCACAGCCCGTCCTGGTGCGGACGGCGGC
This sequence comes from Mycobacterium sp. PS03-16, assembly GCF_004570325.1. Lineage (GTDB taxonomy): Bacteria > Actinomycetota > Actinomycetes > Mycobacteriales > Mycobacteriaceae > Mycobacterium. Next base: position 66,110 of record NZ_SPQO01000005.1, on the reverse strand, counting down.
ACTGGTGGCCTCCGGGGGTGTTGTGATCGCGGTGCTGGCCCCGATCGTACTGACGGGACTCGATCCCGCGTATGGCGCGATGGGCGCATTCGGCGTCATCGCTGTGATGTGCGCAGGTTCGGTCATACGGGTCGTGTACATGACGTGGGCGTCGATGCAACTGGCACAACGGAAGATGAAGGCGCTGTTGGCCCTCAACGTCGTCACTGCGGCACTCTTCTTTGCCGCCATCCCGGCCATGGCCGCGAGCCATGGGGCGCTCGGCGGTGCGCTGGTGTTGCTCGTCGCACAGGCGGTGCTCAGTGCCGGGGCGGCCGCACACATCATCGTCACCCGCCGACAGGGGCAGGGCCATGGGACGGACGAACCCGAGATCGCCGATCATCGTGAATTAGGTGAGCCGGGCGCACCGTGGCAGGACGCCGTCTGGGTCGGCCAGGTAGATGACGGCCAGCTGGCCGATGACCGCGTGCTTCTGCACGGCGGCGGTGGGTTTCGCCGGGCCCGGCTGTTGGTGTGGAGCAACGACCAGGTACGCGGTTCGGTCGAGGTCGCCGTCGACGACAGCGCGGTGAACGCGGCCGACTTGCGTGCCGCTATTTGCGAATTGCCCTGCGCACTTGTTGAACCAGAAGTGGAGCTGCACCCGATCTCGGTGGTGCTGTGCACAAAGGACCGGCCCCTTCAGCTGCGTGATGCATTGGAAGGTCTGGTCGCGCTCGACTATCCGAACTTCGAAATCGTCGTCGTCGACAACAACCCGGCTAGCGGCCTGACTCGGCCGATCGTCGACTCGTATGCCTCGCCGCGGGTTCGGCGGGTGGATGCGCCGGCCGCCGGTTTATCGATCGCCCGCAATGTAGGGATCATGAACGCCCTTTACGACATCGTGGCGTTCACCGACGATGACGTGATCGTCGACCATCGGTGGCTGAAGAGACTGGCGTTGGGATTCTGTCGGTCCGAGGGCGTGGTGTGCGTCTGCGGCATGGTGCCCAGTGCCGAGGTGGTGACGCCTGCGCAATCGTACTTCGACCGCCGCGTCGGGTGGGCGGGCGATTGCGAGCCGGCGATCTATAGCCTCGCCGATCCGCCGAAGGACGACCCACTGTTCCCACTGCGGGTGGCCAACTACGGGACCGGCGCAAACTTCGCGGTCCGCAAGGCCGTCATCCTAGATCTCGGCGGGTTCGACGAGGGGCTCGGCGTCGGATCACCCGCCGGCGGCGGCGAGGACATCGACATGTTCGTTCGCATTGTGCTGGCAGGACATGAGCTGGCCAGAGAGCCCTCCGCCGTCGTGTGGCACCGGCATCGGCGCAGCCCAGCCGACCTGCAGACGCAGATCTACAACTACGGGCTGGGTCTCGGTGCGTGGATCTGCAAACTGCTGCTGCACCCGAAGACGCTGGCAATGATCATTCGTCGTTCGGTCAACGGAGTCCGCCACCTGCGGGTGATCACCGTAGTCGACCGGGCGGTGGACAGCCAGCCCGACGCGACGCTCGATGGGCTGAGCCGCTGCGAGCTGAACGGGGTCTTGCACGGGCCGCGGGCGCTGCTCCGCAGCAGGATGGCCGGCCGGCATGCGGCGCCGTTGAGTGGTGACGCGGGGACGCAGGGCGAGCCCCGACATCGACTTCGAGCGGCTCGCCTGGCCGTAGCGGCGGTCGTCGTGGGCTTGGTGGGCGCACTGGGCGCAGTGCAAATGCTGCCAAGCCCATTGCTGGAGTCGGCGATTGCCATGTTCATGTTCGCCGGTCCGGGCAGCGTGCTGCTGTCCTGGTACCCGCAGCTTCCGTCTTATGCGGTGGCCGCGCTGGTACCAGTCGTCAGCCTGGCGATTTGCCTCCTCGTCGTGACGACGCTACTGATGCTGGACGTCTACAGCCCCACCCGGGTTCTCGTCGGTCTGACCTGCGCGACGGTGATAGTCGGTGCGCTACGGATCGGTCGCCTTACTGCGCGCGAAAGAGTCGGCGCGTGAGATGACCACCAGTTTGCATTCGATCACCGGCAATACGCTCGAGGCGCCGACTGACGACGGGTCGGGTACTCGACCCGCACCACGCCGGCTGTCTGGCCCAGTCCTGGCTGCCTCGCGAACCCACCCCTGGTGGCCATGGCTGGTGCTCGGCGTCGGTCTGACCTCGTTCTGCTACGGCGCAACGACGCTGCGGTCGGCGGCGGGCACGCAATGGGGTCTTCTCGCGGCCGCATCACCCGCATACGGTGCCTCGATCCTGCTGACGGTGGTCGGATTCGCGGTCGCGATTCGGCGGGCGAACTTCTCGGCGGCGGTGGCCGCCACGGTCCTCATGATCGTTGTGCAACGCCTACCGAGGGCGTTGGTGACCGACTACCCGATGTACGCATGGACCTACAAGCACCTCGGCGTGGTCGATTACCTGCAGCACTCGCATTCCCTGGCGCGAGGTGTGGACGTCTACCACGGGTGGCCGGGCCTGTTCGCGCTTACGGCATGGTTCTGCGATCTCACGGGAGTCGACCCAGTCTCAATCGCGCATTGGTTCACCGTCTGTTTCCATGTCGGCTTCGCTCTGATTGTGTATGCCGCAGCGCGCGCATGGACACTCGCGCCGACGGCGGCCATCACCGCGACCTTTCTGGTCGCGACCCTCAACTGGGTTGAGCAAGATTATTATTCGCCGCAGGCCGTGACGATGCTCTTCACCGCCGGAATTGTCGCGCTGGTCGGGTTGTCCCGAGATCGGCCGGTAGGTACGTGGCTCCTCGTCGTCGCATTCGCCACCGCGACCATCACCCACCAGCTGACCCCTTTCTGGACCCTGCTGGTGATCGGAGCCCTCGCCGCCACTGGCAAACTCAAGCCGTGGTGGATCGTATTTCCGTTGGCCATACTGTTGTTCGGCATTCTGCTCTACAACTGGAACGAAGTCAGCGGCTACGGGCTACTGTCGTTCGACGTTGTAGATAATTCCAAGTCGAACATCCCGGCAGTTGGCACCCCCGGCCAAGAACTCACCAGCCTCGGCGTTCGAATGCTCAGCGGTTCCATGTGGTTCACGACCGCGGTCGTGCTGCTGATCCGTTGGCGGCGCAAGCAGCCGTTCTGGGCACTGGGTGTGTTGGCAATGAGCCCGATGGTGATTCTCGGTGGCCAGGGCTACGGCAACGAGGCGATCTTCCGCGTCTTCTTGTATTCGTTGATCGGATGCTCGATCGTCCTCGCACCCGTATTCGTTGCCGGTCTGCAGCGCGGGATCCCGACATTCGTGGGTGCGCTGTTGGTGCTGTCGGTAGTCACCGGCCTGTCGGCGCAGGGCAATACCGGATCGTGGTTCGCCAACATCATGCCCACCGAACAAGTGGAGGGAGCCAAACGGCTGCTGGAGCAAGCCGAGTTCCCGTCCTACATCACGGCGATTGCCCCCGTGTGGCCGGAACGAAGCTCATGGCGATACGTCGATTTCGCGCGGTTCGACAAAGGATTTGACGGGTCCATGATCGACGTGTCGGATCTGGTGCTGATGGACTTCTCGACCGACGCCGACTACCAGAGATTCCGTTACACGGTGGCCCAACGATCCAATGCATCGACCTACCTGTTGTTCACCGAGCAGGCGCGGCTGTACACCTGGTACTACGGAGTTATGCCGCTAGATGCGCTGCCAAACCTGGAGGGGCGCATAAAGAATGACCCAGAGTGGCAATTGGTCTACGACGACCAAGGAATATCCGTTTATCTACACCGAGTGGTAGTTAGCTGACATGGCCAACGCCTCTAGATCGACGTATCGAACCCCGCCTGTGCAGCGGCGTGACCGACCATGGCTCGGGGCCTACGTGGGAGCACTGATCGGGCCCTTTGTGATGCCGTCGCTGGCCCAGGTCCGCGAAGCGGTAACCACGTTGACGCAGACGTATCCGGATAGTCGCCTCAACTGGTGCCTCGATGCGACCGGACGGCGATGGCAGGCGACCCGAACAGCCGAAGCGATGGTGAGCCAAGCGCCTTCGCGGGACCACATGTCGGTCGGGGAAGCACTCGACGCCATCGTCGCAGACAACTCGCTTGACCCGCCGCTGTCGCTCATCCGGTTCCCGAACTATCTCGGACTCAGAATGTCCCACGGAATTGGCGACGGCCGCGTCTTCAGCACGATCCTCGCTGCGGTCTTGCATACCGCGATGACTTCGGAAGTCCGGCCGTGGCCCTTGCAACCTGGGGGTCGCGCTCCCTTGGCTACCGCGGTCTGCCTGACGTTCGGCCGGCACCCGTCTCTGGTCAGAGCGGCAGTAGCCGACCGCTATGCGAAGGACCGCGGGCAAGCACCTGCGTCGACACTGCCTTGGACGCCATCCCGGCGCACCATCGCCGTGCCGATCAAGCACTCTGATTTCGACGAGATGAACTCCGTCGCGGCCAACGCGGGGCAGGGGTCGAACAGGTTTGCGGCACAGGTGTGTTCGACGCTGACGGCCTTGCGGGCTGTCGGCTTGAATGTGAGCCGCGATGTCAACCTGGTCGTCGACCTGCGTCGGTATCTCGGCTGGCGGTTCATCGACGGGAACTTCCTCGCCGGCGTACCGGTGAGGGTGGGACCGGACATGGCACGGGAACAGGTGGCAGCGACCATAAGGGCGACCGTGCGCTCGGGCCGGCCGCTCGCCACTCAGATGCTCTCCTCCATGCGCAGCGGTGGTGCGAACAGCGCGTCCGTCCGCTCGGTGGACCCGGACGGTGCGATCCGGGTGACCTTCAGCGGCCTTCCCACCCCGGAGTTCAACGATCTGCCGTTCCTGCCGGGCCACAATTCGGTAGTCGCGGGCAGTGTGGAACCCGATGGCCCGCTGGGCCTGACCTTCCTGATGTCGCAGATGGCCCTGTCCACCTGGATCAGTGCGTCCTTTCACGACAATGTCATCGACGCCGCAGCGGTGGAACGAGCACTGCGGCTGGTCGCTTCCGACCCAGCCGGCATCTTGCGTGAGACTGGTCGGGGCTCATGATCCGCGTCCTTGCGGTGACCGATGCTGCTGAGGTGTGCGGCACGGAGCACAGTCTGCTGAATCTGGCCGAGAAGCTGTTGTCGGCCGACGTCGAGATGACGTTAGCCGCCCGTGGCGGCCGTTCGTTGGAGCAGCGGTGGCGTGCTCTCGGTCTGCCATTCCAGGTGGTGGCGCTGCCGAGCCGCCGCGGCTTTCGGCCGTCCACCGGGAAGGGGTACCACGGCATCACAGAGCTGTCGCGCCTGCCGTACCGGACGCTCCTCGCGGTACGCCGAATCATCAGGACAACTTGGGTTGTTCGGCCGGAGATCATTCATTCCAGCTGCCTCATGACGCACTTCGACTGCGCGGCCGCGGGCATGATCACACGCACTCCGTCCGTGCTGGAGCTCCACGATATCGTCGCTCCCGGAGTTGGTCGGCTGATGATGGGGGTGGCGGTGCGGCTGTCCGGAAGGGCGATCGCGGTCAGCTCCGCGGTCAAGAACCAGCTTCCGCGTTGGGCCAGAAGTCGAGTGGTGGTGATTCCGCAAGGCATCGACACCGATCGGTTCGACGTAGATGACGGGCCCGGCCAGTGGCGACGCCAACTCACCTCCGAACCGGACTGCACCCTGGTTGCCGCCATTGGACGCATCGACCCGGAGAAGAATCTACACGTGCTCATTCGCGCGGTGGCGATCGCCCGGGAGGCCGGCGCCAATCTGCACCTCGCGCTGGTCGGTGCGCCGAGCAAGGACAACGGCACCTACCGCGAGGAACTCAAAGCCCTCGGTCAGGAGCTGCTGCCCGGTGCGTTTCGCATGCTGCCCCAGGTTGAGGATGTTCCAGGGGTGCTTCGATCTACCGACGTCCTCGTTTGTCCCTCCGTCGAAGAGCCTTTCGGATTGATCCTGCTGGAAGCGCAGGCGTGCCGGGTGCCTGTTGTGGCGAGCGCGGCCGGCGGACCCCGGGAGTTCATAGCCCATGGCCGGACCGGAATGCTTGTGCTGTCCAATGATCCGCTCGGCTACGCCGACGCCCTTCAACGACTGGTGCACGATCCACGCCTGCGTGAACAGATCGCCCGAGAGGGTCGCGCCCGGGTCAGAACCAGCTATAGCGCAGAGGCTCGAGCACAAAAGGTGATGTCGCTGTACCGACAGATTGGCGCGGGACGCGAGGCGACCGCAATTCGGATGGGAGCCACGTGATGGCGAATTCTGCGCGGACCGAGTCGAATCGGCGAACCAAGGTGTCGATCTGCATTCCGGCGTTCCAAGCCGAGCGCCACCTGCAGACGACGATCGACAGTGTCTTGGCGCAGGACGACGCCGGCCTCGATCTCGAAATCGTGATCGTCGACAACAACAGCTCCGATGGCACTCGACGGATCCTCGAGAAGCTGGACGATGATCGCGTGCGGGTGATCCGGAACGAGACCACTCTGCCGATGGTCGATAACTTCAACCACGCGATCCGGCAAAGCCGCGGCGAGTTCGTGAAGCTGGTGTGCGCAGACGACACACTCGAGCCGGACTGCATTGCGGCACAGTGCGCTGTTCTCGCGGACAATCCCGACGTCGCTTTGGTCGCCGTCCGAACGGATTTCATCGACGACGCCGGGAAGCTGCTGCGACGCGCGCGGGGAGTGGCGCGCATTGCGGGTCGGCATTCGGCACAACGCGTCGTCAAGGAAATAGTGCGCAGCGGAAGCAATCCCATCGGGGCTCCGGTGGTGGCGATGTTCAGGCGTACCGACTTCGACCGGTGTGGTGGCTTTTTCGGAGATCTGCCGTTCGTGATGGAAATGGACCTGTGGACGCGCTTGTTGCGCGGTGGCGACTTCGTCGGCATACCACGGGTGCTTGCCGCGTTCCGCATCACCAGTGGGACGACGACGGCCTTGATGCCGACACGCTCGCAACTCTTCCAACAGATCGAAATCGCACGTCGGTTGTCAGATGATACCCGCTGGCAGATCACCCTGACCGATCGCATCGTCGGTCGGGTCAGGTGCTACGACATGGCGCTGAGGCGCAACCTTCTCTACCTAATCAGCGCAATGCGCGCCTCATGGCGTGGACGGCGCGCCGCCGACGGATGCGCCGCCACAATCGAAGTGGTTCCGCGATGAGCCTGAGTAGACCCGAAACCAAACCGCGGGACCCCGACGCCGAGCACCCCGCGGAGCGGAACCTTCGCCTCAACACCTACGCCCTGATTGTCTCCAATCTGCTCACCGGAGCGCTTGGTCTGGTGTTCTGGATCGCCGCCGCCCGGCTGTTTCCGGCGAGAGAAGTAGGTATTGCCGCCGCACAGATCAACTCCGCGGTGATGTTGTCGTTCTTGTCGATCCTGAGCATCGACGCCATCTACGAACGCTTCCTGCCGGTCGCCGGCACCCACGCGCGATCGCTTCTCAAACGCGGCTTCCTGTTGGTGGCCGCGGTAGCGGCGGTGGCCGGATCCGCGCTGGTGGTGTTCGGCCCGAAGGAATCTCTGTTCGACTCTGGTTGGACGATGGCGAGTTATCCGCTACTCGTAGTGGTGCTTACGGTGTTCGCCTTGCTGGACAAGGCGACCGCCGGTCTCGGGGTGGCGCGCTGGTCGGCTGCGAAGAATGCCGTGCACTCGCTGGCCAAACTGATTGTCATCGTGGCGCTGGCCTGGACCGACGAGGCCGTGACGATCGTGGCGGCCTGGGGTGCGACCGCCGCGGTGGCAGCTGTGTACCTCCTCATCGCTCTCGAGCACCGTTCCCGCTCGAATCCCCAATTCTTGGGGATCCCCTATCTGCCGTCACGACAACAACTCTGGTCATACTTCCAATCGTCGTTCGGGCTGACGGCGTGCTGGGCCATCGGGAATCTTGCCGTTCCTCTGATCGTGCTCACTCAGGTTGGCGCAGAGGCAAATGCGTATTTCGCTGTCGCCTGGGCTATCATCATCGCGCTCTACGTCACCCTGGACCTCATTGTCAGTCCGTACGTGGCAGAGGTCGCTGCCCACCCGGACAAGGTCATGTCGCTGACCTGGCGGATGATTCGCACGTTGACGTTGGTCACGTGCGTCGGCAGCATCAGCCTCGTGGTCGTTGCGCCGGCCATGCTGAATGTCGTGGGTGCGCAGTACCGAGACGAGGGTCAAGGCTTGCTCTATCTGGCTGGCATCTTCCTGCCGCTCGCAGCCGTGACCGCCGTATACGAGGGTTTTGCGCGCCTGCAACGCAGACTGCGGTTGCTGCTGGCCGCGCGCTTCGTGGCCATGCTGGTAATGGTGGGCGGCTCGCTGATCCTCACCCGAGCAGTAGGAGTATCCGGCGTGGGGTGGGCGTGCCTGGCAGCGGAGTCGGTGGCGGCCACCGCCTTGCTGGGTCCTGCTGTGCTGTGGATTCGCCGCGCGCAATCGGGTAAGGCGTTGGTACAGCGATGAAGTCCCAGTCGCCCGAAACGGCGGTCGTGCGCAGGTCGATTGCGGCGCTTGTGGTGTCCGTCGCCACGGTGGTGGCGTCGTGTGCACCGCAGCCCCCCCCAGAACTCGACTACATGCGGGTCTCGATTGATGGCCAGCCCACGCTCGGGATTGTCAAGAGGGATGTGGAGGCCAGGGGCGTGGTCGTTTTCTTCCATGGCCTAGACCACCAGGAGTACTCCCTCATCGAGGACGAGCCGCATCAGGAGCTGACCGAAACCCTTGTCAACGCGGGTTTCGCGGTGGTCGCAAGCAAGGCCGGCGGCAACGCGTACGGGAACTCTGCCTCGCAACGAAACTACCGTGAACTGGCCAAGGAGGCCGTGGAGCACTACCGCGTCGCGAATGTGTTCCTCCTCGCCGAGTCGATGGGCGCAATCGCGGCGGCTAACCTGCTGGCATCGGGCGACCCGCCGCAGATGCTGGGGCTTGCCGCAATCAGCCCCGTCCTGAATCTTGCCCACCCACCTGCCGAACACCGGGAGGCTATCGCCCTGAGTTTTCCTGACAAGTCTATCGAGTCAGTTGATCCAATCGGCCTGCCGACAGACAACTTTCAAAGCAAGAAGATTCGGATATATGCGTCACCGGAGGATCCGCTGGTCTCGCGCGACGCCAACGCGCTTGCCTTCCAAGCTCGCTTTGGCCAAGTTGCCGACATCTCGATGGTGTCCTGCACCGGCCCGCACGGGGATCCATCGTGTGTCCAGGCCGACGACCTCGTGAAATGGTTCACCCAATTGGAGTCCGATGCCGAATAGTGAAGAGTGCAGAAAGGCGTTAAGCCGTGGCTTGGTCGCCGCGCTGCTGGCTTGCATTGCCGCCGTCCAGGGCTGCGCAGGCCCGGCCATGACCGCCCAGGCCGAACCCGACGGCTGCGGACTGACCGCTGCCGCATCGAACGGTTGGGGTCCGCCGAACATGACGTCGGACTTCAGTGATTCGACACCTAGTGGCTGGAATGTGTATAGCGGTCCGGGGCATAACGGAAACGGCCGACGCACGCCTGCGGCGGTCTCGACCTCAGGCGGCATCCTGACCATCTCCGCCGACGGGGCAGGCAATTCGGGTGGCATGGGCTGGCAATCCGGCCAGCTCCACGGGCGGTGGGAGGTCTGCGCGCGCTCGACGGCAGGCGCCGCGACGTATCATCCGGTGCTGCTGTTGTGGCCCGATGCCGAAGACTTCCCGGTGGGCGGCGAGATCGACTTCATGGAGATCACCGACCCCGCCCGCCAGTTCGTCGAAGGCTGGTTGCATTACGGCCCCGATGATCGGCGCGAGGGCAGCGTCGTCGCCATCGACGCCACCCAGTGGCACAGCTGGGCGGTCGAGTGGACACCTGAGGCAATTGTCTACTTCGTCGACGGTCGGCCGTGGTGGCGCACGACGAACACCGCGCACTTCCCACCCCGTCCGATGCATCTCTGCATTCAGCTGGACAACTTCGGCGGTGACAGCAGCCAAGGAGGGCAGTTGATGGTCGACTGGGCGCGGCAGTACCCGGCCTGATTCGCCGGGTCGCCCCCGGGAGGCTCGCCCCGGGGCTTGTCGGTTCCGGTTTACTCCTGAGCAGCCTGCTCCGGTTGAAAAGTGAGCAGTATTACAGGGTTGAGTTTGCCTGACGATCGACTTCCACGGAGGGCAGTGTGTCGATCGCAGTGTGTTCTGAATCAACCGAGTGGCCAGCACCCCGCGGAACCCCGACACATCCTCGGCCAGACGCCCACGCTGTCCGATACCGGAGTCGTTGTCCACAATAGTGATCGAGGCACCGCGCAGATATCTTGAAGCAGCTGCCACATCCCTGCCAGCAGACCGCCGGTCATCCGCGACGGGATCACATCGCCGCGATGAACCGCGAATAGGCAGCCACCATCACCAGCACCGGAAACGACCGCAGGACTCCGGCTGATCGGGCACCAGCGCACCGGGTAACCAGAGGTCGCACTGCACCTGCTCGCCGGCCAGTTGTACCAGCCGGTCACACGGATCGGCCGGGCGTACTCCCTGCGGATCCGCGCGACGTTCTCGGCGAACCAGGAATGCCCGCCAGTCCAACCGACCCGCTGCGCGAGCACCTGGCCGGCTTTGTCGGGAACCGCCCCAGCAGCACCCGCACCGCCATCTCGACCCGCGCCCACGCCCACGTCGTCGACGGTGCGCGTTCATAGCGTGGTGGCGCCTCGGCGTTGATCGCCTTCGCCACGGTGTTGCGCGACAGCGACGATCTCCGCGCGATCGCAGCCTGACAGGTTCTCCGACCGATGCAGCCGGCGACTCTCCGCCCAATCCTCCACAGTGATCACTCTCCAATCACGAGGGTGCTCACTTTTCGACCGTATTGTCGCGAAGGGCACCGCGACGGTCACGAGACAGAGTCCCCTCGTGCTGCCACACCGTCACACCGGTAGGTGTCGGTGCGCCCGGGAAAACATCGCCGAACCCGGTAAGCGACTGACAGGCGTCCGCGTACGACCAAGCGTGATTTGCGCCGAGGAAGCGCTGCACGCTCATCGCGCGGCGAAGATCAATACGCGCGCGGTTACCCTTGCTGTCTCGACCGCCAGAGTCGGCGAGCTTCAGCGATGGTGCCGCGTTCATCGTGACGCAAACACGCCGTACTCCGCGATCGGGTCGCCTTCACCGGGTTTGCATCGCCAAGTCCTTTAGGAAGGAAATATCCAGTTCAGCGGCGCATTTTTGCGCTCCCTGGGTCGGAAGGCGGAGGAGCCGATCACACGGCCCGCCTATGATCAGGCGTTATGGAGCCTTCGACGGTATGGCAACGTCCACTACCGTATGGGCGCAAAATTTGACCTAGGAAACATTCGCTGAAACTACTAACCGGTTCTATTGTAGGCGCGCCAGCAAACTACTAACATCCCGTCTATTCGTTCAGCACCGGAGCAGCGGACACACGGCGATGCCGATGCCGGACCACAGATTGGCAATCGTGGGGAGGACGGTCCGATGAGCAAGCACCGGAAGCAGGACGACAACACCAACGGCATCAACAAGCGGCTCGCCGCCGCTTTGGCTGCGAGCGGGCTCTACGTCGCCGGCAGTTTCATGGGTCCGATCGGCTCTTTGGAAGCAGCACGTACGGCCACTCACGGGGACAACGCTGGCGGTGTCGTCCTGACCGGCCGCGAGGGCAGTTCTCTGCCTGCGGCCTATCGATCGGAGCACCCGGCATCGGAACAGACTCCGCTTCCGTTCCTGTGGTATCTGCAGTCGCGCGACGGAAGCCCGCGCGCAGTCAACGACGTTCAGGGAGGCGGCCTCAATGGTGCGTCACTGAGTGGTGACCACGATGCGGAGCTGCGTGGCGCCCTGGTGCGCCTGAGCCTTGCCCCTTCGTCGGGTGGTTTCCATTTGGCGAGCCGCGCGGGCGTGGACTTCGCTGAGGCGGAGCATTCTGTCCACGGGATCTTCCGCGCCGTCTTCAACCACATCCATTCCGTGATCAGGGATTTCATCGAGTTCATACATCGGCTCTTCGCGATCCACCATGGCGATGACGACGATGACGACGATGACGACGATGACGATGACGATGACGATGATGACGATGACGATGACGATGACGATGACGATGACGATGACGATGACGACGATGACGATGACGATGATGATGACGATGACGATGACGATGACGATGACGATGACGATGATGATGACGACGATGACGATGACGATGATGATGACGATGATGATGACGATGATGATGACGATGATGATGACGATGATGATGACGATGACGATGATGATGACGACGATGACGATGATGACGATGACGATGACGACGATGACGATGACGACGATGATGACGACGATGACGATGACGATGACGATGACGATGACGACGATGACGATGACGATGACGATGATGACGACTTGGAAGCGGCCGACGCGCAGGACGATTCGAGCGAACAAGGTATCTAGGGGATCCGAGGTGGGATCACCGTTGCCGCTGGCAGGAGGGCGCTGCGTCGCATAAAGCGCTTATCGGAGCCTCGGATCCGCCTACGTGGTTGTCGTCTGATCGATCCGTGGAGATTGGGAGATAGTCGCTACAAGAAAGGAATCAGCCGTCCCACGCGGGATTCGAGCTTCGGCGCGAAGATGGTGTGGCCGTTAATGCCCGAGCTCGAACCAGCCCAGGAAGCTCGCTGCGTTGTGTTGGATGTAGTCGATCTGGACCTTGTCTGATCCATCTCCCTTTCTGAATTGGCCCTCGCCGTAGTATTTCATCTGAAGTGCGAGGTTCTCCGCGGCGATTGCCTCAGCGGTGTCGGCTGCACTGCGCGGAAGGTGTGCGTTCAGGTAGTTGTCCTGTTGGTATGTCCGGAGAATCTCGACGAGCGCCTCGGTCCGGCACGCTATCGGCGTAGACTCTCGACGCTCCCGATAGCTTGGATCCGACGCAATGCTCTCGATGAGTCGTTCGAGGTACAGCGCCACCTTACTCTCGTTGCTGTAGCCGGATCTCAATGCGGCGCAGGCGGTATATGCCATCCAGTGACTCTGCTCGGTCAACCCGTACCCCCGGTCGAGCAGTTTCCCCAAGGCGATCCTGACACCGAGGACCTGCCGTGTCGACTGCATGAGGGCGAGCATCGCCTCGCCCGTGTAGTACTCGCTCCTAAAAGGGAGGACCTCGCCGGTGCTGAGAACACGCTTGTGGACGAAGTCATCGCCCCTGAGTTGGGAGACGATGTAGTTATCCAGCTGAATGCAGTGCTGCTCGACGCCATCAGGGAAGTGGGCGGCCAGCGCCTCTCCGTCGACTTGGTGGAGTCGGCCGAACTCACGGAACATCAACGTCGCTAGCGCAACGCCTCCCAGCTTCACCACGCCACGCGACGTGATGCAGAGAGCCGGAGTGGTCTGCGGGATCCAACTCGGTGTCGCAGTCTTACCTCGGATATACCCCACAGCCGCCCCAAGACGTCGCTCCTGCCGCGCCGTGAGGTGGATATCAAGGCTTCGGATCGCTCTGCACATGAACCACACCGTGCCGCAGTGCCGGAGAAGGTTGTAACCCCCGTGGACCACGCTCGGCTGCTGATACTGATGCGCATAGACGAATTTCCCGCGGGACTTGAGCTGTGAAAACAGGTGATCAACGCACGCCGTGGCGATTTCCTCGGCGACCGACCGCTCGACCTGGCCCAGTGGCCGCATTGACGCCCCCTCCCGCCGGCTGCAGCGTCGATTCACAATAACGAACGATCCCCCGGCGACACCTGAATGAGCGTTGCCGTCTCGATCTCGCGGCACAGCCGAGACGCGCGCCCAAAAGCAATCCGTCGGCTGAATGTCTGACGCAGACGTCCGCCTCCGAGTAGTTTGCTCAATGGAGGGACAGACAAGTTTCGCTGTCAAACATCGTGGATCTGGGGGATCCGATGGAGGACGTTCGTGAACCGAGCTCCGCTGCCCGTTGTGCCGTAGGCGCTGAGGACGGCTTCGGCGGATACAAGCTGGTGGCGACCATGGCGGTTCCACCTGGAACCCCGCTGATCGATATCGCCGGCGATATCACGGCAACGCCGACGCGGTATTCGGTCCAGGTGGGCACGAGTGCGCACATAGACGCCGAAGGTCAACCGAACTCGGACGATCTGTTCGGTCGCTACGCGTGGCGCTTCACCAACCACAGCTGCGAGCCCAATGCGGTTATCCGGGATCGCAGGTTGGTCGCGATGACCCGAATTGAGCCGTGGCAAGAGATCACCTTCAACTACAACACCACTGAGTACGACATGGCCGAGCCGTTCGAATGTCGCTGCGCGAGCACAAGTTGTGTGGGAGCCGTCAGTGGCTTCCGTTACCTGTCGACCGAGGATCGGCAACTGTTGCTGCCATTGCTCGCGCAGCATCTTGTGCCTCTCCTGGCCGACAACACTCACGTACGTCTGAGATGACCGTGGTGCAGGAGAAGATGGAACCGGAACCGCCCCGGCAGGGCTCCGCAGCGTCGAGCGTAGGACCAATGACCGACTCCCGATGCGCCCCGCTCACACGCGCCGACCTGGACGTCGGAATCAATCTGGGCGGGCGTTACCTCCTCGGAGCTCAACGCCCGGCAGGGCGGTTCGTCTACGAGGTCGATTGGATGACCGGCAGAGAGACCGACGATGACAACGTCGTGCGACAAGCTGGTGCCACCTGGGGGATGGCGCTGCTGTATCGCGATGTAGGTGAACCGGCGTATCAGGCAGCGCTCGACCTCTCGCTCGCACGGTGGGAGGAGACCGCCCGGGTTGAGGGCGGAAGGCGTTGGCAGCCACAGCCGGGCGCCCGCCGGGGCAAACTCGGGGCTTCGGCCCTGGTCGGTCTGTCGCTCCTCGAGAGGCTCGCCGTCTCCGACGGGCCGGCGGAGCAGGAGAGAGTCAGAGCCTCGCTGGATGCCATTTGCGAGTTCGTGTCCGCGGCCCGTCTGCCGGACGGTGGATTCAGCGGAACCTACGATTCGTCGAGCGGTACCCACGGGAAAGACGCCGACCCCTATTCGAGTGGTGAGGCTCTACTACTGCTTACCCGTTCAGCGCTCGAGCTCGGTCTGCACGACCGTATTTCCCGGGCGCTCGAGTGGGCGGAAGAGGACTACGAGATCTTCGTCAGGGAACCACTCACACGGGAGCCGGACCCCGACGTGACCAAAGGGTACTACCAGTGGGGCTCATTGATTTGGTTCGCATTCGCTGATTGCGGTCAGTGCGAGACTATTTGGGGTCGCCGGCTGATCGAGCAAGCGCTGTGGATGGTCGACGTCCACCGGACGCTGGAACGTACACGCAATACCGGCTACGCCTATGAAGGCATCGTTCCGGCTTGGGAATGGGCACGACGAATCGGAGATGACGAAACTGCTCGAAAACTCGCATGCGTGATACACCGCGGACTTCGCAAACTGTGCTCGTGGCAACTCGGTCATCCGCTCGCGCCCGCGGCACTGCGGTCCGCCCCCGCGCGCTTCCATGGCGCGGTTCAGAACCACAGGAAGGAGTCGGCGCTCCGGGTCGACGTGACGCAACACCAGTTGCACGCGCTGATCCTCGCCCGGCGGTATGGCGTCGAGGCTGCCGGACATCGCTGTGCCGGCGGCACAATCGAGCCGGCGGTGACGATGAGCGCAGGTTCGCCGACGGCGGATGCCAGGGCGCAGGTGGAGACCACTGCGCCGCCATGGACGGTGAAGGAACTCGCCGAAGTCACCGGTGGTACGTGGGAGGTCATGCCTGACGAGGGTTGGTCGATGTCGGCTCTGGCGTTCGAGCGGTCACGGGTGCAGCGGCATGCGCTTGTGATCCCGAGGTGTCGCAGTTTCCGGTACGGAGTCAATCTCAAAACCGTATGCGCCATAACCGGGATCGATCATGCTGTGCTTACCGACGGGAGTGCCGCCGGCATCCCGGATGACATACCGCGCCTCAAGGTCCCGTCTGTTCGAAACGCTGTGGCCGCCATGGCCCTCGCCGCCAGAGCTCGATACCACGGCCGTCTCGTGGCTGTCACCGGCAGCGCCGGTAAGACCGGCACCTGCGACATGATCGGGAATCTCCTCGCTGAATTCGGAGTTCCCAAGCGACCGACGAGGAATTTCAACATCGTGGACGGCATCAACGGCGAGGTGGCGAACCTGGCCGGCGAGCCAGTCGCGGTGCTAGAGGTGGCGGCGAGCTACCTGAGCCGGCGAAACGGCCGCAAGCTGCCGCGCAACGTTCTACGGCCCGATGTTGCGCTAATCACCAGTATTGGCGAGGCGCACATGGAGTACTTCGGATCCTCGCGAGGTATCGCCGAAGTGAAGAGCAACCTCTTCGACTTGATGTCTCACGGCACGGCGGTGATCCCGCGGGATGCAGATACCTTCGACTACATGGCGCGCCGCGCCTCGCAGGCCGGCGCAGTACCGGTTTCCTTCGGTACGAGCGCCGACGCCGATTCACGGCTGTTGTCATATTCCGCAGCAGACGGGATCGTTGAGGCGAGCATCCTGGGAGAGCTGATTCGCTACAAACTCGGACCGTGCGGTCAACATTTGGCCCTCAACAGTGTTGCCGCACTCACTGTCGTCGCCGTCCTGGGCTTGAATTGGCGTTACGCGGCAGCGGCCCTCGCCACCACCGAAGAGGTGGTAGGTCGCGGTGGCAGGTTCGTCGCCGAAATCGGGAGCCGCACGGTCACGATCATCGACGACTCGTACAACGCGAATCCGGCATCGGTCCGTGCGGCATTGAGCACCCTGCCACAACGCCCGGTACCCGACGGAGGGCGGCGCATCGCGGTTCTGGCCGACATGCTGGAGTTGGGTCCCGACAGTGATGACTTGCACATCGGTCTTGCAGAATCAGTCCGACGGTCAGGAGCTGACAGCGTATACCTTGTGGGTCCCCACATGCGCGCATTGTGGGATGTCCTGCCCCCTGGCGTGCGCGGCGCGCATAGCGCCAAGGCGGCCGACCTGTGGGCCATTCTCGAGCCGGCCCTCGCTGACGGCGACGTCGTCCTCTTCAAAGGCTCACACGGTACGGACCTCCACAAAGTCGTCGCCAAGCTCAAGAAGGAGGGGCAGTCGCCCACCGAGCCCGCTCCAGCTCGCCCACGGGCTTCCCGGGCCGATGCCGCTCAACGTGCTGACCGCAGATCTCCACTTTCCGTGCGCCAGATCCGGCCACTTCCGGGTGAGGCGTCGTCGCTCGTCAGCCTGGTGTTCGTCGGCGACATGAGCTTGGGTGACCACTATCTCTCCGACCCACGGCTGACCAACCAGCTTCGTCGACTGGAGGCGGACCCGTGGAGCTTCGCTGAGCTGGTGGCTCCCTTGGTCCAGGACAAATCGTTGCTGGTAGCGAATCTCGAGACTGTGCTCAGTGAGCGACCACCCGATCCGTTCGGTGGGAGGAAGGGATACCAGGGCTGGGATCAGCCTCAACGCACCATATCGGTCCTGCAGTTGCTCGGCGTGGACGTTGTATCTCTCGCCAACAATCACGCAATGGATTACGGAGCCAAGCCGTTGCTCGAGACCATCGCCCAACTCGGTGGCGCGGGAATCAGCGTTCTCGGTGCGGGTCCGAATTCCGCCACCGCGGCGGAACCGTTGACTCTGCCCGCGCCCTTCGGCAATCTGCATGTGTTCGCGGGATTCGAGTTCCGATCGAGCTACGCCCGTAAGTGGGCGTTCTATGCCTCCGAAGAACGCGCGGGGGTGAACCCACTGTCAGACGGCCGGGCGTCATCCCTTATGCAGGCTGTCGCCAAAATTCGTGCAGAGGATCCCAATTCGGTGATCGTTGTGTTCCCGCACTGGAGTGGGCCTTCGAATTACCAGTGGGCCACCGACGGGATGGTGAACTTCAATCGGGAGCTGTGGTCTGCGGGAGCGGATCTCGTGATCGGCCACGGAGCGCACCGGATGCAAGAAGTCGTTTCCGGCTCAGATGGAACGACTGTTTTCTCCCTGGGCAACTTCATCTTCAATTCGCTGGGCCGGTATCGCAAGTTCAACGCACCACCGTTCAGCCTGGTAGCCCGAGTGGACATTGAGCAACGGGGGGAAGGACTCACTGGGTCTCTTCGCCTTTACCCCCTTGTCTCGGACAACCGAGCCACTGGCTTCCGTCCGCGGCCGATTCTGGAATCGGAGGCGGCTGGCGTGTACGACATCATGGAATGCCATAGCGGCGGCACCTTTCGCGACGACTTCGTCCTCGGACATGACGGACGAGGATGGCATCTGACGTGCACCACCGACATCAGTTCCAGGTTGGGTGCGCCACGACCCAGCGACAGTGCGGTGATGTCCGGGCGGGCCGGTGAGCGAAGTCCGGCTTCCATCCGTGCTGCGGACAATGTCGCGCAGGTTCTCGCGGCACGCGACGCGTACGACGCTGAACTCGGCGGCAGACTGCTGAAGACGCTCACGCGGAAATCCATTGAGACTGGTGGCATTGACCGCCTCGAAGAAATCAGGGCGCTCCTCGACCTCGCTGAGCCCAGGCACCTAACGCATTACATGGTCAGGGTCATGGAGAGTCACAGCCTGCCCGTGCGGGCTGGGCTATCCTTCGCCGGGAAACTCATCGAGCAGTCTGAGGCGCGCAAACTGGGAGTCCGGCAAGCCGCCTGGGCGTTGGACAGTAAGAGCGCGGCATACATATTCGTCGATTCCCTGGGCATCCGACGGCCGCGGTCTTCCGATCCTGTTCCCCTCAACCGCCTGCGACCAAAAGTCCCCTGCTGTGTGAAGCCGATCTCCGGCACCGGTGGCCACGGGGTATTCCTGGTGTACGCCGAAGACCATATCTATCACGTCCGGGACGGTAAGACGCTGTCCTCCTGGGAGGAGATGATTGCACATGCCGGCACCATGTCCTACGGCGGTCGTCGGGCGCGCGACAAGAAGTGGATCACGGAGGAATTGGTACTCGAGGACGCCACCGCCATGCGTCCTGCCCGCAACCTGAAGTTCTACACCTTCTATGGTGAGGTGCTCTTCGTTCTCGAGGTGCGGCGCTCTCCCGGTATCGAAGCCTGCTACTGGTCACGGGATGGCGACCCCCTCAGCGTCGCCTGGGATGAGCATCGGTTCGACGGCGACGGTGTCACGAACGAGCAGGTGGCACTGGTCGAGCAGCTCAGCCGAGAGATCCCCGCACCGTTCATGCGTATCGACATGTTGCGCGGTGAAGACGATCTCGTCTTCGGTGAGTTCACCCCGAGGGATGGAAAGTTCCACACCTACTCCACGATGTGGGATCGACGGATGGGGGAGGCGTGGGCAAGAGCTGAAGCGCGGTTGATCGGTGACGTGATTGCAGGCAAGCGGTTCGACGCATTCGCCGAGGTGTGGACCGGTCGGCACAGGGGCGATACGCGCACTGCCAGCGACGGTTGACCCAAGCTCCGGGGCGACTCCAAACCCTCATCCCGCCGAAACCCCGCTGTGACCCGTCCCCTACGCCGGCACCAATTCCACACCCGACAACGCCACCGCATCGTCGCGCGCAGGCACCGTGACGGTCGCGACGTAGCGCCCCTCGTGCTGCCAGATGTTCGCGCGCAGCGTCTCGCCGGGAAACACCACACCGGCGAACCGGGCGCCGTAGGACTTCACCCGCGCCACGTCACCGTCGAGCAACGTGTCGACGATCGCCTTGCACGCGACGCCGTAGGTGCACAGCCCGTGCAGGATCGGGCGCGGAAAGCCTGCTGCCGCGGCGAATTGAGGGTCCGAGTGCAGCGGGTTGCGGTCACCGCAGAGCCGGTACAGCAGCGCCTGCTGCGGCAGGATCGCAAGGTCGACCTGGGTGTCGGGGGTGCGTTGCGGCGGTTCGGTCGACGACGACGGCCCGCGCTCACCACCGAAGCCGCCCTCACCACGGGCGAAGATCGACCGCTTCTGCGTCCACAGCGGGGTGCCCGACGCGTCGGTCACCGTCGTCTCCGACCAGATCACCGCGGCCTTGCCCTTATCCCAGATGTCGGTGACCCGGGTGACCGCGGTGCCGGTGCCCGACGGCGGGATGGGGCCCGGAACCGTCACCGCCTCGCTGCCGTGCAGCACCTTGGCCAGTTCGATCTCGATGCCGGGGAACTGAACCGACGGCGGTTCGGTCATGTGGAAGCTGGCCGCCACGCTGCCGAACGTCGGCAGCACCTGCGGGGTGTTGTCGACCAGGTACCGCAGCTCCCGCGCGTCCATCGGGTCCACCCCCGCGCCGAGCGCAAGGTGGTAGAGCTGCACATCGCTGCTGCTCCAAGAGAATTCGACCGGAGGCAGTTCGGCGCCCAGCGCCTCGTCCAGGTTGATCGGCATCAGTTCACCGTGCCCGATGCCGCCGTTCCGGCGGAAGCCAGGTGCAGCGCCGCCAGATAGCCGAACGTCATCGCGGGCCCGATCGTGCCGCCGGGGCCCGGATACGTGTGGCCCATCACCGGCGCACTGACGTTGCCCGCCGCGTAGAGACCCTCGATCACCGACCCGTCGTCGCGCAGCGCCCGGCCGTGCACGTCGGTGCGCACACCGCCCTTGGTGCCCAGGTCTCCCGGCACCATCTTGGCGGCGTAGAACGGGCCGTGGCTGATCTCGCCGAGGTTCGGGTTCGGCTTGTTGGTCGGGTCGCCGTAGTACCGGTCGTACGCGCTCTCGCCGCGGTGGAAGTCCCCGTCGACCCCGGAGCGGGCGAAGCCGTTGAACCGGTCCACCGTGGCGGCCAGCGCCTCGGCCGGCAGCCCCGCCTTCGCCGCCAGCTCGGCCAGCGTGTCGGCCTTGACGATGACGCCCGACTCCAGCCACTTGTTCGGAATGCGCTGACCCGGTTGCAATCCGGCGAAGATGTAGCGATCGCGGTACTGCTGATCGAAGACCAGCCAGGCCGGGATGTTCTCGCCGGGCCCGGCGCCCTGGCCGTACTGGCCCCCGTACATGTGATGACATGCCTCGACATACGGCATCGACTCGTTCATGAACCGCTTGCCGTTCATGTTCACGATGATCGACCCGGGAGAGTTGCGTTCGGACAACGCGAACCACGGCGCACCGACCAGCGGCACCGTCGGGCCCCACCACGCGTCCTCCATGACATCGAGCGCCGCGCCGAGCTTCTCGGCCGCGAGGATCCCGTCGCCGGTGTTGGCCTTCGCGCCGACCGTCCACTCGGTGGTGATCGGGGCGCGCTGGTACTTCACCCGCATCTGCTCGTTGTGCTCGAACCCACCCGAACCCAGGATCACGCCGCGGCGCGCCCGGATCAACCGTGGCTCGGCGCTTTCCGGCGCGTTCATGTCCCGGACATAGATGCCGCGCACCACCCCGTCCTCGACGTACAGGTCGGTGAGCGCGGTGTTGAGCAGCACCGGCACACCGGCCTGGCGCAGGCCGATGCGCAGCGGGGCGATCAGCGCGCGGCCCATCCCGACGAGGTTCTTGCCGGTGGCCTTGGCCCACATGGTGCGGGCGCCGACCTTGACGCTGCGCAGCACTCCGCGCGGATGCCGCTTGAGCATGTTGAGCCGCACGTAATCCTGCTGCATCACCACGACGTTGAGCGGCACCTTGCCGTACGGCGGTTCCAGGCCGGCCATGTCCTCGCCGAGCTTCTTGGCGTCGAACGGCTTGGGTTCCACCGATCGGCCCGTCGGCTTGCCGCCGGGCGTCTCCGGGTAGTAGTCGGAGTACCCGGGCACCCAGCACAGCTTCAGCGGCGAGTGCTTGAGCACGAACGACAGCATCTCGGGCCCGCGGTCGAGGTAGGTGTCGATGCGCTCCGGTTCGACAACGTCGCCGATGATCGCGTGCAGGTACTGCCGGGCGGCCTCCGGCGTGTCCTTGACCCCGTCGCGCTCGAGGATCTCGTTGTTCGGGATCCACACGCCGCCGCCTGACCGCGCAGTGGAACCACCATAGTGCGGAGCCTTTTCGACGACTATCGTCGAGAGGCCCTGGTGAGCTGCGGTGAGGGCGGCGACCATGCCGGCGGCTCCGCTGCCCACCACGATGACGTCGTACTCCTGTCCGGTCATGTAGAACACGTTATAGAATTGCGCGGCCGACCCACAACTGCGCCGGTCGACGAAACGAGGGGAATTCATCGAGATGCTCAGTTCCGAGGTGCGGGAGCAGCTGGCCGCCGACCTGGCGCAGGCGGAGCGCAGCCGCGTGCCGATCACACCCCTGACCGACGGACAACCCGACATTGATGTTGTGGACGCCTACGAGATCCAACTGATCAACATCCGGCAGCGGGTCGCCGAGGGCGCCCGCGTCATCGGCCACAAGGTCGGCCTGTCGTCAGAGGCCATGCAGAAGATGATGGGCGTCGACGAACCCGACTACGGGCACCTGCTCGACGAGATGCAGGTCTACGAGGACCGACCCGTGAAGAGCGCGAACTACCTCTATCCGCGAGTCGAGGTGGAGGTCGGGTTCATCCTCGCCGACGACCTGCCCGGCGCCGGGTGCACCGAGGAGGACGTGCTCGCCGCCACCGCGGCGTTCGCTCCGGCGATCGAGTTGATCGACACCCGCATCACCGACTGGAAGATCAAGCTCTGCGACACCATCGCGGACAACGCCTCGTCGGCCGGGTGGGTGCTCGGCGAGGCGCGGGTGTCGCCGAAGGACATCGATATCAGAGCCATCGACGCGGTGCTCACCAACAACGGGGAGACCGTGGCCGAGGGGCGCAGCGATGCGGTGCTGGGCAATCCGGTCACCGCGGTGGCCTGGCTGGCCCGCAAGGTCGAGGGGTTCGGCGTACGACTGAAGGCCGGAGACATCGTGCTGCCCGGGTCGTGCACCCGTGCGATAGATGCACCACCCGGCAGCCATTTCGTCGCCGACTTCGCCGGGTTAGGTTCAGTACAGCTGAGTTTCGAATAGGGGAGAGACTATGACGGAGACCGCTCTCCGGAAGAAGATGTCAGTCGCGATCGTCGGGTCGGGCAACATCAGTACTGATTTGTTGTACAAGTTGCAGCGGTCGGAGTATCTCGAGCCGCGGTGGATGATCGGGATCGATCCGGAGTCCGAGGGGTTGGCGCGGGCGCGGAAGTTGGGGTTGGAGACCTCTCATGAGGGGGTGGACTGGCTGTTGGGGCAGTCGGAGAAGCCGGACATGGTGTTCGAGGCGACCAGTGCCTATGTGCATCGCGACGCTGCGCCGAGGTATGCCGAGGCGGGTATCCGGGCGATCGACCTGACACCGGCGGCGGTGGGGCCGGGGGTGATCCCGCCGGCGAATCTGCGCGAGCATCTGGATGCGCCGAACGTGAACATGGTGACCTGCGGTGGGCAGGCGACCATTCCGATCGTGCATGCGGTGAGCCGTGTGGTGGAGGTGCCTTACGGGGAGATCGTGGCGTCGGTGTCCTCGGCGTCCGCGGGTCCGGGTACGCGGGCCAACATCGATGAGTTCACCAAGACGACGAGTGCGGGGGTGCAGAACATCGGGGGCGCCAAGCGGGGGAAGGCGATCATCATTCTCAACCCCGCCGATCCGCCGATGATCATGCGCGACACCATCTTCTGCGCGATTCCCGAGGACGCCGACCGCGATGCGATCGCGCAGTCGATCCGCGACGTCGTCGCCGAGGTGCAGACCTACGTGCCGGGCTACCGGTTGCTCAACGACCCGCAGTTCGACGAGCCGTCGATGAACTCCGGCGGCCAGGCGGTGGTCACCACGTTCATCGAGGTCGAGGGTGCGGGGGACTACCTGCCGCCGTATGCCGGGAACCTCGACATCATGACCGCCGCGGCGGCCAAGGTCGGCGAGGAGATCGCCAAGGAATCGGTGGCAGTTCCGGCGGGAGGCCAATCATGAGCATCAATGACATCTATTTCGATCCGATGTGGGACATCCGGATGACCGACACGTCGCTGCGCGACGGGTCGCATCACAAACGCCATCAGTTCACCACCGATGAGGTGGGCGCGATCGTCGCGGCCCTGGACACCGCGGGCGTGCCGGTGATCGAGGTGACCCACGGCGACGGGCTGGGCGGGTCGAGTTTCAACTACGGGTTCTCCAAAACCCCCGAGCAGGAGCTGATCAAGCTCGCCGCCGAGACGGCGAAGAACTCCAAGATCGCGTTTCTCATGCTGCCCGGGGTGGGCACCAAGGAGGACATCAAACAGGCGCAGAACAACGGCGGGGCGATCTGCCGGATCGCCACCCATTGCACCGAGGCCGACGTGTCGATCCAGCACTTCGGGCTGGCGCGTGAGCTGGGGCTGGAGACCGTCGGGTTTTTGATGATGGCCCACACCATTGCGCCGGAGAAGCTCGCCGCACAGGCCCGGATCATGGCCGATGCGGGCTGTCAGTGCGTGTACGTGGTGGACTCGGCCGGGGCGCTGGTGCTCGAAGGGGTGCGCGACCGGGTCGCGGCGCTGGTCGCCGAGCTCGGCGACGATGCGCAGGTCGGCTTCCACGGCCATGAGAACCTCGGCCTGGGGGTGGCGAACTCGATCGAGGCGGTGCGGGCCGGGGCCAAGCAGATCGACGGGTCGTGCCGCCGGTTCGGTGCCGGTGCGGGCAACGCCCCGGTGGAGGCGTTGATCGGGGTGTTCGACAAGATCGGTGTGAAGACCGGGATCGACTTCTTCGACATCGCCGACGCCGCCGAGGAGGTGGTCGCCCCGGCGATGCCGGCCGAATGCCTGCTCGACCGCAACGCGCTGATCATGGGCTACTCGGGGGTGTACTCCAGCTTCCTCAAACACGCCATCCGCCAGTCCGAACGCTACGGCGTGCCCGCCCACCAGCTGCTGCACCGGGCCGGTCAGCGCAAGCTGATCGGCGGCCAGGAAGACCAACTCATCGACATCGCACTCGAGATCAAGCGGGAAATGGACACCGCGCCGGCGAGCTGATCAGCGGCCGGAGTGTTTGGCGACCGACTGGCGGAACGCCTCCTGCGCCTGCGGTGAGGAGTTGAACCGCCAGTCGCGTTCCTTGACCGCCTGGAACCAGACCACGCCGGTCACCCGGTCCTGGGTGGCGAGGTAGTCGAACAGGCCGTAGATCCAGTCGGCCTTGTCGATGCCCGACCGCGGACCCTCGACGCCGGCGGTCTCGGCGATCACGATGTCGTGGCGCGGATCCAGGCGGCGTAGCTGCGCCAGGCTGTCACCGAAGATCTCGGCCGCACTGCGCCAGCTGCGGCCGTCGCCCTCGCCCCAGTTGTAACCGTCGAGCCCCAGGACGTCGATGCTGTCGGCGCCCGGGAACGCGGCCGCCATGTCGCCGAGCCCGTCGGCCGAGGCGTCCGGGCACCACATGAACGCGACGTTGTCGGCGCCGGCCCGGCGGAATATCTCGCGGACGTGGCGCCACGCCGCGGCCGATTCGACGGCCGTGTTCCCGTTCACCCGCACCGACCACGGGTAGAAGGTGCTGTTCATCTCGTGGCCGGTCCGCAGGATCAGCGGGGAACCCCAGTCGGCGAGGATCCGCGCCCACGCCTCGAGGCGGCTGTCGAAGTCGCCGGCCAGGATGCGACGCAGCGAGTACGCGGGTTGCTCGGGTCCCGCGCCCGGCTGCCACAGCTCGAGCGTGAGGATCGGGACGGCGCCGCCGGCGGTGATCGCGGACAGCGCGCCGAGCGGCACCTGATCGTTGATCGCGGCGAAGCGCAGGACGTAGCCGGGGGTCGCGCCGGCCATGTCGGTGACCACCGCGAGGTCGCTCGAGCCGGCCTGATCGTCCGGGACGAACACCCCCCAGTCGAGGGCATGCGGGGCGCTCTGCGACGACTGTGCCGACGGTTCGGGCGAACACGCCCCCACGGCCACGCTCACCACCAGGACGGTCAGCAGTCGCCGGGCGAGAGCTCTCACGTGCACACCGCTGCGTTCCCGCGAATCCGTGAGCTGACACATCGCTCGGCGCCACCGCGTGGCCCCGCGTCGGGGCGGCCCGCCGCCGGTAGGCTGTGCAGCGCTGTCGCCGCTGCGACGGCGCCGTGAGCATGACCGGCCGCTGCGACATCGGAGATGCTCTGAACGATCAGTTGGCCGGTGTCGGCCTGCCCGTCGAGGTGTTGCGCCCGCCCAGCGCCCGGGGCTGGATCCACGTCGTCGCCGCGGCAGGCGCGGTGATCGGCGGGACGGCCCTTCTCGGCGTGGCCTGGACCGCTGCCGACGAGCCGCTGGCCATCTGGGCCGCCCTGGTCTACGTGACCGCGATCGTCGGCATGTTCACGGTCAGCGCCACCTACCATCGCGTCCGCTGGACCTCGGCCGCCGCCCAGAAGTGGATGAAGCGTGTCGATCACTCGGCCATCTTCGTGTTCATCGCCGCCACCTACACCCCTTTCGCGCTGTTGGCCATGCCCCCGCAGACCGGATACGAGGTGCTGGCCATCGTATGGACCGGTGCGGCCGCCGGCGTGCTGCTCAAGATGCTGTGGCCGTCGAGCCCGCGATGGGTGGGGGTGCCGCTCTACCTGACCCTCGGATACGTGGCGATCTTCTTCGCCGAGGTACTGCTGCTGGGTGCGGGCGCCACCGCCGTTGCGCTGCTGGTCGCCGGCGCGGTGCTCTACAACGCGGGTGCCGTCTGCTACGGCACCCGGTGGCCGAACCCGTGGCCGAGCACCTTCGGGCACCACGAGGTGTTCCACGCGTTCACCGCGGCCGCGGCGGTCTGCCACTTCGCCGCCATCTGGCTGGTCATCCGGTAGGCGTCCGGACTGTCACCGCCGCCGGGCACGATGGGGGCATGTCGACCCCACCGTCGCTCCGCTCGCCCGAGACCGCGACCCGCGACGACGCCCAGGCTCTGCTCGAACAACTGGCCGGTCCGCACGCCACCCTGCGCGACGACCAGTGGACGGCCATCGAGGCGCTGGTGGTGCACCGGCGGCAGGCCCTCGTCGTGCAGCGCACCGGCTGGGGGAAGTCCGCGGTGTACTTCATCTCCGCCAAGCTGCTGCGCAACGCCGGCCGCGGGCCCACGGTCATCGTGTCTCCGCTGCTGGCGCTGATGCGCAACCAGGTGGCCGCCGCCCAGCGTGCGGGGGTGCGGGCGGCGACCATCAACTCCGGCAACGTCGCCGAATGGGACGAGATCCAGCAGCGGGTGCGTGACGGTGACCTCGACGTGCTGCTCGTCAGCCCCGAACGGCTGAACAACCCCGACTTCCGCGACAACGTGCTGCCCGCGCTGGCCGCCGACGCCGGTCTGGTGGTCGTCGACGAGGCGCACTGCGTTTCGGATTGGGGTCATGACTTCCGTCCCGACTACCGGCGGATCCGCACCCTGATCGGCGAGCTCGGCGACGGCATCCCGGTGCTGGCCACCACCGCCACCGCCAACGACCGGGTGGTCGACGACGTCCGCGGACAGCTCGGGGTCGGCGGACGCGACACGTTGGTGCTGCGCGGCGGCCTGGACCGCGAATCGCTGCGGCTGTCGGTGGTCCGGGCCGGCAACCCCGCGCAGCGGGCGGCCTGGCTGGCCACCCATCTCGGTGAGCTGCCGGGGTCGGGCATCGTCTACACGCTGACCGTCGCCCAGGCCCACGACATGGCCACGCTGCTGCGCGAACACGGCCATCCGGTCGCCGCCTACACCGGTTCGACCGACGCGACCGAACGCGAACAGCTCGAAGCCGACCTGCTGGGCAACCGGGTCAAGGCGCTGGTGGCCACCTCGGCGCTGGGGATGGGGTTCGACAAGCCGGATCTGGGCTTCGTCGTCCACCTCGGCGCACCGTCCTCGCCGATCGCGTACTACCAGCAGGTCGGGCGTGCGGGGCGCGCGACCGACAGCGCCGAGGTGGTGCTGCTACCCGGCCGCGAGGATCAGGACGTGTGGCGGTACTTCGCGTCCGTCGCGTTCCCGTCCGAGGCGATGGTGCGCGACGTGATCCGCGCGTTGGACGCCGAGCGGCCGCAGTCCACGCCCGCGCTCGAACCGCTCGTCGACCTCAACCGCAGCCGGTTGGAGATGGTGCTCAAGGTGCTCGACGTCGACGGTGCGGTGCGCCGCGTCAAGGGCGGCTGGGTGAGCACCGGGCAGCCGTGGACCTATGACGAGGAGCGCTACCGCAAGCTCGACGAGGCCCGCCGCCGCGAACAGCAGGCCATGCTGGACTACCAGGGCACCGACGGCTGCCGGATGGCATTCCTGCGCGCGCAACTCGACGACCCGGAGCTGGCCGACGGTGAGCGGTGCGGACGCTGCGACAACTGCACCGGCACCCGGCTGGGTGGCGAGGTCGATGCGGCCGCGGCCGAGGACGCCCGGCAGCGGCTGATGCGTCCCGGCGTCGAACTCAGCCCGCGTAAGCAGTGGCCGTCCGGGCTGGCCAAGCTCGGCCTCGAGCTGTCCGGCCGCATCGGCGACGGGCCCGCCACCGGCCGGGTGATCGGGCGGTTGACCGATCTGGGCTGGGGCGCCCGGCTGCGTCGCGTCCTCGACGAACCCGATGGCGACGTCACCGACGACGTGGTGCGCGCCGCCGTCGACGTGCTGGCCGCCTGGGACTGGCAGACGCGTCCGGTCGCCGTGCTCGCGATGGACTCGGCGACCCGGCCGCGGCTGATTGCCTCGCTGTCGGCGCGGCTGGCCGAACTCGGCCGGCTCACCGACCTCGGCACCCTGCGCTACCGGCCGGAGCGCCGGCCGGTGACGGCGGCGAACTCGGCGTACCGCGTTGCGGCACTGCAGGATTCGTGGGAGTCGCCGGATCTGTCCGCGGTCGGCGGCCCGGTCCTGCTCGTCGACGACCTCGCCGACAGCGGGTGGACGCTGACGATGGCGGCCCGGGTGGTGCGGGCGGCCGGCGCGCCGGAGGTGCTGCCGTTCGCGATCGCCGCGGTCAGTTAGCGCCTGCGCCTCCGTGCCACTTCGGCGGCGCCGTTGCCGGTGATGAGCCACAGCGTGGTCAGGCCGGCGACGAGCTCCTCGACGGTGACGTCAGCGCGACCATCGAGGTACGCGAGGATGGCGTCGGCGGTTCCGCCGACGATGAACGCGGGAGTCACCTCCGCGAGCGGGTCGGACTCGAGTTCGACGTCGTGGACGGTGCGCGCATGACCGATGAGCACCGCGGTCAATTGCCGCATCACGGCTGCCCGATGACCGTGCAGGACCGACGAACCGGCGACGCCACCCAGGAGAACCCGGCCGCGCCGGGGGTCCTCGACCAGGGTGCGCACCAGCGCGTCGACGGCCGCGGTCGCCTGCGCCTCCAGCGGTTGGCCCGAGGTGCCCGCGATCGCGGTCGTCGTCGCGTCGCGCACCTCGCCGGCGATGTCGTCGACCGCGGCGGTCGCGACCTCGTCGAGGCCGGCAAAACTCTCGTAGAAGTACCGCTTGTTGAGGCCGGCCTCGGCGCACAGGCGGTCGACCGTGATGGTGCGCCAGTCATCGTCGGCGATGGCCTCGATCGCGGCATCCACCAATCGGGCGCGCCGCTGCATGCGGCGTGAGTCGGCGGTCTGCCCGCCGTAACTCCGTCCCGGTGTGTCGGCCACCGCATGATCGTCGCACCCCGGTTCGGTGCGACGGAGGACCCTTGACCCCGGGCCCGATATCTGGCACGGTTCAGTACCACATTATCTGGCACGGCTCGTGCCAGACGTGAGGTGAGGAGCTCCGATGGGACTCACTCGATGACCAGCTCGGCCGCCGACCCCGTGGCGTTCGCCAAACACCGTCTGCAGTCGGCGGCGGCGGGCGTGACGGCTCGGTATCCCAGCCGAGACCGTGCCCTGGCCCGTCCGCCCGCGGGCTCCCACCTGAAACCGGTGCTGGGCAACTACGGATTCCCCGTGCTCGGACACATCATGAGTTCGATCGTCGACCCGCTCGATTTCGCCCGGCGACGCTACGAGCGCTACGGGCCGGTGTCGTGGGCCGGCGGGATCGGTTTCCGCATCGTGCAATTGATGGGTCCCGACGCTCTGGAGGCGGCGTGGGTCAACAGGGACAAGGCCTTCTCGAGCACGCGCGGTTGGGCTCCGGTGATCGGGCCGTTCTTTCACCGCGGCATCATGCTGCTCGACTTTGCAGAACACCGCGACCATCGCCGCATCATGCAGCAGGCGTTCACCCGCAGCGCACTCGACGGATACCTCGACCTCATGCGGCCGGGTATCGAGCGAACCGTCACCGGCTGGCCGGCGTCGCCGAACTTCCCCGTCTACACCGCGGTCAAGCGCCTGCTCCTCGACCAGGCCGCCGAGGTCTTCGTCGGCGTCCGGCTCGGCACCGAATCGGCCCAGCTGGCCGCCGATTTCCACGATACGGTCTGCGGTGGCCAGGCGGTGATCCGCGCCGACGTCCCGGGCGGCGCCTGGGCGCGCGGTCTGCGCGCGCGCGAACGGCTGGAACGTTACTTCGCCGCTCAGCTCCCGGCGCGGCGGGCCGGTGACGGCACAGACCTGCTCTCGATGCTGTGCCGCAGCCGCAGCGACTCCGGGGAGCGCTTCAGCGATGCCGACATCGTCAACCACATGATCTTCCTGCTGATGGCCGCCCACGACACCAGTGCCATCGCCATCTCGATGCTGGTCTACGAACTCGGCCGCAATGTCGAATGGCAGGACCAGCTGCGCGACGAGGCACTCGGAAACGCACGCGGGGGCTTCGGCATTCGCGACCTCGACGAGGGCTATCCACTGCTCGACGCAGCGTTCAAGGAGACGCTGCGGATGTACGCCCCGGCCGGAACTCTGTTCCGCCAGGCGATCGCCGACACCGACGTGGCCGGTCACTTCATTCCGCGCGGGAGTCAGATCGCGATCAACGTCTATGCCTCGATGCGGCTCGCCGACTGGTGGCCCGAGCCGGATCGGTTCGATCCGCGCCGGTTCCTCGACGGCGCGGACGCCGGCCCGGTGCACCGCTACGCGTTCGCGCCCTTCGGTGGCGGGGTGCACAAGTGTCTCGGGGAGCGGTTCGCCGACATGAACGTCAAGGCCGTCATGCAGCAACTTCTGCGTCACTTCGACTGGCGCGTGCCCGCCGACTACCGCCCGGTGCTGAGCTGGGGCACCGGCCCCACGCCGGCCGACGGACTACCCGTGACGTTGCGGCGCAGAACGTCCGGCGGTCACCGCTGAGCCCGTCCGTGGCCACCGCTGGGCGGGGTGCCGCCGAGCTGGCGGGTCACCGCATCGGCTGTCGCGACCACTGCGCGGGCGCGCTCCTGGATCTCGTTGTCGCTCAGTGGTGTGCCGATGTGCATCGAGGCCACCATGACCTGGCGCCCGTGATGGTCGTAGACCGGGGCGGAGATGACGCTGATGTCATGCCGTCTCCGTCCCTGCGAACGTTCGCTGCGGAGGTACACCCGCTCACCGATGTCGGAGACGAGTTCGCCGAGCAGGGCTCTCAACTCTTCGGGAAGATCGCTCGACATACCCGCCATCAACCGGTACAGCCGTCGTCCGCCGGGGGTCTGCCGCTCAACCAGATAGCCGTCCGCACGGCATTCGGCCATCACTCGGTCGAGCCGTTCGGTGCCGGTGCGCAACGGGATCGTGGGCTCTCTGGCGAGCCAGCTGCGCACCGCATCGTCGTCCCACAGCACGAACATCAACCCCACCGGCGGAGCGAACGGATAGCTCTGGCCCACCTCGACGCCGGGCCGGGCGCCTGCCGGCGCGACGAGGTCGAGCAGCGTGATCCGATCCTCAACCACACCGGACAGCGCCGCGGTGACGCGGAATCGGGTTGACAGCCGACGCAACTCCTCCCGGGCCGCCGGACTGACCCGCATCGACTCCTGTGCCTTGTGTCCCAGCCTGATCAGCGCGGGCCCGAGCCGGTACGTCTTGTCCGCCGCGTCGCGGAGCAGGTATCCGGCGTCGGTCAGGGCGGTCACGATGCCCAGACAGGTGGGCTTGCTCAGCTCGACCCGGCGGGCCAGGTCGGACACACCGAAGCGCCGGTCGGGATGGTCGGCGAGGAAGTCGAGGATGCGCATCACGCGCTCGGACGGCGGCGACGTGCGGCCGGACGTCTCGGCCTGTGTCGGAGACATGCCGCGACACTAGCGCGCGTTCCACAGTTGGAACGAAGCGGTTCGTATATTGACTGTGATGAGAACACGTTCTAGTTTCGAGGCGTGTTCTCACAGCCGCTGGCCGAGGCGATCGCCGAGGCGGAGAAACTGGTGTCCGAGGCCCCGTTCATCGAATCCGAGGCCGATCTGCTCGAAGGCCTGCAGTACCTCGCCGGTTGTATCGCCGCATGCACCCACGTCGCGTTCGACTACGACCGTGACCGCCCGTTCCTGCACAGCGGCACCGGCCCGTTCACCAAGATGGGACTCGACAACCCCGACACCCTCTACTTCGGCACCCGGGTGCAGCCCGGGCACGAATATGTGGTCACCGGAACCCGCGGCACCACCACCGATGTCAGCTTCCAGCTGCTCGGCGGCGAATACACCGACGAGGTGGTTCCCGACAGCGAGACCGCCTTCGACGACCGCAGACTCACCATCGCCGACGACGGCACCTTCGAGTGGCGGTTCACCCCGGACGTGCCGTCGCAGCTGGTGATCCGGGAGGTCTACAACGACTGGGCCGCCCGGCGCGGCACCTTCGCGATCGCCCGCACCGACACCGAAGGCACCGCGCCGCCACCGCTGACCCGCGAACTCATCGACAAGCGCTACGCCGTCGCCGGAAAGCAGCTGGTGCAGCGGGTCAAGACGTGGCTGCAGTTCCCGCAGTGGTTCTACGACAACCTGCCGGTGAACACGTTGGTCGCCCCACGCCTGACCCCGGGCGGGTTGGCCACGCAATACTCGTCGGCCGGGCACTACGACCTCGACCCCGCGCAAGCCATGGTCATCACGGTTCCCGTCTCCGACGCGCCCTACATGGGCTTCCAGCTCGGCAGCCTCTGGTACATCTCGCTGGACTACATCAACCATCAGACCTCGCTCAACGGCACTCAGGCGCAACCGGATCCGGACGGCAAAATCCGCATCGTCGTCTCCGAGGCGAACCCGGGTGTCACCAACTGGTGTGAAACCCTCGGCCACCGCAAGGGTTACGTGCAGTTCCGGTGGCAGCGGGTCTCGCGCGAGCTGACCGAGGCGGACGGCCCGACGGTGGAGATCGTCGACGTCGATCAGGTGGCGGGCGCCCTGCCCTACCACGAACAGAACAAGATCTCGGACGAGGACTGGCGCGCGCGGATCGCGCTGCGCCAGAAGCAGATCGGCAACAGGATGGTGGGTTGATGAGCGCAATCGGGAACGGCCTGCTCGCAGACAAAGTCGTCGTGATCAGCGGGGTGGGTCCCGCGCTGGGCACCACGCTCGCGCGGCGGTGCGCCGAGGCAGGAGCGGATCTGGTGCTGGCCGCACGGACCGTCGAGCGCCTCGACGACGTCGCCAAGCAGATCACCGACATGGGGCGGCGCGCGGTCGCCGTCGGCACCGACATCACCGACGACGGGCAGGTGGCCAACCTGGTCGAACAGTCCATGCAGGCCTACGGCAAGGTCGACGTCCTGATCAACAACGCGTTCCGGGTGCCGTCGATGAAGCCCCTGGCCAACACCACCTTCGAGCACATCCGCGAGGCCATCGAGCTGACCGTGCTGGGTGCGCTGCGGCTCACCCAGGGCTTCACCCCCGCACTCGCCGAGGCCAATGGATCGGTGGTGAACGTGAATTCGATGGTGGTGCGGCATTCGCAGGCCAAGTACGGCGCCTACAAGATGGCCAAGTCCGCGCTGCTGGCCATGTCGCAGTCGCTGGCCACCGAACTCGGCGAGCAGGGCATCCGGGTCAACTCCGTGGTGCCCGGCTACATCTGGGGCGGCACGCTGGAGAGCTACTTCACCCACCAGGCCGGCAAGTACGGCACGACCGTCGACCAGATCTACCAGGCCACCGCGGCGGCGTCGGACCTCAAGCGGCTGCCGACCGAGGACGAGGTGGCCTCGGCGATCCTGTTCATGGCCAGCGATCTGTCCAGCGGCATCACCGGCCAGACGCTCGACGTGAACTGCGGGGAGTACAAGGCGTGAGCCCCCGCACGGACGTCGGCACGGTCGAGGACCTGCATGCCTCCGCGACGAAGGCGTGCGGGCTCGACGACTTCGGCGGCGACGACGACAACTACCGTGAGGCGCTCGGCGTTCTGCTCGAGTCCTTCCAACGCGATGCGGACCTGACCGAGTTCGGCAGCAAGATGCAGCGCTTCTTCGTCCGCAACGCGCTGGTGGCCCGGCTGGTCTCCGAAGCGGCGTGGAAGCAGTACCCGCAGCATGCCGACGTCGCGATCGAGCGGCCGATCTTCGTGACCGGTCTCCCGCGCACCGGAACCACCGTCATCCACCGGCTGCTGACCGCCGATCCACGTCACCAGGGGCTGGAACTGTGGCTCGCGGAGTTCCCGCAGCCGCGTCCGCCACGTGAGACGTGGTCGCAGAACCCGGTTTTCCAGCAGCTCGACGCACAGTTCGCCAAGGCGCACGCCGAAGACCCCGACTACACCGGCCTGCACTTCATGACCCCCGACGAGGTCGAGGAATGCTGGCAGCTGCTACGGCAGTCGCTGCACTCGGTGTCCTACGAGACCCTGGCCCACCTGCCCACCTATTCACAGTGGCTGGCACGACAGGACTGGACCAAGCCCTACCAGCGCCACCGCAAGAACCTGCAGCTGATCGGGCTCAACGACGTCGAGAAGCGCTGGGTGCTGAAGAATCCGAGCCACCTGTTCGCGCTCGATGCGCTGTTCGCCACCTATCCCGACGCGCTGGTGGTGCAGTGCCACCGGCCGGTCGAGACCATCATGGCGTCGATGTGCTCGCTGTCGCAGCACACCACTGCCGGCTGGTCGAACTCGTTCGTCGGAACGCGCATCGGTGAGGACGCGATGGAGACGTGGTCGCGAGGGCTGCGGCGGTTCAACGAGGTTCGCGCGCAACAGAACCCGGACCAGTTCTGCGACGTCGACTACTTCGAGTTCATCAAGGATCCGGTCGCCAGCGTCGAGGGCATCTACCGGCGCTTCGGCCTCGAGTTCACCGACGCGGCGCGCGAGGCGATCGCCGCGAGCCACACCGCGAGCCAGCAGGGTCCCCGCGCGCCCAAGCACACGTACTCGCTGGCCGATTACGGCCTGACCGACGAGCAGGTCAGGGAGCGCTTCGCCGGGCTGTGATCACCCGTCGCCGGGGGAGGGCGCCGAGGACATCTCCTCGAGGCATCCCTCGGCGACGGCGTGCTTGATGCTGTCCGCGAGTTTCGGGCAGGCCCGGCTGCGCGCCGGCTGACCGCCGGATTCCCGGACCTCGGTGAAGTACGCACACCGTTGCGCGGCTTCGGAATTCCACTGCACCGAGGTGTGCGCCGGCCCCAGCTTCTTGACCTTCACCGCGACGTGGCAGAACCGGCAGTCCACCGACACCAGGCCCGAATTGAGGTACCGCTCGCGATCACGCGCGGTGGCCTCGCGGACGGCCGCGGCCCGTGCCTCGTCGTTCGCGAAGTCGGGCGCCTTGGACCAACTCCGGCGGCCGCCGGCGGACGACGGCTCGGGATGATCGTCGTCGTCGTGACCGCCGTGCAGCAGGAGCATCGACCGGGCCAGCCGGTCGACCTCGTCGTCCTGCCTGTCGTGGTCGGTCATGACGTCGGCTGTTCGGCCTTCTCCGCCTCCTGGCGCTTGAGGTTCTCCTCGATCTCACCGTGCCAGTACTCGTTGGCCGCGGTGGTGTCGACCTCGATCTCGAAGCGGTCGGTCATCTCCGGAGTGACGTCGGCGACGTCGACGTAGAACTGCTGGTACCAGCGGCGCATCTGGTAGACGGCACCGTCCTCCTCGACCAGCAGCGGATTGTCGATGCGGGTCTTGTGCTTCCAGATCTCCACATCCTGCAGGAAGCCCTTGCTGACGCCTTCGGTGAAGACCCGGGCGAGCTTGTCGGTGGTCTGCTCGTCGAGGCCCTTGGGCTTCTCGACGATGACGCCCCACTGCAGCACGAACGAATCCTGGGTCACCGGATAGTGGCAGTTGATCAGGATGGACTCGGCCTTGAAGCCGCCGTAGTTGTTGTGCAGCCAGTTGATCATGAACGACGGGCCGAAGTAGGACGCCTCGGAGTCGAGGTGGGCCTCCCCGTAGGTGGTGCCCATGTCGTCGATGTCGGGCCGGCCGACGTTGTGCAGGTACTGGCTGGCGATGTGGCCTTCGAAGACGTTCTTGAAGTACGTCGGCAGACCGTAGTGGATGTAGAAGAAGTGCGCCATGTCGGTGACGTTGTCGATGATCTCGCGGCAGTTGCTGCCCTCGATGAGCATCGTGTTCCACCGCCAGTCGGTCCACTCGTCGCTGGCGAACTCCGGGATGTCGGGGATGCGCACCTCGGGTTGCGGCGGGTTGCCCTCGTGGTCGTGCCAGACGAACAGCAGGCCGCCGCGCACGTCGGTATGCCAGGCCCGGGTGCGGGCCAGCCGTGGCGTGCGCTTGGCGTACGGCACCAGCTTGCACTTGCCGTCGCCGCCCCAGCGCCAGTCGTGGAACGGGCAGGCCACGGTGTCGTCCTTGATGGTGCCCTGGGCCAGGTTGCCGCCCATGTGCCGGCAGTAGCCGTCGAGGATCTTGACATCCCCGTGGGAGTCGGCGAACACCACCAGCATGGTGCCGAAGATCTCGACGCCGTGCGGCTTGCCGTCGAGGTAGTCCTTCACCGGGCCCAGGCAGTGCCAGCCCCGGGCATAGCGGTCGGGCAGCGAACCGGTGTCGATCTCGCGGATGCCGCTGTGTGCGGTGTCGGTGCTCACGTGGCGCCTCCAGAAAATTGGCCTCTAACTAGAACACGTTACAGTTTTGCCCGAGGGTCTCGCAACGATTGGCGCGTGAGGTGTGGCATACCCGCCTGACGGGCGGCTATTCGAGGAGATCGGCGCGATCGGCCGCCCGCGCCGTACGGTGAGCCCATGCGTGTCGGTCAGGTCGCCGGGTTGTGGCGCTATCCCGTCAAATCGTTGGGCGGCGAGGTCGTCGACCGCGTCGCGATCGGCGCCCGCGGGGTCCACGGCGACCGATTGTGGGCGGTGCGCGACGTGGCGAACGACGTGACCGCCACGGCACGCCGGATCCCCGCGCTGCTGGGCGCGACGGCCCACTACGCCGGGCCGGTCGCGGACGACGCCGGGCCCGGGC
Source organism: Mycobacterium sp. PS03-16 (assembly GCF_004570325.1). Lineage (GTDB taxonomy): Bacteria > Actinomycetota > Actinomycetes > Mycobacteriales > Mycobacteriaceae > Mycobacterium. The sequence goes on along the minus strand of NZ_SPQO01000005.1, from coordinate 28,993 downwards.
ACGCCCCCGAGGTGCACATCACCTTCCCGGACGGCGCGGTCCGGTCCAGCAGCGACGACGGCGTGCACGCCAAACTCTCCGAACTGGTCGGGCGGGAGATGCGGTTGACCGCGCTGCCGCCGGTGGGCGACACCAGCCTGCACCGGCTGAGCCGACACGAGCGGGAGAACGCCTCGATCGCCGCGCTGCGCAAGGATTTCGGTGTCGCAGACGGGGAGCGGTTCCCGGATGTGTCGATGTTCCGGATGGCGGATCTGGCCATGTTCGCCCGCTATTCGACCCCGCCGGGCGCCTTCGTCGACCTGGCCCCCGTGCATGTGATGTCCCGGGCCAGCCTCACCACGATCGGTGCCGAGATCGGTGCGGACGTCGACGTGCGCCGGTTCCGGCCCAACATCCTGCTGGCGCTCGACGATTCCGGTGACGGGCTGCCGGAATCGCACTGGACCGGAGGCCGGCTCTCGGTCGGCGGCGCGGTACTCGAGGTGACGATGCCGACGATCCGCTGTGTGGTGCCCAGCCGCAGCCAACCCGGCCTCGAGGTGGACCGCCGCATCACCCGCGCGGTCGCCGGACGGGCGCAGCGCTGCCTGGGTGTCTACTGCTGGGTGGCCGCCGACGGCGCCGTCACGACCGGTGACGCGGTGGAGCTGACGTCCGTGGCCGGCCCGAAGAAGGTCATGGCCGATGTGACGCGGCGCGCCAAACGGGTCACGTTCGGCCTGGCCACCGCGGCCGCCGACCGGTTGTCGCGCTAGGTCTCGCGCGCGGTGGCCGCCGCCCGGTCGAGCTCCCAGTACGCCCGCAGCGCCGCTAGTTTCCCGTCGTCGTTCACCCGATAGGTGAACACGCCCTCGCACGTCACCCGCAGTCCATTGGTGGTGATGAGGATGCGCCCGACGTTGGCCTCCTCGTTGCCGCAGCGGAACGAGTCGTCGAACTCGAAGCGCAGCTTGTTGGGCGCGATCGCCTTGTCCCAGAACGCCGCGATCGCGTCGCGCCCGCGGTGGCCCTTGCCCTCGGGGTCGAAATGCGACGGGCCGATCGGGTCCTCGACGATCGCGTCGTCGGCGAAGTTGTCCAGCCACGCCTGCTTGTCGTGGGCCATCGCCGCCTCCCGGGACCGGCGGCCCGCCGCCGAGGCCGGATGCTCGGTCACTTCTCCTGCCAGCCGGAGTGGATGTAGGTGTCGGCGAAGCGCTTCATCGAGTCCTTCTTCTTCTCCAGCGGCGCGTCGAAGCTCAAGCCGTCGAACATCCAGGGGATCACGATGTTGTCGGTGACCCCGGCCTCGGCGAGTTCCCGGTGCCCGTCGACGCCGAACTTGTCGATGCACACCGCCTGGTACTCGAACGGTGTATCGGCACGGCCGTATTCGGCGCGCAGCGCCTCGATCTTGCCGATGGTCTCGGCCAGCTGCTCACCGGTCATCATCGCGCTGGTCCAGCCGTCACCCACCCGCGCCGCGCGCTTCAGCGCGACGTCGGTGTGCCCGCCCACGTAGAACGGCACCGGCTGTGAGGGCGCGGGACTCATCTGCAACCTGTCGAACTCGAAGAATTCGCCGTGGAACTCGACCATGCCGCCGGCCAGCACCATCTTGATGACCTCGATCATCTCGTCGACGCGCTTGCCGCGCCGGGCGAACGGCACCCCGCACCACTCGAACTCTTCGGGCGCCCAGCCGATCCCGACGCCGAAGCCGAACCGGTTGTTCGTCAGATTCGCCACCGATCCGACCTGGCGGGCCAGCAGCAGCGGATTACGTGAGCCGAGCTTCATCACGTTGGTGTAGAACCGCAGTGTCGAGGTGACCGCGCCCATCGCGGCCGCGGCGATCAGCGGATCCACCCACGGGGTGTCGGCGTTCCACATCCGCGACCCGTCGGGGGTGTACGGATAGTCGGCCGCCTGCTTCTCCATGTAGAACAGCGAATCCGGCAGCGCGATCGCGTCGTAGCCGGTCTCCTCGGCGCATCTCGCGATCTCGGTCAGTTCCTCGATGGGGCCCATCGCGATGCTGACCGTGTACTTCATGGTCATGGCCTGTCCGCGGGCTTGTCGGATCCGACCACCCACATCGAGTAGTACTGCGAACCGCCGCCGTACGCATGGCCGAGCGCCTTGCGGGCGCCGTCGACCTGATGGTCACCGGCCTTGCCCATCACCTGGATCGCGGCCTCGGCGAACCGGATCATGCCCGACGCGCCGATCGGGTTGGACGAGAGCACTCCACCCGACGGGTTGACCGGCAGCCGTCCCCCGATCGCGGTCTCGCCGGCCTCCGTCAGCTTCCAGCCCTCGCCCTCACCGGCGAAGCCGAGGTTCTCCAGCCACATGGGTTCGAACCACGAGAACGGCACGTAGATCTCGGCGACATCGATCTCGTCGATCGGGCTGCTGATGCCCGCGGCCTTCCACAGCGCCTTGGCGGCGTCGCGGCCGGCCTGCGGGTTGACCTGGTCGCGGCCGGAGAACGCGAGCGGCTCGGTGCGCAGGGCGGTCGCATGAATCCACGCGACGGGATGCCCCTCGGCGACGCGGCGATCGGCCGTCTCCTCGTCGCCGATCACCACCGCGCAGGCACCGTCGCTGGACGGACACGTCTCGTCGAACCGGATCGGGTCCCACAGCATCTGCGATGACAACACCTTCTCCAGCGTGATGTCGGGCTGATGCAGATGGGCGAGCGGATTCTTGGCGCCGTTGATGCGGTCCTTGACGGCGACCATCGCGCCGATGTGCTCCGGCGCACCGGAGCGGCGGATGTAGGCCCGCACGTGCGGCGCGAAGTAGCCGCCCGCCCCCGCGCCGACCGGTTTGGTGAACGGCACCGGGATCGACAGCGCCCACATGGCATTCGATTCCGACTGCTTCTCCCACGCCATCGCCAACACGCGCCGGTACTTACCCGACTGCACCAAGCTGGCCGCCACCACACCCGTCGACCCGCCCACCGACCCGGCGGTGTGCACGCGGATCAGCGGCTTGTTGGTCGCACCGACGGCATCGGTGAGGAACAGCTCGGGCATCATGACGCCCTCGAAGAAGTCGGGCGCCTTGCCGACGACCACGGCGTCGATGTCGTCCATCGTCGCACCGGAATCGGCGAGTGCCTTGTCGATGGCCTCACGCACCAGGCCGGCCATCGACACGTCCTGACGCTTGGCGACGTACTTGGTCTGCCCGGTGCCCAGCACCGCGGCCAGTTGGCCCGCCATGATTATTTCCCTTCCAGCACGGCGACGAGGTTCTGTTGCAGCGCAGGGCCGCTCGTGGCGTGCGCGAGCACCCGCTGCGCCGAGCCGTCGAAGATGTGCCGGGCGGCGAACCCGATCCGCTCCAGCCCGGCCGAGAACATGGGATTGGCCGCAAGCGTGCCGCCGGACGGGTTGATCCGCGTCGAATCGGTCAGCCCGATCGCCTCTTTGAGGATGAGGTGCTGATGGGTGAACGGTGCGTAGATCTCCGCGACGTCGATGGAGCCGGCGTCGCCGCCGGTCGCCACCTGCGCGGCCGCCGCGGTCGACGGTGAGGTGGTCAGCTCGCGTGCGCCCAGGATCGGTGTCTCGATGCGGTGCTCGAAACCGGTGATCCAGGCGGGGTTCTCGCGCAGCTCGCGGGCCTTGTCACCGGCGGCGAGCACGATCGCCGATGCGCCGTCGGTGATCGGGGCGATGTCGTGGCGGCGCAGCGGGTCGGCGAAATAGGGGCGCTGCAGCAACTCTTCGATGGTCTTCGCCGGCTTCTCGGAGTCGGTGCGCCCGGCAGCGGCGAACGAGTCCAGCGCCACCTGCGCCATGTCCTCGGCGGTCCACTTACCGGCGTCGAGGCCCATGCGCGCCTGCAGACCGGCCATCGACACCGAATCCGGCCACAGCGGCGCGACGGTGTAGGGATCGGTCTGCAGGGCCAGTACCCGGCGCAGCGTGCCCGCACTGGATTTGCCGAAGCCGTACACCAGTGCGGTCTCGACCTCACCGGTGAGCAACTTGATGTAGGCCTCGTACAGCGCCCACGCCGCGTCCATCTCGACGTGCGATTCGTTGATCGGCGGCACGGCGCCGATCGAGTCGATCGCCGAGATGAACGAGAACGCGCGCCCGGCAGGGTAATCCGACGACCCGGAGCACCAGAAGCCGATGTCGGTCTGCTGCAGACCCAGCTCGTCGTAGAGCTGATGGAAACACGGCATCAGCATCTCGACGCCGTTGGTGGTGCCGTCGGTGCGTCGCACGTGCGGCGCGTGCGCGAAGCCCACCACTGCAATGTCAGTCGAGCCAGTCATCACGTGTGACCTCTCTCTACAGGTGGTGCTTGTAGGTGTCGTAGTCGGCGTCCGGCTCACCGGTCGGCCGGAAGTGGCTGATGTTGTCGATGCCCAGGCCCCACTCCTCGCGGGGCTTCCACACCGCCTGCACGCGCATGCCCATGCGCACCTGATCGGCCTCGATCTCGGTGACCAGGTGCAGGAACGGGATATCGGCGCCGTCGAGCAGCACGTAGGCCGCGACGTAGGGCGGTTTGATCCGTTGACCGGCGAACGGGATGTTGATGATCGCGAACGTCGTCACCGTGCCCTTGTCGGGCAGCTCGACGAACTCGGTCATGGGCTGGCCGGTGGCCGGATCCGCCTCGCGCGGCGGGAAGTACAGCTTCCCGTCCTTGCCGGCGCGGCCGCCGAGCAGCTTGCCCTCTTCGAGCGCCCGCAGGAACGTGCTCTCCGGCGCAGAGGCGGTGTGCTGAATCTCGATGCTGCTCGGCACCACCAGCATGGTGACCGGATCCTTATCGGAGGGTTGGCCTTCCGGCTCCGCATCCTCACCGAGCGAGAACCACGCGATGTCGGTGATCGCGCCCTCGGGCTCGTCGACCCAGTGCGCGTGCACCCGGGCGCCGGTGCTGATGTTCCCGGACTCACCGGCGTCGACCGCGTGCAGCATCGGGGTGTCGGCGCCGTCGAGCTGGATCAGCGCCCAGGCGAACGGACGGTCCAGCGGCTGACCCTCGAGCGGCGTGGACTGCCACGTCCACGACACCACGGTTCCGACGGGTGCCACCGGTACGATCTCCGTCAACCGTTCGTAGGTGACCGGGTCGTATTCGGCCGGCGGCACGAGCACACGCCCGTCGGAGCCCCGTACGCCGACGATGCGTTTCTCACGCAGCGCGGTGAAGAACTGGCCGAGCAGTGGCCCGACCGAACGGGTGTAGTCGAAGGACAACTTCAGCGGCGCGGAAAGGGGCGGCTCATGCGTCTCGATCAGCGCCGGGCTGCTTTGGCTGGCGGTCACGGCATCGAGTAGAACAGGTTCTAAGAACGGTTTCAAGGGACCGTCTAGACAGGCTAGAGAGGCAACGGAATGAAGCTTGGACTCCAGCTCGGTTACTGGGGCGCGCAGCCGCCGGCCAACCACGCCGAACTCGTGGCCGCGGCCGAGGACGCCGGCTTCGACACCGTGTTCACCGCCGAGGCATGGGGTTCGGACGCCTACACCCCACTGGCCTGGCTCGGTGCGTCGACCACCCGGATGCGGCTGGGCACCTCGGTCATCCAGTTGTCGGCCCGCACGCCCACCGCGTGCGCGATGGCCGCGCTGACCCTCGACCACCTCTCCGGCGGCCGCCACCTCCTGGGCCTCGGGGTGTCCGGCCCCCAGGTGGTGGAGGGCTGGTACGGGCAGCGCTTCCCCAAGCCGCTGGCCCGCACGCGGGAGTACGTGAACATCCTGCGCCAGGTGTGGGCCCGGGAGGCCCCGGTGACGAGTCCCGGTCCGCACTACCCGCTGCCGCTGACCGGCGAGGGCACCAGCGGGCTGGGCAAACCGCTCAAGCCGATCACCCATCCGCTGCGCGCCGACATCCCGGTCATGCTGGGTGCCGAGGGCCCGAAGAACGTGGCGCTGGCCGCCGAGATCTGCGACGGCTGGCTGCCGATCTTCTACACGCCGCGGATGGCCGGCACCTACAACTCCTGGCTCGACGAGGGCTTCGCCAAGCCCGGCGCCCGCCGCACCCGCGAGGATTTCGAGATCTGCGCGACCGCCCAGGTTGTCATCACCGACGACCGCCCCGCCACGTTCGAGATGATGAAGCCTTTCCTGGCCCTCTACATGGGCGGGATGGGCGCCGAGGACACCAACTTCCACGCCGACGTCTACCGCCGCATGGGGTACGCGGAGGTCGTCGACGACGTCACGAAGCTGTTCCGCAGTGGACGCAAGGACGAGGCCGCGAAGGTGATCCCCGACGAACTCGTCGACGACGCCGCGATCGTCGGCGACGCCGATTACGTGCGGGAGCAGATCAAGGTCTGGGAGGCCTCCGGCGTCACGATGATGGTGGTCAGCGCCCGCTCGGCCGAGCAGGTCCGGGAGCTCGCCGCGCTGGTGTAGACACTTCTTGCGATCTGTCTAGAACACGTTCTAGATTTGGCGCGTGACCACCAGCCCCGTCTCGCAACACACCATCGCCGGCACCGTGCTGACCATGCCGGTGCGGATCCGCAAAGCCAATACCCACGTCGCGATGTTCTCCGTCGACGCGCGCGCCGCGCAGCGGATGATCGACTACAGCGGGTTGCAGGTGTGCGAGTACCTGCCGGGCCGGGCGGTCACGATGCTCATGCTGGTGCGGTACGTCGACGGCGACCTCGGGCAGTACCACGAGTTCGGCACCGCGGTGATGGTCAACCCGCCCGGCGTCACCGCGCGCGGACCGAAGGCGCTGGGATCCGCGGCGGCGTTCATCCACCACCTGCCCGTCGACCAGAGCTTCACGCTCGAGGCGGGGCGCCGCATCTGGGGTTTCCCGAAGATCATGGCCGACTTCACCGTTCGCGAGACGCCGAAGTTCGACTTCGAGGTCACCCACGAGGGGAAGTTCATCGCCGGGATCGAGTACAGCCGCGGGGTGCCGGTCCCGTCCCGGCTGACCTCGCGGCCGCAGGTCCTCACGACGTTCAGCTGTCTGGACGGCGTGACGCGGCAGATCCCGTGGGAGATGCGCAACACCGGGATGTCGGTCCGGCTCGGCGGCGCCCGGCTGCGGCTGGGTGACCACGCCTATGCCAGGGAGCTTCTTGCGCTCGGTTTACCGAAACGCCCGTTCGCCAGCCAGGCATCTGCCAATGTCGAGATGACGTTCGGGGACGCACAGGAGGTTCGATGACACAGGTCTTGTCCACCAAGCCGGACGTCGACCTCACCGACGGCACGTTCTACGCCGACCGCAACGCGCGCGAGGCCTACCGGTGGATGCGGGCCAACGAGCCGGTGTTCCGGGACCGCAACGGGCTGGCGGCGGCGGCGACGTATCAGGCGGTGCTCGACGCCGAACGCAATCCCGAGCTGTTCTCGTCGACCGGCGGTATCCGGCCCGACCAGCCGGGGATGCCGTACATGATCGACATGGACGACCCCGCACACCTGTTGCGGCGCAAGCTCGTCAACTCGGGGTTCACCCGCAAGCGGGTGATGGACAAGGTGCCGTCGATCGAGCGGCTGTGCGACACGCTGATCGACGCGGTGTGCGAGCGGGGGGAGTGCGACTTCGTCCGCGACATCGCCGCCCCGTTGCCGATGGCGGTCATCGGCGACATGCTCGGCGTGCTGCCGTCCGAACGCGAGATGCTGCTGACCTGGTCCGACGATCTGGTGTGCGGGTTGAGCTCGCACGTCGACGAGCTGGTGATCCAGAAGCTGATGGACACCTTCGCCGCCTACACCGCGTTCACGATGGACGTCATCGCCAAGCGCCGCGCCGAACCCACCGACGACCTGTTCTCGATCCTGGTCAACGCCGAGGTCGAGGGTCAGCGGATGAGCGACGACGAGATCGTCTTCGAGACGCTGCTCATCCTGATCGGCGGTGACGAGACCACGCGGCACACGCTCTCGGGCGGCACCGAACAGGTGCTGCGGCATCGGGATCAGTGGGACCGGCTGGTCGCGGATGTGGAGTTGCTGCCGGGTGCGATCGAGGAGATGCTGCGCTGGACCTCTCCGGTGAAGAACATGTGCCGCACGTTGACGGCCGACACCTCGTTCCACGGTGCCGATCTCAAATCGGGCGAGAAGCTCATGCTGATGTTCGAGTCGGCGAACTTCGACGAGGCCGTGTTCGGCGACCCGGAGAACTTCCGGATCGACCGGCAACCGAACAGCCACTTGGCGTTCGGCTTCGGAACCCACTTCTGCCTCGGCAATCAGTTGGCCCGCCTGGAGTTGCGGCTGATGTTGACCAAGGTGCTGGCCCGGCTGCCGGATCTGCGGCTCGCCGACGACGCGGACGTGCCGCTGCGGCCGGCGAACTTCGTCAGCGGGCCCGAGTCGATGCCGGTGGTGTTCACCCCGACGAAGCGAGTGCTCGACTAGACGCTGACGCCCAGGCGCGTTGCAGGCGATCGAGGATGCGCGCCTCGGTGTCCTCAGATGTGACCCGGATGTCGATCCAGCCGAGGTCGGTGAGCGCGTCGTACCGCCGGATGTCTGGCTTGTATCGGCTGGGTTCGCCGTGGTGCGCACCCTCGTAGTCGAGTCCGACCTTGAGGTGCTCCCAACCCATGTCGACCACCGCCACCAGCGTTCCCCATCTATCGTGCACCGGGATCTGTGTCGTGGGCGGCGGATAGCCCGCGCGGATGACAAGTAGTCGCAACCACGTCTCCCGCGGTGACTCCGCGCCGGGGTCCACGAGGCCCAACACGGTGCAGGCCTGCCGGAGACCGCGGCGGCCCTTGTATCGTTCGGCCAGCAGGTCGACGTCGGGAATCTTCAGCCGCGTGGCGCGGGCCAGCGCATCGATCGCCGCGACCGCGCGCCCCACCGGATACCGGCACGCCAGGTCGAGCGCCGTGCGGGCGGCGGTGGTGACCCGCATGCCGTCGATCATCTGAATCTCGTCGCCGGCGACACGATCCGACCAGGTGTGCACACCGGGAGGCGGCCGCCGGTTGGGCCACAGCACCTCTGCCGGCCGAGCCGCGTCGACCCACTTCGCTTTGTGCAGCGCGGCCGCCGACTGGCCGGCGACAATGCCGTCGCGGCGAGTCCACAACCAGGCCGCCATCGCGCGCCGGCGCGCATTCCACTCGACGTCCCGCCTCACGTAGACATCGGGATAGACGGCGCGGAAGCGGGTGCGCAAGGCATGGGGCGTGAGGCGGCCGGCCGCGAGAGCCTCACTGCCGATGAACGGATCCTCCGCCATGCGGGCATCGTGCCGACAGGCACCGACACGCCACCGAACGTGCGCTCACTGCGGAAATCTGGCCGGAAAATCGCAGTAGACGCACGTTCGGCGGGGAGACCCCGCTGCGGGGCGCCTACTTCATCTGGAAGTTGGGTGCCCGCTTCTCCTTGAACGCCCGCGGACCCTCCTTGGCGTCCTCGGACAGGAACACCTCGATACCGATCTTGGTGTCGATCTTGAATGCGTCGTTCTCGTGCAGCCCCTCGGTCTCGCGGATCGACCGCAGGATCGCCTGCACGGCGAGCGGTCCGTTGTTGTTGATCACCTCGGCGATCTCCAGCGCCTTCTCCAGCGCGGTACCGTCCGGCACGACGTGACCGATGAGGCCGTACGACAAAGCCTCGGCCGCGGTGATGTGCCGTCCGGTCAGCAGCAGATCGCAGGCGATGGTGTAGGGGATCTGCCGCACCAGACGCACCGCCGACCCACCCATCGGATACAGGCTCCACTTCGCCTCGGAGATTCCGAATTTGGCGCTCTCCCCGGCGATGCGGATGTCGGTGCCCTGCAGAATCTCGGTGCCGCCGGCAATGGCGGGACCCTCGACCGCGGCGATCAGCGGTTTGGTCAGGCGACGACCCTTGAGCAGTCCGTCGATGCGCGACGGATCGAAGCTGCCGTCGGCGAACGAGTCGCCCGGCGGCTTGGCCGTCGCGGCCTTGAGGTCCATGCCGGCGCAGAAATAGCCGCCCGCTCCGGTGAGGATGCAGGTGCGGATCTCCGGATCGTTGTCCACCCGGTCCCATGCGGCCACCATGATCGAGAGCATCTCGGTCGAAAGCGCGTTACGTGCCTCCGGTCGGTTGAGCGTCACGATCAACGTGTGTCCGCGCTGCTCAACGAGGGCGTCGGGGCCCTTTTCCGGTTGACTCACAGATGTCCGCCTCTCCGCGTCGCTGCCACAGACTTGTCACGAAATGTAACACGTTCTAGTTTAGGTCTCGTGGCCCTGAACATCGCCGATCTTGCCGAGCACGCCATCGACGCCGTGCCTGACCGTGTCGCCCTGATCAGCGGCGGCGAACAGCTGACCTACGGCCAACTCGAGGAGAAGGCCAACCGCCTGGCGCACTACCTGATCGATCAGGGCGTCAAGAAGGACGACAAGGTCGGGCTCTACTGCCGCAACCGGATCGAGATCGTCATCGCGATGCTGGGCATCGTGAAGGCGGGCGCGATTCTGGTCAACGTCAACTTCCGCTACGTCGAGGGCGAACTGAAGTACCTGTTCGAGAACTCCGACATGGTGGCGCTGGTGCACGAGCGCCGGTACTCCGACCGGGTGGCCAACGTGCTGCCCGAGACGCCGAATGTGAAGACGGTCCTGGTGGTCGAGGACGGCAGCGACGATGACTTCCGCCAATACGGCGGCGTCGAGTTCTATTCGGCGCTCGAGCAGGGCAGCCCCGAGCGGGACTTCGGCCCGCGCAGCCAGGACGACATCTACCTGCTCTACACCGGCGGCACCACCGGGTTCCCCAAGGGCGTGATGTGGCGGCACGAGGACATCTACCGGGTGTTGTTCGGGGGCACCGACTTCGCGACCGGTGAGCCCATCGCCGACGAATACGGCCTGGCCAAGCAGGCGGTCGAGAACGGGCCGATGGTGCGTTACCCGATCCCGCCGATGATCCACGGCGCCACGCAGTCGGCCACCTGGATGTCGCTGTTCTCCGGCCAGACCGTGGTGCTGGCACCGGAATTCAACGCCGACGAGGTGTGGCGCACCATCCACGAGCACAAGGTCAACCTGCTGTTCTTCACCGGCGACGCGATGGCCCGCCCACTGCTGGACGCGCTGCTCGAACATCAGGACGCCGGAAACGAGTACGACCTGTCGAGCCTGTTCCTGCTGGCCAGCACCGCGGCGCTGTTCTCCACCAGCATCAAGGAGAAGCTGCTCGAACTGCTGCCCAACCGCATCATCACCGACTCGATCGGCTCCTCGGAGACCGGGTTCGGCGGGACCAGCATCGTGGCCAAGGGGCAGTCGCACACCGGCGGTCCCCGCGTCACCATCGACAAGAACACCGTCGTGCTCGACGAAGACGGCAACGAGGTCAAGCCGGGCTCCGGGGTGCGCGGCATCATCGCCAAGCGCGGCCACATCCCCGTCGGCTACTACAAGGACGAGAAGAAGACCGCCGAGACCTTCCGCACCATCAACGGCGTCCGCTACGCCATCCCCGGCGACTACGCCCAGGTGGAGGAGGACGGCACGGTGACGATGCTGGGCCGCGGCTCGGTGTCGATCAACTCCGGCGGCGAGAAGATCTATCCCGAAGAGGTCGAGGCCGCGCTCAAGGGACACCCCGACGTGTTCGACGCGCTGGTGGTCGGAGTCCCCGACGAGCGCTACGGCCAGTGCGTGGCCGCCGTCGTGCAGGCGCGCGAAGGAACCCGGCCGACGCTGGCCGACCTGGACGCGTTCGTGCGTAAAGAGATCGCCGGCTACAAGGTGCCGCGCAGCCTGTGGCTGGTCGACGAGGTGAAACGCTCACCGGCCGGGAAACCGGACTACCGGTGGGCCAAGGATCAGACCGAGGCGCGCCCCGCCGACGAGGTGCACGCCAAGCACGCGGCAGCAGGGGCATAGACATGAGAACCGAACTGTGTGACCGCTTCGGCATCGACTACCCGATCTTCGTGTTCACTCCCTCGGAGAAGGTGGCCGCGGCGGTCACCCGCGCCGGCGGCATGGGAGTGCTGGGCTGTGTGCGGTTCAACGACGCCGACGACCTCGAGAACATCCTGTGCTGGATGGACGAGAACACCGATGGCAAGCCCTACGGCGTCGACGTGGTGATGCCCGCCAAGATCCCCACCGAGGGCACCGCGGTCGACATCAACAAGCTGATCCCGCAGAGCCACCGCGACTTCGTCGACAAGACGCTGGCCGACCTCGGCGTCCCGCCGCTGCCCGAGGAGGGGGACCGCAACGAAGGGGTGCTGGGTTGGCTGCACTCGGTGGCCCGGTCGCACGTCGAGGTCGCGCTCAAACACCCCATCAAGCTGATCGCCAACGCGCTCGGCTCACCGCCCAAGGACGTCATCGACCAGGTCCACGAAGCGGGCGTCCCCGTCGCGGCGCTCGCCGGCAGCGCCAAACATGCCCAACGACATGTCGACAACGGCGTCGACATCGTCGTTGCCCAAGGCCACGAGGCCGGCGGGCACACCGGTGAGATCGGCTCGATGGTCCTGTGGCCGGAGATCGTCGACGCCCTGGACGGCCGCGCCCCGGTGCTCGCCGCCGGCGGGATCGGCACCGGACGGCAGGTCGCCGCCGCGCTCGCCCTCGGCGCGTCGGGTGTGTGGATGGGGTCGGCGTTCCTGACATCCGCGGAGTACGACCTCGGACACCGCAAGGACAGCGGTGTCTCCACGATCCAGGAGGCGATGCTGCGCGCCACCTCCAGCGATACGGTGCGCCGCCGCATCTACACCGGCAAGCCCGCCCGGCTGCTCAAGACGAAGTGGACCGAGGCGTGGGACGCGCCCGACGCGCCGGAGCCGCTGCCGATGCCGCTGCAGAACATCCTCGTCAGCGAGGCCCACCAGCGGATGAACGAATCGGACAACCCCGACACCGTCTCGATGCCCGTGGGCCAGATCGTCGGCCGGATGAACGAGATCCGCCCGGTCGCCGACATCATCGCCGAACTGGTGGACGGTTTCGAGAAGGCCAGCAAGCGGCTCGACGGGATCCGCGAGGGCTGAGGCCTGCGCGTGTCCGATTCGTTCACGACGGACCGCAGCGTCCCGCCTAACGTCGCGGGCATGGATATTCGCCTCACGTCGACCGCCATCGAGATCGTCGCCAAGGACCTGAATCGCTCCCTGGACTTCTACCGCCTGCTCGGCCTGGAGATCCCGGACGCCGACGGGCCGCATGTCGAGGTGGGTCTGCCCGGCGGCGGGAAGCTGGCGTTCGACACCGAGGAGACCATCGCCGGGCTGCACCCGGGCTGGACGCCGCCGACCCAGGCCGGCCGGGTGGTGATCGGGTTCGAACTGCACGCCGCGGCGGCGGTCGACGCCCTGCATGAGAAGCTCACGGCCGCCGGCCATCCGAGCGTGCTCGACCCCTTCGACGCATTCTGGGGGCACCGCTACGCGACGGTGGCCGATCCCGACGGCACCTCGGTGGATCTGTACGCGCCGCTGGCCAACTGACTCAGCGACATCCCCGCCAGCGCCCGCACCTCGCGGTGCAGGTGCGGCTGGTCGGCGTAGCCGGTGCGGGCCGCCACTTCCGAATACGGCACGCCGTCGCGCAGCATCCGCACCGCGCGGCGGAACCGCAGCACCCGCCGCAGCGTCGCCGGACCGTAGCCGTACACCGCGGTGCACTGCCGCTGCAGCGTGCGCGGCGAGCGCCCCAGCTCGGCCGCGACCTCGGCCACGGATGCCCCACCCGCCACCCTGCCGGTCACGTGCCGCAGCGCGCCCAGCGTCCACGGCGCCGACTGCGCCGGCTCCGCATCGGCGGCCAACGTGAGCGCCAAGGCCGTCAGCGTCGGCGCCTCGGGCACCCGTACGACGTCGGCCAGCGGCACCCGCACATTGCGCAGCGCCGATGCCGGCACCCCGAGCAGGCGCGGCAGCACCCCGGGCCGGAACCGCAGCCCGGCGACCGGCGCCTCGCCGTGGACGGACCGGGAGGCGACGGTGTCGGGCCCGGCGACGACGACCCGGCCGTCCATCCGGATCAGGTCCATGCAGCCGTCGGGCAGGACGTGCACCGGCCGGCCGGGACCGTCACTGAGCCAGCCGCATTCGACCAGCGGACGCATCGGCCCGGTCACCGGGAGCTCGCGGTATCCCACGTTGGGCCACGCTACCGTTGGCCCATGACAGCGATCGGTTCCGGCGAACGGATCGTGCTGACCAAATGGAACGTGCCCGTGGCCGTGCTGATGCTGTCGGTGACCGCCATGCTGTGGGTGTTCCCCGCGCTGGAAGCGGGTTTCGGGGACTACCGCCGCGGCGAGCAGATCGTGCTCGGCGTCATCGCCGCCGTGCTGGCCGTGCCGTTCCTGTGGGTGTGCCGGCGGCTACCGAAGGTGCTGCGCGGCATGGGCGTCGAGATCGACGCCGAGGGCATCCACCCGTTCGACGGAGCGCGGACCGGCACGATCGGCTGGCACGAGATCGGGGCGGTCGGCTTCGGCCAGTACCTCGGCAGGTACCGCGGCGGGGTGACCCGTCGACTGTCCGGCCTGGAGATCTACCTGATGGACGCCGGCTACACCGCCGACCATCCCGGCCTGCGCGGCGACTGGCAGGAGGTGCCGGCGCCGCAGCCGGGCCTGTCCGCCGGGTGTTACCGGTTCACCGTCTCCCCGTACGGCGACGCGGCCCGACGGGTGGAGCGGGCCGTGCAGCGGTTCCGCCCGCACGTGTGGCGGGGGCCGTTCACCCATCAGCCGCGCACCTAACGGCCGATCGCGAACACCGGGTCGGCGCAGTCGGTGCCCTCGGCGGACAGGTGACGTTTGAGCACCTTGAACGTCTCTGTCCTGGGCAGCGATTCGGCGACCCGCACGAACGACGGCCACTGCTTGGGCCCGAGGTCGGACTGCTCGGCGAGGAAGGCGCCGAACTTCCCGGCGTCGAATTCCGCACCCGGAGTCAGCACCACCGCCGCCATCACCCGGTCGCCCACCGCGGGGTCGGGGATCGGATACACCGCCACCTCGACGATGACGCTGTGCCGCAACAGGATCCGTTCGATCGGCGCGGTGCCCAGGTTTTCGCCGTCTACGCGCATCCAGTCACCCAGCCGGCCCGCGAAGTAGATGAAGCCGTCCGCGTCGCGGTAGGCCAGATCGCCGCTGTGGTAGACGCCGCCGGCCATCCGTTCGGCTTCGGCGCCCTCGTCGTTGTAGTACCCGCGGAACTGGCCGCGGCCGTTCGGGTTGACCAGTTCGCCGACCACCCCGGGCGGGCACGGCCGGCCGGTGTCGACGTCGACGATCGCGACGTCCTCGGTGAGCGGTCCCAGCGAGCCGTCGGGGGTGTCCGGCGTCCGAGCGATCGACACCCCGCCCTCGGTGGAGCCGAAGCCGTCGACCACCACCACACCGAATCGCTTCGCGAACCGGTCGATGTCCCGCGGGGCACCCTCGTTGCCGTACAGGAACTTCAGCGGATTGTCGGCGTCGTCGTCGCGGGGCGGGGTGGCCAGGATGTAGGACATCGGCTTGCCGACATAGTTGGCGTAGGTGGCGCCGTAGCGGCGTACGTCGGGGATGAACTGCGACGCCGAGAACTTGCGACGCAGGGCGATCGACCCGCCCGCCGCGACGCCGACGGCCCACCCGGCCATGACGGCGTTCGAGTGGAACAGCGGCATCGACAGGTAAAACGTGTCCGACGGGCCGAGCCTGAAACGGTCGGCGAGCATGCGGCCGGGAAACGCCACCTTCTCGTGGGTCACCCGCACCGCCTTGGGCTCACCGCTGGTGCCGGAGGTGAAGATCAGCATGAACAGGTCGTCGGGATCGGGCTCGGGGAACTCGACGGGCCGGCATTCCTGCGCCGCCACGTCGGCGGCCCACTCGGACGACGCGACATCGACGGCGTCCACGCCCTCTGGGACATGGGCGTCCTCGTCGGCGAGAACCAATTGGCAGTCGGCGCGGGCGATGTCGCGGGCGAGCGCCGCCCCGCGCCGGGTCGGGTTGAGCCCGACCGGCACCACCCCCGTGAGTGCGGCGGCAACCAGCACGCTGGAGAAGAACGGGGTGTTGCCCAGCAGCACACCGACATGCGGCGGGCGGTCCGGATCCATCCGGGCCCGCAGGGCCCGTCCGACCGCGGCGCCCGACGCGAGGTGGTCACTCCAGCTGACGAAGGTGTCGCCGGTGTACACCCCGCGGTCGGTGACGTCGGCAAGCGGCGCCAGCAGGGCGGTGACGGTGGGCCCCGGGGAGCCCATCGTCACACCGGGGTGTCGGCCAGTTCGCGGCCGATGCGCAGCAGCTGGCCGGTCGCGCTGCCGACGGCGAACTCGTTCTGCTTGGCGGCCAGGAAGTACCGGTGGATCGGGTGGTCGGTGTCGATGCCGACGCCGCCGTGGATGTGCACCGCGGTGTGGGCCACCCGGTGCCCGGCGTCGGCCGCCCAGAATGCGGCGCTCGCCACGTCGATGTCGGCAGGCAGGTCCTCCGAGATCCGCCAGGCGGCCTGGGTGAGCGTCAGGCGTAAACCCTTGACGTCGATGTAGCCGTCGGCCAGCCGCTGGGCCACCGCCTGGAAGCTGCCGATCGGCCGGTCGAACTGCTCCCGTTCCCTGGCGTACACCGCGGTCAGCTCGAGCGCCCGCTCCAGCACGCCGAGCTGGAATGCCGCACGGGCCAGGCTGTGCCGCGTAATAAGCCAGCCCAGTACCTCGGCGCCGCCGACGACCCGGTCACCGCCCACCTCGACCCCGGACAACTCCACGTGCCCGGCGCTGCCGTGGCCGGTGGTGTCGAGTGCGCTGACCGTCACCCCCGTATCGCCGGCGCTGACGAGGAAGACCTGCACCCCGTCGTCACCCTCGGCGGGCACCAGGAACGCGTCCGCGACCGGTCCGTACGCGACCAGCGTGCGCGACCCCGTCAGCCGGTAGCCGGCGCCGGCGACCTGCGCCTGCACCGGACCCTGCCCCATCTCACCGTCCAGCGCGACCGCCAGGATCTTCTCGCCCGCGACGGCGGGCGCGGCCCACTGCTCACGCAGCCCGTCCGGGGCGAACCGTGCCAGTGCACCCGCCGCGAGCACCACCGATTCGAGATACGGCACCGCGCTGAGCTGGCGACCCAGCGCCACCAGGACGGCCACCTCTTCGAGAACACCGAAACCGCCGCCGCCCAGCGCCTCCGGCGCCGTGGTGGTCAGGATGTCGGCGTCGATCAGCTTGCGCCACAGGTCCCGGTCGAAGCGTTGGTCGAGTCCGTCGAGCTCCCGTTGGTGCTCTGGAGTGCACACCGATTCGGTGATGGTGCGAACCAGCCCGCCGAGGTCGTCGGAGGCTTCGGTCGTCTTGAAGTCCATGTCGCAGAGTCCTATCGGTTCACGCGGGGCAGGCCGAGCGCGACCATCCCGATGATGTCGCGCTGGATCTCGTTGGTGCCGCCGCCGAAGGTCAGGATGAGGCAGGACCGGTGCATCCGTTCGATGCGGCCCCGCAGCAGTGCGCCGGGGGAGTCGGGCCGCAGCGTGGCGGCGGTGCCCAGCACCTCCATCAGCAGCCGGTAGGCCTCGGTGGCCAGTTCGGTGCCGAAGACCTTGGCCGCCGACGCATCCGCCGGTGACGGCGCCTCGTCCTCGGCCGACGCGAGTTCCCAGTTGATCAGCTTGAGCACCTCGGCCTTGGCGTGTACGCGGGCGAGGTTGAGCTGCACCCACTCCGAGTCGATCAGCCGTTTGCCGTGGCTGTCCTTGGTGTTCTGCGCCCACTCCCGGACCCCGTTCAGCGCCACGAAGATCGGCTGGGCGGAGACCAGCGCGACGCGTTCGTGGTTGAGCTGGTTGGTGACCAGCTTCCAGCCGCCGTTCTCCTCGCCGACGAGCGCGGACTTCGGCACCCGCACGTCCTGGTAATAGGTGGCGCTGGTGTCGACACCGGACATGGTGTGCACCGGGGTCCAGGAGAAGCCTTCGGCGGTGGTCGGCACGATGAGCATCGAAATGCCGCGGTGCTTCTTGGCGTCCGGGTTGGTGCGGACCGCCAGCCAGACGTAATCGGCGTAGGCGATGAGGCTCGTCCACATCTTCTGGCCGTTGATCACGTAGTCGTCACCGTCGCGGACCGCGGTGGTGCGCAACGACGCCAGATCCGTTCCGGCGCCCGGCTCGGAGTAGCCGATCGAGAAGTGCAGATCGCCCGCGGCGATCTTGGGCAGGAAGAACTTCTTCTGTTCCTCGGTGCCGAAGTGCATGATCGTCGGCGCCACGCTGTTGATGGTCAGAAACGGCACCGGCACGTTGGCGATCGCTGCCTCGTCGTTGAAGATCAGCCCGTCCATCGGTGGGCGGGCCTGTCCGCCGAACTCTTTCGGCCACGACAGGGTCAGCCAGCCGTCCTTCCCCATCTGGGCGACGGTCTCCCGGTAAACGTTGCCGCGGCCCATCTCACCGTCGTTGCTCGCCAGCGCTTCGGCCCGCTCCGGCGTCATCAGCTTGGTGAAGTACGCGCGCAGCTCGCGCCGCAACTCCTCCTGCTCGGGGGTGTAGCCGATGCGCATGCGAATCCTCACTGTCCTGAGGGTCACCGGGGACCCGTTCACTCCACCCGGTTGTAACACGTTCTAGTCTTGGGGTCCAGGCCGGTGTTGCACGCACGTGACCCGGGTCGGTCGTATTCTGACCCCCAAGCTCGCCCGGGCTGGTTCGGACAGGTGTCGCAAGGAGGGTGTCATGCGGGTGGAAGTCGACCGGGACCGGTGTGAGGGCAACGCGGTCTGCGTGGGAATAGCGCCCGAACTGTTCGATCTCGACGACGAGGACTACGCCGTGGTCAAGGCCGATCCGGTGCCGGCCGACCAGGAGGCCGTCGCCGAGCAATCCATCGCGGAGTGCCCCCGCGCCGCCCTGATCCGCAAAGACTAGAGGTATTCATAAATTGTCGACTCCCAAGAATGAGCTCACTGATCTGTCCGGCCGCGTCGCGGTGGTGACCGGGGCCGCCGCCGGCCTCGGCCGGGCCGAGGCGATCGGGCTGGCCGCCGCAGGCGCGACCGTCGTGGTCAACGACATGGCCGGCGCACTGGACCGCTCCGACGTCCTCGACGAGATCGCCGCCGCGGGGTCGAAAGGGATTGCGGTCGCCGGTGACATCAGCGAGCGGTCGACGGCCGATGAGCTCGTCGAGGCCGCCGACGGCCTCGGCGGCCTCGACATCGTCATCAACAACGCCGGCATCACCCGCGACCGCATCCTGTTCAACATGTCCGACGAGGAGTGGGACGCGGTCATCGCCGTCCATCTGCGCGGCCATTTCCTGCTCACCCGCAACGCCGCCACCTACTGGCGCGCGAAAGCCAAGGCGGGCGACGGCCGGGTCTACGGCCGCATCGTCAACACCTCGTCGGAGGCGGGTCTGTCGGGGCCGGTCGGTCAGCCCAACTACGGGGCGGCCAAGGCGGGAATCACCGCGCTGACGCTGTCCGCCGCCCGGGCCCTCGAGCGGTTCGGCGTCCGCGCGAACGCCATCGCGCCCCGTGCGCGGACCGCGATGACCGCCGGTGTCTTCGGGGACGCCCCCGCCCTCACAGAGGGATCGGTGGACCCGCTGTCGACCGATCACGTCGTCACGCTGGTGCAGTTCCTCGCGTCCCCCGCATCGGAAGGGGTCAACGGACAGCTGTTCATCGTCTACGGTCCGAAGGTGACGCTGGTGGCGGCGCCGGTCGCGGAAGCGCATTTCGCGGCGGACGCCGAAGCCTGGGACCTCGGCGACCTCAGCGTCACGTTGCGTGAGTACTTTGCTGACCGTGACCCGGAGCGCGGATTCTCCGCCACCGCGCTGATGGAGTCGCGAGACTGACAGTCTCGGTTGTCACGCGCGTCCGGGCACTAGAACACGTTACAGAATGACCTGGATCACACCGGCTCTGACCAGCATATTTGGTGTGGTGAAGACGGATTTCTCCGTTCTTTGACACTGCGAACGTGTTCTAGTTAATATGATCCGGCTCACGCAGAGCATCGTCTGAAACAGGGGTGGGAACGCCGTCCCGGCGAGTACAGTACGAGAATTCGCCGCGGCCGGTATTCGCGGCACCCCGCGCCGAGAACGGAGCCGAGGTTGAGGGAACAGCTCGCGGCCCCGGCACGGGCCGTGGGCGGATTTGTCGAGATGTCCATCGACACGTTCGTCAAGATCTTTCGCCGGCCGTTCCAGTTCCGGGAGTTTCTCGACCAGACGTGGATGATCGCGCGGGTCTCACTGATCCCGACCCTTCTGGTCGCCATCCCGTTCACCGTGCTGGTGGCGTTCACGCTCAACATCCTCCTGCGCGAGATCGGTGCCGCCGACCTGTCCGGCGCCGGAACGGCATTCGGCACCATCACCCAGCTCGGCCCGGTGGTGACGGTGCTGGTCGTCGCCGGCGCCGGCGCCACCGCCATCTGCGCCGACCTGGGCGCCCGCACCATTCGCGAGGAGATCGACGCGATGCGGGTGCTGGGCATCGACCCCATCCAGCGCCTGGTGGTGCCGCGCGTGCTGGCGTCCACCTTCGTCGCGCTGCTCCTCAACGGCCTGGTCTGCATGATCGGCCTGGCCGGTGGCTACGTGTTCTCCGTCTTCCTGCAGGGCGTCAACCCGGGCGCGTTCATCAACGGCCTGACCGTGCTGACCGGCCTCGGTGAGCTGGTGCTGGCCGAGATCAAGGCACTGCTGTTCGGTGTGGTCGCCGGGCTGGTCGGCTGCTACCGCGGCCTGACCGTGCAGGGCGGCCCGAAGGGCGTCGGCATCGCCGTCAACGAGACCGTCGTCTACGCGTTCATCTGCTTGTTCGTGATCAACGTGATCATGACGGCGATCGGCGTCCGGGTCCTGGTGCGGTAATCATGAGTTACGACGCCACCCTCCGCTTCCGCCGCATGTTCCGCGGCGTGCCCAAGGCCATCGACACCGTCGGCGAACAAGCGCTGTTCTACGGCGAGACGATGCGCTACATCCCCAACGCGCTGACCCGCTACCGCAAGGAGACCATCCGGCTGATCGCCGAGATGACCATGGGCGCCGGCGCACTGGTGATGATCGGCGGGACCGTCGGCGTCGCGGCATTCCTGACGCTGGCCTCCGGCGGCGTCATCGCCGTGCAGGGGTACTCCTCGCTGGGCAACATCGGCATCGAGGCCCTGACCGGATTCCTGTCCGCCTTCCTCAACGTCCGCATCGTCGCACCCGTGATCGCCGGCATCGCCCTGGCCGCGACCATCGGTGCGGGCACCACCGCGCAGCTGGGCGCCATGCGCGTGGCCGAGGAGATCGACGCGGTCGAGTCGATGGCCGTGCACTCGGTGTCCTATCTGGTGTCCACGCGGCTGATGGCCGGGCTCATCGCGATCGTCCCGCTGTACTCGCTGTCGGTGCTCGCGGCATTCTTCGCGGCCCGGTTCACCACGGTGTTCATCAACGGGCAGTCCGCGGGCCTCTACGACCACTACTTCAACACGTTCCTCATCCCGAGTGACCTGCTGTGGTCATTCCTGCAGGCGATCGTGATGTCGATCGCCGTCATGCTCGTGCACACCTACTACGGCTACAACGCCTCCGGCGGTCCGGTGGGTGTGGGCATCGCCGTCGGCCAGGCCGTGCGGACCTCGCTCATCGTGGTCGTCACCATCACCCTGTTCATCTCACTCGCCGTCTACGGCGCGTCCGGCAACTTCAACCTGTCCGGGTAGGGGTGACCGATGGCCGACATTGAGGCGAAGCGCAGCCACGTCCGGATCGCGGCTGCGATCCTGGCCGCGATCCTGGTGGCCGCCACCGTGTTCACGTACCTCTCGTACACCGCGGCATTCACCTCGACCGACACGGTGACGGTGATGTCGCCGCGGGCCGGTCTGGTGATGGAGACCGACGCCAAGGTCAAGTACCGCGGCATCCAGATCGGCGAGGTGAAGTCGATCGAGTACGCCGGCGACCAGGCCAAGCTGACCCTGGCGATCCGCAGCGACGAGATGCGCTACATCCCGTCGAACGCCGCGGTCCGGATCGCCGGCACCACGGTGTTCGGCGCCAAATCCGTGGAGTTCATCCCGCCGGAGGATCCGCAGCAGAGCTCGTTGCGGCCGGGCGCCGAAGTGCAGGCCGCCGACGTGCAACTCGAGGTCAACACGCTGTTCCAGACCCTGACCGACGTGCTGGGCAAGATCGATCCGATCAACCTCAACGCGACGCTGAGTGCGCTGGGGGAGGGCCTGCGCGGTAACGGCGACGATCTGGGCGCGACCATGGCGGGGCTGAATCAGTACCTGCAGCAGCTCAATCCGAAGCTGCCCACGTTGCAGGAGGATTTCCGCAAGACCGCGGAGGTGGCCGCGATCTACGCCGACGCCGGCCCGGATCTGGTGCAGGTGTTCGACAACGCCCCGACGATCAGCAATACGATCGTCGACCAGCAGGACAACCTGAACGCCACGCTGCTGGCCGCCACCGGGCTGGCCAACAACGGCACGGCCACCCTCCAACCGGCCGCGGAGGACTACATCGCGGCGATGCAGCGGTTGCGCGCACCACTGAAGGTCGCCGCCGACTACTCACCGATCATTCCCTGCACGCTGCAGGGTGTGGCGATCGGCGTGGACCGCTTCGCACCGATCATCGGCGGCACCCGGCCCGGTCTGTTCGTCGCCTCGAACTTCCTGCCCGGCGCGCCGGCCTACACGTATCCCGAGAGCCTGCCGATCGTCAACGCCTCGGGTGGTCCCAACTGCCGCGGCCTTCCCGAACCACCCACCAAGCAGTTCGGCGGCTCGTGGTACCACTCGCCGTTCGTGGTGACCGACAACGCCTACGTGCCCTATCAGCCCAACACCGAGCTGCAGTTCGATGCGCCGTCCACCCTCCAG
This sequence comes from Mycobacterium sp. PS03-16, assembly GCF_004570325.1. Taxonomy (GTDB): domain Bacteria; phylum Actinomycetota; class Actinomycetes; order Mycobacteriales; family Mycobacteriaceae; genus Mycobacterium. The sequence goes on along the minus strand of NZ_SPQO01000005.1, from coordinate 6,163 downwards.
TTCCTGTTCAACGGCGCGTTCGCCGAAAGGGACGACTACTGATGAGCGCTTGCGCGAAGAAGCGAGGGCCGGATGCGCCGTGACCGCACCCTGCTGAACGTCGGCATCTTCACGGTGGCGATGCTGTTGGTCGCCGGCATGCTCGTGGTGGTGTTCGGCGAGTTCCGCTTCGCCTCCGGCAACAGCTATCACGCGAACTTCACCGAGGCCTCGCGGCTGAAGCCCGGCCAGGACGTGCGCATCGCCGGTGTGCCGGTGGGCACCGTGAAGAGCGTCAGCCTGCAGCCGGACAACACCGTCGACGTCGCATTCGACGTGAACAAGCGCTACCAGCTCTACACCTCGACCCGGGCGGTCGTGCGCTACGAGAACCTGGTCGGCGACCGCTACCTCGAGATCACCTCGGGGCCGGGCGAACTGCGCAAGCTGCCGGCCGGGGCGACCATCCCCAAGCAGAACACCCAGCCGGCGCTGGATCTCGACGCCCTGCTCGGCGGGTTGCGCCCGGTGCTCAAGGGCCTCGACGGCGCGAAGGTGAACGAGGTCAGCAGCGCCGTGATCGAGATGCTGCAGGGTCAGGGCGGCGCGCTGTCGAACCTGCTGGCCACCACCGGCTCGTTCAGCCAGAACCTCGCCGCCCGGGACCAGTTGATTGGCGATGTGATCAACAACCTCAACACCGTGCTGGGTACCGTCGACGAGAAGGGCGCCGAGTTCGACGCCAGCGTCGACCGGCTGCAGCAGCTGATCACCGGCCTGGCCCAGGGACGGGATCCGATCGCCGGGGCCATCGGCCCGCTGGCGCAGGCCGAGGTCGACCTCACCGAAATGCTGGAGACGTCGCGGCGGCCGCTGCAGGGGGTCATCGAGAACGCCCGGCCGTTCGCCCAGCGGTTCGACGAACGCAAGGCCGACGTCAACAAGGTGATCGAGCCACTCGCCGAGAACTACCTGCGGCTCAACCAGCTCGGTGCGTACGGATCGTTCTTCAACATCTATTACTGCTCGATCCGGATGAAGATCAACGGTCCCGCCGGCAGCGACATCCTGATCCCGTTCGGCGGCCCGCCGGACCCGTCGAAGGGGAGGTGCGCACCCACCGATGAGTAGACCCGACAGCAGTAACCCGTTGCGCACGGGCATCTTCGGCATCGTCATCGTGGTGTGCCTGGTGCTGGTCTCGTTCGGCTACACCGGCCTGCCGTTCTGGCCGCAGGGCAAGCCGTACGAGGCCTACTTCACCGATGCCGGCGGCATCACTCCGGGCAACGACGTCAACGTCTCGGGGATCACGGTCGGGAAGGTGACCGGCGTGTCACTGGCCGGCGACGCCGCGAAGGTGAACTTCACGGTCGACCGCGACGTCCAGGTGGGGGACCAGTCCCTGGTCGCCATCAAGACCGACACCGTGCTCGGCGAGAAATCGCTGTCGGTGACCCCGCAGGGCTCGGGGAAGTCAACCGTGATCCCGCTGGGCCGCACCACGACCCCGTACACGCTCAACACCGCGCTGCAGGACCTCGGCCAGAACGTGGGTGAGCTGGACAAGCCGCGGTTCGAGCAGGCCCTGCAAACGCTGACCGACTCGCTGCGCGACGCCACCCCCCAACTGCGCAACGCGCTGGACGGCGTGACCAACCTGTCGCGCAGCATCAACGCCCGCGACGAGGCGCTCGACCAGCTGCTCGGCCACGCCAAGCGGGTCTCGGACACACTCGCGCAGCGGGCCGGACAGGTCAACCAGCTGATCACCGACGGCAATCTGCTGTTCGCCGCGCTCGACGAACGCCGCCAGGCGCTGAGCAACCTCATCGCCGGTATCGACGATGTCTCCGAACAGCTCTCGGGGCTCGTCGCCGACAACCGCCGCGAGTTCGGCCCCGTGCTCGAGAAGCTGAACCTCGTGATGGACAACCTGCTCGAACGTCGGGAACACATCGGTGAGGCGCTGCGCCGGTTGCCGCCGTACGCCACCGCGCTCGGCGAGGTGGTCGGCTCGGGACCCGGCTTCCAGATCAACCTCTACGGTTTGCCGCCCGCCTCGCTGTCGGAGGTGCTGCTCGACACGTACTTCCAGCCCGGCAAGCTGCCGGACAGCCTGGCCGACTACCTGCGCGGGTTCATCTCCGAGCGGCTGATCATCAGGCCGAAGTCGCCATGACACAGGAGAATTCGGTGAGCACACGCAGCCGCTGGGGTCGGATCGCCCTGGCCGCCGTGCTGGTGGTGACGCTGGCGGTCGGCGTCTACCTGGTGTGGCCGTCGCGGGCCGGAACGAAGCTGACCGCGTACTTCACCTCGGCGGTCGGCCTGTACCCGGGCGACGAGGTGCGCATCGTCGGCGTGCCGGTCGGCACGATCGACACGATCGAACCGCGGGCCCAGGACGTCAAGATCACGATGACCGTCGACGGCGGCGTGCAGGTGCCCGCCGACGCCAAGGCCTTGATCATCGCGCCGAACCTGGTGGCCGCCCGGTTCATCCAGCTGACCCCCGCCTACACCAGCGGCCCGGCCATGGCCGACGGCGCCGGCATCAGCCTGGACCGCACCGCGGTGCCGGTGGAGTGGGACGAGGTCAAGGAGCAGCTCACCGCGCTCAGCACCCAATTGGGCCCGCAGGCCGGGTCGATGCAGGGCCCGCTGAGCACCTTCGTCAACCAGGCCGCCGACACCTTCGACGGCAACGGCGACTCGTTCCGTCAGGCACTGCGGGAACTGTCGCAGACCGCGGGCCGGCTCGGCGACTCGCGCACCGACCTCTTCGGCACCGTGCGGAATCTCCAGGTCCTGGTCAACGCGCTGTCCAACAGCAATGAGCAGATCGTGCAGTTCAGCAACCACGTGGCATCGGTGTCGCAGGTGCTGGCCGACAGCACCGTCGAGCTCGACGACACGCTGGGCACGCTGAACCAGGCTCTCGCCGATGTGCAGGAGCTGCTCGGCGAGAACAACGAGGCGTTGATCGCGCAGGTGGGCAAGCTCGCCGACTTCACCCAGATCCTCACCGATCACAGTGACGACATCGAGCAGATCCTGCACATCACGCCGAACGGTCTGGCGAATTTCTACAACATCTACAACCCGGCGCAGGGCACCGTCGGTGGTCTGCTGACGCTGCCCAACTTCGCCAACCCGGTGCAGTTCATCTGCGGCGGCACTTTCGACGTCGGCGCCACCCCGGACAACTACAAGCGCGCGGAGATCTGCCGCCAGCGTATGGGCCCGGTGTTCAAGCGGATCGCGATGAACTTCCCGCCGCTGCTGTTCCACCCGATCAACAGCATCACCGCGTACAAGGGGCAGATCCTCTACGACACCCCGGCCACCGAGGCCAAGTCCGAGACGCCAGTGCCGTACCTGCAGTGGCAGAACGCACCCGGGGTCACCCCGCCGCAGTTGCCGCCCGGCACGGACCTCACCTCACTGCTGGTGCCGCCGGCAGCCGACGGTGCCGCGCAAGGACAGCCGGGTGCGGCGACATCCCACAACGGAGGTCCGGACGCGGCGCCTGCACCGCAAGCGCCGCTGCCGGCCGAGGCAGGTGCCGGATGACCCGTCCATCGCTGCGCCGCAGCGTCTTTCGTGTCGGCTACCGGTCGGTCGCCCTGGGCACCGGCGTGCTGGTCCTGGCCGGCTGCCAGTTCGGCGGGCTGAACTCGCTGGACATGCCGGGCACCGCCGGACACGGGTCCGGCTCCTACACCATCACGGTCGAGCTGCCCGATGTGGCGACGCTGCCGCAGAACTCGCCGGTGATGATCGACGACGTCACGGTCGGCAGCGTGTCCGGTATCGACGCGGTGCAGCGGCCGGACGGCACGTTCTACGCGGCGGTGCAGCTGTCGCTGGACGGCGACGTCACCCTGCCCGACAACGCCACCGCCAAGGTCGCGCAGACCTCGCTGCTGGGCTCGCAGCACGTCGAACTCGCCGAGCCGCAGGGCGAGGCGGGCGTGGGCCGGCTGCAGGAGGGCTCCCGCATCCCGATGGACCGCACCGGGCGCTACCCGAGCACCGAGGAGGTGCTGTCGTCGCTGGGCGTGGTGGTGAACAAGGGCAACCTCGGTGCACTGCAGGACATCACAGATGAGCTCTACGCCGCGGTGGCCGGCCGGGAGGGCAGCTTCACCGACCTGGTGCCGCGCCTGGCGGAGCTGACCAGCTCGCTGGACCGGCAGACCGCCGACATCATCCGGGCGGCCGAGGGGCTCGACCGGTTCGCCGGCATCCTCGCCCGCAGCCGCGACAGCCTCGGCCGCACGCTCGACACGCTGCCCGCCGCGCTCGAGGTGCTCAACAACAACCGCGTTCACATCGTCGAGGCGTTCGGTGCGCTGGGCACCTTCGCGACGGTGGCGTCGCGGATCCTGTCCGAGACCAAGACCGAGTTCGCGGCCAACCTCAAGGACCTGTTCCCGGTCATCAAGGCGCTCAACGACAACGTCGACGACTTCATCAAGGACCTCGAACTGCTGCCGACGTTCCCGTTCCATTACAAGTACCTGCGCCAAGCCGTGCGCGGCGACTACATGAACGTGTTCGTGACGTTCGACCTGACGCTGCGCCGTATGGGCGAGTCGGTCTTCACCACGTCGCTGGGGCTGGACCCGAACATGAAGCGCATCGGCGAGGTGGTCAACCCGCCGGACTTCCTGACCGGTGCGATGGCCAACCTGTCGGGACAGGCGGCCGATCCGTTCAAGATCCCGCCCGGTACGGCCACGCAACACGAGGGGGCGCCGTAATGCTGACCCGGCTCACCCGTCTGCAGCTGTCAATCTTCGCGGTCGTCACCGTGCTGACCGTCGGCGCGATCTCCCTGTTCTATCTGCGGCTGCCGTCGGCCGTCGGCATCGGTTCCTACGACGTCACGGCCAATTTCACCGCGGGCGGCGGACTGTACGAGAACGCCAACGTCACCTACCGCGGTGTGACGATCGGCCGTGTCGAGAAGGTCGGCCTCTCCGATGACGGCGTGGTCGCGCACATGCGGCTCAACAGTGACACCCCGGTGCCCGAGAACGTCACCGCCACCGTCAAGAGCGTCTCGGCGGTCGGCGAGCAGTACATCGACCTGGTGCCGCCGGACACGGCGTCGTCGTCGATGCTGCGCAACGGTTCGGACATCGGAATGGACCGCACCGCGATCGGTCAGGACATCTCCGGGCTGCTCGGCGAGGCCGACAAGCTGGTGAGCAGCGTCGGCGACAGCCGGATCCAGGACCTGCTGCAGGAGACGTTCAACGCGTTCAACGGCACCGGTCCGGAGCTGGCACGGCTGATCCAGTCGTCGCGCCTGCTCGTCGACGAGGCCAACTCGAACTACGCGCAGACGTCGCAACTGATCGACCAGGTGGGCCCGTTCCTCGACGCACAGATCCGCAGTGGCGAGGACATCCGGTCACTGTCGGACGGGCTGGCCCGGCTCACCGGTCAGGTCGCGGCCGCCGACCCGCAGCTGCTCGCCACACTGCAGACCGTGCCCGGCACCACCGCGGTCGCGAACCGCACGTTCGAGGGCATCCGCCCGACGTTCCCGATCCTGGCCGCCAACCTGGCCAACTTCGGCCGTATCGGTGTCATCTACCACAAGTCCCTCGAACAGGCGCTGGTGATCTTCCCGGCGCTGATGGCGGCGCTGAACACCGTCGCAGGCGGTGTGCCGACCGACGAGGGCGGCAAGCTCGACTTCAAGATCCACCTCAACGATCCGCCGACCTGCTCGGTCGGCTTCCTGCCGCCCACGTCGATCCGCTCGCCGGCCGACGAGACCGTGCGTGACCTGCCGACCGATCTGTACTGCAAGACCCCGCACAACGATCCGGCCGTGGTGCGCGGTGCGCGCAACTACCCGTGCCAGGAGTTCCCCGGCAAGCGGGCGCCCACCATCCAGTTGTGCCGCGATCCCCGGGGCTACGTGCCGATCGGCAGCAACCCGTGGCGCGGGCCGCCCGTCCCGATCGGCGAACCGATCACCGATCCGCGGATGATTCTGCCGCAGAACAAGTTCCCCTTCATCCCGCCGCAGGTCGACCCGGATCCGGGCCCGCCGGTGGTGCAGCTGCCGCCCGGTGCCGCGCCGGGGCCGGGCCCGGCGCCGCACGCGCCGTTCCCGCTGCCGGTCCCGCCGAACGAGCCCGGCGTCCCGCCACCGCTGCCA